>CAVQSX010000012.1:0-12626 GCA_963715905.1 uncultured Actinomycetota bacterium
GGTTGCTCCCGTCATCCCGCGCCCCTCTCTGGACCTGGCCATTCCTGTCATCCGATCCGCAAGGTTTGCCCGCCGTCGATGACAAGTTCGGCTCCGGTGATGAACGACGCATGTTCGGACACCAGAAACGCCACCGCATCGGCGATCTCGGTCGGCTTGCCGATCCGGCCGAACATTGCCGTAGCGGCCAGGCGCTGCTGTGTGGCTTCGTCGAGCATCGGAGTCTCGACCGGTCCGGGGAACACCGCGTTGACCCTGATGCCGAACTCCCCGAACTCGGCGGCGGCGATCTGGGTCAGGCCACGCAGCGCCCATTTCGACGAGCCGTAGGCGGCGTGGTTGGGGAATGCCCGCACAGCACCCGTGCTGCAGGTGTTGACGACGGATGCGCCGTCGGCTTGCTTGAGTGCGTCGATCGCGGCCCGCATGCCCAGGAAAGGCCCGAGGCAGTTCATCCGCCAACTGCGCTCGAAGCCCTCAGGCGTTTCGTCGGCCAGCGCCGCGCGGTGCAGCATGCCAGCGTTGTTGCACAGCGTCGTCAGCCCACCGAACTTGTCCACCACATGACCGACGACCGCAGCCCACTGCTCCGCCGAAGTCACGTCGAGCGGGACCGCAATCACCTTGGCGTCATCGAGTTCCTCGATGCTGGCTTTCAGCTCGTCGGCCAGCACATCGCACGCGGCAACCCGGAAGCCGTCTTGGTGTAACCGCTTGACGATCGCCGCACCCTGCCCGCGGGCGGCGCCCGTCACCAGGGCGACACGGCTATCTGACGTCATGACCGCTCCTCTCGCGGGCTGTCGGAAAGACCTTCGGCAGTGACGAATTGGCACCTGCGCCGACGGAATCTCCAATACCCCTGATATCTGACGAGCTCGTCGTCGTACAGCGCCGGCCTGAGCTGATGGGTGGATGAGTTGATGAACAACACTTGCGTTCGTGCTGTCGCGGTCGCGCCATGCAGATCGACTAGCGCGGCTCCGCATAAATGCAGGCCGCGCGGAGCGCTGCCAAACATATCCCGGATCTGCATGCCGGACAACGCCTTTCCGTACACCAGAAACTCTCCGTCATCGGTGAACAGATTCAGGCAGCCGTCGAAATCGCCGACATCGAGAGCAAGAGCGTACGCGGCAAGCAGATCGCGGATTTCCTTCTCGTCACTCATTCGAACAGGGCGATCTTGATACGTCCGGGCGTCGGTCGGCAAGCCAAGTCGAAAGCCGACTGCACATCGTGAACGCTCAGCGCGTGGGTGATGTAGCGCTCCAGCAATTCGGGATGTTGGCGCGCGAAATCGTCGGCGCGACCGAGAACCCGTCGTCGGTCAAGTGTCACGCCGGATTTCAGCGTGAGGTTATTCCGGAGCACGGTACGCATGCTGATCGGGTAGCTGTCATCGTCCGGGACGCCGAAATAAAACACCGTGCCGCCGAACGCGGCCGCCTCTATCGCGTGGCCAAGAGTCGCCACCTGATGCCCGACAGCCTCGATGACGATGTCGGGACGGTCGGCAGGCAGGTGGTTCACCCAGCGGTCACTCGTTGCCCGCACGATCGTGTCGACACCGAACGCCGCGCCGATGCCGGTCCGATCGACCGGGTCTACACCGGTAACATGGCGCGCCCCATAGGCTTTCGCAACGTAAGAGAACAGCAGTCCGATCGAGCCCTGGCCGATCACCGCGACGTGCCGGCCGCGGATATCGGGCAATTGTTCGAAGGCGTACAACACGCACGCCAGCGGTTGAAGTCCGACCGCGCGTTCGGGACTGAGCGCGGGGTCGTACTGCGCCAGTCCGTCGCCGTGGGACACCACGCGTTGCATCAGACCGTCGAATCCAGAGGCCCATCCGACGACAAGGTCACCCTGCTTGTGCTCGGGATGCCTACTGGCGAGCACTTCGCCCGCAATCTCATGAATGGGGAAGCCGTCCATTTCAGCGACGCGGGCCCCGGTGTCACCGGGCAGTCGACCCTGGGTGCCGCGGAAACCGGGCATGTCGCTGCCACAGATTCCGGCGGCCAAAAAGCGCAACAGCACCTGACTTTCAACCAGACACTCGCCGGACTTGTCCGGCAGATCGATCCTCTCGAACGTGTACGGCGCGACGAGTCGGTACGACCACACGGTCAGACCTCGACCGGGATGTTGTTCCAGCCCCACTGGAAACTTGACGGCGGCCTGGATGCCGCCTCAGCGTTGACGTGGTACGCGGGCACGCGTTTGAGCCACTCTTGCACCAGCACAGCGATCTCCAGGCGGGCCAGGTGAAAGCCAAGGCAGAAGTGTTGGCCGCGGCCGAACGCCAGCGAGCGGGCGATAGGCCGATCCCAGATGAACTCGTCGGGGTCGGGATACTCGCGTTCATCGCGATTGGCCGAAGCCAGCAGGGTGATGATCCGCTGACCCGGGTTGATCGTCGTGCCGTGGATTGAGTATGGCTTGCGTACCGTGCGCGCGAACCACTGCGCGGGGGCGCAATAGCGGATCATCTCGTCACGTGCGACCGGCCCGTTTACCTCGAGCTCGGCGCGTACCGCCGCCATTTGCTCCGGGCGGCCGCTAAGCTCCCATAATCCATGCGCGACGATCTTGGGCACAGTCTCGGTGCCTCCGATGAACACGCCCAGCATCTGGACGGCGGCTTCGGTGTCGCTGAGCTCGGAGCCATCCGGTTGTCGGTAGCCGATGAGACTGTCCACGATCGGCAGGGTTCCGTCGGCGGCTTCGGCGCGGCGGCGCTGCACGACCGGTATCAGGTACTCGAGATAGCCGGGCCGGGCGTTGGCCACCTCCACACCGCTTCCCGGCTGGGCCAGGCTGCCGGCGTTCACGGTGGCCAGCACCTCGGGGGCGAGATCGACAGGTAAACCAACTAATTCGCAAACCACCGAAGCCGCGACGATGCCGCCGTAATCCTGGGTCAAATCGAACCGCCCGCGGGGAAGCAATTCGTCGAGCCGCTCGTTGGCCAGCGCGCGGATCCGCTCTTCCAATTTCGCGACGGCCCTGGGCCGAAACGGCGCCGAGGTGCAACGGCGCACATCGTCGTAGATTGGCGTGTCGAAATTGGCGTGAAACGGCATGGGATGCAGCGGCGGATCGGCGACCGGTCCGTCGTTGTGCGCCGCCAACACGGTCGCGGCCGGCAACGTTCCCTCCGACGCCACAAATGTCCCGTCGTTGCTTTCCAACACTTGCCAGATATCAGCAAAGCGCGATAGCGCGAAAGTATCCCACTTGTCGATGTAGTACACAGGGTAGTCGTCGCGCAGCACGCGGTAATACGGCCGCGGATCGGCCATCACCCCCGGGTCGAACGGATCGTAAGAGAAGCTCGGCATAGCGCGGGGCCCTATGCGTCGCGCATGCAGACAGGCCCGGTCGCGCCGGCGGTCCGAGTGGATGACGTTGACACCCAGCGAGCGTGACACTTCTGGTGTGTTTTGTAAAGCTCCGCCATGTCGATGGAGCACGAGACGAGCGACCTGATTCGCCCTCCGAGTCAAAAAGGTGGACTACGATCGCGCAGTGGCACGCGCGGTCGAGAACGACGTCATCGGTGCGCTTCGGCACGCCGGAGTCACCGATGTGGATGGATCGGCACGCCGCTGCGCCGAGTACTCGACAGATGCGTCGCTGTACCGTGTCCTGCCCTCCGTCGTCGTGTTCCCTCGCCACGTCGACGACATCCAGGCCGTCGCCGAAGTGAGCCGCGCGCTGCACGTGCCCCTAACCCCGAGAGGCGCGGGTACGTCGATTGCCGGCAACGCGGTGGGCACCGGCATCGTGCTGGATTTCTCCCGCCACCTGAACCGAATTCACGATATCGATGCCGCGTCGGCGACAGCCATCGTGCAACCCGGTGTCATTCTGGATGACCTGCAGCGCGCCGCTGCGCCGAGCGGTCTTCGGTTCGGCCCCGACCCTTCCACGCACAGCCGGTGCACGGTTGGCGGAATGATCGGCAACAACGCGTGCGGTTCTCGCGCTCTGGGCTACGGCCGCACCGTGGATAACGTTGTCGCGCTGGATATCCTCACGGGAACCGGCGAGCTGCTGCGGCTGGACGCAACCGCCGACCCCGCAACCTCGCCGACGCTGTCTGCGTTGCGCGCGCTGGTCAGTCAACGGCTCGCATTGATCCGAACCGAGTTCGGCCGCTTCAATCGCCAGGTGTCGGGCTACTCGCTTGAGCACCTCTTACCCGAATCCGGGTTCGACGTGGCGAAAGCATTTGTCGGCACTGAGGGATCTTGGGGACTGATCCGCGAGGCGACGTTGCGGCTCGTGCGTGCGCCGACGGCCACCGCCTTAGCGGTGCTCGGCTATCCGGACATGGTGGCTGCGGCCGAGGTCGTGCCCGCAATATTGTCGTACCGGCCGGTTGCCCTGGAAGGCCTCGATGCCCGCATTGTCAATGTTGTGCGGCAGCGCAAGGGCGCGGCGGCGGTGCCCGCGTTGCCCGACGGCCAGGGCTGGTTGTTCGTAGAGATCGGCGGCGACGAACCCGCCGAAGTATATTCCCGCGCAAAAGATGTCATCGCGGCTGCGGATGCGAACGACGGTTGGATCGTGACCGAAGCGAAGGCAGCTTCGGCGTTATGGGAGATCAGGGAAGACGGCGCGGGGCTGGCCGCCCGTGCCACGGATCCCCCCGGCCAATCCGGCTGGGAAGACGCCGCGGTCCCACCGGCAAATCTAGCCGGCTACCTGCGCGACTTCGAGGCGCTCATGGCCGCCAGCAGGTTAACCGGCGTGCCTTATGGACATTTCGGAGACGGCTGCGTGCATATCCGCATCGACTTTCCGCTGCATCGCCCCGAGGGTCGCCGAATCTACCGCGAATTTCTCACCGAGGCAGCCCGACTCGTCGCCAGCTACGGCGGATCGATGTCTGGCGAGCACGGCGACGGGCGAGCGCGCGGCGAGTTACTGCCCCTGATGTATTCGAGCGCAGCAATCGATACCTTCGCTGCGGTCAAACATCTCTTCGACCCGAGTGATCTGCTCAACCCCGGCGTCATTGTGCGGCCACGTCGGGCAGACGCCGACATCCGGTTGGTCGCGACCCATCCGATCCGCGCCAACCTCGGTTTCGGATATCAGGATGACAACGGCGATTTCAGCGCCGCGGTCCACCGCTGCACTGGCGTCGGCAAATGCAGAAATCACACCGGTGGCGGCGTGATGTGCCCGTCTTTTCGGGCCACCAACGACGAGAAAGATTCCACTCGGGGTCGTTCCCGCGTCTTGCAGGAATTTGCCAGCGGCTCCCTTGCGTCCGGCTGGCGGTCCCCAGAGTTGTTGGAGTCGCTCGACCTGTGCCTGTCCTGTAAGGCGTGCTCATCGGAGTGCCCCACCGGAGTGGACATGGCCACGTATAAATCCGAAGTCCTCTATCAGAAATACCGGCATCGGTTACGTCCGGCCGCCCACTACGCGCTGGGCTGGCTACCTCGCTGGGCGCGACTGGCCTCGCTGGCGCCGCTCTTGGTGAACCGGCTGGCCGCGGGGAGATTCGCGGGGCCCGGCAAGCGGCTGGCGGGTGTTGATGTTCGACGGGACTTGCCACCACTGGCTTCCCAGTCGTTTCGCCGGTGGTTCGCCCGGCATCCCGGTGCTGCCGGCGATCCGGTGATGCTCTGGGTCGATACCTTCACCGACTACTTCACCCCGCAGGTAGGAATCGCCGCCGTGGCGGTGCTCGAGGCCGCTGGATACTCGGTCCGTATTCCGGCGGGAAGGCTGTGCTGCGGACTGACCTGGATGAGCACCGGACAGCTCGATACCGCTCGAAAGATGTTGCAAAGCAGCGTCGCGTCCCTATCGGACGCGGCGGAGGCCGGCATACCAATCGTCGGCCTCGAACCGTCGTGCACGGCGGTCTTCCGTAGCGACGCCGCCGAGTTGCTTGGCCAGACCGACAGCGTGGTGAAGGTGTCACAGGCGGTAGTGACCCTGGCGGAACTTCTCAACGGTACCGACGGCTGGCAGCCACCCGATCTGTCTGGCACCTCCGCCGTCGTGCAACCACACTGTCATCACCAAGCCGTGCTGGGATTCGGCGCGGACCTTGAAATCCTTAAGCGCCTTGGTGTCTCGACGCGGGTGGTCGGTGGGTGTTGCGGCCTGGCCGGGAACTTCGGGGCCGAACGAGGTCACTACGACATCAGCGTCGCCATCGCCGAGAACGAGCTGCTGCCCGCCGTCCGCCAAGCTCCCGAGGCGATCGTGCTGACCGATGGTTTCTCGTGCCGGACCCAAGTTCGGCAGTTGGCCGCCCGTGACGGGCTGCACCTGGCCGAGCTCATCGTCTCGCCCCCGGAAGAGTAGGTTGTCTGATGAAAAGCGCTGTAGGGCAAACCCGCGACGTCATCGGCCTGGCCGGTCATCTCGGCCGGGGCATCGGCCGGGTAACCACCGATGCAGTGGTAGGAGGCCGGGCGGGCCTGCCACGCACGGTCGACGCTATCGACGCCGCGCTGCTGTCCAAAGTCATCGGCAGCACCGTCGGTTCGGTCAGCGTCCTTGGCAGCGATGCGGGGACATCGTCGCGGGCACGGCTGGCACTAACCGGAGACGACATACCCGACACGGTGTTCGTCAAGCTCACCGCCCAGACGGCCGCCACCCGATTGATGGGCGAACTCGGTAGGCTCGGGGACACCGAGGTGCGCTTCTACAGCCAACTCGCCCCGGAGCTCACCGGGGTGCCGAAAGCCTATGGGACGGCTTTCGATTCCTGGACGGGCCGGTACTTGCTGGTGTTGGAAGATCTCCCGGCCGACTCATGCGAATTTCCCGACACCTTGCATCCACTTTCCATCGACCAGGCCAGTCTTATCGTCGAACTACTCGCCGCGCTGCATGCCACCTTCTGGAAGCGCCTTCCCCACGACAGGCGAGGGCCGCTGGGATGGCTCTACACCCCGTCGGGCGACGTCACGTCCCTGCTGACCAGCTCGCTGATGAAGAGCTCGATCAAGCGACTCTCCGAACGGACCACCATCCCGGTCGAGAACGGTCGCTTCATTGCCGACAACTACCGCGCGGTGGCCGCGGTCATCGACAACCCCCCACACACCGTCATGCACGGCGACGCCCACCCGGGGAACGTCTACTTCCGCGACGGCGCAGCGGGACTGCTGGACTGGCAGGCGGTACGGCGTGGGCATCCCAGCCGCGAATTGGCCTACACCGTGATCACCAGTTTGACGCCGGAAGACCGCCGTAGCGCTCAACACGGCCTGCTTGATGACTACCGACGGGCGCTGGCCGCGGCCGGCGGACCCGACCTTGACGCCGACGACCTGTGGCTCCGGTACCGGCAAGCCGCGCTATACGCCTACACGGCCACACTGATCACCGCGGGGATGGGGGGAATGCAGGTCGAAGACATCGCCATGGAGGGCCTGGCACGCAGCGTCACCGCGCTCGACGATCTGGAAACGGTTGCGGCGTTGAAGTCTTCGCTGTAGCGGCGCGGCGAGGACCACGCGCCGAGGGTTCCATCGGGGCCGCGCGACGGATAGTGTTTCCATACGCAACCATTCGTCCGCAGGAGGCGCCATCGTGAGTGTGGAAGACACCCTGACCGGCAAGCCCGTTGACGCCGGCAAGACGAAGCGTTACCACTTCGATCGCCATACCCCGGAGTACCGCGAACGGTTCACCACAATCACCGAGGAGATGCACGCCAATTGCCCGGTGGCGTGGTCCGACACCTACGGCGGCCACTGGGTGGCCGCGGGCAGCCAGGAAGTCTTCGAACTCGCCCGATGCCCATACGTGTCCAACGACCACGACTTCACCGGCGAACGCCCCGCTTATAAGGGCATCACCATTCCCACGCTGTCCCAGGGCGCCGGCGTCCGTGGCGGCATGCTCGAGATGGATGAGCCCGAGCACACCGCCTACCGCAGCATCCTCAACCCGTACCTGTCGCCGGCCGCCGTCAAGCGCTGGGTGCCGTTTGTCGACGAGATCGTGCGGGCGAGCATCGACGAGAAGATCGAAGCCGGGCGGATCGACTTCGTCGATGATCTCGCGAACATCACACCTGCCGTCCTGACCTTGGCGATGATGGGCGTTCCTCTGAAGAAGTGGACGCTTTATTGCGAGCCGGCCCACGCCGGCGTGTACACACCCGTCGATTCCCCGGAAGCCCCAACGGTGGCCCAACAGACGGCAGCGATGGGAGCGGACCTGTTTAACCACCTCGTCGAGATCCGCGAGAACCCGCGCCCCGGCCTCGTGGACGCGATGGCAAGGCTCCAGATCAACGGCGAACCCGCCCCCGACATCGAACTGCTCGGAATGCTCGGCTTGATCATCGGCGGAGGTTTCGACACAACGACGGCGCTGACCGCGCACGCACTCGAGTGGCTGGGCGAAAACTCCGACCAGCGCGAATTGCTGAGGCGCGAATCGGAAACGCTGCTCGACTCCGCCACCGAAGAATTCCTGCGTTACTTCACACCGGCTCCAGGCGACGGACGCACGATCGCCGCCGATCTTGAATTGGCGGGCACGCGGTTCAAGGAGGGCGAGCGCCTGTGGCTGTCCTGGGCGATGGCCAACCGCGACCCCGCGGTGTTTCCAGATCCGAATCGGCTGGACCTAGGCCGTAAGAACAACCGGCACTTCAGCTTCGGGCTTGGCATCCACCGCTGCATCGGCTCCAATGTCGCGCGCGTCGTGTTCAAGTCGATGCTCACAGCGGTGCTCGACCGGATGCCCGACTACCGCTGCGATGCCGAGGGCACCGTGCACTATCAGACGATCGGGGTGATTCAGGGCATGCAGCACCTTCCGGCCACCTTCACGCCCGGCAGGCGGCTGGGACCGGGGATCGACGAGACGCTGGAGAAGCTGCAGCGGGTCTGCGACGAACAGGGGATCGCCCGGCCGATCACCGAGTACAAGGAGGCGGCCGTCATCGGCACCTAGCCGGCTGACCGCGCATACAGCCGACAGCGTTCGGCCAGGGTTGCAGCCAGCCAATTCGGCTCGGAGATCATCACGTTATGACAACTGTCGACGCAGATCATGGTGTCGACGCCGCCCAGCGATTCGATTGCGAACCGCTGTTGTCGGATGGACAGCGCCCGATCGCGCAGCGTCATGATCCACGTCCGCGGTACGTCACCCGGCAGATCAGTGCGGTCGACCGGCTCGACGATGACGTTGATCGCTTCGCCGTACAGCCGCGCAAGCGCGAACTCGCGCTGGGCGCGTGTCATGCCGTTGCAGAAGGCGAATCGCGCCAGCGGCCTGGGTATCGAAGACATGTGGGTCCAACGCACCGACCGTGCCAGCGGGGCCAGCGGTCCACCAAGCGTGTCCACCACCGACAGTCCCTGCGGTGGGACGAACGCCGCGATCAGGATCAGCTCGCGTACCCGCGTCGCGCCGAGCTTTGCGACGACGCCGGGCACCGTCAGTCCGGCCATCGAATGCCCGACGACGACAACGTCACCGAATCCCGCCTCGTCGACGTCCGCGACCACGGAATTCACGAAATCTGAGATTTGAACGCTGGCCAGATCCGACGGCTTGGCGGTACGGCCGGGGAGGTCCACCGCGAGGACGCGCAGCTGCGGTGCCTGCCTCGCCAACTCGGCGACCGTGGGATCCCAGCAATCGGCGGCGTGCGCGCCACCGTGTATGAGCACCAAGCCGGGCAGTGCCATCCTGGGAGCTTAACTGGCCGCACATAACCCTGATCGCGAAGGAGAAGGCAGTGGACCGCGACACCTACCAACGGGGACTTGAAATCCGCTCCGCGGTGCTGGGCGAGGAATACGTCAAGCACGCCATGCACAACGCCAACGACTTCACCAAGCCCCTACAAGATCTCGTCACCGAGTACTGCTGGGGTGCGGTGTGGGGTCGTGAGGAACTGCCACGAAAGACGCGCAGCATGCTGAACCTGGCCATGATCTCAGCCCTCAACCGGCCGAACGAACTGCGTACGCACGTCAAGGCGGCACTGACCAACGGCGTGACCCGGGATGAGATTCGCGAGGTCTTTCTGCAGGTCGCCGTTTACGCGGGCGTGCCGGCTGCGGTGGACAGCTTTCGCATCGCCAGCGAGGCATTCGCCGAACTCGACGAAACCGCATAGTGCCAGCGATGGAAATCGGGTTTATCGGGCTGGGCAACATGGGCTTTCCCATCGCGCGACGGCTTATCGAAACACATCACGCCGTGATCGTCTTCGACACCCAAAGCTCAGCACTGCAGCGCGCCGTGGCCCTCGGGGCAAAAGCTGCGGCATCGTCCAAAGACGTCGCCGATCGCACCGAGACGGTCATGGCCAGCCTGCCGTCGCCGTCGGCGTCGCTGGCAGTGGCGACCGGGGCGGCGGGCGTCATCGAAGGCACGCGGGTCAAGCGCTACGTCGACCTGTCCACCATCGGCAGCCGAACGGCAGTGCAAATAGATGACCTGCTGGCCGCGCGCAACATCGCCGCACTCGACAGCCCGGTCAGCGGCGGCGTCAGCGGAGCCGAAAAGGGGGCACTCGCCCTCATGGTGTCCGGGCCACGCAACGAATTCGACGTCATCCAAACCACACTCGAAGCCATCGGGCGGCCGTTCTACATCGGCGAAAAGCCCGGGTCGGCGCAGACGATGAAGCTCGCCAACAACATTCTGGCGGCCAACGTCTTGGTCGCCACCGCAGAGGTCGTCGTGATGGGCGTCAAGGCCGGCCTAGATCCCGCCGTGATGATCGATGTGCTCAACGCGGGTTCGGGCGCAACCAGTGCGAGCCGCGACAAGTTCCCCCGCGCGATCCTGCCGCGCACGTTCGATTACGGCTTTGCCACCGGTTTGATGGTCAAGGACGTGCGGCTGTACCTCGACGAGGCCAAAGCGCTCGGCGTGCCCATCGACGTCGCCGAAACAATCGGGCGGCTCTGGGAGGCTGCAGCGCGGGACGAGGGCTCCGATTCCGATTTCACGGCGGTGATCAAACCGTTCGAAAAGGCCGCCGGAGTGATTGTCGGCGGGGCCCCCGCCTAGCCGTACCACCTCGATTGCTTAAATATGCTGCCGCACAAGGTATTTCTGCACCTTTCCGCTCGCGGTCCGCGGAAACTCGTCTACTTGGTGTAACTCCTCGGGCCACTTTTGGCGGGCGGCACCAGCCCGCTCGAAGCCGTCACGGACCTCGTCAAGGGTGGGCATCGCGTGGCCGGGCTTGATGCGCAGCACCGCGGCGACCCGTTCGCCGAAGCGCGAGTCGGGCGCCGGAACCACCACGGCCTCGGCGACCGCCGGCAGCGTCAGCAGTATCTCCTCGACGGCCAGCGCACTAATGTTCTCTCCGCCGCGAATGATGATGTCGGACTTGCGGTCGGTCAGCGTGAGGTAGCCGTCGTCGTCCATGACCCCGATGTCGCCCGTGTGGTACCACCCGTCGTCGTCGAAGGCCCGTTCCGTCAAGACTGGGTCGGTGTAGCCGAGGAAGAGATCCGGTCCGCGACTGAGGATTTCGCCGTCGTCGGCCATCCGGATCTCCACGCCCGGCCGCGCTTCGCCATCGGTGAAGAGCCGCTTGTCTTCCGGCGCAGTCCAATGTGAGCCGGTGATCGACGGGTGTTCACTGCTGCCGTAGGAGCGGTGGACGACGATGCCGAGATCAGCCAGGCGCCGGGTGACGGCGGATGGGACGGTGGATCCCCCGAGGCCGAGGTACTTGATATAGCGGAGGTGATCGTCGGTGAATCGCGGGTGGTCGAGCAAGCTGGTGACGAAGTAGGGGGGGCCGCCGCCGAGTGAGACGCCGTCGGATTCCATCAGGTCGATCGCCCGACCGGGATCCCAGACATCACAGAGATCGATTGGCGCACCTTCGATAACTGGAATCAGGAATGCCCCGAGCATCCCGATGAAATGTCCGACGGGTAGCGCGGTGAGTTGCCTGCCGCGGTCCGGTGGGTAATTCGCGAATAGCTGGCGAGTCTCGAATCCCAGCGTCTGGTGGCTGTGAATCACGCCCTTGGGGTTGCTGGTGGTGCCGGAAGTAAACGCGATCAACGTCGGGCTGGCGGGGTCGGCGGGCAACGTGCCGGCCATCGGCTCAGTATCCACCAGCGCGTCGAAGCTGGAGTCCACCAGCGCAACGATCGGTACATCGGCAGAGACCTCGGGGTGGTAGGCCATTCGCCCGAACGACTCGGCGGTGACGAAGACGCGGGGCTTGACGCTGGTTAGGATGAACCCGACTTCTCGGGGGCCGTAGAAGTGGACGATCGGGACAATCACCGCACTCAGAAATGCCGACGCCCAGAATGTCGCCGCCGCCTCTACCCAGTTCGGCAGTTGAAACGCCACCACGTCGCCCGGGCCAACGCCGCGTGCTCGCAACGCGGCGGCCAGCCTGCGGGCAAGCAGGTCGACATCACCGAAGGTCCCGTCGAAAGGTCGCTCGGTCGAATGAACTCGAAATGGGACATCCGAGTTGTCCTTGAGGCCCCGAGCCAGCAGTTCCCCGAGGGTGTCCGAAGTCCACCAGCCCTGGTCTGCGTAGCGTTTCGCCAACTCTGGCGGAACGTCACGGACGGGAAGATCGGTCACGAAGTAGGCCCGGCTTCATTTGCTGACCCCAG
>CAVQSX010000013.1:0-85190 GCA_963715905.1 uncultured Actinomycetota bacterium
ATCCGCTGCGGGAAGACCCAATTCGGCAAGTATTGCGGCCGTGTGCTCACCGAGCGCCGGCACGGCGCCCATCGGTGGATCGTATCCGGAGATGATGGGTGGTGGCAGGAGCGTATCCACCGGGCCGTTCGGCGACTGCACCGCACGCCAGCGTTGCCGCTCGACAAGCTGCGGATGCGCGACCACCTCGGTTGGCCGGTTGAACCGGGCGTTGCCGATGCCGGCCTCGTCGGCGAGCATCTGGACGTCGGCCAGAGTGCGACCCGCGCACCACGCCGCGATCGCTTCGTCGACTTCGTCCCGGTGCGCGACGCGGTCGGCATTGGTGCCGAATCGTTCGTCATCGGCCAGGTCGTCGCGGCCCAATACGGTGCGGGCCAGCCGCTGCCACTCCTTGTCATTCGTGGTCCCGAGCACCGCGATCTGACCATCCAGGGTGGGGTACGCGCCGTAGGGCGCAACGGCCGGCGAGCTCATCCCCAGCGGCTGCTGATCTATTCCCGCGTGCCGGGCGATGTGGAGCTGATAGCCCATGACGTCGGCCATGGTGTCAAAGAGGCTCACCTGGACCGGTGGTGGATGTTTCAAACCGTGAATACCCTTGGCGCACAACAATGCCATTATCGACAGTGCCGCGTAAAGTCCGGAACACACATCGGCCACGGGCGGGCCCGGCTTCGCCGGCGCTCCCGCCGTACCCGTGACCGCACAGCAGCCCGACTCCGCCTGTACCAGAAGGTCATACGCCCGCTTGTGGGATATTGGGCCACCCTTGCCGTAGCCGTCGATCTCGACGGCAATGACGTCCGGATGCCGCTGCGCCATGTCATCAGGCGAAATACCCAGCCTGGCCGTCGATCCGGGTGCCAAATTGGACACCAGCACGTCACAGCGATCCAGCAGACGATGCAGGGTGTCGATCCCAACATCGGACTTCAAGTCCAGGGTTAGTGATTCCTTGCCACGATTGACCCAGACGAAGTGCGCCCCAAGACCGTTGACCACATCATCGTAATGCCGAGCGAAGTCACCCCCGTCAGGGTTCTCCACCTTGATGACCCTGGCGCCGAAATCGGCGAGGGTGCGGGTGCACATCGGAGCCGACACCGCCTGTTCGAGCGCGACGACGGTGATGCCGGCAAGCGGAGCCTCTCCGCTGTATTGACGCGATGCCATGTCGATGCGCTTACTTAAGCATTCCGCCGCCGGCGCGCAAGCGCCGAGGGTCGTGCGCGTCGAGATCCATCTGTCCCCTCCCGGGTATCTGGCAGCGGGCGACGGTCACGGCCGCACCCGGCACCTTTAGCCGCCGGGCGGCCTACGCCGACGAACGTGAGAATGATATTATCCATATCCAAGAACGGCACTTGCACACGCACCAGCAATATGGATGGCTACCAGGCCCGATGACTAATCTAAACGCTTACCAAAACCCCGTTGATCGGCAGCTGATCAGAATGTTAGGTTATCTATCTTATGACGGATTTGGGTCCACGTCGGCTACCGGCGCCGAAGGATGGCTGTCGTGATCGAACACGCTGACGGAACACGCACGCCCCTGATTGACGCCAGCGTGCACATCTTCTTTCAGTCCAACAGGGACTTGCGCGCAGTCTTGCGTGAGCCGTTCAAGAGTCGCGGCTTCCCCGACTACGAGATGGACTGGTACGGCGCGCCCGGCGGCGAGTACGCACCGAACACTGAGGGACTGGACGGCCAGTATCCCGGTTCAGATCCAGAATTCGTTGCCCACGAGCTGTTTTCGAAGCGCGGGGTCGATGTGGCCATCCTGCACCCCGCGGGCCGCGGCATCATGCCGGATCGGCACCTCGGCACCGCATTGCATGCCGCACACAACGAGATGATGGTCTCGCGCTGGCTGGATTCCAGCGAGTTCGGCGACCGGTTCCGCGGCACCATACGGGTGAATCCCGACGACATTGCCGGCGCGCTGCGTGAGATCGACAAGTACAAAGACCATCCGCGCGTCGTGCAGATCGGTATCCCGCTGCAATCCCGCGAAGTCTACGGAAAACCGCAGTTCTGGCCACTGTGGGAAGCCGCAGTCGACGCCAAGCTTCCGGTAGCGGTGCACATCGAGGTCGGCTCGGGCATCGGATTTACGCCAACGCCGTCCGGGAACACCCACACCTACGAGCAGTACGTCAGTTTCATGGCACTGAATTACCTGTACCACTTGATGAACATGATCGCCGAGGGGGTATTCGAACGCTTTCCCAGCCTGAAGTTCGTCTGGGCTGACGGTGCCGCGGACCTGCTGACGCCGTTCATCTGGCGGATGGACTGCTTCGGCCGGCCCCACCTCGAGCAGACACCATGGGCGCCGAAGATGCCGAGCGACTACCTGCCCGGCCACGTGTATTTCGTTCAGGGCAGCCTCGACGGACCCGGCGACGCGGAATTCGCCGGGGAATGGTTCAGCTTCACCGGCAAGGACGACATGGTGATGTTCGGTTCGAGCTATCCGCACTGGCAGTGCGCCGATATCCACAAGCTGCCCAAAGCCCTGTCCGCCGAGCAGCGCGAGAAGCTGTGCTGGCGCAATGCGGCCGACCTATACGGGATTGACGTTTCGGTCGACCTGGCGACCGGATAGTCGCAGAATAGAAGCCTAGGGAGACTGAGGAGGTCACAATGACACTGACTCACACGCAGGAACGAGTTCCCGCCGCCGAGCGCATAGCCGTTCGGTGCGTCGATTCGGATGTGCACCCAACGCCCAAACGGGGTGAGCTCGCGCAGTACATCCCGGAACCGTGGCGCAGCAAATACTTCCTCGCCCGCAATGTCGGTGACCAGATCTACTACGACGCTCCCGACTACGCGCACGCGTACGCAATGCGCCTAGACACCTTTCCCCCGAACGGCGAATTCCCCGGCAGCGACCCGGACATGGCGCTAAAGCAGCTGATCATGGAGGCCGGCGCGGACATCTGCATCCTGGAACCCGCCGCGTACCCGGCGCGCGTGCCCGGTGCGCAGCACGCGATGTCGGCCGCCCTGAACGATTGGCAGGCCAACCATTGGCTGGACAGCCACAACAACTGGCACGAGCGCTGGCGCGGTTCGATCTGCGCCGCCATCGAGGACCCGGAAGCGACCGTTCGCGAGATCGAGCGCTGGGCCGGGCATCCCTACATGGCGCAGATCCTGATCAAAGCCGAACCTCGTCCGTCGTGGGGTGACCCGAAGTACGACCCGATCTGGGCCGCGGCCACCAAGCACGACATCACGGTGAGCTGTCACCTGTCCCGCAGCCACTTCGACGAGCTACCGATGCCGCCGGTTGGCTTCCCCAGTTACAACCACGATTTCATGGTGACGTACTCGCTGTTGGCCGCCAACCAGGTGATGAGCCTGATCTTCGACGGCGTCTTCGACCGGTTCCCGACGCTGCGGATCGTGTTCGTCGAGCACGCCTTCACCTGGATCCTGCCGCTGATGTGGCGAATGGACGCGATCTACGAGGCACGCAAGTCGTGGATGGACATCAAGCGCAAGCCGTCGGAGTACGTCAAGGACCACATCAAGTTCACCACCCAGCCGCTGGACTTCCCGGAGGACAAGACCGAGTTGACCCGCGCGTTGGAGTGGATGGAGTGCGACAAGATCCTGCTGTACTCCTCTGACTACCCGCACTGGACGTTCGACGACCCGCGCTGGTTGGTCAAGCACCTGCCGAAGGCCGCCCGCGACGCGGTGATGTACAAAAACGGCATCGCGACCTACCACCTTCCCGAGACGGTTCCCGCCCTCGAGGGTCAGGTCCGGGTGCTCTGAATTGGCTTCCGAAGACAAAGGGGCAGAGCGGCCCCAGCCCCGCCTCGCTCAGGGCCGCGAGCATGTTGTCGCGACGGTGGACGAGATTCCGCCGGGTAGCCACAAGCTGGTGCCGATCGGTCGGCACGGCGTGGGCGTCTACAACGTGAACGGCACCTTCCACGCCATCGCGAACTACTGCCCGCACCAGGGTGGCCCGCTCTGCTCGGGGCGCCCCAGGGGCCGCACCATCGTGGACGAAACCGCCGCCGGTGACGCGGTCATGGTGCGGGACCTGGAATACATCTTCTGCCCCTGGCATCAATGGGGTTTCGAACTGGCGACCGGCACGACGGCGGTCAAGCCGGAATGGAGCATCCGCACCTACCCGGTCCGTATCGTCGGCAGCGACGTTCTGGTGATGGCGTGACACGACAGGAGAATCGGTGCCCTCTATCGAGGTAAACGGCGGCAATGTTGTCTACGAAATCCTTGGTGAATCAGGCGATCTCATTGTCCTGACGCCCGGCGGCCGGTTCAGCAAGGAGATCCCCGGCCTGCGTCCACTCGCCGAAGCGCTGGTGGCCGGCGGCTACCGGGTGCTGCTGTGGGACCGGCCTAATTGCGGTGCCTCCGACGTGCAGTTCTACGGCCAGAGTGAGTCGCACATGCGCGCCGAGACCCTGCGTGGGCTGTTGGGCGCGCTGGGCGTCAAACGCTGCATCTTCGCCGGGGGATCCGGTGGGGCAAGGGATTCCATGCTGACCACGATGCTCTACCCCGAACTCGTGGAGAAGCTGGTGGTGTGGAACATCGTCGGCGGAGTCTACGGCTCGTTCGTGCTGGGTTCGTTTTACATCATCCCCAGCATTCTCGCGGTGCGCGGTACCGGAATGGACGGCGTCGTGAAGGTAACGGAATGGCGCGAACGCATCGAGGAGAACCCGGCCAACGAGCAGCGGTTCCTCGATTTCGACAAGGACGATTTCCTCAAGCTGATGCTGCGGTGGCTCAACGCGTTCGTGTCCAAGCCGGGACAAACCATCCCCGGTGTCGACGACGAAATGTTCGACCGCATCAAGATTCCCACGCTGATCATTCGCGGCGGCGAGAACGACTTGGATCACCCCAAGCGGACCTCGCTGGAAGTCAGCTGCCTGATCAAGGGATCGAAGCTGATCGATCCGCCCTGGCCGGAGGATGCGTGGGAGCGCGCGTCCGAAGAGCGCGCAGCGGGCAAGGTGAAGCATTTCAACATGTTCGACACCTGGGTGCAGGCGGCACCTGCGATCCTGGACTTTTTAGGCTCGTAATGCGTTCACCTGGTGCGAATGTGGACCTCGCAGTTGAGCGACGCCTCCAGCGCCGTGTGAACGCGGCTTTCCGGGACCCGTTCGAGGTCCTCCTCGCTAATCGTCACATAAACGATGTCGTAGCCGTCGTCGTCGCCGGCCGCCCGGGTGATGTCGCCGGTCAGCCCGAACGCGGAGAGCACGCCGTGGGCGTCGTCATCGGTTCCCCGGCTGATGAACGTGACCACGCCGGGCACCGGAGTGGTACTGAAGACCTTGGCGCACAACCCAATCGCGGAGCCTTTGGCCGTGTCGCCGTCTTCGGCCGCGATGAGCAGTTCGACCTCGCGGCGGCTTGCGGGCATGGTCACGAGGTCGTTTTCGACGACGTCAATGTTCGCCTCCCTCGTGACCTCGAGGAGCGTTGCCATGCCGTCACGTAGTTGCGCGGGCGTGAGCACGCCGTCGGGGTCGACGTTGACGCGCACCACCGCAGTTCGCATGTGCGCAAGCCTAACTAAGACGGAGCCACGATGATCACCACCGCCAGCTCACCTGGGGGCGAAGCCCGGATGCTGGGTGAGCAACCCGGACGGCGCGAGGACCTGGGCGCATATCGACAGCTGGGCGGCTACCAACCGCTCACCAGCGCCGACGAATTGCTGGGCGAGGTCGAATCCAGCGGGCTGCTGGGCCGCGGCGGGGCCGCCTTTCCCCTTGCGGTGAAGTTGCGCGCGGTTCGCGATAACGGCCGCGCCGCGGGCGGCGCCGTCGTGATCGCGAATGGCGAAGAGGGCGAACCCGCTTCGGTCAAAGACCGCTGGCTAATGCGCAACCGGCCGCACCTGGTTATCGACGGGCTGCGGCTGGCCGCGGCCATCGTGGCCGCCGATCGCGCCGTCGTCTATGTGTCCGAGTCCGAATCGGCCGACAGCATTGAAGCCGCGCTCGGCGAGCTCGACCCCGACATCCTCGGCGGCGTGACGGTCAGCGTCTGGACGGTACAGCCCGGGTACGTGGCCGGCGAGGAGACCGCCGCGGTCCGGTCGATCAACGAGGGCATCACCAAGCCGACGGACAAACCGCCACGCCCCTTCGAGTCCGGCGTCGGCGGGCGACCGACCCTGGTGAGCAATGTCGAGACGCTGGCGAATCTGGCTTACCTATATCGACATGGCGCCACAGAGTTCCGCTCGCAGGGCACGGACCTTTCGCCCGGCACGTTCCTGGCGACCATCACCGGAGCCGGCCGGCCGCCCGTTCTCTACGAGCTACCGCACGGATTCGCGTTCACTGAACTGCTTGAACTGCACGGTGTTTCGCCGGATCGGGTGCGGGGCGCGCTGATGGGTGGATACTTCGCCGGCTTCGTCAACCGGGGCGTGTTGGACAGCACCCTGGACCACGAGACGATGCGGGGCCTCGGCAGCGGCCTGGGCTGCGGAGCGATCACCGTAATCACCGACGACTGCCCCGTCGCGCTCGCGGCATCGGTGCTGGCCTACTTCGACCGGGAAAACGCGGGGCAGTGCGGATCGTGCTTCAACGGAACCGCCGCCATGGCCGCCGCTGCCGGCGCGTTGCGTGACGGCGTCGCGACGACGGAGGATGTCGACCGGTTGCGCCGCTGGTCGGTGGTGTTGCGTGGGCGCGGCGCCTGCGCAACGCTAGACGCCGCCTGCAATGTGGCGGCCAGCCTGCTGGATCAGTTTCCCGATGCGGTGGTTCACCACCTGGGCGGCGCCTGCCCGGACTGCCGTGACGGCGCCTTCCACGCCGATCGTCCCTACGAAGTGCTGGCGGTGACCCCCGCGTGACCGAGAACATGAGAATCCGCCTCGACCGCACCCTCTGCGACGGGTTCGGTATCTGCGCCCGGCACGCGCCCGGCTATTTCTCGCTCGATGACTGGGGGTACGCGTCCCTGATCGGCGACGGCGCTGTCCCCGAACAGGACCGCGATGCGGTCATGCGTGCGCTGCTGGACTGCCCGGTGCACGCCATCATGGAGCTCAACGAGCGGCGGCAAGACGTCGTACCCCCGCATCCCGCCACCGACGAGGACCCCGGCGCGCATCTCAAAACCGAGGCGAGCGAGGCCGAGTGGGGGTTCACGCGTTGACCGCGGCTCTGCCTTGTCGCCCGCTGCCCCTGATCACTCAGGAAAACGAATTCTTCTGGACTTCGGGTGCCGACGGCACGTTGCGGTTTCAGGAATGCAAGGCTTGCAACGCGCTGATCCATCCGCCGGCGCCGGTGTGCCGCTACTGCCGCTCGCGAGACATCGCTGTGCGCGCCGTCTCCGGCAAAGCGATACTCGCGGGGTTCACACTGAACGAGCGATTCAGCCTGCCGGGGCTGCCGGCGCCATACGTGATCGCCCAGGTGGCGATCACGGAAGATCCCCGCGTGCGGCTGACCACCAACATCGTGGGGTGCGACCCCAGCGACTTCGAAGCGCTCGAGCTCGGCCAGCAGGTCGAGGTCGTCTTCGAACAGGTCGAGGACGTGTGGTTTCCGTTGTTCCGGCCGATAGCGGGCGCTGAGTCCGCTCCCCTGCCCGCCGACGAAATCGCACCGGAACGCTTCGCCGAACACGTGCGGCCCATGCTGACCATGGAGAAATTCGAGGACAAGTCCGCCCTCACCGGAATCGGCATCTCGAAGATTGGGCGGCGATTGATGGTGCCGCCACTGTCGCTGACAATTGACGCGTGCGAGGCGGCGATCGCCGACGCCGGGCTGACTTTCGCCGACATCGACGGCCTGTCAACCTATCCGGGCCCACTCAACGTCGCCGGCATGGGGGAAGGCGGCGTCACCGCGCTAGAGGCCGCGCTCGGAATTCGGCCGACGTGGCACAACGGGACCATGGAGACGTTCGGCCCCGGAGGTTCGGTGATCTCCGCGATGCTTGCGATCGCCTGCGGGCTGGCGCGTCACGTGCTGTGCTTCCGGACGCTGTGGGAAGCCACCAACAGCGAGCTGATGAAGCAGGGCAAGATCACCCCGTCGGGGGGCAGGATGTCCGGCTGGCAGATGCCGTTCGGCGCCACTTCGGCGGCCCACACCCTGGCGATGAACGCGCAGCGGCACTTTCACCGCTACGGCACCACCAAGGAGACTCTGGGCTGGATCGCGTTGAACCAGCGGGCTAACGCCGAACTGAACCCGACCGCCATCTACCGCTCCCCGATGACGATGGACGACTACCTGAGCGCGCGACCCATCACCACCCCCTTTGGGCTGTACGACTGCGACGTGCCCTGTGACGCCGCGATCGCGGTCATCGTGTCCGCCGTAGACGCCGCGCGCGATATGCCCAAGCCGCCCGTTTTCGTGGAGGCGGTCGGCACGCAGATCATCGAACGCCTCGACTGGGACCAGAGCACCTTGACGCACGAGCCGCAGGTGCTGGGGCAGGCCGCGCACCTGTGGACGCGGACCTCCCTCAAACCTGCCGATGTCGACGTCGCCGAGCTCTACGACGGGTTCACCTTCAACTGCCTGTCCTGGATCGAGGCGCTGGGATTCTGCGGGATCGGCGAGGCCAAAGATTTCCTGGACGGCGGCAAGAACATCGCCCGCGACGGCCAACTTCCGCTCAACACCCACGGTGGCCAGCTCTCGCATGGCCGCACCCACGGCATGGGCCTCATGTACGAGGCCGTCAGCCAATTGCGCGGCGAGGCGGGCGATCGCCAGGTCGCCGGCGCTCGCGTCGGCGTGGTCAGCAGTGGCGGCCTCACTCCCAGCGGCGTGCTCCTGCTGCGGGCCGATAGGTGAGCGCACCAGTTCCCGTCCCCCGGGTGGTGATCGTCGCCGGCGTGCCGATGTCGGCGTGGGTCGCCGAACCCGAGCAGCCCGAAGACTCCAAGGCCGTGATCGTGGCCATTCACGGTGGAGGCACCACCGCGATGTATTTCGACTGCCCGGGCCACCCTTCGCTTTCCTTACTACGAACCGGTGCTGCGCACGGATTCACGGTCATTGCCCTCGACCGGCCCGGCTATGGCAGCTCCGCTGCCTATCCGGAGGCGACGAGCCGGCCCGAACAGCGGGTCAACCTCGCATATGGCGTGGTGGATCGGATCCTCGGGGAACAATCGCGCGGCGCCGGATTATTCGTGATGGGCCATTCGGGCGGGTGTGAACTGGCGATGCGGATGGCCGCCGACGAGCGGGGTGCTGACCTGCTCGGCGTCGAATTGGCGGGCACGGGCCGGCACTATCACCCCGAAGCGCGCGAAATACTGAAAGCGGCGACCCGGGACCACCGCCCGTCGGGCCTGCGTGAATTGCTGTGGCATCCGGAGCGGCTGTATCCACCCGAGCTCCTCACCGGGGTCACGGTTTCTCCGTCGGCTCCGGCTTACGAGGACCAGATGGTGTCGGACTGGGCCCGGGAGACCTTCCCGGCGCTTGCCCCCGTCGTGCGCGTCCCGGTGCAATTCAGCATCGCGGAGTACGAAAAGGTTTGGCAGAACGATGCTGCGGCGATGACCGAGATCGCCGCGTTGTTCTCCGGCTCGCCGCGGTTCACCGTCAACAGACAACCCGACGCGGGGCACAACATCAGCCTCGGCCATTCCGCCGCCGACTACCATGCGAAGGTTTTTTCGTTCGCGGAGGAGTGCATCGGGGCGGCACGTTCGAGCGAGGAGGAGGCCGCCGGGTGAAAGTCGGGTTCATCGGGCTGGGCAGCCAAGGCGCCCCCATGGCTCGGCGGATCATCGAGGGCGGCCACCCGATGACGCTGTGGGCGCGCAGACCCGAGACCCTGGTGCCGTTCGCCGGCACCGCGGCAAAGGTCGCCCGATCACCGGCCGAACTCGCCGCCGACAGCGACCTGGTGTGCTTATGCGTCGTTGGCGACACCGATATCGACGAACTCACCGGCGGCGAGCACGGAGTGCTGGCCGGGCTCAAACCGGGCGGGGTAATCGCGGTGCACAGCACCGTGCACCCCAAAACCTGCCGGGAACTCGCGGACAGGGCCGGCGCCCAGGGGGTTTCGGTTATCGATGCGCCGGTCAGTGGCGGTGGACCGGCGGCGGAGAAGGGGCGCCTGCTGGTCATGGCGGGTGGTGATGCCGACGTGGTCGACCGCTGCCGACCGGTGTTCGAAACCTACGCCGATCCGATCGTCCACCTCGGCGGGCTTGGCTCGGGCCAAACCACCAAGCTGCTCAACAACCTGCTGTTCACCGCCAACCTGGGAGCGGCGGCCAGCGCCCTTTCGCTGGCGAAGTCCCTCGGGGTCTCCCCGGACCGGCTGACCGAGGTGGTCTCCCGCAGCAGCGGGAATAGCTTCGCGCTCAACGCCCTTGGCGGAATTGGTGGATTGGACAACCTTGCCGGCGTAGCGGGAACGCTGCTACAGAAGGACGTCCGGCTGGTCGTCGATCTGGCCGACACGGCCGGGAGTCGAGCTGGGGCGGTGCTCGACGCGGCCGACGCCACGCTGAATCTGATGGGGCATCCCCGGTGAGAGTCGGATTCATCGGAGCCGGGCGGATGGGCCGCCCGATGGTGGCCCGCCTTGTGCAGGCCGGACACCACGTCTGCGCATTGGGCCGAACGGCCGAGAAGCGCCGCGACCTCGAACATCTCGGCGCGACGCCGGTGCACGATACGGCCGAGGCCGGCGCGCAGGCCGACGTCGTCGTGCTGTGCGTGTTCACCGACGCACAATTGCGGCAGGTCTGCCTGGGCAGCGACCTGTTGTCGGCCATCCCATCGCGGTCGGCGCTGGTGGTGCACACCACCGCAAGTCCGAGCACGCTCGAGACTATCGCGGCTCAAGCCGCCTCCAATTCCGTTGACGTAGTCGACGCCCCGGTCAGCGGGGGCCCGCAAGACGCCGCGGCGGGAAGGCTCACCCTGTTCGTGGGCGGCGCCGACGACACCGTGGCGCGACTGCGACCGGTGCTGGCCTGCTACGGCGATCCCGTCCTGCACGTCGGGCCAACCGGCGCCGGCCAGAAGGTGAAGCTGGTGAACAATGCGCTGTTCGCGGGCCACATCGGGCTGCTCGCCGAGTCCGTCCGGTTGGGCGAGCGGCTGGGCGTGTCGGAGCCGACGTTGCTGGCCGCCTTGGGTCACGGCAGTGCCACCAGCCGGGTGCTCGATATCGTCGCGGCCCGGGGTTCGGTCACGTCGTTCATTGAGATGGCAGGCGAATTCGTCGGCAAAGACGTGGCCGTCGTCCGCAGCATCGCCGAGGACCTTGGGAGCGATCTCGGTGCGCTCGATGACGCCATCGAAGTCATCAACCATCTGGATCTTTCCGGATCGCGGTGAAACCGCTACCGTTGGCGTTACAGTCAGGCATTCAGCCGTAAAGGTGCCAGCCCACCCGTCCGTCGCCACTGAGGAGGATCCAGTGACAAAGCCGAAGGTCGTCTTCGACCCGTTTTCCGAAGAGTACTTTGAAAACCCGTTCGACATCTATCGACGGATGCGGGAGGACGCGCCGCTTTATTACGACGAGAAGGAAGACTTCTACGCGCTGACTCGCCACGAGGACGTGGCTGCCGCATTCAAAGATCACGAAAGCTTCTCGTCGGCCCGTGGCTGCGACCTGGCGATGGTGCGCTCCGAGGAACCTCCACAGAAGTCGATCATCTTCATGGACCCACCCGAGCACCGGCACATGCGCAGCCTGCTCAACAAAGCCTTCACCCCACGGGCGATCCAGTCTCAGAAAGAGACGGTCATCGAGCTGATCGACAAGTACCTGGGCGAGGCCGACCCCGACAATTTCGATGTCGTCCAAGACTTCTCCGGACCGTTCCCGGTGGAAGTCATCACCCGGATGGCGGGGGTGCCGGAGGAATACCGCCAGCAGGTGCGGCATTGGATCGACACTGGCCTGCACCACGAGCCCGGCCAGATCGAGGTCAGCGAAGCCGGGATGCAGGCCAACATCGACACCGCGATGTACTACTTCGGCCTGATACAGGAGCGGCGCAAAGACCCACAGGACGACATGATCAGCAGGCTGATCGCGGCCGAGATCGCGGGCGAAGACGGTAGCACCCGAAAGCTTGACGACATTGAAATCACTGGATTTGCAACACTTTTGGGTGGAGCCGGGGCAGAGACCGTCACCAAGCTGCTCGGCAGCGCGGCCGTCGTCTTCGCACGCTTCCCCGAACAATGGCAGAAGCTCCTCGACGACCGCAGCAAGATTCCGGCGGCAGTCGAAGAACTGTTGCGGTACGAAGGGCCGGTTCAGTACAACGTCCGCTACACCCTCAAAGAAGTTCGGGTCAGTGGCGGTGTGATTCCCGCGGGCAAGCCGGTGTTCCTGTGCGGCGCCGCGGCGAACCGCGATCCAGAGGCATTCACCGACGCGGATGTGTTCGACATCGACCGCGATCGCGCCGAGGCGCAGAATCTTGGGCTCGGATACGGGATTCATAGTTGCCTGGGCGCGGCGTTGGCCCGGATGGAAAGCGCCATCGCGCTGGACAAGCTGCTCGACTTCATGCCCCGCTACGAGGTGAACTGGGACGGCCTGCAACGCGTCAATATGCAGAACGTGGCCGGGTACCACCACGTACCCGTCAAGGTGCTTCGGTGAGGGCGCTGCGATGAAGATCGACGTTGATTGGGGTCTGTGCGAAAGCAACGGGGTATGCATGGGCATCATCCCGGAGGTCTTTCAGCTCGGCGATGACGACATGCTGTCTGTCTTGCAGACGGAAGTGACGCCGGAGAACGAAGCAGCGCTGCGCGAAGCTGTGCGTCAATGCCCCCGGCAGGCAATCTCGTTCAAGGAGTAGCTGCCGAGGTATCGAACGGAATCTAGAAGCCGGCGATGATGACCACGTTGCAATCGGCGGCCGCGTGGCGCAGTTTGGCCGCGTTTTGGTAGCCCTCGGACTCATACCAGGCGCGGGCGGCATCCACAGATTCGAACTCCAGCACAACGGTCTGGTCGCCGTGCCAGGTGCCTTCAAGAACTGTGGGCGCAGCATCCACCGCCAGGGCGGTGGCACCACTCATTGTTGCTCGGGCAGCCTGACCGTAGGCCTTCATACCCTCTGGATCCTTGATGGCCTCGGTGAGGATCACGTACCCCTTAGCGCCCATAGTTCTGAATCTCCTTATCGGCGTGCTTGTCTGGCTAACTCTCGCTAATGGCTTGCTCGGGACAGCATTCGATGGCCTCGCGGGTGGCCGCCTCGAATTCTTTTGGTACATCGGACGCTATCGCCACCGCGTAGCCATCGTCGGTCAGGCTGAAGACTTCCGGACAGAGCGTGAGGCACATGCCGTGCCCGCGGCAACGCTGGTCGTCTACCGAGACCTTCATACCGGTGTGAACTCCAGGTGCAGCTCAGTCAGGCCGCGCAGGATGTAGGTCGGAACAAATTGGTAGCGACGGTCATTCGCCGGGCCGTGGACGCTCTCGTTGATCGTGATGTCAGATGTCCGGTCCAGCAGCCGCTCGATTGCCACCCGGGTTTCGGCGCGCGCCAGCGGCGCGCCGGGGCAGCTGTGAATCCCCCGGCCGAACGAGAGATGCTGGCGCGCATTCTTGCGGGCCGGGTCGAATGTGGCCGGATCGTCGAACCGGCGTGGATCACGGTTGGCGGCCGCCTGCAGAATCATTACCGTGGTGCCCGCGGGCAGGTCGACCCCGCCGACGTTGACCGGCACCCGGTTCATCCGGAAGTCACCCTTGACCGGACTCTCGATGCGGAGTGACTCTTCGATGAAGTTCGGAATCAGGCTGCGGTCCTTGCGCAACTGCGCCTGGATGTCCGGACGCTCGCCCAGAATCTGCAGCGCCGCACCGAGAAGCCGCACGGTGGTTTCCTGGCCAGCCGAGAAGACGTTGCTGGCGACCTTGGCCACGTCTTCGACCGCGGGAGTTGAGCCGTCGGGGTAGGTGGCGGTCGCCAGGCCAGTCAGCACGTCGTCACGGGGCTCACGCCGACGGTCCTCGACGTAGTCGGAGAAAAGGCCGTAGAGGAATTCCAGCGGGCTGTGGGCCAGCGATTCCTTCCCGGTGCCGCCGACGCCACCACCCGAGTGCTCGCGGATGCCCTTGACGAACTTGTCGCGATCCTCGAGGGGCACGCCCAGCAGGTCTGCGATAACCAGCAGCGTGAACGGGCTCGCGAAGCCCTTGATGAACTCGCCGTGCCCTGATGGCAGGAACCCGTCGAGCGCCTCGTCGGCGAGCGCCCACATGGCGTCCTCGTTCTCCTTGAGGCGCTTCGGGGTGATCAACCGCATGAGCAGGGAGCGGTGGTTGGTGTGGGTCGGCGGGTCGAGGGTGGGCAGTTGGTCACTGAAGGGCAGTTCGTCACGGTGCTGTTCGATCAGCTCAGTGATGTCGTCACCTTCGAGGGGTACCGGGAAGCCGGGGAACGGCCCCGTCACCGAGATGCACGAGGACCACGTCTCGGCGTCGTTCAAGACCGCGCAGGCTTCTTCCCAACCGGTCACCATCGTGACGTCGTGGTGCTTTTCCGGGGTCACCGGGCATTTCTGCCGCAGCGCCTCGTAGTAGGGGTAAGGGTCCCCGATGAGCTCGCTGCCCCGAAAGAAGTCCAACTCGGTGAAGTCGTTCACCATCTCGCACCGTTCCAATCTCGACAAGTGAGAATGTGCCTCTCAAACTTGAGTATTACATTTTCACACCGCTTGTTGGCCGTCAACGACGGGTACCGCCGCTGGTCATCAAACCTCCGGCTAGCCAGCCGGAACCAGGTCGGCGGCGACCGAAGGGCATGCGAGCAGACCGCTTCGGAACAGTTCCGTGTGGCCGATCGTGCTGTCCGGGACCCGGGTCTGCAAAGCCGCGGCCAGCGCCCGCGTCTTGAATATCCGGGCGGCCGTGCTCAGCCGATGCTGGACCAGGCCAACGCTGTCATCGAGCTCGGACGGCCAACTCTCGCCCCATAGCGTGACCTCGGTGACTCCGTGATCGAGGGCCTGCAACACGCCTTGCCGCACCCGCGAGTCGCATCCGAACAGATCGGCCGCGGCCGCCAACGCGTGCGGGCGAGGGCGGGTTTCGGCCCCCGAATCGATCGCTCCCAAGACCTCTTCGAGGTCGAGTGTCAGGGCACCGAGGATTTGCAGCGGCCGATCGTCAGGATGATCGGCCACCAGGACGGTGACGTCCCATCCGGCCATCGCCCGGTCAAAGAGCCAGCCGCCAGCGAACCGCACGACGTCGACGACGTCGGAGGCGACCACGTCGAGCCGGTATCTCATGTTTTCTTGCACGTCTTCTTGCGCATCTATGTGCGCGTCTTTGGAGGCGCGAAGTCGCGCGCCAGCGTCTCCGTGTACTGCTTGAAGACCTCGGCCAGTGGTATCGATGGGTCGAGCAACCATAGGGTTTCCATTCCGTGGGTGAAGGCGAGAATCTCCGCTGCCTTGACGGCGGGGTCTATGTCGGTGCGATACGAGCCGTCCGCCTGGCCACGCCGGATGGCCTCGGCGACGATGTCGAGCGCGTCCCGGTGCCTGGCCAGCATGCGGTCGTGCAACGGGGCGTCCGGAAGGATGTTCTCGACCAGCAGGACGGTGAACGTGCCGACCAATTCGGGAGCCCGGGCGAAGCGGTCGGCGACCTGAGCGATCTGGTCCAGGAGATCGCCAGTCCGGTCGGAGTGCGACTCGTCATCGAGGTCACGCGCGTCCAGCACCGCGTGCAGTAGCTGCTCTTTGGACTCGAAGTGATGCAGCAGTCCCGCTGGGGTGACCCCGGCTTCGCCGGCAATCTGGGCAAGGGTGGTGCTGCGCCAGCCGTTGCGCGTGAGGAGCCGCTGCGCGACCGCGAGGATCAGCTGCTTGCGATCCTCGCCTTTGGCGAGCAGCGTGTCGTATCGCCGTGCTTCGGGCACCGAGCTCCTTGTCGAGCGGCGGACTGAACCAACCTAGTGAACATACAGTAGGTTGGTCTGGCCGCTGTGACAAGGTTCACGCACTCCACTCACCCCATTACTCGATCGAAACTGCGCCCAGCGCCGCTTGTCGCAAAAAACTGCCTAGCCGACGAGCTCGACCAACGTGGCATTGGCCGTGCCGCCGCCTTCGCACATGGTCTGCAGGCCGTACCGAATCCCGTTGTCGCGCATGTGGTGCACCATCCGTGTCATCAGCACGGCCCCGGAAGCACCCAGCGGATGACCCAGGGCGATGGCACCGCCCAGCGGATTCATCCGACGCTCGTCCGCTCCCGTTTCGGCAAGCCACGCCAACGGAACCGGCGCAAACGCTTCGTTGACCTCGAAGACGCCCACTTCGTCCAGCGCGACGCCGGCCTTGCTCAGCACCTTCTCGGTCGCCGGGATTGGGCCGGTGAGCATGAGCACCGGATCCGCTCCAGTCACCGCGCCCGCGCGGTATCGCGCTATCGGCGTCAAACCCAGTTCGAGGGCCAGCTCCGCGGTGGTCACCAACAGGGCCGCCGCGCCGTCCGAGATCTGCGATGAGTTGCCTGCGTGGATGACCCCGTCGTCGGCGAACGCGGGCTTGAGTGCGGCCAGCTTCTCGACGCTGGTGCCGCGTCGCACCCCTTCGTCAGCGGCAACAACCGCGTCGTCAACTCCCTCGGCCCCATCGACAAAAACGGGAACGATCTGCTCGATGAAGGCGCCGCCGTCCTGAGCCGCAGCCGCTCGTTCGTGAGACTGGGCGGAGTATTCGTCGAGCCGGGAGCGGGACAACCCCCACTTCTTGGCGATCATCTCGGCCGACAAGCCCTGGTTGAAGGAGAAGTCGTCGTAACGGGCCAGGACTTTCGGACCGTAGGGCATCCCGCTTGCCCTGGCCGAACCGAGCGGGACCCGGCTCATCACCTCGACGCCGCCGGCAACGACGACATCTTGCTGGCCCGACATCACCGCGTGCACGGCGAAGTCGAGGGCCTGCTGGCTGGAACCGCACGCTCGGTTGACCGTGGTCCCGGGGATGCTCTCTGGCCAGCCGGCGGCCAGCACGGCGTAACGCCCGATATTGCTGGACTGGTCACCGACCTGGGACACGCAGCCCCAGATCACGTCGTCGACGATCGCCGGGTCGACACCGGTGCGTTCCAACAGTTCATTGAGAACGACTGCGGACAAGTCGGCGGCATGCATGCCGGACAACCCGCCGTTGCGCTTCCCGACCGCG
Organism: uncultured Actinomycetota bacterium; assembly: GCA_963715905.1. GTDB lineage: Bacteria > Actinomycetota > Actinomycetes > Mycobacteriales > Mycobacteriaceae > Mycobacterium. Next base: position 17,220 of record CAVQSX010000013.1, read on the forward strand.
GTGCGAACCGCCTCGACAATGACTGTCTCACGCATGCATCTACTCCGATTCCTCTGCAGATCGCGATTCCTCTGCAGATAGTGATTCCCCTTTAGATCGCGATTCCCCTCTAGATCGCGATAAGGCCCACCGGCCGGTGAACGACGGCTCTCGTCGCTCCGCGAAAGCCGCATAGGCGGCAGCCGCATCCGTCGTCGCGAAGTTGCCGACTTGCGCGCGAGCCTCGTTCGCCACCGCATCCCGCAGGGTACAGTCCGCGCCCTGGTTCAGCAGCGCTTTGGTCTGGGCGAGGGCGAACGGCGGCCCGGCCGCCAACCGCCTGGCGAGATCCCCTACGAATTCGTCGATCTCGGCGGCGGACACCACCCAGGTCACCAGGTTAAGGGCGCGGGCTTCTGTGGCGTCGATGGTTTCGGCAAGCAGCGCGAGCCGTTTCGCCTGTTGCAAGCCAACGAGTTTGGGCAACAGCCAGGAACCGCCGAGGTCGATTGACAGACCCCGCTTGGAAAAAATCTGGGAGAACATTGATTCCGGCGTCGCGACCACCAAATCGCAGCCCAGCGCCAAGTTCCACCCAGCGCCGACGGCGACCCCGGTGACCTTGGCGACCGTGGGAATCGCGAGCTCGTGCAACGCCAGCGCCACGTCGGTCAAGCGCTGCAGCTTGTATCTCGGATGAACATCGTCGGGGACCGAGATGTCGGCGCCCGAGCAGAAACTCCCACCGGAGCCGGTGAGCACCAGCGCGCGCACACTCTGGTCACGACCGGCCGCGTTGAGCGCGTCCCGCAATGCAATCCACAGTTCCGGATCGATCGCGTTTTTGCGGCGCGGACGGTTGAGGGTCAGCGTCCGCACCCCGTCGCGGTCATCCGACAGCAGCACGGGTTCGTCGGTGTCAGGCATCACCTGCGGCCGTCCACCGACAGCGGCTGCATCAATAACTCCTCGGCAGTTTGAGGACATTGGCTCCCAGGAAATTCAGGATCATCTCCTGGCTGACCGGTGCGATCTTCATCAGCCGGGCCTCCCGGAAGTAGCGGGTGATGTGGTACTCCTCGGCGTAACCCATTCCGCCGTGCGTTTGCAGTGCCCGGTCCGCCGCGGTAAAGCCGGCATCGGCGCAGAGGTATTTAGCGGTATTCGCCTCGCGCCCACAGGATTTACCGTTGTCGTAGAGCCACGTTGCCTTCCGCAGCATCAGCTCTGCGGCGTCGAGGCGCGCCAGCGAATCGGCAAGCGGAAACTGGATGCCCTGGTTCATGCCGATCGGCCTGTCGAAGACCACGCGCTCGTTCGCGTACTTCACCGCCTTGTCCAGCGACACCCTGCCAATGCCGAGCGCCTCCGCGGCGATCAGCATCCGTTCGGGGTTCAGGCCATCGAGGATGTACTGAAATCCCTTGCCTTCCTCGCCGATTCTATCTTCGACCGGTACCTCGAGATTGTCGATGAACAACTCGTTGGAGCTAACGGCGTTGCGGCCCATCTTGCGGATCGGGCGGACATCGACGCGGCTGCGATCGAGGTCGGTGAGAAACAGCGTCATCCCGTCTGTCTTCTTGGTGACTTCGTCGTAGCTCTTGGTGCGGGTCAGCAGCAGGATCTTGGTGGACTCCATCGCCTTGGAGATCCAAACCTTGCGGCCGTTGACGACGTAGCGATCTCCGTCACGTTTGGCGAACGTGGTGATGCGCGAAGTATCAAGCCCGGCACCGGGTTCGGTCACGCCGAAGCACACATGCACCTCTCCCGTCGCAACGGAAGGCAGCGTGCGGGCCTTGAGTTCCTCGGAGCCGTGCACCACGACCGGTTGCATGCCGAAGATCGACAAGTGGATTGCGCTGGCCCCGTTCATGGCGGCACCGGACTTGGCGACCTCCTCGAGCAATATTGTGGCCTCGGTGATTCCGAGGCCATGGCCGCCATATTCGGTCGGAATCGTCATACCCAGCCAGCCGCCGTCGGCTATGGCTTGATAGAACTCGGTCGGAAACTCGTGCTCCTGATCCTTTTCCATCCAGTATTGGTCATCAAACTTGCGCGCCAATTCGGCGACCGACTTCCGGATCAGCTCCTGGTCATCGGTCAGCTCAAAATTCATTCCACCGCCGGGCACTGCTGGATCTCCTTAGCTCAGTTCATGCACCGGCGCACGGGCGTTCCGGTGGCGTGTCAGTCCTTATTGCCGGTGAGCGCTTTCGCGTTGGCGGTAAATTCCGCGATCGACGAACCCGACCTGGTGTCGCTGTGGTGACTGCGCGCCTGGATGGACACATCGTGGCCCTCGGCGGCCTTGCGTAGTGCGCCCACCGTGGCCTGGTCCTTCGGGATGTGCGTGAACGGGTCGAACGAGTACCAGCGCATCGAGTTCTCGTACGTCATCTTGTTGATCTCGTCGTCCGGGACGTTGTTCAGGCTGAGGACATCCCAAAGCTCCTCCGGTGCGCCCGGCCACATCGAGTCGCTGTGCGGGTAGTCGGCCTCCCACGCGATGTTGTCGATGCCGATCATGTTCCGCAGCTGAACGCCCACCTTGTCGCTGATGAAGCACGTAAGGAAGTGCTCGCGGAAAACCTCGCTTGGCACCTTCCCACCGAAGTTCTGGTGCGTCCACGTGGAATGCATCTCATACGTGCGGTCCGCTCGCTCCAGGAAGTAGGGGATCCAGCCGGTGCCGCCCTCAGAGAGCGCGATCTTCAGGTCCGGGTACTCCTTGATCGGCCTGGACCACAGCAGGTCCGCGGCGGCTTGCACAATGTTCATCGGCTGCAGCGTGATCATCACGTCCATCGGCGCATCCGGCGCCGTTATGGCCAGCCTGCCCGACGATCCGATGTGCACGTTCATCACGGTGTCGGTGTCGCACAACGCCTTCCAGAGTGGGTTCCAGTACTCGTCATGAAAGCTGGGGTATCCCATCGCAGCCGGGTTCTCGGTGAACGTCAGCGCGTGGACGCCCTTCTTAGAGACCCGCCGCACCTCGGCGGCGCACGCCTCGGCGTCCCAGATCACCGGTATCGCCATCGGGATGAACCGTGCGGGGTAGGCGCCGCACCAGTCGTCGATGTGCCAGTCGTTGTAGGCCTGCACCAGCGCGATCGAGAAGTCGTGGTCTTCGGTGGCGAACAGGCGCCCCGCGAAGCCCGGGAAGGACGGGAAGCAGATCGACGCCAGGATGCCCCCGGCGTTCATGTCCTTGACCCGTTCGTCGACGTTGTAGCAACCCGGCCGGATCTCATCGAGGCCCTGCGGCTCCAGGCCGTACTCCTCTTTGGGCCGGCCGGCCACCGCGTTGAGTGCCACGTTCGGGATTACCGTGTCGCGGAACTTCCACATGTCCGAGCCGTCGGCGTTGTGCACCAGCCGGGGCGCGTCGTCGATGTACTTCTTCGGAAGGTGACCTTTGAACATGTCCGGGGGTTCGACCGTGTGGTCGTCCACACTGATCAGAATCATGTCTTCTTTGTTCATGAGCGTTCCCTTCCCATCGGACCCATCGGATCCCTCTGAACAGTCTGCTCCCGCAGCCTCGGGGAGGCATCGCCGGGTGCCCTTAGCCCTCTAGTGTTGAAAACTATCTTCTCGCGAAGCGAGAATCAACATTCAGGCAGCGCCGGTGCCGAACCAGGAACGCGTTCGAAGTTCCCGGAAGGTTCAGTGAATTGGGCCCCCAACTGCAACAACGTTGTGACGGAAATGCCGGTACAGCGGGCCGACAAAGCCGTGGACCAAAAATTTGGGTGCTGTCGGCGTGCGGCTGCGAGACTGCCCGCCGGCCGATACGTAGCGCAGGCCCGCTCGCACGCCAGCCGGTGCGAATCCCGGGCAACCGGGATTGACCAAAGGACCGAATCGTGCAAGTCTGTTGGTTGGAAATGAGAATATGATTCTCTTTGACCGAGAGGACACTGTCGATGCGCCTGGCGCCGCTCCCTGCTGCCCAGTGGGATGAGACTGTGCAGCGGGCCCTCGCTCCCATGCTGTCTGGGGACGGCCCACCGGACGCCAACAACGCGCTCGCCACCTTCGCTCACCACCCAGCGCTGGCCAAGGCGTTTCTCCGATTCAACGTCCACCTCTTATACGGGTCCACGCTGCCGCCTCGCATCCGCGAACTGGCCATCCTGCGGGTCGCGCATCTCCGCGACTGCAACTACGAATGGACCCAACACGTCGCCCTCGCCAAAGGCGAGGGGATCACCGACGACGAGATAGCCGCGGTTCGGTGTTATGCCGGCGAGGACGCCGGCGACTTCGAAGACTTCGAACGCGCGGTACTCACCGGGGTCGACGAACTCGTCGAGAAATCCCAGCTGTCCGACGAAACCTGGGCGGCACTGGGCGAGCGCCTCAATGACCAGCAGCGGATGGACTACGTCTTCACGGTCGGTTGCTACACCCTGCTGGCCATGGCCTTCAACACTTTTGGCGTACAGCTCGAAAACGAACAGACCGCACAAGAGAGGTAAGTACCGTGGCTCACTTCCCGAAGCCAGCAGCCGGCAGCTGGACAGAAAACTATCCCGAACTGGGCACCGCGCCCGTCGATTACAACGACTCGATTGATCCGGCATTCTTCGAGGCCGAGCGCGAGGCGATCTTCAAAAAGACCTGGCTGAACGTCGGCCGCGTCGAGCGACTGCCGCGCACCGGCAGCTACTTCACCAAAGAGCTGCCGTCGGCGGGCCCGGGTATGTCGGTGATCATCGTCAAGACGAAGGATGGGACCGTCAAGGCGTTTCACAACGTCTGCCGCCACCGCGGAAACAAGCTGGTGTGGAACGACTTTCCGAACGAAGAGACGTCGGGCACCTGCCGGCAGTTCACCTGCAAATACCACGCCTGGCGCTACAGCCTCGACGGTGACCTGACCTTCGTTCAACAGGAAGACGAGTTCTTCAACCTGGACAAGGGCGACTACGGCCTGGCACCCGTTCGCTGCGAGGTCTGGGAAGGCTTTATCTTCATCAACTTCGACAATGGAGCGGCGCCGCTCACCGACTACCTCGGACCGCTGGCCAAGAGCATCGAGGGGTACCCCTTCGGCGAGATGACGGAGACCTACTCCTACCGGGCCGAGGTCGGCAGCAACTGGAAGCTGTTCATCGATGCGTTCGTCGAGTTCTACCACGCGCCGATCCTGCACCAGGGGCAATACACCAAGGAAGAAGCCGCCAAGATTCAGAAGTTCGGCTATGAGGCGCTGCACTACGAGGTGGCCAGCCCGCACAGCCTGCAGTCGACCTGGGGTGGTCAGGCACCGCCCCCGGACATGTCCATGGTCAAGCCGTTGGACCAGGTGTTGCGCAGCGGATTGTTCGGTCCGTGGGACAAGCCGGAGATCATCGAGAAGCTGGAGCTGCCGCCGGGTGTCAATGTGAAGAGGGTGCCGCAGTGGGGCATCGACTCGTGGCACTTCTACCCGAACTTCATGCTGCTGATCTGGGAGCCGGGCTGGTTCCTCACCTACCACTACTGGCCTACCGCGGTGGACAAGCACATCTTCGAAGCCACGCTGTATTTCGTGCCGCCGCGCAATGCGCGGGAACGCCTGGCCCAGGAACTGGCCGCGGTGACGTTCAAGGAGTACGCACTGCAAGACGCCAACACGCTGGAGGCCACCCAGACCATGATCGGCACCCGGGTCGTCAAAGACTTCCTACTGTGCGACCAGGAAGTTCTGATCCGTCATCTGCACAAGGTGACCGGTGATTACGTGAAGGAGTACCAGGACAATGTCGCTACCGTCTGAATTCGCGGCCCTGCAGCCGTATTTGGATTGGGACCTCGCCACCGAACCGGAGCGCTATGCCAAACGACTGGCCTCGACGATGGCCCAAATGCAGGATTTCTATGACGTCGCCTTCCCATTGCTGAACGACGTCATTGCGTACTGCGACAAGTACCCGCTGAACGACCTGCCCGAGGACGCAAAAACCCTCATGCACATGATGCAATCGCTGGTCATGGTGTCATTCCCGATCGAGGCATGGAAACAGGCACGAGTCCCAGACAGCGGCGCGGCGTGGGTTGAAGTGCTCCGGGAGCCGGTGATCTGAGCGGTGTTGACGCTCAAGGCCGCCGGACTGCTTGACGTCGATGCCGGGGAGATCGTTCGGCCCGGCATCCTGCGTGTCGAGGGCGGCCGTATCGTCGGCGTCGGTGGTGACTCTGATGCCCCCGAGGGGCACGAGGAGATCGACCTGGGTGATCAGATCCTGCTGCCCGGACTGATGGACATGGAGGTCAACCTGCTCATGGGCGGCCGCGGGGAGAAGCCCGGGCTGTCCCAGGTTCAGGATGACCCGCCGACGCGGGTACTGCGTGCGGTCGGCAATGCCCGTCGCACGCTGCGCGCCGGGTTCACCACGGTGCGCAACCTGGGCCTGTTCGTGAAGACCGGCGGCTATCTGCTCGACGTCGCGCTGGGCAGGGCCATCGACGCGGGCTGGATCGACGGGCCACGGGTAGTGCCGGCCGGGCACGCCATCACGCCGACGGGTGGGCACCTTGATCCCACCATGTTCGCCGCGTTCGCACCGCACGTGCTGGAGCTGACGGTTGAAGAAGGCATCGCCAACGGAGTCGACGAGATTCGCAAGGCGGTGCGTTACCAGATCAAACACGGCGCCGAGCTGATCAAGGTCTGTTGCTCGGGCGGGGTGATGTCCCTTACGGGTGCGCCGGGCGCGCAACATTATTCGGACGAAGAGCTGCGCGCGATCGTCGACGAGGCGCACCGGCGCGGGCTGCGCGTCGCCGCTCACACCCACGGCGCCGACGCGGTCAAACACGCCGTCGCGGCCGGGATCGACTGCATCGAGCACGGCTTTCTGATCGATGACGAGGCAATCGCGACGATGGTCGAACACGGCACCTTCCTGGTCAGCACGCGGCGCCTGGCCGAGGGGATGGATGTCTCGCACGCCCCTCCCGAGCTGCAGGCCAAGGCCGCCGAAATGTTCCCGAAGTCGCGCACGTCGATACTGGCCGCGTACAAGGCCGGGGTGAAGATCGCGGTCGGCACCGACGCACCGGCGATACCGCACGGCAAGAACGCCGACGAGCTTGTCACCCTTGTCGAGTGGGGCCTACCGCCATTGGCTGTGCTACGCGCGGCGACAGTGACCGCCGCCGAGCTGATCAACTCCACCGATCGTGGGCGACTCGCCCCGGGCCAGCTCGCCGATATCATCGCGGTGCCGGGCAACCCGTTGGAAGACATTACCGTTACTCAGAAAGTCAGCTTTGTTATGAAAGGCGGCAAGGTCTTTGTCCAATAACCAGCCATCCAGAACGGACGACCTGGTCGAGATCCAGCAGCTGCTCGCACGCTACGCGGTCACCATCACCCAGGGGGACATCGAGGGGCTCATCGGCGTCTTCACTCCCGACGGAACGTATAGCGCCTTCGGCGACACGTACCGCTTGGACAGGTTCCCGGAGTTGGTCGCCGCCGCGCCAAAGGGCCTATTTCTCACTGGAACCGCGCTGGTCGACATCGACGGAGATTCGGGCAGCGGCACGCAGCCGTTGTGCTTCATCGAGCACTCGGCTCATGACATGCGCATCGGTTACTACCGCGACACCTACTCCCGCACCGCCGATGGATGGCGCCTGAAGACGCGGGCCATGACGTTCATTCGCCGCAGCGGCGTGCACGACCACGGGCGCCCACACGCAATAGGCCGCCCATCCGGCTCAGCGTGAACGTCGAGCAGTTCCGCGCGGATCTGCGCGCGTGGCTGGACGAGAATGACCTGACGCCCGGTCCCGACCACTCGCTGCACGCTCACATGCAGCAGTTCCTCCGGGTCAGTCGGGCGCTCTACGACGCCGATTGGATGCGCTACGGTTGGCCGGTCGAGGTCGGCGGCCTGGGTGGCCCGGCGCTGCTGCGTGCGATCGTCGGCGAAGAGGTGGTAGGCCGCCGCCTCGCCGATCCCGGCCCCTACTCGATGCTCGAGGTTCTCACGCCGACGATGATCGACTACGCCTCAGCCGAACTCGCTGCGGAAATGGTGCCGCGGCTACTCAGCGGCCGCGAGCAGTGGTGCCAGGGTTTCTCCGAACCGGGCTCGGGCAGCGACCTCGCGTCACTATCCACCCGGGCGGTCCAGGACGGCGACAACTGGATTGTCAACGGGCAGAAGGTCTGGACCAGCTTCGCGCAGTTCGCCACGCGGTGCGTCCTGCTCACCCGCACCGGACCCGGCCATGACGGGATTACCGCGTTCTTCGTCGACCTGGACACGCCGGGCATCACCATCCGACCGTTGCGCACCATGCACGGGGTCGACGAATTCTGCGAGGTGTACTACGACGACGTGGTGATCCCGGCAAGCCGGATGCTCGGCCAACCGGGCGACGGCTGGCGCCTCGCCATGGACCTACTGCCCTACGAGCGCTCCAGCTGCTTCTGGCAGCGGATCGCGTACCTGTACTCGCGATTCGACGCTCTGATCGCAGAGATTCGTGACGCCGGCGAGGCCGACGGCCACGACGAATACGACCTCGGTGCCGCCTATCTCGCGCTGCACACGGTGCGCTGCCGATCGCGTGCCACCCAGCACCGGTTCCGCGACGGCGCGCGGCTGGGGCCGGACACCTCTATCGACAAGGTGCTGCTGGCCACCGCCGAACAACGACTCTATGACACCGTCCACGACCTGCTGCCCGGCGCGATCGAGCTCGACGACACGCCATGGCGGTCGGAGTACCTGTACTCGCGGGCGGCGACCATCTACGGCGGTACCGCTGAGATTCAGCGCAACATCATCGCCCGCCGGCTGCTCGACCTCGGGAAGGAGTGACGTGGAGTCCGTGAACGCCGCCACCGACTCCGAGTCGCTGCAGCTGCTGGCCGACTCGGTGCGCACCACCATGGCCAATCCTTCCGTGGCCTCGGGAGCCGAGCTCGACGCGGCGCTGGCCGACCTCGGCTGGCTCGATATGCTCTCCGAAATCCCGGATTTCGCGATACCTTTGGTGTTCCGACTTCTCGGCGAAACCGGTGCACACGCCCCCGTGCTCAACGACGTCGTGCTACACACCGCCGGATGCGCACCAGGCGGCATTACGCCGCTGCCATTCAGAGGCGAAACTTGGGTGGTATGGGAGCGCACCGATGGTCCAAGTTCGGCAGTCGGTGGTGAGCTACCGATTGATCATGTGCAAGAAGGAGATCCGCTGCCGCCAACCGCGCTGGCCGCCGGTCGCTTGGCATTGGGGTGGTGGCTGGTCGGCACCAGCCGCGCGATGCTTGCACTGGCGCGCCAGCACGCGGTCGACCGCATTCAGTTCGGCCGCCACATCAGCTCGTTCCAAGCGATCAGGCACCGACTGGCCGAGACACTCGTCGCAATCGAAGGCGCCGAGGCGACGCTGGAGGCCGCTGCCGACGTAACTGACGATCCGGACGGTCTGGCCTACCTACTGGCGAAGGCTGCGGCCGGTCGGGCGGCGCTGACCACCGCGCGTCACTGCCAACAGGTGCTCGCTGGTATCGGCTTCACCGCCGAACACGACCTGCATCACCATGTCGAGCGGGCCTTGATCTTGGATGGCCTGCTCGGCAGCGCCCGGGAACTGACCCGCGAGGCGGGAACGGTGTTGCGGACCAAGGGATCTGCGCCTCGGCTGGCGCAGCTTTAGTTACTGTTGGCGAACGCATCGTCATGCGCATGGCCCAGGCGCCTAGGATTGGGCCATGAGGGCACCCGATCCACCTCGAAACGAGGTGGGCGTTGCGTCGTTGATCCTGGGCCTGGTGGGCCTAATCAGTTGCTGGCTGCTGATCGGGACGTTCTTCGGTATTGCCGCGGTTGTGACCGGCGATATAGCCCGGGGGCGGGTTAAGCGCGGTGAAGCGGACAATCCCCGAATCGCCCTTGCCGGCGTGGTCTTGGGGACCGTCGCGATCGTGGCGGGGCTGGCATCCATTGGGTACTGGGCGTGGCTGGACAGCCAGCCCGCAAATTAGTTACGTGGCAAGCCGAGTACTCGTTGAGCGATGATATTGCGCTGGATCTCGGAGGTACCGCCCGCGATGGTCGCAGCGAAAGTGCGGGTATACCGGTCAAACCAGCTCCCGTAGTGGCTGTCGAGGTTCAGCGGGGCGAACGGAGCGGTTACCGCGCGCAGCACAAGTCCGTCTGACCCTTCGGCGGTCAGCGCGTCCTCGCAGGCGCGTTGCATTGCCTCCGAACCAAGCAGTTTCAGCACTGAGTGCGCGGATACATCCTCTTCTCCGCGCGCGGCCTTGGCCAAGGCCGCCGATCCCATTAGCCGCAGCGCGTGGCAATCCATCACCAGGGTCGCATAATGATCCCGCTGCAGCGCTCCTGACGGGCCGAAATCGACTGTCAGCCCGTGCAACATGTCGGCATAGTCCATCCACAGCATGGCGCGCTCGTGGCCAAGCGAACCCGTTGCCACCTGCCAGCCCCCATTGAGCTCACCTACCAAATTCCCGGCCGGTACGCGTGCGTCCGTGAAAAACACCTCGTTGAAGTCGACGTCTTCGTGGTCGGACACCGAAGCGAACGGACGGCGAACCACGCCTGGAGTGCCGGTCGGGATGAGTAACGCACTAATCCCCTTGTGTTTTGGCGCATCCGGGTCTGTACGCACAAACGTCAACAACACATCGGCGTGATGGGCGCCCGACGTCCATACCTTCTGCCCGTTAACTATGAAGTGGTCGCCGTCCAGGATCGCCCGCGTCTTCAGCGACGCCAGATCCGACCCCGCCCCCGGCTCGCTCATGCCCAATGATGCGGTGATCTCAGCGCGCAGAATCGGGATCGCCCAGCGCCGCTTCTGCTCCGGGGTTCCGAACGACAACAAGGAAGCGGCGATGATGCCCACACCCTGCGGATTGAAGCTTTGATACATGCGCCGCCGCGCCAGCTCTTCCAGGTAGACGTATTGCTCTAACAGCGAAGCGTTGCGGCCGCCGAACTCCGGCGGATTGCCCGGCGCCAACCATCCGTTGTCGAAGAGCAGCGCCTGCCAGCGGCGCGCCCACTGCGGAATGTCCGAACTCGACCGGGGTCGATCGAGAACATCGCCCGAGTCGATTACCCCAGGCAGGTGTTCGTCCAGAAACGCGATGAACTCGGCGCGGAATGCCTCGACGTCGGCATCAAAGGTCAGCTGCACAGCACTCCCCGGTATTCGCCGGCCAGCCGCGGATCAAGCCTTTGAGGTTCTCCCGGACGGCGCGTTCTGCTCTTTTCAATACGCTTCCATACACACGCGTAAGAGAATAGTATTCTCGTAGTAAGAAAGTTACAATCTCCGAAACATTGTCCGTGAGGGGGTCGAGCACACCGATGTCACGGCGTTCTCCGGTAGGGTCCAACCATGTTCTCCCCTTGCGGCAATCAACAGAGTCGCCGGTGACCAGCCCGAGCGAAGAACCGGCCTGGAAGCAACGGGCGGTCGAGCGATCCATCAAGACGGCGAAATTGCGCGCGGCGCAGCGCGTTCAGCGGTTCCTCGATGCGGCGCAGGCGATCATCATCGAAAAGGGAACCACCGATTTCACCGTCCAAGAGGTCGTGGACCGCTCTCGCCAATCGCTGCGGAGCTTCTACCTGCAGTTCGATGGAAAGCACGAGCTGCTGCTGGCGCTATTCGAAGACGCGCTGAGCCGGTCCGCCGACCAGATCCGCGCGGCCACGGAGAGCCACACCGATCCGCTCGAGCGGCTGAAAGTCGCCGTCGAGCTGTTGTACGAGTCCTCCCGCCCGGACCCGACGGCCAAGCGGCCGTTGTTCACTGACTTTGCCCCGCGATTGCTCGTCACCCACCCGGTTGAGGTCAAGATCGCGCACGCGCCGTTGCTGGCGTTGCTGTCCGAGCTTATGGAGGCGGCCAGCGAGGCCGGGGAGTTGCGTGCAGACCTCAATCCCCGCCGGATGGCCGCGATGACCATGCAGACGGTGATGTTCATCGCCCAGTCCAGCGGCGGCTCCGACGACGCGACGGTTCATCCCATCGGCGCGGACGAGGTGTGGGACTTCTGCTCACGCGGATTCGCCGGCTAGCAGCCCCGAAGTGCGGGCCTGGCTGACGAGGTATGCCCGCGCCGCACGGAAGAAACGCGCGGAGCAAATAGCGCACGTGAATTGGCACGCGAGAATCGGATTCTCTAATATCTAGAACCACAGATAGCTAAAACGGATTCGCCGTTGACACCTGTTGGCGGCTGATGACAGAGTTCAGGGTGCGGCACGATTCGCGGTCCTACGGGATTGCCTTCGCATCTCCGCTGAGACGGGCCGAACAAACCAAGCGAGGAATGAGGTAGGTAAGCCATGACCGGACGTGTTGAGGGCAAGGTCGCTTTCGTTACCGGGGCGGCGCGCGGTCAGGGCCGCAGCCACGCGGTGCGGTTGGCGCAAGAAGGCGCCGACATCATCGCCATCGACATCTGCAAGCCGATTCGTGAGGGCGTCCTGGACACCGCGATCCCGGCATCCACACCCGAGGACCTGGCGGAGACCGCCGACCTGGTCAAGAGCCACAACCGCAGAATCGTTACCGCCGAAGTCGACGTACGTGATTACGACGCACTGAAGGCCGCCGTTGACAGCGGGGTGGAGCAGCTTGGCCGGCTGGACATCATCGTTGCCAACGCGGGCATTGGCAACGGCGGTGAGACACTGGACCAAACCAGTCAAGAAGACTGGACGGAGATGATCGACATCAACCTGTCCGGGGTGTGGAAAAGCGTGAAGGCCGGTGTCCCGCACATCCTGGCCGGCGAGCGGGGCGGGTCGATCATCCTGACCAGCTCGGTCGGCGGTCTCAAGGCCTACCCGCACACCGGTCACTATGTCGCCGCCAAGCACGGTGTCGTGGGGCTGATGCGAGCGTTCGCGGTTGAGTTGGGGCAGAAGATGATTCGCGTCAACTCGGTGCACCCCACGCACGTGAAGACACCCATGCTGCACAACGAGGGCACCTTCAAGATGTTCCGGCCGGATCTGGAAAACCCGGGTCCCGACGACATGGCCCCGATCTGCCAGCTGTTCCACACGCTGCCGATTCCGTGGGTGGAACCGATAGACATCAGCAATGCGGTGCTTTTCCTTGCGTCCGACGAAGCTCGTTACGTCACCGGCGTGACTCTGCCGGTCGACGCGGGCGGCTGCCTGAAATAACCGCCATTTCAAGTTAGCCCAACGTCGACTTGTCGGGCTCCGAAGGCTAGACGGCCCCCGACAGGTCGACGTTCGGCCCCCACTGGTTGATGCTGGGACTTATGGACGGATTCGAAGGACGCGGTACGGTCATCACCGGCGGTGCGAGTGGCATCGGTCTGGCCACCGCCACCGAGTTCGCCCGGCGCGGAGCAAGCGTCGTGCTCGCGGACGTCGATAAGCCCGGACTGGAAAGAGCTGTGGCGCGGCTGCAAGCCGACGGGTTTGACGCGCACGGGGTGATCTGCGACGTCCGGCATCTCGACGAGGTGGTGCACCTCGCGGACGAGGCTTTCCGCCTGCTCGGCCATGTCGACGTCGTATTCAGCAACGCCGGCATTGTCGTCGCGGGTCCGATCGCGCAGATGACCCACGACGACTGGCGCTGGGTGATCGATATCGACCTATGGGGATCGATTCATGCCGTCGAAGCGTTCCTACCGAGACTGCTCGATCAGGGCGCCGGCGGCCACATCGCCTTTACCGCGTCCTTCGCAGGTCTGGTACCCAATGCCGGCCTCGGGACGTATGGGGTTGCCAAGTATGGTGTTGTCGGCCTGGCGGAAACGCTTTCGCGCGAGGTCAGGGACAACGGCATCGGTGTCTCGGTGCTCTGCCCGATGGTCATCGAAACCAAGCTGGTGTCCAATTCCGAACGAATCCGTGGCGCGGATGACGGGCTGCCGGCGGCGCCCGACGTAACGGGGGAATTCGGTCCGCTTCCAACCCAGGACGACAGCCTAGGAGTGGACGACGTCGCTCGCCTGACGGCCGACGCGATTCTGGCCAATCGGCTTTACGTCCTGCCGCACGAGGCCGCCCGCGCCTCGGTTCGGCGCCGGTTCGAGCGCATTGACCGCACGTTCGACGAGCAGGCCGCCGAGGGCTGGCGGCACTAGCACCGCCGAGCAGACGCAAAAACCCCCGACACGCCGAGCGTGCGCGGGCTTTTGCGTCTGCTCGCGCAAACTCAGTCAGGTCGTTGCGTGCATCGCCGGCGCGTGCCCGATGACGCCGTCGGCCTCCAGCTCCGCGATCTCTGCCTCGGTCAGACCCAACCCGGCCAGCAGCTCGTGGTTGTGCTGGCCGAGCAGCGGCGCGGGCTGGGTGTGGAACGGGGTCGGGCCGTCTGACAATCTCATCGCGACGGTGCTGAACTTGGCCCGTTCGTTCACCGGGTGGTCCAGCTCTTCGAAGAAATTCCGAAACGTGAGCTGGTCCAACTCCGTTTGACGGTGCGGCTGCAGCACTTTGGCCACCGGCACACCCGCGTCCCAGAGGGTTTCGATGATGTCGTCGACGGCACGGTCTTGGCAATACGCGGCCAATTGTTCGTCGATCAGGTCTTCGTGCGCACGGCGACCGGCTACCGCCGATAAGCTCGGATCGACTGCCCAAGAGGGTGATCCGAGTGCATCACACAAGCGTCGCCATTGGTCGTCGGTTGCGACCGCGACCGCGACCCAGGTGTCGGGGCGCCCGAATTCGTCGATGTCGGCTGCGCGGTAGAGGTTCTGTGGCGCTGCCGTTGGTCCCCGGTTACCCGCGCGGTCCAACAGTGCTCCGTAGGCTGAGTATTCGATGACCTGTTCGGCGGAGATGCTGAGCGCGGCGTCCACCATCGCCGCTTCGACGAATACTCCCCGTCCGGTGCGGCGGCGATGCTCCAATGCCAGTAGTAGCCCGTTGAGCGCATGCACGCCGGCGTTCGGGTCACCGAGGGAATACGGCTCATAGGGAGGGCGGTCGGGATAACCGGTAAGCCAGCTCAACCCGGACGCCGACTCGATGGCGTACGCGAACGCGGGATTGTCCCGCCACGGCCCATCGAGTCCAAATCCCGGCATTCGCAGCATAACCACGTCTGGCCGAATCGCTTGAATCGCTGCGAAATCCAGCCCGATCTGGTCCAGCACCCGAGGGGTGAAGTTTTCCACGACCACATCACAAGTCGCGATCAGCCGGCGCAAAAGCTCGCGCCCACGCGCACTCTGCAAGTCGAGCGTCAGGCCCTTTTTATTGGTGTTGAGCGCCGCGAAGATCGGCGACTTCTCCCACCATTGGTCTTCGCTGGTCGGTATGCCGGCGATCAGTCGGGTTCCGTCGGGGCGACGGGCGGATTCGACGTGAATGACCTCAGCCCCGAGCAGGGCCATAAAGTGGGTGCAGCAAGGGCCCGCCCAGAATGTCGTCATGTCCAGGATCCGGAGTCCGCTGAACGGGAGGGGTTTTGCGTTGGCGGTCGGCTTCGGCCGCGGGGTCATGGTCGCGGCTCGGTAATGCGCGGTGTGCTCGCCCAGCCGGGGGGCCGGTAGCGGCTGGCGAAGTCGCGCGGGCCGCATCCGGTACGGGTGGCCGGGCTGAAGAAATCCGTCACGCGGATTCCGCACAAACGAGCCGCGCTCGCGGAAATGGTCGAGCGAAGCGACGCTAGCGCCGTTGCCCACCGGCGCGTTGGGAATCCGGAATGCCGTTGCTAGATCATGGATCTCGTCGGCCGGTGTGCTGCGCACCCAGGCATAGATATCCTCGGCATGGATGTTGGCCTGCTCGGTGATCGACAGCGCCGATTCCTCGTCGATCCACTCCGGGTGGCCAACCATCGCGCACAGATCGAACCATTGCTGTGCGGTCCCACACCCGAGGTCCACCAGAGCGTCCTTGGCCTGGGCCACACCCGGCACCGTGAGACGGCGGGCGTCGCGCCAGGGGCGGCCAAGCATTTCAAAGTAGCTGACCGGGTAGTAGGTCAGGCAGAGGATTTGCGTTTCCAGCATCGACAGGTCAATGAGTTGTCCCGCACCACCGTACAATCCGCCGTGCCGCGACGCCAGGGTCGCAGCGCTCGCGTAGGCACCCGCCAGATATTCGCCGACCTGCCCGCCGACGAACACCGGCGCCCGGTCCGGCAACCCGCGCCCAAGCCCGACGATCCCGCCCGACCATGCCTGCAGGGTGAATTCGGTTGCCGCACGGTCGCGCCACGGACCCTCCAGGCCGAAGGGCGTGATCGACGTGACGGTGAGGTGCGGGTACGCGCGGTGGATTGCGGCGGGCCCAAAGCTTTCGTGTTCGGCTAGCTTCGAGCCCGCGGACCACACGACGGCGTCCGCCGCCGCAAGCAGCTTGTGCACCATCTCGATGTCGTCGTCGAGCTCCGCATCGGCGACGACGCTGTGTTTCGAGCCAGCCAGATAGCTGAACAACGCCCCATCGCTACCGGGCCGGATGGCGGCGCCAGACGACGACCAGCGACGCAGCGGATCACCTTGAGGTGGTTCGACTTTGATGACATCGGCACCCCCGTCAGCCAGCAGCTTAGTGCAGTAGGCCCCCGCCATTCCGGTGGACAGGTCGACCACCGTGTAACCGGCCAGCGGAGGTTCGACCCGCGCTTCGTCCACTCACGCCTTCCAGAACGGGCTCACGGTCAGCACTTCGGGACCGTCAGCGCTGATGAGCACCGCTTCCCGGCCGAACACCGCACCGATTCCCTGCTCCCAGACATAGCCGGTGACGGCGAGCACCATTCCCGGCTCCAGTCGTTCACCAGCCGCGGTTTGCGGAAGATGCGACGAAATGACCGGCGGGTCAAAGCCCATGCCCAGTCCCCGGGCCACCGGCATCGGGGGCGCCGGTTCTCCCGCGGATTGGTAGGCACCGAGCAACTCGCCGGCGCAGGCACCCGGCCGGCAAGCGGCTATCAGCCGGGACCACAAACCGTCCCAGCGCCGGTACAAAGCTGAGACATTGGGGGCATTCCGTCCGTCGCCCACTGGCCAGGTTCGCCCGACCTCACCCGCGTAACCACCGGCCAACACCCCGGCGGAAAATGCCACCAGGTCACCATCTTTAACGCGGCGGTCGCCTTTGTCCCGGCGCCACGGGTGCTCGGCGGACGTCACCCACGCGACATCCTGATTCAACGGAGTACTCACTCCGCCTGCGGCTGCGGCTTCCACAAGCACACCGGCGAGCGTTTGCTCGCGTACGCCGGGCGCCAGCTCGGCCACCGCTACGGCCAAACTCGATTCGGCAACCGCGATCGCCTCACGCAATGCGGCCACTTCCTCATCCGTTTTGATTCGCCGGGCAGCACGCATCGCCAGTTCACCGTCGACCAACTCGGCGTTGGGAAACGCCGTCGGCAGCAACTGGGCGAAACCCGGTGACAGCGCATCGGTTCCGACGCGCCGGGCGGTGGCCGCCCCATCGATCCGCCGCAGCGCCGCGATGGTATTCATCGGATTCCACGAGATGCCGTACAGGTTCTCGTGCGGGATATCGTCCGGAACGCCCTCATCCCAGGTGCTCAGCAGGTGAATGGCACCGGTCGCGCGCACGAGCACACAGCCGGGACCGAATGGCCGGGTCCCGGCGACCCACAGCTGGGGAGCACCCGTGACGTAGCGCACATTGGCCTGACGGCCCAGGACCAAGATGTCGAGATCGTGCGCGGCCATCTGGTCCAGTGCCCGTTGGCGTCGTCCCGATCGCAGTGTGCGATCGTCGGGCAGGACTTCAGTTGCCATAGGGGTCATACGGGTAGTCGGTCAATCGAATCACGCCTTCGTCAGTAATCACCAATACCTCTTCGCTGCGGTAGCCGCCGGTGCCGTCCTCCCACACCACCGGCTCGAGGACCAACACCATCCCGGCCTGCAGGACATAGTTCTCGTCAAACTCCTGACCGAGATCGGTTCCGATCATCGGCATTTCGGCGGCGTTGACGCCGATACCGTGGCCCAGATAGAAGTGCGGCAGCCAGGGCTTGCTGCCGCCGTTGGCCTTTATTGCTGCCCTGGCCAAATCGGCGGCGGTGACTCCGGCACGTGCCACACCCAGGACAGCGGTCATGATCTCCAACCACTTCTCGAACTGTGCCTGCTGGCGTGGCGACGGGTCGCGGCCGACGATCCAGGTGCGGCCGAAGTCGGAGCAGTAGCCGTGATAGGTGATGCTGACGTCCGTCCAGAGCACGTCGCCCTCGGCCAGTTCACGCTCGGTGCTCAGCAGTGGCAGCGCCAGGTCACCGTGTGTGGTCCAGACGCCTTCGGCCTTGCTCGGCGGCATCACCTGCCAGATCGGTTCCAGCATGCTGGCCGTGGCCCCCAATTCGAAGGCCTGTCGCAAGAAGCTCGCCGACAAGTCGGTCTGGCGAACGCCGGGGGCCAGACGTTTTTGCACCTCCACCATCGCCTCGTCGGTGATCCGGATCGCGGTGCGCATGCAGGACAATTCATCCGGGGTTTTGACAGCCTTGGCAGCGCTGACAACGGCGGCGGCGTCGACGGGTGCACCGTTGGGGAACAGCTGTTTCGCCGCTCGCGACATGGCTCCGGTGAACTCGTCGACCGCAGTTACCGCTCCGGCTGGAATCAGATCGGCCAGCACCCGTGCGAAATTGGCTACGCCTTCATCGAATTCGAGATAGACCGGCCCATGTAGATGATCGGCGGGCAGGCCTGACTCCATCGAGGCGCCCTCACGGAACGGCAGGAACAGATGCGGCCACGCATCGTCGGCGACCACCACGGCCACCGGTCGCTCGACGTAGGACAGTCCGGCGTCGCCTAGTGGCCAATTCGTTCCGGTGGCGTAGACCACGGCGTTGTTGCCGAGCAGGATCATCGCGTCAACGCCGCGCTTTGCCATCGCCGACCGCAGCCGTGCGCCGGTCTCCCGGCGCAACCGCCCCAGGTCGGGCGTCTCGGGAATCACCAGGGTAGCGCTGGTGCCCGCGTGCGCGAACGTCGTCATCGCGCCACCACTACAGGCTTCATGAGAGCCCCAGGAATTTCGTGATATTGCCACTGACGATTTTCGCCGCGTCCGCCGGCCCGACAGCTTCGACGACGGCCGCAAGCGACTTCTCGGAATAGCCGTAAGTGCTTTCGTTGTGCGGATAATCGCTGGACCACATCACCTTTTCCACGCCGATCTGATCGATCAACTGCAAGCCCAGCGGGTCGACCATGAAGGATGCGCTCATGTGATGGTCCCAGTAGTAGCGCACATCGTGCTCGAGTTCACGGTTGAACATGTGCTGGTAGGACGCCACCAGGTGCTCGGCGTCTTGCAGCGCCCACGGCACCCAGGAGATACCGCCTTCGAACCAGCCGAGACGCAGCGCCGGGTGCTGGTCGAGGATGCCGCCAAAGATGTACTTGGAGAACGTTTCCCGGAAGCCGTCGATGTTGATCATCATGCCGACGACTAGGCCGTTGAATTCGGTGGGGGTTTTCGGCGGCGTCTCCCCGATGTGATGGGTGAGCGGAACACCGGCGGCCTCGATCTCATCCCAGACGGGGATCATGCTGGTGCTTGCGTAGTCGATCGGGTTGCCGTCGTCGTCCTTACCTGGGTTCAGTGGCATCAGGAAGGTCTTGAGCCCCAACGATTTTAACTCGGCGAGCGTTTCCCTGGTGCCTTTCGGATCCCACCAGTTGATCAGCCCGACGCCGTAGAAGTGGCCGCCCGAACGCTCTTGCAGGTCGGCGATGTATTCGTTGTAGATACGGAACACAAGTTCGCGAAGCTTCTTGTCCGGGTAATGGAAAAGCGCCAGGACCGCGTTGGGGAAGGCCAGTTCCTTCTCGACGCCGTCGTCGTGCAACTCCTGGATCCGGGCCTCGATGTTGTCGGTTGCGGCCCCGGGCAGCTCGTCATACTGCATCAGCACCGCGCTGAAATCGCCGGGCAAAAACGACTGGCCCTTGCGCCCGACCTGATAGGCACCGTCCTCGTACCAGATCCGCGGGGCTTTGTCCTTCAGGTCGTCCGGGAAGCGTTCATAAAAGATGTCGGCGGCCAGCGAAATGTGGTTATCCGCGGAGAAGACCACGGTGCCTTCCGGCAGGCCTACATCGCTGTCCGCGGCGTGCCCGCGGCGATTTTTCGGTGCGCCATATCCGCCGGGCGGATAGAACGAAATGGTGTTTGTCGGCGTTGACATTGTTGACCCTCCAGTCGGATCGGCATTTTCGACAGTAGTCATCTCGGGCTGATCAATAAACTTCGTTCACCTAGGCCTGCCATTTCACGGGCAGTTCGTAGACGCCGTAGGCGAGCCGGTCATGCTTGAACGGGACGTCCTCGAACGGAACCGCCAGCTCCAACGTGGGAACACGACGGAACAGGGTGCCGAAGACGATCTGCATCTCGGCGCGGGCGAGTTGCTGCCCCACGCACTGATGCCTGCCGTAACCGAACGCGACATTGCGGTCGGCGCCGGACCGGTGCAGATAGAGTCGATCAGGTTCCGTGAATGCCTGCGCATCCCAATTGGCCGGAGCCAGATCGATGATGATGCCTTCGCCCGCGCGGATGGTCTCGCCGGCGATGTGGATGTCTTCGACAGCGACGCGGCGCTGGCCGTTCTGGATGATGCTCAGGTAGCGAAGCAACTCCTCGACTGCGTTGGCCAGGATCTTGGGGTCCTCGGCATCGCGGATGACCGCTGCCTGATCGGGATTTTGCAGCAGAGCCAGCACGCCAAGCCCGATCATGTTCGCGGTGGTCTCGTGCCCGGCGATCAGCAAGCCAGTACCCAATTGGGCGGCTTCTTTGACGCTGAGCTCACCGGCCTTGACCCGCTCGGCGAGGTCGGAGACGGCATCCTCGGCCGGGTTGTCCATCTTGGCCTCGACCAGCTGGGCGAGATACTTGTGCAAGCTCATCGCGCCCTTGAGGGTGTCCGCACCGGTGGCATAACGCGCCAGCCCGACGTTCGCGTGGTGCTGAAACATCTCGGCGTCCTCATAAGGGACCCCAAGCATTTCGCTGATCACCACCGACGGGACCGGCAGTGCGATCGCGGCCACGATGTCGGCCGGCTGTGGCCCGGCCAGCATCGCGTCGATGCTCTCGTCGGTGACCTGCTGGATAGCCGGGCGCAGACCCTCCACCCGCTTGAACGTGAACGGCTTCGACAGCATCCGCCGGAATCGGGTGTGCTCTTCGCCGTCGGCGGTGAAGACCGATCGCGGGCGCTTGTGCACCGTGGACAACATGCCTTCGTTCCAGTGCGGAAAGCCGGGTAGCCGGTCATCGACACTCACCCGGGCATCGGAGAACAGTTCGCGCACTTGCTCGTGGCCGGTGACGAGCCACGGCGTGCTGCCGTCCCAGATCCGAACCCGGGACAGAGGCTTGATGCCAGCAAGGGCCATGACGTCCGGCGGCGGGGCAAATGGGCAGCCCGGGTTCCTGGCCATCGGGTAATCCGCTGCCCCGGAGGCATTCTCCGTCGCGCTACTGGTCAGAGTCTCCGACATGTTTCTCATTCCTCGATATGAATGGCCAGTGCAGGACATGCCGCAGCCGCTCGGCGCGTCCCCTCGGCCTGCTCGGCGGACGGGTGCTCGATCAGCAGGACGACGACACCGTCCTCGTCCCGTTGATCGAACACGTCGGAAGCATTCATTACGCAGTTCCCCGATGATGCGCAAACATCCTGGTTAACGGTCACTTTCATCTGCAACTCTTCACTCGTACGGCGTCACGGGCGCCAACCACAGGCCCACGATCGCGTCGATGAGGCCGGATGCGGCAGCCGGCCACGAACGTTGGGACATCGATCTGCCTGTGGCGAGCGTGTGTTCACGATCGGCGCAGGTATGCATCAACAGGTTGCGGGCCATGATGTTGCGTTCGTAGCGCACGTCGGCCGGCAAATTGGGCAGGCAGTGGTTGAAGCCGCCGACAACTTGAACCAGCGACGGCGAGCTGAGCGCACCCTTGACTACGACGTTGTAGTACGCGGGATCGGTCATCGCCTGCGCCGCAAAGCGCGCATACCAGCTGGGGTTGCCGAGAGCGGCCAGGTGATCGGTGAGGGGACGCACCAGGCAGGCCACCCAGCCGCGCAACTCGGCGGCGTTGCCCGATGCCAGCAGGTCGGCCACCATTTGCTCGCGGAGCTCTTCGACGGGTCCGCGGTGCTTCTCCTCGATGGCGCGCACCAGGTCTGCTTTGGTGCCGAAGTGGTAGCCCACTGCGGCGTTATTACCCTGCCCTGCCGCTTCGCTGACCTGCCTGTTGGACACCGCGAAAACGCCATGCTCGGCGTACAACCGCTCGGCCGCCACCAGGATCGCCTCCTGGGTGGAGCTGGCGCGCTCGGTGCGAACGGCCCTGCCGACTGCGGTCACCCAGCCAGTCAACCGCGTCCATCAGTTTAAGTCAAGCGCTTGATTTAATTTAATCGGTTTCGCCAGCCTCATGCCCGCGTGCACCACAGTGCCCAGATCACCAGCAGCGGCTGGAACAGCAGCCGGATACCCCGGGCGAGGTCGGAGTCGAGGCCGAAAGCATCGGCATGCGTGACGAATTGGGAGATGTTGCCGGGAAACACGAGCACGAAGAAAGTCGCCACAACCCATCCGACCGGCACCCGCCACCGGGTGAGCAGCAGCAGGGCGGCTCCGAGAACGATTTCCACCACGCCCGAAGCAATGACGACGAAGTCGCTGTTCAACGGCAGCCACGGCGGCACCTGGGCGTGAAAGGCGGTTCGGGCGAAGCTCAGATGACTAACCCCGGCGAATGTCAGGAAGACTCCGAGAATGAGGCGCGCGATAGTTCGCGGCCGCGCGAGCCCGTGAGTCATGCCTCGCGCTTCTTGGACCGGATCACCTTGCCCGCGACCGTTCCGCCGTCCACCGGCAGAACCGTTCCGGTGACGTAGCACGACCGGTCGCCGGCGAAATAGAGGGCCGCCTCGGCGATGTCGGCGGTCGTGCCCTCGCGCTTCAGGGGCCGGTCGGCCCGCATCGTCTCGCGGATGGCCGCCTCGTACCGCGCGAGCTCCGCCGGATCAACGTTGACCGCCGACGTCGCCACGATCTGCGTGGGTATGTTGCCCGGCGCGATAGCATTGACCCGAATCTCGCTGTACGCCAGCTCAATTGCCGCAGATTTGGTGAACTGGATGACCGCCGCTTTCGACGCGCGGTACGTCATCACACCGCCGCCGGCCTGGATCCCGCCTATCGAGGTCATGTTGATGATGGATCCCCCACCGTTGGCTGCCATATGCCGGGCTGCATCCCGGGTACCCACCATGACACCAAGCACGTTGACCGCCATGATGCGGTGAAAATCGGCGAGGTCGTCGTCCAGCAATCGGTGCATGGCCGCCGAAACGCCGGCATTGTTCACCATGACGTGCAGACCGCCGAATTTCTCGATGGCGGTAGCCACCAGCGCCCCGACCTGTTCCGGGTCGGAGACGTCCGTTCGCTGGAAGATGGCGCCGGGGCCTGACGCGGCGGCCAGCGCTTCTCCCTTGTCGACGTCGACGTCGGCGATAACGACCCGCGCGCCCTCCGCCGAGAACCGCTCCACTATGCCGCGACCGATTCCCGCTGCCCCACCGGTGACGATGGCCACCTTGCCATCCAGTTCGTTGACCACCCGACGAGTTAATCGGCGTCAACGGCGTTAAGTCAAGCAGTTGATTTAAGAGCGGCGAGCACCAACTAAGTTTGAGGCTATGCCTGAGGCGGAAATGCGTGCCGAAGTTCGGTATACGCACAGACCAGGGCATCAAGTGTGAAGCTCCGGTTGAGCCCGCTCGGGTTGGGCAGCACCCACGCCGACGTCTCCGCGAATCGATGTGGGTATAAACCCCAGCCCAGATCTGATCCACCGACCATGGCCGCCAAGGCGCGTTTTCCCAGGAAGGCGATCACGCGCGGCGCGTAAAGTCGGATCTTCGCCTCGAATTCAGGACGCGCTTGCCTGAATTCCGCTGGCAAAACCTCATCGGCACGCTTGGTCGGCCGACCGACCACAGCCGTTATCCCGCAGCCATATTCGAGCAACCGGCGCTCGTCTTGCGGCTGCAGTCGCACATCGGTGAAACCTGCGAGATGCAGGACCGGCCAGAACCGATTATTGCGATTCGAGAAGTTATGGCCGTCGGCGGCGGCAGTGGACGCGGGGTTGATGCCGCAGAAAACCACGTCGAGGCCGGCGGCGAGGATGTCCGGATGATATTCGATCAATCTGACCCGCCGCCGCCCTCGCGCACCCGTCAACTCGGCTGCTCGGTCGATCGCATCACCTCCGAACGATAGCGCTGCCAACGCCTTCTCGCCCCCGTCAGCGGTTGCGCTCCACCCGGCACCCGAGCACCGTATAAACCGGCCGGAAGTCGCATCGACGAAGACGGGAGCGATCAATGCCTGTGCTGCCCACCAGCGGGGTCCCTTTCGGCAGCGCACCGCTGACCAGACGCGGCTTCATTGCGGCGGGTATTGCCGGCGGTTTCGCGCTAGCCGGGTGTGGCAAATCCAGCACCACGAGCAGTTCGGCCCAAATGGCCGCCGCCATCTCCGCGGCCGAAGCAGCCCGGCCACACAGTGGGCACACCGTGACCGCCAACCTGACTGCCCACCCGGTGCAGATCGACCTGGGTGGGCCGGTCGTCCATACACTGGCTTACGGCGACACCATCCCGGGACCGCTGATCCGCGCGAATATCGGCGACGAGCTGGTGGTGACGGTCTCTAACCGGCTCGATTCCCCGACGTCGTTGCATTGGCATGGTATCGCGCTGCGCAACGACATGGACGGCGCCGCCCCCGCGACCCCGAACATTGATGCCGGACAGGATTTCACTTACCGATTCTCCGCCCCGAATTCTGGGACCTACTGGGGTCATCCGCACGTTGGTCTCGAAGAAGACATGGGACTTTATCTGCCGGTGATCATCGATGATCCGAACGACAGCGCGTACGACGCCGAATGGATTGTCATCATGGATGATTGGACCGATGGTGTAGGCAAATCTCCGCAACAGCTCTACGACACGTTGACAGCCCCCAAATCCATTGCACCAAGCGCGCCTGCGACAACTCTGCCGCCACCGACGACCCCGAAGAGAAGAGCAACTTCGCCGCCACCGACAACCCCGAAGACCCCACCAACTTCGACGACCGGGATGCCGGGTATGCCAGGGCTGGGGGGCACCGTCGGCACCAGCAAGCTACTCGGCGGCGACGCCGGAGATATCGCCTACCCGTACTATCTGATCAACGGCCGAATTCCCGATTCACCCACTACTTTCCACGCCAAACCAGGCCAGCGAATCAGGATCCGCTTTATCAACACCGGCTCCGACACCGCGTTTCGCGTTGCTCTGGGCGGGCATTCGATGACGGTCACCCATACCGATGGCTACCCCATCGTGCCCACCCGGGTCGACGCCCTGCTGATCGGCATGGCCGAACGCTATGACGTCATCGTGACCGCCGACGACGGCGTCTTCCCACTGGTCGCGCTCGCCGAGGGCAAGAACGCCCAGGCGCGCGCGCTGCTCGCCACCGGAGCCGGCAGCCCGCCCGACCCGCAGTTTCAGCCGGCCGAACTCAACAAACTGGTTGGCACCGTCGACATGTTCACCGCAACAGCACCGTTCAACTTGGGAGCGGCTGAACCCGGCCTCGACCTGCCGGTCGTCTTGGGAGGCGATATGGCGAAATACGAATGGACGATCAACGGCGAGCCCTACAGCAGGACCAATCCCCTGCACGTCCGACTGGGCCAGCGGCCGACCATCACGTTCGACAACACCACGATGATGTATCACCCAATACACCTGCACGGACACACTTTCCAGATGATCAAGGCCGACGGCAGCCGCGGGGCCCGCAAGGACACCGTTATCGTGCTGCCGAAGCAGAAGAGCAAGGCCGTCCTTATCGCCGACAACCCCGGCCTCTGGCAGCTGCACTGCCATAACACCTATCACCAGGAGGCCGGGATGCAGACCCGGCTGGACTACGTGTTCTGAGCCTTCGTAGCTGCTGCGTAAAAGTCCAGCAGCAACTCGTTGACCACAGCTGACTGCTCGATCTGCGGGCAGTGGCCGGCATCGTCGACCACCACCGAACGCGCGCCCGCGATCTGGCTGGCGATCTCGGCGGCCCAGCCGGCGGGAAGCAGTTTGTCGCCTCCGCCTTCGACGACCAGCGTCGGCACTCCGATGCGTTCGTAGGCGCGTGCGGTCGAAGGGCTCGCGAACGGTGCCGCGTCTGGGCGGCGAAATCGTGCTGCCGCTACCGCTTCCCACGCTCCCGGCGCGATGCTCGAGTCGTAGCGGCGGCGCACGTAGCCTTCGTCGTCCGGATAACCGGGGCCGTAGAACAGCGCCTTGACAATGCTCCGCATGGCCGGCAGGGTCGCGTCATACTGCTGCAGCGCCTCGAAGTGTTGATTCTGCTGGATCTGCCCGCCGCCGCAGATGATCGCCAGGCTGCGGACCGGCAGCAGTGGCGTCTCCGACGTGGTGTCGACCAGCAGGTTGATGGCGCCCATCGAGTTGCCGGCGAAGTGCGCTGACTCGATGCCCAGCACTTCGCAGAACCGCGCCACATGCCGAATCCGCATGCCGCGGCCGTCGACGAAATCGATGACCTTCGCCGACTGACCGAACCCCAGCTGGTCGGGCGCCAGCACACGGTGGCGCTCGGCCAATGCGGCGATGTTACGTTCCCAACCCAGCTCGGCACCGGCACCGAATTCACCGCCGTGCAGCATTACCAGCGGGTCGCCTGCGCCCGCCTCCAGGTAGCTGGTGACCAGACCGTCCACGAGCATGGCCTTACGTTCGAAGTTCATCACTTGATCGCGATCGGATTCACCGGCGAGCCGACGGCGCCAACGACTCTCAGGGGTGGGGCGACGAGCTGGAACTCGTAAACGCCGTCGGCGGCGCAGTCGTCCGCCAGAGCCTTGAGGTCCCAGTACTCCCCGAACATCATTCCCATGTCTCGCAGGCACAGCAGGTGCAGAGGGAAGGTTATCCCTTCGATCCCGGATACCAAGTCTTCGACCTGGAGGTTGTCGGCCGCGACAGCGGCGATCTCGTGATCGTGCAGCCACGAGGCGCATCGCCAGTCCAGGCCGGAGTAGCCTTCCGTCTTGTTGCCGGTCATGAGAAACCTTGTCCACCAACCAGTTCGGATCAGTAATATGTCGCCACGCCCGACGGTCACCCTTTGAGCACGTACCACGTCATCCAGCTCTTCCGGCGTGATTGGGTTGCCCTCCTCGAGGAATACGTCCGCACCCCGGTGCCGAACCAGGTCCAGCAACACGCCACGCGAGGTGATGCCCTTGCCGTCGACTTTGTCGATGCCGCAGTGGTAGGCACCCATGCTGGTTACCGAATCCGCCGGAAAGCCGTTGTAGAGCTGGTCTTCGTAATACACGTGCGACAGGGCATCCCACTGGCTGGCCGCCTGCAACGGCATGATGATCAAGTCGTCGTTGAAGCGGAAGGGATTGTCAG
Organism: uncultured Actinomycetota bacterium; assembly: GCA_963715905.1. Lineage (GTDB taxonomy): Bacteria > Actinomycetota > Actinomycetes > Mycobacteriales > Mycobacteriaceae > Mycobacterium. The sequence continues at coordinate 44,733 of CAVQSX010000013.1, forward strand.
CGGTCATGTAATCACTCAGCTGCTTGGCCAATGGGTTACTCGCCCAGCCCGGCCCATACTTAGCCAGCGTGTCTGCGTCGCCGCCGTCGACAGTCATGACGTGGACCGGGTTGTGCCGAAACTCGAAGGCGCCCTGCGGGCCTGACGCGCCGAAGTCCACGCCGAGCGCAAACACCTTCCCATGCCGGACCAGGCTCGCACCCTGCGCCACCTTCTCCGCGGTGATGAAGTTCAGCGTGCCAAGCTCGTCGGCGTCACCCCAGCGACCCCAATTAGAGACCTCACGAGCTACCCTGCGAAAGTCGGTCAAGCCGGCCACTGGGCTCCCCCCTCGAGTTCACGAGCAATGGCGGCGCCGATCGTTCCGGCGTCGACCCAGACCACCTGCCCCGAGATATAGCTGGCCGCCGCGCTATTCAGAAAGAGCAAGACCGATGCCTGTTCCGCGGGCTCGCTGACGCGCCCTAATGGCTTGGGAATGTCGTCAAGGAAGCCCTGCCCGTAAGCGGTTCGTAACTGATCGAGGATCGGGGTTTCGGTCACTCCCGGCCCGGTGCAATTAATGCGGATGCCGCGGGCGCCCAGTGGGGTGGCGTTTAGCATGGTGTAAAGGATGATGGCTTCTTTGGACAATTGGTAGCCGCTGCCTAGCGTATCGGGATTGTGACGACACCAATCGATGCCCTCGTGCATCGTCGCGGTGTTGAGCAGCGGCGCAACGTCACGTAGATGCTCCCGATATCCCGCCGCCGCGAGCGAGGACACACTCACGATCGACGACCCCGCAGCCATTCGCGGGATCAGTGCCTCAACAACGTGCCGCAGACCCAGGAAGTTGATCGTGACGACGAGCTGTGGGTCGCCGATCCCGGAGGAGACACCGGCAACGTTGAACAGCGTGTCGATACGGCCGTCGATGGAGGCCAGCGCGCGGTCGATCGACTCAGAGTCGGCCAAGTCAAGTTCACGGAAGTCGCTGAGCTCGAACGCCGGTCGGCGCTTGTCGAGCCCGATGACGTCCGCCCCGAGTTTGACGAGTTGGCGCACGACGTGTTCGCCGATGCCCGACGAGCATCCGGTCACCACCGCACGGCGGCCGTCGTAGCGCCACAGCTCTTCGATTGGTCGCAACGCGCTTCCCGTGCTTCCTGTCACAGACCTGCCGCCGCCGTCACTTTTTCTTCTGCTCGTCCTTTGCGCGCTGCGCCGCCTGAACACGGCCCTCGTTGATCTCCGCCATGGCTTCGGGGATTTCGCTGGCCGTAAACTTATCGCGCCCGGTGGGCAGGCCGCCGAAGGCGTAGGTTTCATCGAACAGGGGCGCGGTCGGCTTCGGCCGGCGCGCCTCGACCTTCTCGATAACCGGTGCCAGCCGCTTGGCTTTGTCAGCAACCGCCTTTTGGTCACGCTCGATGAACTCGGGCAGCACCTCCTTGCCCATCAGCTCGATGGATTCCATGGTGCCTTCGTGGCTGCGCGGGTTGAGCAGCAAGATGATCTCATCGACGCCGCTCTCCTCGTAGCCGCGCAGGAACTCGCGCACGGTGGCCGGAGTGCCAATCGCGCCGCGTCCGGGGCCGTAGGCCAGCGTCGGGTCCTTTTCGACCTCTTCGAGGTAGCGCTCCCAGACGCCGGTGCGCCCGGGGGTGTGCATGCCGGTGAGGTAGTAGTGCATGATTCCGAACGAGAAGAATCCGCCGCCCTGCCCGAGTCGTTGCAGCGCCTGTTCTTCGGTCTTGGCGACCATCATCGACAGGTCCCCGCCGATGGCCAGGATGTTCGGGTTGATCGCCGGGGTGACCGGGACGCCGTTCTCCTCGAATTCCTTGTAGTAGCCGTTGACCCGCTCGGTTAGCGGGCCGGGACCGGTGTAGGCGAAACTCAGCGCCCCGATGCACTTCTGGGCGGCCATCTGCACGCTGGCAGGCCGCGTGCAGGCGACCCAGACCGGCGGATGCGGCTTTTGCATCGGCTTGGGGACGACGTTACGAGGCGGCATCTGGATTTGCTCACCTTTGAAACCCGTGAACGGCTCCTCGATCATGCATCGGATTGCCACGTCGAGGGACTCCTCCCACTGCGCTCGCTTGTCAGCGGGATCGACGTCGAATCCACCGAGTTCACCGACGGAGGAACCTTCCCCCGTGCCGAACTCGACACGCCCATTCGAGAGCAGGTCGATGGTAGCGACGCGTTCGGCCACCCGTGCCGGGTGATTGACGGCGGGCAACAGATGCATGATCCCGAAGCCCAACCGAATGTTCTTGGTCCGTTGGCTGGCCGCAGCCAGGAATATCTCCGGCGCCGTGGAGTGGCAATACTCCTCGAGGAAATGGTGCTCGGTGAGCCACACGGTGGAGAACCCGGCCTTGTCGGCCGCCTCCACCTCGTCGAGGCAGTCTTGCAACATGATGCGCTCGTCGTCTGGCACCCAGGGGCGTGGTAGGGCGAATTCGTAGAACAGTGAGATCTTCATTGCTTACCTCCTATGAGAATTAAGGGTCTGGTTGGCCGGGTCTAGGCCGGCATTTCTGGCGACATGATTCGCAGCGACAAAACCGAACGTCATGGCAGGCCCGATGGTCGCACCCGCGCCGGCATAGCTGCGGCCCATCACCGCAGCGGAGGTGTTGCCCACCGCGTAGAGGCCCGGCACCACCGTGTCATCCGGTCGCAGCACTCGGGCGTACTCGTCGGTGCGCAGGCCACCCGAGGTTCCGAGGTCGCCGAGAACGATCCGAAACGCGTAGTACGGCGGCCCCCCTAGCGGATACAGGTTGGGGTTGGGCAGGGTCGGGTCCCCGTAGTAGTTATCGTAAACGCTGTCACCTCGGTTGAAATCGTCGTCGTGACCCTTGTGTGCGAGTTCGTTGAAACGGCGCGCAGTTTCGCGGAGCTGTGCTGCGGGCACGTCGATCTTGGTTGCCATCTCGTCCCAATTCGCCGCCGCCTTGACGACACCCGACTCCAGCCACGCCGCCGGCACCCTGCGTCCGGTGGGCACCGGCGCGAAGGGAACCTTCGGGATGGGCAAGTGGCCTGCAACGACGTAGCGGTTAAAGGACCGGTGATCGGTGATGAGCCAACATGGGATGTGGGTGACGCCGGACCTCTGCCCGTTAATCATCGCGTGGCCGAAGTCCATGTAGGGCGCCGCCTCGTTGATGAACCGCTTGCCGTCTCCGTTGACGATGAACTGCGCCGGCATCATCCGCTCGTTGAGCATGAATTGCATTCGGCCGTCCGGCCATTGGATGGCCGGGAACCACCAGGCCTCATCAAGCAGGTCGGTTGCGGCACCAACCTTCTCACCAGCTCGGATGCCGTCGCCCATGGCGGCGGGATTGCCGAAGCTCCAGTCCTGCTCGACCTGCGGTAGCAGTTCCTTGCGCCAAGCCAGGTCGTGGTCGAAGCCACCGGACGCCAGGATGACGCCATACCGGGCGGCGATCCGCTGCGCTTTTCCTGCCTTCTCCACACGCGCACCGATTACCGATCCGTCGGCGTCAGTGAGTAATTCGGTCATCGGCGTGTCCAGCCACAGCGGAATGCCATGCTCCCGCATCGCCAGCCGCAGCCGGGCCACCAGCGACTGCCCGATCGCCGCCATCCGCTCGCCCAATACCCGCGCCCTGATCATTCGCGCGATCAATTTGAGCAGGACGCCCTTGCCCGCCCACGACTGCCTGATCCGGTAGAAGGATCGTAGTTCCTTGGGACCCAACCAGATCCCCTTGGGTGCGAGAGCCAGCGGCGCGAGTAGCTTCTGCTCGTCGTCACCCAGCTTGCGCAGATCGATCGGCGGCACGTTGATTGTGCTACCGAGTTCGGAGCCGCCGGGCAGTTCCGGGTAGTAGTCGGCATAGCCAGGCTTCCAGACGAACTCAAGCCACCCGGACAGCCCTTCAAGAAGCTCCAGTGTTTTCGGCGACGACTCGACGTACTGTCGTATTCGCGCATCGCTGACCAGACCGTCGGTGATCTGGCGCAGGTACTCGACGACGCCGGCCTGCGAAGGCACGTAGCCCTCCCTGCGCTGCGAGGGCGCGCCGGGAACCCAGATGCCACCGCCCGACAAGGCAGTGGAACCGCCGAAATGGGAAGACTTTTCAATTACCAACGCGCTCAGCCCAAGAGCCGTTGCCGTCAGTGCAGCGGTCATGCCGCCACCGCCGGACCCGACTATGAGCACGTCGACGGTGTGATCGAAACCGTCTGAATCCAGAGGGGACATTGCGGCCGTCATTCCGGGAGGGCCGTTCTGATGGCGAAGCCGGCGATCAGTTCGGCAACCGGCCGGTAGTACCGCACGGTGGTCCGGTACGGCCCGGCGGTTGCCAACGCCGAGAAAGCCGCGATCCACGTCCTGACTTCATGCGCCGAGCCGCCTCCCTCGTGCAATACGGACGAGTTGGACCATTGATCGAATTCGGCAATCCTTCCCGAATCCATGATCTCCAGAACGCGATGGTCCCACTCCGGATTGAGGGGTTGGAGGTCGCTCTGGCCGCCGGCAAACTTCCGGGCCGCTTCCATTACGGCGGTCTGCCGGGCCTGCCGCTGCTCCGACGTCATCGGCACGCCGTGCACGATGCGCGGCAGGGCCGCCGCGGGAGCCGTTGCCAGCGTCGGCACCGGGGGGCTGTGGGACAGCCCGCCCGATCCGATCACCAGGACCCGCTTTTCCAGGGTGGCCAGATAGCTGCCGACCGCGGTACCCAGTGCCCGGCAACGATGTAACGGGCCCAGGGGCGCCGCGATCGCGTTGATGAAGACCGGGATCACCGGACGCGAGACGGCGTTTCCAAACAGCTTCTCCAGCGGCTGCACGGTGCCGTGATCGACGTCCATGCTGGCCGATACCGCGACGTCGACCCCCGAGTCGAGGACGGCTTCCGCGCAACCTGCGGCGATGTCCCCGGGAACGTTGAGTGGGCCGGCGTGAGTTCCGTAATCGCCAACTCCGTTGGCGCTGGTGCCGATGCAGAACGGCGGCATCGACTTGTAGAAGAACCCGTTGTAGTGATCTGGGGAAAAGATGACGACGAGTTCGGGATCGTAATCTTCGACGAATTTCCGGGCTTGCCCAATCGCGGCATCGATATCGTCAAGCAGGTCCCGCGACGGCCCCGGTAGATTCAGCAGCGGGCTGTGCGACATACAGCACAGAGCCAGTGGCACTTTGGAGATCACCCCCTCCCGGCGCGAGTGCCAGGGCCTCGAGCAGCGAGGTGCTCAGGTCCGGCGCGAGCTGGGCAATGCAGGCCCCCGCGATGCACCGGTCAGGGCGCAGGAACAACACCGATTCTTGGTGGGTGTCGAACCACGCTTTGAGACCACCGGTGCGATCGCCGACGATCACCACCTCGGGATCTTCGGGAGTCGCGGCGTCATTCCAGTGCAACTGGGTCGATGGCCGCAGTGCGATAAAGCGCGCGCCCAGTGCTTTCCAGTTCGCGAACGCCTCGTCCCCGAGGATCTTGCGGGGGTTGTTGTTCCAGCACAGCACGGCGAACCAAGGTCCCAGCACGTCGTCCAGTAGGACGTTCTGCTGCGTGCGGGTGTCGACGAGGGGCTGAATGAACAGGGTGCCGACTGGTGATTCCGCGCGACGCGGGTCCGAATGCACGACGGCTCCGTGCTCGTAGCGTGGCATCGGCTTGAATCGCATTTCCAGCACGTACCGCTTGAGCGACGGAACAATTGACGCCGACCGCACCAGTAGGTCTCGCGCGGTGGCGACGCGGCGGTTGGTGGGCGAGATGACCCGGCCCACCATGGTGGACAAGTCGATCATCGCCCGGGCATGCTTGCGCCGCTCCGCGTCGTAGGTGTCCAGCAACCCGTCACCGGCCCGACCGCTGACGACCGCGGCGAGCTTCCAGCCCAGATTGGCCGCATCCCGGATGCCGCTGTTGTAGCCCTGCCCCTGCCAGACCGGCATCAGGTGCGCGGCATCACCGGCCAGCAGCAACCTGCCACTGCGGAACGCGCCCGCGATCCGCGAGTGATGCGTGTAGATCCGGCGCCGGATCACGTCGACCCGGTCGGGGTGCGGCACCATCCGTGCCAGCATCTGCGTCAGGAACTCGGGATCCTCCGCCTGTTCGTCGGACTCGTCGGCGTGAATCATGAACTCGAACCGGCGAATGCCGTGTGCGATCGAGATCGAGGCGTATGGGCGTTCGGGGTCAGCGCCGACCTCGCTGTTGGGGTGGCCCAGTGGATCATTCGCGACGTCGACAACCAACCAGCGCGTCGACGACGTCGTGCCGTCGAATGACACCCCCATCATCCCCCGGGTCGCGCTGCGGCCACCGTCGCATCCGACGGCGTAACGGGCCCGCACCTTGGAGGTTTCGCCATCCCGGCCGAGCTCGACCGTCACCCCGTCCCCGTCCTCGGAACAGGAGCTCATGGGGCAGTCCCAGCGCACCTCGACGCATTCGAATCTGTCCAAACCCCGCAGCAGTTCGGCGTCCACCAATGGCTGGACGAAGCCGTTACGCTTGGGCCAGCCGAAACACGCGTCCGGTGGCGCCATTTCGGCAAGCACCCGGCGTTGGGCGTCGAAGAACCGCAGAATCTGATTTGGCACGGTGTGCGGCAGGACGCGGTCGACCAGACCGATCGACTGGAAGGTGCGCAGCGACTCGTCGTCGAGTCCGACCCCACGCGGGTAGTCGATCAGCGAGGCGCGATCCTCGACTACCAGCGTGCGAATACCTTGTTGACCAAGGATATTCGCCAAAGTCAACCCGACCGGGCCCGCGCCGACAACTAACACATCAAAAACGGCACAGCCGTCGAAGTCATCCCCCTGGTGCGCCGCTGCACCCATCAGCGGCCCAACAGGAAATCGATTTGCAGGCGATCAAACGTCTTGGCGTCCTCGTACTGCGGCCAGTGACCACAATCTGGCATCACTTCGAACCGCGCACCCGGAATCATTGACGCCATCCGGCGCCCCTCCGTCACGTCGGCAGTCGGGTCATCACTGGTCCAGAGCACCAGCGTGGGCGCAGTGATCGAACCGTACTCGGCCGGCCCGAGGATGTTACGTGCCCGGATCTCGGGATCCTGCAACGCCATGATGTCGCGCATGGCCGCGACGAATCCGGGCTGCCGGTAGATTCGTTGGCGGCTGGCGACCAGGTCGTCGTAATTCTTCGACTTGTCCGCCATCAACCACTTGATGCGCGCCTGCACCGTCTCCCACGTCGGGTCCTCAGCGGCCGCCATGGACAGCGTGATGATCCGCTGCATCACCACCGGGTCGGCCTGGGAACCACCGGCCGTATTGAGGACAAGCCGTTCCACCACATCTGGATGGTCGACGGCGGTGCGGGCAGCCACCCACCCGCCGAGCGACTCACCGCTCAGGTAAATCCGATCGACACCAATGGTGCGCGACACCGCCATCAGGTGATCGACATAGTGGCTGACCTCAAGCGGGTGACCCGGCTTGTCGGTGTAGCCGTGGCCCAGCATGTCGATCGACCAGGTCCAGAAATGCTCCGCGTGCGCCGCAAGATTGCGGACGTATGCCTCGGCATGACCGCCTGATCCATGCAACAGGATCAACACCGGCTTGCTGGCATCACCGGCTCGCAGATAGCGGGTCCGGACGCCCGCCGCGTCCAGGTATCCCTGCTCAAACGCGACGCCCTGGAGGTCACTCCAAACGCTCTCGAACTCGGCCACTCGCCCTCTTCAGTCCTGGCCGGCGCACATGGCCGGTGGAAATTTCGTGCTCGCTTTTGGCTTCTGGCGTGCTAATATAGCACGCTAATGTGCGTTATATATAAAGCTTCGCGCTCTCATCGGGGTCTGTCAAGACCGTGACCGGTTCGCAAACGCTGGCCAGAGGACTCAGTGCGCTGCAGTTGGTGGCGGCTTCCCCGACTGGGCTCACCGTGCAACAGCTCGCCGATCAGGTGGGGGTGCACCGGACCATCGCATATCGTCTGCTTCTGACGTTGGTCCAGTTCCGGCTGATCTGCAAAGGCGAGGACGGGCGTTACCGGCCGGCGGCGGGCCTGGCGGTCCTTGGCGCATCGTTCGACCGCAACGTACGGCAATTGAGCCTGCCGACACTGCGCGCGCTGGCCGACGATCTCGGCACTACCGTGTCACTGCTTATCGCGGAGGGCGACCAGCAAGTGGCGGTTGCGGTGATCGTGCCGAGTCATGTCGCCTACCAACTATCGTTTCACGAAGGCAGCCGTTATCCGCTGGAACGCGGCGCCGCCGGTATCGCGCTGCTCGCCTGCATGCCGGCGCGCCCGGGCGAACGAGATCTGGTTACCCGGGCTCGCGAGCGCGGGTGGGTGACTACTTTCGGGGAGATCGAACCGAACACCTACGGCCTGGCCGTGCCCGTGCACCGGCCGCCGCCGTCGCCACCGACTTGCATCAACCTCATCTCGCATCGGGAGGACGTGGTGATGCGTGGAAAAGAAGCGGTCGTCAAGGCCGCAACGCAGTTGTCGGCGCTGTTGAGCTGAAAGGACGCCAGGATATGTCTTGGGATCAGGAAGTAGACGTCGTCGTGCTCGGCACCGGCGCCGCCGGGCTCACGGCCGCATTGACCGCGGCGGCCACTGGCGCTTCGGTCGCGGTGTTCGAGAAGGCCCCGACCGTCGGCGGGACCACCGCGGTGTCGGGCGGCATCGCGTGGATCCCGGCCCATCACCGTTCCCCCGCCGGGGAATTGACGGCCGCGGACGCGTTGCGATACCTGCGCGCCCAGTCACTTGGTTCGATGGATGACGCATTGGTGGAAACCTTCGTCCGAACAGGCCCCACGATGGTCGATTTCGTCGAGGCGCACAGCGGTCTGCGATTCGAGATCGCGGACGGTTTCCCGGACTACCGGCCGGAACTGCCTGGAGGACAGCCAGCCGGAGGCCGGTCGCTGAGTCCGGTTCCCTTCGACGTCAACCAGATCGGCGAATGGGGTTCCCGGATCACGTCGTTCCCGGCGGATTGGTCCAACGTCGGCTTCGACGCCGAAACCAGAGCGCGCTTGCACGCGGATATCGATGCGGACAGCGAGCTGGTGGTAGCCGGCACCGCACTGGTCGCGGGCCTCCTGAAGGGATTGTTCGACGCCGGGGTGACGCCGCACGTCAATGCTCGGGCCGACGAACTCATCGCTGACGGTGGTGAAATCACCGGAGTGCGGATCGCACTGGCGGAGGGCAGCATCAATGTGCGGGCGCGCCGCGGAGTCGTGCTGGGCGTGGGCGGTTTCGAATGGGACCCAAGTTTGACGCAGGCATTCTTGCGCGGCCCGCTGCACGGAGCGGTCTCGCCACCGAACAACACCGGCGACGGGCTGCGGATGGCGATGGCGCAGGGCGCGGACCTGGCCAACATGGGCGAAGCGTGGTGGGTGCCAATCGTGCGAATCCCGGGGGACACCATCGAGGGCAAGCAGCGCTGCCGCAGCGTGCGGCTCGAGCGGACCCGGCCGAGGAGCATCATCGTCAACGCAGCCGGGCGGCGGTTCGTCAACGAGGCGTGCGACTACAACTCGATGGCGGGCGCTTTCCACTACCTCGATCCCCGAGGCGGATATGTCAACGATCGCGGGTGGATGGTTTTCGACTCAGTCCACCTGCAGCGCTATGGATTTCTCGGTATCGCCCCTGGACAGCCCGTTCCGGATTGGTTCTGCGAGTCGGCGGACCTCGCCGAATTGGGCGCCAAGACAGGAATCGATGCCGACGGCCTAACCCGCACGATCGAGGAATGGAACCGCCACGTAGCGGGCGGCGCCGACCCCGACTTCGGCCGCGGATCCAGCGCGTACGACGGCTATTGGGGCGACGACACGGCAACGACGATCGCCGGTAAAACACTCGGCCCCATCGACAGCCCCCCTTACTATGCGGTGCCGGTGTGCATCGGCGCGATGGGTACCAAGGGTGGACCGCGCACCGACGATGACGGCCGCGTGCTCCATGTCAGTGGCGAGCCGATTCCGGGGCTGTTCGCAGCGGGCAACGCCATGGCGGGCGCGACCGGCCGGGCCTACGGCGGCGCTGGCGGAACTATCGGTCCGGCAATGGTCTTCGGTTACCGCGCAGGCCACGCGGCCGCCACCGGCAAGTCCGTTGACCTGCAGTAGAATCGACGAAATGTGCGGGTGGTGGGACGAGTTCGGCCGTGATCATCGCGGCCATCGAGGTCGCGGCTCTGTGATGAGCCCATGACCATCGAAGAGCTGATTGCCAGCGCACGGACCGGATCTCCGCGCGCGGTCGGCCGGCTACTCAGCCTGATCGAGGGTGACAGGCGAGGCGAGGTGCTGGCCAGTATCGATCCTGTTTCCAGCGCGCCCGGGTCCCGTCATAGGCATCACCGGGCCACCCGGCGCGGGTAAGTCGACGACGATCGCGGCCCTGGTAGCCGCCTACCGGGAGCGTGGATGCCGGGTGGCCGTGCTGGCCGTCGACCCCTCGTCGCCGTTCAGTGGCGGTGCGCTGCTGGGTGATCGAATTCGAATGGCGGCGCACATCAACGATTCGGATGTGCTGATCCGTTCGGTGGCGTCCCGAGGACACCTCGGGGGTCTGGCCGCCGCCGTTCCGGCGGCCATCCGCCTGCTGGGCGCGATCGGCTACGACGTGATCCTGCTGGAGACCGTCGGGGTGGGGCAATCCGAAATCGAGATTGCGGCCGTTGCCGACCCAACCGTCGTCATCCTCAATCCCGGCGCGGGCGACGCTGTCCAGGCAGCCAAGGCGGGTGTGCTTGAAGTCGCCGACATCGTGGTGGTCAACAAAGCCGACCGGGACGGTGCCGAGCAGACCGTGCGGGATCTGCGCGCCGAAACCAACGCTCCGATCGTCAGTCTCATCGCCGCACGCGGTGAGGGTGTCGTTGAGCTGGTTGCCGCGATCGACGACCATCACCGCGCCGACAGCCCGGATCGCCGGCTGGCCCGGGCACGGGCTCTGATCCTTTCGCTTGCCCAGACCCGCCTGCGGACCCATCCGGATCTGGACCGCTGCGCCGAGTCGGTCGCCGAGGGCCGCGACGATCCATACGCCGCTGCCGAGCGGCTGCTGTCACCACAATCCGTGCCGCAGGCGTGACGGGAGACGGCATGGCTCAGCGAGAGGGGACAATCCCGGTCCCCGGGGGCAATGCCTGGTTCAAGCGGGTCGGCGCCGGGACGGGTCTTCCGCTGCTCGCGGTTCACGGCGGCCCTGGGTTGCCGCACAATTACATTGGCTCGCTCGCGCGTTTGGCAGACGAGCGTGAGGTCATCTTCTGGGACCAGTTGGGTTGCGGCAATTCCGAACGGCCCTCAAACACAGAGCTTTGGACAATGGAACGCTCGGTGGCCGAAATGGACGCGGTCGTGCATGGGCTGGGCCTTGATCGTTTCCATATCTTCGGCAACTCGTGGGGCGGGATGATGGTGCAACAGTACGCACTTGACGCAACATCGGGTGCCGTCAGCCTGACGATCTCGAATAGCACCCCGTCCATACCAAGGTTTGCCGCTAACGTGGTCCGTCTGAAGGCCGACTTGGACGCGGCAACACAAGCTGCGGTTGACCGCCACGAAGCGGCGGGAACCACCAATTCCGCCGAATATCAGGCCGCGATCAGAACCTGGAACGAGACCTATCTCTGCCGTATTCGCCCGTGGCCCACAGAACTCGAGGACGCGTTCCGCAATATGGGGACCGAGATCTTCGAAACACTGTTTGGGCCGAGCGACTTTCGCATCGTCGGGACCATCCGGAACTGGGATGTATTCGAGCGGTTGGCCGAGATCGCCCTGCCGACGCTGCTCCTAGCGGGCAGGTTCGACGAATGTTCACCCGAAGACATGCGAGAAATGCACCATCGGATCGCAGGCTCGAGGTTCGAGCTGTTCGAGTCGACCGCTCACATGCCTTTCATCGAGGAGCCACACCGGTTCGATCGGGTAATGCGCGACTTCCTGCGCCAGCACGACGCCTAAGTGGCGCGAGCAGACGCAAAAGCCCCCAAAAACGGCACGTTTTGGGGGCTTTTGCGTCTGCTCGTCACCCAGCGGGCGTCAGTTCTTGCTGGCGTTGAACTTCGCGACGTTAGCCCGGAAGTCCTCGGTCAGGAACGACTGGCTCTCGGCCGAAAGGGCATAGTCCAGGCTGGCAAGAACGGCCCGTTCCAGGTGAATGTTGAGCACCCGCTTGGTGCTCTCCACCGCCTGTTGGGGCAGCTCCATGATCTTCTTCGCGCAGGCGATGGCCTCGCCAACCGGATCGGCAACCATGTGGTTGGCCAGCCCGAGTTCGACGGCCCGCTCCGCGCGAATGCGGGTACCCGTCAACGCAAACTCCTTGGCCAGCAACAGACTGATATGCAGCGGCCAGGTCAGCGGCCCCCCGTCGGCGGCCACCAGTCCCACCTGCACGTGTGGGTCGGCAAGATAGGCGCTTTCGGCGATGTAGACGATGTCGCTCAGCGCGACCAGGCTGCAGCCGAGCCCGACGGCCGGGCCATTTACCGCGGCCACCACGGGAATTCGGCACCGCGCCATGCCCAACACGATCTCGCGCCCGTCTCGGATGGTCTTGGCCCGCAGGTCGGCGTCGTTCGCCAACTCCTCGAGATATCCGAAATCGCCGCCGGCCGAAAACGCCCGGCCGGCCCCGGTGATCACGGCGGCGCGGGCCGTCGGATCGTCGGTCAATCGTTGCCATAGCCGCGCGAGTCCGGAATGCAGGTCGTCGTTGACCGAATTGAGCGAGTCCGGGCGGTTCAGGGTGATGATCCGCAGTGCACCGTCGGCGCGGACATCGATTTCGGCAGGCATGTCGTACACGTCAGACTCCCAATCCCAAGATTCGTGAAGCGATGATGTTTTTCTGTATCTGTGAAGTGCCGCCCATGACGCTTTGCGCGCGGCTGTACAGGTAGGCGCTGAGCAGGTCCGGGTCGCGGGTTCCGGCGACCGCCAGTGCGGCGTGCCCGACGGATTGCTCGACCCAGGTCATCAGTAGCTTGTCGAGGGATCCTTCCGGCCCGTGCGACACCCCGTCCAACTGTTCGGACAGCCGCCGCCGGACGTGGTGGGTCAGCATTTCCGATTGAATCGCGGCCCAGGCGACGTCTTCGTGTACCGGACCATCACTCCGCGCCAACATGTTTCGGACGAGTTTGCTGTATTTGGCTGCATACCCCAGCGTCGAGGGTTCCCGCTCATGCCCGACCACGGTCATGGCAACTGCCCAGCCGTCCCCGGGAGCACCGACCATCCGGTCCGCCGGTACCCGTGCGCCGTCGAAGGACACCTGACCGAACTCGTTGGTGACCCCATTGATCATGCGCAGCGGGCGTTGTTGCACACCAGGCTGTTTCATCTCGAGTACGAACGCCGACAGGCCGCGGTGGCGCTTAGCTTCGGGGTCGGTGCGCGCCAACAGCAGACACCAGTTAGCGACATCGGAGTAGCTGGTCCAGATCTTATGTCCGTTCACCACATAGGCATCGCCCTCAAGGCGGGCGGTGGTGGTCAACGAGGCCAGATCCGAGCCGGCGCCGGGCTCGCTGAAACCCTGGCACCACCGCTCGGTGCCGTTGATGATGCCGGGCAGGAAGCGTTGCCGCAGTTCGTCGCTCGCGTGCCTGCCGATGCCGTAGATCAGATAGCCGACACTGGGGCGCGGTGGAGCCGCTGCCCTGGCCAATTCTTCATCGATGATGACGTCGTAGACCGGTGGAAGCTCTTGGCCGCCGTATTCACGGGGAAACGACAGCCCGAAGAAGCCCTCTTGGTAGAGGGCTTGATGCCACTCGGCCTGGCGGGCCCAGTACTCGTCACCCGAACTGGGAAATTCCTTGGCGTGCAGCGAAAGCCAGGATCGCAGCCGTTCCCGGAAGGCGGCTTCGGTTGGTGAGTCACGAAAGTCCAAGGTCGATCTCCTTCAAAGTGACGGGCCACAGCTCCGTCGATGTCAGGGCGCGGCGCAGATAGACATGCACCAGGCATTCCCACGTATTGCCGATGCCACCGTGCACCTGTATGGCTGTCTCGCAGACGGTTCGGGTGGCGCGCGCGCAGTAGACTTTGGCAACTTGCGCGGCCCGAATGGCTTGGTCCGGCGGAAGTTCGTCGACACCCCATGCGGCGTGCCGCAACACGCTCACCGAGCCTTCGATCAGCGCCAGGCTTTCGGCCAGCAGGTGCGCAATAGCCTGATAAGACCCGATCTGCTTGCCGTACTGTTCGCGAATTTTCGCGTAGTCGCAGGCAACGGAATGCGCGCCCCGGGCAATTCCGACCAGGTCAGCCGACGTGGCGACCAGCGCCAGCGCCCGCCATCGAGCGGCTGCTTCGGCGGATACCTCACCGAGGGTCTGCGGGGTTCCGGTCGTGGTCGTTTCTGTCCTGGTCAGATCCGCGCCGCCGGCACCCGGCGCCAGCTCGGCCGCCAGCACCGTGCCTTCAGACAGCAACAGTGCACGCCGACATCCGCGAGCGTCGATCACCCGATCGTCGACGGCCATGCTGGCGCCATCCGCGTTGGCCTCGAGGTGCCGGGCCAGATCGTCGGCGAGAAGCGGCCCGAGAAACGGAGTGTCGACCAGGCGGCGCCCGAATTCTTCGGCGACAATCGCCACCTCGACGCCCGACGCGCCATCGGAACGCAGCGATCTCCAGCCGGTCGCCGCAACCTGCTTGTCCAGACGCGCAATGCGACCTTCGTCATCGAGATCCTGCACCGAACCGGGTCCAAGATCGTCGGCCAGCTTTGCGGCGGCGTCGCGTAGTTGCTGCTGTTCAGCTGTCAGACGTACATCCATAGCGCTCCTTTAGAACTCGACGCAACACCTTGCCTGAGGGTAGGCGGGGAATTTCTGCCACGAACACCACCCTGCTCACGCGCTTGTAGGACGCCAGTTTCTCGTCAACGCGGGCGGTCAAATCGGCGGCCTTGACCGGGCTCCGCGTCGCGACCGCGGCGACGACCGCTTCCCCGTTGATCCCGTCGGGAATGCCGAACACCGCACAGTCTTTGACGGCCGGATGCCCGTGCAGGACCGTCTCGATTTCGGCTGGAGCAACCTGGAATCCGCGCACCTTGATCATCTCTTTGAGGCGGTCGGTGATCCGCAGCCACCCGTCGCCGTCGACCCACCCGACGTCGCCGGTCCGGTACCAGCCGTCGCACAACGCCTCCGCGGTCGCCTCGGCAGGCAGGTAGCCCGCCATCAGCGACAACGACCGCGCCTGGATCTCGCCGACATCGCCGGCGCCGACCGGTTCGCCGGTCTGCGGCGACACCACCCGCAGGTCGACGCCCGGCACGACGCGTCCGACTGAGTCGAGCCGGGCCCCGCCGACCGGGTTGGCGGCGATGACAGGCAGTTCGGTGGTGCCGTAGGCGGGCAGCCAGCCGACGCCGGTTCGCCGAGTCACCGTTTCGGCAACGCCGGCGCTGACCGGTGTCGCGCCCCACATGATGTAGCGCAGTGACGACAGGTCGTAGGACTCGAGATCGGGATGCGCGGCGATGGCCAGCGCGATGGGCGCGACGGCCATTTCGATTGTGATGCCGTCGCTTTCGATGTGGCGCAGCATCGCATCGACGTTGAACCGGGAATGCAGGCGCATCCAGGCGCCGGTCCGCAGCGCCGTCAGGATGTTGAGCAAGCCGAGGATGTGCGACGGCGGTGTTGCGATCTGAATTCGGTCAAACTCGGTCATCTGCAGCGCCCCGCGCCAGTGCCGAACGGCCTCGTCCAGCGCCGCGTGCGTGTGCCGGACCGCCTTGGGCATACCGGTGGTGCCGGAACTGAACACCAGCACCGCATCGGCCTGTGGGACCGGCGGGCGGGATATCGGCTCTGCGGGAATGATCGGCTCGTCGAGGTGCAGCATCGGCATCGATCCGGCCAACACCGGATGGTCGCCGACTGCGTGGGCCGGATTGGTCAGCGCAAGTGCGTGGTCGACTTCGTCGCGCTTCCACGCCGGGCTGATCAGAACCGCCGCCGCGCCCAGCCGCCAGATCGCGTGTACGACTGTGACGAACTCCGGCCGGTTAGACGCCATCACCGCAACGCGCTCTCCAGCCACGACACCGATTTTGGCCAGGCTCGCGGCCAAGCCGTCGGACATGGCGTCGAGCTCGGGCAGGCTGAGTCGGCGTTCCTCGCACACGAGCACGGCCGGCTCGGTCACGTCCCGTCCTTTCCTGGCGGGCCCGGGAAATCCGGCCTCGGCACAGACATGAGAAGATCCTATCTACTCAGTGAGAATAGTATTCTCTATACTGAAGAACGCAAGTGCGGGTGGGGGCGGTCGTGGTGCCTGCAGCCGGGTTATCGAGGAGACTCCACGGGTGACAGATCCCGCAACGAACGGCACCGAGGTCGGTACGGTGACGATCCATCTGGACCGGAAGAAGGTGACGGTTCCGCAGGTTCCCGGTGAGACGCTGCTCGAAACCGCGCGCCGGGCCGGCCTGCAGCCGCCCTTCAGCTGCGAGGCCGGTAACTGCGGCACGTGCATGGCGAGGCTCACTGAGGGCCATGCGACCATGCGGACCAATGACGCCCTCGAAGACGACGAAGTGGCCGAGGGTTACATTCTTACTTGCCAGGGCGTACCCGATACGGCGACGATCACGGTGCTTTACGAATAGCGGTCACAGAGAGGTGGCAACTATGGCCAAGGGCCTTATCCTCGTCGAGAGTCGACCCAGTTCGCCCGATCGCGAGCAGGAATACAACACCTGGTACGACGAAGTCCATTTACCGGAACTCGTGGCACTCGATGGATTCGTCTCCGCACGTCGCCTGCGTCCCGTTGACGGCGACGGCCCCTACGTCGCCCTGTACGAGATCGAAGGCGAGAACCTGCAGGCCGTCTTGGACAACATGATCGCCAACGCCGGCCAACTGCACATGTCCGATGCGCTGCAGCTGGATCCCGCGCCGATCCCGCGACTGCTCGCGACGACGATCGACTACCAACCGAGTACCTAGGTTTTCGCGTCGTCCAAATTCGGCGCCGGGCGGTACTCGGGCTGGTAGCCAGAAACGTGGATTGGGCTGCCGACCAACCGGAAATCACCAGCGGACACAACTACTTCCGGAGTGGCTTCGAGAGCCTCAGGCAGCGTTCGGACGGCCGCCGCCGGCACACCCAGGGGACGCAGCCGCCGTTCCCAACCCGCGGCCGTGTCGGTCGCGAGCGCCCCAGTGACCACACTCAGCACCTCGTCGCGGCGCGCGACACGTTCGGCCATCAGCATGAAGCCGTCGATGTTCGCTTCGGTGGCAAAAGATTTCCAGAAGCCGTCGTGGGTGATGAACAGCGCGAGATATCCATCGGCCGTCGGAAAGAGTTGGGCTGGTACGTAAAACGAGTGCGCTCCGTACGGGCGGCGCTGCGGCTCTACGCCGCTGTTGAGGTAGGCAGAGGCATGATAGTTGAGCTGGGACAGCATGACGTCGCGTAACGAGACGTCTACTTGCCCGCCGGTTCCGGAGATGATCTTGGCCAGCAGCCCCAGCGCAGCACACATTCCCGTGGAGTTATCCGCCGATGAATAGCCGGGCAGCGTCGGTGGTCCTTCGGGATCTCCGGTCAGCGCGGCAATGCCCACACCTGCCTGAACCACGTAGTCGAAAGCCGGGTCGTCGCCTCCGTACAACCCGAAGCCGGTGATCGCCACGCACACGATCCGCTCGTTCCAACGTCGCAGCGCCTCATAGGTCAGCCCCAGCCGGCGAATGGCCGATGGTTTCAGGTTCACCAGCAGCGCGTGCGATCCCGCCACCAGTTCACCCAATCGTTGCTGTCCCGCTTCGGAATTCAGATCCAGACAAACACTCGACTTGTTGCGATTAAGGCTGGCGAAGTAGGTTGGCCCGACCCCGCGGGAAATCTCACCGCCCTCGGGTTCGATCTTGATGACGTCGGCACCCAGATCTGCCAGCAACATCGTGGCATACGGGCCCGCCAGCATGGTGCCGACTTCGAGGATCCGTACTCCCGCCAGTGGTCCGGTGCCTCCCGGCGTCACCGCAGCTCCGTCGCGAGCCCGGCTATCACTTCGCGAGTTCGGCGCTTGGATGCGATGAGCTCATCCCGGTTGTCACCGATCGGCAGCAGGCGCACCGACAGATCCGTGACGCCGGCATCGGCAAAGAGACGCATGCGCGACAGGATCGCCTTCTCGTCGCCGGCCGCGCACAGATCGCCGACATCGCGGGCATCGCCGCGTTCGAGCAGCCGCTGATAGTTGGGCGATACCTCGGCCTCGCCCAGGATGCGGTTGGCCCGCTCCTTGGCCACATCGACTTGGGAAGGGGCACAAAGGCATACCGGAATACCCGCAACGATCCGCGGCGCCGGGCGCCCGGCGTCCGCGGCGGCTTTGGTGATCTTCGGTGCAATGTGGTCACCGATCGCACGCTCATCGGCCATCCACAACACGGTGCCGTCGGCCAGTTCCCCGGCAAGTTGCAGCATCACCGGCCCCAGCGCGGCGACCAGCACGGGCATCGGATTATCGGCACCGATCGCCATCGGATTGTGCACCGTGAACGAATCGTTCTCGACGTCAACCGATCCCGGACCGGCGGTGGCGGCGTTGAGCACCTGCAGGTAGTCGCGGGTGTAGGCGGCCGGCTTCTCATAGGGCAGGCCCAGCATGTCTCGAATGATCCAGTGGTGCGACGGTCCGACGCCCAGCGCCAACCGTCCACCGGCCACCGCGTGCGTCGAGAGCGCTTGGCGGGCAAGAGCAATCGGATGCTGTGCCTGCAACGGCACCACCGCAGTACCCAGCTCGATGCGCGCGCTGTGCGCGGCCATCAGCGACACCATGGTGAGGCAGTCGAAATCATCGGGCACCTGTGGCATCCACGCGGTGTCCAGACCCGCGGATTCGGCCCATTCGATATCGGACGCCAGCTTGGCAACCTTGCGGGCCATATCGCCACGCTCGGCGCCGATCATCACCCCGACGCGCATGTTTACTCCGTTTCCTCTAAAACAGGTTGCGGGGTGCCGGTTAGCGCGCGCATCTCGCGCACGAGCGTCTCGAGCGGTGTCCCGGTGGGAAACACGGCGGCAGCCCCGGCGGACAGCAACTTAGGCACATCGGCGTGCGGAATCGTCCCTCCGACAACGACGGCGATATCGGCGGCGTCGGCCGCCCGCAACGCGTCGACCGTACGCGCGGTGAGCGCCAGATGCGCACCGGACAGGATGCTCAGGCCCACCACGGCAACGTCTTCCTGGACGGCGATCGACGCGATGTCTTCGATGCGCTGCCGGATACCGGTGTAGATGACCTCGAAGCCGGCGTCACGCAAGGTACGGGCGACGATCTTGGCGCCACGGTCGTGTCCGTCAAGACCAGGCTTGGCAACAAGAACCCGAACGGCCATCTAGAACACCACCGGTTGCTGGAATTCGCCCCACACCGCTTTGAGCGTCGAGACCATCTCGCCCACCGTGCAGTACGCGTTGGCGCAGTCGATCAGCTTGTGCATGAGATTATCGGTCCCCTCGGCGGCGCGCGAGAGCGCGGCAAGGCTGGATTCCACTGCGGTGGAATCCCTTTCAGATTTCACCTGAGAGAGCCGCTTGAGCTGCAGGTCGCGACCCTCGGCATCGAGTTCGTAGGTGACGATGTCGGGTTCGGGTTCCTCGGATACGAATCGATTGACCCCCACGACCGGGCGAATGCCTGCTTCGATGTCCTTATGCGTCTGAAAGGCTTCGTCGGCGATTAGGCCCTGCAGGTAGCCGTCCTCGATCGCGTGAACCATTCCGCCGTGCTGCTCGAGATCGTGCATGATCTCGATGATCCGGGCCTCCGTCGCGTCGGTCAGGGCTTCGACGAAATACGAGCCGCCGAGCGGGTCGGCGACGCTTGCTACTCCGGTCTCGTGGGCCAGGATCTGTTGGGTGCGCAGCGCCAGCGTCGTGGATTCCTCGGTGGGCAGTGCGAACGGCTCGTCCCAGGCCGCGGTGAACATCGACTGGACGCCGCCCAGTACCGCGGCCATCGCCTCGTAGGCCACCCGCACCAGGTTGTTTTGCGCCTGCGGCGCATACAGGGACGCGCCACCGCACACGCAGCCGAAGCGGAACATCGACGCCTTTTCCGTCGTCGCCCCGTAGCGTTCCCGCACAATCGTCGCCCAGCGCCGCCGCCCGGCCCGGTATTTGGCGATCTCTTCGAAGAAGTCGCCGTGGGTGTAGAAGAAGAACGAGATCTGTGGCGCGAACTGGTCGATGGTCATCCGCCCCCGCTCCACCACGGTGTCGCAGTAAGTGACGCCGTCGGCCAGGGTGAACGCCATTTCTTGCACCGCGTTGGCCCCGGCGTCCCGGAAGTGGGCGCCGGCCACCGAGATTGCGTTGAATCTGGGAACCTCGGCCGCGCAGAACTCGATCGTGTCGGCGATCAGCCGCAGCGACGGTTCCGGTGGCCAGATCCAGGTCCCGCGGGACGCGTATTCCTTGAGGATGTCGTTCTGAATCGTTCCGGTGAGCTTGGCCCGCGGCACGCCTTTGCGCTCCGCGGCCGCCACGTACAGCGCCAGCAGGATCGCCGCGGTGCCGTTGATCGTAAAGCTGGTGCTGATCTTGTCCAGCGGGATACCGTCGAACAGGATCTCGGCGTCGGCCAGGGTGTCCACCGCGACGCCTACCCGGCCGACCTCCTCACCGAACTCGGGATCGTCGGAGTCATATCCGCACTGGGTGGGCAGGTCGAGCGCCACCGACAAGCCTGTACCACCTTGCTCCAGCAGGTAGCGGTAGCGGCGGTTGGATTCCTCCGCCGTGCCGAAGCCGGAGTACTGCCGGAACGTCCACAGCTTTCCGCGGTAGCCGGACGCGAAGTTACCGCGGGTGAAGGGATACTCCCCCGGTGGTGCGGGTTCCGTTTTTCTGTCCCCTGGGCCGTACACCGGCGCGAGCGGAATGCCCGATGGGGTCTGAGCCTCATTATCCATCGGTGAATAACGTACTTGCAAAAAAAGAGAATGCCAATACCACACGGTTGACCTGGTCAAATGCAAACTTGCGCGGCCGGTGGGCGGCCTGCCCAGCTACGCCCGGCAAATGATTTCGCCGTGCGGGATCGCCAGCCAGCCATCCGGCGCCGCGGCCCAGGCCCGCCACGCCGCAGCGATCTCCTCCAGCTGCGCGGCTGTGGCCAGCCCCGACGCCAGGAGCTCGCGAGCCACCCCCGAATGAAGAATCCGGTCGGCCCACATTCCGCCCCACCATTCGCGGGTGGCTGGCGTCGCGTAGCACCAGACGCTGCCGGTGGGCGTGACGTCGTCGAATCCCGCCGCAAGGGCCCACGACAGCAGCCGTCGGCCGGCATCCGGTTCGCCGCCGTTGGAGCGGGCTGCCTGCCGGTAGATGTCGCGCCAGAAATCCAGCGCCGGAAGTTCGGGGAACCAGATGAAACCCGAGTAGTCAGCGTCTCGGGCCGCCACAATTCCACTCGGCGCACACACCCGTCTCATCTCGCGCAGCGCCTGGACCGGATCGGCGACGTGTTGCAACACCTGGTGAGCGTGGACGACATCGAACACGTCGTCGGGACAATCGAGCCGGTGCACATCGGCGGCCGCGAACGAGACATTCGACAGGTTGCTCCGCTCGATCTCGGCGCGCGCCACGTTGAGGACGTCGGCAAATTGGTCGACGGCCGTCACCGGCCCAGGAGCGACCAGTGCCGCCAGATCGGCGGTGATCGTGCCGGGACCGCACCCGACGTCGAGCAGCGACAACCCCGGCTTCAGGTAGGGCAATAGGTAGCCCGCCGAATCTTCAGCGGTGCGCCGCTGATGAGCGCGCAGCACCGACTCGTGGTGTCCGTGCGTGTAGACAGCCCGGGGTTCGTCGTTCACGGCAACTCCTTGATCGGCGCGTTCCATGCCCGAAGCTTAACGACAGCTTTCATATTATGAAACTAACGTCTCATATAATGAGATTGATCAATCAACCGGAACGTTGAGAATCGGGCGGTCGACGGCGGCGCCGGGACCGTCGAAATGCCACCACTCGCCGGAGTACACGGTCAATCCGCCGTAGTTCATTGCGGTCCGCAGCTGGGCCCGGTTCTCCTGCGCCGCAGCGCTGACGTCCTGCGTTGCGTACGCCGTTGCCCGCGCGGTGAAGTCATCGAAGTCGGTGCCCATGTCGGCCAGGCAGAGTCCGCCGGTCTGTCCGCCCACAGTGCGCTCCGGCGGGCACTGCTGTTGCACGCTGGTGAAGGTCACGTCAACCGACCGCCCGGACTCATGACTGTGCGCATATGCACCCGGCCGTGCTACCCAGGCCGGGTTCGGGACCACGTTGAACATTCTGACCTGGACGTCGTGTGGCCGGTAGCAATCCCAGAACACCAGCACGTGCCCCTGCGGCCGCAGCGCGGCCGCGGCCGCCGCAAGGCCTTGAGACATCGATTGGTGCACAAGGCACCGGGCGTCGGCCGGATAGAGCTGAATGCCGGTGAAATTGTTGGTGGTCGCGTAGCGCAGGTCGGTGATTGCATCAGGAACCACACTTCGAACGTCGACGAATCCGGCCTCTCGCGCGGCATCGCTGACTGGCGGGACGCCGGGACCGGCCGCGGCGGTCGCACCGGCACAGACCGCAAGGCCAACAGCAACGGCAAACGCAAGCAACCACCCGATTGGACGCATCTCAGCATTGTCCACGCGGCAGCCGCCCTGACGGGCATTGATGCAGCGCGCCCGATCATCTATCGTCCGACTAGCCGATCGGCTACCCCCGGTATTAGGGCGCAAAGGAGCGAAATCGATGGCCGGTTTGGGCCTGGGCGTCATGCACAACACCATCAATTCGCGTTTTGGGCCGAAGCCGTTGATCCACGCCGACTACGTGACCGGGTTGGCCTGTGGCGCCGACTCCTTTTGGGTGGCCGACCATCTCAATTCGGTACTGCCGCCATCGATGTGGACTTCCAAGCACGTCGGCGCCGCACGTCTGATCCCCAAGATGGACGCGCACCTTGAGCCGTGGACCATGCTGGGCTACCTCGCAGGGCGCAACAAGGCCCGGATGCGGCTAGGGGTGGCCGTTACCGACGCCGGCAGGCGCAATCCCGCCGTCACCGCGCAAGCCGCGGCTTCGCTGCACTTGCTCACCAAAGGTCGGGCCATCCTCGGCATTGGAACCGGTGAGCGAGAAAGCAACGCACCCTACGGCGTCGACTGGTCCAAGCCCGTTGCGCGCTTCGAGGAAGCCGTGGCCACCATCCGGGCCCTGTGGGACTCATGCGGTGAGTTGGTCAGCCGGGAATCGCCGTTTTTCCCTTTGCACAATGCGACTTTCGCGCTGCCGCCATACAAGGGCAAGTGGCCCGAGATCTGGATCGCGGCACACGGGCCGCGCATGATGCGTGCCACCGGGCGCTACGCGGACGGGTGGTTTCCCGGAACGACGCGGGCAACCGAATACGGCGAGCAACTCGAAATCGTGCGAACCGCAGCGTCGGACGCCGGGCGCGATCCGATGACCATCACCCCCGCACTCATCCGTTTCATCGTCACCGGACGGACCCGCGACGAAATCGACGAAGTTGTGAACTCCGATATCGCCAAGGTGTTCACGCTGAACTCGCCCGCCAAAGACTGGGCCCGCCACGGCGCACAACATCCCCTCGGTTCGGACTTCACCGGCGTGCAGGACCTCATACCGCAACTAATCGACGAAGAGACAGCGCTGTCCTACGCCGCGAAGGTACCGCCGTCACTGGTCAAAGAGTTGTTCGCGGTGGGAACACCGGACGAGGTCATCGAACAGATCGCCGAGTTCCGCGACCACGGGTTGCGGTACCTCGTCGTGGGCAATGCCGGTGCAATACAACCGAGTCTGCGCAAGAGCGCATCCGCGACCACGCCGTACGTCAATGTCGTGCGGGGCCTGAGGAAGCTGTAAACCCGTGCCCCGGCCGTCACCCCACCAGTCCCGCCAGCAGGTCCGTGGTCCGGCGCAGCGACGCGACCCGCTCGTCCCGACTGTCCCCGACGGGGACGATCTGTGCCCAGACATCGGTGGCGCCGGCGTCCAGCAACCCGTGCAACTGTGCGCGCACCGACCCCTCGTCGCCGACAAGGGCGGCCTCGGCGGGCGAGCCGGCGCCGCCGGCCTCGAGCACGCGCTGGTAGTTGATCAGGCCCGCGTACGACGTTGCTGTCATCGCCGCCGCCGCGCGCGCCTGTGCAGCATCATCGTGCACCGCGACGGGGAGCCCGGCGACGATCCGCGGCGCGGGCCGGCCCGCCCCCAACGCGGCGGCGTGCAGTCGCGGCGCGATGAGTGTCTCGATCGCGCGCGCCGTCGCCATCCAGAGCACCGCGCCGTCGGTGAATTGCCCGCAGGCGCGCAACATCCGGGGCGACATGGCCGACAGCAGCACGGGAACCGGTGCGCCGGCGGGAGTCATCCGGCCGGCACTGTGCGCCGACCAGTGCTCGCCGTCGAAGTCGACGACCTCCCCCCGCAGCAGCGCGGCCACGATCCGCACGTACTCCTCGGTACTGGCGCCCGGGTGCTCATACGACAACCCGTACACGCCGCGAACCAATGTTTCGTGCGACGGCCCGATGCCGAGCGTGAATCCTGGCCGCCCCATGGCCTCGGCTACTGCGGCGGCCCGATTCGCTTGCAGCAGAGGATGACACGGGTACGTCTGCAAAACCGCGGTACCGAGCTCGATCGAGGTCGTGGCACGGCCGGCCACCGCCATCGCGGCCAGCGGATCCCCCAGGACGCTGCTGGCGTACCACAACGAGGTGAAGCCCTGCTGCTCTGCGCGCACCGCTTGCTCCACGAGCTTGTCGGTCGAGGTGGCGCCGCCGGTCAGACCAATGCGCATGGTCGAAGATCCTCACACAAAACCCGTCTTCCGCAACAGACGAGCTCTACGAGCAAGGAGATGGTGTTGTCATGCCGATGATCGATTTGACGTTCCTGCGCGGCTCCTTGGACGACCGGGCGTTGAGCCGGCTGACCGACGAGTTGGTCGGCGCGCTCCTGCGCGCCGAACGTGCCCCGGACACCCCGTTTCTGCGTGACAACACCTGGGTGTACCTGCACGCGCTGGAGCCGTCCGAGCTGTCGGTGGGCGGCCGGGGGCCGGCCGCTCCTCGATTCAAGGTCGATGTGACCGTGTTCGAAGGCGCACTATCCCAGGACCGCAAAGAGCGACTTGCCGCCGACGTGCATGCTGCGGTCTGCACCGCGGCGGGAATCGAACCCGGGGGCCCAAGATCGTTTCACGTTTGGACACTGATCCATGAGATCCCAGAAGGCAATTGGGCCGGCGGCGGCAAGGTCATTTACTACCAGCAGGTGAAAGGGCTGGTAGCCGACGACAATCCCTGAGTGCTCAGAGGCATGGGCGCCGTCACCGCAACAGAGGTCAAACAGCAGATAAGTGGCTGGATTGGAGGTGGCCGTGGCGGGGTACACCACCGTTGATCGGCCCTATTAGACAAGTACCCAATAGAGGGGGCACCAAGTGATTGTTTTAGGAATCATCCTCGCGGTGATCGGATACGTGACTGGCGTGTCAATTTTGTATTCTATTGGCGCGCTACTGGTGGTCGTCGGTGTGATCTTGTGGATCCTGGGCGCGGTCGGACGTCCGGTGGGCGGGCGCAAAGTCTGGTTTTAGTTCCATGCCGCAGCCCCTGCCTGCCGCCGGTCAGGGGCTGCGGCGCTCCCGGTTCGCAAGCACACCGTTCAGCGATCGCCGCTCGGCAGTGGCCGAAGTCCCGAATATTACTGCTGTCCAAAACATTGTGACCACTCTGGTTCACCCGAAGCCGGGGTAAACCCACGGCACGTTGCGAGTACAGACTCGGAGACGTCACAGCGATGCGGCGGCGGGGTTAGAGTCTTGACATGTTGTCAGCGCATTCGCCGACCGCCTGGAGCAGAGCATGTCACTGAGTGCCGCCGAGGCCGTCCGACCCCTGTCTGTCGCGATGAAGGAGGGTTCGACGGCAGAGCACGAGGCCGCGGAGCAATCGCCGTTTGTGTCGGAACTGCTTGCCGGCCGGGTCAACGGTCAGGGCTATGCCGATTACCTGCTGCGGTTGCGGATGGTCTACGGCGCACTGGAGCACGCCGTGCGGGCCCACCGGGACGACCCGCTGGTTGCCGCGGTGTACGACCCGGCGCTGGAGCGCGTGCCGGCGATCGATGCCGACCTCGAGTATTGGGCGCCCGGCTCCGGGCACAAGGTCGAATCCCGCGCCGCTCAGGCCTACCGAGACCGGATCAGCGGCGCCGCTTGGGGCGGCGCGCTGGTGGCGCACCACTACACCCGCTACCTCGGCGACCTCTCAGGCGGCCAGATCATCGGCAAGATGCTCGACCGCACATTCAGTCTCGACGGTGCCGGACTGGCGTTTTACGAATTCCCGGTGCGGGCCAAGCCCTACAAGGACTCCTATCGGGAACGACTCGACCTACTCGTCCTCGACGCCGACGAGATCGCTCGCGCGGTCGACGAGGTGAAGGTCGCCTTCGGTCTCAACCAGGGGTTGTTCGACGAGCTCGCCGGAAACTTGCCGGCCTATCGTCGTGCTGCGGACTGATCAGGACCGACCTCAATGAAGTTTGCCGGTGTAGGCATATGGAGTTCGCAGCTGCGATACGGCGACGCCAGCGAGTCCGCCGACGCCGCCGCCGAGTTGGAGGAACTTGGCTTCGAGGCATTGTGGATACCCGATGTCGGCGGGAATGTATTCGATGCGGTGGCCCATCTACTGGCATCGACCAGGCGGGTCGTCATTGCAACCGGAATCTTGAACCTCTGGATGCACAGCGCATCCGCGGTCACCGCGTCGTACGCGTCGTTGTCGGCCGAATACGGCGATCGATTCCTGCTGGGCATCGGCGTGAGCCACGCCCCTCTGATCGACGCGTCGGAGCCGGGTCGATACCGCAGACCGTTGGCGGCCACGCGCGCATTCCTGGATGCCCTGGACGCGGCGGAACACCCGGTTCCCGTCGAACACCGGGTTCTCGCCGCGCTCGGGCCCAAGATGCTGGAGTTGTCTGCGCAGCGCGCCAACGGCGCGCATCCTTATCTCGTCACGCCTGAACACACGGCAGGCGCACGCGAAATATTGGGCGAGGGTCCCCTGCTGCTACCCGAACAGGGCGTCATCCTCTGCGATGGAGCCGCCGAGGCGCGCGCGATCGGGACCGACTGGCTGCGCGCCTACCTGGCGCTGCCGAATTATGCGAACAGCCTGCTGCGCTCCGGGTTCACCGCCGCCGACCTGGAATCGGTCAGCGACCGACTGTTCGACGCGATCATCGCGTGGGGGGACGAGGAGACGGTGCTGCGCAGGGTGAAAGAGCACCACGATGCCGGCGCAGATCACGTCTGCATCCAGGTGCTCACCGCCGACCCACGGGAATTCCCCCGCGAACAGTGGCGTCGCATTGCCGCCTCACTGCAGTAGCCGGCAGAAGGCAAGCGAGCGAAAGGTATTGACGCGGAACCGGTTTGCCTCCCGGATTTGCATCTCGACGAAATCATCGCAGCGGTTCTCGAACATGGTCCGGTTAAGTAGTCAACCAGGCAGCCCGCCCCGCCTTTAAGTAGACGACTACTGCAGACCGCCCGGCCGATTCGGGTGAGGCTGGATTGCGCAATAACTGGTCACACCATGACCGCGAGCGCCACCACGCCCCAGGTCGGCCCGACGAGATAGTGGGTGGATAGAGATGTCGTATGCGATCGCGGAGCCGGAGTTCGTGACGGCGGCGGCAACGGATCTGGCGGGCATCGGCTCGTCGCTCAGCGAGGCCAACGCGGCGGCCGCGGCCTCGACCGCTGGGGTGCTGGCCCCGGCTGAGGACGAGGTATCGGCGGCCATTGCGGCGGTGTTCTGCGCCCATGGTCAGGGCTTTCAGGCACTCAGCTCACAGGCGGCGGCGTTTCATGACCAGTTTGTGCAGGCGTTGACCACGAGTGCGAGATCCTATGCGGGCGCGGAGGCCGCGAATGTTGCGGCGCTTATGGCCAGCCCGGCGCAGGCCCTCGAACAGGACGTTCTGGGTGTGATCAATGCGCCATCCTTGGCCCTGACCCAGCGCCAGCTAACCGGCACCAGAGCCATCGAGAACGCCTTCGCCGTCGTCCAGCAAGAAATTCAGCAGACCCCCGCGACACTCACCACAGGATTCACCCAGGTGGGAAACACGCTCGTCGACAACATCTTCGCATCACCGGCCATTAGGCCGATTCCGGCGTCGCTGAACCCGACTTTTACCGGCACACCGTCGCTGGCAAGCAGGATCGAAACCGCTGCGCTCTATCCGGTCAAAGATCTCCTGAACGTCACAGGTGTTTATAACCAGTGGGGTAATCCGAACTCCCCACTTCTCGCGGTGCTCGCCAGCAACGCCCCGGGACTATCGCTGATCCTGGGCAACAGCCCACCGAAGATCTTGCCGCTGCTGCTGGGCGAAACGGTCCAGCACACCACCTACGACGGGATGAGCGTCGTCCAAATTGCGCCTGCGCATCCAGACGGCAATTACGTGGTCGCCATTCATGGCGGCGCATTCATCTTGCCGCCAACGGTCTTTCACTGGATCGACTACTCGATGATGGCCTACCAGACCGGCGCGACCATCGAGGTGCCGATCTACCCATTGATGCAGCAGGGTGGCACCGCTGGCGTGGTGGTGCCTAAGATGGCTGGCCTGATCTCCACGGAAATCGCCGCGCACGGGGCCCCCCATGTCAGCGTGCTCGGCGACTCGGCTGGGGGCACCCTGGCACTCGCATCGGTCGAGTACCTGGTCGCCCACAACCAGGCTGTTCCGGCATCGATGGTCCTGCTGTCGCCTTGGCTCGACGTATCGGACACCAACCCGAACATCGCGTATGTCCACGATCCGTATCTCCCTCCGCTCGGGAGCGGGGCGCAAAATATCGGCAAAGTGTGGGCGGGCAATCTCCCCATAAACAACTACGAGGTGAGTCCGCTATACGGATCGCTGAAGGGACTCCCGACGACGTATGTCTACTCAGGCTCCCTGGATTCAGTCTCGCCCGACGCGCTTGTCCTCCAACAGGAAGCGATAGCCCAAGGCGCCCCGATCAGCCTCGCGCTCGTCAATGGCGAAATTCACGACTGGATTTTCCTCAGCCCGGATGGGTTGCACTATTGGCCCCAGATCGACCACGAACTCGGTCTCTAAGGAGCGCGCAGCTAGAACAGCGCGCACCGACAGAAGCGAGCCAGGCGCGCGATGCTCAGACTGAGATCGTCACGTGCGCCAAACGCACGCCGTCATAGTCTTCATTGTGTTCGCTCCGTAGAACGGGGTAGCAGGGCTGCGAGTTCGTCGCGGCTGGTGGTTCCGGTCTTCAACATCGCCCGATAAACATGGCTTTCGACGGTGCGTACGGACAGATTCAGTCGCTCGGCAATTTCGCGGCTCGATAGTCCTTCACCGATCCGCATCACGATCTCGCGTTCCCGGTCGGTCAGCGGCAAGGGCTCACAGGCCTGACCGAGCGCCCAAGTACTGGCGCCGCATTGTTCGGCAAGAGCGGTGGCGCGAGTCGAGCAACCCAACGCCGATCCCCGAAGGCCTTGCCGGCGATATGCCAGGGCGGCGTGGGCGGCTGCGTCGACCGCTGCAATTAGATCGCCCAGACGCTCGAATTCTTCTGATACTGAGGCTAATCGAGGGGCATTGCCATCGCGCAGGGCCTCGGCGAACCGCGCGGCCACGCTAACACGGGGCCCCTCGACGATCCCCTCGAGCTCACGCAACCGAAGTGCACCCGAACAGTCCCCAAACTGGGTGGCGGTCTGCAGACACACCACTTCCGCGGCGAATTGCCCTTTATCGGAAGCTCTTTGGGCTGCCGATAACAAGACGGCGGTCGCCTTACTGACCGCGCCCTCGGCCGCGGCCACCCACGCCCGGGCCAGGCTCAGCTCGTAGTCCAACGCCCTGAATGGACGTTGCACCTCCTCGAGCGCGGCAAGTTCGACGGCTGCCTTGTCTATCGACCCGCGTGCGGCTAGTGCGGTCGCGCGTGGGATGCGGTAGCGATACCCCCAGCCCAGAGGGTGGGTGCCAGACATCCCTACCACTGCCAGTTCCAGCAACATACACGCGGAATGAATGTCGCCCGCGGCAAGGGCGGCCCGACCCGCCACGGCGGCACCGAGTAATTGGGCCGCACCCGGAAGGTCGGCAGCCTGCTGCTGCACGCGCGCGGCCAAGTCAGCGGCATCGCCGATCCGCCCTGCTAGCACCAACGCGCTGACGTGCGAATCAGCGATGTTGAACGTCATGTGCGGAGCGTCGAAAGAGCGAGTCGCAGCGATGTATCCCGCTTCTGCGGTGCCCCCGGCTGCGGTGGCGTGCCCAGCGTCCGCGGCTATGGTTGCGAGGGCCCAAGCTATCTCCGCGCCAACGACGGCGGGCAGGTCATCGAATGCGAGTTTCTTCGACGCTTGCAACGCCGTCTGGGGCTGGTCCATCGCAAACCAGTACACCGTGAAGAAGGCGTCGATATAGCTGTGAGCCTGCGGCGGTGTGGTGCGCGACGCGTCGTCGATGATCTCTTTCGCGCGTGCGGGGTCACCGAGCGCCCAGAGCAGGTTGCTCGCGCGAAAAAACGCGAATCGCGCGCGGTCGCCGGCGGTTAACTGGCCGGTGTCAATCTCGGCGAGCACCGCGTCTGCCTCTTTGCCACGGCCAAGCCACGAAAGGGCATGCGCCCGAACGATGTTCGGTTCCAGTCCCGCTTTGACTTGGATGGCCGCCTCCGCGAGTCGATCGGCCAGCGGCAGATCCGCCAGCCAGACGGCGCCGTAGGCCGCCCTGACGAGCAGCTCCACGTCGGGTGCGAGGTCGGAGTCAAGACTCAACGTGGCCCGTCGAACGACGACCTGGATGTCGTCACGCTCGTTGGACCCGGCGAGTTCGGCGGCGACCAGCCCGCGCAGCCGCCGCAACTTCGTGGGTGGCGCGCCGCTGCGGCGCACCTCACCGTAGAGCGGATGCGCTACCCGCACCTGCACACCGGCAAGGCCGGGCTCGAGCGTGATCAGACCGCGGGAGTCGGCCTCCTCGACCGCGGCCGGATCAGTGATCCGCCGCAGCGCCGCCAGTTCGATCGGCTCTCCGACAGCCAGCGCGTCGACCACATCATTGACCGGGGCGGGTAGGTTCCCGATGCGGGATTCGATCAGCTCGACCAAGCTGGGCGGCATGATCGGATCACCGATCCAGCGCCAGGACCCGTGCTGTTTCACGAGGCGGCCGTCGGCGACCTCCTGCTCGACGATGTTCCGCAGATACAAGACGTTGCCGCGCGTGAGCTTCCACAGCCGCTGAGCGGCAACCGAATCCACCAATCCACCTAACGCCGCCGACAGCAGTGTGGTGGTTTCTTCGAGCGACAGCGGCTGCAGATCAAGCCGTTCGAGCCGGCCGTCCTTCCATATCTCCTGCGCCGCGGCGGGAATGGGTTCGCCATCACGAACGGTAAGCAGCAGCTTCGCCGCGCCACGCTGCATGATCTGGTGCACAACGAATATCGACAAATCGTCAAGCAGATGCGCGTCATCGACACACACCACCGCCGTGGCGTCCGGAGATGCGGCCGTCAGCGATTCGATCACCCCCCGCAGTAACTGAACGGTATTGGTGACACCCGACGGCGCCCATGCGGTGAAAGCGCCGAGCGGAATCGTCCGAGCCGAAGATGTGCCGACCGCCCATCGGCATTCGCATCTTTGAGACTCAACAGCAGACAAGGCCTCACGGGCGATCCGGCTCTTGCCCACACCTGCCGGCCCGTAGACAACAGTCCCGGAAGCATCCGAAGCCAAGATGGCGGCCTCGATGGCTCCCATCTCCTTCGAGCGGCCAATTAGCGGCCACGGCAAGCGCACCTCAAGAGCGTACGTGCGATCACCGCAGACGCTGGCGCTTATCGCACCCTCTAATCACACTGGCCGCCTGACGGGTTTGCTTCGCTCAGTGAGGTTTGTGCCGTCGCGTGGTACGGCGGTCCATCCGAACGGTCTCGAATGGTCCGGTTAAGTACTGTCCTACGCAGTCCACCCCGTCTTTCAGTAGACGACTACTGCAGACCGCCCTGTCGGCTCGTGTGAGGCTGAATTACGCAATACCTGGTCACAGCGCCGGGCTGCGCTCCGGTCTCGTCCAGGTCGGCCCGACGAGCTGATGGGTGGATAGACATGTCGTATGTGATCGAGGCGCCGGAAATGATGTGCGTCGGCGGCAACAGATCTGGCGGGCATCGGCTCGTCGCTCCGCGAGGCCAACGCGGCGGCCGCGACCTCGATCACCAGAGTGATCACCGCCGCCGGCGATGAGGTGTCGGAGGCGATTGCGGCGCTATTCTCGGCCCGCGGTCAGGGCTTTCAGGCACTCAGTGCGCAGGCGGCAGCGTTTCATGACCAATTTGTGCAGACGTTGACCGCGGGTGCGCGATCCTATGGGAGCGCGGAGACCGCCAATGTTGCCGCGTTTACGGCCAATCCGGCGCAGTCCCTCGAGCAGGATCTGCTCAACGCGATCAATGGGCCGAGCCTGGCGCTTACCGGGCGTCCGCTGATCGGCAACGGCGCCAACGGGGCTCCGGGGACGGGGCAAAATGGGGCACCCGGCGGATGGCTGTTGGGCAGCGGCGGGGCCGGCGGTTCCGGCGCGCCCGGCACCGGCCAGGCCGGCGGTAATGGCGGCGCTTCTGGCCTGCTGGGCCCCGGCGGGGCTGGCGGGGCCGGCGGAAGCTCAGCGACTGGCAACGGCGGGGCCGGCGGAGCCGGCGGTAATTCCGGCGACCCCCTGTTCGGCTACGGCGGGCCTGGGGGCGCGGGCGGATTGAGCACGGCGCCCGGCGGGGTCGGGGGGGCCGGCGGACACGGTGGCAATGGAGGCCTGCTATTCAGCGGCGGCGGGGACGGCGGGACCGGCGGGAGCTCAATGCTTGGCAACGGCGGGGCCGGCGGCGCCGGCGGGACCGGTGGGCTGCTCAGCGGGCTGTTCGGTGCGGGCGGCGGGGACGGCGGGGACGGCGGATCCAGCGATGCTGGCGTCGGGGGCGCCGGCGGGACCGGCGGCAATGCCGGCATGCTGGTCGGGCCCGGCGGGGCCGGCGGGACCGGCGGATCCGGCACGACCACCGGGGGCGCCGGCGGGGCGGGCGGCAACGCGGGCCTAATCCTCGGCGACGGCGGCGCCGGCGGGAACGGCGGATTCGGTCACACGGGCACCGGCGGAGCCGGCGGGACCGGCGGCAACGCCGGCCTCGTTAGCGGCCCGTTCTCCAGCGGCGGCGCCGGCGGGGCGGGCGGAGTCGGCGGCACCACCGGCGGGGCCGGCGGGACCGGCGGCAACGCCGGCACGCTGTTCGGATACGGCGGAATCGGCGGCGCCGGCGGATTCAGCGCGGGCACCGGCGGAGCCGGCGGGACCGGCGGTCACGCTGGTCTACTGGTGGGCGACGGCGGTGCCGGTGGCGCCGGCGGAGAGGGCCTAGTGATCGGTGGTGCCGGCGGCAACGGCGGCAGCGCCGCGCTGATCGGCACCGCAGGCAGCGGCGGCAGCGGCGGGTTTGGCACCCCCATCGGCGGCACCGGCGACAACGGCGCCGCCTCTCCACTACAGCCGGTATTCAACGCAGTGAATGGCCCCGTCGAGGCGCTCACTGGGCGCCCGCTGATCGGCAATGGCGCCAACGGGGCCCCGGGATCTGGGCAAAACGGCACGCCCGGCGGATGGTTGATGGGTGACGGCGGTGCCGGCGGCTCGGCCGCGGGCGGCACGGGCCTCAAGGGCGGTACTGGCGGGGCCGCTGGGCTGATGGGCACCGGCGGGGCCGGCGGAGCGGGCGGAAGCTCAGCGGTCGGCACCGGCGGGGGCGGCGGGGCCGGCGGGGCCGGCGGGCTGCTGTCCGGCACCGGCGGCGTCGGCGGCGACGGTGGATTCGGGTTGGTTGACGGCGGAACCGGCGGGCACGGCGGGGCCGGCGGACTGTTCGGCGGCGGCGGGACCGGCGGGGCCGGCGGAGCCAGCGCGCCCGGCATCGGCGGAACCGGCGGGACCGGCGGGACCGGCGGGACCGGCGGGCTGCTCAGCGGGCTGGCCGGCGCAGTCGGCGGGCATGGCGGGGTAGGCGGAGTCGGCGACGGAGCCGGGGGTGTCGGCGGAGCCGGCGGGGGCGGCGGGCTGCTCGGTATGGCCGGCGCCGGCGGGGACGGCGGGTTCAGCCTCGGCGGAGCCGGCGGAACCGGCGGGACCGGCGGCAACGCCGGCCTGCTGTTCGGTACCGGCGGGAGCGGAGGCGACGGCGGGGCCACCGGCTCCCTCACTGGCGCAGCCGGCGGCGCCGGCGGGACCGGCGGCAGTGCGGGCCGCTTATTAGTCGGTGCCGGCGGGGATGGCGGAGCCGGTGGGTTCAGCGTCTCCGGCACCGGCGGGGCCGGCGGGGACGGCGGCGGCAACGCCAGCTTGACCGGCGGGCCCGGCGGGGCCGGCGGGGACGGCGGGGCCAGCGCCAGCACGATCGGCGGGGACGGCGGGAACGGCGGCCGTGGCGGCGTGATCTTGGCCCTCGGCGGGGCCGGCGGCGCGGGCGGCGCAGGCGTAGTAACCGGGGGCAACGGCGGCAACGGCGGCAGCGCGGTAGTGATCGGCAACGGCGGCAACGGCGGCAACCCCGGTATTGGTGGCACGACGAACGGCGACCCCGGCGCCGGGGGCTCCGGCGGACTGCTCGGCGCACCCGGGAATAACGGGAAGACATAGCCCGCGGCGTCGACGGCGCTCGCGCCGATCACCGATCGGTGATGATGGGGATCTCCACTTGCCGCCCTTGGCCGCGCCGAGGCACGGCGTAGCGCGCCACCCCTAGGCCGGATCGCGGTCGCGATATCGCGTGCGCTGGCCGGCGGTGACACGATAGTGACGTGAGCGCCAGTGGGTGGTCGCGTGACATGACGGCCACGGCTTTGGTGTGCCGTTCGTGCGGCGCTGAGCTGCCGCCGAACTCGAAGTTCTGTAACGAGTGCGGTGCGGCGGTTTCCACAACCACCACGCCGGCCGAGTACAAGCAGGTCACGGTGCTTTTCGCCGACGTGGTGCATTCGATGGACATCGCCGCGGCCGTGGGTGCGGAGCGGTTGCGCGAGATCATGGCCGAGCTCGCCGACCGCTGTGCAGCGGTGGTGCAGCGGTATGGCAGCACGGTCGCACAGTGGACGGGCGACGGGATCATGGCGGTGTTCGGCGCGCCGGTCGCGTTGGAGGACCACGCCATTCGGGCCTGTCTGGCGGCCTTGGGCCTTCAGGAGGAGGCGAAGCGGCTTGCCGTCGAAGTCGGCGAGCGCGACGGTATCGATCTGCGGTTGCGGGTCGGGCTGAACTCCGGTGAGGTGATCGCCGGTGGGTTTGGTTCGGGCCAGTTTGGCTACGCCACCGTGGGTGAGCAGGTCGGGATGGCCCAGCGGATGGAGTCGGTGGCCCCGCCGGGTGGGGTGATGCTGAGCGCGTCGACGGCGCGACTGGTTGAGGGCGCGGCGAGTCTGGGTGAGTTGGAGTTGGTTCGGATCAAGGGCGCCGAGGAACCGGTGCCCGCCCGTCGGCTGCTGGGCATCGGCGACGGGCATCGCGCCGGCGGGCGTGCGGAGTCGACTTTGGTCGGCCGCGGCTGGGAGATGGCCGCGGTCGAGGGCTTGCTGGATCGCGCCGCCGACGGCCACGGCGCGGTGGTCGGCGTGGTGGGATCGCCGGGCATCGGAAAGAGCCGGCTGTTGCGCGACGTCAGCGCGATGGCGGCAGCCCGGGGTGTCGAGGTGTTTTCCGCATTCTGCGAATCGCACGCAAGCGACATTCCCTTCAGCGTCGTTGCCCGGTTGCTGCGTGCAGCCTTCGGCGTGGGTGATCTGGACCCCTCGGCCGCCCGCACGCAGCTACGGGCCCGGGTGGCTGACGCCGACCCGGAGGACGTGCTGCTGTTGGAGGACTTGCTGGGCATCGGCGACCTTGAGGTGGCGCTGGCCAAGGTCGATCCGGATGCCCGCCGGCGGCGATTGACCGCGCTGGTCAATGCCGCGTCGCTGGCGCGAAAAGCCCCGGCGGTCTATGTCATTGAGGACCTGCACTGGATCGACGGCGTCAGCGAATCCCTGGTTGCCGACTTTGTGGCGGTGGTCCCGCAGACGCACTCGCTGGTGCTGATCAGCTACCGCCCCGAATATCGGGGCGCGTTGAGCCGGGTGCCCGGCGCGCAGAGCATCGCCTTGGCCCCGCTGAGCGATTCGGAGACCGCAGCGTTGGTCTTGCAGCTGCTCGGGCCGGACCCGTCGCTCAGCGAATTGGCCACCACGATCGCCGAGCGGGCCGCCGGTAACCCGTTTTTCGTCGAGGAGATGGTGCGCGATCTGGCCGAGCGGGGTGTGCTGACCGGAGCCCGTGGTAGTTATGTCTGCCAGGTCGAGCATGCCGATGCCGCCGTGCCGGCGACCCTGCAGGCCACCATCGCCGCCCGTATCGACCGGCTCGACTTCGCCGCCAAACAGACTCTGAATGCCGCCGCGGTGATCGGGTTGCGTTTCGGTGCAGAGCAGTTGGCGTTGCTCGATGATGAGGCTGAGATCGGCGAGTTGATCGCTGCCGAACTCGTCGACCAGGTGCGTTTCACCCCGCACGCCGAGTACGCCTTCCACCACCCGGTGATCCGGACCGTGGCCTACGAAACACAGCTGAAGTCCGACCGCGCCGAACTGCATCGGCGTCTGGCAACCGCGATCGAACAGCGCCACCCGGATTCGCTGGATGAGAACGCGGCGCTGATCGCCGAGCATTTCGAGGCCGCCGATGACTTGCGCGCCGCTTTCGGCTGGCACATGCGCGCCGGGGCGTGGGCGCAATCCCGCGATATCAGAGCCGCGCGCAACAGCTGGGAACGGGCTCGAACGGTCGCCGACGGGTTGCCCACCGATGATCCGGGCCGGGCGTCGATGCGCATCGCCCCGCGGACTCTGCTGTGCATGAACACCGTGCGGGTCGCCGGCAGCATCGCCGACACCGGCTTCGACGAACTGCGTGACCTCTGCACCGCCGCCGGCGACACGGTGTCGCTGGCTATCGGCATGGGCGGCCTCGCGATGACGCTGGTATTCCATAACCGCTACCGGGAAGCGGCGCGGCTTGCGTCGGACCTCAGCGCGCTGCTCGAGTCGATCGCCGATCCGGCGTTGACGTTGATGTTGATCGTGGCCCAATCCATGCTCATGGCAGGCCAGGCAGCCGAAGGTCTGCGCTTGGCGCAGCGCGTCATCGACCTGGCCGACGGCGATCCCACCAAGGGCAGTCTCGGCCCCATCGGGTCACCGTTGCCGATGGCGATCATGATGCGTGGCAACTGTCGATATTGCCTTGGTGCTCCAGGCTGGCGGGAAGACCTGGACCAGTCGATCGCGATGACGCGCAGCGTCGACGCGATCACCCTAATCACCCCCGTGCTGTATAAGTACCGCTTCGCCGCCCATGCCGGGGCGGTGCTGCCCGACGCGGCGGCCGACCGGGACACCGCCGAAGCGATGCAGAGGGCCGAGCATTCCGGCGATGACTTCCAGGTGGACGCCGCCCGGGTGAGTCGCGGCCTTGTCCTGATCAATCGGGGCGGTTCGCAACGCGCGGCCGGTTTCGCGCTGCTCGCCGAGTTTCGTGAAGCTAACCTGCGGCACGGGTACGCGAAAGACGTAGTGCGGACCGTCGACACCGAGATCGCGAAGGAGAAAGCCAGAACCGGCGATATCGACGGCGCCATCGAATTGGCGCGCGCGGTCGTCGACTACTCGTTCGACGCGGGCGACGTGCTCTCCCTTGGCGAGGCCGTCCGGGTCTTGGTGGAATCACTGCTGCAGCGCGGCACGAGCGCCGACCTCGGGGAGGCGCAGGCCGCGATCGATCGGCTGGCAGCGGAGCCGACCGACCCGGGATTCGTCCTGTTCGAGGTTCCGCTGCTGCGGCTGCGGGCTCTCACGGCGCGGGCTCGCGGCGATGCCGCGACTTATGCGCAGTTCCGGGATCGCTACCGCGACATGGCGAAAACGCTTGGCTTCGAGGGGCATATCGCCTTGGCCGAGGCGATGCCGTGACGACGCGGTTCACCTCGCCTCAGTGGCGAGAACATGATTTCTCGCCATCCACTCGTCGATGTGGCTCATCGTGACCGGGAGAGCCACCCGTGAAAACACCATGTGGTCAGAGCGGGGAATCTCAACGGAGATGCCGTGCTGGTACCGGGCCGCGGTTCGGCGCACCATTCCGGCCGACACGATGCGGTCAAACTCGGCCCCAATCGCCAGCACGGGGGCAGTGACCGCCGCGAAATCGACAACCGTGGCGTTCGAAAGCCTTGGCATCGCAAGGAGCAGTTCCCAGAGGTAGCGCCCGGATTCGCAGACCAGACCGTCATAGATCTCTCGGGCCGTATCCTCGGTCTGCGTGTTAGCGATCCAGCGTCGAGATTGTTCGAACGTCGGGGGACACCACGGCTTAGTCCAGGGACGTGGCCGTAACAAGGGCGGCAGGGTCATGCGCAAGGTTGCGCGGGCCGCACCGATGATGCCCGCCGCCGGCGCGGGGCATGCTGCCACCAAGCCGGCTTGGCGGGTGCGCACGGCGACCAGCTGCGCCAGCAGCCCGCCCATCGAGTGACCTATTAGAAGTGGTGGTGAATCCAGCGAATTCACGAATGCCACCAAGTCGTCGGTGTAGTCCCGAAGACTTAGTGACGCGACCTTCATCGCGCCTTCCTGCATGGGCAATTCGTGGTACCGCAGCGTTGGGGTGTGCACCGTATATCCACGCTCTTCGAATGCGGCGCGGGCCGGAGCCAGCTGCTCCCCACGGCCCCAGGAACCGTGAATCAAGACGACGTGTTTCGCCTCCGCCACGGAACTAAGGATGACAGCCAATGCGCCAGACGGTGCCCCATCCGCGTCAGATTGTTTTGTAGCTTGTTTTGTAGGCGAGAGGCAGGCGGCGACTCTCATCGCTGTGCGCCCGGCGGCGATCGGCTTGAATGACTCCGATCTTGACGTCCTCGACGTCCCGGCCCGCTATGGTGCGCAGTCACCGACGTCGTTGGCGTGGCGCATGGGTATGCGGGCAACGCACTTGATCTCACTTAGGCGAAGCCGGCGATCAACACCCGCCGCACCCCGCACGCCGCGGGTGGCCCACGCCGACCGTAGTGGCCAATTCCGGTCACCATCTGCGACGCTGACAGTGTTCGTCCCGCGGGGCCGTCCTGACCAACGGGCATGCGACATGACCAGGAGGAGAAGTTGCCGGCGCAATGGAAGAGGCTGGCAGAGGCCACCCGGGTAGAGCCGGGGGCCAAGGTGGTCCTGGCCAAGGATTTCGATCCCGACCGCTACGACAAACAGCTTCGAGAAGACCACGGCGCGGCGGTGCTCGCTGAGGCGAAGGCGGCGCTGCTGGATCTGCAGGACCGCTTCTTCGCACAGGCCGACCGGTCGTTGCTGATCATCCTTCAGGCGATCGATGCGGCCGGTAAGGACGGCACGATCAAACACGTCATGAGCGGCCTCAACCCCGAGGGCGTCGACGTGTACAGCTTCAAGACGCCATCGGCGACCGAGCGGGCACATGACTACCTCTGGCGCCACCAACGCTGCCTGCCGGAACTGGGCCGCATCGCGGTTTTCAACCGGTCCCACTACGAGAACGTACTGATCACCCGTGTACACCCTGAGACCTTGTGGCCGCGCACCGCCATGCTTGACGCAGGGGACATCTGGCAGCGACGGTACCGTGACATCAACGCCTGGGAGCGCTACCTCACCGACAACGGGACCGCCATCGTCAAGCTGTTTCTCAACGTCTCCAAAGACGAACAAGCGCGCCGGTTCCTTGAACGCATCGACGAGCCCGAGAAGAACTGGAAATTCTCCGTCGCGGACCTAAACGAGCGCGCGTTCTGGGACGACTACCAGCGAGCCTTTCAAGACATGCTCAGTCACACCAGCACCGTCTGGGCACCCTGGCATGTCATCCCCGCAGATCACAAATGGTTTAGCCACGTGTCGACTTCCGCAGTGCTGCTCGAGACGCTGCGGGGTCTCAACCCGCAATATCCGCAGGTCGACGCCGCCGCCAAAGCGGAGCTGGTAGTGGCAAAGAAGGAGTTGGAGGGCAACGACACAGACGCGGCCGCACAGTCGTCGTGACAAAGTCGCTGCTTCTGCCACGGTATGCGCGGGACAAGCCCTGAGGCTGCCGTGATGGCGGACATACCGCGGATAAACTGGGCGTCCGGCGGATCGAACGGCGCATTCGAGCTGTCAGCAAAGCTGCTTACCAGCAAGCTCTCACAG
>CAVQSX010000014.1:0-38063 GCA_963715905.1 uncultured Actinomycetota bacterium
CAATACTTGCCGAATTGGATCTTCCCGCAGCAGATCTGGGGTCAGCTTGAACGCTGCCAAGGCATGACCGCCATGGGGCCGGCGCTGAACTTCAGCTCGATATGAGGAGCATGTCCTTCCATGTGTTAGGTGCCATACGAGCCAGGTCGGACTGCCGGTAGAGGTGACCGTCTGGTGTGATGTACCGGCCGGTGCGGGGGTCGTAATGCAGCACCGCAACCGACGGCGCCACGCGGGGGCCTTTGGAATTGAACGCGTTTGGCTCGACCGGCGGAACATCGCCACCAGGTGGTGGCGGAAGTTCGGTTGGCGCCGGTGACGGTCCAAGAAGTGGTGGCGCGGTAGGCAGCTGCGGTGGCGGAGGTAGGTTCGGTGGCGGAGGCGTACCACCCACGGGACCGAAAATGTTGTCTCTGTACGTAGTCCGGTCATCCAGCGGCACGCCCTGGGAAATCAGGTTCGGATCCAGCGGATACGGGCCCAGCGCATGCTGGCGCTCCGCGAGCGGTTCGAAGGGTTTGTCGCTATTGCATATCTCGACGGTTGGTGCTCGCTTCCCGGGGTGTCCCATGCATGGATAGTTGCGGGCGCCACGCACGGCGATGGGTGAATCCTGCGGAAGTTTGCAATAGAGGCCGTCGGGGGTGTCGATCACGCTGGTGTCGGCCGGTGACCGCCACTGCGACGGCGGCAGGAATCCCACCGTGCACGCCGGGGGATCGGCGATTGTCAAAGCGAATCCACCGATCGCGAGGCCGGTCGGGTTGTTGAGGACGCCATAGGAGCTGGTGGATGCGACGTATGGCGGAAGCAACACAAGAGTTGCTCCAGCGAAGGGTGGTAGGTCACGCCGATCTGACCGATAGTCGTCAGGTTCGCCAGCAACACCGGCAGGGTCGGTTTGACCTGATTGAGCAACTTCGAGACCTCCTGCTCGAAGCCGGGTCCGGTGCGCAGCAGCTTACGAAACTGCGGGTCGTCGGTCACCAACTGGCCGGTTAGGCCGGCAAGGCTGTGTGACCACAGCCGGATTGCGTCGGTGGATTCGACTTGCGAGTCCAGCAGGGGCCCCGCATCGTCGACCAGGGCACGGGTATGCTCCGCGGTGTCATTGGCGTCGTGCAATATCTTCGCTGACGAATCGAGCAGAGAACCAACGTCGTAGCCGGCGCCGTTGAAAGCCTTGAACGACTCGTCAAGCAATCTGGTGAGTTTGTCCGTGGGGACGCTGTTGACCAAGGCGCTGAGCCGATCCAGCATCGGTCCCACTGGTTGCGGAATCGTCGTGTCGCGCAGGGCGATCACCGAGCCGTCCCGCAGATAAGGCGAGGACTGGAGCGTGGCACCAAATCGACGTATTGCTCGCCGACCGCCGACATGCTGTGCACCGAGGCTTGCAGGTCCGCCGGAATCTTCGGCAACGTGTCGATCGACAACGTGGCTTCCGCACCGGTTTGCGTAGGACCCACCGCGGTCACCTTGCCGACTTCCACACCGCGGTAGGTGACATTGCTGAACCGATAGAGGCCGCCGGTGTTGGGCATCTCCAACTTCACGGTGAGCCGGCCGAGCCCGAGCAGAGTCGGCACCTGCATGTATTCGAAGACCATCGCGGACATGCCGATAACCGACGCGATCGCGAAGATCGTCAGCTGAATTCGGACAAAGCGTGTCAGCATCAGCCGCCACCGCGTGTCGCGGGTTGATCCACTGGTGCAACGGCAGTCATCGTTGGGCGCCATCGGCGCCGGGGCCGCCGATGGGGGACCGGTGACTGGTGGCGCGGCCGGCGGGGGTGGCATGCCGAGACTAGACGGACTGTAGGTGTAGTTCAGGTATGCGGGATCGCCCGGGGCGGGAACGAGTGTTGTGTTTGGATCGCCCCAGCGGGTGCCGAGAAGCAGCGACCGCTTGAGCCGTGGTGCTGTCAAATCAACGACCGCGAAGACGTTGAAGTAGTCTCCCCGGATTGCCCGATCGAGGAAGTTCTGGGTAAACGGGAAAGTCGGTAGGTAACCGAGAATGGTGCTGAGATCCGGCCCGACATCGGCCAGTGCCCGAATCGTTGGCTCAAGATTCTGCAGGTTTTTCACGAGGTCGGCCTGCGTGTCGTTGATCAGCCGGGTAGAGGTGTTACTGAAGACGCGAAGTTTTTCTAGGGCCACAGTGATGCGTGGCCGTTCACGGATCAGCACGTCCAGCGCGGGTGGTATCTTTCGCAACGCTTGCGATATCACGTCGCGTTGTGATGCGAAAGTGCCGGCGAGACGGTTCAACGAGTCGATGGAAGCAGTAATCCGCTCGCGCTCGCGATCTAGGACGCCGACGAAATCGTCGAGTCGCGTGAGCAATTCGCGCA
Organism: uncultured Actinomycetota bacterium; assembly: GCA_963715905.1. Lineage (GTDB taxonomy): Bacteria > Actinomycetota > Actinomycetes > Mycobacteriales > Mycobacteriaceae > Mycobacterium. The sequence goes on from CAVQSX010000014.1 coordinate 2,360, forward strand.
CCTCGTTCTCGTTGCCGGACAATGCGGTACTGAAGTTGTGGACGATGTCGCCGATTTGACCCAGGCCGCCGGAATTGATCACCACCGAAAGCGACGACAGTGTCTCCTCGGTGGACGGATATGTCGACGATCTGTCCAGCGGAATCGTGGCGCCGGGCACCAGTCGCCCGGTTGGATGCTGGCCGAGCGGAGGATTGAGCTCGACGTGCATCGAACCCAAAAGGCTCGTCTGCCCGACGGTGGCGACCGCATTGGCGGGTACGACGACGTCGGGTTTGACAGACACTTCGACGTCGGCGTGGTTACCCTTGACCCGCATCCGGCCAACGCTTCCGACCACGACGTCGGCCATCATCACCGGCGAGTTCGATTCGAGTGTACCGACATTCGCGATCTCGACGTGGTAGACGCTGGTGCCCGGCCCGCGACCAACCGCTCCCGGCAACGGCAGTGAGTTGATCCCCTGGAAGGAGCAGCCGCTGACGCACGAAACGATCACGACGCAAGACAAGACGGAGAATGCTCGGCGTGCGCTCATGGTGATGTCCCTTGGCCAGGGGGTGGCGGCTGTTGATCGGCTGGTGTCGGTGGACTTTCAGGCCTTTCGGGAGGCAGCAACAAGTCGGGTAAGTTCTTCGGCGCGGATTCACCCAGGCCCGTGTAGGCCGATATCGCCGGCGGGATCTCGGGCGCCTGCGGGCTCGGGCCCTCGCCACCTGGCGCAAGACTGGGCTCGGAGTAAATGATCTTGTCCGGCGTCACGCTGCGCTGCAGAACCGGGCTGAACGGAAAGGGCAGATAGTTGAAGTTGAACTGCCGCAGTCCCGGACCCGCGTACTGGCCGCAGAGTTTTCCGGTCTCGACGGCGGTGACATTTTCGAGCCCCCCGATCGCGGAGCAGAGGAACTGCACCGGATTGCTGAAGTTGTTGATGATGAAGCTCCCGATAGCGCCGGGAACGTTCGGGTTATAAATGCTGTAACCGTTTGCAAACGCGGTGGGTGCACCGTGCAGGATGTTTTCCACGTCCATCCGCTGATCGGCCAGGGTCTGCGTGACGTTGGCCAGCCGATGCAGTTGTTCAGCGGTCTTGTCCCGATTTTCGGCAACAAATCGCTGCACCTGACCGACCGCAACCGACAGATCCGTCAGGGCCGCGTCAAGATTGGATCGGCTGTCATTGACGACACTGCTCAGCGTTGCCAGCCGGTCTTCGAACTGGACGATCTGTTGTTGGCTATCCCGGAGCGTCGTGACAAAGTTTTGCAGGTTCTTGATGATGTCCACGATGTTGCCGCTGCCATTGGCCAGGATGCGGCCGAGGCCGGACAGCTGCGCCAGTGTTTGCCGCAGTTTCGCGCCATTTCCGTCCATTGCGCCGGCGGCGCTATCGATGAATCGACTGACCGAGGTCGACGACACCGCGCTGCTCGGGCCTAAATCTGTGGCCAGCCGGGTCAGTTGGGCGACGACTTCGTCCCACTCCACCGGCACAGCGGTCCGCCCGAGTGGGATCACTGCTCCATCAGCCATGGTAGGTCCGCTCTTGCGGTAGGCCGGCGTGAGTTGGACGTAGCGGGCCGAAACCAGGTTCTGCGAAACAATCACCGCCTTGGCGTCGGCGGGGATCGGCACGTCGCGGTCGATCTGCAACACCAGCTTGGCTTGGCTGGGTAGCGGCTGGATGGACGATACGGTACCGACTTTGACACCCGAGACCCGCAGTTCGTCGCCCGGGTAAATACCGGTGGCCGAGATGAAATAGGCGGTGAGCCGGGTCGGACGAAAGAATGTGTCGCGGACGATCAGCCCCGCGGCGGCAACGATCAAGCCCGTTAAAGCCACCGCCGTGACGGCGGCGAGCCGCTTTCTGCCGATCACCGCGAGCCCCCCGGAATGCCGTTGTGTGGCCAAGGGAACAACGCACGCGGCATGTTTGGGTCGCCGCGACGGAAGCCGAAGTAGTAGTCCAGGAATGGTTGGGTCAGTTCCGGCAGCGACAGATTGGGCACATAGGCGTTGTAGTAGTTACCGTTGGCCACGGTCTCACCCGAGGTGATTTCGAATTTCTTGAGTCCGGGCAGCGCCTTGGAGATGTTGTCGCGGTTCTTTTCCAAAATTGCTGCGATGGAGTTCAATCTGTCCAATGTCGGCGCGAGCTTGCTCTGGTTGTCGGTTACCAGACCGGACAGCTGTTGGGCGACGACAGAGGTGTTGGCCAGCAGCTCGTTGATCGCGTCGCGCCGTTGGACCAGCACGCCGAGTAGGTCATTGCCGTCGAGGATGAGCGTGTTGACCTGTTGAGTGCGTTGCGAAATGATTCCGGTGACATCCGTGGCGCTTTTGAGTAGGGCGTTGAGCGATTCGGTACGGCTGTTGAGCGCCTGTGACACTCGGGTTAGTCCGTCAAATGCCGGACCCAGCTCCGGCGCGATCCGGTCGAGCGTCGTCGAAAGCGCGTTCAGCGATTGGTTGAGGGTGTCGGTGCTGGTGCCAGCGAGATCGTTGGTCAGGTCGGAGACTGCTTCGGTCAGTGAATAGGGGGACGACGTCCTGGACAGCGGGATCACGTCAGATGAATGCATCCTGCTGGAGCCCGCAGGCTCCAGCGTCAGCACCCGCGCGCCCAGCAGCGATCCGGTGCGGATGTGTGCGGTGGTCTGCGAACCTAGCCGCACGTTGCCGTCGACCCGAAACGTCACCAAGGCATCGCCATCGTGCAGCGCGACGTCGGACACGGTGCCGATCTTGACGCCGGAAACCAACACTTTGGCGCCCGAAGCGATGCCGCCGGCTTCGGAGAAAAATGCCTGGTAGGGGATCGTCGTCGCCCATGACATCAGCTGCTCGGGTGCCAGCCCGACGGCAATGATCAACACGCTCAGGACCACACCGATGAACCCTGATCGAATAAGTTTGGCGCCACGGTATTTCAGCATTATGGCTCCGCGCACCTCCCTTCGGTCTGTTTAAACCAGGGAAAGACCGCGGTCCGGTTCTGCATATCTGTGACGCGGAAACTCAGACCGCAGATGTAGTAGTTGACGAAGCTGCCATAGGATCCTGTCCGCGCGAGTTTGCGGAAGTTGTTGGGCGCTCGCTGCAAGGCATCGTCGAGCATTCCCTTGCCCTGATCGAGTAAGGGCGCCAGGCGATTCAGCTCGTCGACCGTTCCAGCCAGCGGCGCGCGGGTGGCGCCGAGCAGGTCCGCTACCGACGCGGTGCCGTTGTCGAGCGCTTGGATGGCATCGCCGATCGGGTCTCGGTCGTTGGCAAGCTCGCTTACCAGACGCTGGAGGCGATCGATGGTGCCGGAGAACTGGTTACCTTCTTTAGCAAGGGTTTCCACCACTATGTTGAGGTTATCAATCAGCTTTTCGACGGCCTCATTTTTGTTCGCGACGTCGTTGGTGAATGACGATGTTTTCGACAGCAGCGACTGAAGGGTCTGGCCCTGACCCTGAAACACTTTTAGCAGCGCTGCGGCCAGCGCGTTGACATCGCGCGGATTCAGGCCTCGGATAACGGGTTTAAGCCCGCCCAACAGCAAATCAAGGTCCAGGGCGGGCGATGTTTGGTCGACGGGAATACGCGATCGCGCGGGCAGTATCTTCGTCGATCCCGGTCCGATGACGAGTTCGAGGAAGCGATCGCCGACGAGATTGAGAAAACGGACGGCGGCCTTGGTCCCCGTCGTGAGTACAACGTCACGGTCAGCGTCGAACTCCACCAGGACCGTATTGTCCGGCTGCAGCGACACGGAACTGACCGTGCCAACGCGAATTCCGGCTGCTCGCACCGAGTCTCCCGATTTCAGCTGCGAGGCATCGGTGAATGTCGCTGAGTAACCGTCCGTCGAGGCAGCGCGGAAGCCACCGAAGATCACAAATAAGAACCCGGTCAGCGTCAGCATTACGGCGGCAAAGGTGCCGAACTTGATGAACGTCCCCCAACTGGTCCCCCTTGCGCCGGTCAACCTGGCTGCCCGATCTGAGCGGAGTTGCGGGGCGGCCCATCGATGGGCCCGTACAGAAATTGTTTGAGAGCGTCGGAGTTGAGCAGGTTCCCCGGGTTGCCGTACTTCCACGGGTTGGAGCCGACATCTGTGACGTCGAAGGGCGGGAATGTGTTGTACTGCAATGGCAATTCGTGTTCACATTGTGGACCGCCCCGGGCGGCTACTTTGGGCAGGTTCTGCGGGTAACGATACCGCTCTGCACCTAGGCTGATCGCGCCCAGTACTTCAAGCCCGGGTAGGTTGCCGTTGGGTTGTTTGGCCAGCTGGAACATTCCCTTCAGCGCACAGGTCAGCGCGGGGTGGTATTCGTTGGTCAGGTCAGTCGTCGGCAGCAGCAGGTGCATCACGTCTGTGAGTGCTTGGCGGTTCGTGCCCAGCACGTCGTTACCGACGTCGGCCAGGCCGATCGTGCTGATGAGCAGCATGTCGAGGTTGTGTTGTTCGTCGACGAGGGTTTGGCTTATTCGCGTGGTGTTGTCGACGGTCCGGATCAGGTCCGGGGCCGCGTCGGCGTAGGCGTTGGCCACCTCCGCGGTGGCGTCGATGTCGTGGCTCAGATTCGGCAGGCTCGGCTCGATCTTGGCGAGAAACGCATTCAGGTCACGCAGCGTCTGCCCGAATCGCTCACCTCTGCCGCTGAGAGCCTTGGCGATCGCCCCCAGCGTCTCGTTCAGTTTGGCTGGGTTGATCCTCGACAGCACCGACGTGAGCTGCCGGAAGATGGTGTTGCTCTCGACGGTGACGTGGTCGGCGTCGATAACCTGGCCCGCACGGACGCGCTGCGCCGACGGGTGGTCGGGCGGAATCAGTTGGACGAATTTGGCGCCGAATGCCGTCGTCGCGACGATGCTGACGAGAGTATTCGCCGGAATGAGGTGCAGGCGAGCGGGATCGATGGCCAGATGAATGGCTGCCTGCCCGTCGGGCAAGTCCTCGATGGACGTGACGGCGCCGACCGGTGCGCCATGCAGCTTGACCTTGGCGCCGGGGTTCATCACCAGACCCGCGCGATCGGAAAGCACGGTCACCGGCACGCTTTCGGTGAAACCGCCCCGGAACTGAGTCGCGGCAAGGCTGACGATTCCGGCTACGACGACGACGGTCACCAGGCCCGCCAGCGGGCGGGCATAGGCGCGACGCGGAGCGCCGTGGCGGCCGGTCGGCACCGCACCAGCCGCCGGCATTCGTGCCGGTGCGGTCGGGAGACTTCGGGTCACTTACGCGCCCACGTGTTTATCAGCTCGCATTTCGCTGTCCAGATCGCAGATATTCAAATCGCCAACAAGGTGTGATACGAATCTCATATCAGTAGCGGTGGGAACGATACATTCGCGCAGACTGAACTACAAGACTGCTTATCGCAATGTCTATGCTCTTGAGTTAACGAGAACGTTGTTCTACCGTGGCCATAATCAAAGCGTCATCGGAGGAGCCGTGTGACCGTGCTACACGTCCGTGACGTTCCGCCAGAGTTGGCGAAACGCTACGCAGACCAGGGCTGGTGGACGTCGGACACCCTCGGCGACCTGCTAGCCCGGGGCCTCAAGGATAGTTCGCACGTCACGTTTCGCGTGCATTCCACCCAGCGGCCTTTCGACGGCACCGTCGGTGACGTCGAACTGCTCGCCCGCAGGCTGGCGGCAGGGTTACGGGCCCGAGACGTCGGTCCGGGGGATGTGGTGGCTTTTCAATTGCCGAACTGGGTTGAGGCGGCGGCCACGTTCTGGGCGTCGGCGTTCCTGGGTGCGGTGATCGTGCCGATCGTCCACTTCTACGGTCCCAAGGAAGTGGGCTTCATCCTGTCGCGGGTCAAGCCGCGCGTCTTCATCACCGCCGAGAGCTTCGGACGAATGGCCCATGACCCGAAGGTCAGCGCCGACGTCCCGATCGTGGCGCGGGTCGGCCCTAGCTTCGACGCGCTGCTGGAAGATGAGCCAATGCAAGGCACGCTGGCGGCCGACCCAGCGACGCCGACCCTGATCGCGTTCACGTCCGGCACCACCAGCGATCCCAAGGGAGTCATCCACAGCCACCAGTCGCTGGGCTTCGAGACGCGCCAGCTGCTGGCGAATTACCCACCCGGTCGTGGCAGGCAACTCACTGCGCTGCCGGTCGGGCACTTCATCGGCATGCTCGGCGCGTTCCTCATCCCGGTCATCGAAGGGGCGCCGATCGACCTGTGCGACGTCTGGGACCCCGACCGCGCGATCGATCTGATGGAAAGCGACGGCGTCGCGCTCGGAGGCGGGCCGCCCTATTTCGTCACCAGCCTGCTCGACCACCCGCGATTCACAGAAGACCACCTCCAGTACATCAAGTACCTCGGCCTCGGGGGATCCACCGTTCCAGCCGCGGTCACGCGGCGGCTGGCCGACCTCGGCATCCTCGTCCACCGCTCCTACGGCAGCAGCGAACACCCGTCGATCACCGGTTCACATTGGACTGCGCCGGAAGATAAGCGGCTCTTTACCGACGGCGAGGCGCGGCCGGGTGTGGAGATCCAGCTGGCCGACGACGGTGAAATCCTCAGTCGTGGGCCGGATTTGTGTCTCGGATACACCGACCCGGCGCTAACTGAACGGGCATTTGACGAGGACGGCTGGTACCACACCGGCGATATCGGAGTCATGGACGACGACGGCTACCTCACCCTCACCGACCGCAAGTCCGACATCATCATTCGCGGCGGCGAGAACATCAGTGCGCTACAGGTCGAAGAGATTTTGCTTGGCCTCCCCGCGGTCGCGGAGGCCGTCGTGGTGGCCGTACCGGATCCGCGGCTCGGCGAACGCGCCGCCGCGGTGCTGCGGATCAAGCCCGGACATTCCATGCCGGCAATGAGCGAGGTCCGAGATCACTTCGAGCGCACCGGCGTGGCCACGCAGAAGTGGCCCGAAGAGCTGCATCCGGTGGAGGATTTTCCGCGCACCGCCAGCGGAAAGGTCCAGAAATACGTTGTCCGGCAGCGACTTTTGGATCCTCAAGGGCGAGAGTCTGAATAATGAGAGGAGCGTGGTGACCATTTTCGCAGAGCGGCGAACCTACATCGCAGGCCGTTGGATCACCGGTGACGATGTGGTTAGCGTCGAAAACCCCGCTGACGAAAGCCATGTCGCGGACGTCACGGCTACGCCGCTGGGCGAGGTGCGCCGCGCGATCGCCGAGGCGCGCCGCAGTTTCGACGACGGCGTGTGGTCCGAAGCCTCGCCGGCCGAGCGGGCGCGGACTTTGACCGCGTTCGTCGACCACGTCGATGCCGCCCGCGCTGACCTGGTGCCGACCCTCGTCGCGGAGGCTGGCCAGCCCGCATTCTTCGCCGAGATGACCCAGCTGACGGTCGGAGTCATGATCGCCCGTCAAACCATCGACCTGTACCTGTCGATGTCACACGAGGAAGCCAGTCCGGTTCCCGTCGATGACCTGGTACGAGGCCGGGTCGCACTGAGCATCCGTCGCCACGAACCGGTCGGCGTGGTCACCGCGATCACGCCGTACAACGCGGCGCTGATCATGGGCTTCCAGAAACTCATTCCCGCACTGATGGCGGGTAATTCGGTGATCTTGCGGCCAAGCCCGCTCACGCCGATCTCGTCGTTGATCTTCGGTGCGGCCGCCGACGCCGCTGGCCTGCCGCCGGGCGTGCTGAGCGTGGTGGTGGAGGCGGGCATAGCCGGCGCCGAGCTACTCACCAGCGACCCCGCTGTCGACATGGTGTCGTTCACCGGATCTACGGCGGCGGGCCGCAAGATCCTCGAGCAGGCGGCGCCGACCGTCAAGCGGGTGTCGCTCGAACTCGGCGGTAAGTCCGCACAGATCTACCTACCCGACGCCGTGCAGCGCGCGCCCGCCGGCGCGGCCATGGCTATTGCGACCACCGCCGGCCAGGCCTGCGTGGCCGCCACCCGCATGCTCGTCCCGCAGGACCAGAAGGAACAGGTGCTCGAGGCGGTGAGCGCGGCATACCAGGCCATCAAGGTCGGCATGCCCACCGATCCGGGGATCACCATGGGACCGGTCATCAGCGCCGCGCAGCGCGACAAGTGCGAGCAATACGTCAAGCTCGCAGAAGAGCACGGCGGCAAGGTTTTCAGCGGTGGCGGACGCCCTGCGGGCCTGTCCCGCGGCTACTTTTTCGAGCCAACGGTCCTGGACCTACCGAACAACGCCAACCCGGCGGCCCAGGACGAAATCTTCGGCCCCATCATCGGTGTGCTGGGCTACCGCGATGTCGACGACGCGGTGGCGATCGCCAACGACAGCATCTACGGGCTGTCTGGTCAGGTGTATGGGACCGACGCGGCGGCGGCGGTGAACGTGGCCCGCCGGCTGCGCACCGGCGCGGTCAACGTCAACACCACCGTCTTCTCCGCGTACGCGCCGAGCGGAGGCTACAAGCAGAGCGGTCTTGGCCGGGAACGAGGCCCGGACGGCATCCGCGAGTTTCAGGAGGTCAAGCACATGTCGATTGGGGAGTTCAAGTGAGCCGAGAAGCGAACGGACACAAGACGTATAACCTGGACTGGTTGATCTCGGTCGACGATCACATCCTCGAGCCGCCTAATCTGTGGGTCGACCGTGTCGCCGCCAAGGACCGAGACCGTGCGCCGCACATGGAGGTCGACGACAACGGCATGGATGTCTGGGTCTACGACGGCAAGAGGATGCCAAGCTCGGGATTGAGCGCGGTCGTCGGCAAGTCCAAGGAGGAGTTCAGCCCCGAACCGCTGAATTACTCGGAGATGCGGCCAGGTTGTTACGACGCCAAGGCGCGTCTGGAGGATATGGACCGCTCCGGTGTGCTTGCATCGCTGTGCTTTCCGACCTTGCCACGGTTTTGCGGGCAACTGTTCATGGAGGCCAGCGACCGGGAATTCGGGTTCCAGTGTCTGCAGATCTACAACGACTGGCTCGTCGAGGATTGGTGTGGCGTCTCGCCGGGGCGCTACATCCCGCTGATGCTGATCCCCATGTGGGATCCGGCGCTGGCCGTCACGGAGATGGAGCGCATGGCGGCCAAGGGCGTCACGGCCTTCGCGTTCTCCGAGAACCCCGAACCCTTGGGGCTGCCGACCATTCACGACGTCGACGGCTACTGGGATCCGGTCATGGCGGCGGCCAACGAACTCGGCCTCGTCGCGAGCATGCACGTCGGCTCGTCGTCGACGCTGCCCAAGATCTGCTCGGATGCTCCGTTCATGGCGAACCTCACCTGGGGTGCCTCGCGCACGTCGGGAACGATGCTTTCCTGGCTCTTCAGCGGGCTGTTCCAACGCTACCCAAACCTGAAGATCGCCTTGTCCGAGGGCGAATGCGGTTGGATGCCCTACTTCCTCGAACGCGCCGAGCAGGTGCTCGACAAGCAGCGGTACTGGGTGAAGCGCGGGCAGACGTTCATGGGCCACGCTGCTAATGGGGCCGACCTGGACACGCTCAACATCCGTGAGACCTTCCGTAACCACATCTACGGCTGCATCATCGAGGACCACCACGCAGTCAAGAGTCTAGCCGAACTCGGCGAGGACAACGTCATGTGCGAGACCGACTATCCGCACTCGGACTCGACATGGCCAAACTGCATCGAGGTGGCCCGCAACACGATGAAAGACCTCCCGCCGGAGGTCCAGCACAAGCTGCTGCGCGGAAATGCCGAGCGTCTCTACCGGTTCACCCCGGCCGAACCGCCCGTCTTGGCGTCCCAAACGAGAGAAGCCTAAGCCGATGCCGGGTGTGCTGGATGGCAAGAGCGCCATCATCACCGGCGCCGGCTCCGGCGTTGGCCGGGTCTCTGCTCTGCGGTTCGCGCAAGAGGGTGCGCGGGTGGTCGTGGCCGACATCAATCTCGACAACGCCAAAGAGGCTGTGCGCGAAATTGAATCGACGGGCGGCGTCGCCGCCGCCGTCGGTGTCGACGTGTCGGACGAACAGCAGGTTCAGGATCTGATCGCGGCCGCGGTTGACCAGTACGGTCGGCTCGACATCCTGTTCAACAACGTCGGCATACCGACTCCGCGACTCGGCATGATTTTCGAGGAGCACACACTCGAAGACTTCAACCGCTTGGTCGCAGTCAACCTCGGCGGGGTTTTCCTCGGGTGCAAGCACGCGGTGCTGCGTTTCAAGGAACAAGGCTCGCTCGGCTCACCAGGAGGCGTCATCCTCAACACCGGTTCGGTGGCCGGACTGGTGGGGTGGGGTGGCACCGTGTACGGCGCCACTAAGGGTGGCGTTCTTCAGCTCACCCGGGCAGTCGCGATCGAGGCGGCCCCGTTCGGCATCCGAGTCAACGCCATCTGCCCGGCTGCCATGCCGCTGACCGGTTTCATGGCGGCGGGTGGACTACAAGTCGATGCGGATCAACAGGCGGCGATTGCCGAAGCCGTCGGTGGCCAGCACCCGCTCGGGCGAGCCATCACGGCGGAGGACTGCGCAGAGGCCGCGCTGTATCTGGTCTCGGACGCATCACGCAACGTCACCGGGGTGGCGCTGCCGATCGACGGCGGGTTCGTGGCCCGATGACCGCTCCCGCGCTGGACCGCAATCGACTGCGGGAGCTGTTCGACCTGCGCAGCTCCTACAACGCGTACAGCGGTGGCGCATATCAGGAAGATCCGTATCCGGTTTGGCGCCGGCTGCGCGAAAAGGGGCCGGTCGTGCCCGGCGTCCTCCACGAGCTGACCGGCTGCACCGACATGATGTTCTTCCACGGACTGCCATACCCTGACAGTCCGCATTTCACGGCGTTCAACTACGAATCCTGCATGACCGCATACCGCAACCCGGAGGTGTTCGCGTCGTCCCCGGAGCCCATCGACCTCGACAGTGGTCCGCTCGGCCTGACCAACAGCATGCTTTCCATGGGCGGCGAGCAGCATAAGCGCTATCGCGGACTTGTCCAACCTTCGTTCCTGCCGGCGAATGGCAAGTGGTGGATTGACAATTGGATCACCGAGACCGTCGACATGCTCGTAGCCGGGTTCGTGCGCGACGGACACGCCGAACTCAACGTCGACTTCTGCGCGGCCATCCCCGTGCTCACCATCACCGGCAGCTTCGGCGTGCCCATCGAGCAGGCCCTGGATATCCGACAAGCGCTCGCAACCGATCCGCAGAAGGTGGTCGACATACTCAAGCCGGTCATCGCGGCCCGCCGGGCAGAGCCTAAAGACGATCTGATCAGCATCCTCGTCCAAGCCGAGCTGACCGACGACGACGGCCTCACGGACCGACTCACCGATCGCGAGATCGATTCCTTCGTACTGCTGTTGCTCGGCGCGGGCTCGGGCACCACATGGAAGCAGATGGGCATCACGCTGACGGCGCTGCTGCAGCGTCCCGAACTCCTGGAGGCGGTGCGTGCAGACAGACAATTGCTGCGCCCCGCCATCGAGGAGGCGATTCGGTGGCTGCCGACCGATCCGATGTTCTCCCGCTGGATCATGACCGATACCGAACTTGGCGGCGTCGAGATTCCTGCCGGGTCGGTCGTGCATCTCGCGCTTGGTGCCGCCAACAGGGATCCCGCCCGGTGGGATCGCCCCGACGAGTACGACATCACCCGAAAGTTCAGGCCTTCATTGGGTTTCGGGCAGGGCGCGCACATATGTCTCGGCATGCACGTGGCGCGAGCCGAGATGACCATTGCGATCTCGGCGCTGCTGGACCGGCTGCCCAACCTGCGATTGGATCCCGCCGCCGAACCGCCCCGCTTCGTCGGAATGTATGAGCGCGGAGCAACCGCGATACCCGTCCTCTTCGACAAGGGAACTCGGTGACCTGAGATGAACAAGCCCGAGTCAAACTACACGCAACCCGACCTCATGCTGCTCGGCGAGGACCACATTCGCGCGTATCGCGAGACCGGCGGTGAGGTCGGGTACATCTGGAATGGCGTTCCGACGCTTTTGCTCACCGCGACGGGTCGTCGCACTGGCCAAAAACGCACCTCCGCACTCATTTTCGGCCGTGACGCCGATGACTATCTGGTGGTCGCTTCGATGGGTGGTGCCCCGAACCACCCGTTGTGGTATCGGAATCTGCAGGCCAATCCCCATGCCACGATCCAGGTGAAAGCCGAAACGCTGGCGGTCGTCGCGCGGACCGCTTCGGCCGCTGAGAAGCCACGCCTGTGGAAGATCGTCACCGATGTCTGGCCCAACTACGACGTCTACCAGTCACGCACCGATCGCGACATTCCCATCGTGGTGCTCTCATCGACATGACAAGGGCTAGCATTTCTGCGGTGTCATGGGCTGAGGAACGCGCCACGGAGCGGTCAGCATCCGTACAGCGGTCGCGCGCCCGCATCGCCAACCAGGTGCGGTTGATGCTTGACGCCGCCGGCCGGCTCGTCCGGGAAAAGGGCGACAGTTTCACGACCCAAGAGCTGGCGAAAGAGGCCGGCGTTGCACTACAGACGTTCTACCGCTACTTCCCCAGCAAGGATGAGCTGCTGCTGGCCGTGATCGCCGATTCGATGAGCGATGCCTGTACGCGTTGGGCCGCCGCCGCCGAGGAGTTGCCCGATCCGGTCGCGCGGTTGCGCTTCTACGTCACAACGGTCATGGAGGTACTCGACGCCGAGGAGGGCGACGGTGGCACCGCCAAATTCATTGTGTCAACGCACTGGCGGCTGCACCGCATCTTCCCCGATGAGCTCGCCGCGGCCGAGAAGCCGTTTGTAGAACTGCTGCTCACCGAGATCAACGCCGGCGTGAAGGCTGGACTGCTGGCGCCCGCCAATCCGGACTGGGCTGCCTGGTTCATTGCCGAACTGGTTCGGTCCGTGTACCACTACCACGCTTATGCACCACTGGCGGCCGACGCGACGGACCACCTGTGGGAATTCTGTCTAACCGCGATGGGCGGCACTCAACGATGATTTTTCCGAAAACAACCGCCACGTCGGAATAGAGGGAAGCCATGCCGCACGCAAAACCGGACGAGTTGCCCAGCGGGGGAGGGGGCCGGTGGCCCGCGGCAGGCGATGGTTTTCGTTCGGTGCAGTGGGGCGACATGGAGGTCGGGTACACGACAACCGGGCCCCTGGATTGCACACAGCTCTACCAGCTGGGTGGGCTCCCCGGCGGGGTGTGCACCTGTCCCCACTACGGATTCATCTTCGAGGGGTCGATCCGCGCCACCTATCCGAACACTGACTGGGTGGATGAGGAGGCGAGCGCCGGCGAGGTGTATTTCTTCCCGGCCGGCCACATCCTGGTCTATCCCGAACCCACCAAAGCGCTTGAGCTCAATCCCGCATTCGCCCTGCAGCAATGCATGGATGCGATGATGCGCGCTGGACGACGGGCAAACCTCGATCAGCGCGAAATGCACTGAGCCCGAATGCCGCTGCTGCTGCCCATGCCAACCGGTACAGGATCACCGGTGACCAGCGCCGTGCCCCCACGGTCGACCGAATTCGACGACGACGCGCCCGAGCTCTCGGCCGAATACTCGGAGGCAGAGTACCTGCTCTCAGGCACAGCTAGCCGCTACGCGGGGCCCGCCATCGGGCCCGCCGGCCTCGTCAGCAGTGGGCACCGCTACGTCACCCGTGTCCTGGCTCGATATCCGAAACAGCTGTGCCGCTTCAGCGGTCGGGTGCTCGTCGAGCCGTTCAACACCACCTACGGCGTCGACCGGGACGCCCTGTGGTTACACGTCGGCGCCATGCTGCAGGCGCAGGGCGATGCCTGGATCGGGATCAGCGTGCGCGCCTGGTCCGCGGCAGAACTCCAACGCCGCGACCCGGCACGCTATGCCGATGTAGAAATCACCTCCAACGACCTTGTGTGGGATCTGCTGCGCGAGATCGGCACGCTGGTCAAGCAGGGCGGGGAGCACAGCCCGTTGCACCACCTTCCGGTCCGGCACATATATCTTGGTGGGTACTCGCAAAGCGCAGTTGACACTGCAACTTTCGCGGCGGCATTCGGTGCGCTCACTCACACGAGCGACGACCGTCCCGTCTACGATGGGTTTTTCCCGGCCGCGCACGCGGCGAGCCTGACTCCACTCGCAGGCGGGGAAGGCTCGCCCCGATTCGAGTACGGCCCGATGCCAGCGGTCGGGGTTCCGGTCATCGAAATCCAACCGCAAAGCGACGTCGAGGGATTCAGCTTCGAAGAGTTCGTCAACCCTGGCGCCGCGTCCGTGCGCCGAGACGACAGCAACGGAGTCGGAGACCGTTTCCGGCTGTACGAAGTCGCGGGGGCACCCCATGCGGCCAAGATCTTCGGCTGCGACGGGAACGGCTCGAGCTTTCCGATGTCGGCGTTCATCCGCGCCGCGTTGCGGCTGCTATTCCGCTGGGCCGAGGACGATATTGCGCCGCCGATCGCGCCGCGCATTGCTTTGCGAATCGACGACGCGGTCGCCCAGGCGCAGGTTGACCGGTTCGGCAATGCGATGGGGGGCGTGCCGTCACCGTTCCTGGACGCGCCGATCGCGTGCTATCACGCCCACTCGACGCCTGGACCCCTGTGCATGCTCGTCGGCCGCGAGACGGCGTTTCCTAACGAGGTGCTCACCAAGCGGTACGGGGACGTTCAAACTTATCTTGCCGAGTTCACGACCAGCCTCGACGCGACCATCAAAGCGGGGTTTCTTCTGGAAGACGACCGTCCCGCGCTCCTGGAAGCACAGACCGCAAAAGCCCAGGCAGCGTTCAGCCCAGTCTCGTTGTCAGACAGGGCCGCAACGACATGACCGTGTCGGCGGCACCCGTCCCGGACAGCCTCGAACAGGCGCTGTCCCCGCGGTGGCTCACCGCCGCGCTGCAACCGCGGTTTCCGGGCATCGACGTGTGTGCGGTGGTGCCCGGCCCGGTCGTGGACCGGATCTCCACCAATGCGAGATTTACCATCGAATGCGCCGGCGGTGTTCCTGACGGACTCTCAACCGATCTGTGCATTAAAGGCTATTTCAACGAAATCGGCCGGACGGCAAGCTATGTCGGGGCACCCGAGGCGTACTTCTATCGGGACGTCGCCGATACGGCTCGGGTCCGCACGCTGCGCAGTTTGTACGCGGACATTGACCCCGAGACCAAGCACGGCGTCGTCATTACCGAAGACGTGGTATCGCAGGGGGGTATCTTCCTCGACGGCAACAGTCCATATACACCCAGTCAAACGGCCCGGACGCTGGCTGAGCTGGCCACGCTGCACGCGGCGACGTGGGCAGAACCTCGCTATGCCGGTGTGCCGTGGTTGGGACCGCGGCTGGGTCGGGTACTCGAGGTGTGGGGTGTGTCGACCACGATCGCCACTATCGCCCGCAACTTCGAAGGCCCGAATGGGCAACGGGTCCCTACCGAGGTAAGGGACGCGGCTGGGCTGGTGGGGGCCTATCGCCGCCTCATCGTGCCGACCGGGGCCGAGCCGGCCGCCAAGTCGTGGTGCGTTATCCACGGTGATGCCCACGTAGGCAACATCTTTCTCGACGCCTCCCAGACCCCGTCAATGTTGGACTGGCAGCTGGTCCAGCGTGGCAAGTGGTACCTCGACGTCGGCTATCACCTCGCGTCGACCCTGACTGTCCAGGAGCGCCGACGCACCGAGCGCGATCTGCTGCGGCATTACCTGGATTGTCTCGCTGCACAAGGCATCACGACGCCAGCTTGGGACGAAGCGTGGCGCGCCGTCGGCTTAGGCATGGTCCACGGGTTCTTCCTTTGGGGCATCACCACCAAAGTGCAGGCTGATGTGATCGCCACCTTGCTTCATCGGCTCGGTACGGCCGTCGCCGACCATGATGCGCTATCAGCGCTGCACGAGTAGGGAAGGGAGGAATCAGATGGACGAAACCGCCCCGAACGCTTTTGATGGGGTGCGCGTTGTCGAGTTGGCACAATGGGTATTCGTACCGGTGGCCGGTGCACTGCTGGCCGATTGGGGCGCCGACGTCATCCGCATTGAGCGCATTGAGGGAGACCCCTATCGAGGACTGGCAACGCAGGGTATCGGCACCGACCGCGACGGCGTTAACTTGTCGATGGCTCTGGCCAATCGGGGCAAGCGTTCGATCGCGATCAATCTCCATCACAAAACCGGATTGACCGTGCTTCACGAATTACTCGCCTCCGCCGATGTGTTCCTCACCAGCCTGCGCCCTGGCGCGCTGAGCCGACTGGGCCTTGACGCGGCGACGTTGCGCGACCGGTATCCCAGCCTCATCTACGCGCGGGGTCATGGCTTTGGAGTTCGTGGCCCGGATGCCAACCGGCCCGGCTACGACAGCTCGGCGTTCTGGGCACGCGGAGGAGTGGGTCACATACTTACTCCGCCCGAGCGTGACTACCCGATCAGCCAGCGCGGCGCACTCGGTGACCGAAACGCCGCTATGGCATTGGCGTTCGGCATCGCGGCTGCGTTGCTCAAGCGCGGCAAAACCGGCGTTGGCTCGGTGGTCGATGTGTCGCTGCTGGCCACTGCGATGTGGGCACTGTCCTCCGACTTGCTGGCGGTGCTCAACGGCGGTGAGGTCGGCCCGATGAGTGGCCGAGGGCCACAGGTAAATCCACTCGTCGGCAATTACCGGACCAAGGACGGCCGCCATATTCAACTGATGTTCCTGCAGGGCGACCGCTATTGGGTGGAGTTCTGCCGAGTGGTCGGCCGCGACGACCTGATCGATGATCCGCGCTTTGTCGATCTTGCCGCGCGGCGAGCGAATGCTGATGCCTGTGTCGCCGAGCTGGATTCGGTGTTCGCTCACCGCACGCTTGAGCAGTGGAAAAACTTGCTCGCCAAACTGGATGCACCATGGGCGCCGGTCCAATCCGTCGCAGAGGTGATCGAGGATCCGCAGGTGACCGCCAACGGCTACATCGGCGAGGTCAGGCTTGATGACGGCCAGACCTACCGGCTGCCCGCGGTGCCGCTGCAGCTCGATGAACAGGCACCCCAGTTGCGCCGTGCACCTGAGCACGGGGAGCACACCGAGGCGCTGCTGCAGGAACTCGGCTACGACTGGGACGCAATATCGAAGATGATGCAGGACGGGGTAATTCCGTGACGGCGCGTCCAGTTCCCGTCCCCGATGAGTCATCGGCGCCGTTCTGGTCGGCCGCGGCCGAGCACGTCCTGACTGTCGCGCGCTGCACCCCGTGCGGCCAGTTCACCATGCCCCCCGATGTGGTCTGCCCGCATTGCCACACCACCGATCCTCGGTTCGAGTTCGCGCCGGTGAGCGGCCTCGGCACGGTGCGGTCGTGGACGGTAGTGCGGCAGGCGTTCTTGCCGGGCTTTGACGATGACCTGCCCTTCGTGCTGGTCGATGTGGAACTCGTCGAGCAGAAAGACCTTCGGATGATTGGCCGCTTGCTCAACGGTATTGATGCAGACCTGCATGTCGGCGACGCCGTTGCCGTCGGATTCGAGGATCTCACCCCGGGCATGGCTATTCCAGCCTTCGAGCTACGTTGACCGCCAGGTTCGCGGCGAGCAATAAGGTCGCCATCGCCGGCTACGCGCACAGCCAGGTGACTCGTCACGCCGACCAGCCCCTAGGGGCACTAGCCGTCGAGACCGCCTGCGCCGCGATTGTCGATGCCGGGTTGCGCCTTGAGCAGATCGACGGGTTCGTCAGCTCGAGCTTGCTGCCGAGCGCGGGGGGCCAATCTCCAGAAGACGGCATTAGCATCGTCTCGTCTGCATGGCTCGCCCAGCACCTGGGTGCCACGCCGCGTTACGTTGCCGGATTCGATGGCATCGGCCAGATCACTGGGTCGATGTCCATCGCCGTCAACGCGGTAGCCAGCGGCGCCGCCGATTATGTGTTGTTCCACCGCGCCCTGCACAATCCCGCCGGCCGGTACCACGCCAACTCCATGCGTGAGGTTCGTGGGCTGCAGCAATGGACAGCTCCCCAGGGTTTTTTCGGGCCGCTGGCTATGATTGCGTTGCCGTACAACGAATACCTGCAGCGCTTCGGCGCGAGCCGGGAGTCGATGGCGGCCGTGGTTGTCGAGGCGCGCAAGAACGGCGCGCGCATCCCTTGGTCGTTTTGGCGCGACCGGCCGCTTACCGCAGGCGAGTATCTTTCTGCGCCAATGCTGTTCGACCCGGTCTGCCGCTACGATTGCGACATCCCCGTCGACGGCGTGGCCGCCTTCGTGCTCACTTCCGCCGAGCGCGCGGCGGACCTGCCGCACCGGCCGGTGTATGTCGCCGGTTATGCCTCGGGTACGCCAAACCGGCGGCGTCTGCCGTTGCACTGGCCGCTAGACGACATCGTCGAAGTGGGCGCCGAGACCGCCCGGCGACTCTGGGAGCACGCGGGCGTCTCGGTCGAGGAGGTCGATCTACCGCAGGTCTACGACGGGTTTTCGCTATTCGTCTGGTTATGGCTGGAGGTTCTCGGATTCTGCCCGCGCGGCGAGGCGCACCGATTCGTCGAGGCTGGCGGCATCGACAGTGATCGACCGGGCGGGATACCGGCGCTCTCGGGCGGTGGCGCGCTCGGCAATGGCCGCATGCATGGAATCCCGCAGATGCTCGAGTGCTACCTGCAATTGGCGCGGCGTGCGGGTACACGTCAGCGCGAAGGCGCGACGATCGGCGTGGCTTGCCATTCCTCACCGCATTTCGGCGGCGCTGTTGTCTATAGTGCCGACCCCTTTTGAGAGCTGTCTTGTTGGTGAAGGAGAAGAAAGTCGTATGACGAGCGCCAGCGTCGGGCGAGAATCGTGGGTGGAGCGCGCGGTTGATCGCTCGGTTGCCGTTCAGCGTTCGCGCACTCGCATCGCCAGGCAGGTGCGGGTGATGTTGGACGCCGCCCGACGGCTCGTCAGTGTCAAGGAGGATTTCACAACCCAGGAACTCGTGATCGAGGCCGGGGTTTCGCTGCAGACCTTCTATCGCTACTTCGCATCCAAGGACGAACTGCTGCTGGCTTTGATCGCAGACGCGATGAACGAAGCGTGCGACCGCTGGACCAAGGCTGCTGCCGACATCCCCGATCCCATGGACCGCCTGCGGTTTTATATCACCGCGCCGCTGGACCAGTTCGGTGGCGATAGCCACGCAGTTGCCGGGATGCGCTTCGTCGTGACCACGCATTGGCACCTGTATCGCAAATTCCCGAACGAGCTTACTCAAGCGGGGAAGCCGCTCGTCGATCTCCTTTTCGCCGAAATCAACAGCGGCGCAACTCGCGGCCTACTGCATCCCCTTAATCCTGAGTGGGATTCGTGGTTCGTCGTCGAACTCGTGCGCTCGATCTACCACTATTACGCCTACGCGATGAAGCCTGACGACGACCTCAACGTGATCAAAGAAAACTTGTGGGAGTTTTGCAGGACTGCTCTCGGAGCACCTCGTTCATGACCGCCGACCGCAATGCGAAAGGAATACAGTGACCGATTTCGATAGCGTCGATTTCTTCACCGATCCGTCGATCGTCTCCGATCCCCATCCGTATTTCGACTATCTCCGCGCAAAGGGGCCGGTGGTACGCGAGCCGTATCACGGGGTCGTCGCGGTCACCGGTTATGACGAAGCCATGGCGTTGTACAAAGACATCGACTCGTTCTCGAGTTGCGTCGCGGTTGGCGGTCCTTTTCCGCCATTGCCGTTCGAACCTTCCGGTGATGACATCGGCGAACTGATCGCGCAGCACCGCAGCAAGCTGCCGCTGCACGAGCACATGGTGACGATGGACCCGCCAGACCACACCCGGGCCCGCTCGCTGTTGAGCCGGCTGCTGACGCCCGCGAGATTGAAGGAAAATCAGGACTTTCTGTTGACCCTTGCCGACGAGCAGCTTGATGAATTCGTCGAGCGCGGTGAGTGTGAGTTCCTCGCGGAATATTCCAAGCCCTACTCGTTGTTGGCCGTCGCGAACCTGCTCGGTGTCCCGGGCGCCGACCACAAAGAATTCCGGATGGCGCTGGCGGATTCGCACACGGTTGGCAACCTCGAGCACGATCCCGCGGCGATCAATCCCTTGAATTCCTCGACGAGAAGTTCAGCTTCTACATCGAGGGCAGGCGCCGCGAATCCCGTGGTGATGTGCTGAGCGACCTTGCCGCGGCGAAATATCCGGACGGGTCGACGCCGGAGGTTGTCGACGTGGTCCGAACAGCCACCTTCTTGTTCGGGGCCGGTCAGGAGACCACCGCCAAGCTGCTCGGCGCTGCGTTGCAAATCCTCTGCGACCGGCCGGATCTGCAGCAGACGCTGCGTGACGATCGCAGCCTCATCCCAGCTTTCATCGAGGAAACGTTGCGGATGGAAAGCCCGGTGAAGAGTGCCTTCCGATTGGCGCGCAAGTCGACCTGTCTGGGTGGCGTCGACATCGCGGCCGGTACCGTAGTCATGGTCTCGCCAGGAGCAATCAACCGCGATCCCGAGCGTTTCGAAAACCCACACGAGTTCCGACTCGACCGCCCCAACGTTCGTGAGCAGATAGCATTCGCCCGCGGCGCGCACACCTGCCCCGGTGCGCCGCTAGCCCGGGTCGAGGGCCGGATCTCGCTGGAGCGCATTCTTGACCGAATGGGCGACATCCGGGCGAACGAAGCGGAACACGGGCCGGCGGGTAGTCGCCGCTACAGCTACACGCCGACCTTCATCATGCGAGGTCTCACGGAACTCCACCTCCAATTCACAACGTCAAAGTAGGCGGTGAACGGTGCATCGAATGGCGGTAGCGAACCGAACCTTACTAGTGGCGTTCGCAATTGGGGCGGCGGCGGTAGTGGCCTTTGCTCCCAGGGCAGCCGCGGCCGGCGACGACTGGGGACTCAACGGCACATACATCGCGACATCGAACGGTGACTGGGCGCAAACGAACGACGTTTACCGCGACGAGGTCACCATCCGCAGCACCTGGACGATCAGCACGACCTGCACGACACCGGTCGAATGCACCGGACGGGTCACCAGTGACCTGGGGTGGAGCGCAGACGTAGCGATACACGGCAGCGAGTACGTCTTAAGGCATGACATTCCCAACTGGGAGCCGTGTGCCGATGGGGTTGGCCGCACCGGTCATCAGACCTACCGGTTCTTCCCGGTGGATGAAAGAGGCTGGATCAGTTTCGGATCTACGGTCTTCGCCGGTCAGGACCAGACTAACGGGGACAGCGGCGCCTGCGGAATCAATCAAGCGCTCGTGATCAGAATGCCGTTCCGGCTGGAAAAATCTGGCTGAACTCGCCTAGGTGGGGGATCCGCCGACGGTCACGCCGGCGGCCTTTTCGAACGGTTTGATCACCGCCGTGAAATCGGAATCGGAGCCCTCGTCCCGCGCTGCAGCCTCCCAGAGCCGCCCGATTGTTTCGGCGACGTCGACGGGCACGCCAAGCGCTTTGGCCTCGTCGAGATACAGCCGCACATCCTTGACCATCAACCCGGTGGCAAAGCCGTAGTCAAAGGTGCGCGGCAGGATCGCGCGGGGGAACTTGTCGCGGCTTGCGCTGGTTGCGCCCGAACCCGCGTTGAGCACATCGATCATCACGGCGGGATCTAGGCCTGCCTTGACCCCCATCACGACGACCTCTGCGGTGGCGACCAACACGTTGGCCGCCAGAATGTTGTTGGCGAGTTTCATCGTCTGCGCCGACCCGGGATTTTCGCCGACGTAGAACGGTCGCCCGATGGCCTCGAGTGCGGTTCGGATGACGTCGAATTCGTTGCGTGGCCCGGATACCATGAGGGCGAGTGCCCCCTTTTCGGCTCCGCTGACCCCGCCGCTGACCGGGCTGTCGATTGTGGCGATGTTGCGCGCGGCCAGCAGGTCATGGATCCGCACCGCCGTTCGGCTGCCGATGGTGGACAGGTCGACGTAGCGCTTGACCCGCGTGCCCTCGATGACACCCGCCGCCCCGGTCGCCACTGCCAGCGACGCCGACGGCGACGGCAGGCTGGCCATGACCGTCTCGGCGCGATCGGCGACCTCTTTGGACGATGCCGCAGCTTTCGCCCCGAGGGCCACAGCGCGCTGCAGTGCTGAGCTTTGCGTATCGAAGACGATCACGTCGTGATGTGTTTCGATAAGGCGTCGCGCAATGGGATAGCCCATGTTGCCCAGCCCGATAATCCCAATTTCCATCGCCGGCTCTACTCCCTGCCCGGGGTTAGGTCGAGTTCGGCGAATGCCTCGCCGGCGATGCGAAAGCTGTCTACCGCAGCCGGCACGCCCGCGTAGATAGCGACCTGCAGAAAGACCTCGCGAATCTCATCCCGGGTCACGCCGTTGGTCAGTGCCGCCTTGACGTGCGTGCGTAATTCGTTCGGCCGATTGAGGGCTGAGATCATGGCCAGGTTCAGCATGCTGCGTGTCTTTCGTGGCAGCTCCTCACGGCCCCACACCGCACCCCAGCAGTACTCGGTGACGAGATCTTGGAGGGGCTTGGTGAAGTCGTTCGCGTTGTCCACGGCTTGCTTGACGTATTCCTCGCCCAGCACCGCGGAGCGGATTTCAAGTCCCCGTTGGTAGGTGTCGCGGTCCACTGCCTTCTCCTTCGCGATCAGGGTCATGTGCGGCCAGCTAAGCTCCCAGGATGGCACTGCCCGGCCTGGTGCTCATACACGGTGGCGCGCACGCCGCCGATTGCTGGGATCCCATGGTCGCCGAATTGGCGAGACAGGCACCGCAACTGCGTGTCCTCGCGGTGGACCTCCCCGGCCGCACCGCCAGGCCGACGGATCTGGCTGGCGTTCAAATCTCAGATTTCGTGAATTCCGTGGTCGCCGACGTCGACGAGGCGGGACTTGGTGACGTTGTCATCGTCGGGCATTCGATGGCCGGACTGACGGTGCCCGGCGTCGTCGCAAAGCTCGGCTCGGCGCGGGTACGCGAGCTGATCCTGATCGCGGCGTTCGTCCCACCGCAGGGACTGTCGGTGGTGGACGCGCTTGGTGGGCCGCTGGCCCCCCTCGCACGGTCGGTGCGTTTATTCACATGTCGTCCATACCCAGGCCGGTGGCCCGATTCGCCTTCTGTAATGGCATGACACGCACCCAGCGCGAGTTCGCGCTTGCGCGTCTGTGCGGCGAGGCGATCAACGTCATCGTCGAACCGGTCGACCGCAGTGACCTGCCGGACGACGTGCCGCGGACGTGGATCATGACGCTGCGCGATCGGGCGCTGTCCATCCGACAACAGCGGTTCGCGATCGAATCACTGGGCGGCGTCGATACCATGATCTGCGTCGACAGCTGTCACAACGTGATGATCTCCGAGCCGAACTGGCTGGCTACGAGACTGGCCGAACGATGCCGGCTGCGGGCCCGCGGCTAGCTGGTCGCTGGCCCAGGATGGCCAAAACGACTGCTTTAGCACCGCAACGGTTTCCAGGCCATCGAGCACAGTGACATTGCGTCGCAGGCCTTCAATAGCGATGTCTTCACTTGCATCCCCCCATTCTCGCGGTGATCAGCGTTGCGGTGTAGGCGTACAGCGCGCCTTGCCGGTACCGCGCCCACGCGGTAGTTGCCAGCGATGAAGCGACCGTTCTCCACAGGGATGGGTGCTGCGTTCGGAGAGTCGTTTGATCTAGGTTCTCATCAACGAGCTGGTCGGTAGCGACGTAAAGTCATCCGACGGGGTCTAGGGCCATCCCAGCAGCACTCGGCCGGCATGCGGTGTCTCGGTGGCCGAGGCCCAAACATGGATGGGGTCGGCCACCCACCGCGTTTAGTCGAGGCGGGCCCTTGACGAAGCCATGCGAACGATCGTTATCATGAGTGGGCCATTTGATGAGACCGACGTCACACCAGAGTTGTACCAATCACGAGGAGTCGCATTGGCCCGACATCCGGCAGAACGGCTGAGGACGCGAACGGTTTGCCGACGTAGAAGCCCCGTCGCTCGACTGACGGTCGCTTCATCGCCACTAACTCCGCCACTAACTCGACAACGGCTACGACGGTGGTGCGCGCCGCCGCCTGGCAACCCCACCCATCGAAGGCCGGGTGCGAAGCGACGGGCGCCTCGACTGGTGCTAACTAAGTCCAAACCTCAAAGATCGAAGGGAATACAATGTCTGAGGGTCGAAGTTTGTTCTCCGAACGGAGCCAGCGCGCCATCTTGTGGTGGGGTATCGCACTCGCCATCGTTTATATCTTTGCGTTCGCTTTCCTGCTGCAGCAGGTTCCCCTGAAGAATCCCGAGTGGAGCGCCGAGCAGGTGGCCCAGTGGTATGTGCACAACCAAGGCAAGATCAAACTCGGTGCCGTCCTGACTAGCTGGACAGGTGCTTTCATGATGCCGATCCTGGCGGTGGTAGCCGTTCAGATGGCGCGAGTCGAGACTGGCGGATGGAAAATATGGAGTGCGCTGTCGCTGGTCAGTGGTGCAATGATGTCGCTGTTCCTAATGCTCCCGCCGATGTTCTGGGGTGTAGCGGCATACACGGCCCCTCGCAAGGACCCCGAAGTCACCACGCTGATGCACGAATTGGCGTCTTTAACGATGACGACGACCGACCAGTTCTACATTTTCCTGTGGATTGGCGTCACTGTCATCGCGCTGCGCCCAGCCACTCAACTCGTCAAGAACAACCCATTTCCACGATGGTGGGGCTACACCTCGCTGTGGATAACCATCATGTTCGAGGCGGGCGCGATCGCTTTTATACCACGTCGCGGCCCGTTTGCCTGGAACGGGCTGCTGGTGTTCTGGTCGCCGCTGATTTTGTTCTCGGTGTGGATCACGATTCAGAGTTGGTTGGTTTTCCGTGCGCTGCGTGCCCAGCGAGCTGAACCGGACTCCCAGCCAACCCCGGCGGCAGAGAACGCGACAGTTTTCTAGCGTCGGTAGACCCAAAGCCGGCGGCTTGGTCGATAGGACTGCCCGTGGTTCGGGCCGTCCTTCACGAGCGCAGAGCGACATCTTTTTCGGCATAACCGATCACGGTCACAAGGAGGAATTCGTGGCGAAACGTATACAACTCGCGGCGGTGTGGGCAGGCCCGGTCTTTTTCGTCCTCTATCTCGCCGCGTTCGTGGGCTTTGCCAGGTTCATACCGCCGATTGCCCCTTCGTGGGACCCGGTCAAGGTCACGCAGGTCATTACCGATCACGCAATCTCGATCCGTATTGGCATGGTTTTGGGCCTCATTGCCACTACGTTGCTGTTTCCGTTCTTCGGGGTGATTTCGATCCAAATTGCACGCATCGAGAAACGGATGCCGCTCCTGGCCGTGATGCAGTTCGGCGGCGCGGTGCTCCTGGTGGTGTTCTTTCAGCTTTGCGGAATGCTATGGATCACGGCGACTTTCCGCTCCGAGCTGGAGCCCTCGACAATCCGGATGCTCGACGATCTGTCCTGGCTGACCTTCGTGATGGTATTTCCCAGTTACGTGCTGCAACTTTCCTGCGTTGCGTTGGCGTCGTTCATGGACCGCTCCGCTCAACCGTTGTGGCCACGCTGGGTGGGCTACCTAAACCTCTGGATCGCGTTGAGCGGCGCCGGCGGTGGGCTCGCCGTGTTCTTCAAGCACGGTCCGTTCGCCTGGAACGGGCTTGTTGGCTTCTACATCCCGATCGGGGCGTTCACCGTCTGGATTGCGGTGATGACCTATTACATGCACGTCGGCATCACTCGACAGTTTGACAAAACTACGACAGCTGCTGCGGCACAAGACAACCCAGAAAAATCGGCTCCCGGAGCGCTCACGGCGCAGACAGGTCCAGGCCGGTGAACCATATTCTGCGGGTACCACTTGCACAAATTGGAATTCGGTCTTTGCCGTTGACAATCAACACGACTGGAGAGCGCCATGCGTACTGACGGCTTCCATCCGCAGATCCTGAAGGTCTGCGCCTACACCGGGTTCGCGTTCGCGTTCCTGTGGCCCTTTGCCGCCAACGTGGTGGCCCACGGCCAGTACATCTTGCCGCCATCGGCGGCAGACCCGGCTACCAAGGTGGTGTCGGAATACCTCGCGCACACGACGGGCATCAGGATCGCGACCGTTATCTTCATCTTCTCGAGCATCCTCTATACGACGTGGAGTGCGAGCATCATCCAAATGGCGCGGCTCCGGGAGCGTCAATGGCCGATCCTGTTCAACATCATGCTGATCTCGGTGGCTTGTGAGGTCGTCGTGGTGATGTTCATCGGATTCTTCTTCGGCGCGGCCTCCTGGCGGCCGGGCGAGACCAGTCCCGAAGTGACACAGGCGCTCAACGACCTGGGCTGGCTCGGTGTCTTGTTCACCGGCGCTCCGTTCGCGCTCTTCCAAATCGCGCTTGCGGTGAGCATCCTGATGGATCGTAGTCCGCGGCCGACGTTCCCGCGGTGGTCGGGATACTTCAATCTGTTCTGCAGCTTCTTCATGTGCGAGGCGAGCCTGCTGCTGTTCTTCAAGACCGGGCCGTTCTCCCAGAACGGAGTACTCGTGTTCTATGTCCCGATGATCGTGTTCTTCACCTGGATCATCGTGTTCACGGTGCTGACGGTGCGGGCCATCAACGGCGAGGCCGCTGCCGCACAGACAGCCGCGGGAACACTTGAGCATCTGGGAGGAGGCGTCGCTGCCCGTTGACTTTCGGCGCGCCTTGACCAACGAAGAAAAGTCCCACCAAGCAGCTGCGGACTTCGGGCGTACCGTGTCCAGACCCGCGACACCAAACTGTTGACGTTCTGTCCTCGGGAAGCGGCGATTGACGTGCCAAAATGACGGGGTGCCCAGTAACCCAAAATTCGACGGCCAGCAAGGGGCGCGCGGTGAGGGAAAGCGGTTGCTCCTGGAATCGGCTCGCGTCTTGTTCGCCGAACGCGGCTACGCGGGCACCAGTACGCGGGAAATCGCACGAGCCGCGTCGGTAACGGAGCCGATGATATTCCGACACTTCGGATCCAAGGCGAAGCTCTTCGAAGAGGCCGTGCTGGCCCCGTTCAACACCTTCGTTTCCGAATACGTAGCGGGCTGGGCCGCGCGGCCCCGCGGCATGAAGAGCGCCTATGTGGAGACGCATGAATTCTATCGCGGCGTCTACGACGTCGTATCGGCCAATCGGCGACTTATCCACGAAATGATCGGAGCCCGGGCCGTAGGTGGACCACTCAGCGCCGACGCGGCATCGGCGCCACAGTTGGGTGCGCTCCTCGAACAATTCGAGGCGATCATCGAACGTGAGATCGGCGATCGTGGATTCCGTCCCTTCGACCCCGCGGTCGTGACGCGGATAATCTTTGGGCTTGTCTTTTCGATCGCGATGTTTGGGGACTGGATGTTTGAGGGCGCAACCCGCCCGCAGCCAAGCGCCGAGGCGTTCATCGACGAAATGGCCCGTCTCACCATCTACGGCGCCTACCCAGAGGACACCGGGCCCGCTGTGGCACCGTGACCGGCGCCTGGCCGCCAGGGCCGTCTACCTTTCCTCTAACGTGCTCGCCGAACCCGCGACGGCTGGGATAAAGCGAACCGGTGCATCGGTCAGCCATCCGCCGTCATGTCGTCAACGGAATCCACGATCGCTGTCGTAAGCGGGCGCCGGCATCGGCACGCTGCCCGAAGCCTGTCGTTGGATGGCTCTGTTATAAAAATATATATTTGATTAGAATTTCTCGCGGCGTGAGAACCTCATGCTCTGGTGTGCACACGAGGTTCGTGCGAGTGCACGAGACCGCACACTCGGCCGACGCAGAAGCCGACGAGCATCGTCTCCGATCAGGCTGGCCCGACTCACTCGAAACATCGAAGGTAGTACGAACTACGGTGAATGACTCTGTGCTACAGGCACTTTAACCCGCGAGCGTCTGTTGCATCTGCTGCATCTGGGCAATCTCGGCCTGCCGCGCTTTCGCGATCTGCTTGGCGAGGCCAATGGCGTCCGGGTTCTTCCCACTGGGGATTTCGGCATTGGCCATCTCAATTTCTCCTTGATCGAGATTGATCATTGCCTCCAGCCATGGTGTGTCGAATTCGGTGTCGTGCAATGAATTAAGTTTCGCGAGAGTTGCATCGTCAATCGGCGCCCTGGTTGTCATCGAAGGTGCACTGGCTCCCGGCTGGTTGTCCTGGCCCTCTTTCCACTGCGCGCTGAGCGCCTTCAGGACCTGAATGTCGACCTGTAAGGCCGCTGCGGTCTTGGCGGCGAACGAGACGAGCTCGGAGTTAGTGGAGCGATCCGGCGCGAGCCGCGACATACTGAGCCCTTGCTCCTCGTGCGCAGTCATGTCGTTCACGAACGCAACATCGGCAGTGTTGTAGCCGGCGGGTTCGCCGGTTATAACGGGCTTGTCATCGACGCGCGTGGAATGAGCGTGGGCATCAGAAGGCGAACTCCCACAGGATGATACGAAAAGCGCGGTGGAGCAGGCCGCAATACCGGCGGCGATTTTGGCGATGGGTGACGGCACGAATCAAGCGTAAGGGATCCCATCTCCACTTCCCTGCAGCTTCGGAAGGCCCGCGCGAGCTTGACCCCGTTTGGTGGAAACAGGGGTGCCAGCGGAGCCTAATGAGATCTGCGTGCCGGTGCTCGTAGGCCAACCGATCACCAGCCGCGAACAGCCATCACCCACGGCGCACAGATACAGCCGGCCCGCCCAGTGCAGAGGCCAGCGATCTCTGGGGTCCGAAACCCCGGGTGTACTTCCTTCGCTCATACGCGGACGCTTCCGCTAGGCCAGCGGTCTCACTGGCCAGGTATCCGCCATCGGCCGGCGACACTGGTGCGCGTGGCCGTGAGGCTCTGCGCCTCGGTGCGCGGGGAGTTCGCTTTCCGATGCACGCGCCGCAAGTATAGCGGCGCTAAACCCCATCACCGAAGGCGCATTCGGTCAACCGCGGCAACCCGGCTCGCACGGATGGTGTGGTCCGATGGCCTGGGCTCCGTGGTCTCAGAACGCTCAGTGGCCAGCCATGATCCTGTTCTTTAGTTTTGATGAAAATCGCTTAATCTTGATAAAAAAGCGCTACCGTAATTTGCCGAGCACCCTCGCCGGGCTTGCCGCCGCGATCCGTCGAAGGTCTCGCCAAAGATTAAGCATGCTAGGGGAAGTCGATCGGCGTGTTGACGCGACTGACCCCTGCAGACCATATTTTGAGACAGCACGGACAGAAAAATATTGACTTGAGACTGGCTGCTGCATACTGTAGTTCCGCACACATGAGGCCTAAGAGTGTGTGGTCCCGCACACAACAGCTCGGAGCTGGACTCGCCGGATGGGGGAGATAGATAAGCATGGGGGAGGTGGACGCGCTGGGTAGGCCCGGACAGATCCCGTTTTCACCCTGCCTCGTCGGGCTTGGGCAAGGCAGATTGATTCCAAGTCTGTCTGATTGTATTGGGGGCTGCTAGTGGTCTCGAGCAGCCCGCTGCTCGGGCTAGCCAAGAAGCCGCTGCAAAAGCCGCTGCGCGAGGTCGGTAGTTTCATCGCGCTGTCGCTGGACACCTTTGTGCAAACCCTGCGCCCGCCGTTCTTCTGGCGCGAGTGCATCGAACAGTGCTGGTTCATCGCCCGGGTCGCGACCTTCCCCGCCATCGCGCAATCCATAGCTTTCAACGGCATGGTGGTGTACCTCTTCGGCGTCGCAACGGTCTCTTTTGGTGCCGGCGACATCTTGGGAGCGGCCTCGGGCCTGGGCACGGTATCGCAGATCGGGCCGGTCACCACGGTGTTCGTCCTTAGCGGTGCCGCCGCCACCGCGATGTGCGCCGACCTGGGTTCGCGCACCATCCGGGAAGAAATCGAAGCCATGAAGGTGTTGGGTATCGACCCGATTCACCGATTGGTGGTGCCCAGGGTGACTGCGCTCCTTATCACCGGAAATCTGATAAACGCGGTCGTAATCATCGCTGGACTATGCGCCGAGTACATTTTTGCGGTCTACGCTTTGAACGGCAATCCCGGCGCCTTCGCGTCGAGCCTGACGCTGCTCACCAGCCTTCCCATCGTCGTGGTCAGCTTCGTCAAAGCCTCGATTTTCGGCGTGCTCGCCGGCTTGATCGCTTGTTACAAGGGATTGTCTGCGGGCGGCGGTCCGCAGGGGGTTGGTAACGCGGTCAACGAGACGGTGGTGTTCACGTTCATGGCTCTGCTGATCGCGAACATCATCATCAGCGTCGTCACCGCGACACAGACGTTGGCGACATGAGCGGCGACGTGAGGACGGTGCTCAACGCCCGTTATCCGCGGCTGACGCGCGCCGCGCGGGTCTGGGCCAACGGATGGACTGGCCTCGGAGAGCAGGCCGCGTTTTATTTCAAAGCCCTCGTCGCCATTCGCGTCACGGTCGTCAAATACAAAGCCGAGACACTGCGTGTCGTCGCCGACATGGGCCTGGGCGTTGGGGCGCTAGCCTTGATCGGCGGCGAAGTGGTGATCCTCGCGGTCTTGACGGGCAGTGCCGCGGCCATCGTCGGCATCTTCGGCTACATCCAGGCGAGTAGCCTCGGCGTCGGCGCGATCGCCGGATTTTTCTCCGCCTATGCCAACGTGCGCCTGCAGCTACCGCTCATCATCGCGAACGGCCTGGCGGCCACCATCGGTGCCGGTGCCACCGCGCAAATCGGTGCGATGCGGATCAGCGAAGAGATCGACGCCTTGGAGGTGATCGGCATCCGCACCATCCCCTACCTGGTGACGACCCGGGTGCTGGGCGGTCTGCTGGTGGTGCCGCCGTTGTACTGCATCACCTTTGTCGGATCCGTAATCACGACTCGGAGTGTTGTCATCCTCACCTACCATCAGGGGGCCGGCGGCTTCGACCATTACTTCAATACCTTCCTGTTGCCCAGGGACGTCCTTGTGTCGGGGCTCGAGTGCGCCGCGCAGGCAGTCATCGTCATGCTGATCCACACCTATTACGGCTTCACCGCCTCCGGCGGCCCCGCGGGAGTCGGGGAGGCGGTGGGGCGTGCGGTGCGGGCGTCCATCGGCGTGTCCATAACCCTGACGTTCGTGCTGTCACTGGTCCTCTACGGCCAGTCGGGCGACTTCCACCTATCGGGATAGCGGCGATGAAACAGAAATGGTCGCCGCATCCAGGATGGTGGGCTCTGATCCTGGTCTCCGTGATTATCGCGGCAATCCCCCTCGCCGTTATGGCCTTCAAAAGAGAGTTCACCTCGTATGCCAAGGTGACCCTGGTGTCGGACCGGGCTGGTCTCGTGATGGACGCTAATGCGGTCGTGAAGTACCGCGGCGTGGAGGTCGGACGGGTTGCGTCGATCGAGCCTAAGAATGGGGCGACCCTTCAGCTGGAGCTGTATTCCGGCCAGCTCAAGTACATTCCGGCCAACGTCGAAGCCCAGATCAGTTCGCCCACCGTGTTCGGCGCCAAATACGTCGATCTGCGCCCCCCGAGCGAGCCGAGTCGCAAGCGGCTGGCGCCAGGGACGGTGTTGACCACGGGCAAAGTGAGCATCGAAGCGAACACCCTCCTCAAGGACCTGGTCGGTGTCCTGAACGAGATCGATCCAGCCAAAATCAACGCAGTGCTATCCGCCCTGGCCGAGGGATTTCGCGGTAAGGGCGAAGCAATCGGCCAGGCCATCACCGACTTCAACCAGGTGCTGATGGCAGTCAATCCGCGCAGTGAGTTGCTCCGGGCCGACTGGCGCGCGTTCCAGGGGTTCAGCGACGCCTACGGCGCCGCGGCGCAGAACCTGGTGACCGTGCTGGACGCCGGAGGCACAGACGCCTCCGTGATCACCAAGCATGCCAAAGACCTTGATTTCGCCCTGCTCGGCCTTACTGGGTTGGGCAACAGTGGTAATAAATTGATCGTCCCGAACAAGGGCAACCTCGTCCATTTACTCAACGTGCTTGAGCCAACGACGCGGTTGCTGATGAAATACAACCCGGAACTCACCTGCACGTTCCTCGGCGCCAAGCTCCTTATGGATAGGGGCTATGCCGATGCCTTCGCATTCAATGGCCGATCGTTCATCGCTGACGCCGGCCTGTTGTTCGGCGACGACACATACAAGTATCCGGACAACCTGCCGGTCCTCGACATCAAGGGCGGCCCCGGCGGGACGCCCGGCTGCGGTTCACTGCCCGATGTGGAAAAGAACTTCCCGCAGCGATACCTGGTCACCGACTCCGGGTTCGGAAATGGCATGGACGTGCGGCCCAACCCAGGCATCGGGTTCCCGGGCTATGCCGACTATGCGCCGGTCACCCGGGGGACACCGCTACCGCCGACCCTGAAAGACGAGGGGGGTCCTGCACCGGGCCCCGTGCCATACCCGGGCGCGCCACCCTACGGTGCGCAGCGATACGCGCCGGACGGAACGCCACTGTATCCGGGGTTGCCCCCGGCGCCCCCGCCCGGCAGGCCGCGAGACCCTGGTATGGGTAATCCGCCGACGGGTTCGGAACCATTCGTTCCGGCCTTCCCGGGGACGCCACCCAAGCCCCGCTAGCGCAACCGAACCCGCGGTCAAGAAAGGCAGACATTGCACGAGAACTTCCGAGCCATAATGGTGCGGTTTGCCATCTATGCCATCGTGTGTTCGTTGGGGATCGCTTTGCTGATGGCCGTGTTCTCCCAATATCGCTTCGAGAAAGCGAATACCTACAACGCCGTCTTCGTCAACGTGTCCGGGCTGCGGGAAAGCAACTTCGTACGCATCGCGGGCGTCGAGGTCGGCAAGGTCAAAAAAGTCGCGGTGCAGCCCGATTCCACGGTGCGGGTCGAGTTCTCTGCCGATGAGTCGGTCCTGCTCACCGAGGGCAGCAGGGCAGTGGTCCGCTACGACGACCTGTTCGGCGGCAGATTCCTGGAGCTGGCGGACGGTGCGGGCGAAATCAAGAAACTCGATCCGGGCGGGACCATCCCGCTGAGCCGGACCCAGCCGGCGCTGGACCTGGACGCGTTGGTCGGGGGCTTGCGACCGCTGTTTCGCTCGCTGAACCCCGATCAGGTCAACGCGCTCAGCGGCCAGTTGATCCAGGCTCTGCAGGGTCAGGGCGCGACGATCGGGTCGGTGCTGACCCAGTCCGCGGCGGTGACCAATACCCTGGCCGATCGGGATCGGTTGTTCGGCGAGCTCATCACCAACCTGAACACCGTGGTCGGTTCGCTCGGCGACCAGGATAGTCAGGTCGCCAAGGCCGTCGACTCGCTGTCGGCACTCATGAAAACGCTGCAAACCCGCAAGGACGAAATCGCGGACGGTATCAAAGGCATCGACAGACTCTTCGCGGTGGGCACCGATGTGCTGAGGAGGGCGCGCCCGCCGCTCAAAAAGGTGGTGGACGAAGGGGATCGCGTCGCCGGAACGATAATGGCCGACAAAGACTTTGTCGACAACCTGATCAACACCCTGCCCGACGATTATCGAATCATCGGCCGCGAGGGCCTGTACGGCGACTTCTTCACTTTCTATCTGTGCGACCTGGTCCTGAAGCTGAACGGTAAGAACGGGCAACCGACTTACGTCACGCTGGCCAGCCAGCGCTCGGGGAGGTGCACCCCGAAATGAGACGCCTCTACAGACGCTCTTCGAAACGAAGCAGTTCTCCGAACGCAACCCATACCGCATCGGCGGGATCGGTCTCGTGGTCGTGGCTGCGGCCATATTCATTTCGGTCAATTACGACAAGCTGACGTTCCTCACAGGGGAAAAGGAGTACTCGGCGTACTTCGCTGAGGCGGGCGGTCTGGAGACCAACAGCGTCGTCGAGGTTTCGGGTGCCCGCGTCGGGAGAGTGTCCAGCGTCGGCCTCGACGGCCCGCGGGTATTGGTCAAGTTCCATATTCCCGGCGATGTGCGACTCGGCGACCGCACCGAGGCCGCGGTCAAATTGAAGACCCTCCTCGGTAGCAAGCTCGTTGAGCTCACGCCGCGCGGGGAGGGTCGGCTGACCGGGCCGATACCGTTGGAGCGGACCACGTCGGCCTATCAGCTACCCGATGCGCTGGGCGACCTTTCGACAACCGTCGCAAAGTTGAACACCGACCAGCTGTCGACGGCGCTTTCCGTGGTGGCCAACGAGTTCAGTGGTACCTCACCGCAGCTGAAGGCCGCGGCCGACGGTGTGGCGCGGTTCTCGCAGACATTGGATGATCGCGACAAGGAGTTGCGAAACCTCTTGCGAAACGCCAACAAGGTGACCAAGGTGTTGGCCGAGCGCAGCGACGAGGTGGTCAATCTCGTGGGCGACACCAATTCGCTGCTGGCTTCGCTGAAAGCCGAAAGCCGCTACGTGGACAAAATCTTGGTCGACTTCGCCACCATCGTCCGGGCGCTGGCGGCGATCTTCGACGACAACCATGCAACTCTGCGGCCCGCGCTGGACAAGCTAAACGGGGTGTTGACGCTCCTCGACAATCGGAAGGGACGCATACAGGAGGCGATCAAGGGGCTCGACAGCTTCGCGCTCGCGCTGGGCGAAGCGGTCGCCTCAGGGCCGTTCTTCAAGGCCTACATCGTCAACCTGCTGCCAGGGCAATTCGTCCAGCCGTTCATCGACGCCGCGTTCTCGGACCTGGGATTGGATCCCGCCACCCAACTGCCCTCGCAACTCACCGACCCGCTGACCGGACAGCCGGGCACCCCGCCACTGCCGATGCCATACCCGCGGACCGGCCAGGGCGGCGAACCACGGCTGAACATTCCAGGCGCCATCACCGGGAACCCCGGTGATCGTCCGTGCGGGCCGATCAACGGTCAAGGCTGCTATCCGCTCAGACAGGAACCCCCGGCGCCGCCGCCAGGCGGGGCGCCGCCGGGGCCGCCGGCGCAAGGTCCAGGACCGGGCAACGCAGCGGTTGGGCCGGTCGAGCAGCCTGCGCCGGGACAAATACCACCGGGCCAACCGCCCGTGTTTGCTCCGAGGGAGTCCTTCGGTCCGCGGCCGGGTCCCCCGCAACCGTCCGAGGGGGGCCAACAGTGAATTCGCCCAAAACAAGGAACGCTTTGGCTGTGGTGCTGGTACTCGCGCTGCTGGGTGGGGTGGGCACGCTACTGTGGCCGTCGGGCGGCCGCACGAATGTGGTCGGATACTTTGACAACGCCAACGGCATTTTCGTCGGCGACGACGTGCAGATCCTCGGGGTTGCGGTCGGGAAGATCGAGAAAATCGAACCGCAGCCCGACCGCGTCAAAGTCTCGTTCTGGTATGACGACAAGTACAAGGTGCCTGCCGACGCGAAAGCGGTGGTGCTCTCGCCGTCCCTGGTGACGGTGCGGGCTGTTCAGTTGACGCCCGCCTACACCGGGGGGCCCGTGCTGGCCAGCGGCGCGGTGCTCCCGCTGGCCCGCACCGCCGTCCCTGTGGAGTGGGATGACCTTCGCGCACAGCTCGAGAAACTCACTGAGATACTGCAGCCGACCCAACCCGGCGGGGTCAGCACGTTGGGGGCGTTCGTCAGCACCGCGGCCACCAACCTGCGCGGCCAGGGCGCAAATATCCGGGACGCCGTTGTGAAGCTGTCACAGGCGGTTTCCGCGCTCGCCGACCATAGCGGCGACCTGTACGGGTCGTTCAAAAATCTGGCAGCCCTGGTGTCGGCGCTGCATGACAGCGGCTCCCTGCTGCGCCAACTGAACCAGAACTTGGGGGCGGTCTCGGGAGTGTTGTCCAATGACCCCAACGAGGTCGGCGACGTGTTCACAGTGGCCAACCAGACGCTTACCCAGGTCAAGAACTTTCTGGACAACAATCGTGAGGCGCTGGGCGTTACTTCGGACAAGCTGGCTGAGCTGACGGATGCGATGGTCCAGAGCCTCGACGACATCAAGCAAGCCCTGCACGTGGGCCCTCACGTGT
>CAVQSX010000015.1:0-61146 GCA_963715905.1 uncultured Actinomycetota bacterium
GGTCTTCCCGCAGCGGATTCAGGGCCAACTGGCGAAGTCTGACCGCCGTTTTGAGTTGGACCTGGAGGTCAGCCGCCGCCACTGTGCGTGACGGGGTCCGGCCCGCTGGTTTTGAGATTGTGGACGACGAGTCCGATGACCCATTGGATTGCCCTGATGGCGTCTTCGGGGCTGGCCCCCCAATGTGCGACGAGACGCTCATAGGACGCCGGGCTCCACAACACGTCGAGTACTCCGGCAGCGAGCGCTTGGTGTTTCGGCGACCATTTAGGTGTGGCTGCAGCGACCGCGTTGCGCAGCGCGTTACCGCGGGCGCGGTCCATGGATGTGAAAGCCGGGTCTTCTGGTTCGGCGACAAAAGACGACACCGACAATGACGACAGCGCTTCGAACACTCGCCGCGTTACCACGGCGATGTCGTCGAGCTCAAGGTCGTCATAGGTGACGCCGGCCCGTTCTTGCAGTCGTTGCATTACTGCGGCGTGCAGTTCGCGTTCATTGGCGAAGTGGCGGAATACGCTGCGTTTGCTCACGCCGGCGCCGTCGGCGACGGCTTGAAACGTCATTGCGCTCCAGTCCAAGTTCGGCAGCCCTTCGACGAGCGCTACGCCGGCGCGCACGATCCGCTCCCGGGTCTCGGCGGTGCGCTGCTCACGCACGGGACTGTGGTAGCGCCGCGGTTCGCGCGTGTGAGGTTCCGGTGTATCGGCCATTGACAGCTCCTCAAAATTGCCGTCATCATGATGACACCAATTGCACGCTTTTGTTCCGGTTTGTTCCGGCGGCGGGAATCTCTGCCCTCGAATATCTTGTCGTGACTTCGCGCGATGTCCACCGCAGCGCCGCTAAAGGAGAACCGCTCATGGATTCGGTCGACGCCTTGCTTGACGCCGCATGCGAAGACACCGGCCTCGATGATTTCGGGGCCGACGCTTTCCGCGAGGGACTAGACGTACTGGTCGACTCCGTGGGCTCCGAGGCTGACCTCAACCCAATCGGCGAGTTCATCGTGCGTGACTTGATCATGAAAGCGCTCACCAACCGACTCCGCATCGAGGACTGGTACCGGCGTCATCCCGAAATCGCCGAGGAGGTCATCGATCCCCCCTTGATCGGGCTCGGTCTCCCGCGCACCGGCTCGACCGCATTGTCGTTCCTGCTGGCCGAAGATCCGCACGCGCGTTCGCTGCGCCGGTGGGAAGCGGCCGAGCCGTGCCCACCACCGTCGACCGTGGAAGGTCCAGATCCACGCATCGTAGCCGCTCAGGCGCAACAAGAAATGATGGACGCCGCCGCGCCGCGGTTGGCTGCGCTGGTGCCGTCGACACCGACGGGCCCCGAGGAATGCCAGGATCTGATGGCGCTGGACTTCAAGAGCCAGTACTTTCAGGCGTTCGCGCACATCCCCACCTACTCGCGATGGTTTCTTGATGCAGATCTCACGGCGACTTACGCCTACGAGCAACGAGCCTTGAAATTGCTTCAGTGGGGCCAACCCCGACGTCCGTGGCGGTTGAAGTGCCCCACGCACTTGCTGTTCATGCCGTACCTGGACGCGGCGTTCCCCGATGCCCGGTATGTGTGGACGCACCGTGATCCCTCCGAGGTGATCGTGTCGGTCGCAGATTTGTACGCCGAGACCATGCAGATGACCTCAAACACGGTAGATCGCGCATATCTGGGCCGATTGAATGTCGAGCATTGGTCTATCGGAATGCAACGGGCGTTGGACTTTCCGCGACGCCGGCAACGAGGACCGCTTCTTCGATCTGGATTTCCGCACGGTGCAGGAAGATCCGCTCGGATCGGTGCACCGACTCTACGAATGGCTCGGCGAGCCGGTCACCCCAGAGTTCGAGGTGGGCATGCAGCAGTGGTGGCAGGCCGAGGCAGCCACCCGCGCGGCGAACACGCATCCTGATGCGGCCACGTTCGGCCTCACATGGCCGAGTTGCGCCCGGTGTTCGCCAACTACATCAACCGTGCGACGCGAGTGGACCGCCGCCTCTGCAGCAAAAAGTCCGATCTGAATTCCCGAGAAACGGAAATTAGCAATGACCATCGATCTGACCGGCGGCACTGCGCCACGAGCGGGAGTTCGTCTGGGCGCGTCAACCCGACGACCCCGAAGCCCGGGAATCGGTAAACGCGTGGATCTGGGATGACAGCGGCACGTTCGGCATCCCCCGCATCGGTGTCGAGGCCGTCGCCGATCAATGGGACACCCACGACATACAGGTCAATCTCGCCTTCGCCGATGGGCGAGTGTTCAACATCTTCGGCAACGGCCCGGTGCACGACCCAATGGGCGCCGACGGCAAACCGCGGGTGCTCGGTGCCGGCCCGCTGTCTTTCGAGATGGTCGAGCCCTACCGGCATCTGCACGTCACTCTCGAGGGGCAGGCCATCGCCACAACCGTCGACGCCCAAATGGACGGATGGATGCCGTGGTTGGTCGACGGTGACCTCGTCCCCGTCACCGCCTCGATCGATATCCACCCGGTATTGCCGCCGTGGGAGAACGGCTCAACCAGCGACGAGGCACGGCGCATCCTGTCCACCCAGGAGGAGGGCCACCTCATCGGCTACCCC
Source organism: uncultured Actinomycetota bacterium (assembly GCA_963715905.1). GTDB lineage: Bacteria > Actinomycetota > Actinomycetes > Mycobacteriales > Mycobacteriaceae > Mycobacterium. The sequence goes on from CAVQSX010000015.1 coordinate 2,593, forward strand.
TGGCGCTTCGAACAACTCTGCCGCGCCACCGGGACCATCACCGTCGGTAGCGAAACTCACACTCTCAACGGCGGCGCCAACCGGATCCGCCGCCAGGGTGTGCGTCGCCTGGCATCGCTGTGGGGCCATGTGTGGCAAGCCGCTTCGTTCCCTAGCGGGTTCGGATTCGGATTCCAAATCTATCCGCCCCGCAAAGACGGGAAGCCGACCTACAACGAGGGCTACATCGTCGACAACGGCGAACTCGTCGGCGCCCGGGTAGTCAAGGCGCCCTTCCTGCACAAGCTGCAGCCCAGCGACGAGGATGTCTCACTTGTCCTGGAAGCCGCTGGCAAGACCCTTGAAATCGAGGGCCGAACCATGATGTCGACATTCATGGTCATGCCCCCCGAAATCAACGGCGGGCTGCAACTGCAGCAGGCGTTGGTGCGCTACAGCTTGAATGGCGAGACGGCGGTGGGAATGCTGGAACGCTCCATCACGCCCGATCAGATCAGCGCCTGACATTGCGGGCGCATTAGCCAGCGTGAAAGCGATCGGCGGAGGGCTCTCCGCCGAGGATGTTGACGATGTTGGTGGGAGAAACCCTGCAGCGGCCAACCTACGACGGATGAGCCTCGAGCGGCCCATGAATCTTGAGGCCTCGCGCCTCGCGCAGCCTCCCGCCTATGACGACGCGGTCAGCGTTCTGCCGCACCCGTTGTCGCAATCCGCATGCCGTGCAGCGATGTTTGCACGTACTGCTCGAGCACCTGCTCTCGCAACGGTTCGGTTGCGGGCAGGGTGAGCAACAGGGCGTAGAGGCCGACCAGGAAAAATAGTCCGCTGTAGAACGGATCGACGCCGGGTGGAATCGCCGACCGGCTGTGTGCGCGCCGCAATTCTTCGATGACGACCACGATGACCGGATGATTGGCCCAGACTTCCTCTGGCGGCCGGGCAGCCGAGAAGTGAAGTGCGAGAAAGTCTTTGAACAGCCGGCTGCCGAGACGGCGCTCCAAGCCCTGCACGGCGGACACGATTCGGGTGAGTGTTTCTCGCAAGTCGTGTGATTCCGCGAAGAACCGAGTGAGCTCGAGCGCAATCCGGTCCTCTTCACGACGTTCCAATTCGACCAAGACGTGTTCCTTGGTTGGGAAATGGAAGTAGAAGGTCGCCGGGGCTACTCCTGCTGCTGCGGCGATCGCCTTGACGTCCGCGTCGGCGACTCCGGCCCGCCTGAACTCTCCGATGCTGGCGCCAGAAGCCGCTCCCGGGTGCGCTCACCCTTGCCACCGCGGGGTTCGTTGTTGCGCGGCATGACCAGCTTTCCATCTCAGGATCTCGGCAATATGTCCATCGTCGTCGATCGGGTGGAGGCGCATCGGCGCGTCCAGAAAACTGATTCTAATCAGAAACTATTCCGCATGAGCATCTCGCGTGGTTACATGACATCGAGACAGAACAGCCCCATGAACTGCAGGAAACGTGAGTAACGTGTACAAGCCCCAGCCAGTTGTTGCTTTGTAGCCGGGCAAAATAACTGATTGACATCAGAAAGTGGATCCGATGCAGATGATCGCCGGGGTTGATGACATTCCACGTACCTCGAACGTTCGCACTCAACAGATGGCCCTATGGACCACCGCCGTCTCGTTGGTAGTTCTGCTGATCGCCTACGCTGCGTTTCCCGGATTCTGGCCGCCCATGTCCCCGCAGCTGTCGGCCGACGAGGTTGCCTCGTTCTACCGCGCTCACACGGCCTGGATTCGTTTCAGCATGGTGACCTTCAATCTGTGCGGAATCATGCTGCTCCCGATGTTCGGTGTGGTCGTGGTGCAGATGAAGCGGATGACCACTCAGAGTCAGGTGTTCGCCTACGTCTTCCTGAGCGCCACTGTCAGCTGCTCGACGATCTTCGCGTTGGCCGACATCTTCTTCGCCACCGCGGCGTTCCGTCCGAACCGCGATCCCGAAATCGTGCTGGTGCTGAACGATCTCGGGTGGCTGGTGTTCGTCGCGCCCGTCGGCATGGCGCTGGTACAGAACATCATGCTGACGTTGGCGATCTATCAGGACAACGGCGCAGATGCGGTATTCCCGCGTTGGGTGGGGCACTTCTCATTGCTCGTGGCCATCGCGATGGCGCCTTCGGCCCTGTCGGTGGCTTTCGACTGCGGGCCGTTCGCGTGGAACGGCGTGATCTCGTTCTGGTTGCGCAACATCGCCTTCGGGACTTTCGTCGTGGTCATGCTCTTCGTGCTTCGCAAGACCGTTCACCGGCAGGCGGTCGACGAAGGTCTGTTCCAGTGAGTGTCACGGAGCTGACTCCCGACGACGAAAAGGCCGCCCCGGCAACGGTAAATAAGCGCGACCTCAACATTGTCTTCTGGATATTCCCGGCCTTCTTCGGCGTGTTTGGCATCGTCTTCGTGCCGTTGCTTCGGGTTATTCCGCCGCCGCGTCCAGACGTCGGCTACGCCGGCATGATCTCCTTCTTCGAGGCGCACCATACGACGATCCGCATCGGGCTGGTCCTGCTCTGCGTGGCGTTCGGCGGGGCAGCCGTCGCCAACGGGTACGTGGCATATCAGATGAAGCGGATGACGTCCGGTCCGGTGTTCGCATACGTGTATATGGGCGGCATGGCTGTGGGGGTGCTCCCGGGCATGCTGCTGGTCGCTGTCTGCTTCGATGCGGCCTCCATGCGCCTGGACCGTGCTCCACGCGTCGTCGGCTTCCTGTACGACCTCGGGATGTTGTCGTTCAACGGCTCGTTGGGCTGTTTTTCCACCGCATATCTCGCGTTCGCAATCGCGATTCTGGTGGACCGGAACAAGATCTTCCCCAAATGGCTTGCCTATCTGACGATCTGGCAGATTGTCACCGAGATTCTCGCCACCATGATGTGGGTCTTGCCCGCTGGTCCGTTCTCCTGGAACGGCTCGATGACCTTCTGGCTGGGCACCGCGATCTTCGCGATCTGGCTGAACTGCCAGGGGCTGATGTTGAAGAAGGCCACCGATCAGCAGCCCGCGGAACTCGGCCACCGGAGTGAAGGCGAGGAACAATGACTGAATCACCTTCGACCTCGGCGGTTCTTCCCGACCCGTCTCCGACCACGGGTACCAGGGCGCCACATCTGCCCGGCGACGGCGCCATGTGGGTCATGGTGCTCGGTGACATGATCATCTTCGGTGCCTACTTCCTGATCTACATGGTGCACCGCGCAATGGCACCTGCGGCCTTCCTCGCGGCCCAGCAACACCTCAATGTCACCGTCGGCGTCATCAACACGATGGTGTTGCTCACCAGTTCCTGGTTCGTGGTCCGCGGTGTGTGCGCGGCGCGGGCTGGGCAACCCGAGCAAGCGGTTCGACTGCTATTTGGTGCTGGCGTATGTGGACTCGCATTCATCGCCATCAAGGCCTACGAGTGGTCGACCGAGATCACGCACGGGTACACCGTGCACAACGCCTTCTTCTCGTTCTACTACGTGCTCACCGGAGTACACGTCTTCCACGTGACACTCGGACTGCTGATTCTGGGCTTCTGCGTGCGCGAACTGCGTGTCCCAGCGCGGCGAAGGATGTCCATCGTCAAACAAGGGGCAACGTACTGGCACATGGTCGATCTGCTCTGGGTAGTCATTTTCGGCTTGCTCTACGTGATGAGATGAATCGATGACCAGGGCGACTACTACCCGAAACTCCGCGCAAGGAAGCACTCGGGCGGTGACGATCACGTGGATCGTGCTGTGCGTCCTCACCATCGGAACCTGGTGGTTGTCACCCGCGCATTCCGGCGTGGCGGCCGTTGCGAGCGTGTCGATCAGCGTTGCGGTGGTTGCGCTCGGATTCATCAAGGGCCGCTTGATCATTCGCTATTTCATGGAGGCCAGGACGGCGCCTCGCTGGCTTCGCTTGGCCACCGACGGTTGGCTGTTGGTGCTATGGACCGCCGTTCTGGTCATTTACCTGGTCTGATGGCCGGCTCACATGTCGTTAGATGAGACCATGACTGACCCTGATTCCAGCGAGGATGTCTTCATCGAGGTAGCCAATCCGGCAGACGGCACGGTTGTGGGCCGGGTTGCCGCGGAATCGGCGCAGACGGTGGGTGCCAAGGTTGACGACCTGCGCGTCCACCAGAAGGACTGGGAGTCGATAGGTCCGCGCCGTCGCCGAGATTGGTTGCTTACCTTCCAGGACTGGATCCTGGACCACGCCGGTCACATCGCCGACGTGCTGCAGTCGGAGACCGCCAAGACGCGAGCGGATGCCGTTGTCGAGGCGCCCGCGGTGGCCGACCTGATCAAATACTGGGCCGGTCACGCAGAGCGTTTCCTCGCCGACACCCGCGCCAAGCCACACAGCCCGTTGTTCGCCGTCAAGGCACTGCACACCAACTACCGCCCTTACCCGGTGGTAGGGGTGATCACGCCGTGGAACTTCCCGTTCGCTGCACCCGCGATGGACTCGATCCCCGCGCTGGCCGCCGGTGCCGCCGTTTTGGTCAAACCGTCCGAAGTAACACCGCTGAGCGCGCTCGAACTTATGAAGGGCTGGACGGAGATTGGTGCGCCCGCGGTGTTCGCACTGGCCACCGGACGGGGCGACACCGGTGCCGCCGTGACCGACTGCGTCGACTACGTGCAGTTCACCGGTTCAACCCGGACCGGGCGGCGAATTGCGGTGCGATGCGCCGAACGGCTGATCCCGTGCACCCTGGAACTTGGCGGCAAGGACCCCGCGCTAGTACTCGCCGACGCTGATATCGATCGCGCGGTCAACGGCGTGGCATGGGGTGGGATGGTGAACTCCGGCCAGGTGTGCACTTCGGTTGAGCGGGTGTATGTCGAGGCGCCAGTCTATGACGAGTTCGTCGAGAAGCTGACCGCAAAGGTCGCGTCGCTGCGGCAAGGTCATGACGGTCGACACTTCCAATTCGACGTCGGGGCTATGGCGAGTGCGGCTCAGCGAGACATCGTCGCGCGTCACATCGACGACGCCGTCGCCAGCGGGGCCAGGGTGCTCACCGGAGGAAAACCCACCGGCACGGGCACCTTCTTCGAGCCGACCGTGATCGTCGACGTTGACCATACGATGGCCTGCATCCGTGAAGAGACGTTCGGACCGACCCTGCCGGTGATCAAGGTCGCCGACGAAGCCGAAGCCATCCGGCTGGCCAATGATTCAACCTTCGCCTTGTCGGCGTCGGTGTGGACGGCCGACATCGATCGGGGCCTGCGCGTAGCGCGCCGGATTGAGGCGGGTGCGGTCAACGTCAACGACGTGATGGCTAACGCGTTCTGCGTCGCAGTTCCCATGGGCGGTTGGAAGGAATCTGGACTCGGCGCGCGGTTCGGCGGCAGATCCGGAATTTTGAAGTACTGCCGTGCGCAGGCCATCACGGCTCCTCGACTGCCCACACCGTCAAACGAGATCATGTGGTACCCGTCCACACGCCGAGGTGTGGGGTTGGCGATGGCCGTGATGCGGGCGACCGCCGCACGTGGGCTCCGGAGATTCGGGCTCAGACCCCGCCAAGCAGGGCTGAATTCTTGATGGCAGCAACGAAATTCTCACTCGCTGTCCGGCCCCGAACCTGATTGGCCCGCTGTCATGTCTCCGCCATGGCGCCGTTGCATCTGCGGCAGCGCTGGGATCGGTTTCGAGGTCCAGCGATCCAAGGGCGCGTGGCGCAGCGAAGGAAAATGAGATCAATGATCCCCACAAAACAATATGGTCATTCTTGCCTGAGGTGCGTAAAGTCTTGCACGGATTGGGCTTCGTGGAGTAGATGGGACTCGCGACTGCTAGAGCCGCTTGCTGGGGTCTGGCGAAAGGAGACATTCGGTGGCTGGCACACGGGTTGTTCAATGGACGACCCGCGCGGTAGCCCGCCACGCCGTTAAGGCGGTTCTCGAACGACCAGACCTCGACCTAATCGGCGCCTACGCGTTCAGCGCTGAGAAGGTTGGCCGCGACGTCGGAGACCTCATTGGGCTCGATCGCACGGTCGACGTTCTGGCAACGGACGACGTCCAGGCATTAATCGACCTCAAACCCGATTGTGTCCTCTATATGCCGCTGCACCTCGATCTCGAACACATGACACGTCTGCTGCGAGCGGGCATCAACATCGTCACCACGGCCGGGTTCGTAACCGGGCGTTCGATTGGTGCCTCAGCACGCAACGAGTTGCACAACGCCGCGCTGGCTGGCGGCGCGAGCTTATTCGGCACCGGGATCCACCCCGGTCACACCGACTATCTGGCCGCCGTGGCAGCAGGCATGTCCTCCGAAGTGAACTACGTGCGGGTAGTGGAAAGCATGGACCTGAGCCTGTGGGCCGCCGACGCCAATCAGGATGAGTTCGGTTGGGGGCGTCCGGCGGGCGACCCAGGTCACGCGGAAGACATCGAGAAGGCGACAGTCATCGATATCGATTCCCTGGACCTCATCGCCGAGCTGTTCGGCTTCGAATTGACCGACACCCGATGCGAGGTCGACTTCGCCGTCGCCGGTGCCGATCTCGACATCCCCGGCCGCCCGATACGCAAGGGTCATGTGGCTGGAATCGACATCCGTTGGATCGGCAGCTCGGCTGGAATCGACGTGGTCGAAGTCGCTCTGCGCTGGACACTGGGCTCGAATCTGGAACCGGCGTGGGAGGTCGGGCAGGGGTCTCGCTGGAATTGCGCGGTAACCCTTGCGTGACGGTGCGCCTCGACATTCTGCCCGCCAACATCGAGTCCCTGACGATCGAGGAGATGGCCGGGATCGGCCGTCTGATGACCGCGATGCCGGCCGTGAACGCGATCCCGTCGGTCGTGTCGGGACCGCCGGGGATCATCACCACGCCGATCTTCCCCCGATAACGTCCCGGGTTGTCCCGAAAGCCTGACGCCGCGAGGGATCCACCTCGACCACCCAGAGGAAGGTGACTGCAATGCCGCACGCCAAGCCAGCCGATCTACCCAATGCCGGCGGGGGCCGTTGGCCCGCATCAAAAGACCATTTCCGGTCGGTGCAATGGGGAGATCTGGAGGTGGGGTACACGACCACGGAGCACGCCCTTGATACCACCGAGCTCCTCAAGATCGGCGGACTCGCCGGCGGCGTGTGCCCGTATCCCGATTACGGCTACGTGTTCGAAGGATCGATCACCGCCGTGTACCCCAACACCAGCCGGCCAGACGACGTGATCACCGCCGGCGAGGTCTACTTCATCCCGGCCGGTCACGTGCTCAAGTACAGCGAACCGACAAACCATCTCGAGTTCAATCCCGCGTTCGCACTGCAGGAATGCATGGACGCAATGCAACGCGTCGCAGACGTCGGTCCAGCGCCCGAATAATGGTTCGATGGCCACGGTCATTGGGACGGCGTATCCGGTGTGCCCCGGCTCCCGCGAGAATAACTTCGTCCTTGTTGAAACGAGAGGCACGTTCTACTGTGACTGTGTGTTTCGGTCTGGAATTGTTGCGCTGGATATGACGTGGTAGCGGTGACCCCTAGTCGGGTGATCCCCGCCGAGCTAAGAAACCGCTACGAATCCGAGGGCTGGTGGACGGCGGAGACGCTGGGTGCGCAGCTATCCAATGCATTAGCGGCACAGCCCGATTCGATTTTTCGAATCTATTCGGAGGTCCGGCCTTACACAGGAACGTTCGGCGACGTCGAGCGTATTGCTCGCCGGCTGGCGGCTGGACTCCGGGCACGTGGCGTGGTCGCCGGTGACGTCATCGCGCTCCAACTACCCAACTGGATGGAGGCGGCCGCCACGTTCTGGGCATCGGCCCTCCTCGGGGCGGTCGTGATTCCGATTGTGCACTTCTACGGCCGAAAGGAAATCAGCTACATCCTGACGGCCGCCCGACCCAAGGTGTTCATCACCACCGAGGAGTTTGGACGTATGACGTTTCACCCCGACCTTTGCGAGGACGTGCCGATTGTCGGCCTGGTTGGACGGGACTTCGACGATCTGCTGGCCGACGAACCCATGTCGGGCTTCGCATCGCCGACGCGGCGGGCCCGGCACTGATCGCATTCACCTCAGGGACCACTCGCGATCCCAAAGGCGTTGTGCACAGCCACCAAACGCTGGGATGTGAGATCCGTCAGCTGCGGACAACTATCAGCCCGCGCATCCGGCTGGACAATTCATGGCGTACCGGTCGGGCACTTCATCGGCATGCTCGGCGGGTTGCTGTGCCCGGTCCTCGAGGGTGGCCGATCCACCTGAGCGACGCGTGGGACCCCAGCCTTGTACTGAAGTTGATGGCGCGGGACGGAATCGGATTCGGTGGTGGGCCGCCATATTTCATCACCAGCCTGCTAGACCATCCGAGTTCACTGATGACCACCTGCAGTACATGCGCTACGTCGGCCTGGGCGGATCGGCGGTTCCGACAACGGTCACCCGGCGGCTGACTGACCTGGGACTCGTGGTGACCCGGTCATACGGCAGTACCGAGCACCCCTCGATCACGGGGTCGCGTGCGACGGCGGCGCAGGACAAGCGGCTGTACACCGACGGAGCTGCGCGCCCGGCGTGGAGATCCGGTTGGCGGACGACGGCGAAATCCTCGCAGGGGACCGGATCTGTGCCTCGGGTACCTCGATCCCGAGCTGTCGCGAAGGCATTCGACGACGACGGCTGGTATCACACCGGCGACATCGGCGTCCTGGACGACGAAGGCTACCTGACCATCACCGACCGCAAGGCCGATCTGATCGTCCGCGGAGGGGAGAACATCAGCGCCCTCGAAGTCGAGGAAGCGCTCCTGGCCATGGCTGAGGTGGCGGAGGCGGTCGTGGTCGCAGCACCCGACGAGCGCTTCGGCGAGCGCGTCGTTGGCGTGTTGCGGTCCGGCCGGGTCACGACCTGCCCGACGCGCGACCGCTTGCGTGCGCACTTCGAGGCCACCGGAATGGCCCGGCAGAAGTGGCCGGAGGAGGTGCGCGAGGTTGACGACTATCCCCGCACCGCGAGCGGCAAGGTGCAGAAATATGTAGTGCGACAACAAGTTAAATCCGCCAAGGGCGAGGAGAAATAAAGTGGCTGGACGGGTGGATGGCAAGGTGGCCTTCGTTACCGGCGCGGCACGCGGGCAGGGCCGCAGTCACGCGGTCAGGCTGGCGCAGGAGGGCGCCGACGTCATCGCGGTCGACATCTGCCGGCACATCGAGAACACCATGGAACCGTCGTCGACCCCTGCGGACCTCGCCAAGACTGCGGACCTGATCAAGGCGTTGGATCGCCGCGTGGTGACCGCCGAGGTGGACGTGCGCGACTATGATGCGCTCAAGGCCGCAGTCGATAGTGGCGTCGAACAACTCGGCCGACTCGACATCGTGGTCGCCAACGCGGGAATGGGTACCCCCGGCGCCATGCTCGACGAAATGGACGAGCCGCGGTGGCAGCAGATGATGGACGTCAACCTCAGCGGGGTGTGGAAGTCGGTCAAGGCTGCCGTGCCACACCTCAAAGCCGGCGGGCGCGGTGGATCGGTGATCCTGACAAGTTCAGTCGGCGGGTTGAAGGCTTACCCGCATGTCGGGCACTACATCACCGCCAAGCACGGCGTCGTCGGATTGATGCGCTCGTTCGCGGTCGAGTTGGGGCAGTATCGATTCGGGTTAATTCGGTACACCCAACACACGTCGCGACACCGTTGCTGCACAATGATGCGACCTACCGGACCTTTCGTCCCGATCTGGAGAACCCGGGCCCGGACGACATGGCCCCGATCTGTCAGAACTTCCACATTCTGCCGATCCCCTGGGTGCAGGCCGTGGACGTCAGCAACGCGGTGCTGTACCTGGCTTCCGACGAATCACGTTACGTGACGGGGGTTCCGCTTCCCATCGACGCCGGCAGCTGTCTGAAGTAGCGCCCTTCGCGTGCCCGCGTCAAGATACGGTAATGAGCATATCGTTCCACGTCTTCGGCACCTTCGAAGGTATCAGATCGGACTGTCGGTAGAGTTGGCCGTCGGGTGTGACGTAGCGGCCGGTTCGGCTGTCGTAATGCAGCACCGCAACCGAGGGTGCCGCATCAGAACTATTGGAATTGAACCATTTGGCTCCACCGGGGGAATGCCGGTGACCTCGGCGCCGGGTTGTGCGGGGGAAGTTCGTTCGGTGCCGGTGCCGGTGCCGGTGCCGGTGCCGCCGGTAGTGCGGGCGGTGGAGGTCCGGGCAAGCCCGGTGGTAGAGGCGTTCCGTCCACGGGACCGAAAGTCCGTTCCAGGGCGTTTACCCGGTCATCAAGTGGAATGCCCTGGGACAGCAGGTTTGGGTCCAGTGGATATGGGCCTAGCACGTGCTGGCGCTGAGCAAGGGGTTCGTAGGGTTTATCGCTATCGCAGATCTCAACTGTTGGAGCGCGTTTTCCGGGGTGCCCCATGCAGGGATAGTTGCGGGCGCCGCGCACAGAGATCGGCGAGTCTTGCGGAAGTTTGCAGTACAGACCGTCGGGAGTGTCGATTACCGTCGTGTCGGCGGGACTCCGCCACTGCGATGGGGGGAGGAATCCCACGGTGCACGCCGGCGGGTCGGAGATCGTAATGGCGAATCCGCCCATCCCCATGCCCATCGGGTTGTTGGTGACGCCGTAGGAGCTGGTGGCCGAGACGTACGGGGGTAGCAGCACTAGGAGTTGCTCGAGCGCCGGGCGGTAAGTGACGGCGATTTGGCCGATGGTGGTCAGGTTTGCCAGCAATACCGGCAGGGTCGGTTTCAGCCGATCGAGTAGTTTCGAAACCTCTCGCTCGAAACCAGGTCCGGTGTGCAGCAGCGTGCGGAACTGCGGGTCGTCGGTCACCAGCTGGCCGGTTACACCGGCGAGACTATGCGCCCATGTCCGGATCGCATCGGCGGATTCGACCTGTGAGTCCAGGACGGGTCCCGCATCGTCGATGAGTGCGCGCGTGTGATCAGCGGTGTCATTGGCGTCGTGTAGCACCTTGGATGACGAGTCGAGCAGAGACCCCACGTCGTAGCCGGCTCCGTTGAAAGCCTGGAACGACTCGTCAAGAAGTTTGGCTGACTTTGTCGGTGGGGATGCTGTTGACCAACCCGCTCAGGCGATCCAGCATCGGTCCCACCGGCTGCGGAATCGTCGTGTCACGCGACGCGATCACCGACCCGTCCCGCAGGTATGGCGCTGACTCGGATCGCGGGACCAAATCGACGTATTGCTCGCCGACCGCCGACATGCTGTGCACCGAGGCTTGCACGTCGGCCGGAATCTTCGGCGAGGTGTCAATTGACAACGTGGCTTCTGCGCCGGTTGCCGTCGGCCCCACCGCAGTGACCTTGCCGATTTGCACGCCTCGGTAGGTGACGTTGCTGAACCGATAGAGGCCGCCGGTGCTGGGCAGCTGCAACTTCACGTGTGAGCCGGCCGATCCCGAGCAACGTCGGCACCTGCACGTACTCAAATACCATCGCAGACATGCCGATCACCGACGCGATTGTGAAGATCGTCAGCTGAATGCGGACGAAGCGTGTCAGCATTCAGCGACCCCCGGGCGATGACGGCTGGTCGACCGGCGCTATGCCACTCGTATCGGGTGCCGCGAAAGCCGGGCGCACCGGTGCGGGGCCGGCAATGGCGGACCAGCCGCGGGCGGCGGTACGCCCAGGCCCAATGGGGTGTAGCTGTAGTTCAGGTAGGAGGGATCGCCCGGGGCGGGCACAAGTGGTGCGTTCGGATCGCCCCAGCGAGTGCCGGCAAACATTGTCCTTTTGAGCCGGGGCACCGTTAAATCTGCGACGGCGAAAACGTTGAAATAATCTCCGCGAATGGCCCGGTCGATGAAGTTCTGGGTGAAGGGAAACGTCGGCAGGTATCCCGCGAGAATGCTGAGATCTGGACCCACGTCGGCCAACGCGGCGACGGTGGGTTCGAGATTCTGCAAGTTCTTCACCAGGTCGGCCTGAGCGTCGTTGATGAGCCGGGTAGTGGTGTTGCTGAAGATGCGAAGTTTGTCCAGGGCGGCGGTGATGCGCGGCCGTTCACGGATCAACACCTCCAGCGCCGGCGGTATTTTGTGCAGCGCTTGCGATATCACATCGCGCTGCGACGCGAACGTTTCGGCGAGCCGGTTCAGCGCTTCGATCGACGCGACGATCTTCCCGCGCTGGTCATCTAAAACTCCCACGAAATGATCTAGTCGCGTCAACAGTTCGCGGACGTCGTTTTCGTGGCCCGACAATGCGGTACTGAAATTGTGAATGATGTCGCCGATCTGCCCCAGACCGCCCGAATTAATAACCACCGATAGCGACGACAATGTCTGCTCCGTCGACGGATACGCCGACGTCCTGTCCAATGGAATGGTGGCGCCAGGCTCAAGGTGTCCGTTGGGGCGTTGGCCCAGTGGGGGATTCAGCGCCACGTGCATGGAACCCAGCAAGCTGGTCTGTCCTACGGTGGCAACCACATTGGCGGGCACGATCACGTCGGGTCGGACGGACAGTGCGATGTCGGCGTGGCCGCCCTTGACTCGCATCCTGCCGACGCTGCCCACCACGACATCGGCCATCATCACGGGCGAATTGGATTCTAAAGTACCGACATTCGCGATCTCTACGTGATAAATGCTGGCGCCCGGCCCGCGTCCCACTGCACCGGGCAGTGGCAGTGAGTTGATTCCTTGGAACGTGCAACCACTGATGATCATCATGCTTGAAACGATGGTCAGTGTTCGCCGCGCTAGTTTCGATGCGGTCATGGTGTCGGTGCTCCTTGACCGGCAGGCTGCTGATCGCCTGGCGCCGGCGAATTTTTGGCAGGCATCAGCATGTCCTGCCAGTTCCTGGGAGGCGATTCGTTCAACCCTGTGTAGGCCGAGACCGCCGGTGGGGCTTCGGGCTGCTGCGGAGCTGGCCGTTCACCGCCGGGGGCCAGACCCGGCTCGGCGTAGATGATCTTGTCCGGCGGCACGCTGCGCTGCAGCACCGGGTTGGTCGGAATGGGTAGGTAGTTGAAGTTGGCTGATCGCAACGCCGGGCCGAGGTACTGCGCGCACAGCTTCCCCGTCTCGGGTGCGGTGACGTTTTCGACGGCTCCGATTGCGCCGCAGATGAATTGCTCTGGGTTGGAAAGGTTGTTGACGATGAAGCTACCGACGGCGCCGGGAGCGCTCGGGTTGTAGATGTTGTATCCGTTCGCGAACGCGGTGGGTGCGGCGTGCAGGATGTTTTCGACATCCATCTGGCGATCGACGAGGGTCTGGGTGACGTTCGCCAGCCGCTGCACCTGCTCGGCGGTCTTGTCCCGGGTCTCGGCGACGAATCGCTGCACCTGGCCGACCGCAACCGACAGATCCGACAGCGCAGCATCGAGGTCGGACCGACTGTCGTTCACCACGCTACTCAGAGTTGCCAGCCGGTCTTCGAACTGCACGATCTGTTGATTGCTGTCGCGGAGCGTGGTGACGAAGTTCTGCAGGTTCTTGATGATGTCCACGATGTTGCCGCTGCCGTTGGCCAGGATGCGGCCGACGCCGGACAGTTGTGACAGCGTTTGCCGCAGCTTTGCGCCGTTGCCGTCCAGAGCCCCGGCGGCGCTGTCGATGAAACGACTGATCGATGTCGACGACGCAGCGCTGTTTGGGCCTAAATCTGTTGCCAGCCGGGTTAGTTGGGAGACCACCTCGTCCCATTCGACAGGTACGGCGGTCCGATTGACGGGGATGACCGCCCCATCGCGCATGGTGGGTCCCGTCTTGCGATAGGCCGGTGTGAGCTGGACGTAGCGCGCCGCCACCAAGTTCTGCGAGACGATTACGGCCTTGGCGTCGGCCGGGATCGGGACGTCGCGATCGACCTCCAACGTCAACTTTGCCTGGTTCGGCATGGCTTGGATGGACGATACGGTGCCGATCTTGACGCCGGACACCCGTATTTCATCGCCGGGATAAATACCAGTGGCAGAGGTGAAGTATCCGGTGACCCGCATCGGGCGGAGAAACGTCTCGCGGACGATCAGTGCCGCGGCCCCCACGATCAGGCCCACCAGAACCACCGCTGTCGTCGCGGCGAGCCGCTTCCTGGCGATCACCGCGAACCGCCCGGAATACCGTTGTGCGGCCAGGGGAACAATGCCCGTGGCATGTTGGGGTCTCCGCGGCGGAAGCCGAAGTAATAGTCCAAAAACGGTTGGACCAGTTCGGGTATTGCGAGATTGGGCACGTAGGCGTTGTAGTAAAAGCCGTTCGAAACGCTCTCACCCGAGGTGATTTCGAACTTCTTGAGCCCGGGCAACGTCTTGGAGATGTTGTCGCGGTTCTTCTCCAGAACCGCGGTAACGGCATTCAATTTGTCGAGTGTCGGCGCGAGTTTGCTCTGGTTATCGGCAACCAGGCCGGACAGTTCTCTGGCGACCGCAGACGTGTTCGCCAGCAGCTGGCTGATGTCGTCGCGCCGCTGTACCAATACGCTGAGAAGGTCGTTGCCATTGAGGATCAGCTCGTTAACTTGTTGGCTGTGCTGCGAAATGATGCCGGTGACGTCCGTGGCGCTTTTGAGCAGATCGCCGAGTGTTCCGCTGCGGCTGTTGAGCGCCTTGGACACTCGGCTCAGGCCGTCAAAGGTCGGGCCAAGCTCCGGCGCTATCCGGTCAAGGGTCTCCGATAGTGCATTCAGTGATTGGTTGAGCGTGTCGGTGCTGGTACCGGCGATGTCGGTGGTCAGGTCGGACACTGATTCGCTTAGGGAATAAGGCGAAGACGTCCTAGATGCAGGTATGACATCGCGGGCATGCATGCTGCCGCGGCCCGCCGGCTCCAAAGTCAGCACCCGGGCGCCGAGCAACGAGCCGGTACAGACGTGCGCGGTGGTTTGCGAGCCGAGCCGCACCTTGCCGTCGACCTGGAATGTCACCAGAGCATCGCCCTCGCGCAGCGACACGTCGGACACGGTGCCGACCTTTACTCCCGACACCAACACTTTGTTGCCCGGCATAATGCCGCCCGCCTCGGAGAACAACGCCTGGTACCGGACCGTCGTCGCCCACGACACCAACCGTTGCGGTGCCAGCCCGACGGCGATAACCAGCACGATCAGAACCGCACCGATAAAGCCTGATCGAATGAGGTGCGTACCACGATATTTCAGCATTAGGGCTCCGCGCACCGTCCTTCCGTTTGCCTGAGCCAGGGAAAGACCGCGGTCCGACCCTGCAGATCGCTGACGCGGAGACTGACCCCGCAGATGTAGTAGTTGACGAAGCTGCCGTAGGAACCGGTCCGGGCGAGTTTGCGGAAGTTATCAGGCGCCCGTTTCAGCGCGTCATCGATTAAGCCCTTGCCGTCATAGAGTAAGGGCGCCAACCGATTCAACTGGCCGACCGTGCCGGCCAGCGGCGGACGTGCAGCACCGAGTAGATCGGCCACCGATGCCGTGCCGTTGTCGAGGGCTTGGATGGCGTTGCCGATGGGGTCGCGATCGCTGGAAAGATCAGTGACAAGTCGCTGCAGGCGATCAATCGCACCGGAGAACTGGTTTCCGTCTTTGGCGAGGGTTTCCACCACTGTGTTCAGGTTGTCGATCAGCTTCTCTACGGCCTGGTCCTTATTGGCGACTTCGTTGGAGAACGACGATGTTTTCGACAGCAGCGACTGAAGGGTCTGGCCTTGACCTTCGAATACCTGCAACATCGCCGCGGCGAGCGCGTTCACATCGCGGGGATTCAGGCCTCGGATAACGGGTTTGAGGCCGCCGAGCAACAGATCGAGATCTAGTGCCGGTGTTGTCTGGTCAGCGGAAATATGCGATCCCGGCGGCAGTATCTTGGTCGAACCCGGTCCGATGATGAGTTCGAGGTAGCGGTCCCCGACAAGATTGAGGTAGCGGATGGCGGCTTTGGTCCCCATCGTGAGTGCCACCTCACCGTCGGCGTCGAATTTGACCAGGACGGAGTTGTTCGGCTGCAGCGACACGGCGCTGACCGTGCCCACCCGGATTCCGGCTACTCGCACCGAGTCTCCGGACTTGAGCTGTGAGGCATCGGTGAATGTCGCCGAGTAGTCCTGTGTCGAGCCCGCGCGGTACCCGCCGAAGACGATGACGACGAAGGCGGTAAGCGCCAGCATTACGGCAGCGAAGGTGCCGAATTTGACAGCGGTTCCGACTGAGGTCCCCCCGGAGCGACTCAACCTGGCTGCCCGAGCTGGGAGGTGTTGCGGGGTGGCCCATCGATGGGCCCGTAAAGGAACTGCTTCAGAGCGTCGGAATTCAGCAGATTGCTCTGGTTTCCGTACTGCCACGGGTTGGCGCCCACATTGGCAACGTCGAAGGGCGGATATGTGTTGTACGCCAAGGGCAACTCGTGATCACACTGTGGACCGCCCTTGGCGGCCACTTTGGGTAAGTTCTGCGGGTAGCGGTAGCGCTCGGAGCCAAGACTCAACCCGGCCAGCACCTCGAGGCCGGGGACCGTGGTCGGCGGCTGTTTGGCCAGCGGGAACATTCCGCGGAGTCCGCAGGTCAGCGCGGAATGGTATTCGTTGGTCAAATCGGTGGTCGGCACCAGCAAATGTATGACATCGGTGAGCGCTTGCCGGTTAGTGCCCACGACGTCGTTGCCCAGGTCCGCCAGGCCGATCGTGCTGATCAAAAGTGCGTCCAAGTTTTGCTGTTCATCGACGAGGGTTTGGCTGATCCGCGTAGTGTTTGCAACCGTTTTGAGTAGGTCGGGGGCCGCATCGGCGTAAGCGTTGGATACGTCAGCCGTGGCCGCGATGTCGTGGCTCAGATTCGGCAGACTCGGCTCGATCTTTGCGAGAAAGGCGTTCAGGTCGTGCAGCGTTTGCCCGAATTGCTCGCCTCGCCCGCTGAAAGCTTTGGCGATCGCACCGAGCGTCTCGTTGAGTTTGGCGGGATCGATTTTCGACAGCACCGAGCTGAGTTGCTGAAAGACGGTGTTGATCTCGACGGTCACATGGCCGGAGTCGAGCAGCTGCCCGGCGCGCAGGGGCTCAGGCGATGGATGCTCGGGCGGAATCAGCTGGACGAACTTGGCGCCGAATGCCGTTGTTGCGACGATGTTGACGAGGACATTCGACGGAATGAGGCGGAGCCGGGACGGATCGATGGCCAGATGAATGGCGGCCTGCCCGTCATGGGTGTCCTCGATGGAAGTGACGGCGCCGACCGGTGCGCCATGCAGCTTGACCTTGGCGCCGGGGTTCATCATCAGACCCGCGCGAGCGGACATCACGGTCACCGGAACGGTTTTGGCGAAACCGCCCCGGAACTGTGTCACGGCAAGGCCGATGAGTCCGGCGACCACCAACACGGTCGCCAGGCCTGCCAGTGCGGGTGCGTAGGCGCGACGAGAGTTGCGTGCCGACCGGCCGGCGCGGCACCCGCGGGCAGCATCCGTGCCGGTGCTGTCGGAGACTCCCGTCACTTACCCGCCTTCGCCGAGCGCAGCATGCTGGTGGCGGCTGCCACAGCCACGACCGCAAGCGTCGGAAGACGCTTAGTCAGGCGTTTACGAGCTTGCATATCGCTGTCCTGATCGCAGGTGTTCAAATCGCCGACGGGGTGTGATACAAATCTCATGTCAGTAGCGGTGAGAACAATACATCCGTGATAATCGAACTACAAGACTACTTCAAACAAGTAGCGATTACATTTCAGATAATAAGAGTAGTGTTCTACGCAGTCAGGATGCTTCTATCCGTGGGCGGTGTTATCACTCGCGGCGGTCGTGAGCGTGCGCCCCGGCGGTGTCGCTGAAACAGCTTCAAAGAAGAAGAACTCATATGGAGTTGAATATCTGGCGGAAGAAGAATAGCGTTCTACTGCCACCTGAACATTTAGGAGTACGGTGCCCATCCTCGCAGAGCAGCGCAGCTATGTCGCCGGCCGTTGGATCACGGGCGACGAGGTAGTCAGCGTCGAAAATCCCGCTGACGAAAGCCATGTCGCGGACATCACCGCCACACCGTTGAAAGAAATCGAGCGCGCGATCGCTGAGGCCCGCCGCAGCTTCGACAGCGGTGTCTGGGCCGATACGCCGGTGCAGGACCGGGCGCGTGTGCTGCACGCCTTCATCGATCACGTCGAGGGCGCCCGCGATGCGCTGGTGCCCACGCTGGTCGCCGAGGCCGGCCAGCCGACATTCTTCGCCGAGATGACCCAGTTGCGCACCGGAACGGCCATGGCGCGTCAAACTATTGACCTCTTCTTGTCGATGAAGCACGAGGAGGCCAGCCCGGTTCCCGTTGATGAGTTGCTGCGCGGCCGGGTCGCCCTCAGCCTTCGCCGGCATGAGCCGGTCGGCGTGGTGACCGCCATCACGCCGTACAACGCGGTGCTGATGATGGGCTTCCAGAAACTCATTCCCGCGCTGATGGCTGGGAACTCGCTGATCCTGCGGCCCAGCCCACTTACGCCGATCTCGTCTCTGATCTTCGGTGCTGCCGCGGATGCGGCCGGGTTGCCGCCCGGAGTTCTCAGCGTGGTGGTGGAGGCGGGCACAGAGGGTGCCGAACTGCTCACCAGCCACCCCGCGGTCGACATGGTGTCTTTCACCGGCTCGACGCTGGCCGGGCGCAAGATCATGGCTCAGGCGGCGCCGACCGTCAAACGTCTTTCGCTCGAACTCGGCGGCAAGTCGGCACAGATCTACCTGCCGGACGCCGTGCACCGGGCCGCCAGCGGTGCCGCGGTCGTCGTCGTCGCCACTGCCGGTCAGGCATGTGTCGCCGCGACGCGGATGCTCGTTCCGCAGGACCAGAAAGAACAAGTGCTGGAAGCGGTGAGTGCGGCCTACAAGTCGATCAAGGTCGGGCCGCCCACCGACTCGTCGAGTCTCATGGGACCGGTGATCAGTGCCGCGCAGCGCGACAAATGCGAGGGCTTCGTGAAGCTGGCAGAAGAGCACGGCGGCAAGGTGTTCTGCGGCGGCGGGCGTCCAGCAGGACTCGACCGCGGCTACTACTTCGAGCCCACGGTGCTGGACCTGCCGAGCAACGCGAATCCTGCTGCGCAAGAGGAGATCTTCGGCCCGGTGATCGGTGTGCTGGGCTACCGCGATCTCGACGATGCGGTGGCTATCGCCAACGACAGCATCTATGGCCTGTCGGGTCAGGTGTACGGGGTCGATGCAGCGGCCGCGGTGAATGTGGCACGCCGACTCCGCGCCGGCGCGGTCAACGTCAACACGAGCGTGTTTTCGGCTTATGCGCCGAGCGGCGGTTACAAGCAGAGCGGGTTGGGCCGCGAACGAGGCCCAGACGGCATCCGCGAATTTCAGGAGGTAAAGCACATGTCGATTGGAGAGTTGCGATGAGCTTACAAACCAGCACAGCTGCCAGCACAACAACGAACGGTAGCAAGACAATCAACTTGGACTGGCTGATCTCGGTCGACGATCACATCCTCGAGCCGCCGAATCTGTGGGTCGACCGCGTTGCCTCCAAAGATCGAGACCGTGCGCCGCACATGGAGGTCGACGACAAGGGCATGGACGTCTGGGTCTACGACGGCAAAAGGATGCCAAGTTCGGGCTTGAGCGCCGTCGTCGGCAAGTCCAAGGAGGAGTTCAGCCCCGAGCCGCTGAATTACTCGGAGATGCGGCCAGGTTGTTACGACGCCAAGGCGCGCGTCGAGGACATGGATCGTTCCGGTGTGCTTGCCTCGCTGTGCTTTCCGACGCTCACCCGGTTCTGCGGGCAGCTCTTCATGGAGGCCAGCGACCGGGACTTCGGCTTCCAGTGTCTCCAGCATCTACAACGACTGGCTCGTCGAGGAGTGGTGCGGTGCCGCGCCGGGGCGCTACATCCCGCTGATGCTGATCCCCATGTGGGATCCGGCGCTGGCCGTCAAGGAGATGGAACGCATGGCGGCCAAGGGCGTCACGTCCTTCGCCTTCTCCGAGAACCCGGAACCTCTGGGACTACCCACGATTCACGACGTCAACCACTATTGGGAGCCGGTCATGGCGGCCGCGAATGAGCTCGAGACTGGTGGCCAGCATGCACGTCGGCTCGTCCTCGACGCTGCCCAAGATCTGCAAGGACGCACCGTTCATGGCCAACCTCACCTGGGGGGCGTCGCGCACCTCGGGGACGATGCTGTCCTGGCTCTTCAGCGGGCTGTTCCAGCGCTATCCGAACCTGAAGATCGCGTTGTCCGAAGGTGAGATGGGCTGGATGCCCTACTTCCTGGAGCGCGCGGAGCAGGTGCTGGACAAGCAGCGCTACTGGGTGAAGCGTGGGACGAAGTTCATGGGCCACGCCGGCAACGAAGCCGACCTCGACACGCTCGACATCCGGGAGACGTTCCGCAACCACGTCTACGGCTGCATCATCGAGGACCACCACGCAGTCAAGAGCCTGGCCGAGCTCGGCGAGGACAACATCATGTGCGAGACCGACTATCCGCACTCGGACTCGACATGGCCGAACTGCATCGACGTCGCCCGCAACACGATGAAGGACCTCCCGCCGGAGGTTCAATACAAGCTGCTCCGAGGAAACGCCGAGCGGCTGTACCGATTTACTCCCGCCGAGCCGCCTGTCTTGGCTTCCCAAACGAAAGAAGCGTAAGCGGTGACCGGCGTACTGGACGGCAAGAGCGCCGTCGTCACCGGCGCCGGCTCCGGCGTCGGTCGGGTGTCGGCACTGAGGTTCGCGCAAGAGGGTGCGCGGCTGGTCGTGGCCGACATCAATCTCGACAACGCCAAAGAGGCTGTGCGCGAGATCGAATCGGCCGGTGGCACCGCGATCGCCGTCGGAGTCGACGTATCGGATGAGCAGCAGGTCCGAGCGATGATCGCGGCGGCGGTTGACCAGTACGGTCGGCTCGACATCCTGTTCAACAACGTCGGGATCCCGACGCCGCGACTCGGCATGATCTTCGAGGAACACACGCTCGAAGACTTCAACCGCCTGGTCGCGGTCAACCTCGGCGGCGTGTTCCTCGGATGCAAGCACGCGGTGCTGCGCTTCAAGGAACAAGGTGATGGCGGCGTCATCCTCAACACCGCTTCGGTGGCTGGCTTGGTGGGGTGGGGTGGCACGGTGTACGGCGCCACCAAGGGTGGGGTCATCCAGCTCACCCGGGGAGTTGCGATCGAAGCGGCCCCCTTCGGAATTCGCGTCAACGCCATCTGCCCGGCCGCCATGCCCGCGACCGGTTTCATGGCAGCGGGCGGACTGCAGGCCGACGCGGGTCAGCAGGCAGCGATTGCCGAAGCCGTCGGCGGGCAGCACCCGCTCGGGCGCGCCATCACGGCCGAGGACTGCGCCGAGGCTGCCCTCTATCTGGTGTCGGACGCATCACGCAACGTCACCGGGGTGGCGCTGCCCATCGACGGTGGGTTCGTCGCGCGATGACGACACCGACGCTGGACCGCGAACGGTTGCGAGAGCTGTTCGACCTACGCAGTTCTTACAACGAGTACACCGGCGGCACGTATCGCGACGATCCCTACCCGGCGTGGCACCGACTCCGCGAGCAGGGGCCAGTGCTTCCGGGCACCCTGCATGAGCTGACCGGATGCACTGAACCGCTGTTCTTCCATGGGTTGCCCTATCCCGACAGGCCCCACTTCACGGTGTTCGATTACGAGACCTGCATGGTGGCTTACCGCAATCCGGACGTTTTCGCTTCGTCAGACCACCCGATCGATCTCGACAACGGTCCGCTGGGCCTGACGAACAGCATGCTGTCCATGGGTGGTGCGCAACACAAGCGCTACCGCAGTCTCGTCCAACCGTCGTTCCTGTCGTCGAATGGCAAGTGGTGGATCGAGAATTGGATCTGCGAGACCGTCGACGTCCTGATCGACGGATTGGCCCACGACGGACGTGCCGAACTCAACGTCGATTTCTTTGCGGCGATCCCGTTGCTCACTATTACGAGTAGCTTCGGCGTGCCCGTCGAGCAGGCCCTCGAGATTCGGCAGAACCTGGGTCACGACCCCCAACGGGTTGTCGACTTGATCAAACCCGTTGTCGCGGCCCGCCGAGAGCAGCCTGAGGACGACCTCATCAGCGTCCTGGTGCAGGCGGAGCTCGCGGCCGATGACGGGACGACGTCGCGGCTCACGGATCGCGAGATCGACTCCTTCGTGCTGCTGTTGCTCGGCGCGGGCTCGGGCACAACATGGAAGCAGATGGGCACCACGTTCACGGCGCTGCTGCAGCGTCCCGAACTCCTTGAAGCGGTGCGCGTCGACCGGCAGTTGCTGCGCCTCGCCATCGAGGAGGCGCTGCGCTGGATGCCGACCGATCCGATGTTCTCCCGCTGGGTGATGGCCGACACCGAACTGGGCGGCGTCGACATCCCGGCGGGATCCGTCGTGCATCTCGCGATCGGTGCCGCCAACCGCGACCCTGCGCGCTGGGACCGCCCCGACGAGTTCGATATCAGCCGCAAATTGAGGCCGTCGCTCTGCTTCGGGCAGGGTGCCCACATCTGCCTCGGGATGCACGTTGCGAGGGCAGAGATGACTATTGCGATCTCGGCGCTGCTCGACCGGCTGCCCAACCTCCGGGTGGACCCAGACGCCGAACCACCCCGCTTCGTTGGGATGTACGAGCGCGGGGCGACTGCCATACCTGTGCTCTTCGATAAAAGGCCGCGGTGACCTGAGATGAACAAGCCCGAGTCCAACTACACACAACCCGACCTCATGCTGCTCGGCGAGGATCACATTCGCGCGTATCGCGAAACTGGTGGCGAGGTCGGGTACATCTGGAATGGCGCTCCCACGCTGCTGCTCACAGCGACCGGTCGCCGCAGCGGCGAAAAACGCACCTCGGCACTCATTTTCGGGCGCGACGCCGATGACTATCTGATCGTGGCTTCCATGGGTGGCGCGCCGAACCACCCGCTATGGTACTTGAATCTGCAGGCCAATCCTCAAGCCACGATCCAGGTGAAAGCCGAAACGCTGGCGGTTGTCGCGCGTACCGCTTCCGCCGCCGAGAAGGCGCGCCTGTGGAAGATCGTCACCGATGTCTGGCCCAACTATGACGTCTACCAGTCACGCACCGACCGCGACATTCCCGTCGTTGTGCTCGCACCGACATGACAGCCGATAGCATTTCTTCGGTGTCATGGGCTGAGGAACGCGCCACAGAACGATCGGCCGCCGTGCAAAGGTCGCGGGCCCGCATCGCCAACCAGGTGAGGTTGATGCTCGACGCCGCTCTGCGACTCATTCGGGAAAAGGGCGACAGCTTCACCACCCAAGAGCTGGCGAAAGAGGCCGGCGTTGCACTGCAGACGTTCTACCGCTACTTCCCCAGCAAGGATGAGCTGCTGCTGGCCGTGATCGCCGATTCGATGACCGATGCCTGCACAGGTTGGGCGGCCACCGCCCAGGGGTTGTCCGATCCGGTAGCGCGGCTGCGCTTTTATATCACCGCGGTAATGGAGGTGCTCGACGCCGAGGAGGGCGACGGTGGCACCGCCAAATTCATCGTATCAACGCATTGGCGGCTGCACCGTATCTTCCCCGATGAGCTTGCCGTGGCGGAGAAGCCGTTTGTCGACCTTCTACTCACCGAGATCAAGGCCGGTGTCGAAGCCGGACTGCTGGCACCCGCCGACCCGGAATGGGCTGCGTGGTTCATTGCCGAACTGGTTCGGTCCGTGTACCACTTCCACGCCTACGCACCACTGGAGGCCGACGCAACGGATCGCCTCTGGGAGTTCTGCCTAACTGCCCTGGGCGGCGCGCCACGATGATTTTCCGAAAAAGACCGAGTCCCGCCACGTCACTGGAGTCACGTTGCCGGTCGACGCGGGCTGCTGCCTGAAATAGCCGTGACGTGAGCGACTTCAACAAGAGTGAGCTGACGCGGCTGAAGACGATACCGGCCGGTGCCGGGGTTGCCGAAACCAGTGCGTCCCGGCCGCCATCGGATTTCGATGAAACCGTCCCCGAATTTTCGGCCGAATACACGGAGGCCGAGTACCTGCTCGCCGGCGTCGCGAGCACCTACGCAGGACCTGCCATCGGCCCGGTCAGCGCCACCAGCAGTGGGCATCGCTACGTCACCCGAGTCTTGGTTCGTTATCCAAAACAGCTGGCCCGCTTTAGCGGCCGGGTTGTCATCGAGCCGTTCAACACCACCTACGGTGTTGACCGGGATGCTCTGTGGTTACACGTCGGGGCCATGCTGCAAGCACAAGGCGACGCCTGGATCGGAATCAGTGTGCGCGCTTGGTCGGCAGGCGAACTCCGGCGTCGCGACCTCGTGCGCTATGCCGACGTTGATATCCCGTCCAACGACCTTGTGTGGGATCTGTTGCGGGCGATCGGCACGTTGGTCAGGCGGGGCGGTGAGCACAGCCCACTGCAGCATCTTGCGGTCCGGCACGTCTACCTCGGCGGATACTCGCAAAGCGCCGTTGACACCGCAACTTTCGCGGCGGCGTTCGGCGCGCTGACCCGCACAACCGACGGCCGTCCCGTTTACGACGGCTATTTTCCCGCCTCCCACGCGGCAAGTCTGACCCCGGTCGCCGTCGGGGAAGGACTGCCCCGATTCGAGTACGCCCCAATGCCGCCGGCCGGGGTTCCGGTCATTGAAGTCCAACCGCAAAGCGATGTCGAAGGATTCAGCATCGAAGAGTTCGTCAACCCCGGGGCTGCGTCAGTGCGCCGAGAGGACGCCGACTCCCCGCAAGATCGGTTCCGGTCGTACGAAGTCGCAGGGGCACCCCATGCGGCCAAGATCGTCGGCTGTGACGGTGACGGCTCGAGCTTTCCGCTGTCGGCGTTCCTCCGGGCCGCGCTGCGACTCCTATTCCGTTGGGCTGAGGACGACATCACGCCGCCGATGGCGCCGCGCATTGCGCTGCGAATCGATGACGTGGTGGCCGAGGCGCACGTCGACCGGTTCGGCAATGCGATCGGGGGTGTGCCGTCACCGTTCCTGGAAGCGCCGATCGCTTGCTATAAGGCGCACTCGACACCAGGGCCACTATGCATGCTCGCCGGCCTGGAGACGGCCTTGCCTTACGAGGTGCTAGCCGGCCGGTACGGCGACGTACAGAACTACCTGGCCGAGTTCACGATCAGCCTCGACGCGACCATCAAAGCGGGCTTTCTTCTGCAAGACGACCGGCCCGCACTCCTGGAAGCCCAGACCGCAAAAGCACACGCGGCGTTCTCCGCGTTGACGGTGACCGATGTGGGCGCAACCACATGACCATGCAGACTGTTCCCGTCCCCGACAGCCTCGAACAGGCGCTGTCCCCGCAGTGGCTCACCGCCGCGCTGCAACCCCGGTTTCCCGACATCGACATACGTGCGGTGGTGCCCGGGCCGGTCGTGGACCGGATCTCCACCAATGCGAGATTTACCATCGAGTGTGCCGGCGATGTTCCCGACGGGCTCTCGCCGGCCCTGTGCGTCAAAGGCTACTTCAACGAAATCGGCCGGACGGCGCGCAGCATTGGGGCCCCCGAGGCGTACTTCTATCGAGAAATCGCCGCCACCAATGGGGTGCGCACGCTACGTAGCGTGTACGCAGATATCGACCCGGATACCCAGCACGGCGTGGTGATCACCGAAGACGTTGTGGCGCAGGGAGGTACTTTCCTCGACGGCAACAGTCCGTATACGGCCGACCAAACGGCCGAGACGCTGGCTGAGCTGGCCCGGCTGCACGCTGCGACGTGGGCCGAGCCGCGCTATGCCGATGCGGCGTGGTTGCGGCCGCGTCTGGGTCGCGCGCTCGAGGTGTGGGGACAATCGACCACCATCGCGATGATCGCCCGCAACTTCGAAGGACCGAACGGGCAACGGGATCCCGGCCGAGGTTAGGGATGCGGTCCGGCTGGTGGAGGCCTATCGCCGGCTCATCGTGCCGACCGGCGCGGAGACGGCGGCCAAGCCGTGGTGCGTTATCCACGGCGATGCCCACGTCGGCAACGTTTTTCTCGATGCCGCCCAGATCCCGTCAATGTTGGACTGGCAGCTCGTCCAGCGCGGCGGGTGGTACCTCGACGTCGGCTACCACCTCGCCTCGACCCTGACTGTCGAGGAGCGCCGACGCACCGAGCGCGATCTGTTGCGCCATTACTTGGATCGCCTTGCTGCACAAGGCATCACGCCGCCTGCATGGGACGAAGCTTGGCGCGCCATCGCTTTAGGCATGGTCCATGGGTTCTTTCTGTGGGGCATCACCACCAAAGTGCAGCCTGATGTGATCGCCACCTTGCTGCATCGGATCGGCACGGCAGTCGCTGACCACGATGCGCTGTCAGCGCTGCACGAGTAGAAACGGAGGCATCAGATGGACCAAAACGCTTCGGGCGCTTTTGACGGGCTGCGCGTTGTCGAGTTGGCACAGTGGGTGTTCGTGCCGGTAGCCGGTGCGCTACTGGCCGACTGGGGTGCCGACGTCATTCGCATTGAACGCCTCGAGGGCGACCCCTATCGAGGGCTGGCGACGCAGGGTATCGGCACCGACCGCGACGGCATCAACTTGTCGATGGCTCTGGCCAATCGGGGCAAGCGTTCCGTCGCGCTGAATCTTCACCATAAAACCGGATTGACCGTGCTCCATGAATTGCTCGCCTCCGCGGACGTGTTCCTCACCAGCTTGCGCCCGGGCGCGTTGAGTCGGCTGGGGCTGGACGCGGAGACGTTGCGGGACCGGTATCCCACGCTTGATCTACGCCCGCGGTCATGGCTTTGGCATGCGTGGCCCGGACGCCAACCAGCCTGGCTACGACAGTTCGGCATTCTGGGCGCGCGGGGGAGTTGGGCCATATCCTCACCCCGCCCGACCGTGACTACCCGATCAGCCAGCGCGGCGCGATGGGCGACCGGAACGGCGCTATGGCACTGGCTTTCGGCATCGCCACCGCATTGCTCAAGCGAACAAAAACGGGCGTTGGCTCGGTGGTCGACGTGTCGCTGCTGGCCACGGCGATGTGGACGCTGTCGTCTGACCTGCTCGCGGCGCTCAACGGCGGTGACGTCACGCCGATGGGTGGCCGTGGGCCACAGGTCAATCCCCTCATCGGCAATTACCGGACCAAGGACGGCCGGCACATCCAACTGATGTTCCTGCAAGGCGACCGCTACTGGCCGGAATTCTGCCGAGTTGGTCGGCCGTGACGACCTCATCGAAGATCCGCGCTTCATCGATCTGGCCGCGCGACGCGCCAATAGCGATGCCTGTGTGGCCGAACTGGATTCGATGTTCGCTCGCCGTACGTTTGCGGAGTGGAAAGAAGCTGCTCGCCAAACTGGATGCGCCGTGGGCGCCCGTGCAATCCGTGCACGAGGTGATCGAGGATCCGCAGGTGGTCGCCAACGGCTATGTGGGGGAGGTCAGGCTCGACGACGGTCAACGGCCTATCGGCTGCCGAACGTTCCGGTGCAGTTCGATGAACAAGCAGCGCCGTTGCGCCGAGCGCCCGAGCACGGCGAGCACACCGAGGCGCTGCTGCAGGAACTCGGCTACGACTGGGATGCAATTTCGAAGATGATGCAGGACGGGGTGATTCCGTGACGGCGCGTCCGGTGCCGGTTCCCGACGAATTGTCGGCGCCGTTCTGGTCCGCCGCGGCCGAGCACGTGCTGACCGTGGCGCGCTGTGCGCAGTGCGGTCAATTCACCATGCCCCCCGATGCGGTCTGCCCGCATTGCCACACCAGCGATCCGAGATTCGAATTCACGCCTGTCAGCGGCCGCGGCACGGTGCGGTCATGGACGGTGGTGCGGCAGGCGTTTCTGCCGGGCTTCGAAGATGACCTGCCATTCGTCCTCGTCGACGTGGAACTCGTTGAGCAGAAGGATCTCCGGATGATCGGCCGCCTGCTGGACGGCGTCGATGCAGACCTGCACATTGGCGACGCCGTTGTCGTCGGATTCGAGGACCTCGCCCCAGGCGTGGCCGTTCCCGCCTTCGAGCTGCGGTGAGCACCAGATTCGCGGCGAGCAACAAGGTCGCCGTCGTCGGCTATGCGCACAGCCAGGTGACTCGCCGCGCCGGTCAAGCCGCTGGGTGCGTTAGCGGTCGACACCGCGCGCGCCGCCATCGCCGACGCCGGCTTGCGCCTTGAGCAGATCGACGGGTTCGTGAGCTCGAGCTTGTTGCCGAGCGCGGGAGGCCGAGCCGCCGAAGACGGCGTCAGCATCGTCTCGTCCGCATGGCTGTCCCAGCACCTGGGCGCCACCCCGCGTTACGTTGCCGGCTTCGATGGCATCGGCCAGATCACCGGGTCGATGGCCATCGCCGTCAACGCGGTAGCCAGTGGTGCTGCCGATTATGTGTTGTTCCACCGCGCCCTGCACAATCCCGCTGGGCGGTATCACGCCAACCCCATGCGCGAGGTCCGGGGGATGCAGCAATGGACGGCACCTCAGGGCTTTTTTGGGCCGCTGGCCATGATTGCGTTGCCGCACAACGAATATCTGCAGCGCTTCGGCGCGAGCCGGGAATCGATGGCGGCCGTGGTCGTCGAGGCGCGCAAGAACGGCGCCCGCATCCCTTGGTCGTTTTGGCACGACCGGCCGCTTACCGCGACGAGTATCTTTCTGCGCCAATGTTGTTCGATCCCGTGTGTCGCTACGATTGCGACATTCCAGTCGACGGTGTGGCTGCATTCGTGCTCACCTCCGCCGAGCGCGCGAAGGACCTGCCGCACCGGCCGGTTTACGTCGCCGGTTATGCCGCGGGTACGCCGACCCGGCGGCGTCTGCCGTTGCACTGGCCGTTGGACGACATCGTCGAGGTGGGCGCCGAGACCGCTCGGCGGCTCTGGGCGCACGCGGGCATCTCGGTCGAGGAGGTCGATCTACCGCAGGTCTACGACGGATTTTCACTATTCGTCTGGTTGTGGCTAGAGGTTCTCGGGCTCTGCCCTCGCGGCGAGGCGCATCGGTTCGTCGAGTCTGGCGGCATCGACAGTGATTGCCCGGGCGGGATACCAGCGCTCTCGGGTGGTGGCGCGCTCGGCAACGGGCGCATGCACGGAATCCCGCAGATGCTCGAGTGCTACCTGCAGTTGGCACGGCGAGCCGGTGAACGTCAGCGCGACGGCGCGACTATCGGCCTGGCATGCCATTCCTCGCCGCATTTCGGCGGGGCCGTTGTCTACAGCGCGGAAGCCTTTTGAGAGTTGTCTTGTTGGTTCTAGGAGAATAGAGTTCTACTGTCACTCGGGGTTTCAGGAGTCGCCGTGGGTTTTGCCCAGGAAATTGATCCGCGCATAGTGCGGCTGGTCGTATGACGAGCGCCAGCGTCGGGCGCGAATCGTGGGTAGAGCGCGCGGTTGATCGCTCGGCCGCCGTCCAGCGTTCGCGCACCCGCATCGCCAAGCAGGTGCGGGTAATGCTCGACGCGGCCCGGCGACTCATCCGTGAGAAGGACGATTTCACAACCCAGGATCTGGTCATCGAGGCCGGGGTGTCGCTGCAGACCTTCTATCGCTACTTCGCATCCAAGGACGAACTGCTGCTCGCGTTGATCGCAGACGCGATGACCGAAGCATGCGACCGCTGGACGACAGACTGCCGCCGACATACCCGATCCGATGGATCGTCTGCGGTTTTACATCACCGCGCCGCTCGAGCGGTTCGACGCCGATAGCGACGAAGGCGCCGGCATGCGGTTCATCGTGTCCACCCATTGGCACCTGCACCGCAAGTTTCCGAATGAGCTCGCCGAGGCCGGGAAGCCACTCGTCGACCTCGTCCTCGCCGAGGTGAATAGCGCGGCGGAAAGCGGCCTACTGAATCCCCGTAATCCCGAATGGGATTCGTGGTTCATCGTCGAACTGCTGCGCTCGATCAACCACTACTACGCCTACGCGGCAAAGGCCGACGACGACCTGAAGTTGACTAAAGAAAAGCTGTGGGAGTTTTGCAGAACTGCGCTGGGCGCACCTCGCGCATGACCGCCGACCACATTGCGAAAGGATGCCCAGTGACCGATTTCGACACCACCGACTTCTTCACCGATCCATCGTTGGTTCCCGATCCGCACCCGTATTTCGACTATCTGCGGGCAAAGGGGCCGGTGACGCGGGAGTCGCAGCATGGGGTGGTCGCGGTCACCGGTTATGACGAGGCCATGGCGTTATACAAAGACATCGACTCGTTCTCGAGCTGCATCGCGGTTGGCGGCCCGTTTCCGCCGTTGCCGTTCGAACCTTCTGGTGATGACATCAGCGATCTGATCGACCAGCACCGTAGCGAATTGCCGCTGCACGAGCACATGGTGACGATGGACCCGCCGGACCACACCCGTGCCCGCTCGGTGTTGAGCCGGCTGCTGACGCCCGCGAGATTGAAGGAAAATCAGGACTTCCTGTGGACCCTCGCCGACGAGCAGCTTGACGAATTCGTCGAGCGCGGCGAGTGCGAATTCCTCGCCCAATATTCCAAGCCTTACTCGTTGCTGGCCGTCGCCAACTTGCTCGGCGTTCCCGAGGCCGACCACAAGGAATTCCGCATGGCGCTGGCGGATTCGCACACCGTGGGCAACCTGGACCATGATCCGGCGGCGATCAACCCCTTGCAATTCCTCGACGAGAAGTTCAGCTTCTACATCGAAGACAGGCGCCGCGAACCCCGTGGTGATGTGCTGAGCGATCTTGCTGGTGCGAAATATCCGGACGGTTCCACCCCGGAGGTTGTCGACGTGGTTCGAACGGCCACCTTCCTGTTCGGGGCCGGCCAGGAGACCACCGCCAAGCTGCTGGGCGCCGCGTTGCAAATCCTCTGCGACCGGCCGGATCTGCAGCAGGCGCTGCGTGACGATCGTAGCCTGATCCCCGCGTTCATCGAGGAAACGCTGCGGATGGAAAGCCCGGTGAAGAGCGCCTTCCGGTTGGCGCGCAAGTCGACCTGTCTGGGTGGCGTCGACATCCCAGCCGGTACCGTGGTGATGGTCTCGCCAGGCGCGATCAACCGCGATCCCAACCGTTTCGAAAACCCGCACGAGTTCCGACTCGACCGCCCCAACGTTCGTGAGCAGATAGCATTCGCACGCGGCGTGCACACCTGCCCGGGTGCGCCGCTAGCCCGGGTCGAGGGCCGGATCTCGCTGGAACGCATTCTGGACCGGATGGCCGACATCCGGGCGAACGAAGCCGAGCACGGGCCGGTCGGTGACCGCCGCTACAGCTACACGCCGACCTTCATCATGCGGGGTCTCAATGAGCTGCACATCCAATTCACGCCAACTAAGTAGGTGGTGAACGGTCGCCTGAACGCAGCTAGGCGGGGGACCCGCCGACGGTCACGCCGGCGGCCTTTTCGAACGGTTTGATCACCGCCGTGAAATCGGAATCGGGCCCTTCCTCGCGCGCGGCGGCCTCCCAGAGCCGCCCGATGGCTTCGGCGACGTCGACCGGCACGCCGAGCGCTTTGGCCTCGTCGAGGTAAAGCCGCACATCCTTGAGCATCAACCCGGTGGCAAAGCCGTAATCGAAGGTGCGCGGCAGGATCGCGCGGGGGAACTTGTCGCGGCTTGCGCTGGTTGCGCCCGAGCCCGCGTTGAGCACGTCGATCATCACGGCGGGGTCTAAGCCGGCCTTGACGCCCATGACGACGACCTCGGCTGTGGCGACCAGGACGTTGGCGGCCAGAATGTTGTTGGCGAGCTTCATCGTCTGCGCCGACCCGGGCTCTTCGCCGATGTAGAACGGCCGCCCGATGGCTTCGAGTGCGCTTCGTATGACATCGAATTCGTGGCTTGGCCCGGACATCATGACGGTAAGTGCCCCCTTTTCGGCTCCGCTGATACCGCCACTGACCGGGCAGTCGAGCGCGGCGATGTTCCGTTCGGCCAGCAGGTGATGGATTTGCACCGCCGTTCGGCTGCCGACGGTGGACAGGTCGACGTAGCGCTTGACCCGCGAGCCCTCGATCACACCGGCGGCGCCCGTCGCCACTTCCAGCGACGCCGCTGGTGATGGCAGGCTGGCCATGACCGTTTCGGTGCGATCGGCGACCTCTCTGGACGATGCCACGGCGTGAGCGCCGATGGCTAAGGCGCGCTGCAGCGTTGCGCTTTGCGTGTCGAAGACGGTCACGTCGTGATGTGCTTCGATGAGGCGTCGTGCCATGGGGAAGCCCATGTTTCCGAGCCCGATAAACCCGATCTCCATCGCTGGCACTAGCTTTCGTCGAGTTCGGCGAATGCCTCGCCGGCGATGCGGAAGCTGTCCACCGCGGCCGGCACGCCCGCGTAGATGGCGACCTGCAGAAAGACCTCGCGAATCTCGTCCCGGGTTACGCCGTTGGTCAGTGCCGCCTTGACGTGCGTGCGTAATTCGTTCGGCCGGTTAAGGGCAGAGATCATGGCCAGGTTCAGCATGCTGCGGGTCTTTCGCGGCAGTTCCTCGCGGCCCCACACCGCACCCCAGCAGTACTCGGTGACGAGATTTTGTAGGGGCTTGGTGAAGTCGTTCGCGTTGCTCAGGGCTTGCTTGACGTATTCCTCGCCCAGCACTGCGGAACGGATTTCAAGTCCCCGTTGGTAGGTGTCGCGGTCCACTGCCTTCTCCTTTGCGATCGGGGTATTTGCGGCCAGCTAAGCTCCCAGGATGGCACTTCCCGGCTTGGTGCTCATACACGGTGGCGCGCACGCCGCCGACTGCTGGGATCCCATGATTGCCGAATTGGCGAGACAGGCACCGGATCTGCGTGTCCTCGCGGTGGACCTCCCGGGCCGCTCGGCCCGGCCGGCGGATTTGGGGAGCGTCCATATCGCGGACTTCGTGAATTCCGTGGTCGCCGACGTCGACGAGGCGGGATTTGGCGACGTCGTCGTCGTCGGGCATTCGATGGCCGGATTGACCGTGCCCGGTGTGGTCGCGAAGCTCGGCGCGGCGCGGGTCCGTGAGCTGATCCTGATCGCCGCGTTCGTTCCACCGCAAGGGTTGTCGGTGGTGGACACCCTTCGTGGTCCGCTGGCCCCGCTGGCACGGTCGGTGCGTTGGCTCCACATGTCGTCGATACCCAGGCCATTGGCGCGATTCGCCTTCTGCAACGGCATGACCCGCGCCCAGCGCGAGTTCGCGCTTGCGCGACTATACGGCGAGTCGATCAACGTCATCGTCGAACCGGTCGACCGCAGCGACCTGCCGTGCGACGTGCCGCGGACGTGGATCATGACGCTGCGCGATCGCGCGCTGTCCATGCGACAGCAGCGGTTCGCCATCGAATCACTCGGCGGCGTCGACAACATGCTCTGTATCGACACTTGTCACAACCTGATGATCTCCGAGCCGAACTGGCTTGCTACGAGACTGGTCGAACGATGCCGGCTGCGTGCCAGCGGCCAGCTGGGCGATTTGCATGTCGTTAAATGAGGCTATGACCGAACCAGATTCCAGCTCCGGTGGCTTCATCGAGGTCCTCAATCCGGCCGACGGCACGCTGGTTGGCCGGGTTGCCGCGGAATCGGCGCAGACTGTGCGTGCCAAGGTCGACGACCTGCGCGTCCACCAGCAGGACTGGGAATCCATCGGTCCCCGCCGGCGCAGAGATTGGATGCTGGCCTTCCAGGACTGGATCCTGGACCACGCCGGTCACATCGCCGACGTGCTGCAGTCGGAAACCGCCAAGACGCGCGCGGACGCTGTCGTCGAGGCGCCCGCGGTGGCCGACCTGATCAAATACTGGGCCGGCCACGCCGAGCGTTTCCTCGCCGACACCCGCGCCAAGCCGCACAGCCCGTTGTTCGCCGTCAAGGCGCTGCACACCAACTATCGCCCGTACCCGGTGGTCGGGGTGATCACGCCGTGGAACTTCCCGTTCGCTGCACCCGCGATGGACTCGATCCCCGCGCTGGCCGCCGGTGCCGCCGTTTTGGTCAAACCGTCCGAAGTAACACCACTGAGTGCGCTCGAACTGATGAAGGGCTGGAAGGAGATCGGTGCGCCCGCGGTGTTCGCACTGGCCACCGGACGGAGCGATACCGGCGCAGCCGTGACCGACTGCGTCGACTATGTGCAGTTCACCGGTTCCACCCGGACCGGGCGGCGGATTGCCGTGCGATGCGCCGAACGGCTGATCCCATGCACCCTGGAACTTGGCGGCAAGGACCCCGCGCTAGTACTCGCCGACGCCGATATCGATCGCGCGGTCAACGGCCTGACATGGGGTGGGATGGTGAACTCCGGCCAGGTGTGCACCTCGGTCGAGCGGGTGTATGTCGAGGCGCCGGTGTATGACGAGTTCGTCGAGAAGCTGACCGCAAAGGTCGCTTCGCTGCGACAAGGCCACGACGGTCGACACTTCGAATTCGACGTCGGGGCCATGGCCAGCGCGGCGCAACGGGACATCGTCTCGCGTCACATCGACGACGCCGTCGCCAACGGGGCCAGGGTGCTCACCGGAGGAAAACCCACCGGCTCGGGGACCTTTTTCGAGCCGACGGTGATCGTGGACGTCGACCATTCGATGGCCTGCATCCGTGAAGAGACGTTCGGACCGACGCTGCCCGTGATCAAGGTCGCCGACGAATCCGAAGCCATCCGGCTGGCCAATGATTCCAACTTCGCCCTGTCGGCGTCGGTGTGGACGGCCGACGTCGACAGGGGTCTGCGGGTGGCGCGCCGGATCGAGGCGGGTGCTGTCAACATCAACGACGTGATGGCCAACGCCTTCTGCGTCGCAGTTCCGATGGGCGGCTGGAAGGAATCTGGACTCGGCTCGCGGTTCGGTGGCAGAGCCGGAATTCTGAAATACTGCCGGGCGCAGGCCATCACAGCGCCTCGACTGCCCACACCGTCAAACGAGATCATGTGGTACCCGTCCACGCGCCGCGGTGTGGGGCTGGCGATGGGCGTGATGCGCGCGACCGCCGCACGTGGGCTGCGGAGATTCGGGCTCAGGCCCCGCAAACACAGCTGAGTTCTTGCTCAGATCTCCTCGTACACCAGGAACGTGCTGGGGGGGTCCGAACGAATCCGGTCGGTCATGATCACCTTGCCATCCCTCGTCGCCTGGCCGAGCTGCGCGAAGGCGTCCATGACGTCGTCAGCCTCGATGTCGTAGATCGCGAGGTAGCGCGGTGCGCCCGGGATGGGGGAGGTCTGCCCTGGGGCGATCCGGTAGCGCTTGGCGCCGGTGATCGTTGGGACGCTCGCCAGGATCTGCGGTAGATGGTCGCCGTCGTACCAGGCGTTGTACTCCTGCTCGACTTCGGGCGAGGCCGGCTCGTTGAAGACGATGAGTTTGCCGCGGGGCATGGCGAGTTCCCTTGTGTAGTGGAGTGTTCGAAGGAAGTGCAGACCTACTTTCTAGAGCAGTGGCTGTCGTGAATACAAGAGCGAACGCGTTGCCCGCAAATGTGGTCGCGTCAGGATTGATGCGCATGGTCGCGCAACGCGGGGACGACCTCGGCGAATAGTCGGTCCAGCACCGACTGTTGGTCGGCGCCCGCGGTGGCGGGCAGGAAGACGAAGTGGCGTGCCCCGGCGTCGTAGAAACTCTGCAGCTTGGCCGCCACCTCGGTGGCGGTGCCCGCGGCGGCGACGCTATCGATCATGGCCCGGAAGTCCTGGTTGTAGGTGCCGCCCATCGTGCGGGCCGCTTCTTCGCGAGCGGTGCCGCCGTCCGGGTTAATGTTGAGGAACACCCACACGCACCACTGGAAGTCCGCAAGGTCGCGACCGGCGTCGGCGGCACTCTCGCGGATCGTCGCCACCGAGTCCGCGTACCGGCGGGGTGAGTACATATAGGGAAACCAGCCGTCGCCGAGCAGCGCCGCGCGCCGCATGGCCGGCGCTTTCCGTCCGGCGACGATGATCGGTGGTCCGCCCGGCTGCACTGGTGGTGGGTGGATCTTCACGTTCTGCATCGGGTAGTGGCGGCCGTCGTGGGTGACATCCTGGGCTGTCCACAGTCGCCGCAGCAGCGGGATTATCTCGTTTGTACGGCGGCCGCGCTCTTCGATCGGGACCTGGACGGCGTTGAACTCCTGTGGATACTCGCCCCCGACCCCCACGCCGAGTATCACGCGGCCGCCACTGGCGCGGTCGAGGTCGGCGATCTGCTTGGCGACCAGCGCCGGCGGATAGAGCGGCAGGAGCAGGATCGACGTGCCGACCGTGACCCGTTCGGTCAGCGTGGCGAGGCGGGCGAGGCCGACCATGGCCTCGGGACTCGGGTTGCGCGACGCGATATGCCCGCCGGCCCACAACGAGTCGATCGGCCGGGCTTCCAAAGCTCGGATGGTACTTGCGTCACCGCCGCTGGCGATGCCGATCCGGATGTCGTCTCCCGAGATGGTCATCGCAGTACCTCCGTGACCCGGCACGTTCGTCGCCCGTCGGTTTGATTGTGGAGGTGCGAACATGCAGCAGTCCAGCTTCGGTCTCCACTCGGGGAATCCGCCGCCACCCCACTCTTGACGCCGTCAAGATCCGCGAACGCAACTCCAAGTGCCACATGTCGAGCATGTGGAAAGGTAGCGGCCAAGGCTTCAAAAGAGAGTTGTGATGCACCTCTCAATGGATTATCGTTCTACTCCGAACTCGCCTTAAAGGTCGGTATTGGTCGCGTAGTGTCTTGCAGGCCGGTGCGTAGGAGGGCGAGACGACCATCTGGGGCACGTTCGGCGGACAGGAGAAATCCATGCGCGACGCTGGCGATCGATCCCCAGCTGGCACCGCGCATCCTCACGAACACACCAGCCTGCGGGCACTCGGCGGTGGCCGTCGAGTAACGCACATCACACGAACGGCCAACGGCGGCCCGCCGGAATGAACCAAGCCCAACCGCCCCAACGACGGGGCTGCAGCGCGGGCCAGGCGGCGAACCTATGACCGCCCCGATGATGCGCCCGCTGACGGGTCTGGCCACCGTCGCTGTGCTCGCCGCGATCGTCTTGACGTGCGCGACAATGTTCCAGGGAGGCTTCACCGACACCGTGCCGCTGACCGTGCTCTCGCAGCGGGCGGGCCTGGTGATGAATCCGGACGCAAAGGTCAGGCTGCTCG
This sequence comes from uncultured Actinomycetota bacterium, assembly GCA_963715905.1. GTDB lineage: Bacteria > Actinomycetota > Actinomycetes > Mycobacteriales > Mycobacteriaceae > Mycobacterium. The sequence goes on from CAVQSX010000015.1 coordinate 39,534, forward strand.
GCGTCGATATCGGTCACGTGGCCTCCATCGAACAGCTTCCCAATGGTCAAGCCGCGATTCACTTGGCCGTGGACCCTGCCAAGCTGCGTCAGATTCCCAGCAACACGCGCGTCGACATTTCGTCGAACACGGTGTTCGGCGCGAAATCCATTGACTTCGTGCCGCCGCAGGAGTCGTCGTCGCGCGTGCTGAGGCCCGGACAAGTCCTCGACGCCGACCACGTCACCGTCGAGTTCAACACCATCTTCCAGCAGCTGGTCGCCGTGCTGACCAAAATCCAGCCGGACAAGCTCAATGCCACATTGCGCGCGATCTCCTCGGCGTTTAGTGGGCGCGGTCATCAGATCGGCCAGACATTCGGCGACCTCGATGAACTGCTGGCGCGCCTCGAGCCTGGACTGCCCAACCTGAGCCGCGACATCGAGATGGCCCCCGCCGTCCTCAACTCCTACGCCGACGCCGCCCCGGACCTGCTACAGACCATTCAGAACACCACACAGCTCAGCAACACTGTCGTCGATCAACAGAGTCAACTCGAAGAATTGCTACTGAGCGCCATCGGCCTCGCTAACACCGGCAACGACGTGCTCGGCGCCAACACCAACGCGCTCAGCGATGTAGTTCATCTGCTGGTACCGACGACCGATCTGACCAACCGGTACAGCCCCGCGTTGCTGTGTGGGCTGGGCGGGCTCTACGAGATGAGCATCATCCCGCCGCAACCGGAGGCCGGCGCGTTGTCGTCGTCAGGCCTCCAATTTGGCCGAGAGCGCTACCGGTATCCGGCCAACTTGCCGAAGGTCGCGGCTACCGGCGGACCACAATGCACCGACCTACCGAAAGTGCCGATGGGGGAAAGTCCCCCACTGGTGGTGGCTGACGTAGGCAGTAACCCCGCCGGCTATGGGAACCAAGGACTCTTGTGGAACTCCGACGCCCTCAAACAGTGGCTTTACGGTCCCATCGACGGCCCACCGCGCAACACCCCCCAGATCGGACAACCCGGATGAACCGCGGTGCCGGCGCCGGGCTGAAGTTTGGGGTCTTCGCGATCGCGATGGCACTGGCCACCGCGGCGCTGTTCGCGATCTTCGATCAGTACCGCTCCGGTACGACCGACGCCTATTCCGCGGTGTTCACCGATGTGTCGCAACTCAAGGTCGACGATTCCGTGCGGGCTGCCGGTGTCCGGGTCGGCACCGTTACCCAACTGTCGCTGCAACCGGATCACACCGTGCTGGTCAGCTTCAACGCCGATCGGCGCGTCGTGATGACGGGCGGATCGCAGGCGACCGTTCGCTACCTCAATCTCGTCGGTGACCGCTACCTGGAATTGATCGACGGACCCGGATCCACGAGGATCCTGCCGCCGGGGTCGCGGATTCCGGTCGAACGCACGGCACCGGCACTGAACCTCGACCTGTTGCTGGGTGGGCTCAAACCGGTTATTCAGGGACTCAACCCGCGAGAGGTCAATGCCCTGACTGCATCGCTGCTGCAAATCTTCCAGGGCCAGGGCGGCACGATCGAGTCGCTGCTCTCGCATACGGCGTCGTTCTCGAGCGCCTTGGCCGACAACAAGCAACTGGTCGAACAGCTGATAGACAACCTCAATACTGTCGTGGGCACCGTCGGTGATGACGGTGCGAAATTCTCTGCCGCCCTTGACCGCTTCCAAAAACTCGTCACCGGACTGGCGCAAGACCGAGATCCGATCGGCGAGGCCATCGACTCGCTCAGCAACGGCACGGCGTCGCTGTCAGATCTGCTGGTATCGGCACGGCCGGCACTAGCAGGCACGGTAAGCGAGCTCGGCCGTCTTGCTCCCCTGCTCGATCAGGACAAATCCCGTATTGACGCCGCGCTGCAGAAGGCGCCCCACAACTACCGCAAATTGGCGCGACTCGGCTCCTACGGCGCGTGGATCAACTACTACATCTGCGGAGTTGCGGTGCGCGTGACCGATCTTCAAGGCCGCCCCGCGCAGTTCCCGTGGATTAAGCAAGACGGCGGAAGATGCGGCGAGCCCTGATGCTTAAATACCGCGGACCCCATCTCATGCGCGCCGGCTTCATCGGCGTGGTCCTCGTCGGCCTCATCGTCGCGATCGGACTGAACCCGGACGCGCTGACGTCCTGGGCGACACATGTGCGATACCAAGCCCTGTTCACCGAAGCCGGCGGCCTCAGTACCGGCAACGACGTCATCTTGTCGGGCCTGAAAGTCGGCTCGGTGTCGGATGTTTCGCTGCACAAAGGCAAAGCGCTTGTCACCTTCAGCGTCGATAGCACAGTGATACTGGGCGGCGATACCAGCGCCCATATCCGTACCGGCTCACTGTTGGGCCGCCGGGTGCTGGCTCTGGAGGGCCGCGGCACCGGCACGATGCGGCCCGGGGACGTCATCCCCAGCACCCGCACCTCCTCGCCCTACTCGCTGGCCGAGGCGGTCAACGAATTGACCACGAACAGTGCCGGAACCGACACCGAGTCCCTTAACGCGTCGTTGGACGCGCTGGCATCGGCCATCGACCGGATGGCACCGCAACTGGGCCCGACCTTCGACGGACTGACCCGACTGTCCCGATCACTGAACAGCCGCAACGACTCGCTACGTCAATTGCTCTCCCGCGCCGGGGATGTGACGGGGATCCTCGCGCAGCGCAGCGAACAAGTCAACACGCTGATCCTCAACGCCAACGACCTCATCGCGGTGCTCAACGACCGGCGGCAAGCGATCGTCGCGCTACTGACCAACACCTCCGAGGTGGCCCGACAGTTGTCGGGAATCGTCGCGGATAATGAAAAGCAACTCGCCCCGGCGCTGCAAAAGCTCAATTCCGTTACCGCCATGCTCGAAAAGAACCGCGACAACATCGGCAAAGCACTACCCGGGTTGGCGAAATTCGAGCTGACACAGGGTGAAACGGTCGCCAACGGCTACTACTACAACGCCTACGTTCCCAATCTGCTGCCCTCACAGTTCCTGCAACCGTTCCTGGACTATACGTTCGGATTCCGCCGCGGCGTCGGTGCCGGGCAACCGCCCGACAACGCCGGACCCCGCGCTGAATTCCCTTGGCCATACAACAGCACTCCCGGAGGTTCGCGATGACCCGGACACGGCTGAGGCGTGTCGCTGCTGTCGTCCTGACGGTCTTGATCGTCGCCGGTGCGGGCGCGATCGTTCGTGGCACGTTCTTCGGACCCGCCACCATCACCGTGTACTTCACCAGTGCGACCGGGATTTACACCGGCGACGAAGTCCGAGTGGCCGGGGTCAAGGTCGGCACCGTCACCGGTATCGAACCCGCCGGCGGTCAGGCCCGGATGAAGCTGAGTGTCGAGCGTGGCGTACCAATCCCCGCCGATGCCAAAGCGGTGATCGTCGCGCAAAACCTGGTCTCCGCGCGCTATGTCCAGCTGGCGCCGGCCTACGAAGAAGCCGGACCGGTGCTGGCCGATGGTGCAGTGATCCCGGTCAACCGCACCGCTATCCCTGTTGAGTGGGACGAAGTCAAGGCTCAATTGATGCGGTTGGCAACAGAATTGGGCCCCAAGGGCGATGTGTCGGGCACATCAGTGGCACGGTTCATCGACAGTGCAGCCTCCGCGATGGACGGCAACGGCGACAAACTGCGCCAGACCCTGGCTCAACTTTCGGGGGTAGGGCGGATCCTGGCCAGCGGCAGCGGCAACATCGTCGACATTCTGCGGAATCTGCAGACTTTCGTCACAGCGCTGCGGGATAGCGCTACGCAGATCGTCCAGTTCGAAGACCGCTTCGCCACGCTGACCAGCGTGCTCGACGACAGCAAATCCAGTCTGGACGCTGCGCTGATGGATTTGTCCGCTGCGGTCGGTGACGTCCAACGTTTCGTCGCCGGCAGCCGCGATCAAGCTGCCGAACAAGTGCAGCGCCTGGCGAGGGTCACCCAGAATCTCGTCGACCATAAAGTTGACCTGGAAAACGTGCTGCATGTGGCGCCCAACGCGATCGCCAATCAATCCAACATTTACGACCCTGACAACGGGGCGCCAATCGGGTCCTTTGTGTTCAACAACTTTTCCAACCCGACCGCCTTCTTTTGCTCTGCAATGGGTGGTATCCAAAACACGACCGCGGCAGAAACAGCCAAGCTGTGCGGCCTGTATTTGGGTCCCGCACTCAAAGTATTCAACTTCAACTACCTCCCGATTCCGACGAACCCGCTCCTGATGAAAGCCCCCGACCCCGACAGGGTCATCTACACGGACCCGAGACTGGCTCCCGGCGGGGGTGGCCCCCCGCCCGGGCCGCCAGAGATACCGCCTGCGGTGTCGGCCTACACCGGGGCGCCCTCCGATGCTGCGGCACCTGCCAGCCTGCCCCAGCTGCTGCTGCCCGCTACACCGAGCCCGCAGGCGCCGCCGCCGGGCCCGGTACAGAATCCTGATGGGACACCGCCGTCATGACCGGCGCCCGATTGACCAGACGGTTGGTGGCCATCATCGGCTGCGCCGTAATGACTTCCACAGGTTGTGCGTTCCACGGCCTTAACTCGCTACCGCTGCCCGGGACCGTAGGCCGGGGACCGGACGCGCAGATTTTTCGCATCGAGATCGCCAACGCGTCCACCCTGGAACCGAATTCACCGGTCATGATGGACGACGTGGTGGTTGGCACCGTCGACTCGATCACATTCAATCGCTGGCATGCAGACATCAACGTCTCGGTGCGACCCGACGTCGTCGTTCCCGCGAACGCGGTTGCCAACGTCGGACAAACCAGCCTGCTGGGCTCCATGCACGTCGCACTCGATCCACCGATGGGCCGGCCACCTACCGGGCGGATGGTCTCCGGAGCCACCATCAAGTCGGCCTCATCGACCTACCCGTCGACCGAGCAGACACTGTCGGCTCTGTCCGCGGTGGTCAACGGCGGTGGTCTGGGTCAAATCGGCGACATCGTCCGCACGCTCAACGTCGGATTCGCCGATCGCGGTCCGCAGATCCGTGATCTGCTCAGGCGACTCGACACCTTCGTCGGCACGCTCGACGCTCAGCGCGACAACATCGTCGCGTCCATCGCGGCACTGAACCGGCTCGCGGGCACATTCGCCGCGCAGCGTGATGTGGTCGCGCATGCGTTGCAGGCGATTCCACCGGCGCTGGACGTGCTGGTCCGCGAAAGGCCGCACATCACCACTGCTCTTGAGAAGCTGGGTACCTTCAGCGACACCGCCAACCGCCTGGTCAACGAAACCCAGACAGACCTGGTGACGAACCTCAAGAACCTCGAACCGACGCTGCGCGCGCTCGCCGACATGGGGCCGAACCTGGACGCGGCGTTGGCGTTCGCGCCGGCTTTTCCTCTCGGCCAGGACGGCATCGACCGGGGCGTCCGTGGCGATTACATCAATCTCAACGTGGTTCTCGACCTGACCATCCCACGCCTGAAACGAGGGCTGCTTCTCGGCACTCGCTGGGGACAGCCCGGCGCGCCGCTGGTGCCCGCACCAGGAGAGCCGTACTTCCTCAACTACAGCTACGACCCGCTGGGCGATCCGGTCCGATCGGCCCCGGCACCGGAATCGGTTCCAGCGCCGTCCGGCGTTCCACCCCAGCCGGGCAACCCGCCTCTGCCACCGTCAGGGGGCAATTGATGCTGCTGTCACGATTGGTGAGAATCCAATTGATCGTGTTCGCGATCGCGTCGTTGATCGGGTTGTCTCTGATGGTCGTTCGCTACCTTCAGCTGCCCACGCTGATGGGGATCGGTCACATCAAAGTGACACTTGAACTGCCCGCCGCCGGGGGCCTCTACCGCTTCAGCAATGTCACCTACCGAGGCGTGCAGGTCGGCAAGGTCACCGACATCACCGTGGTCGACGGCAAACGCGTGAACGCGACCCTCTCGTTGGACAGTTCGACGATACCCGCCGACGCCTCGGCGCACGTCCGCAGCATGTCAGCGGCCGGCGAACAATATGTCGACCTGCAACCGCTCAACGAGTCCGGCCCTTATCTGCGTGACGGATCGGTGATCACGCTGCCACACACCACCATTCCGCAGCGGGCCGGGCCTATGCTCGACCAACTCAGCGCGTTGGTCGACAGCATTCCCAAGGACAGACTCGGGAACCTACTCGATGAAACGTTCAAAGGCTTCGATGGTGCCGGATATGATTTCGGTTCGCTGCTGGACTCCTCAGCTACCCTGAGCGGCGACTTCAACCGCAACGCCGATCGCGCCCGGACGCTGGTCGATGACAGCGTGCCGCTGCTGCAATCACAAACCGACAGCGTTGGCGCCATCAAGGTGTGGGCGCACGGCCTGGCCGGCGTCACCGGCCAGCTCGCCCGAAACGACCCCCAGCTGCGCACCATCCTGCAGACTGGCCCCGGGCTTCGCGCAGCAAGTCTCGGGGCTGCTCGACCAGATCAAGCCGACACTGCCGGTGCTGCTGGCCAACCTCACCACCATCGGCCAGATCGGAGTCACCTATCACGCATCCCTGGAGCAGATCCTGGTCCTGCTGCCGCCCAACATCGCCATCTTTCAGTCGGCGGCACCGACCGGCAATCCCACTGGCGCCGCGACGGGCGACTTTAGCCTGACCTTGGGGGACCCGCCGGCTTGCTCCGTGGGGTTCCTGCCACCGTCGCAGTGGCGATCGCCCGCTGACACCAGCGAGGCCGACACCCCCGACGGCCTGTACTGCAAACTGCCGCAGGATTCGCCGGTCGCCGTGCGTGGCGCACGCAACTACCCCTGCATGGGTCACCCGGGAAAGCGCGCGCCGACCGTGCAGATCTGTGACAGCGACAAGCCATTTATGCCACTCGCGCTGCGCCAGCACGTGACCGGGCCCTACCCCCTCGATCCGAACCTGATAGCCCAAGGTATCCCACCAGATGACCGGGTCAATACCACCGAGCGCCTGTACGGTCCCGTCGCGGGAACGCCGCTGCCTCCGCCCATTTCGCCGCCGCCCGCCGGCGGCCAAAGCGGACCGCCCGGGTCGGCGAATGTACCGGGACCGGTCGGCGGACTCGCTCCGTGGGACAACGCCGACTCCCCAACGCCTGCTGGGCCAGCGCCGGTAGCCCCAAGCGCATGGCACGCCGACGGCGCCAGCCCTGGCCCGTCCGTGGCGGTCGTCCATTACAACCCGACGACGGGCGCCTACATGGCTCCCGACGGCCATGTCTACCACCAAGCCGATTTGCGAGCTTCAGCTAAACCGAAGGCGTGGACCGATCTGATTCTGGGGGCACAATGACCCGTGACAGGTTGATTGGCGAAGCGCGAACGCGGGACACAGGATAGGAGCGTGACATGGGGCGTCTGCGCGTAATGACCACAGCTGCAACGGCCTTCGCGGTGATCGCCGGGCCGTGCGTAACGGTAGAGGCACGCGCCGATGAGCCCTCGGATTGGGGGATCAACGGCACGTACGCAGTGTCGTCGAATGGCCAATGGGCCCAGACGAACGACCGTTATGAAGACGAGGCCGTGATCCGGAGCACCTGGAAAATCAGCACCAGCTGCACCTCGCCGGTTGATTGCACAGGCACTGTGACAAGTGACCAGGGATGGTCAGCCCCGATCTACACCGGCAGCGGGTTGACGTGGTACGTGAAACGTACGCTCAAGGGATGGGAGCCCTGCCCCGACGGCACGGCAAGCGATGGGCTGCAAACCTTGCGGTTGTATCCAGTAGATCCCGCCACCGGCTTGGTCTCCAACCACGACACGAGCATGCTGGCCGGCGAAGACCGCACCGTCGGGATTAGTGGTGCGTGTGGAATCAACAAATGGCTGAACATCAAGATGCCTTTGACGGCGATCAAGATCTCCTAACCGTGCTGTCTACTCGTGGTGACACCACCGGTCACTCGTCCATCGATTGCACTACGACTTGGGGACGGTCCCACCGAGCGCGCTCAGGCAGAAGTTCCACAAATCGGCCTTCAGCGCATCGGACCGATTCGGATCGTAGGCATAGTGGTGAAACACCGACCGCACCAACTCCAAGATGAACCAGGCATCCACGATGGGTTTAGGTGGGCGCAGCAGGCCAGCATCTTGCCCGCGGCGGATCTCGCCGAGCATCACATCGACGAGTGGCTTCTCAGCCGCAGCAAGCTCAGTCGGCAGGATGCGGTGCAACCGCCAATGTGTCGAGACGATGAACAGTGCCCTCGCGGCATCGTCACCTCCGTCGTCGAGTGTCCCGAAGATCGATGTGATGTAGAAGTGCAAGCGGTCGATCGGATCCTGCAGGTCAGCAGATGCAGCCACCCAGCCTTCAGCGGCCGAGGTGATCGTGTCGGCGATGACCGCAAGCAGCAGCTCATCTTTGCTCGCGAAGTAGCGGTAAAACGTCTGCAGTGCGATGCCTGCTTCCTTCGCCAATTCTTGGGTGGTGAACGCGTCACCTTTCCTTCCGATCAGCCGAACAGCGGCGTCGACGAGAACCCGGGCTTGTCGCACCGTGCGAAGACGGGATCGCTGTACGGCCGGCGACCGCTCGGTCGCTCGTTCCTCCCACGTCACCGGGGTAATGCTAGTTCGCATTTATTGCGATCACCGTCGCGGCGCGAGCACAACGGCGGGGATGTCGCGGTCGGCCGGCCGGGAACCCACGGCACCATGGTGAACTTTTGACCAGATCAACAGGAGACCCACCATGAAACCATCGGGAGCGCTAACCGGCGAGTCGCTGCGCAAGGGAGTTAGGCGTGTCTTCAATGCCGCGGTGATATGCACGATGACGCTCTGCGGCACTTCCATGCTGCCCCCACCGCTGGCCCGAGCCGATATGCATATAGGCAACTACAACCTCATCATTCCTGACCGCACCGATTTTCACACCTGGATCTGGACCATCAGTTACTGCTCTGCGGACTGCGCTCGCGTAAACGCCGTCGCGCAACCGGTGGCCCGGGCATTCACTTACAGGGGAGAAGCGGCGTTGGTCGATGGGCATTACACGTTGGCCGTCGATGTTCCCGACGGATTGCGTTGTGGGAACGTTTATTACGGATCGACCATAGCAACACACGACGTGTATACCTGGGACGCAACCACGTTCGGGGGCACCCTCGCTTCAGCCTTCGACGCCGGGTGTGACGGGAGACCCGGCACGCTGAATTACCCATTCACTTTGACGCGTATGTGACGTGACCGGGCTCCGGGCCGTTCTCAGCTGGCTGCTGTCAACAAGGAGGTGAAGCCGCCGTCGACGTGGATGTCTTGTCCGATCACCCATCCCGCGGCGGGTGAGACCAGGAAGGCGATCACGGGGACTATGTCATCGACTCGCGCGTGGCGGCCGACGGCGGCTGCCACGCCGTCCAACAAATCCTTGCCCATGGTCGCCTCGAAATCCGGCAGGATTGCGGTCTCCACCGGACCTGGGCTGACCGTGTTCACCCGGACCTGGTGATCGGTCCAGGCCCGTGGAGCGATCCGCTTGGCGGTCAGGACGGCCGCCTCCTTGGATAGGTTGTACACCGGATAGCCGGAATCCTCGGAAGCTACCCACGCCTGCAGTCCGGCAATGCTGTCGACGGCCAGTAGCTTGTCCAGTTCGGTGATCCGGTGCTGCCACAGGGTGCCCGCGGTGGATGCCACCACGACGACAGAGCCACCCAGTTTGAGCCGAGGGAGCATTCCCGTGACGAGTTGTCGCATGCCGAGGAAGTTGACGTTCAACACGTCAATCGCAGGTCGTGTTCCGGGTAGCCCAGCGACATGCGCCAAGGCGTCCCACCCAGAGCCGACTGTGCGCAGCAACTCGTCGATGCTTTGCGGATCCCGCAGGTCGCAGTGCACATATGTGGTCGCCGGATCCGAGGGTGGTTGGACGTCGGCCACCAGCACCTCGGCACCTGCCGCGGTGAAGTACGCGGCGGTGCCGGCGCCGATTCCCGATGATCCGCCCACCACCACAACTCGCGCACCTGGGCCCAGGTGTTCCATCACGTGCTCCTTGTCTGCTGAAGCGAAGCGGCTATCTGTTAAAGACGAATGGCGACGAGGCGCATCGTCCTTGTCGACCATTCGGCGCGGGATTTCCGGCGCCTGCTCCGCTTGCTCCACCTTTACAGATTCTCGCCGAACTGTCACGCTGTTTCGCGAGCCGCAGATACGAATGTCTTGTCCCGACGGCAGGTGGCCGCGGCCACAATCGAGCGACTGCCAAGACGATGGCGTGGCCGACCTGAAGCAAGTTGGTGATGGGAGGGCAAATGACCGTTGATGCCGAGGTGATGATGCGACCCGACGTCGATCTGACCGATGGGTCGTTCTACGCGGGCGATTCCCACCGGGCGTACCGGTGGATGCGGAGCCACGAGCCGGTATTCCGCGACCGCAACGGGTTCGCCGGGGCGGCGTCTTACCGAGCGGTGATCGAGGCGGAGCGCCGGCCCGAGCTGTTCTCTAGTGCTGGCGGCATCAGGCCCGATCACGTTCCACGGGTGCCGCAGATGCTCGATCTAGACGATCCGTTGCACCTTCGGCGGCGCAAGCTGGTCAACACCGGATTCACCCGCAAGCGGGTGCAGGACAGAGCGGGATCGATCTACGAGCTATGTGATGCGTTGATCGACGCAGTATGCGAGAAGGGCGAGTGCGACTTCGTTCGTGACCTGGCCGCACCGCTCCCGATGGCCGTGATCGGCGACATGCTCGGTGTGCGTCCCGACGACCGCGCCACGCTCCTTAAATGGTCCGACGACCTGATGGAAAACCTCAGTTCCCATCTGTCGGACGAGCACATGCAGATCGTCATCACGGCCTTCGCCGCGTATCACGCGTTCACCCTTGACCTCATCGCGCGGCGCCGGGAAGAACCCACCGATGACCTGATCAGCGCGCTCGTACACGCGAACATCGACGGTGAGCGGCTGACCGACGACGAGATCATTATGGAAGTGCTGTTGATTCTCGTCGGTGGCGACGAGACCACGCGGCACACACTGAGCGGCGGCACCGAGCAACTGCTCCGTCACCCTGATCAGTTCGCAGCCTTGCGGAGTGACCCGAGCGGTCGGATCCCGAATGCGGTCGAGGAGATGCTGCGGTGGACGTCGCCGGTGAAGAACATGTGCCGCACCTTGACCGCCGACGTGGACTTCCACGGCACGACGCTGCGGAGCGGTGAGAAGATCATGCTGCTGTTCGAGTCGGCGAACTTCGACGAGCAGCAGTTCGATGAACCCGAGAAGTTCGACATCGGGCGATACCCGAACAATCACATTGCCTTTGGGTTCGGGAGCCACTTCTGCCTAGGCAACCAACTCGCCAGGCTGGAGTTGACCGCGATGACCCGGCGGCTATTGGAACGCCTGCCAGACCTCCGACTGGTTTCCGACGATCAGCTTCCTCTGCGCCCGGCGAATTTCGTCAGCGGGCTGGAAGTGATGCCGGTGGTCTTCACGCCGACGAAGCCGCTCCGGAACTAATCTCGGCTGGGCCCTGGTGCCCGTGGGGGTGGGAAAAGCCGTCACGGGTGGGCTTGCTGATTTCCCCCAAGTGCGGCGAGGCTGAACTGCCATAGATCTTCTTTGACCGACGCCATCGAACCCGTAGGGCTGGGCCCGAACGCATAACAGTAGTAGACCGACCGGATGAGTTCAGCGAGCAGCCAGGCGTGGACTTCGGGGTCGGCGGCGGATGTCAGCTGGCCGGCCGCTTGCCCTTTCTTGATTTCGGCGAGCAACCGATCGACAAAAGGGCGCTCGGCAGCGGCGAGTTCCTCAGGGAGTACCCGGTGCAGACGCCAGTGGGCCGAGACGATGAAGCGCGCGGTGTCGAGATCGTCGCCCGACCCGTCCAGCGTGCCGATCGACGAAAAGACGTAATACCGCAAGCGGGCTATCGGGTCAGGCAGGTGTTCGGCGTCCTTGCGCCAGAACTGAATCGCTTCCGCATTGACGTCAGCGATCACCGCGACCAGCAGCGCGTCCTTACTGCTGAAATAGTTGTAGAAGGTTTGCAGCGCGATCCCGGACTCGCGTGCCAACTCCTCGGTGGTGAAAGCGTCCCCTTTGACCCTAACGAGTCTGCGCGCGGCGTCGATGATGCTTTTGGATTGCGCCATGACGCGCTCACGGGAGCGCTGCACCGTCGGCGAGTGAACGGCCGCCCGCGCGACCCGAGATGCCTCATGACTACCGCTGCTCGTCACGACGGGGAGAACGCGCCGTTGTGCATGACTGCCTCCCTCGCCGCGGACCCGAGGCTGGTTCACCGCCGGACTAGTGCTGAATCGTAGTCACGATGCACCTGAATGTGTAGTCCGGTTCTATCGCGGTGTGGCGATATGCATCCTTAGCGTATCGTGACGCTAGGTTTACAGATCGGACCAATTTTGTCACGTGAAGTACGAAGCCCTCGGCGATTAATTCCGGCGACCCCGGGGGTAACCGCCGAGCAGTGTCGAGCCCGCCAGTTTCAGGGGCGGCCGAGTCGCCACGGGGCCGCTGCGGCATTGAGAAGCCTCAACACACATCACCCAATGGTACGGAGGTAGCTATCATGACCCGGCAAATCCCCCTGACCGTTGCCAAGCACTATCTCGACAACGGTTGGTGGACAACCGAGTCACTTGGTGCGGTGGTAGCGCGCGGGCTAGACGAGGGTGGCAGCCACGCCTTTCACGTTCACTCGCAGGTACGGCCGTACACCTCGACAGTCGGTCAAGTCGGGCTGAGGGCACGGCGGCTGGCCGCAGGTCTACACCGGAGGGGGGTAGGGCCGGGCGACGTGGTGGCCATCCAGTTGCCCAACTGGATGGAAGCCGCGGCCAGCTTCTGGGCCGCTGCACTGCTCGGCGCAGTCATCGTGCCGATCGTTCACTTCTACGGACCCAAGGAGGTCCGTCACATCCTCAGCACGACGCGACCGCGCGTCATGATTACGAGTGATGCGTTCGGGACCGGCTCCCTGCCAGCAGAACTCGGCATCGACGTTCCCATCGTGGGAGTCCTGGACAAGGACTTCGAAGAGCTTCTGGACACCGATCCGCTCGATGAACCACTGCTTGTAGATCCGGCAGCCCCGGCGCTGATCGCCTTCACTTCCGGCACCACCACGGCGCCCAAGGGAGTCATCCACAGTCACCAGACCCTGGTATGCGAGACAAGACAACTCGCGGCTCACACCGCAGGTAGCTCGGACGCGCTCACCGTCACACCCGTCGGTCACTTCATCGGCATGCTCGGCGCGCTGCTGATTCCGCTCGTCAACGGCTCGGCTATTCACTTGCTGGACAAGTGGGACCCCGGTGTCGCGCTCCAACTCATGGAGCGCTACCACGTCAGTCTCGGTGGTGGCCCGCCATTCTTCTTCACAAGCCTGCTGGACCATTCCGACTTCACCGCAGCCCATTTGGACTATTGCCGGACGCTGACGCTCGGCGGATCCTCGGTACCCGAAGCGGTGACCAGGCGGCTTGAGGGCCACGGCATCACCGTCGCACGGTCCTATGGCAGCACCGAACATCCCTCCATCACCGGCTCCGACTACGACGACCCGTTGGACAAGCGCCTCAGCACCGACGGCACGGTGATGCCCGGAGTGGAGATCCGCCTTGCTGAGGACGGCGAAATACTCAGTCGTGGACCGGATCTGTGCCTCGGTTACGTCGACGACGATCTCACCGCCCGCGTCTTCGACGAGCAAGGCTGGTACCACACCGGCGACGTGGGTGTGATCGACGATGACGGATTCCTCACCATCACCGACCGCAAATCCGACATCATCATCCGCGGTGGCGAAAACGTCAGTGCAGTCGAAGTCGAAGAAGTCCTGTTGGAATTGCCAGCCGTTCTCGAGGCGGTCGTCGTCGCCACCCCCGATCCTCGCTTGGGCGAGCGAGTGGCGGCGGTACTGAGACTGGCTCCGGGCGCGAACCTCCCTTCCCTCGATGAGATTCGCGCGTTGTTCGCCGACCGCGGGATGGCCCGTCAGAAATGGCCGGAACAGATTCATCAGGCCGAGGATTTCCCCCGAACGGCGAGCGGCAAGGTGCAGAAGGCGCTCGTGCGCACCGAATTGCGACGTGGGAACGCCGGCGCCACTACATAAAATGGTAGGACCATGCCGAGACGGTCACTCGGCGACTCCCACCATTTCACCCAGGACGTTGACCGCGGGGTAAGTCGTTGCGTAGTACGACGGCGGCAGCAGTCCGAGGTCGACGAAGGCGTCGTTGACTCCCTGTTGCGCACCGAGGACCAGCTGTCCCGCGGTGGTCGCCGGGTTGAAGTTCGGTGGGACGGTCGGCCACAGCGTTGCCGGGGCGGTTACATCGGCGTAGCCAGTCGAGTTGTAGCCCAAGTTGACCAGCACCCTGAGGTCCGGTTGCAGTAGGTCGGCCAGCGGCGTGCCCACAACGGGAATGGCACGCAGCGGGTCTAGCAGCGGCAAATTCTGCTGCGGAATCATGTAGTAATGGGTGACCCCGCCGTTCTCGTAGTAGCCCGGCGAGGTCGCCAATTGCATCGCGCTCTGCACCTGCCCTGCGGTGAGCGCCGCATACGTGGGGTGCACCAAAGCCGCGCCCGCTAGGGCGTTGAGGTCAGCCACGATATTCAGCGGATACTGCGGAAAGTTGGCGAGCCCATCGAATTGGAGGGTGTAAATGGTGGTCGGGTAAGGAGTATCCGACGGGGTGGGGCCCGCGGTGGTGATGTCCAGGATGGGGATGTTGAACGTGAACCGTGAGAAAACTCCACCGTTAGGGTTGTCCCCGTTGCCGATCAGCATGAATGACAGGTCGCTGGGGCTTGGCCGATAAGACGGGGGCAGGGCGTCGAGCGCCCGCATTTCCAGTGTGGCGATCACCGAGCTCTGTGAGTAGCCGAAAACGAGTGTGTGGGCGCCGACGGGCGCGTTCATGATGGCGTTGTTCAAAATGAACTGGCCTTGAGCAATGGACTGGTTAAGGGTCATCCCGCCGAAGAAGGGAAGGCCGGCGCTCTCGGGCGTATACAGGCCCCACGGGGTGAAGCCGGTGTAGGCGGGGTTGGGTTGGATGAACAGATTGTTTATGGCGGCAACATAACTGGGTGTCGGATTTGCGTCAGCCAGGCGCTCACCGAGGCAGTGCTGGCGTCGCTGAATTCCGTTCTGGCCGAACCGATTCAGGACGTGCTGCTGACCGACGCGAACGGCTCGGCCCTGCATCGAGACGACGACCACCCTGGACTTGGAACAGCAGCTGGGGATGACCGGCGGCAACATCTTCCACGGCGGCTTGGGCTGGCCGTTCGCCGACGACGACGACCCGTTGGATACCCCGGCGCAGCAATGGGGCGTGGCCACCGCGCACGAACGAATACTGCTGTGCGGCTCAGGTGCTCGCCGCGGCGGCGCGGTCTCCGGTATCGGAGGTCACAACGCCGCGATGGCGGTACTGCGCCGTGATCGCGCCTAGTTAGCGCCGTCGATGGTGGCGTAGTCGCGCTCGGTGTAGCCGGTGTAGATCTGGCGCGGGCGGCCGATCTTGCTGTCGCCCTCGTCGTGCATCTCCCGCCAGTGCGCGATCCAGCCGGGCAGCCGGCCGAGCGCGAACAGCACGGTGAACATCCGGGTCGGGAATCCCATCGCCCGGTAGATCAGGCCGGTGTAGAAGTCGACGTTCGGGTACAGCTTGCGCTCGATGAAGTAATCGTCGGTCAGCGCCGCCTCTTCGAGCTCCTTGGCGATGCTCAGCAGGTCGTCGTCGCCGCCGAGCTTGCCCAGGATCTTGTCGGCCTGCTCCTTGACGATGCGGGCCCGCGGGTCGTAGTTCTTGTAGACCCGGTGGCCGAAGCCCATCAGCTTGACGCCTTCTTCGCTGTTCTTCACCTTGCGGACGAACTCGCTCACGTCGTCGTCGCTCTCGCGGATCTCCTCGAGCATCTCCAGCACGGCCTGGTTGGCGCCGCCGTGCAGCGGGCCCCACAGCGCGTTGATGCCACCGGAGATCGAGGTGAACAGGTTGGCCTGCGACGAGCCGACCAGCCGCACCGTCGACGTCGAACAGTTCTGCTCGTGGTCGGCGTGCAGGATGAGCAGCATGTCCAGCGCCTCGGACGATCTCCGGGTCGACCTCGTAGGGCTCGGCGGGCAGGCCGAACGTCATCCGCAGGAAGTTCTCCACCAGCGTCAGCGAGTTGTCCGGGTAGAGGAACGGCTGGCCGACCGACTTCTTGTAGGCGTAGGCGGCGATGCGTCGGCAGCTTGGCCAGCAGCCGGATCGTGGACAGCTCGACCTGCTCGTGGTCGTGCGGGCTCCAGCGAATCCGGGTAGTACGCGGACAGCGCGTTGACGGCGCTGGACAGCACCGGCATCGGGTGGGCGTTGCGCGGGAAGCCGTCGAAGAACCGCTTCAGGTCCTCGTGCAGCATGGTGTGCCGCTGGATCTGGCGCGGTGAAGTCGGCCAGCTGGTCGGCGGTCGGCAGCTCGCCGTAGATCAGCAGGTAGCTGACCTCGATGAAGGTCGACTTCTCGGCGAGCTGCTCGATCGGGTAGCCGCGGTAGCGCAGGATGCCGGCGTCGCCGTCGATGTAGGTGATGGCGCTCTTGGTGGACGCCGTGTTGACGAAGCCGTTGTCGAAGGTCGTATAGCCGGTCTTGGCCAACAGCGGGCCCAGCGCGATGCCGTCGGACCCCTCGGTGGCGTGGACGATGTCGAGGTCCAACTCACCACCCGGGTATTGAGGGTGGCGGAGTCGTCGGTTGCGGCCACTGGAACCCCTTTGCGGTCTCGGCTGATGCTGGCCCTACAAGCTTGCTACTAGGTGAAGGTAGTCGCTGTCGGGGCGGCGCGCCTGCCCGGGGTCAGGTCTGCCGAAGTTGGGGCTTTCCGTCGGGAAAGCCAGCCCGCTCGATGGCCTTTACTCGATCTTGACCGCGTGTTGAATACCCACCCGGACGATCGGGGACGTGACTACGCTTCAAGCCGTGGAACTGGGGGTTTTGGGACCTCTGCAGGTCCGACAGGACGGAGCACCCGTCGCGATCCCGGGCGCCAAACCTCGCGCCATCCTCACGATGCTCGGGCTGCACCACGGCTCGGTCGTGCTCGGCCGACACCCTCGTCGAATTGCTCTGGGGTGAGGATCCGCCACGCACCGCGGCCAAAGCCCTGCAAACCCACATCTCCGCGCTGCGCCGCGCCCTGGGCGACGGCTTTGTTGTGACGCAGGGGACGGGTTGGGCCCTCGCCGAGAGCGAGGTTGATGCGTCGCGTTATAAATCGGCGGCCCGACTCGGACGCGATGCCGCCGCCGACCGGCGACATCAGCCAAGCGGTGGCCCGCTTCGAGGAGGCGCTGGCCCTCTGGCGCGGTATCCCCGAGCTGCCCGACGGTCGGCGGGGAACATCGGAAAAGACGCGGTGGATCGAGGGCCACGCCGCGCTCGTGGAGGATCGGGCCGACGCACTGCTCGCGACGGGCCGCGCCGCGGAGATCATCGGCGAGCTCGAGGCGGCGGTGGCCGAGGCGCCGCTGCGCGAACGGCGATGGGGCCAGCTGATGCTCGCCCTCTACCGCGCCGGCCGGCAAGGTGACGCTCTTGGCGCTTATCAACGGGCACGGACGCATGCTGGCCGACGAGTTGGGAGTCGATCCCGGGCCGGAGCTTCGACGACTCGAGGCCGCCATCGTCGCACAGGATGCTTCACTGGATGTTGTTGTAGAACAACAACTTCCGTCGGTGATGCGCGCAGTAACCTTTCTGCTCACCGACATTGAGGGATCGACCGCCGCCTGGGAGGCAGACGCCGACGCAATGGCGGTGGCGCTTGCCCGACACGACGAACTCGTGGAACAGGTGGTCACGTCGCGGGGCGGACGGCTGATCAAGACACGCGGCGAGGGCGACGCCACGTTCTCGGTCTTCGAGCGGCCGTCGGCGGCCGCCTCCGCCGCTATGGAGCTGCAAGACGCGATCACCCACGAGCAGTGGGGCCTGCGAGAGCCGATGCGCATCCGCGATCGCACTGCACACCGGCGAGGTCGAGCTCCGCGACGGCGACTACTTCGGTCGGGCGGTCAACCGGGCCGCCCGCCTGAGGTCGCTGGCCGATGGGCGGCCAGATTCTGTGCTCTGGCGCGACCGCCGAGCTCGTCATTGACTCATTGCCCGACGACGTTGTCCTCGCCGACCTGGGGTTGCGCCAACTGCGCAACCTCGCCCGCCCGGAACACGTCTTCGAACTCCGACTGGAAACCGCGGAGGAGAGTGCCCAGCCGCCGACAAGCGATGCCGCCGATGGAGCGTCCCAGGCCTGCCCGCGGTGCTGATCGGTCCCGGGCCGTTCGTCGGGCGCGGGAGCGAGCTCGAGCGGCTTCTGTCCGCGTGGCAGACCTCGCTCGGCGGTGGCGCGTGCGCCGCCCTGATCGCCGGCGAACCGGGTGTCGGCAAGACGCGCCTGGCCGGCGAGTGGTCCCGGCAGGCCTATGAGCAAGGCGCGGTCGTGCTGTACGGCCGTTGCGACGAGGACCTCGGTGCGCCCTATCAGCCCTTCGCCGAAGCCCTGCGTTCGCTGGTGCCGTGCGTCGGCACCAGTCGGTTGCGCGGACTGCGCGGCGTCGAAGCCCTGCTTCCGCTTGTTCCCGGGCTGGCCGACGTAGTGCCCGATCTGGCCGCGCCGACGCGCGCCGACCCCGACACCGAGCGCTACGCACTGTTCGACGCCGTCGTTGCACTCTTGGAAATGGCTTCCAGCGGAAGCGCCGGTTGTCCTAGTACTCGACGACCTGCACTGGGCGGCCAAGCCAACGCTGCTCCTGTTGCGGCATCTGCTGCGCTTCGGCGACCGCGCGCGCGTGCAGATCGTCGGCACCTACCGCAGCACTGATCTCGACCGCTCCCATCCGCTGGCGGCGATGCTCGCCGACCTGCACCGCGACGGCACCGCCAACCGCATCAGTCTCAGCGGCCTCGATGAGGACGACGTAAGCGCCTACGTCGCCAAGGCCGGCTACGACGACGAAGAGCTCGGCCACGCATTGGCCTCCGTCACGGGTGGTAACCCGTTCTTTCTGATCGAGGCGCTGCGCCATGTCGACGAGAGCGGCGGCGTGTGGGACCCAAGCACGCTGCCACAGGGAGTGCGAGAAGCTGTGAGCCGCAGACTTTCTCGGCTTCCGATCGAGACCAACAAGGCCCTTGCGGCAGCCGCGGTTGTCGGCAGCCGGTTTGCCCTGGACTGGTCGAGCGCGTGGTTGGGGACGACCTCGTCGACGCGTTCGACGAGGCGTCCAAAGCCGGCATCGTCATCGAAGAGCCCGGAGGTCGCTACCGGTTCAACCACGCGATCGTCCGACAGTCACTGCTTGCCGAGCTGCCATCGATGCGGCGCATGCGGTTGCACCAGCGCATCGCCACGACCCTGGAGGACGAGCCGGGCGCCGACGACGAGTTGCTCGCAGAATTGGCTCACCACTATTTCGAATGCGCGTGGGCGGGCAACGCGGCCAAGGCCGTCTGAGTATTGTCGGCGCGCGGCGGATCAAGCCATGGCCCGGCTCGCCTACGAAGGGGCGGCCGACCTTTACGACCACGCCCTCCACGCGCTGGACGAGATCGATGACGAGCTGCCCGACCGTGACGATCAGGTCGCCGACCTACTCGTCGCGCGTTGCGAGGCTCTGCTCGCCGCGGGTGACGTGGCTTCGGCAGCAGGTGCGGTCTCTCAATTGCAACAGGCGACAGTCGATTCCGCGCGGCTATCGGCATGGGCGACCTGCTTCGACGGCCAGCTCTCGGTATTGGTCCATCCCGAGCGATTGGACGAGGTGGAAGCCGCCTTGGGCGCCGCTGCGCACAAAACTGGCCGGAATAGATGATGCCGCAGGGGAAGCCAAGGCACATACCGTCCGGGCAGCCTGCCTCGCCCGCCTCGGGCGAATCGGCGACTGCGAAGTCGCCTTAGACGACGCTCTGACGGCGGCGCGGCGCGCGCGTGAACACCGCCGGGTGAACGCGGTGTTGGCCGGCGCGCCACTGGCGGCGCTGTGGGGCCCCAACCCGGTTCCGCGCGCGGGCGGGCGGTGTCTTGACGTGGTGCGGCTGCTGCGGATCACGACCGACTCGCCCGCGGTCGAAGCGACGTCGACGCGGTGCCAGGCCGTGTTGGAGGCCTTCCGCGGCCGCGAGCGGCAGCCCGGCGGATGATCGACTCGGCCCGGCGCACGGTCACCGAACTCGGCTTGCGCCATGCGCTTCTCGAGGTTGAGCAGTTCGCCGGCATCGTCGAGCTCGTCTTGGACGATCCGGCTGCGGCCGAGCCGCATCTGCGTCAAGGCCTACAACGGTTTTCGTCGGATGGGCCTTGATGCCGATACGGCCGAGACCGCTGCGCTGCTCGGTCGCGCTTGTCTCGCGCTCAACCGGGATGCCGAGGCCGACGAGTTATGCACGGAGAGTGAGCGACTCGCAGGCAACGCGCTGAAAGCCATCGATCGCCTGGCGCACGGTTCGGGCTCAATTGCTCTCGCGCCGCAGTGATCACGACGAGGCCCGGCGGGTGGCCGAGGCTGCCGTGGCGCTGGCCGAGCGCACCGACGTGTTGGTCGATCACGGCGACGCATGTCTGGCATTGGCGACGGTCTTGGGCGCCGCTGGCGACGCCGCCGGGGCACGAGCCGCCGCCGAGCGGGCGGCCAGCCTGTATGAACGGAAAGGCGCTGCGGCACTCGCGGATAAGGCGCGCTCCATGCTCGACGAACGTGTCGAAGCAATTGCCCCGAGTCCACCCGAAATGCCCGTTGTCGAGACTCGACACCGCGGCCGTCCACGCGAGCGAACGCGTGATGGCCGCTATTAATCGCGAGGCCTGGGACGAATTCGAGCGGCTGTTCGCACCCGAGGGTTCCGTCGAGAGTCGGCGGAAGATCGTCGGCTTTGAGCCGGCCGAATTCGCTTCGACGAGGTGAAAGTCAGACAAGGCGTGATCTCGAGACCGGGATCATGCGGGCGAACCATGTAGTTATAGCCGTGCGAGGCGAGCGCTTGGCTCTCGCTCGAGTGAACGTTGGGCACTGCTCGACGTGAGCCCCGGGGCGCCGCAGGACGAATTTCTCATGCTATATGGCGTCGACGAAGAGGGTCGGGTCGCATTGCAGATCTGGTTCGACCTGGAAGACATGGACGCCGCGATTGCCGAACTCGACGCCGTGCACGCGCGGTTCGAGAAAGCACGGCGCAAGGTGCGACATTTGGACAACCGTACGAGCGATCGGTCGCCTGTGGGATGCCTTCGACCGCGAAGCCTGGGCTGAGGTCGAGGCACAATTCGCGCCCGAGATCGCCGCCGAATACCGCCGGAAGATAGTCGGCTTCTCCCCCAGAGTCCTTTCGCCTAGCGATTGGACACGCCAGATAAGACAGATTCGTGCGATCGGCGGCGTGCGGCACCGTCTGTGTGTGGTGATCGCCGTACGGGGGTACCGCCTGGCTCTCAACTCGATTCGAGATCGGCACTGCTGACGCGAGTCCGGGCGCGCCGCAGGAAGAACTCCTCCATCTCTTCGGCCTCGACGCGCAGGGCCGAATCGCGCTGCATGTCGCGTTCGACGTCGACGACATGGACGCCGCGCTCGCTGAACTCGACGCCGTGC
>CAVQSX010000016.1:0-33361 GCA_963715905.1 uncultured Actinomycetota bacterium
AGCAAGCTAGCTTTACAAATGTTACCCAGAGTGTCACGCTGAGCAATGGGCTGTAGCGAAGGCATATCTCAATGGCGAGAGGTCAGACGGATTTGACCACGGACTCCGATCAGACGCAGTGGACGGTCGACAGCCTGCTCGAGCTCTTCGACGTAGAGGCTGACGGGCCCGACCGGTTCACCGGCGACACCGGCGTTGCCGGCCAGGACGAGCGTCAGGTGGTGGAAGGCGCCCAGGTGCTCGCGCAGGCGATTGTGGCGGTGGCGGAGCGATTCCCCGACAAATCGATACGGTCGGCGCACGCGGTGTTCTTCGCGCCGCGTGGTTGGGCCCCCGATGAACTAGTCCTCGACGTGGTGGCGGAGGGCCGGTCTACCGCCACCGCGATCGTCGCCGTGCACCAGAACGGGCGACGCTGTCTGAGCATCACGGTGCTGGCCGACGTCCCGACCGGCGACGTCATCCGTCACCACCTGCCGCGGCCCGACGTCGCCGCTCCGGCCGACGCGAACCACTCCGAAATGCCGATGGTTGGACGGCAGCTGCGCCTGGTCGACGTTGTCGACGTCAACAGCCCCGATGAGGTCGGGCCGCCGGAGCTGTACGCGTGGCTGCACTACGACCCGATCCCGGCCCGGACGATCTGGCTAAGGCGCTCTTCGCCTACTTCACCGGACATCTGGGGATCTCCACCACCATGCGTGCTCATGCGGGCATCGGCACCAGCCAGGCCCACCTGACCGTGTCGACCGCGCCGATGACCATCTCGGTCGCGTTCTACAACCGGTTCGCTGGGACGGCTGGCTGCTGTACACGCACGAGAGCACCCAGGTCGCGCCGGGATGTCCTACGTGCGCGGTGCCGTGCACTCCGAGGAAGGTGAGCTGTTGTGCTCCTTCGCCCAGGAGGCGCTGATCCGGCCGCTGCGCACCACCGACACGTCGATCGACGCAGCGCACGGTTCTGAGGTGTAGAGAACTATCCGACTCGCAACATTTAGGGACATAGATGCGCTTCACGATCACGCCCCCGACGCACACGCATCCCTACAACCCGGAGTTTCTGAGCGGGGATGCTATCGGGACGGTGGCGACAGCCGCCGAAGCGGCGGGAATTCACGGCTTCGGGTTTACCGACCACCCGGCACCATCGCAGCGGTGGCTTGAGGCCGGTGGTCACGACGCGTTAGATCCTTTTGTCGCATTGGGTTTCGCGGCGGCCCGCACGACCACACTGCGGCTGATCCCGAATATCGTGGTGCTGCCGTATCGAAACCCGTTCGTAGTGGCTAAGGCCGGCGCGTCGCTGGACCTGCTCTCCGGTGGCCGGTTCACCCTTGCGGTGGGCGTGGGTTATCTCAAGCGGGAATTCGCGGCGTTGGGTGTCACCTATGACGAGCGTGCCGAGTTGTTCGAGGAAGCGCTGCAGGTGATTCGGGCGATCTGGACCGGCGACGACGTGTCCTTTGAGGGCAAGCATTTCTCCGCGCGCGGCATTACCGCGCATCCCCGCCCCGTCAGTGATCCGCATCCGCCGATCTGGATCGGCGGCAACACGGCATCAGCCCGCCAACGGGTGGCGCTGTACGGCGACGGCTGGTGTCCGTTCCCCGCGCCGCC
The DNA here is from genome assembly GCA_963715905.1 of uncultured Actinomycetota bacterium. GTDB lineage: Bacteria > Actinomycetota > Actinomycetes > Mycobacteriales > Mycobacteriaceae > Mycobacterium. Next base: position 1,620 of record CAVQSX010000016.1, read on the forward strand.
TCAACTGGCCCAGACGGCCGGCACCGCCACCATCGATTCGCTGGAGCGTCTCAGTGAAGGCGTCGACGATCTGCGGCGCAGATGCGATGCGGCCGAAAGAGACTGGTCGGCGATCGACATCACGTTCGCGAACTTCGACGGCGGCAGCCCGGCCGACGATCAGTTCAACGCCGACGCCTATCTCGACGGCCTGGAAAAGCTGACGAAACTGGGCGTGACGTGGGTGAGCGTGCACCTGCCCGGCGACAGCATGGCGCGTGCGCTCGAGACCCTCGAGCGGTTCCGCACCCAGGTGATCGACGCGGTCTAATGGACTTCTCGTACGTCGCGCTTTCGGCCGAAGACAACGCCTTTCTCGAGCAGACTCGGGCGTTCGTCGCTGAACACGTCACCGACGAGGTTCTGCGGCGCGATCGTGAGTTCGGCGAGAACTTCGATGAAAAGGTGCATTTGGCGCTGGGTGACGGGGGCTATCTGGCCGCGGACTGGAAGTCCGAGGCGGAAGGGGGATTCAGTCCGGTCCGCCGGCGAATCTTTGAACTTGAGATCGCCCGTGCCCACACGCCCTGGTACCACTGGGGCACCACGGCAATGGTGGCGCACCTGGTCGAGCAGTTCGCGACACCGGAACTCAGCGGCGTGGTGTTGCCGGGAGTGCTGTCGGGCCAGATCCGGCTGTGCCTCGGCTACACCGAGCCCGAAGGTGGCTCCGATGTAGCGACCTGCAAAACTCGCGCGGCGCGTGACGGAGACACCTGGATCATCAACGGCTCCAAGATGTTCACCTCGAACGCGCAGAACGCGAAGTACGTGTTTCTGCTTACCAACACCGATCCGCAAGGGCTCAAGCACAAGAACCTGACCATGTTTCTGGTTCCGCTCGACTCGCCTGGAATCGAGATTCAGGGTATCCGCACGCTGGATGGCGACCGCACAAACATCGTTTACTACAGCGACGTACGGGTCGACGATCTTTACCGGATCGGTGAGGTCAATGGTGGCTGGACGGTGATGCGCTCGGCGCTGGCCTCCGAGCATGGCATTACTGACCCCGAAGACCATGGTTTGCAGCATATTTCGGCGATGTCAAGTCATGGCACGCTGATGGCTGAAGCAGTGGACAAGGCCGCTGCGGTGGTGGCGGAAACCGATGACGAGTCGGTGAAATACCGGCTTGGGCGCAGCGTCGCCCGGATGGAGGCGGGGCTGTCCACTCCCGGGATGTTCGGACGGGTGGCGATCGCGCAAACGATGCGCGATATTTCCGGGGATCTGATGGACATATTGGGGCCCGCATCGGCGTTGCCGACCGATGCCCCGGGTTCGGCCGATGACGGCGTGGCGGAGCACATATCCCGGCTGGCTCTGCCGGTGGGGATCTACGGCGGCACCTTAGAGGTCTTCCGCAACATGATCGCCCAGCATGAGCTCAAGCTCGGACGTCCCGCCTACTAAGGTCGCGAAAGTGCAACTACCGACGGCCCCACTCGGGAAATGCGTTGCCAGTTGCACTCTCGCGGCATTAGGCGACGGGTAGCTCGGCCACGACGTCGACGCGGGTGTCGTCGAAGCTGAGGAATCCCTTGATGGGCAGGGTTTCGGGTGGTGGGTCCGGATAGCTCCAGGCGATGTCGTCGATGACTTGGCCATCGAGGGCAGCGGACCAGTAGGTGGCGAACCCTTTGTAGTTGCAGTAGGTCGTCGTATCGGAACGCCTCAGTAGATCGGTGCGTACGTGTGCGGGGTCGACGTAGAGCCGCGTTGCGACAGCGGTCTCGAAGACGATCACCGTGTCGTCGGTATCCACCAGAGTGGTGCCCCCGACAACGACTCGCAGTCGACGCTTCGTCGGGCGGCAATCGACCCGGTGATAAGGGTTCGGCGGATAGTGGATGAGCTCGCGGCCTTCCTCCAGCCAGGTGTCGACGGCATCCCACGGGACGTGGACATAACCAGGGGCTTCCGGCTCGGGCTCAGAGGGCAGGCCGGTGACCTCGCCGGCCGGGAACACATAGCTGAGCGGGCGGCCCTGCCGGTGCACCATTAGCGCGTGTTCGGTGTCGATCACCAGACGACCATCCTGGACAGCTTGCACGCGCCGAGGATGCGGCTCGACGTAGACGAGGCCGGCGGGCACGGAGGGACTGAATCGCCCCGCGGGATCGGAGCTGAGCGGACCATGTCCGGCCACCAACGACATGGCTTTCAGTGTAAGCACCCCGGATATAGCTGCGGTCCGGCTGGTGACGCGTCGATGACACGGAGTAGGAACTAACCCATGGCCGGACCGGTAGAAGGCATCAAAGTAGTCGAGCTCGGAGTGTGGGTGGCCGGACCGGCCGCAGGCGGGATCCTGGCCGACTGGGGCGCCGACGTCATCAAGATCGAGCCGCCGGCCGGTGACCCGGGGCGCATGTTCGGACTGATGCTGGGGTGCGACCTCGGGGTCAACCCGCCGTTTGAAATGGACAACCGCTCCAAGCGCAGCGTCGTGTTAGACCTCACTACCGAGGCAGACCTGGGCATTGCGTTCGAATTACTCTCTGATGCAGATGTTTTTGTGACGAATCTGCGGCCCGGTGCGTTGCGACGCCTCAGCCTCGACTTCGAGTCGGTGTCCGCCCGTAACCCCAGCCTGGTTTACGGCCTGATCACCGGGTATGGGCAAACCGGGCCCGATGCCGACCGAGCCGCTTACGACGTGGCAGCGTTCTGGTCGCGTGCCGGTCTGGCGCATCTGCTCACCCGCCCTGGCGATACGCCCCCGTTCCAACGGGGCGGTATGGGTGATCACTCGGCCGGCATGACCCTGGTCGCCGCCATTTGTGCAGCACTGGTGGCTCGCGAACGCACCGGAACGGGTCAGCTGGTGACCACTTCGCTATACCGCCAGGGCGCCTACACCGTGAGCTTCGACCTGAACACCTATCTGCTGACCGGGCAGCCGATAGCGATCGGGCAACGCGAGACCATGGGCAACCCGTGCATGAACAACTACGCCGCTTCGGACGGGCGGCGATTCTGGATCGTCGGGCTCGATGTAAACCGGCACTGGCCGCCATTGTGTCGTGCCGTCGGCCGTCCCGAGTGGTTGACCGACCCCCGGTTCTCCGACCCCCGTGCGCGCGCCGTCAATGCGGTGCAGCTGGTGGCGCAGTTGGACGAGATCTTCGCGACCAGGTCGCTCGAGGAGTGGGCGGAGGTCTTCGCGGGCGAACCGGACTTCTTCTGGTCACCGATCAACAGCCTCGAGGACATCGTGGCCGATGAACAGTTCCACGCCGCGGGCGGAATCGTCGACGTCCCGGACGGAGAGTCCAGCATCGCGATGGCCGCCACACCCGCAGATTTCCATGGCACCCCGTGGGCGCCGCGTTCTGCGGCACCGGAACTCGGACAGCACACCGACGAGGTCCTCGCCGAACTCGAGGTGCGCCGGAGGTCGTGATCGGCTAGGGCAGCTTTACAAATTTCCGTCGAAATGTCACGCTGTCTGGTGAGTCGCGTCACCCGATTCGCCGAATCCGGGCAGTCCCCGGGAGCGGTGCTGTGTCAGGAACGGAATTGATGGTCACTCCAATTTTCGACACCCGCGCGAGCGGCCGGGTGGGCCCAACGCGAGCACCCGGCACGAACGACGAGTGCCTGCGCTACCGGCTCGACGTGGTAGCTGCCAACGCCGTCGACGTCGTGCAGTCAGCCGGGGGTTGGCTCTACGACCGGATGATGGCCGGCTGGGAGGTGACCGTCCTGCTGCCGGACGGCTTCGACACCCGCCCGCTGCGGATTCTCGGGTTGCGGACCTCGGGCCTCCGCGACGAGTTGGCGCCAGAGTTCGCATCGGTCGGGAGCGGCGCGACGAGTCAAAGCCTGGCCGTCAGCGCCGAGGCATTCAGCGCAGACTCGCGAGTCCGAGACAGATTGCTCAACGCGCTAGACCGACCTTCGACCGAAGTCGCTTTGTGGGGCGACGGGTGGCCTCTGCGGATCAATCGGGAGATGACCAGAGTGCAGCACGTGCTCAGTTCCGGGGCGCGGGTTTTCAAGGGCTACGCGCTTGCGGCCGCTGGGATCAGCTGCGACGCAGTCGATCCCACCGAGACATTACTGAGCGACTTGTCGGCCTGCTTGCCGGTCGACTCAGAGCTCATTCGGCTCGGCTAGCGCGATGGACTCGGCTTCCCAAATGGACTCGGCCTCTAAATGAAGAAGTATTACGGCCATACCAAGCTCTACCTGCACGAAACGATTTCGCTCGGATCTGGCCGAAGCGCCAGCTTCACCGAGACGTTCGTCGACATCTACCAGCCGATGATGGACGAGCTCGGCGCGCGGCTGTTCGCGATCTGGGAATCCACCCCCTACAACGGCCACTGGCCGCAAGTGACGATCATCTGGGAGATCGACAACTTCGCCGAGTACGCGAAGATCGGGGCTGCGCAAGCGGGGAACGGCAGCCATGCGGCCGCCGCCGGCAAATGGTCGGCATTTTTGGCCGGCATCGGTGCTTCGGGTGAGGGACGAATCATGTATCCGGGGCCGAGCAACAAGCCACTGGCCCAGCTTGTCGAGGCCAATTTCAGTGCGCCGCTGGTTATTCAAGAAATCATGCAGACTAAGCCCGGGCGCCAGGACGACTACATCCGCGAGCTGGAACGACTCTACGTGCCGTGGTCGGAGCGCACCGGTAAACGCTGGCTGGGCTCGTTCACCACGACCTTCCGCTACAACGAGGTCATCCATTACTGGGCGCTGGACGGAGGTTGGGATTGTTTCGCCAACCACTACCCGTCCTGGAAAGACAGCCCGCCCGCCGAGATCGTCACCTGGATGAGTGTGGCGCCGGCACTGCGCGACGGCTGGGAAGACTCGATTCTGCAGGCTCTGCCCCCGTCGCCGCTGCAGTGAGGCGATAAGTCATGGCAGAGATCGCCCGGAGCAACCTGCAGCTGGCGCTGGGCCGGCCAACGCCGATATGGGGCGGTTGGATCACCGGCCCGACCCTGCTCGGACCGGAGGAATTCGCCCGGGCCGGTTACGATTACGTGGGTTTCGACGCTCAACACGGTTACTTCGACGACGCCGACATCAGCGGCATCCTGCGGCGTATCGAGCATCTGCCGCTCGCCACCGCGGTGCGGTTGCCGAATGCCGATGCGGCACCGATCGGGCGCGTGCTGGACGCCGGCGCCGACGCCGTCATCATCGCGATGATCGAGTCGGCCGACCAAGCCGCCGCGGCGGTGGCCGCCACCCGGTATCCACCGACGGGCATCCGCAGCTTCGGTCCGCTGCGCGCGAGCCTCGGCCACGACCCCGCCGCCCTCGAGTCCCGGGCCAGCGTGTTCGCGATGATCGAAACGGCGGCGGCCATGTCGGCCCTCGATGAAATCTGCGCTGTAGACGGTCTGGCCGGAATCTATATCGGGCCGGCCGATCTGGCGATCTCGATGGGTGTCGACGTGGTCGGGGCGACCAGAAATCCGGAAGTCCACGACGCGATCGTGGGCATCCATCGCGCAGCGACCGCGGCCGGGTTGGTGACCGGGATACACGCTATCGAGGGCAAGACCGGTCGCGCCATGGCGCAGCTCGGCTTTCGGATGATCACTCTGCCGGCCGAGTCGCAGGCGCTGCGGCGCGGTGCGGCGGAGCACTTGCGCGAGGCGACGGAGCAGTGACGGAATTGGACGGCGCCGCCCGGCTCGACCCACGCTTGCGCGTCATTGCGACCACGCGAACCACCTTCTCGCTGAGGGCGATCCGGCTGATGCGCGCGCCATTCGATGAGCGCCGTCGGGAGGACTTCGGAAAACTTGAGGTACCCGGCGTCCAAATCACCGAGGACAACGTGGCCTTCGAGAACGGCCCTGAATCCGGCCTGGTCCCCGTCCGCATTTATCGCGGTGGTGAGGTTCGGCGGGCACCGGTGGTCGTCTACTGCCACGCGGGGGGGTTCGCGCTGGGCAATCTCGACACCGATCACCGCCAGTGCGTTGAGCTCGCGCGGCGCGCCAGTTGCGCCGTCGTGTCGGTCGACTACCGGCTGGCTCCGGAGCACCCCTATCCGGCCGCGCTCGACGATGCGATGGCGGTGCTGAACTGGGTGGTCACCAAAGCGGCCGAACTGGATGTGGATGCAGCGCGCTTGGCCGTCGCTGGCAGTAGCGCAGGTGGCGCCCTGGCTGCGTGCCTCGCGCAGCGTGCGGCGGAAAAGTCGCTGCCGCCTATCGCGTTCCAGTTGCTGCACCAGCCGGTGCTCGACGATCGCGCTACCGCATCCAAGGCGGAGTTCCGGACCAGCCCCGCTTTCGACGGCGAGGCCGCCGAACTGATGTGGCGCCACTACCTGGGTGCCGAGCCGCCGGCACCGGATTCCGTGCCGGCCCGGCGCAGCCGATTAGAAGGGCTGCCACCGGCTTTGATCACCTGTGCGGAGATCGACCCTTTCCGCGACGAAGCCATCGAATACGCGCGTCGGCTCATGGAGGCGGGAGTGTCAACCGAGCTGCATGTGTTTGGCCGGACCTGCCACGGATTCGATTCGTTGCTACCCGACTTGCCGAGCTCGGAGCGGCTGTTCACCATGCAAGGTGATGCCCTGTCGACCGCATTCCACGGTGCCTGAGATTCCCCGCGCGCGAAACATGTTGGAATACAACCATGGCTTCACCCCCAACAGTTCCGTCGCCTGGGCCGGACGGGCTCACCAGTAGCGACTTCCCGGTGCTGTGGCCGGTTCTTACCCGGTGGGCCGACAACGACATGTTCGGCCACCTCAACAACGCCGTCTACTACCAGTTGTTCGACACAGCGATCAATGCCTGGATCACCACCAACACCGGCCTGGACCCGGTCACCATGCCCTCGTTGGGCATCGTCGCCGAGTCGGGCTGTCGCTACTTCTCCGAACTGGGTTTCCCCGAAAGCCTCCTCGTGGGGCTGGCGGTGACCCGATTGGGAAACAGCAGCGTCACTTATCGGCTCGGCCTGTTCAGTGCCGGCCGGCAAGCCGCACCGGAAGGCGCTGCCGACGAGGCGCGGCCGATCACCGCGCTCGGGCACTGGGTGCACGTTTACGTCGATCGGGCCAGCCGCAAACCGGTCCACATCCCCGACACCATCCGCGCATTGCTTTCTACGGCGTGCGTGAGCCAATAGGCCCCAACGGGTTTCGCCCAGATTGCGCCCCGAGCCGCCAGGTATGCTTCGGCAATGGCAGTTTTGAGCAAGACCGTCGAGGTCGGTGCCGACGCCGCCGCGATCATGGCTATCGTGGGCGACTTCGAGGCCTATCCGGAGTGGAACGAAGGCATCAAGGGTGCATGGGTACTGGCGCGCTACGACGATGGGCGTCCGAGCCAGTTGCGGCTCGACACCGTGGTGCAAGGCGTTGAGGGTACCTACATCCAGGCCGTGTACTACCCGGGGGCGAACCAGATTCAGACCGTCATGCAGCAAGGTGAGCTGTTCGCAAAGCAGGAGCAACTGTTCAGCGTGGTGGCGACTGGCGCCTCGAGCTTGCTGACAGTGGACGTCGACGTCGAGCCCAGCATGCCGGTGCCCGCGCCGATGGTCAAGATGCTCCTCAACAACGTCCTTGACCAGCTCGCCGAAAACCTCAAGCTGCGCTCCGAGCAATTAGCCGCCGGCTAGCGGCGATCGCGAGGGCGGCGTAGCCGGCCGAAGCGGGTCGTCGCCATCAGGACTGCGGCGATCGCGAGGGCGGCGTAGCCGGCCGAAGCGGGTCGTCGCCATCAGGACTGCGGCGATCGCGAGGGCGGCGTAGCCGGCCGAAGCGGGTCGTCGCCATCAGGACTGCGGCGATCGCGAGGGCGGCGTAAAGATTCCCGTCCGATCCAGCATCTCCGTCAGCCGGCGCGCCGCGTCGGTGAATTGCCATGCGGTCTGCTCGATCACGGCGGCCGAGTCGCGCCTGCGCAGCGCGGCGATCAATTTGCGGTGATTGTCGACCGCGGCGGCGCCCCACTGCGGGTCGGCGGCGTACACCAGCACCGGCATATAGCGCGCGGCATTCAGCAGGAACCAGGCCAATTTGATCCGGCCGCTGGCCTGGTTGAAAACACGATGAAAGGCAAACTCGAGCCCCGCAATGGTCTCGGAATCGCCGGCTCCGATGGCGGTCGCCAGCGCGTCGTTGATGCGGTCAAGCTCGTCGATCTCGGAGTCGGAGATGTGGGCGGTGGCAGCGGCGGCCACTTCCCGGGCGATTGTTGACTGCAGCCAGAAGATGTCGTCGATGTCCTGTCGGGTCAAGGGCAGGACGACGTGGCCGCGGTGTGGCTCGAGTTGAACCATGCCCTCGCCGCGCAGTTTCAGCAGGGCTTCGCGCACCGGCGTGATGCTGACCCCGAGTTCGGCGGCCGTCTCGTCGAGGCGGATGAAACTTCCAGGGCGCAACGACCCGGACATGATCGCCACCCGAAGGTGGCCCGCCACCTCGTCGGACAACTGAGCCCGGCGCAGCTGCCGCCGCTTCTGCGGCTGGTGGGAAAGCTGCGTTGGTGTAGGTGCGTTCACGTGAACTGCCAGGGCTTTCAGGGGGCTGTACGGGGCTTGGGAGGGTGTTGTCGAGGACTTGTCACCAGGGCGTTAAAGCCCTAATGTGACCCAGGTAACACCATGTTTTATCAAATATCAACCTGGCGCAAGCGGTGCGCGAGTGACGGGACGGAAGACGCGAGTGAAGGACCGGGGTAAGTGACCGCGCAATTGGCCAGCCACCTGACCCACGCCCCTCAGGTCAACGAGCAGCCGTACCTGGCTCGTCGACAGAACTGGGTCAACCAGCTGGAACGGCACGCGCTGATGCAGCCCAACGCGGCGGCGCTGAGATTCCTGGGCAACACGGTGACGTGGGCGCAACTGCAGGATCGGGTCGCGGCGCTGGCCGGCGCGTTGAACCGGAGGGGAGTCGGTTTCGGCGACCGGGTCATGATCCTGATGCTCAACCGCACCGAGTTCATCGAATCGGTGCTGGCCGCAAACTCGCTTGGGGCCATCGCGGTGCCGCTGAATTTCCGGCTCACGGCCGCCGAAATCGCCATTCTGGTCGAGGATTGCGAAGCACACGTGATGATTACGGAAGCGGTGCTTGCCCCGGTGGCTGTTGGTGTCCGCGCTATCCAACCGCTGCTGGACATGATCGTGGTGGCCGGCGGCGTAATCGACGACACCATGTTCGATTACGACGACCTACTCGGCGAAGAAGGTCAACGGCCCGAGGCGGTCGACGTGCCCAACGATTCGCCGGCGTTGATCATGTACACCTCGGGTACCACGGGTCGCCCGAAGGGCGCCGTGCTGACCCACACCAATTTGACTGGCCAGACGATGAGCGGCCTCTACACCAACGGCGCCGACATCAACAGCGACGTGGGTTTCATCGGCGTCCCGTTTTTCCACATCGCCGGAGTCGGCAACATGCTGGGCGGGCTGCTACTGGGCGTGCCCACCGTGATCTATCCGCTCGGCGCGTTCGACCCCGGACAGTTGCTCGATGCGCTGGCGGCAGAAAAAGTCACCGGCATCTTCTTGGTGCCCGCGCAGTGGCAGGCGGTATGTACCGAGCAGCAAGCGAAACCGCGTGACCTACGGCTGCGGGTCATGTCCTGGGGGGCCGCGCCGGCGCCGGATGCGCTACTACGGGAGATGTCGGCGACGTTCCCGGGAACACAGATACTGGCTGCGTTCGGTCAGACCGAGATGTCTCCGGTCACCTGCGTGCTGCTCGGCGAAGATGCGATCCGCAAGCGCGGATCGGTTGGCAAGGTGATCCCGACGGTCGCTGCTCGAGTGGTCGACGAAAACATGAACGATGTCCCGGTCGGCGAGGTAGGTGAAATCGTTTACCGAGCACCAACATTGATGAGTGGCTACTGGAACAATCCGGCGGCGACGGCCGAAGCCTTCGCCGGTGGTTGGTTCCATTCCGGCGACCTCGTTCGGATGGACGAGGAGGGCTATGTCTGGGTGGTGGACCGTAAGAAGGACATGATCATCTGCGGCGGCGAGAACATCTACTGCGCCGAAGTCGAGAACGTTCTCGCCAGCCATCCCGGCATCGTCGAAGTTGCCGTCATCGGCCAAGCCCACGACAGGTGGGGCGAGGTGCCGATCGCCGTCGCCGCCATCACCGACGACCACCTTCGGCTCGAGGACTTGGTCGAGTTTCTGGGCGAACGGCTTGCGCGCTATAAGCACCCAAAGGCGCTCGAGATCGTCGATGCGCTACCCCGCAACCCCGCTGGGAAGGTGCTGAAGACCGAACTGCGGACCCGCTACGGGGCCGCCGATTAGGTTGAAAACCGTTCTACGTCAATGGATTTATTAACGAGAGAGGAAAGCCGACAGAATCAGTAACGTTTGCCTGCTGTTGACGAAGGGTTAATTGTGGTGATCCAGTTCACACGTGCGCGACCATCGGGTACATTCCTGTGGTCCTCGTTACTACCCGTGGGTAGGGGGACGGAGGTCACACACGTAGGGTCGGAGCAAGGAGGAGGCGTGCGACACGATCCGCCGCGGGGCCGCAAGGCACGCGGTGCTGGCGTGAGGGGGGAGTTGTGACGACGTCGACGCGTACACATGCGCTCGGCTACCTGCGTGACCAGCTGCAAACGCCGCTGACCCTGATCGGTGGCTTCTTCCGGATGTGCGTGTTGACCGGAAAGGCGCTGTTCCGCTGGCCTTTTCAGTGGCGGGAGTTCATCCTGCAGTGCTGGTTCATCATGCGGGTGGCGTTCTTGCCCACCATCATGGTTTCGATACCGCTGACCGTCCTCCTGATTTTTACCCTCAACGTTCTGCTGGCCCAGTTCGGTGCCGCCGACCTGTCCGGAGCCGGCGCAGCGATCGGCGCGGTGACCCAACTGGGGCCGTTGACCACGGTGCTGGTGGTGGCCGGGGCCGGGTCGACTGCCATCTGCGCCGACTTGGGCGCCCGCACCATCCGCGAGGAGATCGACGCGATGGAGGTGCTCGGCATCGACCCCATCCATCGCCTGGTCGTGCCCCGGGTGGTCGCTGCGACCCTGATCGCCACATTGCTCAACGGCCTGGTCATCACCGTCGGGCTGGTTGGCGGCTACCTCTTCGGGGTTTACCTGCAGAATGTGTCGGGCGGCGCCTATCTCGCCACCCTGACCGCCATCACCGGCCTTCCCGAGGTCATCATCGCGACGGTCAAAGCCGCGATATTCGGCCTGATCGCGGGCCTGGTCGGCTGTTTTCGTGGGCTGACCGTGCGCGGCGGCTCCAAGGGTCTGGGCACGGCCGTCAACGAGACCGTGGTGCTGTGTGTGGTCGCGTTGTACGCGGTCAACGTGATACTGACTACTATCGGCGTGCGGTTCGGGACGGGGCACTGACATGTCGACCGCCGCCGTACTGCGCGCCCGATTCCCGCGGGCAGCCGAAAATCTGAATCGATATGGCGGTGCTGCCGGCCGCGGGCTGGGCGACCTCGGTCAGATGGCCTGGTTCGCAATGGTCGCCATCGGTAACATTCCGCACGCGCTGACCCGCTACCGCAAGGAGACACTGCGGCTGATCGCCCAGATCGGCATGGGTACCGGTGCCATGGCCGTCGTCGGCGGGACCGTTGCCATTGTCGGTTTCGTGACGCTGTCCGGCAGCTCCCTAGTCGCCATCCAGGGCTTCGCGACGCTGGGAAACATCGGTGTCGAGGCGTTTACCGGCTTCTTCGCCGCACTGATCAACGTGCGCATCGCCGCCCCGGTCGTCACCGGTATCGCGATGGCCGCCACCGTAGGCGCCGGCGCTACCGCGGAGCTCGGAGCCATGCGAATCAGCGAAGAGATCGACGCCCTAGAAGTAATGGGCATCAAGTCGATCTCGTTTTTGGCGACCACGCGGATCATGGCCGGCCTGGTCGTGATCATTCCGATCTACGCGCTGGCAATGATCATGTCGTTCCTGTCCCCACAGCTCACCACCACGGTGCTCTACAGACAGTCCAACGGCACCTACGAGCACTACTTTCGGACGTTCCTGCGCCCCGATGACGTGTTCTGGTCATTTCTGGAGGCCATCATCATCACGGCAGTCGTGATGATCACGCACTGCTACTACGGGTATAACGCCGGCGGCGGGCCGGTCGGCGTTGGCGAGGGCGTCGGGCGCTCGATGCGTTTGTCGCTGGTGTCGGTGAACGTTGTCGTATTGTCCGCCGCGTTGGCGCTCTATGGCGTCAATCCCAACTTCGCACTCACGGTGTAGCGCCATGGCAACGCCGGCAAAAACCAACGCGTCACGGAACCCGCCCTACAAGTGGGCCGGCCTCGGATTGTTGGTAGTCGGCGCGTTGATTCTGTCCTTGGTGTACGGGCAGTTCAGGGGCGACTTCACACCCAAGACAAAGTTGACAATGGTGGCTTCCCGGGCCGGGCTGGTGATGGATCCCGGCTCGAAGGTCACCTACAACGGCGTGCAGATCGGCCGGGTGGCCACCATCTCGGAGACCGTGCGTGACGGCAAACCGGCTGCGAAACTCACCCTGGATGTCTACCCGAAATACCTATCCTTGATTCCGGTCAATGTGAACGCCGACATCGAGGCGACCACCGTGTTCGGCGGCAAGTACGTGTCCTTGACGACGCCGAAAAACCCGTCGCAGCAAAAGATCACGCCGCAGACTGTGATCGACGCCCGGTCGGTGACGACGGAAATCAACACGTTGTTCCAGACCATCACCTCGATCGCGGAGAAGGTGGATCCGGTCAAGCTGAACCTGACGCTGAGCGCGGCTGCGCAATCGCTGACCGGGTTGGGCGATAAGTTCGGGCAATCGATCGTCAACAGCAACGCGATCCTCGACGATGTCAACCCGCAGATGCCGCAGATCCGGCACGATATCCGGCAGTTGGCGGGTCTGGGCGACACCTACGCCAACGCCGCGCCCGACTTGTTCGATTTCCTGAACAATGCGGTGATTACATCGCGCACCCTTAACCAGCAGCAAAAGGATTTGGACTCCGCGCTGTTGTCGGCGGCCGGGTTCGGCAACACCGGCGCGGATATCTTCGAGCGGGGAGGGCCGTATCTGGCGCGTGGAGCCGCCGACCTGGTGCCGTCGGCCCAGCTGCTGGACACCTATAGCCCGGCGATCTATTGCACCCTGCGCAACTATCACGACATCGAACCCAAAACCAGAACGTTCCTCGGGGGCAACGGCTACTCGCTAAACGCCCATACCGAGCTGTTATCAGGGCTGGGGCTGCTACTGAACCCGCTATCGGCGGCAACCCTCCTAGGGCTCGCAGTGCCGCTCACCGGGGGGCTCGCAGGGGTGGCCGGATTGGTAGGAGGGGCGCCGAATCCCTACATCTATCCGGAAAATCTGCCACGGATCAACGCTCGCGGTGGACCGGGGGGTGCGCCCGGTTGCTGGCAGCACATCACCCATGACCTGTGGCCCGCGCCCGAGTTGGTGATGGACACCGGCAACAGCCTTGCGCCTTATAACCACCTAGACACCGGTTCGCCCTACGCGATCGAGTACGTGTGGGGCCGTCAGGTGGGAGATAACACGATTAACCCATGAAACTCACCGGGACCGTTATCAAACTCGGCATCGTCTCATTGGTGCTGCTGCTGTTCACCGTGATGATTATCGTGGTGTTCGGTCAGATGCGCTTCGATCGCACTAACGGGTACTCGGCAGAGTTCAGCAATGTCAGCGGGCTGCGGGCGGGCCAGTTCGTCCGCGCATCGGGCGTGGAGATCGGCAAGGTCAGCGCGATACACCTGGTTGACGGAGGCAAGCGCGCGCGGGTGGACTTCGCCGTCGATAAGTCGGTGCCGCTGTATCAGTCGACGACCGCGCAGATCCGGTACCTCGACCTAATCGGTAACCGCTACCTGGAGCTCAAACGCGGCGAGGGTGACGGCGCCGGCCAGGTCCTAAACCCGGGTGGATTCATCCCACTGTCGCGAACGTCGCCGGCTCTTGACCTCGACGCACTGATTGGTGGTTTCAAGCCACTGTTTCGGGCGCTCGACCCGGAAAAGGTCAACACCATCGCGTCGGCGCTGATCACTGTTTTCCAGGGTCAAGGCGGCACCATCAACGACATCCTCGAACAAACCGCGCAACTGACCACCCAGATCGGCGAGCGGGACCAGGCGATCGGCGAGGTGGTCAAGAACTTGAACATCGTGCTGGACACGACGGTTCGGCACCGCAAGGAATTCGACCAGACCGTCAACAACCTCGAGGTGCTCATCACCGGGTTGAAGGACCACGGTGACCAGCTGGCGGGCGGGACCGCGCACATCAGCAACGCCGCCGGAACGGTGGCCGATCTGCTGGCGGAGGACCGCTCTCTGCTGCACAAGAGCATTGGCTACCTGGACGCGATTCAGCAGCCGCTCATCGATCAGCGTGATCAGCTCGACGACTACCTCCACAAGGTGCCGACGGCGTTGAACCTGATCGGGCGAGGCATCGGCTCCTATGGCGACTTCGTGAACTTCTATGCCTGCGACATCACGCTCAAGCTCAACGGGCTGCAGGGTGGCGGCCCGGTCCGTACGGTCAAGCTGTTCGGCCAGCCGTCGGGTAGGTGCACGCCGCAATGAGAACGCTGGAACCATCGAATCGCCTGCACATCGGCCTCATGGGCATCGTCGTGTTGTTGCTCGTCCTCGGCGTGGGTCAAAGCTTCACCAGCGTCCCGCTGTTGTTCGCCAGACCGAGCTACTACGGGCAGTTCACCGACACGGGCGGAATCAACAAGGGCGACAAGGTGCGCATTGCCGGCATGGACGTCGGCAAGGTGGAGGACCTCAAGATCGACGGCGACCACATCGTGATGAAGTTCTCGATCGGCACCAACGCCATCGGCAGCGAGAGTCGACTGGCCATCCGCACCGACACCATCCTCGGCAAGAAAGTCCTTGAGATCGAGGTGCGAGGTAACCGGCAGCTGCGCCCCGGGGACACTTTGCCGCTTGGACAAAGCACCACTCCGTATCAGATTTACGACGCCTTCTTCGACGTCACCAAGGCCGCCACCGGCTGGGACATCGACACGGTCAAGCAGTCGCTGCATGTGCTGTCGCAGACCATTGATCAGACCTACCCCAACCTGAGCCCTGCGCTCGACGGCGTGGCCAAGTTTTCCGACACGATCGGCAAACGCGACGAGGAGATCAAGCACCTGCTTGCCCAGGCCAACCAGGTGGCCAGCATCCTCGGTGACCGCAGCGACCAGGTGGACCGGCTATTGGTCAACGCGAAGACGCTGCTGGCCGCGTTCAACGAACGCGGACGCGCCATCGATGCGTTGCTGGGGAATGTCGCCGCGTTCTCCGAGCAGGTGAAGGGACTGATCAACGACAACCCCAACCTGAATCACGTACTGGAACAGTTGCATACGGTCAGCGACATTCTGGTCCAGCGCAAAGACGACGTGGCTGCGGGGTTTGTCGAGGTCGGCAAATTCCTCCCGTCGTTGAATGAGTCCATCGGGTCCGGACCTTTCTTCAAAGTGGTTCTGCACAACCTGATCCCGGGTCAGATTCTGCAGCCGTTCGTGGATGCGGCGTTCAAAAAGCGCGGCATTGATCCGGAGAACTTCTGGCGCAGCGCCGGCCTGCCCGCATACCGGTTCCCCGACCCCAATGGCACCCGATTCCCCAACGGTGCGCCGCCGCCGGGGCCTCCGGTGCTGGAGGGAACGCCGGATCATCCAGGGCCGGCCGTCCCTCCCGGGTCGCCGTGCTCCTACACGCCGGCGGCCGACGGGCTGCCCCGGCCTGACAATCCGCTGCCCTGCGCAGGTGCGATCATCGGCCCGTTCGGTGGCCCCGGTTTCCCGGCGCCGATCGACGTCGCGTCGTCGCCGCCCAATCCCGACGGTCTGCCACCCACACCGGGCATCCCGATAGCGGGGCGGCCGGGCCAACCGGCTCCGGACGTTCCGGGCACACCGGTGCCGCTGCCTGCTGACGCACCACCGGGCGCTCGCACAGAGCCGCTGGCACCAGCTGGCCCGACGGCGCCACCGTCGACGTTCGCGCCGGGCTTGCCGCCGGGTCCACCGGCGCGGCCGGGGCCCGGCAACCAGCTGCCGGCGCCGTTTATCAACCCGGGCGGAACGGGCGGTAGCGGAGCGGCGGGAGGTAGCCAGAATTGACCACCATCTTTGATAACCTGCGGCTGCCGCGGCTGACCCGGACGTCTGTGATTCTCGGTTCGGTGCTGGTGGTGCTGGCCATACTCGCCGGGTATTTCGGCTGGTTGCCCTGGCAGCTGTACCAGAAGCTGACGAACAACACCGTGGTCGCCTACTTCCCTCTGACGAACGCGCTCTATGAAGGGGACAAGGTCCAGATAATGGGCTTGCGGGTGGGCGCGATCGACAAGATCGAGCCGGCCGGCGACAAGATGAAGGTGACACTCCACTACGAAAACAAATACAAGGTTCCCGCCAATGCCTCCGCGGTGATCTTGAACCCCACCTTGGTGGCGTCGCGTTCGATCCAGTTGGAGCCGCCGTACAAGGGTGGGCCGGTGCTTGCCGACGATGCGGTGATCCCGATCGAGCGCAATCAGGTGCCGGTGGAGTGGGACGAGCTGCGCAACAGCCTCACCAACATCATCTCAAAGCTCGGCCCGACACCAGCGCAACCGACGGGGCCGTTCGGTGAAGTGATCGAATCGTTCGCCGACGGGCTCGCTGGCAAAAGCAAGCAGCTCAACACGACGCTCGACAGCCTCTCGCAGGCGTTGACCGCGCTGAACGAGGGCCGTGGTGACTTCTTTGCGGTGGTGCGCAGCCTGGCGCTTTTCGTCAACGCACTGCACCAGGACGATCAGCAGTTCGTCGGATTGAATCAGAACCTGGCGCAGTTCACCACTCGGCTGGCGCAGTCCGACGGTGATCTTGCCAATGCGATACAGCAGTTTGACGGTCTTCTTTCCACTGTCCGCCCGTTCCTCGCCAAGAACCGCCAGGTGCTTGCTACCGACGTCAACAACCTGGCCACCGCGACGAACACGCTGCTTCAGCCGGAATCTCTGAATGGATTGGAGACCGCCCTGCATGTCCTTCCGACGGCCGGTGCGAACATCAACCAGATTTACCACCCGTCGCATGGTTCGGTGGTCGCCATCCCGGCGATCCCCTTCGCGAACCCGATGCAGTTCATCTGCAGCTCGATTCAGGCCGGCAGCCGGCTCGGGTTTCAAGAGTCGTCCGAACTTTGCGCGCAATACTTGGCGCCGATCCTTGACGCGATCAAGTTCAACTACTTTCCGTTCGGCTTGAACTTGTTCAGCACCGCCGAGGCCCTGCCGAAGGAGGTCGCGTACTCCGAGCCGCGGCTGCAGCCGCCGCCCGGGTACAAGGACACAACCGTTCCCGGGATCTGGTCGCCTGATACACCGACATCGCATCGCAACACTCAACAGGGCTGGATTGTGGCGCCGGGCATGCAGGGGCAACAGGTAGGGCCGATCACTGCGGGCCTGATGACTCCCGAGTCGCTGTCGGAGCTCATGGGTGGGCCCAACATCGAGCCGGTGCAATCAAACCTGCAGACCCCACCGGGACCGCCGAACGCCTACGACGAGAACCCGGTGCTGCCGCCCATCGGCCTGCGGGCTCCGGTGCCGATACAACCGCCGCCGCCAGGGCCGGAGGTGATCCCGGGTCCGGTCGCTCCGACGCCAGCGCCCGTGTCAGCGCCTGCAGCCGGCGCTGGCGGCCCGGCGCCCGCTGATGCAGGACTGGGCCAGTGAGGCGCGTGATGAGCGCGGGACGCGCGGGGAGCAAGCCGAACCAACGGCTTCAGTGGCGCGCGATGAGCGCGGGACGCGCGGGGAGGCTGGCCCACCTGATCCGCCGCCGGGCCTGGCAGGGTCTGGCGCTGCTTGTGGTCGCGCTGGTTCTGAGTTCTTGTGGCTGGCGGGGAATTACCAACGTGTCGATTCCCGGCGGCCCGGGCAGCGGGGAGGGCGCCTACACCATCTATGTGCAGGTGCCGGACACGCTGGCAATCAACGGTAACAGCAAGGTGCAGGTCGCCGACGTCTTTGTCGGCTCGATACGCGCCATCAGCTTGAAGAACTGGGTGGCCACGCTGAAGCTGGGTGTGGACAAGAAGGTGAAGTTACCGAAAAACACCCTCGCCAAGATCGGCCAGACCAGTCTGCTGGGTTCTCAGCACGTGGAGCTGGTCGAACCGCCGAACCCGTCGCCGGAGCTACTCAAGGATGGCGACACCATTCCGCTGAAGAATTCGTCGGCGTATCCCACAACTGAGCAAACACTGGCCAGTCTTTCCTTGGTCTTGCGCGGTGGCGGCATCCCCAACCTGGAAGTGCTGCAGAACGAGATCTACAACATCGTGAACGGGCGAGGGGACCAGATCCGGGCGTTCCTGGGCAAGCTGGACACCTTCACTCGCCAGCTCAACCAGCAACGTGATGACATCACCCACGCCATCGACTCCACTAACCGGCTGCTCGTGTATGTGGGTGGCCGGTCGGATGTCCTGGATCGAGTGCTGACCGACATCCCGCCGCTGATCAAACATTTCGCCGACACCAAGAACCTGCTCATTAACGCCGTCGATTCGGTAGGACGGCTTAGCCAGGCTGCCGACCAGTACCTGTCGGAAGCACGCGGCAACCTGCATACCGACCTGCAGTCGTTGCAATGCCCGTTGAAGGAACTCGGCCGTGGCGCTCCCTATCTGATCGGCGCGCTGAAACTCATCCTCACCCAGCCCTACAACATAGAAACCGTTCCGAAGCTATTTCGCGGCGACTACCAGAACATCTCGCTGACGCTCGACGTGACCTACAGCTCCATCGACAACGCGTTCCTGACCGGTACCGGGTTGTCTGGGGCCTTGCGTGCGCTGGAGCAGTCGTTTGGGCGCGATCCCGAGACGATGATCCCCGACGTCCGTTTCACGCCGAACCCGAATGATGCGCCCGGTGGACCGCTGATCGAAAGGGGGGACAGGAATTGCTGACTCCCTTCATCAGGCGCCAGCTGTGGCTGTTCGGCATCATGACGGTGGTCTCGCTGCTGGTTCTGGGTGTGTACTACCTGCAGGTTCCAAGCTTGATGGGTATCGGTCGGTATACGCTCAAGGCCGAGTTGCCCGCGTCGGGTGGTCTGTATCCGACGGGCAACGTGACCTATCGTGGCGTCACCATCGGTAAGGTCACCGACGTCGAGCCGACTGAACAGGGCGCCGAGGCGACCATGAGCATCGACAGCAGGTACAAAATCCCGATCGATGCGATAGCGAACGTGCATTCGGTGTCCGCGGTCGGTGAGCAGTATCTGGACTTGGTGTCGAGCGGGAATCCGGGCAAATTCTTTTCGTCCGGACAGACGATCGCCAAGGGCACGGTGCCCAGTCAGATCGGGCCGGCGCTGGATACCGCTAACCGGGGGCTTGCCGCGTTGCCCAAGGACAAGATCGGCACGCTGCTCGATGAGACGGCAGGATCGGTGGGCGGGCTGGGTCCGGCCCTGCAACGGCTGGTCGACTCGACGCAGGCGATCGTCGGCGATTTCAAGACCAACATCACGCAAGTCAACGACATCATCCAGAACTCGGGACCGATCCTGGACAGCCAGGTCAATTCGGGTCCTGCGATCGAGAAGTGGGCGCGCAACCTGAATAATTTGGCGGCGCAGGCCGCGCAACGGGATCAGAATCTGAGAAGCGTCCTGTCCCAGGCGGCCCCGACCGCCGATGAGGTCAACGAGGTGTTCAGCGACGTCCGAGATTCGCTGCCCCAGGTGCTGGCGAATCTCGAGGTCGTGTTCGACTTGCTCAAGCGGTACCACGGCGGCTTCGAGCAACTGCTGGTGTATCTGCCGCAGGGTGCTTCGATCACGCAGGCGGTGGCCACGCCGTTCCCGAACCAGGCCGCGCTGGACTTGGCGTTGTCGATCAACCAGCCGCCGCCGTGTCTGACCGGCTTTATTCCGGCGTCGGAGTGGCGGTCTCCGGCGGACACCAGCTTGGCGCCGTTGCCGTCCGGCACGTACTGCAAGATTCCGATGGACACGCCGGCCAATAGTGTGCGCGGATCGCGCAACATTCCGTGTGTCGATGTCCCCGGCAAGCGGGCGGCCACGCCACGGGAGTGCCGCGACCCCAAACCATACGTTCCCGCGGGGACCAATCCCTGGTACGGCGACCCGAACCAGATCGTGACGTGCCCGGCGCCTGCGGCGCGTTGTGATCAGTCGGTGCGCCCAGGCATGGTGATCCCGGCGCCGTCGATCAACAACGGTTTGAACCCGGCGCCCGCCGACCGAGTGTCGGGGACGCCCCCGCCGACCAGCGATCCGTTGTCGCGGCCGGGATCCGGTAGCGTGCAGTGCAACGGTCAGCAGCCCAACCCGTGTGTCTACACTCCGGGCGGGCCTCCGACGGCGACCTACAGTCCCCAGAGCGGTGAGCTGGTAGGGCCCGATGGGGTCAAGTACTCCGTCGAGAACTCGACCAAAACAGGAGACGATGGATGGAAGGAGATGCTGGCGCCAGCCGGCTGAACCCACCACCGATGCGGGCCGGGTTGTCGAGAGCGGTCGTTTGGGCGCGATCCCGAGACGATGATCCCCGACGTCCGTTTCACGCCGAACCCGAATGATGCGCCCGGTGGACCGCTGATCGAAAGGGGGGACAGGAATCGTTGACTCCCTTCATCAGGCGCCAGCTGTGGCTGTTCGGCATCATGACGGTGGTCTCGCTGCTGGTTCTGGGTGTGTACTACCTGCAGGTTCCAAGCTTGATGGGTATCGGTCGGTATACGCTCAAGGCCGAGTTGCCCGCGTCGGGTGGTCTGTATCCGACGGGCAACGTGACCTATCGTGGCGTCACCATCGGTAAGGTCACCGACGTCGAGCCGACTGAACAGGGCGCCGAGGCGACCATGAGCATCGACAGCAGGTACAAAATCCCGATCGATGCGATAGCGAACGTGCATTCGGTGTCCGCGGTCGGTGAGCAGTATCTGGACTTGGTGTCGAGCGGGAATCCGGGCAAATTCTTTTCGTCCGGACAGACGATCGCCAAGGGCACGGTGCCCAGTCAGATCGGGCCGGCGCTGGATACCGCTAACCGGGGGCTTGCCGCGTTGCCCAAGGACAAGATCGGCACGCTGCTCGATGAGACGGCAGGATCGGTGGGCGGGCTGGGTCCGGCCCTGCAACGGCTGGTCGACTCGACGCAGGCGATCGTCGGCGATTTCAAGACCAACATCACGCAAGTCAACGACATCATCCAGAACTCGGGACCGATCCTGGACAGCCAGGTCAATTCGGGTCCTGCGATCGAGAAGTGGGCGCGCAACCTGAATAATTTGGCGGCGCAGGCCGCGCAACGGGATCAGAATCTGAGAAGCGTCCTGTCCCAGGCGGCCCCGACCGCCGATGAGGTCAACGAGGTGTTCAGCGACGTCCGAGATTCGCTGCCCCAGATGCTGGCGAATCTCGAGGTCGTGTTCGACTTGCTCAAGCGGTACCACGGCGGCTTCGAGCAACTGCTGGTGGTCCTGCCGCAGGGTGCTTCGATCACGCAGGCGGTGGCCACGCCGTTCCCGAACCAGGCCGCGCTGGACTTGGCGTTGTCGATCAACCAGCCGCCGCCGTGTCTGACCGGCTTTATTCCGGCGTCGGAGTGGCGGTCTCCGGCGGACACCAGCTTGGCGCCGTTGCCGTCCGGCACGTACTGCAAGATCCCGATGGACACGCCGGCCAATAGTGTGCGCGGATCGCGCAACATTCCGTGTGTCGATGTCCCGGGCAAGCGGGCGGCCACGCCACGGGAGTGCCGCGACCCCAAACCATACGTTCCCGCGGGGACCAATCCCTGGTACGGCGACCCGAACCAGATCGTGACGTGCCCGGCGCCTGCGGCGCGTTGTGATCAGTCGGTGCGCCCAGGCATGGTGATCCCGGCGCCGTCGATCAACAACGGTTTGAACCCGGCGCCCGCCGACCGAGTGTCGGGGACGCCCCCGCCGACCAGCGATCCGTTGTCGCGGCCGGGATCCGGTAGCGTGCAGTGCAACGGTCAGCAGCCCAACCCGTGTGTCTACACTCCGGGCGGGCCTCCGACGGCGATCTACAGTCCCCAAAGCGGTGAGCTGGTAGGGCCCGATGGGGTCAAGTACTCCGTCGAGAACTCGACCAAAACAGGAGACGATGGATGGAAGGAGATGCTGGCGCCAGCCGGCTGAAGCCACCCCCGATGTCGAAAATGCGTCGTCTGCGTCGCCGGGAGCCGAAGATTCGTCAGGAATCTGACGCCACGGCCGACGAGGTCAGCACTGAGGTGACGGCTGAGGATTCGTCGGAATCCGAGGGCGGAGCCGAGCAGTTGAGCACTGAGGTGACGGCTGAGGATTCGTCGGAATCCGAGGGCGGAGCCGAGCAGTTGAGCACTGAGGTGACGGCTGAGGATTCGTCGGAATCCGAGGTCGGAGCCGACCAGTTGAGCACTGAGGTGACGGCCGAGGATTCGTCGGAATCCGAGGGCGGAGCCGAGGCATCGGAGACGGCCGTCGAGCGCGGTCCGTCGCGCCTGCGTGGCTGGTGGCTGGCCGGTATCGCTGCGGCGCTTCTGGTGTCGCCGGCGCCGTCGGGACAGGCGGCTACTTCGCGCTGCGTTACCACCAGGAAAGCGAAGCTATAGCGCGCAACGACGCGGCGGCGCTTAAGGCCGCGATGGATTGTGTTGCGGCGACGCAGGCAGCCGACACCAACGCGATGATCGCCAGTGAACAGAAGATCATCGACTGCGGCACAGATGCTTTCCGGTCCCAGGCCATGCTGTACACCAGCATGCTCGTTCAGGCTTATCAGGCTGCGAACGTTCACGTTCAGGTGTCCGATGTGCGGGCGGCGGTCGAGCGCAACAACAGTGACGGGAGCGTCGATGTGCTGGTCGCACTGCGCGTCAAGGTGTCCAGCGATCAGACGCAAAACGAAACCGGCTACCGCCTGCGGGTGAAAATGGCACACGCTGACGGCCAGTACAAGATTTCCAAACTCGACCAGGTGACGAAGTGACGGTGGTGGTCGAGGAGACTCCCACCAGCGCGGTCATCCAAGAGTCAGCGCCGAATGACTTGGCGCCATGGCATATTCGCGCCGGCGCATTCGCCGTCGACGTCCTGCCGGGAATGGCCGTGGTGACGACGATGGCGTTGGTCTCTTTGACGGTGCCGCGCGCGGCGTTTGGTGGTGGGTATGCGTCTCGGTCGGCGGGCTGGCCATCCTGCTGATGCTGGTCAACCGGCTGCTGCTGCCGGCCATCCTCGGTTGGAGCTTGGGACGCGCGCTGTGCGGGATCGCGGTGGTACGGCGCGATGGTGCGGCCATCGGGGCGTGGGGGCTGCTGCTCAGGGATCTGGCGCACCTGCTCGACACCGCGTCGGTGTTGGTGGGATGGCTATGGCCGCTGTGGGATCCGCGTCGCCGTACTTTCGCCGACATGCTGCTGCGCACCGAAGTGCGACGAGTCGAACCGGAAGAGCGGCCGCGCGACATAGGGCGGTGGACCGCCGCGGCGGTGCTGGCTGCGGCGGTGCTGTGCCTGGCAGGCGCCGCGGTGAGTTATGGCGTTGTGTACGCCCGCGATCGGGCGACCGAACAGACCATTGCGCAGATTCAGACCGAGGGGCCCAAGATCGTCGCGCAGATGCTGACGTACGACCCGAAATCGTTGCACGAGGACTTCGCGCGTGCCCGGTCGCTGGCCACCGACAAATATCGCGGCCAGCTGGCCGCGCAGCAGGAGGTCGTGCAGAAAGGGCACCCGGTCATCAACGAGTACTGGGTGACCGACGGCGCCATCCAATCGGCGTCGCCGGATCGGGCGACGATGCTGTTGTTCATGCAGGGCCGGCGGGGTGCGGCGCCCGACGAACGCTACATCACCGCAACCGTTCGGGTGAGTTTCGCCAAAGACGGCGACAACCATTGGCGCGTCGACGACCTCACCGTGGTGACCAAACCCAAACCGCCCGGGAACGGAAAATGAGTCCCCGTCGCAAGTTTCGGCCCGGCGAGGAACCACTGCTCGTCGCGCAGCCCGTCTGCCGCGCGCCGGCCGTTGGGCTTGCCGCTGGTTACCGCGGTCGCCGCGTTGCTGATGGCGGCGGCCGTCACGGCGTCCGCCCTGATGTTCGTCGCCCACGAATCGCGGGACCGCGCCGCGTCGAAGGACCGTGAGTGCTCGGCTACGTGACCGGGTTCATGGCGGAGTTCACGTCCATTGATCCGTTTCACGCCAACGACTACGTGGCGCGGGTATTGGCCCAAGCGACCGGCGATTTCGCCAAGCAGTACCACGACAAGGCGAACGAGATCCTCCTGCAGATCGCCCGGGCCGAACCGGCCACGGGCACCGTCCTGGACGCCGGCGTGGAACGGTGGAACGACGACGGCAGCGCCAATGTGATCGTGGCTACCGAAGTCACTTCAAGTCGCCGGACGAAAAGCAGGTGTTCGAGAACACAAATCGTTGGACGGCAACCGTCACGCAGGAAGGGAATCAGTGGAAGATCAGCAACCTGCAGCAGGTGATCTGACCGTGGACGCGGCGTCCCTGCCCGACGAAACCGACGAATCCGCCACGCGCGCCGCCGAAGAGATCGACAGCGCGGCAGCTGGAACCGGAACAGGCCGACGGCGAGGCCGACGCCGAGGCTACAACGGCCACCGCGGACGGGGGCGTCCGCGCCAGAAGGCCGGCCGGTAGGGGGCTCGCCGCCGCGGTCATGGTGGCGGCCGTGCTGTTCGTCGGTTCTGCGGCGTTCGCCGGCGCGGCCGTGCAGCCATACCTGACCGATCGCGCCACCGTCGCAACCAAGTTGAGGGTGGCGCGGACCGCGGCCAACGCGATCACGACGCTGTGGACCTACACGCCGGAGAACATGGACAACCTCGCCGATCGCGCGTCGGCGTACCTCAGCGGCGATTTCGGGGCCCAGTACCGCAAATTCGTCGACGCGATCGTGGCGCCCAACAAGCAGGCCCAAATCACCAACAACACCCAAGTCACCGGCGCGGCGGTCGAATCGCTGGATGACCCGAACGCCGTCGCCATCGTGTACACCAACACCACGTCGACCAGTCCGCTGACCAAGAACATCCCGGCGCTGAAGTACCTGTCGTATCGGCTGTTCATGAAACGGACCAACGACCGCTGGCTGGTGACCAGGATGACGACCGTCACCTCGCTGGACTTGACGCCGCAGTTGTAGTGAGATCGGGCGAAGACGAATTCGCAGGGTTGGCCCGAAAGGTACTGCACCGCATGGCCGTTACTTCGCCGGTATCCGAGCGATCGACCGTCGCGGCGCTGTTGTTGCTGACCTTTGCCACCGGGCTGGCGGACGCGATCAGTATCCTGGTCCTTGGCCACGTCTTCGTCGCGAACATGACCGGCAACGTGATCTTCCTCGGCTTCTGGCTCGCCCCGAAGACCAACATCGACCTGACCGCGGTCGCGGTGGCCTTCCCGACCTTCGTCTGCACCACCATCCTCAGCGGCCGGTTGGCGCGGCATTTCGGTGAGCGGACGCGGGCGTGGATAACCACGGTGCTGGCAACGGAAATCGTGTTGTTGTTGGCGCTGTCGATCCTGGCCGGCACGGGTGTGTTGCGCTATCACGACAACACCAAACTCATCATGATCGGCGTGCTGGCGGTGACGTTCGGTCTGCAGCACTCGAGTGCGCGCCAGTTCGGGATTCAGGAACTGTCCACCACGGTGTTGACGTCGACGATCGTCAGCCTCGGTCTGGACAGCCGTCTGGCCGGTGGCACGGGTGCCCGCGAAAAGCTGCGCTTCAGCGTTGTTTTCACGATGTGTGCCGGCGCCTTCGTCGGCGCGACAATGTCGCGATACGTCGTGGCGCCGGTGTTCGCCGTGGCGGCGGCGGTGGTAGCGGCGAGTCTGCTGATCTTCCGATTCGGGCCGGCGAATCCGAAAACCGCTGCGGCCAGCTGTTACCGGCTAGTTGAACGCCAGCCAGCTGGGCAGCCCGCGCTCATGGGAGTCGCACAGCACCTGCCGGGTGTCGCACGATCCCTTCGGCGACCCGGCGCCGGCCCACATGCCCCCGGTGTCACGGCGCAGCACGATGGCCGACGATCCGCCACCGTCGAGCAGGATCGCGGTATCGCTGCCCAGGCCGCGGAACAGGTCCTGCATGTTGTCCGGGGTGTAGTTGCCGCCCTCGAATATGTACATCTCGTCCTTCTGCTTCGCGTAGGCCAGGGCTGTGCGCGCCGCGCTGGGACCGCCGTCATGCAGCTGTTCGGTGTGGCCGGGGGCCAGCAGCCCGATCCCGGACACCGCGACGAACCTCTCGTTCTTGTTGAGCAGGTCCTCGACCACCGGGGTGGCGGAGTCGTAGTCGTTCTTACTCCTGGGCCACACCACGTACGGCGCACCGCCCGACGGCAGGATCATCGTCGTCAGCGACGACCAGCTCTCGCCGCCGCCCGAAAGGCCTTGCTTGCCGGGGTAGGCGACGGTGCCGGTGACCGCCTGGTTGGCGCGGCCCTGACCGTGGGTGTTGTCCACAAAGGCGCCCAGCGGTGAACTGCAGCCGGTCGTGCGCCAGGAGCCGCCCTTCTGCCCGCGCACGTCGAAGAAGTTGGCGTTGATCGCGATGGTCGGTTCGCCCATCCGCTGCCACGCCTGCAGCGGCGCGTAGAGCTCGGACGCCTGCAACAGCCCCTCGCCGGTGCGGGCCCCGGGGTTGTTCTCGCAGCGGGCCTGCTCACCCTGGTGGGTGTCCACCAACAGGTGCGGCGAAAGCCGTCCCGCCGCATTCTTGATGACCATCAGGTGGCCGCCGTTGTTCGATCTCGTACCAGCTGCCGCCGGCGTTGAGCATCGGCATGGGGTGACCGGGGCCGAAGTTGTAGACCAGGTAGGAGCCCTTGGTGGTGCCGATGGCGCTCTCGAGCATCTCGCGGCCGTCGGCGGCGTGCGCGACGGGTTGTCCCGTGGTGATCGCCAGGGTCGCGCACCCAACCACGGCAGCCCAGCACGCCGCCAGTCGGCGCAGGCCGGCGCTTGGTGTCAGCACGGTGGTTCCTTTGGCCCTGATGTGGATGCAACACGCACATCATCAGTCACACAAGCCACACTGTCAACTAAAATAACAAACGGGTGACGCTAAGGGCGCGCCGGAATTACGTTTGCTCGCTTGAACTTTCGGTCGCGGTCGGGTCGGTCGCGCTGGCCTGGTCAGGCTCGGTCGCGTCTTCGTGCTCCGGCGCGCTTGGCTTCGCTCTTGGCTGCGCGCGCCTGGTGTTGCGTTTGGTGCGCCTCGGCGATCGCCATCTCGACCGCCCCCGGAATCCGGTGAAATCCACTGCGGTCGTACATGCGTGTGGTGATGCCGCCCAGTAACAGCCCGATGACCAGGCCGATGCCGTCATCAACAACGCCTGGGACAAACCGGCCTCCCCGGCACCGTTGAGATAGAGCAGCGACCGCACGCCCAGGAACACCTGGTGCATCGGTTCGAATTCGGCCAGCCAGCGGAACAACGGCGGTACCGCCTCCAGCGGGACCGTGGCGCCCGCCGACGGTAGCCCGAGGATCACGAAAACCAGCATGCTGAACAGCAATCCCATCGAGCCCAGCACCGCGATCAGCGAGCTGGACGTGACGCCGACCGCGATGATGGCGAACACGCCGTACGCCCATAATTTCCAGCCGAGCGCGATGGGCATGCCGAGGCCGTGGGCGATCGCCATGTAGACCCCCGACGTCAGCAACGCCAGCACCACCATCATCCCCCACTTGACCAACAGGGTGCGGAAGCGCGAGATGTTGGCCTGCTCGGCAAAGCGATACACCGGGCCCCATTCGGCGGGCACATAGCCGAGCAGCGAGTCCACCAGGGTGCTGACCACGATGCTGCCGGTGAAGCCGGCCAGCAGCAGCAACAGCGCGTAGTAGAACGCCGACAGCCCGTTGCCGGTGCCGTTGGGCAGCGGGTTGTACACGGTCGACTTGATATCGATCGGGCTGGCCAGACCCGACTGCGATGCCCCGGTCAGCGTCGCCCCATCGGACTGCTCGGCGACCTCCTCCGTAAGCCTTTGGCCCACTTTGCCATTGACCACCGCCATCGCCTGGGTCAGGGTCTGATTGGCGATGCCGGACGCCAGCGTGCCCGCGCGCGGGTTCGTCGAGATCGTGACGGAGGGCCGGTCCGCGTGGCCCGGCAGGACCGCGCTTTCCCCGAAATCATGGAGGTTGGACGAGAAGGTCGGCGGAATCAGCAACTCGCCATACGCCTGAGCCCGGTCCAGCAGTTGCTTGGCCTCGTCATGGGAGACCACCCGGAGGTCGAACTTGTTCTTGTCCAGCCCGGCGACCAGGCCGTCGACGATCTGCCCGCCGGCGGTCCCGGCGTCCTCGTTGACCACGGCGATCGGGAAATGCCGCAGGTTCGTCGTCGGATTCAGGATGCCGCCGAGGTACAGCGCGCACAGCGCCGACATCAGTGCCAACGTGACGAGGATGGGCAATGCCCAGAACTGCACGGTCCGCAGCGCTCGTAATCGTGCTTGGGGTTCGGCGCCGCGTGCCGCGGCCGCGCTTGAGACATGCGGGCTCCTGTCTGTCGTGCCAACTCTATGCGGCCGCTTACATCTTGATCGCCGGTATCAGCCTTTCGAGGTTCCAGAGCTGGTGCCGTCGCGCAGACAGGCTCGAGATCGCCAGGGCGACAGCCCATATGCCGAACAGCACGATGATCGCCTGCCACAGTCGGCCATCGATGCCGCCGAGGATGAGCTGCCGAAGCCCGTTGACGCCGTAGGTCATCGGGTCGAACCTGTGCAGCATCTGGAACGGTTTCGACGTGGTCTCCACCGGATACATGCCGCCGGCGCTGACCAACTGCAGCATGAGCAACGCCATGATCAGCACCCGGCCCACCGCCGGGCCGACGAGCGCGTTGATCGCCTGCGTCGCGGCGACGAACGCGCAGGAGATCAGGATCATGAACGCCAGCATCGAGAACGGGTGCGAGACATGCATGCCGAGGGCGAATCGCACCACGCAGTACAGGATGATTGCCTGGAATATCCCGATGACCGCCGCAGGCAGGTAGCTGGCCAGTGCCACGCGTATCGGGAGGACCTCCGCGGCGATCGGGCGGCTTTGCAAGGGGCGCAACACCATCCACAGGACCAGCGCGCCGAAGAACAAGGCGAGTGTGAGAAAGAACGGGGCCATGCCGGTGCCGAAGTTGGGTGCGGCATTCTCGTGTGAGGCTCGAGTTGGACCGGGCCGCCGATGGTGTCGGCGACGGCGTCCTTCTGCTGGGTCGTCCAATTGGGCACCTGCTTGGCCCCGTCGGCCAGCTTGGTCGCCAGTTCGGCCGATCCCGTCTTGAGCTGTCGTGCGCCGTCGTCGAGTTTGGCTATGCCGCTGGCCAACTCGGCATTGCCGGAGGCCACTTGCTGTGCTCCGTTGCGCAGTTGGGTGAGCTTGTTGGTCAGGATCTGCGCCCCGCTGCCGACCTGGTCGAGTGCGGATCCCAGCGGACTGCCGGGCGCGCGCAGTCCCGATGTCATGGCGATCGCCGCGTTTTGCGCGTCGGTGAGCTGCTGGCGGATCTGGGGCGTGAACTGGTGTCCTCGGAGCTGATCCTGGATGCCGCGCAGGTTGCATTCGCCAACGCGGATCCTGTCTCGCGGAGAGTTGATCGATCACCGGACAAAGCGAGGTGGCGGCGGCATCCTGTGCCGTGGCGATGGCGCCGATCTGATCGTTGGCCTGCTGCAGCGCGGTCGCGCCCTGTTGGAGTTGTTCGGTGTTGCCGCCGATCTGGGACAGCGCCTTTGTCACCGCCAGCAGCGGGTCGGTGGCCTGGTTGATTCCGTCGGAAAGCTGCTTGGCCCCGGCGGCGAGCTGTCCCGATCCGGACCGCGCAGTGTCCAGGCCGGCGGCCAGTTGGCCGGCGCCGTCGTCGAGTCGGCGGGCCCCGTCGGCGGCCTGTTTGATCCCGGCGCCCGACGAAACCACCACGGACAGCATCTGATTGACCGCCTGCCCGGATATGCGTGACGATACGGCGTTGAGCACCTGGCTGATGGCGGTGCGGCCGATGCTGGTCGAGATGTAGTTGTTGGCGTCGTTGTAGACGGCGATCAGATTCGGCTTTCTTCGGTTGCCCGGTCACCGGCGATGCGATCGCCGCGCTGAAGTCCGGCGGTAGCTCGACCATGAAGTAGTACTTGCCGTGGTCGACGCCGCTCGGGCGTCCTCAGGGTTGACGACGTGCCAGTCCAGGCTGCCGTCGGCGGTCAGGCTCTTGACGATCTCGGCGCCGGCGTTGAACTGTTGCCCGGCCACGGCGGCGCCGCGGTCGGAGTTGACCAGCGCCACGGGCATCTTGTTGACGTGGCCGAAGGGGTCCCAGTACGCCCACAGGTACAGCGCGCCGTACACCAGCGGCAGCAGCATCAGCACGACGATCGCCACGCGGGTCATGCGGCTGCGGCCGAAACGCTTGATTTCTGAGCCGAATGCGAGTCCAGCGAGCATCGTCAGTCCCCTTCGTCAGGATGCGGTGATCGTGTAGATCGTGGTCGGGTGCGTCGGAGCCGAGCGGGTTGGTCACCCCGACGACGACGGTGCGCTGCTGGGCGATCGCGCCGAGCCGGTCCACCGCGAGCGCCCGCGTGAGTTGTCGCGCACCTGCTCGAGGTCGCCGACCACCAGAATCGGACGATTCGACAGCGTCGCCAGGGTGATTCGCAGCAAAAACAGTTCGAGGTCCGACAATTCGACGATGTATGTCTCGGGGGCCGGCGGCGGGATGTCGCCGAACACGTCGTCAATTCGGCTCCGCCGGCGTCGCGGGCACTGGCGAGTACCACGGCGCCAGCCACCGCCGTTGCTCGGCGAGCACGGTCTGCACGGTGACGGATTCCTCCAGCTCGTCGATGTCGGCGAAGGCCGCGATCGCGCAGTGCCGGCGGATCGCGCGCGGCGTGCGTCTCGCCGAGGACGGTCAGGGTGCCGTGGGTGGGCTTGAAGCGGCCCGCCAGCGTCAGCAGGAACGTGTTCTGTCCTGGCCCGCCGGGCATCTGAATGGCGTGAAAGCCCGCGGCGAGTGCCAGATCGATACCGGAGAACAGCGGGCCGTGCTCGCCGTCGACCCCGAGTCCGGCCGCGGTGATGACCGCCGGGTCGGGGTCATTCAGGGTCGACTCTTGCGGCTCCTGCTGCTCGTCGTCATCCCACGCGTCGTTTGCGTTCATGAACTGTGCTCTTTTCCGGCTGAGAACGCATCGGTTTGTGCGATCGCACTTTCGGCTTCCTCAGTAAACCAGTGGCGCGTCTAGCCAAGCGCCAAAAGTTGACCGTCAGCCACTCGACAGCCCAAAGTCACATTTGGCCGGGCAATGTGTTTCGGGTCATGCCCGTTCAGTCGCCCAGTGTGGCGTGCATCTCCCAGACAAGCACTTCCGACGAGTCGTCCGCGGTCACCCGTTTGCCGTCGGCATCGGTGAACCGGACTGCGTCGCCCTCGTTCAGTTCGCCGACACCTTCCAGGGTGACCCGGCCCCGCGGGACGAATAAATGCAGGTAGGGCGCCGACGGCAGGTCGACGGCGGCGCCGCGGCGCAAGCGCGCGCCGTGCAGGGCGGCGTTGCGGTTGTGTAGCGTGA
>CAVQSX010000017.1:0-16293 GCA_963715905.1 uncultured Actinomycetota bacterium
GCAGCGCGTCGCCGACGGACTGGCCGGACAGCATGACGAACAATGCCGTGGATTCCGCGCGCTTGCGCACGATGACCGGGTTGGCCAGCTGCGCGCTGAACAGCAGGCGCCCGACACGCGCGTCGCCGTCGATGGTCCGCACGATGTTGGCCATCCCCGCTCGCGTTCGCTCGCGCCACGGCAGCGTTTCCGCTGCGGCCTGGGTGGTGGCGGCCAGTTCGTTGACCACCGAATCAAAAACCGCGCCGACGAATTCGTCTTTGTCGGTGAAGCTTTCGTAGTAGTAGCGGACTGCCAGGCCGGCCTCGCGGCAGATGCCCCGAACCGTCAGCTCCGAGATGTCTTGTTGCTCGGCCCCCAACAGGTCCAGGCCGGCGGCCAGGAATCGGCTGTGGCGCATGGCCAGTCGCTCGTCGGCACGCACTCCGCGGTAGGGCCGGGCGCTCGACGCTTCGGTCCGGGGAGCCATAGCACCCATCTTGACAGCGGGGCGAGGCGGCGACAAGTATCAGGAAACAGCTGTTCTCACAATTGCGCGCGCCGGTCCAGCAGGAGGTTCGTAGATGGCGATTCTCGAGTCCGCTCGACAGGTGGAGCGCCCCGTGGCCGATCCGGCCGATCCACGCCGCCCGCAGTCGGGCCGCGGGAAACGGGGGATCGGTGTCGACGACGGCCTCATGGGGGTGGCCCTGCTGGCGGGCCCGGCGAACGTGATCATGGAGCTAGCGCAACCCGGCGTCGGCTACGGCGTGCTGGAGAGCCGCGTCGAGAGCGGGCGCACGGATCGGCATCCGATCAAACGGGCCCGCACCACCTTCACCTACCTTGCGGTGGCTACTGCCGGCAGCGACGCCCAGAAGAAGGCCTTCCGCGACGGGGTAAATCGTGCGCACGCTCAGGTCTACTCCACCCCCGACAGCCCGGTGCGGTACAACGCGTTCGACCGTGACCTGCAGCTCTGGGTGGGCGCCTGTTTATACAAGGGCGGCCTCGACATTCACCGTATCTTCGTTGGTGAACTGGACGATGAGGATGCCGACCAGCATTACCGCGACGGCATGACGCTGGCGACCACGTTGCAGGTGCCGCCGGAGATGTGGCCGCCGGACCGGGCGGCCTTCGACCGCTACTGGCAGGCGTCGCTGGCCAAGGTGCACATCGACGACACCGTCCGCGCATATCTTTATCCGATCGCGGCCGGGCGGATGCGTGGGGTGCGGCTTCCGGGACCGCTACAGCGTCGGTCAGACGACTTCTCGTTGCTGATCACCACCGGGTTCCTACCGCAGCAATTCCGCGACCAGATGCGGTTGCCGTGGGACGCCGCCCGGCAACGCCGGTTCGACCGGCTAATGGCCGTGTTGCGCACGGCTAACCGCCTGATGCCCCGGTTTGTCCGGCGGTTCCCGTTCAACGTGTTGCTGTGGGACGTGGACCGCAGGATCCGGACGGGCCGCCCGTTGGTCTAGCCGCGAGGCCCGCGCGACGCGCCTATGATGCCGTCGTGTTGATAACGACAATCATATTCATTAAGCTCTGTTCGGTCTGGTGAAATCTCTCAGCCCGAGGAGTGCCTGTGGTCGCGTTGTACCGCGTGGGTCGGGACGGCCCATGACGGCGCCGATCTGGATGGCTTCGCCGCCAGAAGTGCACTCGGCGCTGCTCAGTGGCGGGCCGGGACCGGGGCCGTTGCTTGCGTCGGCCGGGGGATGGAATGCGTTAGGCGCTGAATATGCTTCCGTAGCAGAAGAACTCAGCGCGGTGTTGGCGTCGGTGCAGGCGGGGGCATGGGATGGGCCGAGTGCGGAGGCGTATGTGGCCGCGCACGCCCCATATCTGGCGTGGTTGGTGCAGGCCAGCGCGAACAGCGTGGCCACCGCGTCGCGGCTGGAGACCGTTGCCGCGAGCTATACCGCCGCTTTGGCTGCCATGCCGACACTCGTCGAACTGACCGCCAACCACGCGATCCACGGGGTGCTGTCGGCCACGAATTTCTTTGGCATCAATACGATCCCGATCGCGCTCAACGAGGCCGACTACGTGCGGATGTGGATTCAGGCGGCCACCACGATGGGGACCTACCAAGCGGTATCAACCACTGCAGTCGCGTCCACGCCGCAAACCACTCCGGCGCCGCAAATCTTGAACTCCGAGCAGCAGGTTCTGCAAGAGTTTGTGCACCAGGTTGAGGCGTTCCTGCAAAACCCGCTGGAGATCCAGCAGCAGATCGCGAACCAGATCCTCACCCAGGGCTATAGCGACAACCCGCTCGGGGTTCCACAGCAGCTGGTGAATGTCCTGCAAAGCTTCGGCATCGGAAATAGCCAACTTGCCCACGATCCGACGATCGATCTTCCGTTCGATAACGTCATTGCCAGCTTCCTGCAGCACTTCGGCATCAATTGGAGTCCCGCCGGCGGCACCATCAACGGAGCCA
The DNA here is from genome assembly GCA_963715905.1 of uncultured Actinomycetota bacterium. Taxonomy (GTDB): domain Bacteria; phylum Actinomycetota; class Actinomycetes; order Mycobacteriales; family Mycobacteriaceae; genus Mycobacterium. The sequence continues at coordinate 2,438 of CAVQSX010000017.1, forward strand.
CCTACGACTCGTTCGTCAACCCCGGAACCACATCGTTTTGGATCGCGCGAACCCTCGAACTGTTTGAGGACTTTCAGAATTTCGCGGTGGACCTCACGCAAAACCCGGTGCAGGCCTTTCAATGGCTGATCAGCTGGGAACTATTCGATTTCCCCACCCACATCGCAGAAGTCGTTGCCTATACGGTCAACAGCCCGGCGCTGGCAATCGCGGCTCTGCCCGCCATCGCCCCTGCAGGACTAGCCGGGCTGGGGGGGCTGGCCGGGCTGGCCGCGCTGCCGCCACCGGTTGTTGTGCCGGCGCTGGCACCCGTTGCAACGCCGAGTCTCATGCCGCCCGCCGGGCTGACCTCTTTCTCCCCACCGCCCGCGGCCCCCGCGCCGCCGCCGTCGCCCGCACCCACGGCTTCCGCACCCACCGTGCCGTCGGCTCCGGCGCCCACACCGGCGCCTCCGGCCGCGGGTGGGGTCGGTTTCTTCCCTCCGTACGCGGTGGCGCCGCCAGGCATCGGCTTCGGCTCCGGGCTGAGTGCCCGCGCCAGCTCCAGCGCCAAAAGCAAGGCACCCGAGCCGGATATCGTCGTGGCGGCTGCCGCAGCGACCGCACGGGAGGCGGCGCGGTCACGGCGGCGCCAGCGGGCCCAGCAACGTGGACATGGCGATGAGTTCATGGATATGAACGTTGACGTCGATCCCGACTGGGGTGGGCGGGCCGTCGCTCAGACCTTGGCGTCGGATCGGGGCGCCGGAAATTTGGGCTTTGCCGGCACTGCACGCGATCAGACGGTGACGGCGGCGGCGGGTTTGACCACGCTGGTTACTCGACGAGTTCGATAGCGGCCCGCGGATGCCGATGGTGCCGCGCAGCTGGGAGCGCGAGGGAACGTCCGACAACTAGCGACAGCCGGCGCAAGCGACCCGCAACAGCGACAGGTCAGTTGGTGCCTGTCTCGATGGCGATGGGTCCGGGGCCGAGAATACCGACCTGGTAGTTGCCCTGGTTGAACGCGCCTGCATCGAACGTGCCCGAACTCGCAAGGCCGCTGTTGTCGCTGCCGGAAAGTGCAATGCCGGAGTTGTCCTGGCCAGTGTTCGCGATGCCGACGTTGTCATAATCCCGGTTGAAGAAGCCTGTGTTGGAGCCGCCAGTGTTAAACGCGCCCGTCTGCACGTCGCCAGTATTGAAGATGCCGGCGTCTTGCGAGCCGTTGTTCAGTAAGCCGGAAGAGCTGTCGCCGGAATTGAAAAAGCCCGAGGATCCGGTGCCGGAGTTGCCGTAGCCCGAGTTCGCGACTATCCCGGCCAGGTCAGCAGAGCTGCCCACGCCCGTGTCCAGTTTGCCTGAATCGAGTAAACCCGTATTGGTGTTGCCCGAGTTAAACCAGCCCGTGTTCACGTTGCCCGAGTTGAAGCTACCCGTGTTTGGGGCTCCTGAGACCAGGCCGCCCGAGTTGAAGTTGCCGTCGTTGAAAAGGCCCGCGTTACCGAAGCCGACGTTACCGCTGCCCGCGTTACCGAAGCCCACATTCCCTGGACCGGCATTCCCGAAGCCGAAGTTGAGGTCGGCCCCGTTTCCGAAGCCGGAGTTGAAGTTGCCCCCGTTCCAGAAGCCCGTGCTGCCGTTGCCTGAGTTCGCGAAGCCGAAATTGCCATTACCGGAGTTAAAGATGCCGAAGTCTCCATCACCGGAGTTAAAGAAACCGATGTTGTTACTACCCGAGTTCCCAAAGCCGATGTCTCCCGTGCCCGAGTTCAGCAACCCGGCAAAATTGATACCCGCTTGATTGTTCCCGGTGAGCCCGATGCCGATATCCCCGCTGCCGCTGTTGCCGAAGCCGAAGTTGTTGCTGCCGTGGTTCCCCAACCCGACGTTGGAATTGCCGGTGTTTCCGCTGCCGAAGTTGTTGGAGCCGGTGTTGCCGCTGCCGACGTTGTTGCTGCCGTGGTTTCCGCTACCCAGGTTGGTATTGCCGATATTCCCGAGGCCGACGTTGCTGTTGCCGACGTTCCCACTACCCAGGTTGGTACCGCCGATGTTGCCGCTGCCGACGTTGTTGCCGCCTTGGTTTCCGCTGCCCAGGTTGGTATTGCCGATGTTGCCGCTGCCGACGTTGTTGCCGCCTTGGTTTCCGCTGCCCAGGTTGGTATTGCCGATGTTGCCGCTACCCAGGTTCGCATTGCCTTTGTTGCCACCGCCCAGGTTCCAGCTGCCCATGTTGCCCAGCCCGGTGTTGAGGGGCGGCAGACCGGCAAGAGTGGAAGCCTCCGCCGGCAAAGCCTGCCACGACGACAACTGCGCAGCCACCGCTGAGGCCGCCCCGTGATAACCCACCATCGCGGCCACATCGGCGGCCCACATCTCCTCGTACTGAGTTTCGGCAGCCGCAATTGCCGGCGCGTTCTGCCCGAGAAAGTTCGACTGCACCAATTGCAGGAACTCATCGCGATTGGCCGCCACCACCAACGGATGCACCGTCGTCGCCTGAGCCGCCTCAAACGCGCTGACAAAGGCCTTGGCTCGGAGGGCCGCTCCTTGGGCTTGAGCCGCGGCAGCGTTCAGCCATCCCGCATACGGGGACGCCGCAGACAGCATCGCTGTCGACGCAGCACCCTGCCACGACTGACCGGCTAATCCCGACGTCACCGACCCAAACGAATCCGCCGCCAAACTCAACTCAGCAGCCAACCCGTCCCAGGCAGCCGCCGCCTCAAGCATCGGAGCCGACCCCGCACCCGAATACAGCAACAACGAATTGGTCTCGGGCGGCAAGACCTGAAAATTCATCCGCCCGTTTTCCTTCCGTCGAGTCGCAAGAGTCGGTTCGTCGGGGCCCCCGCACTGCGCACCAGGACTCAGGCAATTACCCCGCTGGCAGCCTGTCGCACCAAGGTCTCAATTGGTCGCAGCTCTCTATTGGTCGCGCAAAAGGGGTCCCTAGTTCCGTGCAGACTGTTGAATCCTGGGCATTAAGCGTTGCGGCTCGGCCGCCGGAGGACCAGCAACGAACATCAAGTACTGGTGTCGCCGATCGGTCCATCGTTCTGCGCATGTGATATGAGCGCGCGATAGCCGGGCTCGGCGAAGCGCTGAGCGGCCACCCGCATCGCGTCGGTCAGCGGGCGACGCTCCGGCGCATCGCCGACAAAGACCTCGGATGCTGGATCCTTGGAGTAGAACCGAGACTCCTCGACCATGCGTTGGATTGCTGCAGCATCGGCCTCAAGCCCGAGATGGGCAACGACGCGCGTCCAAACCGCGGCGGGCAATTCGGCATGGTCGATGACAAGGCGCCGAGCCGGATCGGTTGCGGCAGCCTCCAGCATCGCGCCGAGAGCGCGGGCCGCGAACTCGGCGCGCGCCATGGTCGGGACCAGAGTCGGATCGAGGCCGAAACGCCGTCGCGGCCCGACGGGGGGCGGCCTGCAGACCGAGCCAGCCCGGCGGCTCGGCGAGCAGCGAGGCCAGGACGCGCGCCGGATCGCGCTGAACCCAGACCCAGGGCGTTTCGGGAAAGGCAGCGGCGAGGATCGCCCGACGGCGGATGTTCCAGCTCGTGCACTTGAGCACCAGCCGCCGTTCGTCGCCGTGCTGGCATCGGCCGAGTGCTCGCACCAGGAGCCGCACAACCTCGACCAGCGCGGCCTCGTCGACCCGATCGGGATCGAGCCCAAGCAGCGCGTTCAGCGGCGCCGGTTCGGCGACGACGACCACGCCGGGAAGTGTGCCCAGGAGCCGGGATACGAGCGTAGAGCCGCATCGCGAGAGGTGAAAGATCATGCCCGCCGGCTCGAGCGAAGGCTCGGTATCGAGAGCGAGGAGTGCTCCGAGCCCGGTCCGGACGAGCGGTCGGCCACGCGGGCCGGACGCCCAGCGCGCAACGGTCTGGTCGAAGAACGGTTCGACGAAGCGCTCCGCCGATAGATCGGCCCAGTAGACCGCCGGGGCGCGGCCGGAAAAGTCGATCTTGACCGGCGTCCAGCGGGCGAGGTCGGCGAACTCCATCAGACCAGCCGATCAGTCATCGATTAGCCGTACGAGGAATCCGCTCACGATCAGCTTTCGGGCGAGCTCGATCTGCTGCTCCGCGCGCAGCCCAGGCAGAGCGGAAACACGGAACGGCTCAGTGCTACTCGAGATGAACAGCATCGCGGCTTTGTGATCGGCACCAGCGTCTATCGACAACCTGGCAAACTGCAGCGAAACGCCGCCGGCCGAAGTCTTCACCCGCGAATAGAGCGGATGGTACTTCGCCACCAGTGTTTGGCCGCCGATTCCGACAGCGTTCGAGACCTGTCCGATCGGTGGGCATCGGCCGCGGCGGACCAGGACATCTGCCAACGCCTCGAGACCGTCAGCTATGGCGCTTGGGTCCTCGACGGTTCTGACAGCTTCTCGCATAAGGACGCCCAGGGCCGCGTGCGCGTGCCCGTCATCGAGATGCCGTGGCGGCAGCCGGGCATTCAGCCGGTCATCGCGGAAACTCAGCGCGTAGAGCGCCCCGATGGCAAGCGTGAGCGCGGTGGGCACGTGGATTCCGACGGTCAAGTGGATGGATGGCTCGACGTCTGTGTCAGCCGCATGCACCCGGCCTCGCGGCATGTACAGCACGTCGCCGACTTCCAGGCGCAAGTTGGTTGGCAACGGGAGGTCGTCGGTCGAAACCGCCTTATCGCGACGCTGCATCTCGTGGGGCGGTATATCGACGCCTGTGTACAAGTGCCAGATCTTTGATCCCTGGATCTGCAGGATTAACACGTCGTGGTCGTCGTAATGGGGAACGAGCCCTCGCGAGCCAGGCGGCGTGATGTAAGCGTTGACCTGTACCGGGAAGTTCAGCTCGATCTCGATGGAATGGGCCAGCGACGCAATCGCGCGCACATATTGTTCAACGCCGTCAGCAACGATCGTGTAGCCATCGGCAAAGTCGTTGCGGATGCCGACAAGATCCAGGGTGCCATCAACAAGCTGGTGGCTCTCAGACCCGCTCTTTTTGTCGTTCCCCCTCATCAGGCGCACCGCCGATGGCTGTTGGCGAAAGAGCTCCAGGAGTTCCTCAACCGCCGACGGCCCGTGCAGCAGACTGTCGAAGTAGCCCGCGCAGTGCCGCTCGACGTGGTAGTGCGTCTCTGTCCAGATCTTGTCGAGAAACGTCTCCACCGTAAGGGGTGTAAGCAGCCACGCTAGCGACGGTTCGATGGTCAACCTCCCCAAACATCTTCCCAAGCGTGGTGGTGACGAGGTTAGCAAGGTACGCCTCGCATGAGGGTCCCCGATCAGGCCGGAGCCGCCATATGGGCTCCCCAGCTTCGCCAGCGTCGGCCACTGCCGTTGCGCCCCATCGGAAACGATGCTGCTGCCCCTCGGCGTAATGTCGATTGGGTGCGTAGCGAAGGTGATACCTGGGACATCACGACGAGTGTCGGTTCGACCGCGTTGTTCGTAGCGACGGCACGGGCGCTTGAGGCGCAGAAACCCGATCCGCTGGCGGTCGATCCCTATGCCGAGTTGTTCTGTCGGGCCGTCGGCGGTCCCCCGGCCGACGTTCTCGACGGCAAGGTTCCCGACCACCCACTGAAGAGCAGCGATTTCGGCGAGCATTTCGTCAACTTCCAGGCCGCCCGTACCAAGTACTTCGACCGCTACTTCCGCCGAGCCAGCGACGCGGGCGCGCGCCAGGTGGTGATCCTGGCCGCCGGGCTGGACTCGCGCGCCTATCGGCTGGAGTGGCCGGCCGCGACGACGATCTTCGAGTTGGACCGTCCGCAGGTCCTGGATTTCAAGCGTGAGGTGCTCACCGGCCACGGCGCCCAGCCGCGCGCGGAGCGTCGCGAGATCGCTGTCGATCTGCGCGACGACTGGCCGCAAGCCTTGCGAGACAGCGGCTTTGACCCGGCCAAGCCGTCGGCGTGGATCGCTGAGGGCTTGCTGATCTATCTGCCGGCCGCCGCGCAGGAGCAGCTGTTCACCGGTGTCGACGGCCTTGCCGGACCGGGCAGCCATGTCGCCATCGAGGAAGGTGCCCCGATGGAATCGGACGAATTCAAGGCCAATCTCGAAGAAGAACGTTCCGCGATCGCCTCAGGCGAAGAGCAACGCCCGTTCTTTCAATTGATCTACAACGAGCAGCACGCGCCGGCCACCGAATGGTTCGGCCAGCGCGGCTGGACGGCGGTCGGCACGCCGCTCGCCGATTACCTGCGCGAGGTCGGCAGGCCGGTTCCCGGACCGGAAACCGAGGGCAGCGCGTTCCTCCGTAATACGCTGGTGAGCGCCGTCAGGGTGTGAGTCGCGAGGCGCTGCCCTCGCTGTTTAATCTCCTGGTCCGGCGTGCGGTATCTCTGATGAGTTGACTGCGGGTTGGGAACTTTTCTGCCTCGGGGACCGACTACTAGCTGATTGCTGATTACGCCGCCTAACAGCCAAGGCGGTCGTTGATTCGTCCTTCCAAGGAGTCGCTGCCGTGGCGCTACGGGTTGTTGCCCAAGGACTTGCCCTATCGGCGGCGTATTTGGTTGCGGCCAGGTCGGCATGACCGCGCCGATATGGATGGCCTCGCCACCGGAAGTGCATTCCGCCCTGCTCAGCAGCGGACCCGGTCCGGGCGGCTTGTTGGCCGCCGCTGGGTCATGGACTTCGTTGAGTGCGACCTACGCTTCGGTTGCAGAAGAGCTGAGCGCGATCTTGGCTGCGGTGCAGGCTGGGGCCTGGGAAGGGCCAAGTGCCGAGCAGTACGTCGCCGCGCATGTGCCCTATTTGCTGTGGCTGATGCAGGCCAGCGCGGACAGCGCGACCACGGCTGCCCAATTCGAGACAGCTGCCACCGCCCACACGGCCGCCATGGCCGCGATGCCGACCTTGCTGGAATTGGCAGCCAACCACGTGATCCACACGGTATTGGCAGCAACCAACTTCTTTGGGATTAATGCCATCCCCATCGCGCTCAACGAGGCCGACTATCTGTGGATGTGGATCCAGGCCGCCGCCACGATGGCCCAATATGATTTGGTATCTTCCGCATCCTTGGCCTCGGCACCGCAAACCGAATCGCCGCCGCAGATCTTGAAGCCCATTCAGGGCAGCGACAGCAGCGACACTGGCGGCAGCGTGCAGGACATCGTCGACAATGACGCCGGTAACCCATACGACCTGAGTTGGTGGATGAATCGAATCACCGAACCCATCAACACCTTGGAGCGGGACCTACTGGAGTTTCCTTCGAATCCATCCGGAGCGACAACGCAGTTGGCGTCCGACGTTGCGGGACTGATAGCAGACGAAACAGGCCACGCGGCGGAGGCTTACGAGGCGTTCTTCCCCGAGATCAATGCTCTTGCGCTCACTCTGTCGGCCGCGAACCCCGGGTTGTTGGCCGGCTTGGCGGGGCTGAGCGGGTTGGATGGAATTCAGCCTGATGCGGTTGCCGTGGCCGCTGCACCAACGCCCACGACGCCCGGCGTGCCAGCTACAGGTAGCGCTTCCGTCGTGAGCGCCGCCCCGGTCCCGGGTGCCCCGTCCTCGGCCCCGGCTTCGGCCCCGGCGGCCCCGGCGGCTACGGCGCCGGCGTCGGGAGCCCCGCCGCCGTCACCGCCTGTTGGTGTTCAGGGGGCCGCATATCCGTACCTGGTGGGCGGCCCGACCACCGGAGCCAGCACAGGGATGAGCACCGGTGCCCAGCGGAAGGCGCCAGAGCCTGATATCGCCGCGGCCGCGGCCGCAGCCGGTGCGTCAACGAGTGAAAAAGAAAGTGCGCGGCGGCGCCGGCGGGCAAAGCTTCGTGGGTACGGCCACGAGTTCATGGACATGAATCTCTCGGTCGAGCCAGACTGGGGTGCGCCAGAGGGTGCTGAGTTAGCTACATCAACAGTGGCATCGGGCCACAGCGCAGGGCCCATGGGATTTGCCGGAACAGCACGCAACGAGGCTCGTATACCGGCGGCGGGGTTGACCACGCTGACTGGTGACGAGTTCGGCGACGGGCCGGTTATCCCGATGGTGCCGGGCACCTGGGAACCCTGACGGCTCCATCACAACGACATGCCGTCGCGCCCATGCGTTGATAATGAAAACCATATTCAGTAAGCTCTGCTGCTTAGCGAGAATCTGTCAGGAAGGACTCGATGGGCGACCGTAATGTCCTGGTCAGTGCGGTAGGAACGCGAGCAGCGGACAAAACCGGCGCAACCCCGGCGCCTCGACAAGTTAGCTTATGCAATGCTAACTTCAGGCGGGTCGGATTAGGGGATGCCATACCTATGGAAAGAAGCGGCAATGGAACGCGGTGACACCGGAATGCTGGCAGTTCAACCCGCCGATTCTCAAGCAGTCGGAAGGGTTGACAGCGATTTCGTCAGCCGTTTCGCGACCTGTTGTCGCGCGCTCGGCATATCGATTTACGAACGCCAGCGGCCAGCGGACCTGGCTGCAGCTCGTTTAGGTTTCGCCGAGCTGACCCGGATCGCCTATGGCCAGTGCGACGCGTGGACGGGGTTGGCCGCTGCCGGCGACGTGTCCATCCGGGTGTTGGAAGCGGTGTCGCGCACCGCGGCCACCGCGGGCGTGTTGCAGCGGCAGGTCGAACTCGAGCCTGGGGCCTTGGGCTTCCGCTACGACACCGGACTGTATCTGCAGTTTCGTGCCACCACCCCGGACGATTTCCAGCTGGCCTACGCGGCGGCGCTGGCTTCGGCGGGCGGGCCCGGAAACTGCGCCCAGGCAAACGAATTGGTTGCCGACGTCACCGAGCGCCGACCGAGCTGGCGAGAGGCCCGCTGGGTCAATGTCGTCGTCAATTACCGCGCTGAGCGCTGGTCGGACGTCGTCAAGCTGTTGACCCCGATCGTCAACGACTCCGACCTTGACGAGGCATTTTCGCACGCAGCCAAGATCGCGCTGGGCACCGCGCTCGCCCGACTGGGCATGTTCGCTCCCGCTTTGTCCTACCTCGAGGAGCCGCAGGGCCCCGTCGGGGTGGCGGCGGTGGACGGGGCGCTGGCCAAAGCGCTGGTGCTGCGTGCGCATGTCGACGAGGACTCGGCAAGCGAAGTGCTTCAGGATCTGTACGCGGCACAGCCCGAGAATGAGCAGGTCGAACAGGCACTGTCCGACACCAGCTTTGGGATTGTGACCACTACTGGGGCCCGGATCGACGCCCGCACCGATCCGTGGGACCCCGACACCGAGCCCACCGCCGACGACTTCGTCGACCCCGCGGCCCACGAACGCAAGGCTGTGCTGCTGCATGAGGCCGAACGCCAGCTCGCCGAATTCATCGGTCTGGAAGAGGTCAAGAACCAGGTGTCACGGCTGAAGAGTTCGGTGGCAATGGAACTGGTGCGTAAACAGCGTGGGCTGGCGGTTGCGCAACGTGCGCACCACCTGGTCTTCGCCGGGCCGCCGGGAACAGGCAAGACCACGATTGCGCGTGTCGTCGCGAAGATCTATTGCGGCCTCGGCTTATTGAAGCGGGAGAACATCCGGGAGGTGCACCGCGCCGATCTCATTGGCCAGCACATCGGCGAGACCGAGGCCAAAACCAACGCGGTCATCGACAGCGCGCTGGATGGTGTGCTGTTCCTCGACGAGGCCTACGCACTGGTGGCTACCGGGGCCAAGAACGACTTCGGGCTGGTGGCCATCGACACTCTGCTGGCCCGGATGGAAAACGACCGCGACCGGCTGGTGGTGATCATTGCCGGATACCGGGCCGACCTGGACAAGTTTTTAGACACCAACGAGGGCTTGCGGTCCCGGTTCACCCGCAACATCGAATTCCCGTCGTACCAGTCGTCCGAGCTGGTCGAGATTGCGCACAAGATGGCCGAGCAACGCGACAGTGTCTTCGAACATTCCGCGCTCGACCATATGGAAGCGCTGTTCTCTCACCTGGCCGCGTCCACCACGCCCGACACCAACGGGATTGAGCGGCGCAGCCTGGACATCGCGGGCAACGGCCGGTTCGTCCGGAACATCGTCGAACGCTCCGAGGAGGAACGTGAATTCCGGCTCGACCATTCAGAACACGCGGGAACCGGTGAGTTCAGCGACGACGAGCTCATGACGATCACCGATCGGGACGTCAGTAATTCGGTAGAGCCGCTGCTGCGTGGCCTTGGCCTCTCGGTGCCGGCATGACCAGCAACGAGCCGGACGGCGAACGGACCGGGGGACGGCGTTCGTTCTCGTCACGAACGCCGGTCAACGACAGCCCCGATCAGGTTGTCTATCGCCGTGGATTCGTCACCCGCCACCAGGTGACCGGATGGCGGTTCGTGATGCGCCGGATCGCCTCCGGGATCGCCCTGCACGACACCAGGATGCTCGTTGACCCGCTGCGCACCCAGTCGCGCGCCGTGCTGATGGGCGGCCTCATTCTGGTTACCGGTTTGGCGGGCTGCTTCGTGTTTTCGCTGATTCGGCCGAACGCGTCGGCCGGTACCAACGCCGTGCTCGCCGATCGGTCGACCGCCGCGCTGTACGTACGGGTGGGTGACGACCTGCACCCGGTGCTCAACCTGACCTCAGCCCGCCTGATCGTCGGCAAGCCGGTCAACCCCACCACGGTGAAAAGCAATGAGCTGGACCGGTTTCCGCGCGGCAACCTGATCGGCATTCCGGGAGCTCCGGAACGCATGGTGCAGAACGCTTCGCACGACGCCAACTGGACGGTGTGTGAGGGCGTTAGCGGGACGTCGCGGGCCGCGCACAGCCTTGGGGTCACGGTGCTGGCGGGGCCGCCCGATAGCCGCGGCGCAAAGGCTGCCGTTCTGGGGGCCACGCAAGGCGTCCTGGTCGACAGCGGCACCGGTACCTGGCTGCTGTGGGACGGTCGGCGCAGTCAGATCGACCTGGCTGACCACGCTGTCACCAACGCCCTCGGCTTGGGTGCCGAGGTGCCCGCGCCGCGGCCCATCGCGCAGGGGCTGTTCAATGCGGTGCCCGAGGGTCCGGCGCTGACGGCGCCGGCCATCCCGAATGCCGGTGCCCCGGCGGGCTTCCCGGTGCCGGCTCCGATCGGAGCGGTGGTGGTGTCTTACGCGCTGGAGCAGAACTCGTCGGGCGGCGTGCGCTACTTCGCGGTGTTGCCCGACGGCCTGCAGCCGATCTCACCGGTACTTGCCGCGATCCTGCGCAACACGAATTCCTATGGCCTGGAACAGCCGCCGCGACTCGGTGCCGACGAGGTCGCCAAGCTGCCGGTGTCGCGGATCCTGGACACCTCGCGCTACCCCAACCAGCAGATCGCCCTCGTCGATACGACCAAAGCTCCCGTCACCTGTGCGTATTGGAATAAGCCGGCCGGCGCTGCCACCAGCTCACTGAGCCTGCTGTCGGGCTCGGCGCTGCCGGCGCCTGATTCGGTGCGCACCGTCGACCTGGTCGGCGTAGCTAACGGAGCCACCCGGGTCGCCATCGCGCCGGGCACCGGCTACTTCACCCAGACGGTGGGTGGTGGCCCAGCATCGCCGGGCACCGGGTCATTGTTCTGGGTCTCCGACACCGGCGTCCGCTACGGCATCGATACCGATCCGGACGGCACCGGGACCGCCGCACACGGCAAAACCGTTGAGGCGCTTGGACTGAGCGCGCCGGCGGTGCCCATCCCCTGGTCGATGTTGTCGCTGTTCGCCACCGGTCCGACGCTGTCGCGCGCCGATGCGCTGCTGGCACACGACGGCTTGGCCCCAGACAGCAGGCCTGGACGTCCGGCGTCGGCCGAAGGAGAACCCCGATGAGTCGACTGATCTTTGAAGCACGCCGGCGGCTGGCACCGCCGAGCAGCCGCAAAGGCACAATCACCATCGAGGCGCCCCCCGAGCTGCCCCGGGTGATTCCGCCGTCGTTGCTGCGCCGCGCGATGCCTTATCTGATCGTGATCCTGATTGTCGGCATGATCGTCGCGATGGTTGCCACCGGGATGCGGCTGATTTCCCCGCAGACCCTGTTCTTCCCGTTCGTGCTGCTGCTGGCGGCGACCGCGTTGTTTCGCGGCAACGACAACAAGATGCGCACCGAGGAGGTCGACGCGGAGCGCGCCGACTATCTGCGTTACCTGTCGGTGGTGCGGGACAACATCCGGACCCAGGCTGCCGAGCAGCGCGCGGCCGCGCACTGGTCGCACCCCGACCCGCCGACGCTCTCAACCGTGCCCGGATCGCGCCGCCAGTGGGAACGTGACCCGCACGACTCCGACTTCCTGGTGCTGCGGGCCGGCCGCCACTACGTGCCCCTGGCCACCGCGCTGCGGGTTCAGGACACCGCCGACGAGATCGACCTGGAACCGGTGTCGCACAGCGCATTGCGCAGCCTGCTCGACACCCAGCGCACCGTCCGAGACGTGCCCACCGGCATCGATCTGACCAAAGTCTCGCGGATCACCGTCCTGGGTGAGGCCGCAGAAGTGCGGGCGGCGCTGCGCGCCTGGATCGCTCAGGCGGTGACCTGGCACGACCCGACGGTGCTCGGGGTGGCGCTGGCCACCCGCGATCTGGAGGGCCGGGACTGGTCCTGGCTGAAGTGGCTGCCACACGTCGACATTCCCGGACGAGATCGACGGCGTGGGTCCGGCCCGTTATCTGTCGACCAATCCCGACGAACTGGTCTCGCTGCTGGGCCCGGCGCTGGTCGATCGCCCGGCGTTCACGGGTGAGCCGGCGGATGCGCTGCGCCACTTGCTGATCGTCGTGGACGACCCCGACTTCGACGTAACGCCTCGGCGCTGGCGGCGGGCCGGGCCGGGGTCACCGTCGTGCACCGCGGCACCACCGAGCCGAACCGCGAACAGTATTCGGACCCCGAGAAGCCGATCCTGCGCATTGCGCACGGCGCCATCGAACGCTGGCAGACCGGCGGGTGGCAGCCCTACATCGACAACGCCGACCAATTCGGTGCCGACGATGCCGCCCACCTGGCGCGCCAGCTGTCGCGGTGGGACTCCAACCCGACTCACGCCGGACTGCGTTCGGCGGCCACTCGCGGCGCGACTTTTACCACGCTGCTGGGATTCCGACGCGTCGCAGCTCGATGTGCCCACGTTGTGGGCGCCGCTAACCGCGACGACGAGTTGCGCGTTCCGATCGGCGTGACCACTACCGGCGATCCACTGATTTCGACCTCAAGGACGAGGCCGAAGGCGGAATGGGCCCGCACGGCCTGATGATCGGCATGACCGGCTCCGGTAAGTCACAGACTCTAATGGCGATTCTGTTGTCGCTGTTGACGACACACTCCGCGGACCGGCTGATCGTGATATACGCCGACTTCAAGGGTGAGGCCGGCGCCGACAGTTTCCGCAACTTCCCGCAGGTTGTCGCGGTGATCTCGAACATGGCCGGGAAGAAGTCGTTGGCTGATCGATTCGCTGACACGCTGCGCGGAGAGGTGGCCCGTCGCGAGGTGCTCCTGCGCGAGGCCGGCCGCCGGGTCCAGGGCAGCGCGTTGAACTCGGTGACCGAGTACGAGAAAACGCGATTACAGCCGGGCACTGGACTTGCCGCCGATTCCAACGCTTCTGGTGGTCGCAGACGAGTTCACCCTAATGCTGGCCGACCAACCGGAATACGCGGAACTGTTCGACTACGTGGCACGCAAGGGCCGCTCATTCCGTATCCACATCCTGTTCGCATCCCAGACACTGGATGTCGGCAGGATCAAGGACATCGATAAGAACACCTCGTACCGAATTGGGTTAAAGGTGGCCAGCCCCAGTGTTTCTCGTCAGATCATCGGCGTTGATGACGCTTACCACATCGAATCCGGCAAAGAGTACAAGAGCATTGCGTTCTTGGTGCCCGCCCCGGGTGCCGCGCCGATCAAGTTCCGCAGCACCTATGTCGACGGCATCTATGATCCGCCGAAGA
>CAVQSX010000018.1:0-271964 GCA_963715905.1 uncultured Actinomycetota bacterium
GGCAAGGCGTTCCATCTGCTCCCGCGCTTCCGGGACGTCACGGCCGATCGGGTTGAGCAGCAGCATCTGCGCGCCCGCGTCGATCACCTCGGTCAGACCGCGGACGACGTCGTCGGGCGTGCCGGACACCGGGTATGTGTCGAGTTTTGTTACGTCGCCGTAGATGCGCCGCAGACCGTCGAGCACCCGTTCGCGTGCCCGGGCCGCATCGTCGTCGATCATCAGGTAGACGCGTTTACCGATGGTGAAATGTGCGGGGTCTTTGTGCTGTTCGGCCAGCTCGCGGCGAACGATGGTGACTGCTCCGGCGAAGGACTCGGTTGACGACGAGCCCGCCCCCAAGAACGAATCACCATGGCGTACTGCCCTGGCCAGCGCCTTGGGGGCCAGGCCGCCGAACCAGATCGGCGGGTGCGGTCGCTGCACCGGCTTCGGCACCACCGAAAGGTCGTCGACGTCACGGAACCGGCCGTGGAACGTGAGCCGGGGTTCGTCGGACCAGGCCGCCTTCATCAGCTCTAGGCCCTCGGTGAAATACGAGATGAAAGTGTCCTTCTGCACGCCGAAGGCGGCGAACTGGCGAGCACCGCCGCCCGGCGCGACCCCAATATCCAGCCGTCCGTGGCTTAGCCGGTCGACGGCGGTCACCGCCGAGGCGAGCTGGAGTGGCTCATGTAGCGACGTCACCAGCACCGCGACCCCCAGCCGCAGTCGCTCGGTGCAGGCCGCGCAGTACGCCAGCAGCTCTAGTGGCGCGAGCAGTGGTGCAGGGCCGACCGTCTGCTCGAGCACCCACCCGCCCTCGAACCCGAGCTCCTCGGCGCGCGCGAGGTACGAACGGAGACCCGCAGCGTCGAAGCCGTCGTAGTCGAACTGTGGGATGGCGATCGAAAACCTCACAACATCACCGTACGGCGGCCGATCGGTACGCTGGAAGGATATGTTTGACTTCCTGCCTTCCCTTCCTGGCTTCTTAGACCGGACGGACGACGTCCGTGCCCTGGTTGACCGGGTCGATACCGCCCGCCACCAGGGCATACCCAACGGCTGCGTACTGGAGTTCAGCCTGCGTTCGGTGCCGCCGGAGACGTCGGGCTTCGATCCGCTGGCCGTCATCACCGGTGGCGGTCGGCCGATGACGCTGCGCGATTCCGTCGCGGCGATCCACCGCGCCGCCCAGGACCCCCGGGTGGCCGGTTTGATCGCCCGCGTGCAGCTTGCGGCGTCTCCGCCGGCGGCGGTTCAGGAGCTGCGGGAGGCCATCGCGGCATTCAGCGCCGTCAAGCCGTCGCTGGCGTGGGCCGAGACCTACCCCGGCACGTTGTCCTACTACCTGGCATCGGCGTTCGGCGAGGTGTGGATGCAGCCCTCCGGAAGTGTCGGGCTGATCGGCTTCGCGAGCAACGCCACCTTCCTGCGCGACGCCTTGGACAAGGTGGGGATTGAAGCCCAGTTCGTCGCGCGTGGCGAATACAAGTCGGCGATAAACCTTTTCACCGAGGATGGCTTCACCGACGCCCATCGTGAGGCCGTCACCCGCATGCTGGAAAGCCTGCAGGATCAGGTCTGGCAGGCGGTTGCCGAATCCCGCGGCATCGATTCCGGTGCGCTCGATGCGCTGGCCGACCGGGCTCCGCTCTTGCGCGACGACGCCGTCGCCTCCGGCTTGGTCGACCGGATCGGTTTCCGCGACGAGGCCTATGCTCGAATAGCGGAGATGGTTGGCGTGGAAGGTGTTTCACCGGGAGCCGGCGACTCAACCGATGACGCGCCGCCCCGGCTCTATTTGACGCGTTACGCCGGCGCGGGCCGGCCACGGCTCACCCCGCCGGTGCCGTCGGTTCCCGGCCGCCGGTCCAAGCCCACGCTCGCCGTGATCGACGTCGCCGGCTCGATTGTCGACGGACGTGGTGGGCCGCAGTTCCTGCCATTCGGCACCTCTTCGGTGGGCGGCGACACGATCGCAGCGGCACTGCGCCAGGCGGCCGCCGATGATTCGGTGTCCGCGATCGTGCTGAGAGTGGACAGTCCGGGAGGGTCGGTCACCGCGTCCGAGACCATCTGGCGCGAGGTGACCAGGGCCCGCGAACGTGGCAAACCGGTGGTGGCGTCGATGGGTTCGGTTGCTGCCTCTGGCGGCTACTACGTAGCGATGAGCGCCGACGCGATCGTGGCCAGTCCGGCCACCATCACCGGCTCGATTGGTGTCTTCACCGGAAAACTGGTGGTTCGGGATCTCAAGGATCGGCTGGGAGTCGCGTCAGATTCCGTGCGCACCAACGCCAACGCCGACGCCTGGTCAATCGACGCGCCATTCACGCCGCAGCAGAAAGCCTATCGGGAGGCCGAGGCCGATTTGTTCTACGCGGACTTCGTGGAGCGCGTCGCCGAAGGCCGCAACTTGACCACCGAAGCCGTGGATGCCGTTGCCCGAGGCCGGATCTGGACCGGCGCGGATGCGCTGGAACGGGGTCTGGTCGACGAACTCGGTGGACTCCGAACCGCCGTGCGCCGAGCCAAAGTTCTGGCCGGCTTAGACGAGGACACCGAGGTCCGAATTGTCAGCTATCCGGGCTCGTCGCTGCTGGATATGCTGCGGCCACGAGCATCATCGCGACCGGGTGCCGCGTCGCTCTCCGAGGCGCTGGGCTCGCTGCTTGTCCGCTCGGCTGTCGGGATCCTGGAAAACCTCGAACAGGGTATGAGTGGCGCGAACGCGCTGTGGCTGGGGCAGTCGCGATTCTAGCGGCTGGCTAATTGGGCAGGGCGCCGCTGATGAAAATGATCTCGCCCAGCGGGTCGTCGTCTTCGACTGCGGGTACATCGATGCCGTTGCACTGGAACAGTTCCGCGCGCGTCACGCCCTCGGCGTCCCACCCTTTGCCCTTGAGGTAGTCGACGACGTGGTTGCGCTGGCCGGTGTAAACCAGCGATCCCATGTCGATGTCCACGCCGTGGTCCCGGAACGTAGTGGCCATCTGGCTTGTCTTATCAAAGTCGAAATCGATAATGCCGGGTACGAATTCGGTGGCGACGGTGCTGCCCGGCGCACTGAGCACAGTGATGTTGTCGAACAACCGGTCCTGAGCCTCCGGCGGCAGATAGATCAGCAGGCCTTCCGCCAGCCACGCGGTCGGTGTCGTCGTGTCCAGCCCCGCGGCCTTCAGTGCCGCCGGCCAGTCCTGGCGCAGATCGACCGAAACGGTGCGCCTGGTTGCCGTGGGTTCGGCGCCGAGGCCGGCAAGCGTGGTCGTCTTGAATTCGATCACCTGTGGCTGGTCGATCTCATAGACCACCGTGCCCGCCGGCCAGGGTAACCGGTAGGCGCGCGAGTCCAACCCGGCCGCGAGGATCACCGCTTGACGCAGCCCGGCCCGGGTGGCGTTGACGAAGTAATCGTCGAAATACTTCGTGCGCACCGCCATCCCGTCGGTGATCGCCTGCAAGCGTGTCGGTGAAACGCTCTCCACTGAGCTGAGCTCGAGCTCGCCGTCCATCATCTTGGTGAACAGGTCAAGCCCGACCGCGCGCACCAACGGCTCGGCGAACGGATCGTTGATCAGACCGCGGGGATCCTTCGTCGCCATGGCGCGGCCGGCGGCCACCATGGTTGCGGTGGCGCCCACACTCGACGCTAGATCCCAGTTGTCATCGTGAGCTCGTGGCATGAGACGAGCCTAGCCAAGCGCTATTTCAGCGTGGCAGCGACGTAGCTCATATCGCCCAGTGACGCCATGATCTCGTCGTCAGGGAATTCGAACGCGTTGTGCGCGTACAGTTCCCTGGCCGACTGCGCGGCCACATCCCAGCCGTGGTCGGTGAGGTACTGGATGACGGTGCTGCGCTCGCCGTGGAAGATCAGGTCCGACATATTCAGGTCGAACCCGAGGCGGCTCCACCGCTCGGAGAGCTGTTGCGCACGTTCGCCGGAGAATGCGGCGGGGTCGGGGAAGTGCTCGGTGGCGACACGACTACCCGGCGCGCTGAGCGTGGTGATGCTGTCGAACAATCGGTCCTGGGCCTCGGGCGGCAGGTAAACTAGCAGGCCTTCGGCAATCCACGCCGTGGGTTGGTTGACGTCGAAACCGTGCTGCCGCAGCGCGTTCGGCCAGTCGCTGCGCAGATCGATGCCGATGGGCCGCCGGTCGGCGGTCGGGGTGACGTCGAGGTCGGCCAGCGTGCGCGTCTTGAAGTCGATGACCTGCGGCTGGTCGATTTCGTAGACCACCATGTCCTCCGGCCAGCCCAGTCGGTAGGCCCTGGTGTCCAGGCCCGAGGCGAGGATCACCGCTTGGCGGATCCCAGCGTCGGTGGCCCGGGTGAAGAAGTCGTCGAAGAATCTGGTACGGACAGCGATCTGCTCGTTCAGCGCCTCCCGGCGCAGCAGGGCGTCATCCTCGAAGGTGACCTCTCCGTCGATCATCCGGATGAACGGGTCCAGGCCTACCGCTCGCACCAGGGGATCGGCGAGCGGGTCGTGCAGTAATGCGTCGGGGCCCTTCGAGGCCAGCGCGCGGCCTGCCGCGACCATGGTCGCTGTCGCTCCCACGCTGGATCCCGGGCCCCAGCTGTCGCCGTCGGTTCGTGCCGAGTTGATAGTCATTTGGATAGCTCCGATTTCGCGTTCTTGCCGAGGGTGCCGCTGACGTAGACCAGGTCGCCCATCCGGGCGTCGT
Source organism: uncultured Actinomycetota bacterium (assembly GCA_963715905.1). Classification (GTDB taxonomy): domain Bacteria; phylum Actinomycetota; class Actinomycetes; order Mycobacteriales; family Mycobacteriaceae; genus Mycobacterium. The sequence goes on from CAVQSX010000018.1 coordinate 4,677, forward strand.
TTCCCTCGAAGGGCGGAAGTCCATTGGCGGCAAAGAGATCCCGCACACTGGCGGCGGTGAGCTGCCAACCGCGGTCGGTCAGATAGGGTGCCGCTTCGTTGCGGTCGCCCAAGTAGACGAGGCCGGTCATGTCGAGCTCGAAACCGTGCGCACGCCAACGCTCGGAGATGTCTTTCATGCGCTCTGTCATCTTTTCCAGGTCACCGGGCTCGAGGTTGCGCGAGCTTTCGGTGGCTAGCCGGCTGCCCGGCGCGCTGAGCTCGGTGATGGTGTCGAGTAGGCGGTCCTGAGCCTCCGGTGGGAGATAGCCGAGCAGCCCCTCGGCGCTCCAAGCCGTCGGCTGGCTCGGGTCGAATCCCGCGGTCCGCAGCGCAGTGGGCCAATCGTCGCGCAGGTCGATGGCGACCACGCGTCGCTCGGTGGTTGGCTCGGCGCCCAGCTCGGCGAGGGCGCGGGTCTTGAATTCGATGACCTGAGGCTGGTCGATCTCGTAGACCACCGTCTGGGCGGGCCACGCCAGGCGGTAGGCGCGTGAATCCAGCCCCGAGGCCAGGATCACCACCTGCTTGATGCCGGCCTTTGTGGCGTCCAGGAAGAACTCGTCGAAGAACTTGGTGCGCACCGCCATGTTGTCGGCCATCCGGGACATGGCCCCGGTGGATTCCGCGTTGCCGTCCTGCGCGTCCACGACGTCGTTCAGCTCCGCAGGGTCCAGCTCGCCGCTGGCCAGCCGGGTGAGCAGGTCCACGCCCACGGCGCGCACCAGTGGCTCGGCGAACGGGTCGTCGATAAGTGGATGCTCTTCGCGCGTGGCCATCGCGCGGGCCGCGGCGACCATGGTCGCGGTCACCCCGACGCTGGACGCCAGGTCCCAGGTGTCGCCCTCGTACCTAGTGGTGGAAGTCATTGTCTTGCCCCCTATCGAATGTACTTAGCCCAGCTTAGCACATTACTTAGTCAATATAAACAACCTTCCGCCACTGTACGCGGCTGCCGGCATGCGGCAACCTTGACCAATGGCGTACTCGGTGGCCGGCAAACGGGTGCTTGTCACGGGCGCTTCGTCGGGGCTGGGGGTGGCGATGGCCCGACGGCTTGCCGCGCAGAAGGCCGTTGTGGGGCCGATCGCGCGCCGGCAGGATCGCCTGGCCGAGGTGCTGACCGATTGCCGGCAGACCTCGCCGGACTCCGCGATGTGGGTGGCCGACCTGGCCGACACTACGTCGGTCGACGCGCTGGCGCTGCGGGCATGGGATGTTCTCGGCGGCATCGATGTGCTGATCAACAACGCGGCCATCCCGAAGCGCCGGGTCGTCACCGAGCTCAATGCGGGCGAGGTAGAGCATGTCATGCGGGTCAATTTCGTCGCTCCGATGCGGCTGACGCCGGCGTTGCTGCCACGAATGCTGACGCGCGGCACGGGCATGATCGTCAATGTGTGCAGTGTCGGCGGACGGCTCGGGATCATCCACGAAACCGCCTACTGTGCAAGCAAATTCGCTCTGTGCGGTCGGAGCGAGGCGATGGCGGTGGACCTATACGGCACCGGTATCTCGGTAAAGCTGATCGAGCCGGGCCCAGTCGACACCGAGATCTGGGACCAGCCCGGAAGCGAGGAACCCCTCTATCAGGGGCCAAAGATCGCGGCCGACGAGGTGGCCGCGGGCATCATCGCAGCGCTGGGTAGCAACGGTTTCGAACACTACGTGCCGGACATGAGGGCCGTCATCGATGCCAAGAACGCCGACCTCGACACATTCATTGCCGGTGTGGCGGCTATGGCGCCGATTGGAGAGAAGTGAAGGCGCTGGTCTTCGGCGTCCGACCGGAGCCTTGGGCGGCCCCCGGCTTGGCGGACGGGACAGCCAACTTGCTGACCCAGAACTTGGCGCGAACCCCCACCGCACTTCAACAGGTGCCGGACCCGCAACTGCCGCATCATGATTGGGTGATCACCCGGCCCCGGCTTACCGGTATCTGCGGGTCGGACTCGAAGCAGATCTTGATGGACTTCGGCGAGGGTGACGCCGACAATGCGATGGCCGGTTTCTGTTCCTTCCCGCAGGTCATGGGCCACGAGGTGGTCGCCGACGTGGTGGCACTGGGCCCCAAGGCCAGGGGGCTGGACTTGGGCCAACGGGTGGTGCTCAACCCGTGGCTGTCCTGCGGGCCGCGTGGCATCGAACCGCGTTGCCCTGCCTGCGAAGACGGCGACTACAGCCTGTGCTGGAGCTTCACCGACGGGGACATCAGACCCGGCATCCACACCGGGGTGTCGGCTGACGTGACCGGCGGATACGCCGAGTTGATGCCGGCCCACGACAGCATGTTGATCGGTGTGCCCGAATCGATTCCGGACGAGTTGGCCGTGTTCGCCGACCCGTTCTCGGTGTCCTTGCACGCGATCACCCGCCACCCGCCGCCCCGCTCCGGCCGGGTTATGGTGTACGGCGCCGGCTCGCTCGGGCTATGCGCGGTGACGATCCTGCGGGCGCTCTACCCGGACGTAGCGGTGGCCGTGGTAGCGCGCTTCGACGCGCAGGCCGAGCTGGCCCGTCGCTTCGGGGCCGAAAAGGTTTTGGCGCATGAGCCGCGGCTGGCCGTCATCGAAGAGCTGGTCGCCTGGGGCGGCGGTCGGCTGCATCAGCCGCTGCAAGGGCTGCCGATGGCCCACCCCGGAGCGGTCGACGTGGTCTACGACACCGTCGGCAAGCCCGAGACGTTCGAAGTCGGGGTGCGGGTTCTGGCTTCCCGGGGGACGCTGGTCAAGGCTGGTGTCCACGCGCCAGGCCGGTGGGAGTGGAGCCCGCTGTACTTCAAAGAGATCAGCTGGGTCGGCTCGAATGCCTTCGGAATCGAGGAAATCGACGGACAGCGCAAGCACGCCATCGCCCATTACCTGGACCTGGTGGAGGCCGGCCGGGTGGACCTGCGCCCGATGTTGACCCACACCTTCCCGTTGGACCGGTGGCGCGACGCCTTCCTGGCGATTGCCAACCAGGGGGAGAGCGGCGCCGTCAAGGTTGCTATCGACCAACGCTAAGCGGTTCGATGTCTAGCCAGTGGTCGACGTCGAATTGGTCCGCGACGGCGCGCAGCGTTGCACCGCCACGACCCGGATAGTGCGCGGGGATGACCACCGCCCCGGCGTTAGCGGCCTCGGTGAAGATCCGGCTCCGGGTGGCCGCGGCGGCGTCGGCATCGATGTCGAAGGCGCAGGGTTCCGCGGGACGGCGCAGCTGCAGCGGGCTATGGGTGAGGTCGCCGACGAAGACGGCCGGCTGACCCGCGTCCAGCCACAACACCGAAGACCCTGGCGTGTGGCCGGCGGCAGGCCGTAGCCACAGCGACTCGCTGATCCGGTAGCCGTCCGACCATCCGATGAGCTGTCCGACTGCCTCGATCGGCGCCACGCTGTCGGCGAACACCAACTGGTCACCGCGCTGCTGGGCCGCCTCCTCCTTGGTGTCCGGCGATCGACTCGCCGCCGGCCCATCCGGCTGAAAGTGCTGGTAGTCGGCGGCAGGGACCAGATAACGCGCGTTGGGGAATGTCGGCACCCACGCGCCTTCATCCAACATGGTGTTCCATCCGACGTGGTCGGAGTGGATGTGGGTGTTGACCACCACGTCCACGCCAGCGCGCTCGACCCCCGCCGACCGCAGCGCGTCCAGGTACCCGGTGTTCAGGTGGTCCAGGGCCGGCATGTGCGGCCGCTCGCGATCGTTGCCGACGCCGGTGTCGACGACGACCGTCAGCCCGTCGACCTCGATGACCCAACTTTGGACCGCGATGTGCCACTCATCGGTGTCGGGGTTGTAGAAGTCAGGCACCAGCAGATCGGTGTTGTCTCGCCATGCCGACGGGGGAGTCCGGGCGAAAAACCTGGTTCCCAGATCGAACTGGAACTCCACGACACGAGCCACGCTCGCGCGGCCCAGCCGGACCTGGTTCATCACATCGGATTGGAGCGCAGGTAGCTGTACACGCCGGCGAAATTCCGGTTCACTTCCTCGGGAATGGGCACCGGGCCACCGAGAGCGCGTGCACCCCAGACGATTTGGGCGGTCCGTTCGACCAGCGCGGTGATGTGCAGCGCCTTGTCCGGGCGCGGCCCGACGGCGACCAAGCCATGGTTGGCAATCAGGGCGGCGCCCCGGTCTTGCAGCGCCTTGACCGCGTTGGCCCCGACGTCGGGTGTGCCGGACGCGGCGTAGTCGGCGCAGCGGATCTCACCGCCGCAGTAGACGGCGAACTCGTCGATACAGGCCGGAATCGGCTGATGGGCGATGGCGAACATGGTCGCCCAGACGGGATGACTGTGGATGACGCTGCCGATGTCCTCGAACGCCTGGTAACAGGCCAGATGCAGGTACATTTCCGATGACGGGTGCCGCCCATCCTTGGCATACTGCACAGCGCCCTCGGGGTCGACCAGCACAAGGTCGTCGAGCACCATCTCGGCATAGTCGACCGACGACGGTGTGATGACGATGTTGCCGTCGGAGCGCCGCGCCGAGATGTTGCCGGCGGTTCCCTCGACCAGGCCGCGGTGCAGCATGTCCTTGGCCGCCGCCAGCACGGCGGCTTCGGGATTGTCGACCGATTTCACTGCTGTCATGGGCCGAGCACCTCCGGGTTGACGATGTGGGCGGGCGTTTTCCCGCTCAGCAGCGCTTCCAGGTCGTCGGCCACCATCTGCGCCTGCCGGGCCTCAGTGTTCCACGTGGCTCCGCCGATGTGTGGCGTCAGCACGACATTGGGCATGCCCGTCAATGGATGATCGGTGGCCAGCCATTCGCCGGCGAAATGATCCAGCCCCGCGGCGGCCACCTTGCCCGCGCGCAGGGCGTCGACGAGCGCGTCGGTGTCATGCAGCTGGGCACGTGCGGTATTGAGGTAGACCACGCCGTCGCGCATTGCCGCGAACTGCTTGGCGCCGATCATCCCGGCGGTGTCGGCGGTGACCGGCGCATGCATGGAGACCACGTCGGCCTCGGCCAGCAGCTCGTCAAGGTCGTGGCGGGCATCGTCGTTGTACGGATCGTGTGCGATGACCCGCAGGCCCAACCCGGACAACCGCCATTGCAAGGCTCGGCCGACGGCGCCCAGGCCCACCAATCCGGCGGTGAGCCCCGCGATTTCGCCGCCCCGGAACCGCTGATAGGGGATGCTGCCGTCGCGAAACATGTTGCCGCCGCGGACATCCGCATCCGCGGTCACCAGATGCCGGGTGGCCGCCAACAACAACGCCACCGCCATCTCGGCGACCGCGTCGGCGTTGCGGGCCGGGGTGTTCAGCACCGGGATGCCGGCCGCGGTGGCACCAGGGACGTCGACGTTGTTGGGGTCGCCGCGGGTGGACGCAATGGCGATCAGGGCGCGCGACCCTTGCTCGAACACCGGGCCGCGCACCGAGTCACTCTCCACCACAATCAGATCCGCGGCTTCGGCGCTGATCCTGTCCGCCAGCTGCTCGGGGGTGTAAATCCGCAGCGGGGCCTGGTCGATCCAGGGGTCATAGATCACGTCGGTCAGCTGCTGGAGCTTGGTGAACCCCGGTCCCCGCAGCGGGGCTGTCACCAATGCTCGTGGTCTAGGCGTCACAGCTGCCTATGCTGGCGTACGGTGACGCCCGTGTCACGTAAAGCCGTCACAATTGGCATTGACGTCGGTACGACGGCAGTCAAAGCGGTGGCCGCCGACGAGGACGGCCGGGTGACTGCGCGGGTCCGGATTCCGCACCAGCTACGGGTGCCGGCGCCCGACCGGCTCGAGCATGATGCCGACGAGGCATGGCTGCGGGGTCCGCTGGCCGCCCTGGATCAGCTGGCACGTCCGGACGCAGATGGGGTGGCCGTCTCGGCGATGGTGCCATCGCTGACCGCCGTCGATTCCGCGGGCAAACCCGTTACTCCGGGCCTGCTTTACGGCGACGCCAGGGGCCGCGTCACGGACGCCCCGGCGCAACCGATCCCCGCGATGGGTGAGGCGGCCGAATTTCTGCGCTGGACCGCTACCGAAGCGCCCGATGCGGCGGGATATTGGCCGGCATCAGCGGTGGTCAATTACGCTCTGGCGGGCGAGGCGGTCATCGATTTGACGACCGCCTTCACCGCCTTCCCGCTCTTCGATGGCACCGGCTGGGATCCGGTGGGCTGCGCCGAAGCCGGTGCAACCGTCGAACAGATGCCGCGAGTAGGCACCATGGGAACGGTCGCCGGCGAGGTACGGGGGACAAAGGCGCCCTTGGCAATCGGCGCCATCGACGCCGTGTGTGAACAGGTCGTTGCCGGCGCCGACCACGATGGCGATGCGTTGGTGATGTGTGGCACCACGCTGATCGTGTGGATCACCATCCCCGAGTTCCGGCAGGTGCCCGGCCTGTGGACCATCCCACACACGGCCGCCGGGAAGAGCCAGATTGGCGGAGCCAGCAACGCCGGCGGGTTGTTCCTCGGCTGGGTGGACCGGATCCTTGCACCGGGCGATCTGGCGAGCGTCGATCCGCGCCGGGTGCCGGTGTGGGCTCCGTACCTTCGCGGCGAGCGCAGCCCGTTGCACGACCCGGACCGCCGCGGCGCGCTCGATGCCCTAGACCTCACTCAAGACGCCGCGTCGCTGCGACGGGCCGCCTACGAGGCGTCAGGGTTTGTCGTTCGCCGGCTCATCGAACTCAGCGGTGCGCCGGTGACTCGCATCGTGGCCGCGGGCGGGGGCACCCGGGTGCAGCCCTGGATGCAGGCCCTCGCCGACGCCACGGGCAGATCGGTGGAGGTGTCCGGGGTGGCCGAGGGAGCGGCATTGGGCGCGGCTTTCCTGGCTCGGATGGCAACCGGCCTGGAATCCGCGATTACCGACGCCGCGCGCTGGGCCTCGACAGAGCGCGTCGTCGAACCCCAACCGACCTGGGCGGCGGCGGTCACCGACCGCTACGGGCGGTTCCTGGAGCTGGGAGAGCGGCCGTCTTACCAGGTCTAGTGCGACAACTAGCCATGGGTCGCGCGCGATACGTCGGGTGAAGTTCTAGGCTGGTGTGATGACCGACCAGGATCGTAAAGCTGCCCGCCGCGAGATTGCCGACGCCCTGTTGAAAGCTCTCGAGCGCCGACACGAGGTGGCCGACGTGGTGGTGGAATCCGAGAACAAGGCTGCCGCGCTCGACGCGATCGTCAAGTTGCTCGATACGTCCCATCTGGCCGCCGAAGCGGTGATGAGCATGTCGTTCGACCGGCTCACCATCGAATCGCGTAAGCAGATCCTTGCCGAACTGGAGGACCTGAACAAACAGCTGAGTTTCACCGTCGGCGAGCGTCCGGCAAGCTCGGGTGACACCCTGGAGTTGCTGCCCTTTTCGGCCGACCAGGATCGCGACATCTTCGCCACGCGCACCTCGGATATGGGTGCCGCCGGTGACGGATCCGGGGGACCGGCAGGCAACCTCGACGAGGAAATCGGTGCGGCGCTGGCACGCGTCGACGACGAGGAGGCTGCGTGGTTCGTGGCCGTCGATTCAGGCGACAAGGTCGGAATGGTGTTCGGCGAGCTCGTCCATGGCGAGGTGGACGTGCGGATCTGGATTCACCCCGACCATCGCAAGAAGGGATACGGCACAGCCGCGCTGCGCAAGTCGCGCTCGGAGATGGCGTGGTGCTTCCCGGCCGTGCCGATGGTTGTCAGGTCGCCGGGGGTCGAACCTGGTTAACCGCGACTTACTTCCGGACGGCGGTGACGGCCACGCTGGTCTGCAGCGACTGCAAGCTGTCACCTTTTGGTATGGCCAGCCCGGCCTCGGCGAACATGTCCGCACGGGTGGTCGTTGAAACCTGCCAGCCCCGGGCACTCAAATACTCCGCCGCCGGTGTGCGCTCGCCCAAGTAGACCAGGGTGGAAACGTCGATGTCGTAGCCGAATCGCCCCCAGCGGTCGGCCATCGCCTTGGCGCGTTTCTCGAGCAGCACAGGCGCGCCGTCCGAATGGTATTCGGTGGCCAGCCAGCTGCCCGGGGCACTGAGCGTGGTGACTGCGTCGAACAACCGGTCCTGAGCTTTCGGGGGCAGGTACATCAGCAAGCCTTCGGCGCTCCATGCGCTGGGCCTGGATTCGTCGAAACCACTGTGCCGCAGCGTATTTTCCCAATCGTCACGTAGATCGATCGACACCGTCCTGCGCTCCGCGGTGGGCTGCGCGCCCAACTTCGCCAATGTGCTGGACTTGAACTCGATGACCGCCGGCTGATCGACTTCGTAAACGATGGTGCCTGCGGGCCACGGCAACCGGTACGGGCGAGAGTCCAGGCCGGCGGCCAGAATGACGACCTGGCGAACGCCTGCGGCGGTGGCGCCCGTGAAGAAGTCGTCGAAGTAGCGGGTACGCACGGTCATCATGTCGACCATTCGCCGCAGGTTGAATTCCGCGTCGGGATCGGCGTCGGCCGCCAGACCGCCAGTCTCGTCGGTGATCTCGCCGTCGAGTACACGAATGAAGAAATCCTTACCAACCGCACGAACCAGCGGATCGGCGAGTGGATCATCGATGAGCGCATCGGGTTGCTTGCTGGCCAACGCGCGGCAGGCTGCTACCCAGGTTGCGGTCGCGCCCACGCTTGAGGCGAGGTCCCAGGTGTCTTGGTCTGAGCGCGTCATGCAACGGCCCGCCGCTCCAGGACGGCGTATAGGTACTTGATGTCGCCGAAGGCAACCGCGGTCGGAGAATCAGGAAACTCGAAACCGTTCTCCGCGTAGAGCTCCGGTGTGCTGCGCACGGTCGTTTGCCAGCCCCGATCGGACAGATAGGTGGCAGCGTCGTTGCGTTCGCCCTCGTAGACCAGCTCGGACCAGTTGAGATTCAACCCCATCCGGCGCCAGCGGTCGCTGATCTCACCGTGGCGCTCGTTCTGTGCGACGCGGTCGCGGATATCCGGGACATACCCGGTGCCGACCCGGCTGCCGGCGGCGCTGAGCGCGGTGATGTTGTCGAACAGGCGGTCCTGTGCGTCCGGCGGTAGGTACCCCAGCAGGCCTTCGGCGATCCAGGCCGTTGGCTGGCTCGGGTCGAATCCGCTGTCGCGCAGCGCGGCCGGCCAGTCGTCGCGAAGGTCGATGCCCACGGCCCGGCGGCCGGCGGTTGGCTCGGCGCTCAGATCAGCCAGGGTCCGGGTCTTGAATTCGATAACCTGCGGCTGGTCGATCTCGTAGACCACCGTCCCGGCGGGCCATTGCAGCCGGTAAGCGCGGGTGTCCAGCCCGGAGGCCAGGATGACGGCTTGGCGCACACCGGCTTCGGCGGCGGCCAGGAAGAACGAGTCGAAAAACCGGGTGCGGACCGCCATTCCTTCGCTGAGCCGCTGCGGCGTGAATGCCGGATCGTCTTCGTCGTCCAGGTCGATCTCGCCGTTCATCATCCGGATGAAGGCGTCGACGCCGACGGCGTTCACCAGCGGCTCGGCGTAGGGATCGTCGATCAACGGGTTCGGGCCCTTGGAGGCCAGCGCCCGGCGGGCGGCCACAGCGGTGGCTGTGGCTCCCACGCTGGACGCCAGGTCCCAGCTGTCCCCGTCATGCCGCTTGGTGCCGGCACTTGCGCTGCCCGTCATGAAGTGTCCCCTTAATATGAGGCTTCGTTAATTTGAGCTCTCGTTATTTGAGCGTCTTATTTGAGCGTCGCGTTGAGGCTGATGATGTTGCGAAGCTGCGACGTCTCGTCTTCGGGGAAGACGAGACCGTAATCGGTGAACAGCTCTCGCCGCGGCCGGCTGCTGGCATGCCAACCCTGAGCGGTCAGGTAGTCCACGACATTGCTGCGCTCGCCATCGAAGAACAGCCCCGACAGGTCGATGTCGCAGCCGGCTTTGGCCCACCGATCATTGAATTCCTGCGCGCGTTCCGTCATCGTCGTGCCGGAGTCATCGCCGTGGTACTCGGTGGCCAGCCTGCTTCCCGGCGCGGACAGCGCGGTGATGTTGTCGAAGAGCCGGTCCTGGGCTTCCGGCGGAAGGTACATGAGCAGCCCTTCGGCGCTCCAGGAGGTCGGTTGCGTCACGTCGAATCCGGCCTGGCGCAGCGCAGCCGGCCAGTCGTCCCGCAGGTCGATGCTGACGGTTCGGCGCTCGGCGGTGGGAGTGGCGCCGAGGTTCGACATCGCGGTGGTCTTGAAATCGACGACCTGGGGCTGATCGACCTCGTAGACCACGCTGGTGGGCGGCCAGGCCAGCCGGTACGCCCGGGCGTCGAGGCCGGCGGCAAGGATCACCGACTGCTGCACGCCGTCGCGGGCGGCGTTCAGGAAGAAATCGTCGAAAAAGCGGGTGCGCACCGCGATTGAATCGGTCTCCAATTGCAGGTCGCGTTCCCCGTCTTCGGCTGTGTCGGCCGACTCGACGTCGCCGTCGGCCAGGCGGGTGAAGAAATCCAGCCCGACCGCTCGTACCAATGGCGCCGCGAACGGGTCATTGATGATCGCGTTGCTCTGCGTGCTGGCCAGCGCTCGGGCCGCGGCGACCATCGTTGCCGTGGCACCGACGCTCGAGGCCAGGTCCCAGCTGTCTTGATCAGTACGTGTCATGGAGTCAGCCTTACGGTCCCAGGTTCGATACTTAGCAAATGTAATGAATAACAGAAATATACGCCTTCCTGCTGACGGCTTGCTGCGCGTTCACTGGTTGTTCCCGGATGGGACATTTGAGCCCGGCCCAGGCCGCTCTGGGCACGCCTGGACGGCGGCGGTTAAGAATCTGGCCAGACCAGCTGTTAGTCTCGTACACGGTCTGACGCGCGACGCCGGACGTCCTGCCTGCGGGGCTTGGGCGCGTGACGCAGGATGACCCAGGAATGATCCAGGCGGCCAAACAGCCGGGTTGGAATACCGCGACCAGAGTTCGGCTGCGCAGGAGGAAGAGTGCTTTCGGCTTTCATCTCATCGCTGCGGACAGCCGACCTGAGACGGAAGATTCTCTTCACGCTTGGCGTCATCATTCTCTACCGCTTGGGTGCTGCCCTGCCGTCCCCTGGCGTGAACTTTCCGAACGTGCAGCAGTGCATCAAAGAGGCCAGTAGCGGCGAAGCCGGACAGATCTATTCGCTGATCAACCTGTTCTCCGGTGGCGCGCTGCTGAAGCTGACGGTGTTCGCGGTGGGGGTGATGCCGTACATCACCGCCAGCATCATCGTGCAACTTCTCACCGTGGTCATTCCGCGCTTTGAGGAACTGCGCAAAGAGGGTCAAGCGGGCCAGGCGAAGATGACGCAGTACACCCGCTATCTGGCGATCGCGCTGGCCGTCCTGCAGGCCACCAGCATCGTGGCGCTGGCGGCTAACGGAGGCCTGCTGCAGGGCTGCTCGCTTGACATCATCGCCGACCAAAGCATCTTCACCCTGGTCGTCATCGTGCTGGTGATGACGGCCGGCGCCGCGCTGGTGATGTGGATGGGCGAGCTGATCACCGAGCGCGGTATCGGCAACGGCATGTCGATGCTGATCTTCGTCGGCATCGCCGCGCGCATTCCGGCTGAAGGAAGGTCCATTCTGGACAGCCGCGGCGGGGTCATCTTCGCCGCCGTCTGCGTGGCCGCGCTGGCCATCGTCGTCGGCGTGGTGTTCGTCGAGCAGGGCCAGCGCCGAATCCCGGTGCAATACGCCAAGCGAATGGTGGGCCGGCGGATGTACGGCGGAACCTCGACGTATCTGCCGTTGAAGGTCAACCAGGCCGGCGTTATCCCGGTCATCTTCGCGTCGTCGCTGATCTACATCCCCCATCTGATAACCCAGCTGATTCGAAGTGGCAGCGGCGGCGTGGGAAACAGTTGGTGGGACAAGGTGGTCGGCACTTATCTGTCCGACCCGAGCGACCCCGTGTACATCGGCATCTACTTCGGCCTCATCATCTTCTTCACCTACTTCTACGTATCGATCACTTTCAATCCCGACGAACGTGCCGACGAGATGAAGAAGTTCGGCGGCTTCATTCCCGGCATTCGTCCGGGAAAACCGACCGCCGACTATCTGCGTTACGTGCTGAGCAGGATCACGCTGCCGGGCTCGATTTACCTGGGCGCAATCGCGGTGCTGCCCAATCTGTTCCTTCAGGGCAACGGTGGAACGGTCCAGAATTTGCCATTTGGTGGCACAGCGGTTCTGATCATGATTGGCGTCGGTTTGGATACGGTCAAACAAATCGAGAGTCAACTCATGCAGCGCAACTATGAAGGGTTCCTCAAGTGAGACTCGTTTTGCTTGGACCGCCTGGAGCGGGCAAAGGTACACAGGCCGAAAAGCTCGCTGAAAAGCTTGGGATCCCGCAGATCTCCACCGGTGAGCTGTTCCGCCACAACATCGGCAACGGCACCAAACTCGGCCTGGAAGCCAAGCGCTATCTCGACGCCGGTGACTTGGTGCCCTCGGAGCTCACCAACCAGCTCGTCGACGACCGTCTGAATGACCCGGACGTGGCTGGCGGCTTTATCCTGGACGGATATCCACGCGCGGTCGAGCAGGCCAAGGCCCTGCATGCAATGCTCGATCGCCGGGGTCTCGGGCTCGATGCGGTGGTCGAGTTCCGGGTGTCGGAGGACTTGTTGTTCGACCGCCTCAAAGGACGTGGCCGCGCCGATGACACCGACGACGTGATCCACAACCGGATGAAGGTCTACCGCGACGAAACCGCTCCGCTGCTGGACTACTACAGCGACCAGTTGAAGACCGTGGACGCGGTCGGCACCGTGGATGAAGTCTTCGCTCGCGCGCTGAAGGTCCTGGACAAGTAGCCATGAGCGCGCTGGCGCGGCTGCGGAGTCGTCGGGTTGTTCCGCAGCGCAGCCCCGGCGAACTCGACGCGATGGGCGCCGCCGGCGCCGTAGTCGCCGCCGCTCTGCAAGCGGTTCACGCGGCCGCGGTCTCCGGGGTGTCCACGTTGAGCCTGGACCAAGTCGCCGAATCGGTGATCCGCGACGCCGGCGCCACACCGTCATTCCTGGGCTACCACGGTTACCCGGCCTCGATCTGCGCATCGATCAACGACCGGGTCGTTCATGGCATCCCGTCCGCCGCGGAAATACTGATACCCGGGGACCTGGTATCCATCGATTGCGGCGCAGTGCTTGAGGGCTGGCACGGCGATGCGGCGATCACCTTCGGGATCGGCGCCCTTGACCCGGCCGACGAAGCACTTTCCGCGGCCACCAAGGAATCGCTGGAAGCCGGAATTGCCGCGATGATCAGCGGTAATCGGTTGACCGACGTCTCACACGCCATCGAGCAGGGCACCCGCATGGCCCAGACCCGCTACGGGCGCGCCTTCGGGATCGTGGATGGCTACGGCGGTCATGGCATCGGGCGACAGATGCACATGGATCCATTCCTGCCCAATGAGGGCGCTCCGGGGCGGGGCCCGGTGCTGGCTCCCGGCTCGGTCTTGGCCATCGAACCGATGCTGACTCTCGGAACGGGCAAGACGCGGGTGCTCGACGACGAATGGACGGTCACCACGACCGATGGGTCACGCGCGGCACACTGGGAACACACCGTTGCGGTAACTGAGAGCGGCCCCCGCATCCTGACACTTGCCTGAACGGCCCAGAGCGTGTGGCTCCGGGCCCACGTAGACCAGACCTTATTCGGTATTGCCGCGGCGGCCGTGAACTAAACACCTGCTCGACTCGTGTCAGTAGGCGGAGGTGATCGAGTGGCACGTTTGGCCAGCACAGCAGCTGCTGAAACAGCTCTGATGACAGCGCTCTACGACGAGCACGCCGGTGTTTTGTGGCGCTATGCGCTTCGGCTGACTGGCGACGCCAGCCACGCCGAGGATGTCGTCCAGGAAACGCTGTTACGGGCATGGCAACATCCGGAAGTTATCGGCGACACACAGCGGTCGGCGCGCGCATGGTTGTTCACCGTGGCTCGCAACATGATCATCGACGATCGGCGCAGCGCACGGCACCGGAATGTGGTCGCCTCGACCGACGTCGAGGGCGCACCTGAGCAGTCCACACCGGACGAGGTGAACGCGGCGCTGGACCGGTTGCTGATGGCTGATGCGATGGCCCAGCTATCCGCCGAGCATCGGGCGGTCGTCGAGCGGTCTTATTACCGTGGCTGGACGACCGCGCAGATTGCCGCAGATCTTGACATTGCAGAAGGAACAGTGAAGTCGCGTTTACACTATGCGCTGCGCGCGCTGCGACTCACTTTGCAGGAACTCGGAGTTACCCGATGACGACGCTGGAACTTATTTGCCAGCCCAGCCAGGTGGTCATCGGCTCCGAATACTTGGAGGTGACAGGAGATGGATGAGATGAGGACACCGCTACAAGGCATCGGCCCGCCCGGTGACAACGAGGTATTTGGAACGATGTACGACAGCCACCACTACGCGATGTGGGATGCCGCATACGTTTTGGGGTCGCTGTCCGCTGCCGAGCGCCGCGAATTCGAATCGCACATGGCCTCTTGCCCGGATTGCCGGCAGGCCGTCGGCGAACTCAGTGGTATGCCGGCACTGCTTTCGCAGCTTGACCGTGCGGACGTGGCCGCAATCGACGCTGCCGGCTCAACGCCGGGGAGCGAATCGGCGACGCCGGAGATCTCTCCGGAGTTGTTGCCGATGTTGCTGGGAACGGTGCGCTTCCGGCGCCGCCGTGCCCGCGTGGCGACCTGGGTGGCCTCGTCCGCCGCGGCCGTGGTTCTTGGTATCGGCGTGTTCGTCGGTGTTCAAGGTCATTCCTCGACGGCTCCGCCGCAGGCGACCGCGTCGTCTCAGCAGATGACACAGGTCGGGACGCACCTGCTGGCCTCCTCTGTGGCAATGACCAGCCAGCACTGGGGCACGTCCATCGACCTGAACTGTGTCTGCCTGGCTCCGCTGAACGCGCATCATGACACGCTTGCAATGGTCGTAGTAGGTCGCGACGGCAGCCAAACCCGGCTGGCAACCTGGGTGGCCGTGCCCGGCCACACTGCGACGCCCGCGGGCAGCATCTCGACTCCGGTCGACCAGATCGCCGCCGTTCAGATCGTTTCCGCTGACAGCGGGCAGGTGCTGCTGCAGCGCTCGCTCTGAAGCCGCGCCGGCTAGAGGGTCGCTTGGCGGTGCAGCAGCGGCAAAACCTGTTGCCGGCCGACTGTTTAAGGCAACGCGGAATCGGCAATGCTCAATATGTCAGCCTCGTCTCCAATCTTAAGTCCGCCGCCAGGTGAACCGGAGAGCCACCGAAATCGTGTAATAGGCGTCGTCACTATCGAAGGTGAAAAGATGCTTTGTCAGCACACTCGGAAGCAACGGGTGGTCGACCACATCGTCGAACGCCTCGCGACCCTTGGAGTCGGCCACATCTTCGGAGTGGACGGGGCCAACATCGAAGATCTCTACGACGCGGCACACTTCCAGACTGGCATTACTGCGGTGCTGGCCAAGCACGAGTTCTCCGCAGCCGCAATGGCCGACGGGTACAGCCGCAGCGGGGCCGGACTGGGTTCCGGATTGGGAGTCGTGGCGGCCACATCGGGTGGCGGCGCACTGAATCTCGTTGCGGGTCTGGGGGAGTCGCTGGCAAGCCGCGTCCCGGTGCTGGCTTTGATCGGCCAAACGCCTACGACGATGGACGGCCGCGGCAGCTTCCAAGACACCAGCGGCCGCAACGGCTCGTTGGACGCCGAGGCGGTGTTTTCCGCCGTAGCGTTGTCGTGCGAACGGGTGCTGGTGCCGGCCGACATCACTGCGGCACTGTCTCGGGCCATTGCCGCCGCACGTCGCGGTGGCCCGGCGGTGTTGTTGCTGCCCAAGGATGTTCAGCAGGGCATGGTCGAGGTAATGCCGCAATGGGGCGGCGGCCCCAATGGGCAGCCGCAAGAATTACGATCCATTGGGAACCCGCATCCCATCGTCCAGACGCTGCGCAACGCGAACGGCCCGGTCACCATCATCGTGGGCGAGCAGGTGGCCCGCGACGATGCCCGGGCCGAGCTCGAACAGTTGCGCGCGTTACTGCGCGCCCGGGTGGCCACCGTCCCGGACGCCAAAGATGTCGCCGGCACGCCGGGTTTCGGTTCGTCGTCGGCGCTCGGAGTGACCGGGGTGATGGGCCACCCCGGTGTGGCCGAAGCGGCGGCCGCCAGCGCCGTGTGCCTGGTGGTCGGCACTCGATTGTCGGTCACCGCGCGCACCGGCCTCGATGAAGTGCTGTCAGCGGTGCGAACTGTCTCAATCGGGTCTGCGCCGCCGTATTTTCCGTGCACCCACGTGCACACCGACGACTTGCGTGGCTCGCTGCGTTTGCTGACAGAAGCGCTATCGGGACCCGGGCGGCCAGTCGGGGTGCGCGTGCCGGATCTAGTCGAGCGCACCGAATTGGCGCCCCCACCCTGCACGGACGCAGGAGTGCGTTACCGCGACGCGATGGGGGTGCTCGACGGTGTCCTGCCGGACGGGGCCGACATCGTTGTCGACGCCGGCAATACCGGCGCGGCGGCGATCCATTACCTCCCGGTGCGGCGGGACGGCAGATTTGCGGTTGCGCTCGGCATGGGTGGCATGGGCTACAGCTTCGGTGCCGGCATCGGGATGGCCTTTGGCCGTGCGAACAGCGGGCGTCCGAACGGGCGCACCGTCGTGATTGCCGGGGATGGAGCGTTTTTCATGCACGGCATGGAGGTGCACACCGCGGTGCATTACCGGCTTCCGGTGACCTTCGTGTTGTTCAACAACAACGCCCACGGGATGTGCGTCACCCGCGAGCAGCTTTTCTATGACGACCTGTACAGCTACAACCGATTCCGTCCCAGCCAACTGGGTGCCGGTCTGGCGGCCATGTTTCCTGGGCTGGCGTCCATCGACGTCACAGATCTGGATGGGTTTGCCTCGGCCGTTCGCGCAGCGCTGCATGTCGACGGCCCGGCCGTGGTCAGTGTCGAGTGCGCGGCCGACGAAATCCCGCCGTTCGCTCCCTTTCTTGCAACTAAAACGACTGCCAAAGAGGAGATTCCAACCGTGGAGAAGGGGCGAACCGATGTCGCTGCCAGCGCTTGACGATATTCACACTCACCATTCCGCTCAGACCGGCGCCGATGAACCGATCGACGGCTTGACGCGCATCGAAACCAGTCCTCGGGAGAAGGCCACCCCGGTGATCATGGACATGATGCGGTCGGTCTACCCGCACGACGAGGTCTTCGGCCAATACTGCACTGTCAACGAATACATCGACTGTCCTCCCGACGAGTTGTACGACTACCTGTCCGACACCCGCAGTCTCGAGGAGTGGACGTACAGTCTGCGTGGTTTCACGCCCACCGACGAGCCGGGTCTGTGGCTGGCCTACGACCGGCTCGGTTCGGAGACCGAGATCTACACCCGCACCGTTGCCAATGAGCAGGCCCGCACGGTCGACTACCACTGCGCATGGGACCAGGGAAAGCACCTCTGGATGATTTATCTGATGCGCGTCGTCGACGCCCAGGTCGTCCTCGACAAGCCGGGTTCGGTTGTGCTGTGGACCAATTGCCACCACCCGTTCTACGACAGCAACCCGTATCCGGAATCCGCACCGCCGGAACGTCCCGTCTGGGTCGGCGACTTCTGGGACATGTTCGGAGCCGGCCATCTGCTGGAAATGAAGAACCTCAAGGCAATCGCCGAATACCGCCACCATAATGGCCTGTCGGTTACCCCGGCATGGATGAGATGAGGAAATCATGAACCAGCCAGACGTCAGTCTGATCGACGTTTCCAGTTATCTACCCGGCGAGCCGATCGGCGCGGAGTACTACGCGCAGTTCGCCGAGTCTGACGAGCTGCGCGACAACTTGATGTTCCGCGCGCCCAAGTACCGTCATCACGTCGCACCCGATGAGACCGCGGTCGACATGATCGACCGTGCGGCACAGGGCTTGATCGAACGGCACGGCCACGACGTCATCGCAGGCGCTGACGTGCTGATCACGCACACCCAGGCACCCGACATACCGTTTTACGGCGCGGGCGGGGGGATCGCGCATCGCCTGGGTATGAAGCCGTCCTGGGTGCTCGACCTGCACAACGGCGGTTGCGCCGCATTCGTGTTGGCACTCAATGTGGCTCGCAGACTGCTGTCGTCGGGATCAGGTCAGACCGCGCTGATCGCCGTAGTGCAAAACGCCGCCGGGCAAGTCTTCGATCAGCCGACTATCCGCCGTAAGGCGCAGGCAGCGGTGCCCGGAGACGGCGCTGCGGTGGGGCTGGTCACGCTGTCCGACCAGTCGCCCATTCTCGACATCGAGTGCCGCACTTACGGTGAGTACGCCGGCGAAATGACGCTGGAGGTCGATCCGCCCCGCAAGTGGTGGCAAGCGGGGCCTGGTGAGGGCTCCATCGGCTTCACCGAGAGCAAGATCACCAAGGTGCTGGCCAGGGGGAACCGGCAGGTCCCCGAGGTGACGCTGGCGGTGTGCGACCGAATCGGCCTGCCCGCCAAAGACATCGATCTGCTGGTCACCAACCAGCCGAACCGGGCGTTCCTGCGCAACTGGCGTGACGCCCTGGAGTTGCCCAAGGAGCGTCACCGCGACACATTTGATGAATGCGGCAACCTCTTCGGTGCCGGCATCCCGATCAACCTGGACCGTGCAATATCGGACGGTCAGGTCAAAAACGGTGACGTGGTCATGATGGCAGCTTTCGCGCACGCCGGCGACTTCGCCGGGGCTGCGGCAGTGCGATGGGGCGGGCGAGTCTGATGCATCCCCTGCAGAGCCCCGTCGGCGTCGAGATCGACGACACGCTTCCCAGCGCGGTCGACCCACATGCCCTGTCGCTCAACGAGAACCCTTTTCCGCCGCTGCCCGCGGTGCGAGCGGCGCTGATTCGCTCGATCGATTCAGCCAACCGGTATCCCGAGTTCTTGCCCGAGCAGCTGCGTGAGTTGATTGGCTCTCATGTCGGCCTGCCCGCGAGCCAAGTGGTGCCGGGCGCCGGAGCGACGGGCGTCATGCTGCAGGTGCTGCAGGCACTGACCGCTCCTGGCGACGCGATAGCCATGGCGGTGCCGACGTTCGACGGCTATCCGATTGTCGCGCGGATGACAGGGCTGGACACGGTGACTGTTCCCCTCGACGAGCACGGCCATAATGATCTCGACGGGTTGGCTGACGCCGCCGAGAATGCCCGCATAGTCGTGGTGTGCCGGCCGCACAACCCGACCGGCACGCTGGAGCCGGAAGCCGAGCTGTTGCAATTCCTGGACCGGGTGTCGCGCGATACCGTTGTGTTGCTCGACGAGGCGTATATCGAATTCGTGGCCCCCGAGCACCAAGTCGACGTTCCGGCGTTGATTGGGCGTTTTCCGAACGTGGTTGTGGTGCGCACCTTCTCGAAGGCTTACGGACTGCCCGGACTGCGGATCGGTTACGGGCTGGCGTCTCCGGAGCTGGCGCGCGCACTGTGGTCCCAGCAGTTGCCGTTCGGCATCGCGCTGACCAGCTTGCCTGCGGTCGCGGCTTCCTACGATGCCGAGGATCAACTATTGCACAGGATCCAGCTGATCACGGCCGAGCGTCGGTATCTGCGGATGCGGCTGAGTGCGATGGGGATATACACCACCGACGCACACGCGAACTTCATGTACCTGCCGCCGAGGGGACGGCAGGGTCAACCGTGGCGTGAAGTCTTCGCGGACAGCGGGCTGCATGTGCGGTGCTATCCAGACGGTGGCGCGCGGATGGCTGTGGGCAGCCACGCCTCGAGCCTGGCGGTGCTGACCACGGTAGGAAAATCCATGGCAATGACCGCGAGCTGACATTCGGAGGCCAAATCCGGCCCGGGTTCCCCCACTCGAGGGGGTGGGGGAAGCCGGGCCCGGGATCTGCGGTAAGAATGGGCGTGGCCGCCTCAACGCCGGATGGATCGGATGCGGGTCGTGCCAAACGCGATCCGATCGCTGTGGCGCGGGCCAACTGGGAGCGAGCCGGTTGGGGTGATGTTTCGCCGGGCATGGTCGCGGTGACATCGGTGATGCGTGCGCATCAGATCCTGCTGGCCCGAGTCGAGACCGCGCTGCGCCCATATGACTTGAGTTTCTCCCGCTACGAGTTGCTCCGGCTACTGGCGTTCAGCCGGACCGGCGCGTTGCCGATCACCAAGGCATCCGATCGACTGCAGGTGCATGTCACCAGCGTGACCCACGCGATCCGCCGGCTCGAGGCCGACGGGCTGGTTCAGCGGGCGCCGCACCCGACCGACGGGCGCACCACGCTGGTGCAGATCACCGATCTTGGCCGCTCCACCGCCGAGGACGCCACCGTCACGCTTAACGAGCAGGTATTCGCCGACATCGGCATGGACGCCGGCGAATCGCAGGCACTGGTGTCGTCCATCGAGACGTTGCGGCGCAACGCCGGCGACTTCTAAGCCGGCGTCAGGAGAACATCTCGATGACCGCGCTGAAGTCCTTGTCGGCGTGGGAGGCATCGGACGCGATGAACTCAGCATAGATCTCGGCGGCGTGGCTGCCCAGGGGCGCTACGGAACCCGTCGAGGCCACCGCATCCATGGCCAGGCCCAGGTCCTTGTTCATCAACGCGGTGGCGAAGCCGGGCTTGAAGTCATTGTTGGCCGGCGACGTCGGCACCGGTCCCGGCACCGGACAGTTGGTGTGCACCGCCCAGCAATTGCCGGTCGCGCCGGTGATCACGTCGAACAGCGACTGCGCCGACAACCCGAGCTTCTCGGCCAGCACGAACGCTTCGCCGATCGCAATCTGCTGCACCGCAAGCACCATGTTGTTGCACACCTTGGCGGCCTGTCCCGCCCCGGCCGTTCCGCAGTGAACGACCTTGCCCGCCATCGGCTCCAGCACAGGCCGCGCTCGCTGCACCGCGGACTCGTCGCCGCCCACCATGAATGCCAGCGTCCCGGCGACAGCACCTTTCACGCCGCCCGAAACCGGTGCGTCCAGTTGGGGCAATCCGTGCGACTGCGCCAGCGCGTGCACCTCGCGGGCGTCAGTGACCGAGATCGTCGAGCTGTCGATGAACAGCGCGCCGGGTGTCGCCGCTGGCAACACGTCCGCATAGCAGCGTCGCACGATGTCTCCGTTGGGCAGCATGGTGATCACCACGTCGGCTCCGGAGACCGCCTCGGCTGCAGTGTCGAAGACGGCGACGCCGCCGGCGGCCGCGGCCGCAACCGCTGCGGGCACCGGATCGAACCCGCGCACGCTATGACCGGCGGCGACCAGATTCGTCGACATCGGGCCGCCCATGTTGCCTAATCCCAGGAACGCGATCTGGGTCATCTGTGAGCCCTTTCTAAACGCTGGCGCGAAAACGCGCGGCCTCGGCCCGACCGACGACCACCCGCATGATTTCGTTGGTCCCTTCCAGGATTCGGTGCACCCGCAGGTCCCGGACGATCTTTTCCAGGCCGTACTCGCGCAGGTAGCCATAGCCGCCGTGCAGCTGCAGGGCCTTGTCGGCGACGTCGTAGCACGTATCGGTGACGTAGCGCTTGGCCATCGCGCACAGCTCGACCTTGTCGGGATCGCTGTCGTCCAGCGCACTTGCCGCCCGCCACAACATCATTCGCGACGTTTCGAGCCCGGTGGCCATGTCGGCCAGGGTGAACCGGATGGTGGGCTCGTCGAGCAGGGCAGCGCCGAAGGCCTGCCGTTCCCGTACATAGCTGCCGGCTTTGTCGAACGCGGACTGTGCGCCGCCAAGCGAGCACGCCGCGATGTTGAGCCGACCGCCGTTGAGTCCCTGCATCGCGATACCGAAACCCGCACCCTCGCCGTCGGCGCCGCCCAGCATCGCCGTGGCGGGTACCCGCACGCCCTCCAGGATCACCTGCGCGGTGGGTTGAGCGTGCCAGCCCATCTTCTCTTCCGGCGCGCCGAAACCGAGTCCCGGAGTGCCCTTTTCAATGATGAACGCTGATATGCCGCGTGGTCCCGGTTGCTCTGGGCCTCCGGTACGGGCCATCACTACGTAGACGTCGGATGCTCCCGCGCCGGAAATGAACTGCTTGACGCCGTCGAGCACAAAGTCGCCACCCTGCCTGACAGCACGGGTACTCAAGGCGCCCGCGTCAGAACCCGCGCCCGGCTCCGTCAGGCAATAGCTGGCGATGACGTCCATCGGCGCCAACCGCGGAATCCATTCCTCGCGTTGTTCGGCGGTACCGAAGCTGTCGATCATCCACGCGCACATGTTGTGGATGGACAGGAACGCGGCGGTCGTCGGGTCGGCGATGGCCAACTGTTCGAAGATGCGGACCCCGTCGAGTCGGCGCAACCCGCTGCCGCCGACGTCTTCCCGGCAGTAGATCGCCGCCATGCCGAGCTTGGCCGCCTCGCGCAGCGTGTCCGTCGGAAAGTGCTTGGCGGCTTCCCATTCCAGGGCGTACGGGGCGAGGCGTTTGGCGGCGAACGCGGCGGCCGTCTCGGTGATGACCCGTTCGTCGTCGTTCAGGCTGAGGAACTGCATGAAATGGCCCTGATACTTCTTTAATTCATTGTCGGGATGACGAATTCGGCGCCGTCTTTGATGCCGGACGGCCACCGCGACGTGACGGTTTTGGTCTTTGTGTAGAACTGGATCGATGACGGGCCGTGCTGGTTGAGGTCGCCGAAGCCGGACCGCTTCCAGCCGCCGAAGGTGTGGTACGCCACCGGGACCGGGATCGGCACGTTGACACCGACCATGCCCACCTCCACCCGGGAGACGAAATCGCGGGCGGTGTCGCCGTCGCGGGTGAAGATCGCCACGCCGTTGCCGTACTCGTGTTCGGATGGCAGCCGCAGTGCTTCCGCGTAGTCATGAGCGCGCACGATGCACAGCACCGGTCCGAAGATCTCGTCGGTGTAGATCGACATGTCGGGTGTGACGTGGTCGAACAGGGTGGGCCCGATGAAAAAGCCGCCCTCCAGATTCGCGTCGCCATAGGCCAGGTCGTCGCTGGCTCGACTGCGGCCGTCGACGACGATTTCCGCGCCGGCCGTGATGCCCTGGTGGATGTAGTCGCGCACCCGGGTCAACGCGGCCTCCGTGACCAACGGTCCGTAGTCGGCCTTGGGGTCCAAGCTGTGACCGACCCGCAGGTTATTGATCCGCTCAACGAGTCTGGCGCGCAGGCGGTCCGCGGTTTGTTCGCCGACCGGCACCGCGACGCTGATTGCCATGCACCGTTCGCCGGCGCTGCCGTACCCGGCGCCGATCAGCGCGTCGACGGCTTGGTCGAGGTCCGCGTCGGGCATCACGATCATGTGATTCTTGGCGCCGCCGAAGCACTGCGATCGCTTGCCGTTCGCCGCGGCCGTCGCGTAGATGTACTGGGCGATGTCGGAGCTGCCGACGAATCCGACCGCCTTGATGTCGGGATTGTTCAACAGGGCGTCGACGGCCTCCTTGTCGCCGTGCACGACCTGGAACACGCCGGCGGGCAGACCCGCTTCCAGGAACAACTCGGCCAACCGCAGCGGAACCGAGGGGTCACGCTCGCTTGGCTTGAGCACGAACGCATTTCCGCAGGCGAGCGCCGGGCCGGCCTTCCACAGTGGGATCATCGCCGGGAAGTTGAACGGGGTGATGCCGGCGACCACGCCCAGGGGCTGGCGCAACGAGTAGACGTCGATGCCCGGACCGGCACCTTCGCTGTACTCGCCTTTGAGGAGGTGCGGAATCCCCAGGCAGAACTCAATCACCTCGATGCCGCGCTGGATGTCACCGCGGGAGTCGGCCACCGTCTTGCCGTGCTCGAGCGACAGCAGCTCGGCGAGCTCGTCGGTGTTGTTGTTGACCAGCTCGATGAATCGCATCATCACGCGGGCGCGACGCTGCGGATTCCACGCGGCCCAGCCCTTTTGCGCTACGACGGCCGACGCAACCGCGGCGTCCACATCCGCTGTCGAGGCCAGCGGCACCTTCGCCTGAACCTGGCCGGTGCTGGGATTTAAGACGTCAGCGGTACGGGTGGACTTGCCGGCCGTGCGCTGCCCGTCGATGAAGTGCGGAATGTGTGTGGTCATCAGTTGTCCTTGAGTACACCAAAGAATTGCTCGTTACTAGGACATCCTAGTAACCGCGATTCGACGCCCGCAAGCGGGTTAGCCTGAACAATCGCCAAGCTGGACGAGCCCATCTGTAACCCGACCCGATATTGATCGGTGAAGGAGGCACGTGACGGCACGAAACGAGCCCGTCGGTCCGCGACCGCTGCACGCGGTGCCGGACCCTGGCGATGGCTATACCGACTGGCAAGCGGTCTACCAGGACAATGCGACCTGGGTGTATCGCACGATGTTCGCGCGGGTTGGCAACCGGGCCGACGCCGAGGATCTCACCGCCGAGGTCTTCCTTGCCGCCTTGCGGCCGCTGCGGCTGACCGCGAGCGTCGCCGAGGTGCGCGCATACCTGCGGGCCACGGCCCGAACGGTGCTGGCCGCGCACTGGCGCGAAACCCTGGGTCGCGAGATAACCTCGATCGAGGAGATCGAACAGCCGGCCGATAGCGAGGAAGCGATCAGCACCGCGCCCCTGCGTGTAGCCCAGGTCCTCGACCGACTGCCGGATCGCTATCGCCGGATTCTGGAATCGCGTTTCTTGCGGGGAAATTCGATCAAGGAGTCGGCCACCGAACTTGATATCAGCGTTGCCAACGCCAAAGTGCTTCAACATCGCGCCCTGCGGTTGGCAGCCCAAGTCAATGACGGAGAACAGCCATGAACGCGCGTGGATTGCGTCGCTACGTCGACGATCTGCTGCGGGGTCGCGCGCCCAAGCCCTTTGCGCCTGACGACTTCGAGGCGGCACAGATCCGTACCGCGATCGAGCTACGGGCGGCCGGCCAGGGCGGCGACGAACCGCGCCAGGAATTCCTCGACGATCTGCACCGTCGCCTGGCGGAGCAGATGACCGGCGCACCGCCGGCAGCGCCTCGGATGCAGAACGCGACGCGGCGCCAGGTAATCGTCGGCACGTCGGCCGCCGCGGCCGCCGCCGTCGCCGCAGTTTCCGTCGACCGGGCCGTGATCGGCGACCATCCCACCGAAGCCCCCGCCACTAACTCCGCTGCAGGCCCATTGACGCCCAACATCGGAACCTGGCAACGCGTCGCCGCCAGTTCGGACGTGCCGGACTGGCGCATGCGCGCCTTTGACCTCGGCTCGGTCAGCGGATTCGTCCGCCGCGTCGACGGCAAACCGCAGGCCGTGACCGGTACATGCACCCATCAAGGGTGCCGGCTGTGGTTCGACGCACCCGACGACAGATTGCGCTGCCCATGTCACTCGACGTCGTTCGCACCCGGCGGGGAAGTGCTGACCCACCAATTGCCGATCGCACCAAAGCCATTACCCACATTGATGGTTCGTGAAGTCGACGGTGCCATCGAGGTGTTCGCCCCGGCGCACCCGGACCAGCCTGCTTAGCCCCGTGTAACCCACCGCCCTATCTCTTGGCGACAGTTCCACAGCCTTGGAGGGTCGCCGTGTCTATGGCCATGTTTCGAACACATCGGGTCGTCTCAGCGAAAGGGGTGTTTGCCATTGGCGTGCTGTTGCTCGCGGGATGCTCGACCCCGAAACCAGAATCGCAGCCGTCGGTAACCTTTGGATCGGGCGGCGGCAGTGCTCCTGGAATGCCCGGCATGACCGCAATGCCGTCGACGGGGCCCGCGCCGACGGGCACGGCGTCGGCGCCGATAGCGGGTGACCAGGTCAGTATCGATAACTTCGCCTTCGCCCCCGCCGCCCTGACAATCAAGGCGGGTGGCACCGTCACCTGGACGAACCGCGACGAGGAACCGCACACCGTAGCCGCGAACGACGGTTCGTTTCGCTCGCCGGGGATGGGCACTGGCGCCACCTTTTCGCACACCTTCGCCACCGCGGGGACCTTCGACTACGTCTGCTCCATCCACCCGATGATGCACGGCACCGTGGTGGTGACTGCATGACGCAGGACTCAAAACCCCAAGATCCGAACGCAATGAGTCGCCGCCAGCTCATCCGGCATACCGCGTGGTTCGGTGCTGCCGTCGGGTTCGCCGTGGTCGGTGGCGAAGTCATCTCGCATGTCGGGGGGACCGCGATGGCCGAGCACGCGCAAGGCCGGCCCACGTTGCGATTCGCACAAGTCAGCGACAGCCACCTCGGTTTCACGGGACCGCCCAATCCCGACGTGGCCGACACCTTCGGAACCGCGATCGGTCGCATCAACAACCTCGGTTACGCACCCGACTTCGTCATTCACACCGGCGACATCACGCACTTGTCCAGCCCCGGCCAGTTCGACCAGGCGAAGCAGATGCTGAGCGGCCTGAAGACGCCCCATGTCTTCACCGTTCCCGGTGAGCACGACTCGGTTGACGACGCCGGCCAGAAGTATCGAAGCGTTTTCGGCGCCGGCAGTCGTGGCGACGGGTGGTACAGCTTCGACATCGCCGGCGTGCACGTGATCGCGCTGGTAAACACCTTGAACCTGAAGAAGCTTGGGCACCTGGGTGCCGATCAGCTGGAGTTCGTCGAAAAGGACGTTGTGGGGCTGTCCAGCGATACCCCAATCATCGTGATCAGCCACATCCCACTGTTCGCGATGTACCCGGACTGGGGTTGGGGTACCGACGACGCGGTCCAGGCGTTGGGGTATCTGCGCCGGTTCTCTTCGGTTACCTGCCTGAACGGCCATGTCCACCAACTGTTTTCCAAGACGGAAGGCAACGTGACCTTCTACAGCGGTACGACGACGGCCTATCCACTGCCGCATCCCGGCGACGGCCCTACTCCCAAGCCAGTCACGCTGCCGGCTGGCAAGCTTTGCGATGCGCTCGGCATCCGCGAGGTCAGCTACACCAAGGGGCAGAGTTCCCTCGCGCTGAAAGAGACGAAACTGCAATGACGACAGACCGGATTGACGTTCGGGGCCCTTCGGCGGACGTGGGGTTTCGCATTGGCTTTGCCGCGTCGTTAGCCGCCAGCGCCATCAGTCACAGCTACCTGTATATCCATGGCTACCAACATATTCCAAAGATCGGCATGGCCTTTCTGGTTCAGGCGAGCATCTCGTTCGCCTTGGCTCTCCTGATCTTGGTGGGCGGGCCCTGGTGGCTACGCTGGGCGGCCGCCGCGATGGCGGGCGGCTCGCTGGTGGCGTTTGCGCTGTCGCGAACCGTCGGGGTGTTCGGCTTTTCCGAGATCGGCTGGGATCCGTCACCGCACGCGGCCATCAGCGTGGGCGCCGAGGTGCTGACAGTGCTGCTGTGGGCGGGCCCGTTAGTGTGGCGGCCGCGCTCACACCGCGAAAGTGCAACTACCGACGGCTCTAATCGGGAAATGCGTCGGTAGTTGCACTTTCGCGGTATGGGGGTCGCCGCGCGGCTATTTGCCGCGCTTGCCGTCAAGGAACGCCTGCGTCTCATCCCAGGTGGGCAGAAGGCCGGCCGCGCGCACTTCCTCGAAGCTGGGGGCCACAGCATCCCGATCGGACAAGGTGGGCGCTACCCCGTCGACAAGCGGCCAGTCGATTGCCAGGGCCGGATCGGTGGCACAGATGGTGTGCTCGCGCTCCGGACTGTACACCGACGAGCACAGATACATGATCGTCGTATTGTCTTGCAGCGCAAGGAAGCCATGCCCCAGGCCCTCGGAGATGTAGATCGTCCTGCGGTCCTCGTCGTCGAGCAGGACGGAGTCCCACTGGCCGAATGTCGGTGACCCCACCCGGGTGTCGACAACCACGTCGAACACCGAGCCGGATACGCAGGTCACGTACTTGGCCTGACTCGGCGGCACCTGGGCGAAATGGACACCGCGCAGGACGCCGGCCGAGGACACCGAGCAGTTGGCCTGTCGGACGTCTAACCGGTGACCGGCGAATGAGCTGAACCCGTGGTCGGTGATCCATTCGAAGAACATTCCGCGGGAGTCGCCGTGGATGGTGGGGGTGATCTCCCAGGCGCCCGGGATCTTGAGTTCGCGAACTTTCATTTCACTGACCACGTTCCTCGTAGCGGGCTTCGGCGGCGTCCTTCAGCGGGCGCCACCACGATTCGTTGTTGCGGTACCACTCGATGGTGGCGCGCAGGCCCTCCTCGAAGTCGGTGTGTTTCGGCCTCCAGCCCAATTCGCTGTACAGCAGTGACGGGTCGATGGCGTACCGCAGGTCGTGGCCGACGCGGTCGGGGACGTGGTCGAAGTCGTCGGGATCGCGGCCCATCATCTGCAGCAGCGTTCGCAGCACGGTCAGATTGTCGCGCTCGCCTTCGGAGCTGATCAGGTAAGTCTGCCCGAGCTGACCCTTTTCCAGGATGCGCCTGACCGCGCTGTTGTGGTCCTCGACGTGAATCCAATCGCGAATATTGGCGCCGCTGCCGTACAACTTAGGGCGCCGGCCGGTCAGCACATTGGTGATCTGGCGGGGGATGAACTTCTCGATGTGCTGATACGGCCCATAGTTGTTGGAGCAGTTGGAGATCGTCGCGCAGACCCCGTACGACCGCGTCCAGGCCCTGACCAGCATGTCGGAGCCGGCCTTACTCGCCGAGTACGGGCTCGACGGGTTGTAGGGCGTCGACTCGGTGAACTTTTGTGGGTCGTCGAGCTCCAGGTCGCCGTAGACCTCGTCCGTCGAGACGTGATGCAGCCGCACACCGTGGCGACGTACCGCCTCCAGGATGACGAACGTCCCGATCACGTTGGTTCGCAGGAAAAGCTCCGGATCGTCCAGCGCGTTGTCCACGTGGCTTTCCGCGGCGAAATGTATGACCGCGTCGCACTCGGCGACCAGCTCGGAGACCAGTTTGGCGTCGCTGATATCGCCCTCCACCAGCCGGATGACGTCCTCTACGCCCTCCAACGACTCTCGCCGGCTCGCGTAGGTCATGGCGTCGAGCACCGTGATCGAATCCTCGGGATACTCCCGAACAGCGCTAAGCACGAAATTGGCTCCGATGAAACCGGCGCCACCGGTGACCAGCAATCGCATGGCCCAAACCTTAACCGAAGGGGGCAGTCAGCTTGGGGTGGTTATGCCTAATGGCCCCACCAACTCGCCCAGAGCGGGCAGTAACGTCTCTTCATTCCAGCCCCCCAGCACCTGAATCGCGACGTGGTCGGCACCGGCTTCCAGGTGCTCGTTGAGGCGTTGCGCAATGGCGTCGGGGGTGCCGTAGGCGACCACCGAGTCGATCAGCCGGTCGCTACCTGGTTTGCGAACGTCGTCTTCGGTGAAGCCCAGCCGCAGCCAGTTGTTCACGTAGTTGCTAAGGCCCAGGTAGTGGTCGACCGTCTCGCGGCCGACCCTGCGCGCCTCGTCGGCGTCGGTCGTCAGCACCACTTTGTGCTCCGGCGCGAGGAACACCGAATTTCCGACCAGCTCGCGGGCCTTGGCCGTGTGCTCCGGCGTGGTCAGATACGGGTGGGCGCCGGCGCTGCGTTCCGCCGATAGCTTCAACACTCGGGGCCCGAGCGCGGCGAGAACCCGCCGGCTGGTCGGCACCATGGCGGCGTCGAGCTCGTCGAGGTAACCGACCAATGCGTCGTAGGGCTTGATGTATTCCTCGGTGTGCTCGCGGTGTCCTACCCCGATGCCCAGCAGAAACCTACCCGGGTGGGCGTTTTCAATGCGGTGAAAGGATTCGGCGACGGCCGGTGCCGGCGCCGACCACGTGTTGACGATCCCGGTGGCCAGTTGCAACGAGGTGGTGTGCGCCAGGGCCGGCTCGGCCCAGGACAGGTCGGCATCCGGCGATCCACCGATCCAGACGACACCGAACCCGAGTGCTTCGATTTTCGCGGCCAGTTGGGGCGTGATCGAGCGGGTCGGCAACCATACGCCGAACCGGCCCAGCTCGGGTTTCAGTGAAACTGTCTCGGTCATCTATGTCCCCCGGTGTCTCTTGCTCAGGACTGAGTCAGTCCGAGCGGCCCCGCCAATTCGGCCAGCGCCGCAATCAGATTTTCACCTTTGGTGAGGATCTGCACAGGCACGTGGTCGGCGCCGGCCTCGAGGTGCTCGTTGAGCCGCGCCGCGATCTGGTCCAGGGTGCCGTAGGCCACCACCGCGTCGACCAGCCGATCGCTACCCGGCCGGGTGACTTCCTCTTCGGAGAAGCCCAGCCGTTTCCAGCTGTTGCGGTAGTTGGCCAGGTTGAAATACATATCGAGCGCGCCGCGGCCAACCCTGCGGGCTCTGTCGGCGTCAGTGGTCAATACCACCTTGTGTTCAGGCGCTAAGAACGCTTCCGGAAAGCCCGAAGCGCTCATCAATTCACGCGCCTGCGCGGTGTGCTCCGGGGTGGTCAGGTATGGGTGTGCGCCCGCGCTGCGTTGCGCCGAAAGACCCAGTACTCGCGGGCCCAGCGCCGCGACTACCCGACGGTTGGCCGGCACGCAAAGGGCGTCGAGTTGGTCCAGGTAGTCCACCAGTGCGTCGTAGGGCTTGCGGTATTCGGCGATCGCCTCGCGATGGCCGACGCCGATACCCAGCAGGAACCGGCCGGGGTAGGCCTTGTCGATGCGGTGAAACGACTGTGCCACCGCGTCGGGGGCGGCCGTCCAGATATTGACGATCCCGGTGGCCACCTGCAATGTGGTGGTCGCTTCGAGGATGGGTTCCACCCAGGCCAGCTCGGCGGGCGGCGAGCCGCCCACCCAGACGGCCCCGTAGCCCAGGGACTCGATCTCTCTGGCTTGCTGGGGCGTCACGCCCCGCCCGAACGCTCCGAACCGGCCTAGATTGGGTTTGCTCGCCTCAGAACGAGCACGAGAATCGGTCATGGTCTCTCCAACCGGCCGTTCGGAGCGGCTATTCCGGCTCCGAGTCCAGAAGTGCGACGTCGACGGCGGGTGGCATCTCCAGCGGCAGTAGCACGATGAACCGCGTATCGCCGGGCACGGATTCCACCCGCAGATCCCCGCGATGCTTTTTGACGACGATGTTCCATGCCAGATCCAGCCCGAGGCCGGTGCCCTCCCCGAACGGTTTGGTGGTGAAGAACGGCTCGAAGATGCGCTCACGCACGCTGTCAGGAACTCCCGGGCCGGTGTCGCAGATCTCGATCCGGGCCATCTTCTCGCCATCCCGGCAGGTGCGCAGGGTCAGCGTGCCGCCCTCATCGCGCATCGCGGCGATCGCGTTGTCGATGATATTGGTCCATACCTGGTTGAGATCGCCTGGATAGCATGGTATTTCGGGAAGCGTTCGATCGAATTCCTTGGTCACCGTGATCGCGTTCGCGCCCTTGCCGTCTTTGCTCAACCGATCGGCGAACATCACCAGCGTGCTGTGCAGCAGTTCGTGCACGTCGGCCACCTGGAACGGGGCCCGGTCCATCTGGGAGTACTGCTTGGCGTCGGCGACCAGCGCCGAGATTCGCTTGCTGGCCTCCGAAATCTGATTCAGCAGCAGTTCGCCATTGATCGTGTAGCTCAGCCAACGGATTGCCTGCTCCAACGATGCCGACGCGTCGAGTTCCTCGGTGGTCGTGGATATCCGCTCCAGCCAGTCGATGTCGACGCCGCCCTCGACGAACGTCGACGCAATATCGGCGCTCCCGTCGACGATGCCGCGGTCTTCCAGCCAGTCGCTGACGGCGTCCTCGCAGTCGGCGGTCTCGATCGCGGTCATGTGTTGCGATGCCGCCTTGGCGACTTGCTCGGCGAGCTGTTCCTGTAGCTGCACCAGAGCACGCAGCGCCTTGGGGCTGACGCTGCCGTCGGCGAGCATCACCAGCTTTTGCCGCATCCCGGCGATCCGCTCGCGCAGTTCGGCGGCGGCTCGCACGGTGGCCGCGGCGGGATTGTTCAGCTGATGTGTCAGCCCGGCCGACAACTGGCCCAGCGCCAGCAGCTTTTCCCGGCTGTCGATGATCCGACGGGTCCGGTCGGTGCCGACGGCGATCCCGTCCAGCAGATGGACCGCCATCGGGAACTCGTCCTTCATGAACTTGGCGAATACGGGTGCGTCCATCACGAAGAACCGTGACGGCTTGGTGACGTGCACTGAGGCGTCGTACCGCTTCTGCTTCCCGCCGGTGAACGCCCGCCAGGCACCGCAATACACGCCGCGCTGCGATGTCCGGTTGGTCTCGATGTCCTGGCCGCCGGAGAGCTTCGACATCATCAGCTCCCCTTCGATGAGGACGTAGAAGCAGGTTGCAGGCTCACCTTCGAGGCAGATCGGGCCCGGCTCGAACGTCTCGACGTGCCCGTTGGCGCACAGCGTCGCGAGCTGTTCGTCGTTCAGCGATTCGAACAGGAACAGGGTGCGCAGCTTGTCGGGGTCGCACGGCAACTTGGTCATGACGCTTTGGCCCTCCTAGCTCTCGGCCAGGTAGCGGTGCACCAGCATCACTGCCATCGAGCCCTCGCCGACCGCGGCCGCGACCCGTTTGGCCGACTCCGAGCGCACATCGCCCGCCACGAACACGCCCGGGACGCTGGTTTCCAGGTGGTGCGGCGGACGATCCAACGACCAGCCGCACACGTTTCGCAGATCCGGGCCGGTGAGGAGGAAGCCATGGTCGTCGCGGGCCAGCACCCCGTCCAGCCATTCGGTGCGTGGCGCGGCGCCGATGAAGATGAACATCCGGGCACAGCTGACGTCTTCGGTTTCGCCGGTCCGGTTGTCGACCAGGGTCAGTTTCTCCAGGTGGTCGCTACCCATCGCGCAGTGCACTTCGGCGCAGGTGCGAACCTTGACCTTGGGGTTCTGCTCGATCTGCTGGATCAGGTAATGCGACATTGACGCCTCCAGCGACGGGGCGCGCACCACGATGGTCACCGACGCGGCGTCGCGGGACAGGTGCATCGCGGCCTGGCCGGCCGAGTTCGCCCCGCCGATCACGTAGACCTCTTCGTCGGCGCAGTCCGAGGCGACGGAGGTGGCCGCGCCGTAATAGATGCCGCGGCCGGTCAACTCGGCGCATCCGGTCGCCTCCAGCTGGCGATAAGCGACCCCGGTGGCCAGGATCACCGCATGCGAGTCGATGGAACCGCCGTCGGCGAACCGCACGGTGCGCGCGCTGCCGTTTATTTCCAGCGCGATGGCCTCGCGGGTGGTGATGAGTTCGGCGCCGAACTTCTCGGCCTGCCTGCGCGCCCGGTCGGCCAGTTGGCTACCCGAAACCCCGTCCGGAAAGCCGAGATAGTTCTCGATGCGCGAACTCTGGCCGGCTTGACCGCCGGTCGCGGTGCGTTCGATGAGCACCGTGCGCAGGCCCTCAGAGGCGCCGTACACGGCGGCCGCCAGGCCGGCGGGGCCCCCGCCGATGACGACCAGGTCGTAGAAATCCTGCGACCATACGGTCGTGAGGCCCAACTTGTCAGCCAGTTCGGCGTCGCTGGGGTCGACGAGCGGTTCGCCGCCTTCGGTCACCACGACCGGTAGCTTCAGGCCGTCCTCGCCGGCCGCCTGCAGGAGCCGCTCGCCCACCGGATCGTCGGCCATGAACCACTTGTAGTCGAGCCCGTTGCGGGCCAGGAAGTCCCGCACCTCCCAGGATCGCGGCGACCAGCGGTGCCCGATCACCTTGGTGTGCGGGATGGCGTGTTCCGGTGCCAGCCTCCAGGCTTCCAACAGCGCGTCGATGACGGGATAGAGCTTCTCCTCGGGCGGGTCCCACGGCTTGAGCAGGTAGTGGTCGAGGTCGACGACGTTGATCGCGTCGATGGCGGCGTGCGTGTCGGCGTAGGCGGTCAGCAGCACCCGCCGTGCCGCCGGGTACAGGTCCATCGCCTGTTCGAGGAACTCGATGCCGGACATCTGCGGCATCCGGTAGTCGGCGACTAGCATCGCGACGGCTTCGCCCCGAAGCCTGAGTTCTTTGAGCGTTTCCAGGGCGTCGGGGCCCGATTCCGCTCGCACGATCCGGTGCTCGTCGCCGTACTTACGGCGCAGGTCCCGGGCCACGGCGCGGGACACCGCGGGATCGTCGTCGACGGTCAGCATCACGGGTTTGCGGCGCTGCTCCGCTGGGGCACCAGCGGAGTGCGAAACGGGATCTGTCATCGGCGTCAAGTATGCCCTCGTCAGCGCTAGTGTGGGAGGTGCCCGAACGGGTCCCGTTTCCTCCGACAGCGATTTTGGCCAGGCCGAATCACCAGGTATTGTGGAGCAACGGTGCGCATGCGCGCCGACTTCTTGCGTGCCCTGTCTTAGGAATTTCCTGCCACCGGCTCACGTTTCAAGTCGGGACTATTGTCGCGCCGGTTTGGGCGCAGCAGTGATACGAAACCAAAGACGAGGATTCCTGAGAGCTAATGGCCAAGAAGGACGGTGCCATAGAGGTCGAGGGCCGCGTGGTCGAGCCCCTGCCCAATGCGATGTTCCGCATTGAGCTGGAAAACGGCCACAAGGTGCTTGCCCACATCAGCGGCAAGATGCGGCAGCACTACATCCGCATCCTGCCCGAGGACCGGGTGGTGGTGGAGTTGTCTCCCTACGACCTGTCCCGGGGCCGCATTGTGTACCGGTACAAGTAACGACAAGCCCGCACCACATAACCACGAGTAGACAGAACAGGATCGAAAAGCCGTGAAGGTGAACCCGAGCGTCAAGCCAATCTGTGACAAATGCAGGGTGATCCGTCGGCATGGGCGGGTCATGGTGATCTGCTCCGATCCACGCCACAAGCAGCGCCAGGGCTAGTCCCCGGCCCGCGGTCGTCCGACGACGATGCGGACCGCGAAGCGGTCCGAGGAGGAGCCGGACAATTAGGCCTGAGTAGGCCGCTTACAACTGAATGCAGACCTCCCAGCACCAATGAGCGGATTCGCTGCTCATGTACGCCCGGTCGGAGGCCGGGCCCCGCGCTCAAATATTTTTTTGGGCAGGGAACGGACTGGGAAAAGACCTCCGCTTAGAAAAAGAGGAAACGCCACATATGGCACGACTAGTCGGCGTCGACCTGCCGCGCGATAAGCGGATGGAGGTCGCCCTGACCTACATCTTCGGCATCGGTCGCACCCGTTCCAACGAAATCCTGGCAGCCACCGGCATTGACCGGGACCTGCGCACCAAGGACCTGACCGACGACCAGCTGACCCACCTGCGCGACTACATCGAGGGCAACCTCAAGGTCGAGGGTGACCTGCGCCGCGAGGTGCAGGCAGACATTCGCCGCAAGATCGAGATCGGTTGCTACCAGGGCCTGCGGCACCGCCGTGGCCTGCCGGTGCGCGGACAGCGCACCAAGACCAACGCGCGGACCCGTAAAGGCCCCAAGCGCACCATCGCAGGCAAGAAGAAGGCCAGGTAACCCCCGATGCCACCAGCAAAGAAGGCCGCCGCTGCTGCCCCCAAGAAGGGGCAGAAGACGCGCCGGCGAGAAAAGAAGAACATCCCGCACGGTGCCGCTCACATCAAGAGCACGTTCAACAACACGATCGTGACGATCACCGACCCGCAGGGCAACGTCATCGCCTGGGCGTCGTCGGGTCACGTCGGCTTCAAGGGCTCGCGGAAATCGACGCCGTTCGCCGCTCAGCTGGCGGCCGAGAACGCCGCCCGCAAGGCCCAGGAGCACGGTGTGAAGAAGGTCGACGTGTTCGTGAAGGGCCCGGGTTCGGGCCGGGAGACCGCGATCCGGTCGCTGCAGGCCGCAGGCCTGGAGGTCGGCGCGATCTCCGACGTCACCCCCCAGCCGCACAACGGCTGCCGTCCGCCCAAGCGCAGAAGGGTCTAGGAGATCAATCATGGCTCGTTACACAGGACCCATGACCCGCAAATCGCGGCGGCTTCGCACCGACCTCGTCGGCGGCGATCAGGCCTTTGAAAAGCGTCCCTACCCGCCCGGCCAGCACGGCCGTGCGCGGATCAAGGAAAGCGAATACCTGCAGCAGCTGCAGGAGAAGCAGAAGGCCCGCTTCACCTACGGCGTGATGGAGAAGCAGTTCCGTCGCTACTACGAAGAGGCTGTTCGGCACACCGGCAAGACCGGTGAGAACCTGCTGCAGATCCTGGAGAGCCGCTTGGACAACGTGGTCTACCGCGCCGGGCTGGCTCGCACCCGCCGGATGTCCCGCCAGCTGGTCAGCCACGGGCACTTCACGGTCAACGGCGTGCACGTTGACGTGCCCAGCTACCGGGTGTCGCAGTACGACATCATCGACGTGCGGGAAACGTCGCTGAACACGGTGCCGTTCCAGATCGCGCGCGAGACGTCGGGCGACCGCCCGATCCCGAGCTGGATCCAGGTCGTTGGCGAGCGCCAGCGCATCCTGATCCACCAGTTGCCCGAGCGGGCTCAGATCGACGTGCCCCTCACCGAGCAGCTAATCGTCGAGTACTACTCGAAGTAACACCCCGGAGCCGCACCCGCGGCGACGGACAACCTGCACGGCATCAAATAGCGGGTGCCGAGAAGGAGAACAAGAAACACCATGCTGATCTCACAGCGACCCACACTGTCCGAGGAAATCCTCACCGACAGCCGGTCTCAGTTCGTCATCGAGCCGCTGGAGCCCGGATTCGGTTACACCCTGGGCAATTCGCTGCGGCGCACGCTGCTGTCGTCGATTCCCGGCGCGGCCGTCACCAGCATTCGCATCGACGGCGTGCTGCACGAATTCACCACGGTGCCTGGCGTCAAAGAAGATGTCACCGGCATCATCTTGAACCTCAAGGGTCTGGTCGTGTCCTCCGAGGAGGACGAGCCGGTCACGATGTACCTGCGCAAGCAGGGTCCGGGTGAGGTCACCGCCGGCGACATCGTGCCGCCCGCCGGTGTCACCGTGCACAACCCCGGGATGCACATCGCGACGCTGAACGACAAGGGCAAGCTCGAGGTCGAGCTGGTCGTCGAGCGCGGCCGCGGCTACGTGCCGGCGGTGCAGAACCGGGCCTCGGGCGCTGAAATCGGCCGCATCCCGGTCGATTCCATCTACTCGCCGGTGCTCAAGGTCACCTACAAGGTGGACGCCACCCGTGTCGAGCAGCGCACCGACTTCGACAAGCTGATCCTGGACGTGGAGACCAAGAGCTCGATCACCCCGCGGGACGCACTGGCTTCGGCAGGTAAGACCTTGGTCGAGTTGTTCGGCCTGGCGCGCGAACTCAACATCGAGGCCGAGGGCATCGAGATCGGGCCGTCGCCGGCGGAGGCCGACCATATCGCGTCGTTCGCGCTGCCGATCGACGACCTGGATCTGACCGTGCGGTCCTACAACTGCCTCAAGCGCGAGGGTGTGCACACCGTCGGCGAGTTGGTGTCGCGCACCGAATCCGACCTGCTCGACATCCGCAACTTCGGGCAGAAGTCCATCGACGAGGTCAAGGTCAAGCTGCACCAGCTGGGTCTGTCGCTCAAGGACAGCCCGCCCACTTTCGACCCGTCTGAGGTTGCGGGCTACGACGTCGCCACCGGCACCTGGTCCACCGAGGGTGCCTACGACGACGCGGACTACGCCGAAACCGAACAACTCTAAGAGAATTCCGTCCCGGTCCTACCTGATACGGGGACCGGCCCCATTTAGGAGAAGTCGCAATGCCCAAGCCCACCAAGGGACCTCGCCTCGGCGGGTCGTCTTCGCACCAGAAGGCCCTTCTGGCCAACTTGGCCACGTCGCTGTTCGAGCACGGCCGGATCAAGACGACCGAGCCGAAGGCGCGTGCGCTGCGGCCGTATGCCGAGAAGCTGATCACGCACGCCAAAAAGGGTGCGCTGCACAACCGTCGAGAGGTTATGAAGAAGATCCGAGACAAGGATGTAGTGCATACCTTGTTCGCGGATATCGGGCCGTTCTTCGCCGACCGCAACGGCGGCTACACCCGCATCATCAAGGTCGAGGCACGCAAGGGCGACAACGCTCCGATGGCCGTGATCGAGCTGGTGCGGGAGAAGACGGTGACCTCGGAGGCCGACCGGGCGCGCCGGGTGAAGTCGTCGAAGGACGTCGCGGCTCCGGCGGCGGCGGCACCAGAGGTTGAGGCTGAGGCTGACGACGCTGTTGTGGCCGAAACCGAGGCCGAGGCCACTACCGAGGCCACCGATGTGACCGAAGAGGCTCAGGCCACGACCGAGGCCGAAGCGGCCGACGAGACCCCTGCCGAAGAGTCGGGCGACGCCGAGAATTAATCAGGACGTCCGTCTTCGGCTCGACATCGCCTACGACGGAACCGATTTCGCAGGCTGGGCGGCTCAAACCGGGCAGCGCACCGTAGCGGGCGTTCTAGATGACGCGCTGACGACCGTTTTCCGGACGCCGGTCCGGTTGCACGCGGCCGGACGCACCGACACGGGAGTGCATGCCCACGGGCAGGTGGCCCACGTCGATGTGCCTATCGACGCGTTGCCCAATGCCTACCCGCGTTCACCGCGTGCCGGCGATCCGGAGTTCCTCCCGCTGCTGCGCCGCCTGGCCCGGTTTCTGCCCGCCGACGTCCGGGTCCTGAAGATCGCCCGCGCCCCAGCGGGTTTCGATTCCCGGTTCTCGGCGCTGCGACGCAATTACATGTACCGGCTGTCGACCGCGCCGTACGGGGTGCAGCCGCATGAGGCCCGCTACATCACTGCCTGGCCGCGTGATCTGGACCTGGATGCGATGAGTGCCGCGTCACGAGACCTGTTGGGGCTGCACGACTTCGCCGCGTTCTGCCGTCATCGCGAGGGTGCCACCACCATCCGCGACCTGCAGCGGCTGGACTGGTTGCGCGAGGGTGATCTGATCACCGCGTACGTCACCGCCGACGCGTTCTGCTGGTCGATGGTGCGGTCACTGGTCGGCGCGCTGCTGGCCGTCGGTGAGCATCGACGCCCGGTTACCTGGTGCCGTGAGTTGCTCACTGCCACAGGCCGGTCCAGCGACTTCGCGGCGGCGCCGGCAGAGGGTTTGACGCTGGTCAGTGTGGACTATCCACCCGACGACCAGCTGGCTGCGCGGACGTTGATCACCCGGGATCTGCGTTCGCCGGGTTAGAGCTTGCCGGCGATGAAGGTGGCGGCCTGGTCCACCAGCCCGGAGTTGATGTACGAGGGCTGCAGATGCGCCGACCATGTCGTGCCGTTCGAACAGATCGGGTCGCCGTTTGCGCACTGGTCGATCGTCTTACCGGCGAATGCGGGGCTGAAGCCGGGGACCGGGCCGAGCACGCGCTGGGTGCCGTTGCCGAACAGCGCGACCGCCACAACGTGCTGATCGAGGCTCGCGGGCAGCGGGTTGTTGAACCCGAATCCCGGCTTGGTCAAGGCGATCACCAGGTCGGCCGAGACGGCGCCCAGCGAATAGCCGCCGAGTACCTCACGGGTGCTGGGGCAGGTTGTCGCCATGGCTTGAACGTGGGCGCTCATATCGTTGGCGCCCTTTGCGGGGTCGACGTCAGCGGGATAGTTGACCCCGTAGGACGCCACCGGCAGCTTCACCTTCGAGCGCAGCGAACTGACGAGCGCGTCGCCGACGTAGCCGGCTCCGGGTGGTTCCTCTCGGCCCCGGGCGAAGACGACTTCGGCACCGGGGCAGGCCGCCGATGGCGCCGGGGACGCTGCGGCCGGAAAGGGCGTGGCCAGCGGGGCAATCACCGCCGGGCCGACGAGCAGCGCGGCGGCCGCGAAACCGGCCAACCGGTTCGCCGCGTCAACCAGGCGAAGCCTCATGACGCAATATTAGGGATTAACCGGCGCGGTCAGCCGTTCGCCGCGGGCGGTGTGGCCCGCATCATCGCCGGGTCAGAGCCTGCCGATGACGAAATTCGCGGCTGTGCTGGTCATCCCGGGCACGTAGGCGAGGTGTGCTTTCCACTGGTTGCCGTTCGAGCAAATCGGGTCGCCCTGGTTGCAGAGGTCGATGGTCTTGGCTCCGAAATTCGGGCTCAGGGCGCTCATCAACCCGCCCGCGCGGCCCGACGGATTCCCGAACAAGGCGACCGCGGCGACGTGATCGGCCGCGTTGCCCGGCAGTGGTTGCTGGAAGCCGAGGCCGGGCATCGGTGCGGCGGTTACGATGTCGATGACGGCGGCACCCTGCGAATATCCGCCGAGGACCAGCTTCGTGCTGGGGCAATTGCTGGCCATCTGCTGAACATGGCCGCTGGCGTCATTGGCGCCGTTGGTGGCGGCCAGAAAGTCCTTGTCCGCGGGGTAGTTGACCCCGTATGCGGAAACGTTCCTCCGGGTCTGCCGACGCAGTGAGTCGACGAAGGCGCCGCCCACCTTCCCGACGCCGGGCGGCTCGTCGGTTCCCCGGGCGAACACCACCTCGACATCCGGGCACCGCGCCGAGGCCTGCGGGACAAGTGGGGACGCAATCAACATCGAGGTCGCCGCGATGAACGCGGCCGCCGCCAACCTGAAAAAACGGCGTGCCGACGGCACTATCGCGGCAAAACTCATCCCGCGATTTTAGGACTTATTGGCAGTGCGTCAGTGGAACGCCGCGACCAGATCTGGGGCCGGCGGGGTCGAATTATGTATCGACGTGCCGGGCCCGGGTGCCTGCTGCGGACCGGGTAGCTCCGGGCCGTTATATCCGGGGGACCCCGGGCCGGGCATCTGTATCGACGGCCCGAATCCGGGCACCTGCTGGTTGGTGCCGGCCAGCAGCTTCGATGCGGCGAACGCCGCCGCCTGGGTGGTGTACACGGGGACGTAGCCCTCGGTGTGCCCACTCCACTCGTTGCCCGGGCCCGCGTGGCAGATCGGGTCGTTGGGGTTGCACAGGTCGATCGACTTGGAACCGAACATGGCGCTCTGGGTGGTGATCGACCCGCCGGCACGGTCGGCCACGTCGCCGAAGACGACGACGGCGGCAACGTTGTTCGCGTATTCCGGCGGCAGCGAGGTGCCCCAATTGATGCCGCCGATGGGGACCCCGCTGACGATGTCGATGACGTCCGCGCCCTGCGAGTAGCCACCCAACACGATCCTGGTGTTCGGGCACGACGACGCCATGGACTTGACGTGCGAGATGACGTCGTTGGCGCCGTCGCCGGTGTGTATCTGCAGCTTGCTGGCGGCGTAGTTGACGCCGTAGGTGCTGATGTTCATGTTTGTCTGCTGGCGCAGCGAGTCGGCGAATGCGTCGCCGACGCGGCCGAGTCCCGGATCCTCGTTGGTGCCGCGCGCGAAAACGACCTGAGCATCTGCGCAGTCGGCGTGGGCGACCGGGGTGCCGCTGGGGGTAGCCAACAGACCGGTGGCCGCGACCAGGGCGCCGGCGCCCAGCCCGACCCAGCGACCCGTTGTCCGCGCGGTGCCCGCCCGATGGGCCCGATGTCTTGGCGTGCGGTTATAAATCACCCCCCGATTTTACCCAAAACCGATCGGGGCCAAACGTCGTGACCAGTGTCACTGTCACTGCGTCTTGTTGCGATAGCCGGAAGCCATCTATACGTCCACCAGCTCGTCTATCCGCGCACAACCTCGGGTCACCATCGAGGTATTGCGGCGTCTCAGATCTAATGTCTCTAGATTCTCAACGCGGGCTGTAAAGCATTGTTGCTAGCGCCCATACGGGTCACGACGCTTTTGGTGGCCCTCGAACTCAGGAAGTCGAGGCGTTGTACCGAAACGCGGCGGCTTTTACGGGCTGGTGCCGTCCAAGCTGGAGTCGGAATCTCCGGATTTCAAAGACGCTGTCGGCCAAGAGCGTTGGGTCCACAGTTTGTCAAGGCTCCGCTTGACCGACCCGGCTCCCGGTGGCAGCGCGACGTGTTCGACTGAGCCGTATATGCGCTCCATACATGACCGTATCGCCGGACGTGCTCGCCGCTCACCCATGCCCCACGAGGCCGCTTCGGCAGCCGTGCGACGTGGACGCCGAACAACCAAACCTCAAGCGCTTTGCGTGCCATCGATTGTCGTCATTCGGGAAAACTTCGGCACCAGCGCCAGTGCAATGCCGCACTCCGAAAGCGCGCGCAGCGCTGTGTCGACGCTGACAGATTCCCCCCGCTCAAGACGGGAGATCGTCATACGAGTGACGCCGATGCGGTTGGCGAGCTCATCCTGGTTGAAGCCCCTGTCCCGGCGCGCGCGCCGGACGTGTTCGCCGAGTTCAGTGGTGTCGTACACAAGCGGTGCAGGATGATGCATATTTTGATCATACGACCGATATGTCCAAATGATCAATATTTCAATCACGAGGCCGTAGTAGCCAAACGATTAATATTTCGATCATCCGAGTCGGATGTTCGGGTGATCGAAATATTGGCACACGCCCGTCGTGGCGGATCTGATCGGGACGAAACTCTCTGAGCTGTGGATGAACGAAGCGGGGCCGCAGGGTCACGGGTTTAGCTTGAGCGGAACGGATTCGCGGATTGGGGGGGTCAGTGCCGCGTCAGCCGACAACCTGGCTGCACGTCAGCGGTTACCGATTTCTGCTGCGTCGCATCGAATGCGCATTGCTGGGTGCAAACAGCCCCGAAGCCGCCGAACTGCTGCGTGCGAGGACGGTGTCGCTAACGGCCGGGTGTGCAGTGGCGATGGTTGGCGTGCTGGCATGCGGGTTTCTGGCTTTGCTGCGACCACAGGCACGGCTCGATCAAGCCAGGATCGTGATGGGCCAGGAATCTGGGGCGCTGTATGTGCGGCTGGACGACACCTGGCATCCGGTGCTGAACCTGGCCTCGGCGCGGCTGGTCGCTGCGACCAACGGAAACCCACAGCCGGTGCGCGAATCGGAATTGGGCCGCACCAAACGCGGTCCACTGCTGGGTATCCCGGGTGCACCGCAGCTTCTCGGGCCGCCGCTGCCCGCCGATGAGTCCACCTGGACGATCTGCGATACGGACCGAAATGCGGCAACGACGGTCGTCGTCGGTCACCCGGCGGGGTCGACGATCCGTCAACTGGAGTCGGACCACGCGATGTTGGTCACGCCCGGCTTAGGCTCGCCGGCATACCTGCTCTACGACGGGCAGCGGGCCATGGTGGATCTTGCTGACGGCGCGGTGGTGCGTGCACTGCGGCTGGAGGGCCGCGGGCCGCGTGTTGTCTCGCGGACGTTGCTGAACGCCGTCCCGGAGGGGGCGCCGATCACGGCGCCGCGGATTCCCGACGCTGGTGCCACGGCGGCCGGGCTTCCCGGATTTCAGGTGGGCAGCGTGCTGCGCATCACACGAGGAGATGGTGACGAGTATTACGTTGTCCTGGCCACTGGGATCCAGCGGATCGGGGCGGTTGCCGCCGATCTGTTGCGCTTCACCAACTCGCACGGCACGACCAACGTCATCACGGTGGCGCCCGATGTGATCCGTGCCAGCCCTGTCGTGGCCACGCTGCCGGTCGCGACTTTCCCCGACCGGCCACCACGCGAGGGTGGCGTGGGCGACGCCGACACCACGGTGTGTGCGACCTGGGCCTCCCCGGTACCTCGGCCGTCCGGCCGGGGCGGCATCGCGTACCTGACTGGGACCGGGCTGCCGGTGCCGGCCGGGCAGGCGCCGGTGACCTTGTCACAAGCCGACGGCAATGGTCCCGCCCTGGACGCGGTCTACCTGCCGCCCGGACGTAGTGCCTACGTGCGGGGGGACGGTCGATTCGGCACCCGATATCTGGTCACCGAAACCGGGGTGCGGTTCGCGATCCACGACGACGATGCGGCCCACGACCTCGGGCTGCCGGCGGCCACTTTCGTACCGTTGCCGGTGTTGGCGGTGTTGCCATCCGGACCGGAACTGAGCAGGCAGAATGCGTCAGTCGCCCGGGACACGATCCCGGGTTCGCCGCAAACCGCCCTTGGCTGCACCGACGCTCAGCGCCGTTAGCAATGCAACCAGGCAGATCGCCGTGCCGCCGAAGGCCGTGTTTCGCGCGTGCGCATCTGATTGCCTCGGTACCGCGGGCGTAGTGACCGGTACTGGCGCCGGGTCTGGCGTGGTGGTGCCGGCCGCAGGCGCGAAGTCAGTGCTGACCGCGGCAAGGGGATCGACCGCGCCGTGGCCGACCAGCGCATCCCATCCGGCGGCCGGGTGATGTGCGGTCGATTCGATGCGCTGCATCACCTGTCGCGCGGTCAACGCCGGAAACCGCGCACGGATGAGCGCCGCAACGCCGGTGACCACAGGTGCGGCGAAGCTGGTGCCGGATACCGGCGCCGAACTGAGCGAGGTCGCCGCCTCACCGGCCGCGGCGACATCGACCCAGGGGCCGGCAAGAGTGAACGCCGAGGGTGCCCCTTGTGAGTTCACCGAACCGACAGTCAGAACGTAGTCGTCGTACCAGGCCGGACTGACCGCGACCGTCGCGGTCTCCCACGACGCGTCGGACCGCTGCTGCGGACACTGCGTG
This sequence comes from uncultured Actinomycetota bacterium, assembly GCA_963715905.1. Classification (GTDB taxonomy): domain Bacteria; phylum Actinomycetota; class Actinomycetes; order Mycobacteriales; family Mycobacteriaceae; genus Mycobacterium. The sequence goes on from CAVQSX010000018.1 coordinate 48,862, forward strand.
GCGCCGCCGGTATTGCCGGCGGCGGCCACAACGACGGCGTTTTTGATGTCGACGGCGTAGGCGAGCGCGGCGCCCAATGCCCGGTCGTCGAGCGGCGACTCGACCGGAAGGCATGCAACCGAAGAAATATTGATCACCGACGCACCAAGATCCGCGGCCGTCCGGACGGCTCTTGCCATCGTGTCGACGTCACCCATCCCTGTGCCGGACCGGCCGCTGGTGGGAGCGAACTTCGCGCTAGATTGCCGGATGCTGATCAAGGTGACGTCTGGCGCCACGCCGCTGAAGCTGTCAGATTTGGGATCCGGTGTGGCCGCGATTATTCCGGCCACCAGGGTGCCATGGGCGTCGCAATCCTGGGTGCCGTCGCCGGTCGACACGTAGTCGCCCCCGCCGACCACGTCGTGTAGCCGGGGATGTCGTGAAACGCCGGTGTCGATGACTGCGACGCGCTGACCCGCGCCGCGGGTGAGCTGCCAGATTCGCGGTAGGTCGAGGCCCGTCAGCTGGTTCTGTCCCGGCGGCGGATTCGCCGTCAGCACGGCGCAAACCTCGCGTTGCACGGTCGGATGTGGTGGCGCCGGCAACTCGGGTTTGGGCAGCCACCGGTCGTCGATCCGCGGCGGTGAAACCGCCTGCGCCCAAGGCGTTCCGAAGATCACCAACCCCGTCAGCGCCGATGCCGTCAGTAGGCGCACCGGGCGTGCTGTGGTCAACTTGGACTCAGGCCGCGAACGGCGCTGTAGAGACCGCATATCCAGCACGTCAGGGGAACTATTCCGACCAGAGCCAGACACTCCAGCAGGTCGACCCCACGGCGCATAACGGGTGAGAAGGACGTCGCGGGAACGACGAATCCCAGGTAGAAGGAAACAGCGGCCAAGGCGGCCGTTGCCGCGGCTATCCACGGACCGTGTTCGGGTGCGCTGCCCGCCGCGTAAACAAACGTTGCTCCGGTGGTGCAGATTCCAGAGATCGCGAACACCGGCTTCCTTTTGGTGTCTTGGCGCGTACGCAGCAACAGCAGCGCGCCGACGATCGCGGCAAAGGCGACCCCGGTGCGCGAGGCACCCGCCAGTGCGGTGGCCACTGCGCCGACGGCGGCTGACGCTGAGAACGCCGCGAGCAGACTCGTTAGCCAACCATCTGCCCGGATTGCCTTGGATGCCAGACGCTCCCACTCTGGCGGTGGTAGCTGTGGAGACAAACCCGAGAGCGCGATCGACATCCGTCCGGCCAAACCGAGTAGGCCGAGGGAAATCAGCGCGCACACCGAACTGATCGCGGGGAGCGGAGCGGCGGTTATGACAGTCGCCAGCGCGCTCGCCGCGATGACGAGCGCGAAGCATGCCACCGCCGTCAACGTGGCTATGCCGCAACCTGTTACGCGCATCGCCAACACCGACGTGACGAACGCAGCCACCGCGGCCAGTAGCGCGTTTGGGCCGCCCGCGGCGCCGGGTACCGCCACAAAGCCGGCTGTCGCCGCGAACCCGCACGCGATCAGGTTCAATGCGAGCCCGGCGATTCGGCTCCGATACACCCGACATGCGACCACTGCCGCCAACATCGCGATCACGCCCGCTAATGCTGCGGCAGCCGCGGTTTCGCCTCCCTGAATAGTGCCGTTGCTGAAGGTATTTCGGAGCAGCACCGAACATCCAATGCCGGTAAAGCAGCTCGCCGCTATCGCTCCAGTGAGTTGGGTCGATTGCCGAGTCCATGGGCGGTCTATGGCATCGACTGTCGCCGACACCGCGTCCGTCACGTCGTCGTAACGCGGAGCGGGAATAGGAGTGGCGGGCTGGCCCAGCACCAGGATTGCGCCGTCCGGGATACCGTTCTGCGCCATAGTTGCCGATGCAGGCAGAGCGGACTCGCCCGGCAGGGAAAGCTGGTAGCGTTTGGCCGCCAGATCGCCGAACCCGTCGCCGCCGTGGCCATCCAGGATCTCGACGATCTGAGGGATCAGCTCGGCGACCGACAACCCGGCGGGGAGGACCATGTCGACGACGACAGTGCCGGAATTGACTGAAACGCGACGCATCCCCGGATCTGATGCAGACAACGGTGCAGACAAAAGCGATCTCCTCAGTGTCGGATGGTCCTCACGTTAGCCAGTTTTCGGCGGCCCGATATCCGGCTGTGCACAGGTGGCTTGCGGCCGATTCGGGTGCTGTCTAGCGTCGTCCAGCGTTGGGAGGGGCCGGGATGACGCAGGGTTTCGCGCCCTCACGAAAGCGATTGCCGACAGCGGTTGTGACCACGGATATCGCCGTTGAAGCGCCGCCGGAGTTGCCGCCGCCTGCATCGCAGGGTCCCTGGCAGCGGCTGCTTCCGGTCGTTCTATCTGCTGGGACGGCGGCTATCATGGCGGCGGTCTTCTTCTCGCGGTCGGCCGTTCCGCATAACTCCGCGTTTCTGGCGTTCCCGGTGCTGATGCTGGTTTCGGTTGCGCTGACCGTGGCAGCCCGACGTGGTCCCCAGCGGGGCCGGACTATTGCGGCCAACCGGGTCGCCTACTTCGGCTACCTGGACACACTCCGTAAAGACGTCGGCGACTTGGCTGCGGCACAACGCCTGTCATTGGGTTTGGACTATCCGGACCCCGATACATTGTGGACGTTGATCGGCGGCCCACGGATGTGGGAGCGCCGCCCCGACGACCCTGACTTCTGCCGTGTCCGCGTCGGCATCGGGACGGCAGCGCTTAGTACGCGTCTGGTGGCCCCGCAGACCCTACCCGCCGAACGGTCGGACCCAGTCACTGCTGCGGGGGTGCGTAGCTTTCTCGATACACATTCTACGATCGCGGAAGCGCCGCTCGTTGTCCCATTGCATGGGACCGGCACGGTGACAGTCGCTGGGGATTTGAGTCGGGTGCGCGGACTGCTTCGGGCGATCGTCTGCCAGTTGGCCGTACAGCACGCGCCGGACCAGCTGCTGATCGTTGGTGCGGTCGACGATCAAAATCGGGCCCACTGGGATTGGCTGAAGTGGCTGCCGCAAAACCAACATCCGACTGCCGCAGATGCCGTCGGGCCAGCCCGGATGTTATATCCGAGTCTGGCCGAAGCGCAGAAGGGCCTCGTCGGCGCGCTGGCCGCGCAAGTGGTGATCATTGTCGATGCGGAGGAGCACGCGACCGCCGACGCGGCACCGGGTGTAACCATCCTCGCGGCTGAGGCAGCCGGTGCCGGCTCGGTGTTGACGATCAGGTATCGCGGCGAATCTCAGGCCTTGGCCCATCCTGATCGGATGGATCCCGTCGACGCGTTGATTTGTGCTCGGCGGCTAGCCCGATATCGCGTCGCCGGGGTGGGAACGGGTGAAGGCTCGGGCTGGCCGAGTCTGCTCGGCATCGGCGATGTCACCCGTTTCGATCCGATCACACTGTGGTGCAGGCAGGCCCGCGAAGATCGACTCCGCGTTCCCCTCGGCACCACCGTCGACGGCGGCCCGCTCGAGCTGGACATCAAGGAAGCCGCCGAGAACGGTATGGGCCCGCACGGACTCTGTGTGGGCGCCACCGGGTCGGGAAAATCGGAGCTGCTGCGCACCGTCGCCTTGGGCATGATCGCGCGGAACTCTCCGGACACGCTCAACCTGTTACTCGTCGATTTCAAGGGAGGGGCAACGTTCCTCGACTTGGCGCGGGCCCCGCATGTGTCAGCGGTCATCACCAACCTTGCCGATGAAGCGCCGCTGGTTGCCCGGATGCGGGACGCACTGGCCGGTGAGATGAGCCGCCGGCAGCAGCTGCTCCGAACGGCCGGCCAAGTCAGCGTCGCGACGTACGAGCGTGCGCGCCGGGACGGTGCACCATTGGCCCCGTTGCCCACCTTGTTCATCATCGTCGACGAGTTTTCCGAACTGCTCAGCCAGCACCCCGATTTCGCCGACATGTTCGTGGCCATCGGCCGGCTCGGCCGTTCGCTGGGTATGCATCTGTTGCTGGCCAGTCAGCGGCTCGACGAGGGCCGGTTGCGCGGCCTGGAAGCCCATCTCTCTTACCGGATATGCCTGAAGACTCTGTCCGCCTCTGAATCACGCACCGTACTAGGCACACTCGATGCGTATGAGCTGCCGAACACTCCGGGCGCCGGCTTTCTGCGTTCCGGGGCCGGCGAGCTGATCGGGTTCCAGACCGCGTTCGTGTCGGGACCGATGCACGAGGGTAGGCGAGCTACTGTCATCGCGGAGGCGGGCCCGCTTTCGGTCCGGCGGTTCACCACGCAAACGTCGGGGCCGGTCACCCGCGCCACCGGCGGCGCGCCCGAGCAGACCCTGCTGCGAGCAGTGCTGGACCGGATAGCCGGACACGGACCAGCCGCACACCCGGTGTGGCTCGCCCCGCTGGGAGCCGCACCGGCGGTGGACACCTTGCTGTGTGACGCCGGATCCGCTTCCGCCGATCTGGTGGTACCGATCGGAATCGTCGACTGTCCGTTTGAACAGCGTCGGATGCCGCTCGTCGTCGACGTGTCCGGGGCCGCAGGCAATGTCGCGATAGTCGGTGCGCCTCAATCAGGGAAGTCGACGGCACTGCGCACACTGATCACGGCGTTGGCGGCCACTCACGATCCCGGCCAGGTGCAGTTCTACTGTCTGGACTTCGGCGGCGGAGCCTTGTCCTCGGTGGGCGGATTGCCACATGTGGGTGCCGTTGCCGGTCGAGCCGAGCCGCAGCTTGCCCGACGAATCATCGCCGAGGTGGAGTCGGTGGTGCACAATCGGGAGGCCGTATTCCGCCATCGCAGTGTCGACTCCATCGCCCGATACCGTCAGCTGCGACGGGAACAAGGTGCGGTGTCGCATATCGATCCGTTCGGCGACGTGCTCTTGGTCATCGACGGATGGGCAGGCCTGCGTCGTCACTTCGGGGATCTTGAAGATTCGATTACAGCCCTTGCTGTTCAAGGGCTTTCGTTCGGTGTGCACGTCGTCCTTTCGGCATCGCGGTGGGCGGAGCTCAGGCCATCGTTGAAGGATCAGATCGGCACCCGGATCGAGTTGCGGCTGGGCGATCCCGCCGAATCCGAACTTGACCGCAAGCGGGCGCACCAGGTGCCCCGGGACAGGCCGGGGCGCGGTCTTTCGCGAGACGGGTTGCACACGCTGGTCGCGCTGCCTCGGCTGGACGGGATCGATTCGACCGCCGGGCTCGCGGAAGCCTTTGTGCGAGTTGTTGATGTGCTACGTGGCCAGCATGACGGCTTGGCCGCCCCTCCGGTGCCGCTGCTGCCGACCCGGGTGGATCATGACGCCGTTTTGGCGCGAGCCGGTGAAGAGCTCCGCCCGCATATTCTGCTTGGTCTCGAGGAGCGCCGACTGCAACCCGTCGCGGTCGATTTCGGGCGGCACCCAAACCTTTTGGTGCTCGGAGACAACGAGTGTGGAAAGACCGGCGTGCTGCGGATCCTGTGCCGCGAGATCATCCGGACGAGGACCGCGGCGCAAGCCCAACTGCTGATGGTCGACTTTCGGCGTGCGCTGCTCGGTGTGGTCGAGTCGGAACACCTTGGCGGCTACGCTATGTCGCCGCCCGCGCTGACGGCGCTATTGCCGAATTTGCTCGATCTGTTGGACCGGCGGATGCCCCCGCCGAATGCCAGTCAGGCACAGTTGCGGGCGAGGTCTTGGTGGTCCGGGCCGGACATCTACGTTGTGGTCGACGACTACGACCTGGTCGCGACCGCGACGCGCAATCCACTGACGGTCCTGCTCGAGTACCTTCCGTATGCGCGGGATCTGGGCCTGCACTTGATCGTCGCGCGGCGCAGCGCGGGTGCGGAGCGCGCCCTGTTCGAGCCACTGCTAGCGGGCCTGCGTGACCTTGGCTGCATGGGGCTGATGATGAGCGGACGTCCCGACCAAGCGGTGCTGTTTGGTACCGGTCGTCCAGCACCGCTGCCACCCGGCCGTGGCATTCTCGTCTCTGGTACCGGTGACGAGCAGCTGGTTCAGGTGGGCTGGAGCCCGCTCCTGTGAGTGGCACGGCGCACCGCGCAATCATCGAGGCAGGACCGGGGACGATTCGTCGATTGTGTTGTGACGCAGGCATGGCCGCCGCCGGTGAGGCGTCGGAGCGCTACGCAGCGGCGCTGGCCGCGATCGACGATCATCTGGCGCTGGTCAACGGGCGTCCCGTCACCGTCGCTTCGCTGTGGCACGACGTGCTGTGCACACTGGACTGCGGGAGCCCCGACGCGACGCGACCGATGATCGTCGTGCACCCATCGTGGTGGCCGGCATCGCGCGTCGGTGTGATCACCGTCGCGGTGAATGGGGTTGTGACGCAACCACGTTCGTGGTTGCTTACCCAGGCGTCCACTGCCGCAATGGAAGCGACGGTGGTCGTGGAGATCGCCGAGAGGCTGGTGTCAATCGTGGGTGGCTCGAAACCGGAGGCGGTTGTTGCACTGCCGCGCAGGACGGGACAGCATCCCATTGCCGAGGAGGTAGCCGGTGTCGTCGCCCGCATAGGACGGGGCACGAGACCGGCTGTGCTGATCGACGCGCCCAGCACGGTCGCCGGGGCTGCCACGGTCGCGACGCTGATTGCCGCCGCGGTCCGGGATGGCGGCAACGGACAAACGCCAGTAGTGGTTAATGACGCGCGGTTGTCGCAGCTGGCCCAATCGGTCCGCGTGAGCGGGGAGGATCCCGGACAGCTCACCGCGAATGCCAGCGGCGTTGGATCGCGCGGTTGGAAGTTTTCGGGTCTTGCGGCCGCCGGGATCGTGCTGGCCGTGGCGGCGCGGGCTGTCGCTGCGGTCGGTAACAACGGCGCGCCGCCCATCGAGAAAGCCGCCACGACGTTTCTGGTCGAGGGGCGAGTAGCGCTGACGGTTCCGGCGAACTGGCCCACGCAGCGCGTGATTGGTGGCCCCGGTTCGGCGCGGGTGCAGGTCACGTCGCCGTCGGATCCTGAAGTCGCGTTGCATGTCACCCAATCATTGGTTCCCGACGTGACGCACGCGAGCCTCACTGGCATCGCCGAGCGGCTGAAACGGGCCATCGGAACGGAGCCGGCCGGTATGTTTGTCGACTTCGACCCGTCCGGAGTCAGTGTCGGCCGGTCCGCTGTGACCTACCGCGAGCTGCGGGCCGAGCACCAGGTGCGGTGGACAGTGTTGCTCGACGGAGCGGTCCAGATCAGCATCGGATGCCAGAGCAGGCCCGGCGGTGAGGATGCCGTCCGTGAGGTATGCGAGCAGGCGATCCGGTCCGCGCACGCCATCGGATGAGCGACCGGAATCCGAATATTGGATGGAACCAAGTAGCGGTTTACGGGGTCGTACTTCGTGTCAGCCAGGGAAGGAGAACTCTCACGGACGGAGAACAGATGCGCGCACCGGCGGGTACGAACTCACTGCGTACCGACTTTGACCTGATGCGCTCGGTTGCGAGCAGCACGGACAGCCGCAACGACGAAATTCGGGCCATGCTTCGGGCATTCATCGGACAAATGAGCAGCGTGCCACCGTCAGTGTGGGGAGGACTCGCAGCCGCCCGTTTCAAGGATGTGGTGGATCGCTGGGACGCCGAGTCGATGCGGCTCTACCAGGCCCTGCACACGATCGCCGAAACCATTCGGTACAACGAGGCCGTGTTACAGGAGGCCGGCCACAGTCATTCCGACCACATCACCGCCGCCGGCGGAGACCTTTGATCGAGAGGGATTGCTCGTGCACCCGGTGTTGTCCTACAACTTTGACGAAATCGAATACTCGGTGCGTCAGGAGATCCACACCACGTCGGCCCGTTTCAACGCCGCGCTCGACGAACTGAGGTCCCAGGTCGCCCCGTTGCAGGAACTCTGGACCCGCGAAGCGGCAGCCGCCTACCAAGAGGAGCAGCTCAGGTGGCACCAGGCGGCCACGGCGCTCAACCAAATCCTCGTCAACCTGGGAAATGCGGTACGCGACGGCGCCGAAGAGGTGGCCAACGCCGACCGCCGGGCAGCCGGCGTGTGGGCGAAGTAGCGGCACTCACAGACACTGTGCGGTCCCGATGGAGGAGAGCCGTCGGGACCGCACAGATTACGGTTCACGATTAATCGAGCCCACGGCTAATCGACGCCCACGGCTATATCGACGCAGCAATCTGATTTGGACGAGCTTCAGGGCGACGAAATAGGTTGGTTGGCGCCTCGTTAGGCCCTGAGTAATGGAATGGTGCACGAGGTTGGCCTTGACACTTGATTAGGCCCGGCGAACCGCGATCTTTCGCGTGGCTGTGTCGGCTCCGGTCGAATGCTGCGCAGTTTGTTCCGGTCGAAAAGTGAGCAGGTGTGCTTACGCGGTGATGTGCGCCTGACGTTCATCGGTTACGGCCGAGGTTGTGCCCGGTTCCAACTCACCGGGCTTTTTGTTCGTAGTGGCGGGTGGTGGCGCTTTTGTGCCACCGGTCCGGCGTCGTGGACCCGTGTTCTCGCCTGAGGCGTCCTCGGGACGCGCGCATTATGGATGAGTCAACGCGGAGTCGATCTCGTCAATCCGTCGCGCCGTAAACTATCGAAAAAGGGGTCGTTCCCGGACCGGTGCGTCAATGCAGTTGTGTTGATTCAACGTTCTAAAGGAGGCGAAATGAAATTCAAGATTACTCGCGTTGGCGTTGCGATATTGGGTTGTGCTGCGGCGCTTGTGTCTTCCACTACGTTCGCCAGCGCTGATCCGCCTGACCCGCACAAGCCGGACATGACGAAGGGTTACTGTCCAGGCGGTCGATGGGGGTGGGGTGAGTTGGCCGTGTGCGACGGCGAGAAGTACCCCGACGGGTCGTTTTGGCACCAGTGGATGAAAACTTGGGCGACCGGCCCCCAGTTCTATTACGACTGCGTCGGCGGCGACGAACCCCTTCCGGGCCCGCCACCTCCCAATGGCTGCGACGGCGCGATTCCTGCATCCTGACCGCGGCGGGCCTGGCCCACCTGCCGCCACTGCGCCGCTCCCTTGCGCATTGACCGTCGTTCGACGCGCGCCTTGGTGATGTGGTCGAGGCCACGCTGCGCACTTGAACTCGTGCGGCAGGCAATGCAGCTGTTTTGACCTGCGGGGATGCCGGTCGGTATGCTGCACCGTCGGCGTACGGTACGCCGGGGCTCGGGTCAATGTCGGTCGCCGAGATCAACCCCACCGTGCATGCCTGACCGGCACCCGGGTCACACCGGGATCCAACCCGAGAGAAAGAAAAAGGTAAGCCCTGTGCCCACCTATGCTCCCAAGGCGGGTGACACCACGAGGTCGTGGTACGTCATCGACGCCACGGACGTGGTGCTTGGCCGCCTTGCCGTCGCGGCAGCCACCCTGTTGCGCGGCAAGCACAAGCCGACGTTCGCCCCCAATGTCGATGGCGGGGACTTCGTCATCGTCATCAACGCCGACAAGGTCGCCCTCAGCGGCAACAAACTGCAGAACAAGCTGAATTACCGGCACTCGGGGTTTCCCGGCGGCTTGAGTTCACGCACCACCGGTGAGCTGCTGCAAAAGCACCCCGACCGTGTGGTCGAAAAGGCGATCGTCGGCATGCTGCCGCACAACAAGCTCAGCCGTCAGATCCAGCGCAAGCTGCACGTCTACGCCGGCCCAGAGCATCCGCACACCGCGCAGAAGCCGGTTCCGTTCGAGATCAAGCAGGTGGCCCAGTGACCGAGACCAATGAGGCAACGACTGAGGCCACAACCGAGGCGGCGCCTGAGTTGGCAGCCGAGATAACGACCGAGGTGGAGAGCGTGGACACCCCGGCCGAGGCGCCGGCGGCCAAGCCCGTCGAGGCGTACGTCTTCGACAAGCCCATCCAGACCGTCGGCCGCCGCAAGGAGGCCGTGGTGCGGGTGCGCCTGGTGCCGGGCACCGGCAAGTTCCAGCTCAACGGCCGCAGCCTGGAGGACTACTTCCCGAACAAAGTGCACCAGCAGCTCATCAAGGCTCCGTTGGTCACCGTCGAGCGGGTGGAAAACTTCGACATCTTTGCGCTACTGCACGGCGGCGGCCCGTCGGGCCAGGCCGGTGCGCTGCGTCTGGGCATCGCCCGGGCGTTGATCGTGGCCTTCCCGGATGACCGGCCCCCACTGAAGAAGGCCGGCTTCCTCACCCGCGATCCGCGTGCCACCGAGCGCAAGAAGTACGGCCTGAAGAAGGCGCGTAAGGCGCCGCAGTACAGCAAGCGCTGATCGGCGGTCTTTCTGCGGCTGCGGGCTAGGGTCCTCCCGCGCAAGCGGGAGGTTCTCGGCCCGGTAACGGGGACGCATCGTTATACGTGGCTTTCGGCGTGTCTCCGCACAAAAGCGCCTGGTTGCGGTCACAAAGGTAAGTGCACTTTGTGCACTTACCGTCACTGTGAGAGGTTTGTCCGCATGGGTCGACTATTCGGCACCGACGGTGTTCGCGGCGTCGCCAATCGTGAGTTGACCGCTGAGCTGGCGCTGGCGCTGGGCGCCGCGGCGGCGCAATGCCTGGCGCGGGCGGGCGAACCGGGCAGGCATGTCGCGGTCGTCGGTCGGGACCCGCGGGCCAGTGGCGAAATGCTGGAGGCCGCGGTGATCGCCGGCCTGACCAGCCAGGGTATCGACGCGCTGCGGGTCGGGGTGCTTCCCACCCCTGCGGTGGCGTACCTGACCGGCGCTTACGACGCCGACTTCGGGGTGATGATCTCAGCGTCGCACAACCCGATGCCCGACAACGGCATCAAGATATTCGGGCCCGGCGGCTACAAACTCGACGACGACACCGAGGATCGGATCGAAGAACTGGTCCTCGACGTCTCCCGCGAACCCGGTTTGCGCCCGGTGGGCGCCGGGATCGGCCGCGTCATCGACGCCGAGGATGCGGCCGAACGCTACCTGCGTCACGTGGGCAAGGCCAGCACACTGCGGCTCGACGCCCTGACCGTGGTGGTGGACTGCGCCCACGGCGCGGCCTCATTGGCGGCACCGAGCGCCTACCGTGCGGCCGGCGCCCGGGTGATCGAGATCAACGCCGACCCCAACGGGCTCAACATCAACGACAACTGCGGATCGACGCACCTGGATTCGCTGCGGTCAGCGGTGCTTGCCCACCGCGCCGACCTGGGCCTGGCGCACGACGGCGATGCCGACCGGTGCCTGGCTGTCGATGCGAACGGCGAACTCGTCGACGGCGACGCCATCCTGGTCGTACTCGCACTGGCGATGCGCGAGGCCGGCGAACTGGCCTCCGACACTCTGGTGACCACCGTGATGAGCAACCTCGGACTGCACCTGGCCATGCGCTCCGCCGGTGTCACGGTCCGCACGACCGGAGTCGGTGATCGCTACGTGCTCGAGGAGCTAAAAGCCGGTCAATACAGCCTCGGTGGCGAGCAATCCGGTCACATCGTGATGCCCGCGCTGGGGTCTACCGGCGACGGCATCGTGACTGGGCTGCGATTGATGACGCGGATGGCGCAGACGGGCTCGTCGCTGGCCGCCCTCGCCACGGCGATGCAGACGTTGCCGCAGGTGCTGATCAACGTCGACGTTGCTGATAAGGACACCGCCGCCGCGGCACCGGCGGTGCAGGCCGCGGTGGAGCAGGCCGCGGCCGAATTGGGCGCCACTGGTCGAATCCTGTTGCGCCCCTCAGGAACTGAACCGATGATCCGGGTCATGGTCGAAGCGTCCGACGAGGACGTCGCGCACCGCCTGGCCAATCGAGTCGCCGCTGCGGTGAGCGCTCAGCGCTGATCTGCCGGAACCGCCCGACGGTGTCGGGCGTCGGATCAGGCATGAGATCCGTCAGTCGAGAACGCACTTTCGCCCCTACCGGCGTCGACGTCGCAGCGGTGTACGTCGTCGCCGAACAGTTGAGCGCGGCCGCCGAAATGATCGACAGCTCCGTGGCCAACCACCTGACCTGGTTGGCTTTCAGTGGGGCGCACGCCGGCCGGGCTTATGCCGCGCACGGCGATACGTTGCGCGCCGCGCTGGCGCGGCTGGCGGCCGAGTTGTCACATTGGTCACGGGCAACTGCCGAGATCGGCGCCGCGCTGCGGGCCGGGGCCGACCGCTACGCCGACGCCGACCTGTCTGCCGCGGCGCGGATCGCCTGATCGTGGCCGACCGGCTCGATGTTGCCGAACGGTTGGCCGAGGGCAGGTTTGCCGTCGACCACACCCAGCGCTACGTGCGCGCCTGCGGGGCGCTCGGCTACCAACATCCTGACCTGACATCGCATCCCTCCCAGATCCGCGACTGGTACGACGCCGAAGACGGCCTCGACCTTCGCGCGCTCGACAGCGACTGTGCACAGCTGCGGGCGGCAGGTGCTGCTGCCGCCGAAGCGTTGGGGATACAACAGGCTCAGCTAGCCGGGCTGGCAGCGGCGTGGACTGGTCCGGGTGCCGATTCCGCGTTTCGGTTCCTGGAACGGCATTGCGACGCCGCAAGTGCCGTGGCCAGCGAACTGCGCGCGGCCGCGCAGCGGTGCGAGTCGCTGCGCGACAACCTTTGGTATCTGCTCGACGCCAAGGTGACGACGGCCATCGCGATCGACGATCGCAGCGCGGCGCAGCGGTCGGCGTGGCTGGCCGCCGCCGAGATGGTCACGACCAGCGTGGGGGATCGGACCACGGCCGAGGGCATCATCCGCCAACAGATAACGCCCTACGTGGACAACGATATTCGCAACGATTGGCTCGATGTGATGCGCTCGACGGAGGCCGGGGTAGCGACGTCCTACGACATGGTGACCGACCGGATGGCCGCAACACCGGCAGCGCAGTTCGAGTTTCCCGGAGACCTCGGACCCGGCTTGGATACGTTTCCGCCGGTCGCGCCGACCACACCGGTGGCGACGGCGGTGCCGCTCGCGCCCGCGGCTGCGTATTCCAGCCTTCCGGCGGACCCCGCGCCGACTGCGGACCCATCGCCCCCGCCGCCGCCACAATTGCCGCTCGCCGCGCCGGCGCCGGAGTTGCGAACCGGGCCCGGTGACACGTCGGCCGTGCCCGCCGCCGCCGGGGATCTCGGCGGTCTTGGTGGTCTGGCCAACCGGATCGTTGATGCGATGGGCGGTTTGCTGGGGTCGGCGGCGGGCCCGCTCGGCGATTCATCGGCAGTTGGCGACCCGCTGGGCACAAAGAACCCATTCGACGCGGATGCCTTCCACGACGACCACAACGACGACCACAACGACGACCACAACGACGACCAGCACAATCAAAACGCTGACGAAGACCATGATGATGCGGACGAGACTGACGACACAGCTGACGATCCCTACCAGCCCGAAGCCGCAGAGCCCGCCGAGGCGGTGGCACCGGTGAACCCGCCGCCTGCTGACGCGCAGCCGCCGACCGCGCCGCCTATCGAAGCCCAGCCGCCCGCCGAACCGGCGAGCGGCGGATCTGCACCTCAGGTGAACGGGCCTGCGCCAGACCCGCCCGAGGGATCGACGCCGTGCGAAATCGCGGCGGACGCGCTTCCGCAAGCAGGGCAATGACAGACCAGGCAGACCGGATGGGTGCTAGAACCGCTATGTGACCGTCTTCAACCCGGCACAGCGACGTCGCCGCCGCCGTGCCGTGCTGGCGTTGGTGATTGTCGCTGCGCTGATCGTGCTCGTCGTCTTGGTGCGGGATTGGATCGATCGGTCGTCGGGGCCGTCACCGTCGTCCACGGCGGCCACCTCGTCTGCGCCGATCGCCGCCGTTCACACTCCTCGTTTCGACACGGCCCGTGCTCAACTGGCGGCACTGACGATCAAGAGCTGGGACCGCGCTCAAGACTTCAAGCGCTACCGGTTCGGCCAGGCCTGGAGCGACGACGTGAACGTCGAGTTCGGGCACAACGGGTGCAACACCCGCGACGACATCCTGCGCCGCGACCTGGTCAACCTCGTCGTGCGGCCCGGCACCTGCTTCGCGCAGAGCGGGACGTTGCACGACCCGTACACCGGCACGACCATCGAGTTCGTCCGCGGACCCGACACATCGGACAGTGTGGAGATCGACCACGTCGTGTCGCTGGCGGACGCCTGGTACAAGGGTGCACGGTTGTGGGACGCGCAGCGCCGCCTCGACTTCGCCAACGACCCGATCAATTTGCTGGCAGTAGACCCGAAAGCGAACTTTGACAAGGCCTTTCGCGATGCCGCGTCGTGGCTGCCGCCCAACGAGGCGTTTCGGTGCGACTTCGTCGCGCGCCAGGTGAACGTCAAGAGCGTCTACGGGCTGTGGGTGTCGGAGAAGGAAAAACAGGCGATGGCCGACGTCCTGGCCCGCTGCTAGTGGGCGCTGACCGTTACTTCAGCAGCGCGACGAGCTTCTCTTCCGGGGTGACTGGGACCGCCTCGGGATCCACCGGGTCCGTCTTGGGCAGGACGACGTCGGGATCGGCGAAGTCGCGGTAGGCCTTGTCGCCGCCGAGCGTGAACAGTAGATATCCGGTCAGCAGTGCACGGACCGATTTTTGGGTGGCCCGGTGCGGGCCGGGCAGTCCGACCACCTGGGCGAGTCGGCGGCCCTCCGCCATCCCACCCGGCTCGGCTTTGCTCACGATACGCAGCGTGGCCGTATCCCAGACCCGGGCAAGCGCAAGGGCGTTGGAATTGAACGCCTTCGGGTCTTTCGGCGACGTGAAGATGACACCTGGGACTTTCAGCGTCGCGGCGGGATGCTCGGCCGGCGGACTGGTGACGGTCGGGAAGATCGCCGCCAGGGCCGCGGGTTTTTCCGGCATGCCGGCCGCGGCGAACACGGCGGCCGAACCGCCGAAACCGTGCCCGACCAGTCCGAGTTTGGCGGGGTGCACGCTGATGTTGCCTGGCCCCAGGCGCACGCCGGCGATGATGTCCAGCGTGGTGCCCAGATCGAAGGCCAGGTTCAGCACCGAGGGTGCCAACCCGCGCTGGGTGTCGGGGGCACCGGCCACGATGCCCCAGGACGCTAAATGTTCCAGCAGCTGCGCATAGCGGCCGGCACCGATAAGCCAGTCGTGACCGAACGCGATGCCGGGCAGATTCAGCCCGGCCTCCGGGGCGTACACGACCCCCGGCAACCCGGCGAAAGCCAGATCGCCACGCAAAACCCGGTGCGGGCCACGGCGGCTGAGGGCGGCAACGAGTCTGCGGATGCGAGCCACCCGTCGACGTTAGCGCACACGTCGGCTTACCAAAGGTCGGAGCTAGCCCCTGACCTCAATCAGGCCGGCACGCCAGAGCACCGCGTAGAGGTGGCGCAGCGGGATGCTCAGCAAACGAGCGCTCAAGTCCACCAGTGGGCCGCCGCCGGCTTCGGCCGCCGCCCGCTGCACCCGCTTCGACGCGGGTTCGGGCGCAGGCGCCAACGTCAGTCTGGGCGCAGCGGCGGTCGTCACTACTTCGTCGTATAGAACAGCGGTCATGATTCCCTCCCAAGTGATGGCGATCCGAACGGCGGGTGTCGGAATTGGTGCTTTCCCGGGCGATCCGATGCCTCGAATTAAGCGTTTATTAACGTTGATCGAGCGGTAGTTGACTCTTTCGGAGGTTTGCGCGGCTGGGAATAATTGTGTCGCCCGAATCCGTGGCTCGACCCCATACGCGGTTAGCGGGTTTCTGGACAATCGACGTTGATGTCTGATGAAAGGGGTAATTGCGGGAAAAGCGGTTCGATTGGCTCCGTCGTTGCAGGCAAAGATAAGTCTGTGAACTGCAGCAATATTCGCTTGTCGCGGCGCTCCGCAACTCGCACGATAGAGGTATTGCGAGCGTCAACACCGTCGTCCTTTCCGCTGACTCGGGTGCCGTCTTTGCGCTATCGTTCTGCCGATTTGGCGTTCGCTCATACCGCGCAGTCGCGTAACGTCTTGTTGGTTGCCAGCTTTGCCAATGTTTACCGAGCTTAAGTGCGCACGCTGTTGGGGCAATGAAGGTAGCGAAAACGCCGCAAATACATCAGATGAAAAGCGCTTCAGATTAATAAGAACATGGCATGAATTGAAATTAACGAAGCCTGCGCGCCGGCGCGTTGGCATTAGCCTCCGACAGGCCAAGACGCGGGCGGTCTCCCGCCGGAACAACGCGCGTTGTGGCTGGTCAGCCGCGTTAAGCCGGCCAGCGGGACGGCTTGCACTACCCTGGTCAGAATGTGCGGAATCGTCGGCTATGTCGGGCAGCGCCCTGCCTGCGAGGTCGTGATGGACGCGCTGCGCCGGATGGAGTACCGCGGCTACGACTCGTCGGGAATCGCGCTGGTCGACGATGCCGGCAAACTCACCGTGTGTCGTCGCGCCGGCCGGTTGGCCAATCTGGAAGAGGCGTTGACCGAAATGACGCCGTCGGCGCTGGCCGGAAACACCGGTTTGGGCCATACCCGATGGGCCACCCACGGTCGACCCACCGACCGCAACGCGCACCCGCACCGCGATGCCGCCGGCAAGATCGCCGTCGTTCACAACGGCATCATCGAGAACTTTGCGACCCTGCGGCACGAGCTGGAGCTGGCCGGAGTGGAGTTTGCCAGTGATACCGACACCGAGGTGGCGGTGCATCTGGTGGCCCAGGCGTATCGGCACGGCGAGACGGCGGGCGATTTCGTCGCTTCCGTGCTGACGGTGCTGCGCCGGCTGGAGGGGCACTTCACCCTGGTGTTCGCCAACGCCGATGAACCCGGCACCATCATCGCCGCCCGCCGGTCGACACCGCTGGTGCTCGGCATCGGCGAGGGCGAGATGTTCGTTGGCTCCGACGTCGCCGCGTTCATCGAGCACACCCGCCACGCGGTCGAACTCGGCCAGGACCAGGCCGTGGTGATTAATGCGGACGGCTACCGGGTCCTCGACTTCAACGGCGACACCGATGTCGAGTACCGCGAGTTTCACATCGACTGGGACCTGGCCGCCGCCGAAAAGGGCGGCTACGAGTACTTCATGCTCAAGGAGATCGCCGAGCAGCCCACCGCGGTGGCCGACACCTTGCTGGGGCATTTCGTGAACGGCCGGATTTTGCTCGACGAACAGCGATTGAGCGACCAGGAACTGCGCGAGATCGACAAAGTATTCGTGGTCGCCTGCGGCACCGCGTATCACTCCGGGCTGCTCGCGAAATACGCGATCGAGCACTGGACACGGCTGCCGGTGGAGGTGGAGCTCGCCAGCGAATTCCGCTACCGCGACCCGGTGCTGGATCGCAGCACGCTGGTGGTGGCCATTTCGCAGTCCGGGGAAACCGCGGACACCCTGGAAGCGGTCCGACACGCCAAGGAGCAGAAAGCCAAGGTCCTGGCGATCTGCAACACCAACGGATCGCAGATCCCGCGCGAGTGCGATGCGGTGCTGTACACGCGCGCCGGCCCGGAGATCGGCGTGGCCTCAACAAAAACGTTCCTGGCCCAGATCACCGCCAACTATCTGGTCGGCCTGGCGCTGGCACAGGCCCGCGGCACCAAGTATCCCGACGAGGTCGAGCGCGAATACCGCGAGCTGGAAGCGATGCCGGACCTGGTGGCCCGGGTGCTCGCGACGATCGAACCGGTGACCGTTCTGGCTCACCGATTCGCGCAATCCTCGACCGTGCTGTTCCTGGGTCGCCATGTCGGTTACCCGGTCGCCCTGGAAGGTGCGCTGAAACTCAAGGAACTGGCCTACATGCACGCCGAGGGATTCGCCGCCGGCGAGCTCAAGCATGGCCCGATCGCGTTGATCGAAGACGGTATGCCGGTGATCGTCGTGATGCCGTCGCCCAAAGGGTCGGCGACGCTGCACGCCAAGCTGATGTCTAACATCCGGGAGATTCAGAGTCGCGGCGCGGTGACCATCGTGATCGCCGAAGAGGGTGACGACACCGTCCGCCCCTACGCCGATCACTTGATCGAAATCCCCGCAGTATCAACACTATTGCAGCCACTGCTGTCTACCATCCCGCTTCAGGTGTTCGCCGCTTCGGTGGCGCAGGCCCGCGGCTACGACGTCGACAAGCCGCGAAACCTCGCCAAGTCCGTCACCGTCGAATAAGTGGCATAGCCAGATGCGGTGCAGTCGCTCATGAGACGCAGCATCGTTGGTCTCGCAGTCTTCGTTTGCGCGTACGTCGCGTCGATTGTGCTGTACGTCGACAGCGGCATGGGTCACGCAAAACAAATCACCGACACTCCGTCGTCGGGCGACGGGACGACGGTGATCATCGACGTCGAAGAGATCCAGTCGAACAACAGCGTGCTTGTCGCCAACCTCACCGTTGCGCCGGGACCCGCGTTGCTGGACCCGCAAACCCATGATCTGAAGGAAGACCTCAGTGTCTTGGTCACCTCCGCGGTAACCGCCGGCAAGCGCACCTGGTCGAAGGGCACATTGCCCGACGTTTTTCGCGTCTCGCTGACCCTTGACGGTGACGTCGCGGATTGGCCCTTCGACCGTTTCCGTTCGGGTCCGATCTCGGTCGACCTCTTCTCCGGCGCTACGCACGTACCGGAACGGGCGACGGTGACGCTGGTCGACCGCCTGCTGGGCTGGAACGTTGCCGCGACTCGCGTCGGCAACGCCGATGGGCCGGCACCATATCGGCTGGACTTATACCGATCGTCGAGCACCGTGGCGTTCGGTGTGGTGATCCTGGCCGTCCTCATCGCGCTTGCCGGGCTGGGTCTGTTCGTTGCGGTGCAGACGGTGCGTGACCGACGAAAATTCCAACCACCGATGACAACGTGGTATGCCGCGATGCTTTTCGCGGTGATGCCACTGCGAAACGCGTTGCCCGATTCGCCTCCATTCGGTTGCTGGATCGACGTCACCATCGTGCTCTGGGTGATCGTGGTGCTGGTGATCTCGATGACGCTCTACATCTCCTGCTGGTGGCGGCACCTTAGACCCGAGAACCCGACCTGACCGTGGTCGATGCATCGGCACGATGGCGTGGCCTGCGTATGGCGTTGTGGCGCTTTATCGCCGGCGCGCCGTTGACGTACTCGTGGTTGCTCGCATTGTTAGTCACGACCATCGTCAAGGAGACCTTCCTCACCAAGCGGCAGTTGCACATCCTGGTCGTCAACGACTCGTCAACCAACATCAAAAACATCATGCACCTGGCCTGGGATACGCCGGCGGTACTGATGGACAGCCTGGTGTGGATCGACGGCCGATACTGGACCCCGTACCTGGTGCTGTTTGCCTTGTTTCTTGCGCCCGCCGAACACTGGCTTGGCCAGTTGCGTTGGCTGACTGTGGGATTGACTTCTCACTTCCTTGCCAGCTACATCAGCGAGGGCATTCTCTACGTCGCGATCCGTTACCACGATGCGCCCAAACGGCTCATGCACGCCGCCGACATCGGCGTCAGCTACTTTCTGGTCGGCGTGATGGCCGTGCTGACCTACCACATCGCGCGGCCGTGGCGGTGGGGCTATCTCGCGATACTGCTTCTCATCTTCGGTGTTCTGCTGATCGCAACGGACCGGCACGGGCTGAACTTCACCGCGATCGGTCACTTCACCTCGATCCTGATCGGGCTCTGTTTCTACCCGATGGCCCGTAACCGCCGGCACCCGGAGTGGAATCCTGCGAAGCTCAAAGCCGCCTTTCGTCGGACCGACGGGTCTTCCGCTTAACGCGCTGGTAACTACCTGCTCATACGGTTGCGGGATGCGACGTATGTCGCCTCGTACGCTGGGGGCCGAAGAAGAATTTCACCTTGTCGACCTGAAGACACGGCGACTGACGGCGCGTGCCCCCGAACTGCTGGCCGAACTCACCGAGGATTACGTCGCCGAGCTGCAGCGTTGCGTGATCGAGACGAACACCTCGGTGGTTGATTCGCTTGATGCGTTGCGCGACGAACTGGGCCGGCGCCGCCGGGTCTTGGTTCAAACGGCCGCCGAACTGGGAATCGGAGTGGTGGCTGCGGGGGCCGTGCCGCTTTCGGTGCCGGCTGAGATGCAGGTCACCAAGACCGAGCGCTACCGCCAAATGCTTGCCGACTATCAACTGCTGGCACGCGAGCAATTGATCTGCGGCACCCAGGTGCATGTCGGCATCAGCGACCGCGACGAGGCGGTCGCGGTCGGTCATCGGATTGGGCCGCATCTGCCCACTCTGCTCGCGATCTCGGCCAGCTCGCCGTTCGCCTCCGACGGTTCCGACACCGGCTACTCGAGCATGCGCACGCTGGTTTGGCAACGCTGGCCGACGACCGGCGCCGCCGCCCCGGTCGAGTCTGCCGAAAAATACGACGAGCTGGTCAACGACCTGGTGGCCAGCGGAGTCATCAGCGACGCCGGGATGGTCTATTTCGACGTCCGACCGGCGAACAGCGCCCCGACGTTGGAGCTGCGGGTCTGCGACAGCTGCCCATCCGTTGACACCGTCGTGCTGATCGCCGGGCTGTTTCGGGCGCTGGTCGAGCGCGAGATCGAGGCGTTGCGGGCTGGCGCGCCCCCGACGATGTTGTCCCCCGTGCTGGGCCGCGCGGCGCTGTGGCGGGCCGCCCGGTCGGGGCTGGAGGGCGACCTGGTGGATATCAGCATTCCGGCGGCCAGGCCGGCGGCCGACGTGGTCACCGAGCTGGTCGATTCGCTGCGGCCGCAACTGGAGCACAGCGGCGACTGGGAAACCGTTCACGAATTGTCGCGCGAAGCGCTGATCGCTGGCACCTCGTCGGCTCGGCAGCGGCGGGCACTGCGCCGCCGTGGCCGTCTCACCGACGTCGTTGATCAGCTGATCGCAGAGACGGCGGGCCGCAGAGCGGCATCGGCGGTCGCCATCGGCGGTGTTCCAACTCTGCTGTTCGGTTACCAGCCTGGCAGCGATCCGGCCGCCGTCGCGCGCGGCGACATGGACGCCGGTTATGACGAGGCCATCGACGCCGAGGGCCGCCCACGACAGCACTATCGGACTGTGCTGGACACCATCGCCGGCCTCGGGGTGGCGCAGCTGAGATCCCGGGAAGCGGAAATCGAACAGGAGCAGCGCGCCGACAACGTCACGTTCCGCGTGACCGGTCAAAGTCGCGCCCAGCTGTTCCCCATCGATCTGGTCCCGCGCCTCGTTACCGCCGTCGAGTGGGTGCAATTGTCCGACGGCCTGGCACAGCGGGCCCGGGCGCTGGATGCCTTCCTGCGCGACATCTACGCCGACCAAGCCATTGTCGCCGAGGGCATCATCGACGTGCAGGCCCTGGATCGGGCGCCCGGCTTCCGCTCGACGGGCCGCGTCGCCGGCAATACGGTGCGCGCGCATATCAGCGGCACCGACCTGGTGTGCGACCGTGCCGGCCATTGGCTGGTGCTGGAAGACAATCTGCGGGTGCCCTCGGGGGCCGCGTACGCGATCGTCAATCGCCGGCTGCTCCGGAAGACCCTTCCCGAGCTGCAACCGCCCGCCGCGATCGAGGACGCCGACCGCGCACCGGCGATGCTGCTCGAGACTCTGCTCGCGGCGGCGCCGCCGCATAGCCCCGACGATCCCACCGTGGTGCTGCTGTCCGCCGGGTGGGAAGACTCCGCCTGGTTCGAGCACACGTTCCTGGCCGAGGAGATGGCTGTCGCGCTGGTCCAGCCGTCAGACCTGTCGGTGAGCGACGGAAAGCTGTGGCGCCACATCGGTTCCAGCGTCCAACGCGTCGACGTCGTGTACGCGCGAATGGACGAGGACATGCTGCTGTCCTCCACCGGGCACGAGGGCACCGCGTTGCGACGGGGATTGCTCCGCGCGATCGCCGAGGGCAATCTCACCATCGCCAACGCCCTCGCCAACGGAGTGGCCGACGACAAAGCGATCTACGCTTACGTCCCGGCGATGATCGAGTTCTACCTCGGCGAGAAACCGAAGCTGGCCCAGATCTCGACCTGGATCTGCGCTGAGCGCGACCAGCGCGACTTCGTGCTGGCCAACCTCGCCGATATGGTCGTGAAGCCCATCGACGGGTTAGGCGGCAGCGGTGTGCTGATCGGGCCGGAAGCCTCCGACGCCGCGTTGGAGGCGCGACGGCGCGAGTTGGTGACCCAGCCGGAGCGGTTCATCGCCCAAGAACTGGTCGCGCTGTCCACCCACCCCACTTTTGACGGTGACGGGATATACCCGCATCACGTCGACCTGCGCGCATTCGTCCACTTGCGGGCCACAACCGACGCTTCGGTGTCGGCGCACGTGTTACCCGCGGCGCTGACGCGGGTAGCCAGCCGTGGGTCGCGGATCGTCAACTCGTCGTCCGGCGGCGGGAGCAAGGTCACCTGGATTCTCACCGCCCCGGGCGCCGGCGCAGCCTAGACACTCAACGGAAGCAGGAGACATGTGCGGTATCTGCGGCGAGGTCCGCTGGGATGGGCGAGCAGCGGATGTTGGCGCAGTTACCCGGATGACCGGCATGATGATTTCGCGCGGGCCGGATTCCGAAGGTGTGGTGTCGCACGGACCGGTGGCGTTCGGGCATCGGCGGCTGTCGATTATCGACCTGTCCGCGCGCGGTGCACAGCCGATGGTCGACAGCGATCTCGGGTTGACGCTGGTGTTCAACGGCTGCATCTACAACTACCAGGAGTTGCGCGCCGAACTTGAAGCCGCGGGGTACCGCTTCTTCTCCACGGCCGACAGCGAGGTCGTGATCAAGGCCTTCCACCACTGGGGCAGCCGGTGCGTCGACCGATTCAAGGGGATGTTCGCGCTTGCGATAGCTGATCGTGACTCGGGCGTGGTGACGCTGGCGCGGGACCGGCTCGGCATCAAGCCGCTGTACCTGGCGTCGGTGCCGGGCCGACTGCGATTCGCCTCCACAGTGCGGGCGCTGCTGAACGCCGGCGATGTGGACACCGAACTCGACCGCCACGCGCTGCACCACTACATGACCTTCCACTCCGTAGTGCCCGCACCGCGCACGATTTACCGAGGCGTGCGCAAACTGCCGCCGGCCACCGTCCGGGTGATCCAGCCCGACGGTTCGCACGCCGACACCGTCTACTGGGCACCGGAATTCCGCCGTGACCCGGCCAAGGCGTCCTGGTCGGCCGGCGACTGGGAAGCGGCGCTGATGGATGCGCTGCGCACCGCCGTGGTACGGCGGATGGTCGCCGATGTGCCCGTCGGGGTACTGCTCTCGGGCGGCATCGACTCCTCGCTCGTGGTGGCGCTGCTGGCCGAGCAGGGCCAGCACGGCCTGGCCACTTTCAGCATCGGTTTCGACTCGGCAGGCGGCGAATCCGGCGACGAATACTTCTATTCAAACCTGATCGCCGAGACCTTCGGCGCCGACCACCACAAGATCCACATCGACGCGTCGAGGCTGCTGCCCGCGGTGCCGAAAACCATTGCCGCCATGAGCGAACCGATGGTCAGTCACGACTGCGTGGCCTTCTACCTCCTGTCGGAGGAAGTCAGTAAGTCGGTCAAGGTGGTCCAGTCCGGACAGGGCGCCGACGAGATCCTGGCCGGCTACGACTGGTACCCGCCGCTGGCCAACGTTGCCCGCGAGCAGACCACAGAGGCGTACGCCAAGGTGTTCTTCGACCGTGGCCACAGCGATGTGCTGTCAATCTTTGCTCCCGAGTACGGGATTGACGTCGACGCCAGCCTCGAGTACGTGACCGCGCAGCAGGCGGCGCTCGGTGCCGATTCCGCGGTGGACGCGGCGCTTCGCTTGGACACCCAGGTTATGCTCGTCGACGATCCAGTCAAACGCGTGGACAACATGACGATGGCGTGGGGGTTGGAGGCGCGCGTGCCCTTCCTCGACCACGACTTCGTCGAGCTGGCCGCCACCTGCCCGCCCGAGCTGAAGCTGGCGTCGGGCGGCAAAGGTGTGCTCAAGGACGCGTCGCGGGCGCTGCTGCCGTCGCAGGTGATCGACCGGACGAAGGGCTACTTCCCGGTGCCCGGCATCCGCCATCTGCACGGCGAGGTGCTCGACATGGTGCGCGACGCACTGAGCAATGACGCCGCCCGGGCCCGTGGGCTGTACCGCACCGGTACCGTCGATGCACTGCTGGCCGCACCGAACGAGACTCGGACCACGCTGGGATCGAATGCGTTGTGGCAACTGGCGGTACTCGAGATGTGGCTGCAGAGCATGGCAGGCTGAGAGCGTGGGACAGCAAGTGCGCGCGCTCTATGGTGCGTCACTGTCGCCGGACGCGACGGCGTTCGCACACCTCGTGGACGACGGCGGCTATCCGCGCGCGGTGCAGCGCTTTTTGCGCGGCCGGCGGGCCAGCTCGTCGCGGGATGTCGAGCTTCCCGTCGAAGGCCCGGTCTCTCGCGTGATCCACTCCGCGGACGGTCAATGGCTGGGCTGTCAGGTAGCCCCCGACGGGGGCACTCGTACCCAGATCTGGGTCGTCACAACCGATCCTGACGACCGGATGGCCTTGCGCATCGACGGCGAAGTGGACGGGACTGCCGCACTGATCGGGTGGGATGGCACCCGGGTGGCGGCGATCCTGACGGGTGCAGACGGCGTCGGGCAGTCGTGTCTGATCGATCCGGCCGACGGCCAGCACACAGTTTTGGACCGCCGATCCGGCGGCCGGCTGGTCGACGCCTGGGCCGGGGCGTCGCTGATTCGGGTCGGGCCGCGTGGCTACCGAGAGATGATCATGCTGTACGGCCAGACCGAAATCGCGCTACTGCCTTCCGATCCCGGTTCCATCACCGAGGACGGCGTCATCCTTGACGATCACCAGCCACGCCGCATTCGCTACGGCCCAACCGGCGAGCCCAGGCTGTATTACCCCGGCGTGGGTGCCGGCGGATATGTCCGCGCGCTGCTGCGCAGCGACAATGGCTGCGAGCACGCCCGACTGGTGGAAGTGACCGCCACCGAGGACGGCGTCAGCTACTCCGTCGTGGCTGAGCGCCCGGACTGCGAACTCGACGAGTTTGCCGTCAGCGACGACCTGTCCACCATCGCATTGCTATGGAACATGCAGGGCTGCAGCGAATTACAGATCCTCGAATACACCGACAATACGCTGACCGAACCCATCCCGCTGCCCGGCTTGGTCGCCGGCGAGCTGTCCATCAGCGCCGGTGGCTCGATGGTCGCGATGACCGTTCAAAGCCCGTCGATGCCGCGAACCGTCGAGCTGGTCGACCCGCGCACCCGGCAATGGCAAAGCATCGACCGCGAACCCAGCCGCGGCCCGGTGGCCTTCGGCTCAGCGGCGCGTCCGGTGCCGCAGATGATCACCGCACGCGACGGGCTGAGCCTGCCCGCGTGGCTGTACCGGCCGCAGGCGTGTGGCGCGACCTCGGGCGCGGTGGTCTACCTGCACGGCGGCCCAGAAGCCCAGGCCCGTCCCGAATACAGCGAGATCTTCCCCGATCTACTCAACGCCGGGATCAGCGTGCTGACGCCCAATGTGCGCGGCTCCAGCGGCTCGGGCCGCACATTCGTGCACGCCGACGACAAGGAAAAGCGGTTCGCGGCCATCGACGACGTCGCCGACTGCGTGCGTTTCCTGGTTGACAACGGGCTGGCCGACCCGCGGCGGATCGCCTGCGCGGGCTGGTCGTACGGCGGCTTCCTGACCATGGCGGCCATGACGTTTCACCCGGATTTGTTCGCGGCGGGCGTGACCATCTGCGGGATGAGTGACCTGACCACGTTCTACCGCAACACCGAGCCGTGGATCGCCGACGCCGCATATCCGGAGTACGGCCACCCGGTCAACGATCGCGAGTTGCTCGAGCAACTATCCCCGCTACGCAGGGTCGACGCGTTGGTCGCGCCGTTGCTGGTCGTGCACGGCGCGAATGACACCAACGTAGCGGTCAGTGAGTCGGAGCAGATCGTCGACGCCTTGCGGCGGGTCGGCCGCGACGTGCGATTTCTGCTGTTCGACGACGATGGACACGAGATCGCCAAGCGCGAGAACAGCACAGCGCTGGCCGCGGCGATGAGGGACTGGTTGGCCCGGGCGTTCGAGGCCGCGGAAGGCCTCGGGTCCGCGACAGGGTAGCTCCGAGTGCGGCGATGACACGTAGTGTTGGTGAGCGGGCAGGATCGCTGCGAGCAGAGGAGCATGCGGGCGGATGCGGCACTACTACTGGGTAGACGCGATCCGCGATGCGGAAGCTCCGCTGTTGGCCAGCCTGCCCGACGGTGCCCTGATGAGACGCGCGGCGTATGCGCTGGCGACCGTCGTCATCGGCGAGCTGATTGTCCGCACCGGCGGGGTTGCGGGTCGTCGGGTATGCGCGGTCGTCGGGTCGGGGGATAACGGCGGTGACGCGCTGTGGGCGGCGACCTTCCTGCGGCGTCGTGGCGCGGCGGCCGACGCGATCCTGCTCAATCCCGACCACGCTCACCCACAGGGACTGGCGGCGTTCCGTAAGGCTGGTGGCCGCGTGGTGAAAAGCGTTTCGGCGACAACCGATCTCGTCCTCGACGGCGTCGTGGGTATCTCCGGCTCCGGCCCACTGCGACCGGCAGCTGCCGAGGTGTTCGCCGCCGTCGACCAGGCCCGAATCCCGGTCGTCGCCGTCGACATCCCCAGCGGCGTCGACGTGGCGACCGGAGCGATCACCGGTCCGGCCGTGCGCGCCGCGCTGACCGTCACCTTCGGCGGACTCAAGCCCGTGCACGCGCTGGCCGACTGTGGTCGCGTCGAGCTGATCGATATCGGACTCAACCTCCCGCACACCGACGTGCTTAGTTTCGAGGCGCCCGATGTGGCCGCGCGGTGGCCGGTGCCCGGCCCGCACGACGACAAGTACACCCAAGGCGTCACCGGGGTGATGGCCGGCTCGTCGACCTATCCGGGTGCGGCCGTACTGTGCACCGGCGCCGCCGTCGCGGCCACCTCGGGCATGGTCCGTTACACCGGCAGCGCACACAGCGAGGTGCTGGCGCACTGGCCCGAGGTCATCGCGTCGCCCACCCCGGCTTCGGCCGGGCGGGTGCAGGCCTGGGTGGTCGGGCCGGGATTGGGCACCGACGCCACCGGCGCCGCCGCATTGTGGTTCGCGCTGGACACCGACCTGCCGGTGCTGGTCGACGCCGACGGGCTGACCATCTTGGCGGCTCACCCCGATCTGGTGGCGAACCGCACCGCGCCCACCGTGCTGACCCCCCACGCCGGTGAATTCGCCCGGCTGGCCGGGGCCCCGCCCGGTGACGACCGGGTCGGCGCGTGCCGCCGACTGGCCGATGCCCTCGGCGCGACCGTGCTGCTTAAGGGCAATGTCACCGTCATCGCCGACCCGGGCGGCCCGGTGTACCTCAATCCGGCCGGGCAGTCCTGGGCGGCCACCGCCGGGTCCGGCGACGTTCTGTCCGGAATGATCGGCGCGCTACTGGCTTCCGGGCTCGCGCCGGCCGAGGCGGCCGCGGCCGCGGCCTTCGTGCACGCGCGCGCTGCGGCGCTGTCGGCAGCGGACCCGGGGCCCGGCGAGGCCCCGACGTCGGCGTCGCGAATCGTGCCGCACATCAGAGCGGCCCTGGCCGCCCTCTAGCTTCCAGCCGTCAACGAAAGGATCCGCCGTGTCCCACCCGTCCGTTCCGGCACACTCGATCGCGCCCGCCTACACGGGCCGCATGTTCACCACCCCGGTGCCGGCATTGCGGCTGCCCGAGGAGTCGATGGACCCCGAAGCCGCCTACCGCTTCATCCACGACGAGTTGATGCTGGACGGCAGTTCGCGGCTGAACCTGGCCACCTTCGTCACCACCTGGATGGACCCCGAGGCCGGGAAGCTGATGGCCGAGACGTTCGACAAGAACATGATCGACAAGGATGAGTATCCGATGACGGCGGCTATCGAGGCACGGTGCGTGTGCATGGTGGCCGATTTGTTCCACGCCGACGACCTGCGCGACGACGACCCGTCCAGCGCTTGCGGGGTGTCCACCATCGGCTCCAGCGAGGCGGTGATGCTGGGTGGGCTGGCGATGAAATGGCGCTGGCGCGAGAAGGTCGGCAAAGACTGGCAGAAGCGCACTCCGAACCTGGTGCTGGGCTCCAACGTTCAAGTGGTCTGGGAGAAGTTCTGTCGCTACTTCGACGTCGAGCCCCGTTACTTGCCGATGGAGGTGGGGCGCTACGTCATCACGCCCGAGCAGGTCCTCGACGCCGTCGACGAGAACACCATCGGCGTGGTGGGGATCCTGGGCACCACCTACACCGGTGAGTTGGAGCCCATCGCCGAGATCTGCGCGGCGCTGGACAAACTGGCCGCCGACGGGGGCGTGGACGTTCCGGTGCACGTCGACGCGGCCAGCGGGGGCTTTGTCGCGCCGTTCCTGCACCCGGAGCTGAAGTGGGATTTCCGGTTGCCCAGGGTGGTGTCGATCAACGTCAGCGGACACAAATACGGGCTGACCTATCCGGGTGTCGGGTTCGTCGTCTGGCGCAGCGCCGAGTATCTGCCCGAGGACCTGGTTTTCCGGGTCAACTACCTCGGCGGCGACATGCCGACGTTCACGCTGAACTTCTCCCGCGCGGGCAACCAGGTCATCGGCCAGTACTACAACTTCCTGCGGCTGGGCCGTGAGGGCTACACCCAGGTCATGCAGTCGTTGTCGCAGACTGCTCGCTGGCTGGGTGCGCAACTGCGAGACGGGGACCACTGCGAGCTGATCTCGGACGGTTCGGCGATTCCGGTGGTCAGCTTCCGGCTCGCCAAGAACTGCGGCTACACCGAGTTCGACCTCTCCCACGAGCTGCGCGGCTATGGGTGGCAGGTGCCCGCCTACACCATGCCCGACAACGCCAGCAACATCTCTGTGCTGCGCATCGTGGTGCGGGAAGGGCTGTCCGCCGACCTGGCCCGCGCGCTGCACGATGATGCCCGCTCGGCGCTGGCCTCCCTGGACAAGCTCAAGCCCGGCGGGCACTACAAAGCCGAGCACTTCGCCCACTAGTCGTTGCACGCCGCGAAAGTGCGACTAGCGACACATTTCCCGAGTAGCGGCGTCGGTAGCTGCACTTTCGCGGCACCTTTTTGACTCTGGGACAATGGCGGTGTGGCTGTTTCGCCGATATCGCTGACGCCGGGCGTCCTGGCCGAGGCCGTGGTCGACCTGGGTGCGATCGAGAACAACGTGCGGGTGCTGCGCGAGCACGCTGGACGCGCCCAGGTGATGGCCGTCGTCAAGGCGGACGGGTACGGCCATGGCGCCACCCGGGTGGCGCAAGCCGCTCTGACCGCGGGTGCCAGCGAACTGGGAGTCGCCACCGTCGACGAGGCACTGAGCTTGCGCGCTGACGGGATCACCGCACCGGTGCTGGCCTGGCTGCATCCACCCGGCATCGACTTCGGGCCCGCGCTGCTGGCAGATGTAGAGATTGCGGTTTCGTCGGTGCGCCAACTCGACGAGCTGCTGGACGCGGCACGCCGCACCGGCCGGACGGCGACGGTCACGGTGAAGGTCGACACCGGTCTCAACCGCAACGGTGTCGCTGCGGCGGACTACCCGTCGATGCTGACCGCATTGGGACGGGCCGGCGCCGAGGACGCCATCCGGCTGCGCGGGCTGATGTCGCACATGGTTTACGCCGACCAGCCCGACAACCCTATCAACGACGCCCAGGCCGCACGGTTCGCCGGCTTTCTGGCACAGGCGCGGAGCCAGCGGATTCAGTTCGAGGTGGCGCACCTATCGAATTCGTCGGCCACGATGTCGCGCCCCGACCTGGCCTTCGATCTGGTGCGCCCCGGTATCGCGGTGTACGGCCTCAGTCCCGTGCCCGAGCGTGGTGACCTGGAGCTGGTACCGGCGATGACGGTGAAATGCACCGTTGCACTGGTGAAGTCAGTTGCTGCCGGTGAGGGCGTCTCGTATGGGCACACCTGGATCGCGGATCGTGACACCACGTTGGCACTGCTGCCGGTCGGCTACGCGGATGGTGTGTTCCGCGCGCTGGGCGGGAGGCTTCAGGTGCTGATAAACGGCAGGCGGCGGCCGGGCGTCGGGAGAATCTGCATGGACCAGTTCCTGGTCGACTTGGGTCCCGGGCAGGTCGACGTCGCCGAGGGCGACGAGGCGATCTTGTTCGGGCCGGGCAGCACGGGCGAATCCACCGCACAAGACTGGGCCGATCTGCTCGGCACCATCCACTACGAAGTGGTCACCAGCCCCCGCGGGCGCATCGCTCGTACTTATCAAGACCTATCGCGAGGCCGAAACCGTTGAGCGACGGACAAAGCCGCAGGTGCCACGGGGGCAGGGCCTGGCTCGCGGGCGGCGCCGGGCTGACCGCGGTCGCGACGATAGTCGGGGCCTCGGCTCGCCGATCGCTGGTGGCGCGGGCCGATCCCTGCGAAGATCCGTATGCGGACGAGGATTTCGAGCGGCTCGACGATGACCGCAGGTACGTGGTGACCATGCCCGACGGCGTCCCGTTGGCGGTTCGCGAAGCCGGCCCGGTAGACGCCCCACTGACCGTGGTCTTCGTTCATGGGTTCTGCCTTCGCATGGGTGCCTTCCACTTTCAGCGCAAGAGCCTCGGCGAACAATGGGGGCAGAGCGTCCGGATGGTCTTCTTTGACCAGCGCGGACACGGCCAGTCCGGCGAAGCCGACCCCGAGACTTACACGCTGACCCAGCTGGGCAAGGACCTGGAAACCGTATTGCAGGCGGTCGCGCCGCGCGGGTTAGTCGTGCTGGTCGGCCATTCGATGGGCGGCATGACGGTCTTGGCGCATGCCCGGCAATACCCTCGGCAGTACGGCCGCCAGATCGTCGGTGCCGCACTGATTTCCTCTGCCGCAGAGGGGGTGTCGCGCTCCCCGCTGGGTGAAATTCTGAAAAACCCTGCGCTGGAAGCGGTTCGGTTCACCGCCCGGTCCGTGCCGAAGCTGGCGCATCGCGGCCGCAACGTGTCCCGCTCGCTGATCGGTCCGGTGCTGCGGGCCGCGTCCTTCAGCGATCTCCGGGTCAGCCGGAGCCTGGATGCGTTCTCGCAGCGGATGATGAACGACACCCCGATCGCCACCTTGGTGGGTTTCCTGCCCGCCCTGGAATTGCACGATGAAACCGCGGGGTTGTGGACATTGCTGAGAATTCCAACGCTGATCGCGTGCGGTGATCACGACTTGCTCACCCCGGACGAGTACTCGCGCAAGATGGCGGCCTCGCTACCGCGATCCGAACTGGTCATCGTCACCGGGGCCAGTCACCTTGCGCTGCTTGATAAACCCGATGCCATCAACGACGGCCTGATCCGGCTGGTCAACCGGGCCGTTCCAGGCAAGATGGCGCTGAAGGCACGTCGTTTCAAAGAAGTTTTTAGCGAACGGTTCCGGCGTCATGGCTGAGCGACTGGACGAACGGGACGGCACGGCCACGCTGGACCGCGTCGAGGACACCGTTGCGCTGGGGTCGCGGCTGGGCGGGCAACTGCGCGCCGGTGACGTGGTGGTGTTGTCCGGTCCGCTCGGCGCCGGAAAGACCGTGCTGGCCAGAGGGATCGCCGCGGCCATGGATGTCGACGGTCCTGTTACGTCGCCGACGTACGTGCTGGCGCGGGTGCACCCGGCGCGGCGCGCCGGCACCCCGGCGATGATTCACGTCGACGTTTACCGGCTGTTGGACCCTGCCGACCAACGTGGCGACGCCGACCTTTTGGGGGAGCTCGACTCGCTGGATCTCGACGCGGAGCTTGACGACGCGGTCGTCGTGGTGGAGTGGGGTGAAGGACTGGCCGAACGACTCTCCGAGCGTCACCTCGTCGTTCGTCTGCGGCGGGTCAGCGAATCCGATGTGCGGATCGCGACCTGGCAGTGGAGCTGCTCGTGAGCCTGATACTCGCCCTGGACACCGCTACCCCGGCGGTGACGGCCGGGATCGTGCGGTTGAACGGCTCGGATTGCGCCGTGCTGGCTGAGCGGGTCACAGTCGACGCTCGCGCACACGCCGAACGGCTCACCCCAAATGTGCTGGCCGCGCTCGCCGATGCCGCGCTGACGATGTCCGATCTGGACGCCGTCGTGGTCGGCTGCGGGCCAGGTCCATTTACCGGCCTTCGGGCCGGCATGGCGAGCGCCGCCGCTTATGGGCATGCCCTTGGCATCCCGGTGCGCGGTGTCTGCAGCTTGGACGCCATCGGCGTGCGAACGAGCGGCGACATCCTGGTGGTCACCGACGCCCGTCGGCGAGAGGTCTATTGGGCGCGCTACAACGACGGACGGCGCACACACGGTCCGGCGGTCAATGCGCCCGCCGACGTCGATTGTGGAACGGCGCGGGCAGTGGCGGGCTCGCCGGAGCATGCGGCGCTGTTCGAGCTGCCGCGCTTGGAGCCGGTCTACCCGACGGCGGCCGGCCTGGTTTCCTCGGTGCCCGACTGGTCGGAGCCTGCGCTCCCGCTGGTGGCGTTGTATCTACGCCGGCCCGACGCCAAGCCGTTGACGGCGCGGCAATGACCGCCGACCTCGATCCCGTCAGCATGGGTGCGTTGACGCCCGCCGACGCCGAGAGGTGCGCTCAACTGGAGCGCCAGCTCTTCGACGGCGACGATCCGTGGCCGGCGGAAGCGTTCAATCGCGAACTGGCCAGCCCCCACAACCAGTACGTCGGCGCGCGCACGGACGACATGCTGGTCGGCTACGCCGGGATCGCGCGGCTGGGGCGGCAACCGCCCTTCGAGTACGAGGTGCACACCATCGGCGTGGACCCGGCGTATCAAGGGCGGGGTATCGGCCGCCGGCTGCTGGATGAGCTACTGCAATTCGCCGACGGTGGCGTCGTTTACCTGGAGGTCCGCACGGACAACGAAGCGGCACTGGCGCTGTACCGCAGTGTGGGATTCACTCAGGTGGGCTTGCGCCGGCGCTACTACCGAGTCAGCGGCGCCGATGCTTACACGATGCGGCGGGATGCGTTGTGACGGGCGGTAGGACGATCCTGGCGATCGAAACCTCTTGCGATGAAACCGGTGTCGGCATTGCGCGCCTGGATGC
Source organism: uncultured Actinomycetota bacterium (assembly GCA_963715905.1). Classification (GTDB taxonomy): domain Bacteria; phylum Actinomycetota; class Actinomycetes; order Mycobacteriales; family Mycobacteriaceae; genus Mycobacterium. The sequence continues at coordinate 81,686 of CAVQSX010000018.1, forward strand.
CGACGGCACCGTGACATTGCTGGCCGACGAGGTCGCCTCCAGCGTCGACGAGCACGCCCGGTTCGGCGGCGTGGTCCCCGAGATCGCCTCGAGGGCGCACCTGGAGGCGCTCGGACCGACCATGCGTCGGGCGCTGGCCACCTCAGGATTGGAACGGCCCGACATCGTCGCGGCCACCATCGGGCCGGGTCTGGCCGGCGCCTTGTTGGTGGGAGTGGCTGCGGCCAAGGCATATTCGGCCGCCTGGAACGTGCCGTTCTACGCGGTCAACCACCTGGGCGGCCATCTGGCGGCCGACGTGTACGAACACGGACCGCTGCCCGAATGTGTGGCGCTGTTGGTGTCCGGCGGCCACACCCATCTGTTGCATGTGCGTTCGCTCGGCGAGCCCATCGTCGAGCTGGGCGGCACCGTCGACGACGCATCCGGCGAGGCGTACGACAAGGTGGCGCGACTGCTGGGCCTGGGCTACCCCGGCGGCAAGGTGCTGGACGACCTGGCCCGAACCGGCGATCGGGACGCCATCGTGTTCCCGCGCGGTATGACCGGCCCGGCCGACGACCCGTATGCGTTCAGCTTCTCCGGACTCAAGACTTCGGTAGCACGCTATCTGGAAAGCCACGCGAGTCAGCCCGATGCCCAGCCAGCCGATATCGCCGCCGGATTCCAGGAAGCTGTCGCCGACGTGCTGACCGCGAAGGCGGTCCGAGCGGCGACTGGGCTCGGTGTCTCGACGCTGCTGATCGCCGGGGGAGTGGCCGCGAACTCGCGGCTGCGGGAGCTCGCGGCGCAGCGTTGCGCTGCGGCGAACCTGACGTTGCGGGTCCCATCGCCGCGGTTCTGCACCGATAACGGGGCGATGATCGCGGCGTTCGCCGCGCATCTAGTGGCCGCGGGGGCGGCCCCGTCGCCGCTGGACGCACCAAGTGACCCGGGTATGCCCGTGATAAAAGCGCAGGTCAGCTGAGCGCGTAAGGATTTGGGGGCGCCAAAACGCGGGAAGCAGCGGGGGGGCCTTGAGTGCTAGCACTCTCATGTATAGAGTGCTAGGTAGCACCCGGACAAACCCCCGCGTCGGCACCCGCGACGACGGCGCAAAGGCGCGACCGGATGCTGATTCACCTGGTAATTCGGACGGTTCGGGGCATGCCTCGGACCCGCTACCAACACCGTTCCGGGGCGAATGCTCCGGACCCGATCTAATTAGTGGAGGCTCCAATCGTGGCGAAGGTGAAGATCAAGCCACTCGAGGACAAGATTCTCGTGCAGGCCAATGAGGCCGAGACCACGACCGCGTCCGGTCTGGTCATTCCTGACACCGCCAAGGAGAAGCCCCAAGAGGGCACCGTCGTCGCAGTCGGCCCCGGCCGGTGGGACGAGGATGGCGCGAAGCGGATCCCCGTGGATGTGTCAGAGGGTGACACCGTCATTTACAGCAAGTACGGCGGCACCGAGATCAAGTACGGCGGCGAGGAATACCTAATCCTGTCGGCACGTGACGTGCTGGCTGTCGTATCCAAGTAAAAAACCGTGTTCCGCCCCGGCGATCCCCGCGTTCAAACGCGGTGATTTCCGGGGCGGCATGCGTTAGTAGCGACTTAGTTGGAATTGCCCGGCTCTCCCCCGCAAGCGGGAGGTGCCCCCACAGCAGGCCGATACTCGGCCTGCATCGTCACCGGGCGGAAGGAACCTGATGAGCAAGCTTATTGAGTACGACGAAACTGCGCGCCGCGCCATGGAGGCGGGCGTGAACAAGCTCGCCGACGCGGTACGTGTGACGCTGGGTCCAGGCGGCCGGCATGTGGTGCTGGCCAAGGCATTCGGCGGCCCCACCGTCACCAACGACGGTGTCACCGTCGCACGCGAGATTGACCTGGAAGACCCGTTCGAGAACCTGGGCGCCCAGCTGGTGAAGTCGGTGGCCACCAAGACCAACGACGTCGCTGGTGACGGCACCACCACCGCTACCGTGCTGGCGCAGGCGCTGATCAAGGCCGGCCTGCGCATCGTCGCTGCCGGCGCCAACCCGATCGCGCTGGGCTCCGGAATCAGCAAGGCCGCCGACACGGTGTCTGAGGCATTGCTTGTGGCGGCCACCCCAGTGAAGGGCAAGAGCGGCATCGCGCAAGTCGCGACGGTCTCGTCCCGCGACGCGCAGATCGGTGAGCTGGTCGGGGAGGCGATGAGCAAGGTAGGCCACGACGGCGTGGTCAGCGTCGAAGAATCGTCGACGATGAACACCGAGCTTGAGTTCACCGAAGGCGTCGGCTTCGACAAAGGTTTCTTGTCGGCGTATTTCGTGACCGACTTCGACTCCCAGGAGGCCGTGTTCGAGGATCCGCTGATCCTGCTGCACCAGGAGAAGATCGGCTCGTTACCGGACCTGCTGCCCTTGCTGGAGAAGGTTGCTGAGTCGGGCAAGCCGCTGGTGATCATCGCCGAAGACGTTGAGGGCGAAGCATTGGCGACGCTGGTCGTCAACTCGATTCGCAAGACGCTGAAAGCGGTCGCGGTCAAGGCGCCGTTCTTCGGCGACCGGCGCAAAGCCTTTCTTGAAGACCTGGCGGTAGTCACGGGCGGTCAAGTGATCAATCCCGACGCCGGGCTGGTGCTGCGCGAAGTCGGCATCGACGTGCTGGGCTCGGCCCGGCGCGTCGTGGTCAGCAAGGACGACACCATCGTCGTCGAGGGCGGCGGCTCCAAGAAGGCGGTGGCTGATCGCGTCAAGCAGCTGCGTGGCGAGATCGAGAACACTGACTCCGAATGGGATCGCGAAAAGCTGCAGGAGCGGCTGGCCAAGCTCTCCGGCGGAGTGGCTGTCATCAAGGTGGGCGCCGCGACCGAGACCGCGCTCAAGGAACGCAAAGAAAGCGTCGAGGATGCCGTGGCGGCCGCCAAGGCCGCCGTTGAGGAGGGCATCGTCGCCGGCGGCGGGTCCGCACTGATTCAGGCAGGCAAGAAGCTGAAGAAGCTCCGCGCGTCACTGAGCGAAGACGAGGCCCTTGGCGTCGACGTGTTTTCCACTGCGCTCAGCGCACCGCTGTACTGGATTGCTTCCAACGCTGGGCTCGACGGCGCGGTCGTGGTCAACAAGGTCAGTGACATGCCCGCCGGACACGGACTGAACGCGGCCACGCTGACCTACGGCGACTTGATCGCTGAGGGCGTCATCGACCCCGTCAAGGTCACCCGGTCCGCGGTGCTCAACGCGGCTTCGGTGGCCCGGATGGTGTTGTCCACCGAGACGGCGATCGTGGAAAAGCCGGCCGAGGACGCCGACGACGGCCACGGTCATCACGGCCACGCTCACTAGTTCCGCGTGAGCAGACGCAAAAGCCCCCAAAACCGATGGTTTTCGGGGGCTTTTGCGTCTGCTCACGCAAGGACTAGACGGTCCGGCCCTGCCTGGGCCCGGCAGGGCCGGAGGTTAGACATGTACGTCGCGGAGCCCGACGGCAAAGCGCAATCCCGAGCAGTTGTAACACCCCACACAACCGACGCAGTTTGTGCAACCGGTACAACCAAGGCAGGCAATACACCGCATGCAGAACGCACACGCCGCACATGCGACGCTGCCGACAACCCCGAATGAGATCACGGTGGCGATACTTCCGGCGACGGCCGCACTGCCGGCCGTCGCAACAGAACCGGCGACGGCGGTACTGGCCACGGTGGCTGCCGACCCAGCCACGGCGGCGCAGGCGGCCGTAGCAGCCGATCCGGCAACGGCGGTGCTGGCCACTGTGGCTGTGGACCCGACGACCGCGGTGTTACTCGCTACGGCTTCGGCGTCCATTGGGCGGCGGTCGCCGTTAATTGATTTGACCACGGCGTTCATCTTGCGCCAGGTTTGGCTGGCTGTCGCGTCTCCGTAGACAAGTCGGCCAGGGCGAACCACCGCCGCGCAGTGGTCACAGCTGCCACAAGATTATCTGCACCCGACCTGTCAATTTGCGCGTCTTCGAGGATCGAATCGTAAAACTCCCTCGGCAGGCATGGGGAACCACTTCCCCGCGTTAGCCACGGGTGTGTCTGTCCTGCTGGTCCGCGCCCATGAGGGACCCGGTTGGGCAAGCGGAGCGTGTCGATGAGGTCTATTGCGGCCGAGAGCTGACCAAAGACCCCTGAGTTGGTGACTTTGTCCTGCCTCTGACCGCCACGTGCCGCGTCGAGGATGGTGATACGTCCACCAGCCAAGGAGCAGAAATGATCGATTACCAACTCGACAAAGCCAACTCGATCCTGCGCGTGCGGCCGGAATCATCTCTAGACAAAAGCGACTTCGCTGAACTTGCCAAAGTCGTTGACCCCGAGATCGAGGCGGGCGGTGCTCTCGCCGGCCTCATCATCGACGCGCCCCACTTTCCGGGGTGGGACAGTTTTGGGGCGCTGGTGACTCACATTCGATTTGTGCGCGATCACCACAAGCATGTCAAGAAGATCGCGGTCGTAACCGACTCGCACCTCGGCGATTTCGCCGAGCGTCTTGCCTCGCACTTTATTGCGGCAGACATCCGCCCTTTCCCCGCCGGTCAGATCGAACAGGCCCGACACTGGATCATCGGCGACGAGCAGTAGGCCGAGTTGCTGCGGGCGCGTTGCGCAGCATTACTGACCACCGGCGCCGCGGGCCGCAACCCGAGACCACCGAGACGGCGATCGTCGGCAACGCTGCGGGGTGATGGCGCGGATCAGCTTGCCGGCGTGTGGTTACGGTCGGCGCCCGACCCGGGAGCCGACGATGTTCGATGTTCACTCAGGGCGTCTGTCAGCGCTTTGATCTCTGCGCGAAGCGAGTCGACTTGTTGCTCGACGTGGATGCGAAGTGCATCGATGTGAGTTTCGGTTATCGCCTGGCTCGCGGTGTCTTCTTCTGCCACGCGTTCGACGATCCATGATGCCAACGATGCGGTGATCAGACTCATCACCCCGATGCCGCCGATCATGAGTGTGGCCGCGATCAATTTGCCGAGAGTCGTGTGGGGTGTTTTGTCGCCATAGCCCACGGTCGTCACAGTCTCAAGGGACCACCAGAGGGCGTCGCCGAAGTGATTGATGTTGGAACCCGGACGCGCACGTTCAACTTGCAGAATCGACAACGAGCAGGCGTAGATGAGCAGCAGAGCGCCGGAAGCGGTGTAAAGGATCACCCTGCCGCGGATCGCTTGGCCGATTGCCTTCTCTATCACCGCTATCAGAAAGAGCAGTCGGAATAGGCGTAGCGGCCGAAAGAGTGGAAGCGCAACCACGGCCAAATCGAGCAGATGGCGGACGAACCATCGCCGACGGTCGCCGGCGAGGCACAGCCGTGCGACGTAGTCCAGGACGAAGATGCCCCACGCGATGGACATCACGAGGTTAGTTGCGGTCGACCAACTCCCGTGCGGCCGAACTATGACCTGCACCGTGAAGCCGACCAGGAAGGTGACCGCGGCAGCGGCCATCGGCCATTCGGCACGCTCCTCAAACCGCCTCAGCCTCCCCGACGGGTCCATGGGCGTGGGGACGTTGCCTACCCCGTGGTTATTCACAACCGGGGCCCTCCGCACGTTGGCTAACTGCACGACAGGTGGTGGCTTAATCGGCATACGGGGTCCTCTGGACGGCGATTCTGTGGCCTTTTCTGCAATTTTCCGCTACAGGATGCTGATACACGAGGATTCCGCGCCATTCGGGCCGCCGGCGGCGCCGGTGGGGGTGGCTTGTTGAACGGAGCCGGCGGGGCCGGCGGCCTGTTGCTTGGTCGGGACGGGACGAACGGGCTGCTTGCCTGATGATCTGGGCTTTACCGGTCCGGGCGAGCGGGTCGCCTACCGGGTGCTTAGCTCGGTATCGATGAGCATTGACGGCCAGCTCACGACTTCGACTGCACGCCAAGGGTATCCAGGGTGCGCTGCAGCCAGCCGAACATCAAGCCGATCGCTTCGGGCAGTTTCGTGGTCGCGCAGTGCCCTGTGTCGGGAATGAGGTGGACCTCGGTGTCGCGGCGGCCCGCGAAGACCAGGGTGTCGTGCCGGGGGACATGTACGTCGTCGGCGCCGTTGACGACCAGCATCGGGGCGTTGGCGTCCTCATCGAGCAGCGGACGCAGTGAGAAGGCGCCCAACTTCGCGGCCAGTTCCTCGGCGCTGGGGCGCTGGTCGTACCCCAGGGCGTTTCCGACGATGCCGTCCATACCGAACTGGATCATCGAGGCGTCCCGGTTGAACGCGGCCTCGACCGGTCCACCGAGGACGATCGCGCCGTCCACCTCGCCGGCCAGACCCGAACGGGCCGCGTAGTAACCGCCCATCGAGATCCCCAGATGGATCACGACGCCGTTGCCCAGCCTCCGCGCTTCCGCAACCAGACCCCGCACGATCTCCGCGCCGCCATCGGGGGTCATCGGCACAGCCGATTCGCCGGTGCCGGCGATGTCGAATGCCACCACGCGGACTCCGCACGTGGCCGCTGCGAGTACGAACATGTTGTGCATGTCCATCTTCCAACTGTCTACCCCTCCGGAGGCCAGCAGGACCGGGGCATCCGCGGGCAGGTCGGGTGCGGCGAAGATGTGCACCGGCACCGGGGTGTTGTCGTCCCGATATGGCACGGCGATCACACGGCGCTGGAAATCCACCCCGAAATCTGGTGCGGCAAGCAGATATTGCTCAAGCTGATTCCGGAGGGCCCGGTGTCTGGCGTCGTCGGCCAGGGTCGGGAACTTAGCCCACCCGTAGGCCAGCGCGGCAAGCTGATGCGAACCCGAGCGCGCGTAGCGGGCAGCCTGCGCCGACCATTCGTACACCCAGCCGCCGGGCTCGTCCGTCCAGATCTGGGTAATCGCAGCGCGCACCGCGTCCACGTCCGCGGCGGGTAAGCCGGTGTTGACCATCTGGGGATACCGCTCACCGAATAGAGCCTCGGCGTCGACCGGCCACTGAAAGGACATCACGAGTTCCTTCGCGCTTCGCGATTAATGCAGTAGTACTGCGTTAGAACAAGATACCACCGCCTCCGATTTAAGGCCAGAAAACTGCGTTAGCATGAGGCCATGAGCGAGCCGGCGGTTCGGCGCCGGACAGGCGGCCGGTCGGCCCGGGTCCGTGCGGCGGTCTTGAAGGCGGCGCTCAACGTGGTTGCCGAACGTGGCGCGGACGCAGTCAGCGTCAGTGAGATCGCTCGGCAGGCCGGGGTGCACGAAACGTCGATCTACCGGCGATGGTCCACCAAGGAACACCTCGTGCTCCACGCGCTGCTCGACTACAGCGAGGCTAAGCTACCGATTCCCAACACCGGGACCCTGCGTGGCGACTTGGTCGCTTTCGCGACCGCGGTCGTCGCCTACCTTGACTCGCCGCTGGGGCGGACGCTCGCCAGGTCAATGGTGGTTGCGAACGACGACGACACCCTGGCCGCCGGACGCGCCCAGTTCTGGAAATCGCGGCTCGATCTCGCCAGCGTGATGATCGCCCGCGCCAAGGACCGAGGCGAGGTTCCCGTCGACCTCGACGCTGCCACCGCCCTCGAACTCGTAATCGCGCCGCTGCATTTCCGGGCGCTGCTCACCCGCCAGACCGTTGACGCAGACGCCATCGCGAAGTTCGTCGACGTGCTCCTAAAAGGGTTAGCGGACTAACGTTTGGATATTCTTCGGCCATCCGACATCGAAGTCGCGCACTGACCCATTCGGGGCAATTGGTGCGTCCGCCGACAACGAATGGGGATCGACGCATGAGCATGGCATACCTGGCGCAGCCGGAGCAGCAGCAGCAACTGGAATGGCTCGACGGCGGCACGCTCGCGATCCTGCTGGACGGCAAGGCCACAGATGGTCAGCTGATGATCGGACGCTTCGACGTCAGCGAGGGCGAAGCACCCCCGTATCACCGACACACGCGTGAGGACGAGGTTTTCATGTTGATCAAGGGGACCGCTTTGGTCTGGTACGACGACCAGGAGATGGAGCTATCGGAGGGCGGGATCGTCTTCTTGCCCAAGAACATTCCGCACGCTTACCGCATCACGTCGAAAAAAGCGGATCTGCTGATGATCAACACGCCCGCCGGAATCGAAGGCATGTTTCGCTACGCCGGTCGTGACAGAGCGACGCCGCGCCCAGACGGTTTCGAAATCTCGCCCGCGCTTATGGCCGAGGGAGCGGACAAGTTCGGGCAAGTCATTCTTGGGCCGCCACGCTGAGCGGCGCCGGCACCAGGCCGGCCCAATCACGCGCCAATCACAAAAAGGTCAACCCCCGCCGATTAAGGCGGGGGTTGAACCAATTCAGCTCTCTGTCGAACCCGTCAGGCCGAACGGCGGATACCGCGCCCGCGTCCGATGTCGCCCTTGAGCAGCATGTCGCGCTCGGATTCCGATAGGCCGCCCCAAACGCCATAAGGCTCACCGACGCCCAGTGCGTGTGAACGGCACTGCTCGATCACCGGGCACTGCCGGCACATCTCCTTGGCGCGCTGTTCGCGCTGCATACGGGCACGGCCGCGCTCGCCATCCGGGTGGAAGAACATCGACGAGTCGACGCCGCGGCAAAGCCCCTGCAGTTGCCAATTCCAGATGTCGGCGTTTGGCCCAGGTAGTTGCTCCGGCTGTGGCATTGCTTGTTCCCTCTCTGCAAGGCACGCCCATGTGAGATCAGTTTCGCGAAGCGAGTGTGCGAGTGATTTGGAGTGGCGTCGTCGATGACTACCCGTGACAATAGACGTTAGGGCGGACGCCGAATTTCAGTCAATAGCTGGCCACTTAAACCAAATATCTGAGCGTTGCGAGAGAATTAACTTTGCGTTCATCTGCGATGCTTTTACCGAACGGTAGCCGTGCTATCGCGGTCCTGTTCGGGGTCAAGCCTTCGCAGCTCAGGGCCGTATCGCGGGGGATGAGTGATTAGTACGCCGGTTGCACTGTTTAATATCTCGGTAACGCAGTCAGCACAAACTGTTTACTACTGACCACCCAACCATCAGATTGATTGAAATACATCACACTTCAACGATTGAGGTGACGCTTGCCGGCGCCGCCTTCGGAGGCGACCCGGGCGACTGGCCGCTGCCGACGGCGACCACGCCACGGCAATTGTGGCTACGGGCCGTGGCGGCGGGCGGGCAGGGGCGCTACGGCAGTGCTTACCGCGACTTGGCGGCACTGCGTCGTAGCCTCTCGGCGGGTCGATTGCTCTCGCTGGCCCACAGCACACAGGGATCTTTCCTACGTCAGCTCGGTTGGCACGCCCTGGCGCGGGGTTGGGACGGTCGGGCGCTGGCGCTCGCCGGCGCCGACGTGGAGGCCCGTGGCGACGCGCTGATCGGGCTGGCCGCCGACGCGCTCGGCGTCGGACGCTTTGCTGCGGCGGCGGCGTTGCTGACGCGCGCGGACCAGGACTTGACGCCTGCGTCGGTGCCGGATCGTCTCGCGGTGCGCCGGCGATGGGTGGCAGCCGAATTGGCGATGGCCCGTGGCGATGGGCAAATTGCGGTCCGCCATGCCGAGGAAGCCGTGGAGCAGGCCGAGGCCATGGCCAAGGCCGTCAACAACACGCCCTCGGTGCGGCACCGGGTCAAAAGTGACGTGGTGCTGGCCGCCGCCCTGTGCAGCGCCGGCAGCACCGAGCGCGCACGCGGCGTCGCCGAGGCGGCACTGAACGACACCGGCCGATTGGGACTGATCCCGCTTCGGTGGGCACTGGCTTGCTTGCTGATTGATATCGGGAGCGTCACGTTTGAGGCACAGGAGATGCGCGAAATTCGGGATATCTGCGCAGGCCAGGTGCGGCGCGCCGGTGGAACCTGGCGTTGCGCCTGAAACGGCCTTGCGGCCGTTATTGTCAGTGCGTTAGTTAGCCCTTGATGTGTCCGGTTTGTAACGTTGGAGATACCGCCGTCGATGACAATTCAAGGAGATCGTCTCGACGCTGTGGTTGCAGACGCCGCGGCGGGAGATACGAACGCCTTGCGGGAGGTGCTCGAGACCATCCGTCCGATTGTCGTGCGTTATTGCCGAGCGCGAGTGGGGATAGTTGATCGGGGCGGGCTGTCAGCTGACGACGTCGCTCAGGAGGTGTGCTTGGCCACCATAACGGCGCTACCGCGCTATCGGGATCGGGGGCGCCCGTTCCTGGCGTTCCTGTACGGCATCGCGGCCCACAAGGTCGCTGATGCTCATCGGGCCGCCGGTCGCGACCTTGCCTACCCCGCTGAATCTCTTCCCGAACGCTGGTCGGCCGACGCCGGCCCGGAGCAGCGGGCCATCGAAGCCGATTCGACCAGTCGGATGAGTGAATTGCTCGAGATCTTGCCCGCCAAGCAGCGCGAGATCTTGATCCTGCGCGTTGTGGTCGGCCTGAGCGCCGAAGAGACTGCCGCCGCGGTCGGCAGCACCACGGGAGCGGTCCGGGTGGCTCAGCATCGTGCGCTGTCACGGCTGAAGTCGGAGATCATCGCGGCAGGTGACTGTGCCTGAGTTCGGTTACGCACGCTCAGACCAGCCGTCATTGGACGAGCTGGCCCGCACCGATCTGCTCCTCGACGCGCTCGCCGAACGCGAGCCGGCCGACGCCGACGACCCCGAGGACAACGCGCTGGCCGCCCTGCTGGCGGACTGGCGCGACGACTTGAGGTGGCCGCCGGCCAGCGCACTGGTTTCGCCCGAAGAGGCCATCACGGCGCTGCAGACAGGATTAGAAGACGCTAGACGGGACGCGAGCGGTGGACGCGGTCGTCGCGGCCTGGCCGCGATCGGGTCGGTGGCGGCGACGCTGTTGGTCCTGAGTGGGTTTGGTGCTGTGGTGGTCGAGGCCCGTCCCGGCGATGCCTTGTACGGCCTGCACGCGATGTTCTTCGACCAACGGCGGGTCAAGGATAATTCGATCGAGTTGTCCGCCAAAGCCGATCTGGCGAAAGTGCAGCAGATGATCGACCAAGGCCAGTGGGATCAAGCACATAATCAGCTCGCCGAGGTCAGCAGCACGGTGCAGTCGATCGACGACGGGGCCGGCAAGCACGACTTGATGGACGAGGTGAACCTGCTGAACACCAGGGTTCAGGCACGGAATCCGAATGCGACGGTGCCGCCGGCCGCGCCACCAAGTGCGGGGCCTCCAGCAGGCCCGACCCAGAAAGCCGGCAAGCCGCCCAAGGCTCCGCCCGGTTCGAGCACTCCGGCGTCCGTCTCGCCCGGTCCGACCGACAAGCCGCCTGCGGCGGTCACCACGACCCCCCAGGCGCCCAACCAGTCCGCGAGCCCGGCACCGGCTCCGCCGGCAAGCCCGTCAACGACTACTCCGCCTTCGGGTCGACACCGGCACCACTCGCAGTCGTCGGAGGTCCCCAGTACGACGCCGTAGCCGGGCAGTCAACGCTTGAGAAAAACGGCCGTGCTCAGTGGCGCCGGTGGAATCCGTCGGCGTCGGACGTCGCTTCGTTGAGCGAGGCGTCGGCGTATCCCCGGCAGTAATCCCAAGTGACATAGGCGTCTGGTTCGGGGTCGTAAGCAGGTTCGTGCGGGCGGACGGTCCCATCTATGAGCAGTTGCAGCAGGTTCGCACGCAACATGTCCCAGTCGTGATAATGGTCTTGCTGGCACTCGTCGCAACACACCACGAGTCCGCGAATTCCCCTGTGCGCCAACAGAGCTTCGTACACGGCCAAATCGGCGAGGTCGGCCTCGACCGCCATTCGCTCCTGCTGATCCAGCGGTTGCCCGGGCTCGACAGCCTCCAGCGCCGCCGACGGGTCGCAGGGGTCGTCGGCAAAAGGGTCGGGTGGCAAACCCGGCGGGAGGTGGTCGCGCACGCCCCTAGCCTACGCAAGCGGGCGGTGATAACGCCAGCACGCGGGTGCCCGCCGCTGCGTGTTGCCGGCAAGCCGAAGGCCATCTCGCGCCGCCCCACGGCGCGCCCGCACATGGCGGGCCACCGGGTCGCGATCGAGCCGATAAGATAGGTTTCTCACTCCGCACGTGTATGGAGGGCCCCACCGATGTCCCGCGGCATGTCCCACCTCGAAGACAGCTCCGACCTGGTCGGCGGCCCGTACGTGCATGACGCTTCCCTTACCGGGCTGGCGGCTGAACCGGTTCCGACCGGAGGCGACGACCCGCACAAGGTGGCGATGCTGGGATTGACGTTCGACGACGTCTTGCTGTTGCCGGCTGCTTCCGATGTGGTGCCCGCCACCGCCGACACGTCCAGCCAGCTCACCAGGAAGATCAGACTCAAAGTGCCGCTGGTCAGCTCGGCGATGGACACCGTCACCGAGTCCCGGATGGCCATTGCAATGGCCCGGGCGGGCGGGATGGGCGTATTGCACCGCAATTTGCCGGTTGCCGAACAGGCCGGCCAGGTCGAAATGGTGAAGCGGTCCGAGGCCGGCATGGTTACCGATCCGGTCACTTGCCGGCCAGACTTCACCTTGGCTCAGGTCGACGCGCTGTGCGCCCGGTTCCGGATCTCCGGACTGCCCGTGGTCGACGACGACGGCGCGTTGGTCGGCATCATCACCAACCGTGACATGCGGTTCGAAGTGGACCAGTCCAAGCACGTGGCCGAGGTGATGACCAAAGCTCCGCTGATCACCGCCCAGGAGGGGGTCAGCGCCGACGCGGCGCTGGGCTTGCTGCGCCGGAACAAGATCGAGAAGCTGCCCATCGTTGACGGCCACGGCCGGTTGACCGGGCTGATCACCGTCAAAGACTTCGCCAAGACCGAACAGCATCCGCTGGCCACCAAGGACAGCGACGGTCGGCTGCTCGTGGGTGCCGCTGTGGGGGTGGGCGGAGATGCGTGGGTCCGGGCGATGATGCTCGTCGACGCCGGGGCCGACGTGCTCATCGTCGACACCGCCCACGCGCATAACCGATCGGTGCTTGAGATGGTCAGCAAGCTCAAACTCGAAGTCGGCGACCGAGTCGAGGTGATCGGCGGCAACGTCGCCACCAGGTCCGCGGCCGCGGCCCTGGTCGATGCGGGTGCCGACGCGGTCAAGGTCGGTGTGGGACCGGGGTCGATTTGCACCACCCGGGTCGTGGCCGGTGTCGGGGCGCCTCAGATCACGGCGATTTTGGAGGCCGTCACCGCATGCCGGCGGGCCGGCGTGCCGGTGATCGCGGACGGCGGACTGCAGTACTCCGGCGATATCGCCAAGGCGCTGGCGGCGGGCGCGTCGACGGCCATGCTGGGCTCGTTGCTGGCCGGTACCGCCGAGGCGCCCGGTGAGCTCATCTTCGTCAACGGCAAGCAGTTCAAAAGCTACCGCGGCATGGGGTCGCTGGGTGCCATGCAGGGCCGGGGCGGCGGCAAGTCCTACTCCAAGGACCGCTACTTCGCCGACGACGCACTTTCGGAGGACAAGTTGGTGCCGGAAGGGATCGAGGGCAGGGTGCCGTTCCGCGGCCCGTTGTCGTCGGTGATCCACCAGCTGACCGGGGGTCTGCGCGCCGCGATGGGTTACACCGGCTCGTCCACCATCGAGGTTTTACAACAGGCGCAGTTCGTCCGGATCACTGCGGCCGGCCTCAAGGAGAGCCATCCGCACGACGTCGCGATGACTGTCGAAGCGCCGAACTACTATGCCCGTTAAAGCCCGTTAGAAGCCCGCTGGATCCTGCCATGGTCGAAATCGGAATGGGCCGCAATGCGCGCCGCACCTATGAACTCAGCGAAGTCAGCATCGTTCCGTCGCGGCGCACCCGCTCGTCGCAGGACGTGTCGACCGCGTGGCAGCTGGATGCCTACCGGTTCGAGATCCCGGTGGTGGCGCACCCGACCGACGCTCTGGTGTCGCCGGAGTTCGCGATCGAGCTCGGCCGGCTCGGCGGGCTGGGCGTACTCAACGGCGAGGGGCTGATCGGCCGGCACGCCGATGTCCAGGCCAAGATCGCTGAACTTGTCGAGGCCGCCGAAAAGGAGCCCGAACCCTCCGCAGCGATTCGACTGCTACAGGAGTTGCATGCGGCCCCGCTGAACCCGGAGCTGCTGGGTGCCGCGGTTGCTCGCATCCGCGAGGCCGGCGTGACCACCGCGGTGCGGCTCAGCCCGCAAAACGCCCGAGCGCTGACGCCGGTGCTACTGCAGGCCGGGATCGATCTGCTGGTCATCCAGGGCACGATCGTCTCGGCCGAGCGGGTGGCCAGCGATGGCGAGCCGCTGAACCTGAAGACCTTCATCTCTGAGCTCGACGTCCCGGTGGTTGCCGGTGGCGTGCTCGATCACCGCACGGCGCTGCACCTGATGCGTACCGGCGCAGCCGGGGTCATTGTCGGCTATGGCTCCACCAGGGGGGTGACCACCAGCGACGAGGTGCTGGGCATCCGGGTGCCGATGGCCACCGCGATCGCCGACGCCGCCGCGGCGCGACGCGAATACCTCGACGAAACCGGCGGCCGCTACGTGCATGTGTTGGCCGACGGTGACATCCACACCTCCGGCGAGCTGGCCAAAGCGATCGCCTGCGGCGCTGACGCGGTGGTGCTGGGCACGCCGCTGGCCGAAGCCGCCGAGGCGCTCGGCGACGGGTGGTTCTGGCCGGCCGCGGCAGCACACCCGTCGTTGCCGCGCGGGGCGTTGCTGCAGATCGCCCTCGGTGAGCGCCCGCCGCTGCGGGAGGTTCTCAACGGACCGTCCGACGATCCGTTCGGCGCCTTCAACCTGATGGGTGGATTGCGGCGATCAATGGCCAAAGCCGGCTATTGCGACCTCAAGGAATTCCAGAAGGTCGGCCTGACCGTAGGAAGCTGACGCCAGCCGAGCGCCGGCTATCCCCGGCTATCCCCGCGAGCAGACGCGAAAGCCCCTAATCCGACGGCGTGTCGGGGGATTTTGTGTCTGCTCGGCACGGGTCGATACTGGGGAAATGAAGCCGGATTACGACGTCCTGATCATCGGTTCGGGTTTCGGGGGCAGTATCAGCGCGCTGAGGCTGACCGAAAAGGGTTATCGTGTTGGCATTTTGGAGGCCGGTCGGCGCTACGCCGACGAGGACTTCGCCAAGACGTCCTGGGATCTGCGCAAGTTCCTCTGGGCCCCGAAGCTCGGGTGCTACGGCATCCAGCGCATCCACCCGCTGCGCAACGTGCTGATCCTGGCAGGCGCCGGAGTGGGCGGCGGCTCGCTGAACTATGCCAATACGTTGTACGTGCCGCCGGAGCCGTTCTTCAAAGATCAGCAGTGGTCGCACATCACCGACTGGCGAGCCGAGCTGACGCCGCACTACCAGCAGGCACAGCGGATGCTGGGTGTGGTGCAGAACCCGACCTTCACCGACGCCGACCGCATCTTAAAAGAGGTCGCCGACGAGATGGGGTGCGGCGACACTTGGGTGCCCACACCGGTCGGGGTGTTCTTCGGAGTAGACGGCACCAAGGCGCCGGGCACGACGGTGCCCGATCCCTTCTTCGGTGGCGCCGGACCGGAGCGCACCGGTTGCCTGGAATGCGGCTCCTGCATGACGGGCTGTCGCTTCGGTGCCAAGAACACGTTACTGAAGAATTACCTTGGGCTCGCGGAATCGGCAGGTGCACAAGTGCTTCCGATGACGACGGTGAAAAGATTCGGACAACGGCCCGACGGAATGTGGGAGGTCCGCACCGTTCGCACCGGCAGCTGGCTGCGCCGGGACAAACAGACATTCACGGCCGAGCACCTGATC
Source organism: uncultured Actinomycetota bacterium (assembly GCA_963715905.1). GTDB lineage: Bacteria > Actinomycetota > Actinomycetes > Mycobacteriales > Mycobacteriaceae > Mycobacterium. Next base: position 97,321 of record CAVQSX010000018.1, read on the forward strand.
CTGGCAGCGGGCACCTGGGGAACCCAGCACCTGCTGTTCAACATGCGGGATAAGGGCATGCTGCCGCGCCTTTCGGATCGACTGGGCGTGCTGACCCGCACCAACTCCGAATCGATCGTCGGCGCCGGGCGCCTGAAAGTCTCGCCCGACCTGGATTTGACCCACGGGGTGGCGATCACGTCGTCGATCCACCCGACCGCGGACACCCACATCGAACCGGTTCGCTACGGCAAGGGTTCCAACGCGATGGGGCTCCTGCAGACGCTGATGACCGACGGGCCGGGTCCCGGCGGCACCGACGTGCCGCGGTGGAAACAGTTGGTCGAGACGGCCCGCGAAGATCCGGGGGCCATGCTGCGACTGCTCAATCCAAGCCAGTGGAGCGAGCGCACGGTGATTGCGCTCGTCATGCAGCACCTGGACAACTCGATCACCACGTTCACCAAGCGCGGGAAGTTGGGCATCCGCTGGTTCACCAGCAAACAGGGCCACGGCGAGCCGAACCCGACCTGGATCCCGGCCGGCAACCAGGTCACCCGCCGCATCGCGGAGAAGATCGACGGCGTGGCCGGCGGCACCTGGGGCGAACTGTTCAATATCCCGCTGACCGCGCACTTCCTCGGCGGGGCGGTGATCGGCGACAGCCCCGAACACGGCGTCATCGACCCGTATCACCGGGTCTATGGCTACCCGACGATGTTCGTCGTCGACGGGGCAGCGATCTCGGCGAACCTCGGCGTTAACCCCTCGTTGTCTATCGCCGCGCAAGCCGAGCGCGCTGCCGCGCTGTGGCCGAACAAAGGTGAGACCGATCAGCGGCCCCTACAGGGGGACGCCTACCGCCGGTTGGCCCCGATCCCGCCGCAGCGGCCGGTGGTGCCGGCCAGTGCGCCGGGCGCGTTGCACTGGTTGCCCATCGACCCAGTCAGTACTGCCGGCTGACCTCCCGACGCTCAGCTCGCGACCGCTTCCAGTGGCGCGCCGCTGACCACCCGGCTGCGCTGCCCGTGCACGTTGACGGGTACGTCGCCGTGCAACGTCACCCGGTGCATCAGCCGAGGCTGGTTGTCGTAGTCGGAGATCGCGCGGTGCTGGGTCGCCCGGTTGTCCCAGATGGCGACGTCACCGACAGTCCAGTGCCAACGGATCGTGTTCTCCGGCTGCGTGATTCGCCGTTGCAGCAATTCAAACAGTGTGTCGGACTCGTGGCTGTCCAGGCCGATGAAGCTGCGCACGAAATCGCCGAGCACCAGGGTGCGTTCGCCGCTCTCCGGGTGCACCCGCACGACCGGGTGTTCGGTGCGGAAGTCGGCCTTTTCGAATGCCTGCCGGAACGCCCGCTGGGCGTCGGTCATCGACGCGTAGGCCTCGTCGGTGATGTAGTCGTAGCGGTTGGTGTGCAGCGCCCACAGGTTCTCGACCAGGTGCTTGAGCGGTTCGGGCAACTCTTCGTAGGCCGCCGCCGTCGACGCCCAGAGCGTCGACCCGCCGTAGCTGGGCAGCGTGATCGCACGCAGGATCGAGGCCTTCGGGTAGTTGGCCGCGAATGTGACGTCGGTGTGCCAGCGGTCGGCCTTGCCGTATTCGGAGTTGATCGGGGTGATGATCGGCGCGTTGTTGGCAGCCAGGAACGAGGCGGCCGGATGCCCGACCGGGATGCCCAGCAAACCGCCGAATGCGAGCTGCCCGGCGTCGTCGAGGTGGTCCTGGCCGCGAAAGAAGATGACCTTGTGGGCCACCAGCGCCTCGCGGATTTTCTCGACGGTGGCAGGGTCCAGGTCGCCGCCGAGGCGCACCCCGTCGACTTCGGCGCCGATACGGCTGGCCAGCTTGGTGACGGTTACCGGATGTGTCATTTTCGATCGTCCTTATTGGGATGAGCGTGTGTAGTCAATCGACTACATCAGCTAGTGTATACAGATGACTACAGAGTCGGCAAGTACCGTGCGCCGGAAGACTCCCACCGGGCGCGCGGAAGTTGCAGAGGCCGTCTTGGAGGCCGCCACCGATCTGTTCGCCGAGCGTGGTCCGGCCGCGACGTCGATCCGCGACATCGCCGCCCGATCGAAGGTCAACCACGGACTGGTGTTTCGTCACTTTGGCACCAAGGATCAGCTGGTCGGCGCCGTGCTTGACCACCTGAGTACAACGACGACCGCATCGCTGCAGGCCGACGCGTCGGCCGCGGAGGCCGAACACGCGATGGACCGACACATGCGGGTGATGGCCCGCACCTTGCTCGACGGCTACCCGGTGGGGAAGTTGCAAACGCAGTTTCCGGGCGCCGCGCAATTGTTCGACGAGATCCGCCCAGACCACGACAACGACCGCAGCGCGCGACTAGCCGTCGCCAATGCCTTTGCGCTGCAGTTGGGTTGGCGGCTGTTCGCGCCTTTCGTGCGCTCGGCGGCCGGTCTCGACGAGCTATCGGACGCCGAGCTGCGGCAGTCGGTGGCAGCTGAGGTAGCCCGGATCGTCGCCGAGCCGCACTGACGCGCTCAGCTGTCCTTGCGCGCCAGGCTCCGCCGGTGCATGGGCTCCCGGCCCGGGGGCTGGGGCGGTGGCGGCAACAGTGACTTCCGGGGGCGCACCGCAACGGTCGTCGGTGCATCCGTCTTCAGCGTGAGCTCTTCACCGGCGTGCCGGATGGTCAGCTCGTTATCGGTCCCGTCGCTCAGCGTGTAAGTGACGTCGGAGTGGTTGGCGTCGACGACGAGCCGGAAATCTCGCCACCGAATCCGGAACCGCAGCCGGGTAATGCCGTCGGGGAGTGCCGGGTCGATGTCCAGGATGCCTTCGTCGTCGCGCAGACCGCCGAACCCCCCGACTATCGCCGTCCACGCCCCGGCAAGCGAGGCCATGTGTAACCCGTCGCGGGTGTTGGCGTGCAGATCGCGCAGGTCGATCAGGGCGGCCTCGTAGGCATAGTCGTGAGCCAGCTCGAGATGGCCGACCTCGGCGCACATCACCGCCTGCGTGCAGGCCGACAGCGACGAGTCGCGCACCATGCGCCGCTCGTAGTAGTCGACGTTGCGGGCCTTCTGTTCAGGTGTGAACGCGTGGCTCTGCCACTGCATCGCCAGCACCAGGTCGGCCTGCTTGATCACTTGAGCGGGGTAGAGCCGCACATAGGCCTCATGTAGCAGCAACGGGTATTTGTTGTCGTTTACGAAATCCCACTCCGCGAACTTGGTGAATCCTTCGCATTGCTGGTGAACGCCCAGTTCCTCGTCGTAGGGGATGTTGACGGCGTCGGCCGCGTCGCGCCAGGTTGCCGCTTCTTCGACAGTGACACCCATCGCCGCCGCCGCCTCGGGGTGGCGGTTGCAGGCATCGGCGGCGACGACCAGATTGTTTGCGGCCATCAGATTCGTGAAGACGTTGTCACGGACGATCGCGGTGTACTCGTCGGGACCGGTGATCCCGTCGATGTGCCAGACGCCGTGCCGGTCGTGGTGCCCGATCGACATCCACAGCCGGGCGGTCTCGACCAGCACCGTGACACCACACTCCTCCTCCAGGGTGTGGTCGCCGGTGACCGTGCGGTAGCGCTCGAAGGCCATCGCGATGTCGGCGTTGATGTGAAACGCCGCGGTGCCCGCCGGCCAGTATGCCGAGCACTCCTGCCCGCGGATGGTTCGCCAGGGAAAGCTGGCACCTTTCAGGCCGAGTTCGGCAGCCCGTTCCCTTGCCATGTCCAGTGTCGACGCCCGCCACCGAAGTGAGTCGGCGACCGCGTGCGGCAACGTGTAGGTGAGCACGGGCAGCACGTAACCCTCGGTGTCCCAGAATGCGTGACCGTCGTAACCGGTTCCGGTGAGCCCCTTGCTGGGGATCGCCCGGCGCTCGGCGCGGGCGCTGGCCTGCAAGAGGTGAAAGAGTCCGAACCGCACCGCTTGCTGAGACTCTGCATCGCCTTCGACCTCGACGTCGGCGTTGTCCCAGAAGTCGTCGAGGTACTCCTTTTGCGAGTCCACCAGCCCCTGCCACCCGCTGTAGCGGGCATTGTGCAGCCCCGCGGCGGCCTGATCGCGCAGGGCCGGACGGGAGCGCTTGCTGGACCAGCTGTAGGCCAGGTATTTGACGATGCGCAGCTTCTGCCCTGGGCGCAGTCCGCAGATCACGGTGGTGCGGGCCAGGTCGGGGCGCGCGTCGGTGGTGACCTCGAATCGCCCGGCCACGTCGATCTCGTGATCCATTCCCGCAGCGATCATCAGGTCGCTGGCCCGGGTCCGGTGTATGAGAATCGCGCCGGTGTCGGTGTTTTCGTGGTCGACGGCCTCCAGCGGATTGTCCAGGATGGCCGCTACCCTGGGGTCGGCCGAGGTCGTCGGCTGGTCCTCGTTGGTGACGAGTTCGGACTGTACGTTCACGCGGACGAATTCGTCGACGGCCTCGACCACATACTCGATGGCGGCGGCACTGCGGTGGGTCAGCGACACCAGCCGGGTGGACGTGACTTTGACCTGCTTGCCGGAAGGTGAGCTCCAGTGCGCGTTGCGGACCAACAATCCTGTCCGCAGGTCGAGGACCCGCTCATGGGAGATCAGTTTGCCGTACCGGACGTCGAACGGCTCGTCCTCGACGGACAGGCGAATGATCTTGCCGTTGGTCACATCGACGACGGTCTGGCCGGCCTCGGGGTAGCCATAGCCGGCCTCGGCATACGGCAGTGGCCGGATTTCGTAGAACGAGTTCAGGTAGGTGCCCGGCAAACCGTGGGGTTCGCCCTCATCGAGGTTGCCGCGCAACCCGATGTGCCCGTTGGACAAGGCGAACAGGGATTCTGATTGGGCAATGACATTCAGATCGAGCCTGGTCTCGCGGACCACCCACGGCTCGACGGGAAACGCATCCTGCGTGATCATTTCGGGAGCAATTCTGCTAGATCGGTTACTACTACGTCCGCGCCGCTTTTGCGTAAATCCTCGGCCTGGCCCACTCGGTCGACGCCCACCACGAAGCCAAAGTGGCCGGCGTGGCCTGCCGCCACGCCCGACAAAGCGTCTTCGAAAACGGCCGCTGCGTCGGGAGCGACGTTGAGCAACTGCGCACCGCGCAGATACGAGTCGGGAGCCGGCTTGCCGGCGATGTGTTCTTCGCGCAGCGTGATGCCGTCCACTCGCTGCTGGACGAACTTCTCCAGTCCGGTGATGTGGAGCACCTCGCGAGTGTTGGCGCTGGACGACACCACCGCGATACCGAGACCCGCGGCCGCGGCCGCCTCCAGATAACGCCGCGACCCCGCGAATACCTCGACGCCATCGCGGTCGAGGATCTTCTGGAAACTGTCGTTCTTGCGGTTACCTAGGCCATAAATGGTCTCTTTGTCGCCTGAGTCGTCCGGACTGCCGTCGGGCAGTTTGATTCCCCGGCTGTCCAGAAATGACCGAACCCCGTCCTCACGCTTCTTCCCGTCCACGTACTGGCGGTAGTCCGCGGCGGAGTCGAAGGGCACGAATTTTTCTCCGGTGCGCTCGGCCCGTTGGGATAGGAAGGCGTCGAACATGGCCTTCCAGGCCTTGGTATGCACGCTGGCGGTGTCGGTCAGGACACCGTCGAGGTCGAACAGGCAGGCATGCACCTTCTCTGGCAGACCCAGCACGCGGGCCTCACTCTCGGGTTGTGGGGGAGTACTTAGGTACTTGGGCGATACCACTCCACCATGCTTGTCCCCGTGCCGCCAGCGGTCTCAGCTTTTCCTGCGCGCCGGACCGGAAGCCAGCATGCCGCGAGCGGCACCGTCGAGGTCAGCCCGAGCACTAATACACCGACTATGTGGTTGTGCTCGTGGGCCATTGTGATGGCCATGACGAGCATGACGCCGAAGTGAGCGGCGTTTGCAGCGAGATTGAAGTCGAGAAACAATCTGTTGGCCAGGGGCGCGCGAGCCGAACTGAACAGGTATAACGCCCAGATCAGATAAACGGTCGAGAACATGATGCTCACCGCCTGATCGTTGGAGCCGCGGTCGCCCCAGTCGAAGACCGCGTAGTCCCGATGGGTCACTGCCACAACGAGGTTAGGGACGAAGAAGACTAAGTACCCGATCGCAGTCAACCGGATCATCATGGGCAGCCACGCGACTGCGCGGCTTGATGGGGGCGCCGTCATATTGTGCTTGCCCTTGCGACTCCTTGGATGGCTCGTAGTCGTCCGTCAGCAAGCGCACGGGTGAGGTTCTTCACTTTGCGCTTGAGGTCGGGGACGAAGGCCTGCAGGCCCAGCGGGTTGGTTGGCTGGTTCAGCAGCGCCTGCATAAACGCGCTCGCGTGATCGGTGAGGTCGTTCCAGTGCTCGACTACGAACCCGCTGGACTCGACCGTGGTACGCAACTGGTCGGGGGTGACCAGATGGCTGCGTTCGGGCCGGTCGGCCCATGGAAGCGGATAGTCAAGCCCTTGGGTGTTCTCCGCAATTGTGATGTCCCACAAGCCGAGTCGACCTCCGTTGACCAAGACTCGGCGTGCTTCGGAGTACAGGCGTTCCTTGTCGGCCACGTTCATCTGGACGTGTTGGCTGATCGCGATGTCGAACGCGGCGTCGGCGAAGGGCAGTCTGGTGACATCCGCCTGACGAACGGATATACGTTCATTTAACCCGACAAGTCCGTTAAGCCAACGGTTGGTGTCGCAGTACTCGTCGGTCAGATCGACTGCGGTAACGCGGGAGCCGAAGCGGTCGGCGACGGCGCGGGCGGTGCCGCCGATTCCGCTCCCCGCGTCGAGTACCTCGCTCGAGCTTGTGATTTCGATCAGATCGAGCAGCTGGCTCGTTGCGATGCGGCCCATGGTGTGGAAATCCTCGACCAGCCCAAGGTCTGCGGGCTGCAGGTGCTCAAGGTCATTCCCGGCAGCAATGAGAGCCCGCTCGATGTTGTGTTGTGACAGGCCCGTCGAGTACTGGGCCGCGATGTTGGCGTTCACGCGTGCACCAGCTTGGTGTGCTCGGCGGCGCCGGCTATAAACACGCGATTATTTGTCATCGGATTTCCCTTTCTAGTTGTTCCCAGTTGATGTCAGTCATGTCGGTGACGCCTTGGTTCCGGGATCGCGCCGGCAGCAGCCATCCGACGATGATCGCGGCGCCCAGCGCGATCCCTGCGCAGACCAGAGCGCTGATCTGCAGACCGTCCAGGAATGCACGGTTGACCGCGTCGCGCACATCGCCGGACTGCTGTGCGGGCAATTGCTCGATTACCCTGTGCGCCTTAGCCATCGAGTTGCGCATCGCAGCGATGGTTTCGCGGGGTAATCCGGTGAGCGCGCTTGCGGAGCCGAGATGGCCGGAGTACACCGACGCAAAGATGCTGCCCGCGATGGCGACACCCAGGGTTCCGCCAAGCTCACGTGTGGTGTCATTGACGGCCGAGCCGATTCCGGCTTTATCGGTGGACAGGGATCCCATGATCGCCTCGGTGGCTGGCGCTACCGTCAGGCCGAGGCCGCCGCCGAGCAACACCATCTGCATTGCTATCTGGAGGTAGGGCGTGTCCGCATCCGCTGTCGATGCCCAGGCCAGCCCGGCGGCGAATACCGCCAGGCCGCCGGCAACGACGGCCGTGGTGCCGACTCGTTCCACCAGTCGCGGCCCCACGATGCTGGCCAGGGCGATCAGGACAGCGACCGGTAATAACCGCACTCCGCTCTGAAATGCCGTGTAGTTCTTGATGAATTGGAAATATTGGGTAATGACGAAGATGAATCCGAACAACGTCAGAAAGCCCGCGGTGACCGCCAGACTGCCGCCGGAGAACCGCCGGTCGGCGAACACCGAAATATCGAGCATCGGGTGGGTGCTGCGCCGCTCCCACATCGCGAAGCAGGCCAGAACTGCCGCGGCAATCGTGAAACCGGCGACGGCGCGGGTGCCGGTCCATCCCCAGCCGGGCGCTTCGATGACGGTGTAGACCAAGCCGGTGATTCCGGCTGCGGACAGGATCAAGCCGGGGACGTCGACACGCGGAGCGGCGGGATCGCGGGAGGTCGGGATGAAAAGGATCCCGCCGACGATGGCCACCATTGCGATCGGAATGTTCACCAGGAAGACGGTGCCCCACCAGAAGTTTTCGAGCAGCCAGCCACCGCTGATCGGTCCAACGGCCACGCCGACACCCACCATGGCCGCCCACAGTCCGATCGCCTTGGCGCGCGGAACCGGGTCAGTGAAGATGTTGGTGATCAGTCCTAGGGTGGTCGGAAAGATCACCGCCGCGCCGACGCCCATGGCAGCACGGGCGGCGATGAGTGCATCCGCCGAATTGACCTGCGCTGCAATGCCGGATGCGATCGCGAACAGGGCGAGCCCGAGGCTGAGCGAGCCCCGCCTGCCGTAGCGGTCGCTGAGGCTGCCGACCGAAAGCAGCAGGCCGGACATGGCCAAGGTGTAGGCGTCGACGATCCATTGCAGTTGCGCGGTGTCGGCGCCGAGTTCACGCGACAGAGTGGGCAGTGCGACGTTGACGATGGTGGCGTCGACGCTGATGACGAAGACGCTGAGGCAGATGACGGCGAGTGCGGACATCGGGTGGTCGCGGAGCACTGGTTCGGTACGCATAGGCAGGACTTTAAAGTTAATAGACAAGAATATCAAGTAATAAGTGGAAAAAGATGTCTTGCGCCGGGTATGGTGGCTGAATGGCCACTCGTAACTACAACCAGAACTGCCCCATCGCGCGCGGGCTCGACGTCCTGGGTGAACGATGGACCTTGCTGATCCTTCGGGAGTTGGTCGGCGGACCCCGCCGCTACGGTGACCTGCGCGCTGAGCTACCCGGCATTGCAACCAATCTGCTCGCTGAGCGGCTCAAAGAGCTACAAGATGATGGGCTGGTCGACCGGACTGACTTACCGGCCCCGATCGGGCGCACCGTTTACACGCTCAGTGACCTGGGCTGGCAGCGGGTGCTGCCCATTCTGCAGAGCATGGCGAGGTTCGGCTTGGACCGGCTGGACCCGATCGACAGCGGCCCGGTACCACCGCTGAACGGGTTCCTGGCCGGAATCCTGCTGGGCTTCAACAGCGGTAGCGCCGCGGGCGTGGAAACGACCTGCCGGGTCGAGATCGACGGCCGCCGTTTCGAGTTCAGGATCACGGAAGGCCGACTCGCGGGCGCTCACGGCGAACCGTCGGTGACCATAACGGCCAGCGCGGCAGATCTCGTCACCGCCCGGCTCGGGGCAGTCGATGCCAAGCGCAAAGCGGCCCTGCGTCGAATCGACTTCAGCGGCGACCAGCGTGACGTCGAAGCGCTGCGCGCGGTGTTTTCGCTCCATTAGACTCGCTGCGTGGCCCAACCTACTGACCTCGACAAACCCGGACCGGTTGACCGGCCGGTGTTGGTGGTCGACTTCGGTGCTCAGTATGCGCAGTTGATCGCCCGCCGGGTGCGGGAAGCGCGGGTCTTTTCCGAGGTCATCCCACACACCACCACGATCGAGGAGATCAAGGCCCGCGATCCGCTGGCGGTCGTGCTTTCCGGTGGGCCGGCCAGCGTCTACACCGACGGCGCCCCGCAACTCGATCCCGCGCTGTTCGACCTTGGCCTTCCGGTGTTCGGCATCTGCTACGGGTTTCAGGCCATGGCACAGGCACTCGGCGGAACCGTCGCCCATACCGGCACCAGTGAATACGGCCGCACGGAGCTGAAAGTCCTTGGCGGTGAATTGCATTCGGGCCTGCCTGATGTGCAGCCGGTCTGGATGAGTCATGGTGACGCCGTCACGGCCGCGCCGAACGGATTCGACGTGGTTGCCAGCAGCCCGGGTGCGACGGTGGCCGCCTTCGAGAACCGGAGCCGGCGCCTGGCCGGGGTGCAATACCACCCGGAAGTGATGCACACCCCGCACGGACAGCAGATACTCAGCCGGTTCCTGCACGACTTCGCCGGGCTCCGCGCGGATTGGACAGCTGCCAACATCGCGGGTGCGCTGGTCGACCAGGTGCGTGCCCAGATCGGCGACGGCCATGCGATCTGTGGACTGTCCGGCGGTGTGGATTCCGCAGTGGCGGCGGCACTGGTGCAACGTGCCATCGGCGATCGGTTGACCTGTGTCTTCGTCGATCACGGGCTGTTGCGGGCCGGGGAACGTACGCAGGTGCAGCGCGATTTCGTGGCCGCCACCGGGGCCAACCTGGTGACCGTCGATGCGGAGGACACCTTCCTTGACGCGCTGGCGGGTGTGACCGACCCCGAGGAAAAGCGCAAGATCATCGGCCGCCAGTTCATCCGGGCGTTCGAAGGAGCCGTGCGGGATGTGTTGGGGGAGAGTGGATCCGACGTTGAGTTTCTGGTGCAGGGCACGCTGTATCCAGACGTCGTGGAGTCCGGCGGGGGTAGCGGCACCGCGAACATCAAAAGCCACCACAATGTCGGCGGCCTGCCCGACGACCTCCAGTTCAAACTGGTCGAACCGCTGCGGCTGTTGTTCAAAGACGAGGTGCGCGCCGTTGGGCGGGAGTTGGGTCTGCCGGAGGAAATCGTTGCGCGCCAGCCTTTTCCGGGGCCCGGGCTGGGCATCCGGATCGTCGGCGAGGTCACCGCGCAGCGGCTGGACACGTTGCGGCGGGCCGATTCGATCGCACGCGAGGAGCTGACGTCGGCCGGCCTGGACAACCAGATCTGGCAGTGCCCGGTGGTGCTGCTGGGCGACGTCCGTTCGGTCGGCGTGCAGGGTGACAATCGCACCTACGGGCACCCGATCGTGCTGCGGCCGGTGTCCAGCGAGGATGCCATGACCGCCGACTGGACCCGAGTGCCCTATGAGGTGCTGGAGCGCATCTCGACCCGGATCACCAACGAAGTGTCCGAGGTCAACCGTGTGGTGCTGGACATCACCAGCAAGCCGCCCGGCACCATCGAGTGGGAGTGACTGCCGCGAAAGTGCAGCTGCCGACGCTCCTTTTCGGGGGATGCGTTGCCAGTGACACTTTCGCGGTAAAGCACCATTAGCCACACCAGCACCGGCCGCATAAGCAGCCTCTCGCGTTTCTTGACGCTTGTCGGCGGGTGGGTGTTTACTCGAAACATATATCGAACATATTTTCGAATAAGCAGAGAAGGCACTGGTAGGAGGCTTAGATGACGGTGGCTCTTGCCTCTGATGTCTCTGATGCCGCTGGCCCAGGCCTACACCGCGCCGAACAGCTCGAATCGCTACGCCGGCGGATGGCTTTGATCTCTGGAAAGACCTCGGGGCAGACCTCTGCCGTCACCCACTCTGAAGACCTCCTGCCGGAATCGGAATCCCAGCTGCCGGTTCCACGGTGGCTTGCGGAGCTGTTGCCGGTCCAGGTACCGCGGGGGACGGTGGCAGTGTTGTCGGGAGCCCGGTCACTGCTGTTGAGCATGGTGGCCGCGGTGACGGCGGCCGGGGGTAACGCGGCCATCGTCGGTCAGCCGGATATCGGACTGCTGGCCGCGGTTGAGATGGGGGCGGATCTGAGCCGGCTCGCGGTGATACCGGACCCCGGGACCGATCCGGTGGAAGTGGCCGCGGTGCTCATCGACGGCATGGATCTCGTGGTACTTGGTCTGGGCGGGCGCCTGGTACCGCAAACCCGGGCGCGGGCAGTGCTCGCCCGCGCCCGCCAAAAAGGCTGCACCCTGCTGGTCACCGACGGCGACTGGCAAGGGGTGTCGACGCGGCTTCAGGCGCGAGTCTGCGGCTATGAGATCACAGGGGCCTCGGTGGGGGGCCGGGCCGAAGCGCCCGTTCCCGGATTCGGACGAATCAGTGGAGTGCGGCTGCAGGTCAGCGGAGTATGTGCGGGGAGACGGCTGGTCGGCCGGGCGCGAGCCGGGTGAGTTCGGGTGGCTGCATCCCGAGTGCTGGCGATCTGGTGCATGGACTGGCCCGCGGTCGCGGCCGCCGCCGCTGCAGGTCGGCCCGCGACGGCGCCGGTCGCGGTCACTCTGGCCAACCGGGTGATCGCCTGCTCATCGGCCGCCCGTGCGGCAGGAGTGCGGCGCGGGCTACGACGGCGAGAGGCGGCGGCCCGTTGCCCACAACTGCACGTCACGACCGCCGACGCTGACCGCGACGCTCGCTTTTTCGAGGGGGTGATCGCGGCGATCGACGATCTGGTGCCCCGCGCCGAAGTGCTGCGGCCCGGGCTGCTGGTATTGCCGGTGCGCGGGGCGGCCCGCTATTTCGGGTCTGAGCAGCAGGCGGCCGAGCGGCTGATCGACGCGGTGGCCGCGGCCGGCGCTGAGTGTCAGGTGGGCATCGCCGACCAGTTGTCCACCGCGGTCTTCGCCGCGCGGGCTGGCCGTGTCGTGGAGCCGGGGCAGGATGCGCGGTTTCTGTCGGTGTTGTCGATCCGGCAGCTTGCAGCCGAGCCGAGCCTGTCCGGTGCGGGGCGAGAGGATCTGACGGATCTGTTGTGGCGGATGGGGATTCGCACCATCGGACAGTTTGCCGCACTGCCTCGCACCGACGTGGCTTCCAGGTTCGGCGCCGACGGGGTGACCGCGCACCGGTTCGCCCGCGGCGAGTCTGAGCGGGGACCGTCCGGGCGCGAGCCCCCGCCGGAACTCGAGGCCGTGCTGGACTGCGATCCACCGATCGACCGGGTTGATGCCGCGGCATTCGCGGGGCGCTCGCTGGCCGGCACGCTGCATCGGACCCTGATGGCGGCCGGGGTGGGATGCACCCGGTTGGCCATTCATGCCGTCACCGCCAACGGCGAAGAACTGAACCGGGTGTGGCGGTGCGCGGAGCCGTTGACCGAGGACGCCACTGCCGACCGGGTGCGTTGGCAACTGGATGGATGGTTGAGCAATCGGACCACCCGGGACCGCCCCACCGCACCAGTGACGCTGTTACGGCTGCAGGCGGTGGAAGTGGTGTCGGCCGGGGCATTGCAGCTGCCGCTCTGGGGTGGTCTCGGCGAGGAGGACCGGCTCCGGGCCCGTCGGGCGCTGGTGCGGGTGCAGGGCTTGCTCGGCCCGGAGGCTGTTCAGGTGCCGGTGCTCAGCGGGGGTCGCGGGCCGGCCGAACGCATCACGTTGATCCAGCTGGGCGATGAGACGGTACCGCAGGCAGATCCGGATCTGCCGTGGCCGGGTCGGCTGCCCGAGCCATCGCCGGCGGTGCTGCTCGACGACCCGGTGGAATTGTTTGACGCCCAAGGAAACCCAATCCAAGTGACCAGCAGGGGAATGTTCTCGGCCGACCCCACGATCCTGACCGCTCATGGCCGGGACGACAGGTTGCGCTGGTGGGCGGGACCGTGGCCGGTCGATGAGCGGTGGTGGGACCCGGATCGGTCGGCAACCGCCGGTGGCCGCACCGCCCGTGCCCAGGTACTGCTGGAAAGCGAGCGCGCTTTGCTGCTGTGCTTCCGTCAACGGCGGTGGTACCTCGAAGGAATCTACGAGTGAGCGAGGACGGTCAGCCCAGCCGGCGCGCGAACGGTCCGATCCGTTCGACGAGCCGGTCGAAGAACGCCACCGGGTTCACGCCAACGCCGATCAGTGCATTGGGTTTTCGGCTCCAGCTCCCTGACCAGTCAGTCACCGTCATGCCGCGGGTCAGGGTTCCCGTCAGCTCGACGTCCACCGTCGCCGACCGGGTTGCGATCAGTTGCGGATCCAGCGCGACGGCCGCTGCCAGCGGGTCATGCAGATGTGCCAGGTAGCCGTGCCCATTATCGTGGTAACCCTCGAGGTAGAACCGCAGTGCGTCCTCGATCACGCGGATCACCGGATTGGACGCCGTCGACCGCGTGCCCCGCTCGTCGTGCACGCTCAGCGCCGTGCTGGTCGATCCCGCTGCGCTCGCTAACCTGGCGAGGATCTCCGGTGTCACCGCGACGCTGCGGGTCAGGTTCAAGCCGCACAAAATCGGGAGCCGTTGCGCTTCAATGTCTTTGCCGGACCAGGCGGCGAACACCTCGGCGGCCGCCTCGGGGTCGACGTTGATGTTCCACTCCGCGACCGGGGTGGTGTTGCCGAGGTGGTCATAGGAGCCGCCCATGATCACCAGCCGGCGCAACAGCGCCGGCAGCGCGGGTTCGGCACGCAGCGCCAGCGCCAGATTGGTCAATGGGCCGGTCGCCACCCCGACCAGCTCGCCGGGAAACGCGTGTGCGGCCCGCACCCAGGCCGTCGCGGAGTCGTAGTCGGTGAGCCGGCGATCGGTCGGCGGCAGCTCGGCATACCCCATCCCCCGCGGGCCGTGGACTCGCGAGGGGGCTCGCATCGGGCCGGTCAGGGTTTCGTCGCAGCCCTTGGATACCGGGATATCGGTGGTTCGGCACAGCTCGAGCAGCCCGAGGTTGTTCTCACAGACCTGTTGTACCGCAACGTTTCCACCGGTTGAGGCGATGCCGACGACGTCGGCTTCGGGACTGGCCAGCAGGTAAATCAACGCCAGCGCATCGTCGACGCCCGTGTCGACGTCGACGAAAACGGGGGCCCTCATCATGGTGAGGATACCGGTCATCGACGGCATTCAGTTCGCGCTGTCGAAGTGACTACCAATGCACACCGGGCATCCGCCGCACCAGTTGTTTGACCGGTTTCGGGACCCCGTGCGGTTAACGGCGCGAACCGGACGCTTGGGCCGGCGACGCGGCGTAGTGAGGATCGGGTCCTTCGTTGCGTCGGTGCTGGCCGACGCAACCCCGCGCGCGGCAGCCGAATCGGGATAGCCCAAGTAAAGCTGGTGCAGAAAACACCGCGGCGTCGGCGACCCCGCGGTAGATACCGCGCAGCCCAATGGCTTTCGGCGCGGTCAAATGAAGCGTCTGGCCGTCCCGGCCGCCGGCGGGCCTGAGCGCGACGAGCGCGTCGACGACGTAGTCGACCGGAACGATGTTGGTGCGCCCGGTGTCGGGCAGCAGCACCGCGGTGAACCGGGGCAACACCACCAGCCTCGCGAGCACGCCGAAGACGTAGTCGCCCAGCTCGGCGATCGTCTCGTCGGCAAATCGGAGCTCCGTTAAGTCTCCGACTAGTGGTTTTATTCGTTCGTCCCACTGCGGGGACGACGTTCGAAGCGGCCCAGCGACTGACGGCGAACCAGCACCCACACCTGCGCATCGGGCTGAGATTCCCGCAAACGTGCTACGACGCGGCGACCAATAAACCCGGTACCGCCGGTAACGACATACCGCATGCAGCCCATCGTGGCGGCTGTGGCCCGCACACGTCAACCCCGTCAGCTGAAGTTACGGATGCCGTCCCATTCCACCAGCGTCCAGCCGGTCATGGGGTTGCCGGTCACCACAACCCGGCCGGTGTTGGGCAATGGATGGCTGGTCAGCAGCGTGTCTTTGGCGTTCTTCGCGTTCATCAGCGTCCAGACCATGATTGCGGTGCCTTGGGAGAAAACGACCGGATTGGCGTGGCCGCTGTCGTAGACCTTCCGGACGGCACCGCTGAACTGGTTGTTGAACTGCTTTCCGCTGATCGACCCCGGGATGCTGTCTTGGGCGTCCCCGTGAATCCAGTCGACCGGTGCCAACATGTACGTCGAATTGGCCATGGTCTCGGGTTTGCCGTTGTACCAGCCGGCATTGAGTGATTGCAGGCCGTCAATCACTTCGACCTGCTTACCGAGTTCGCTGGCCAGCGGAGCGGCAGTCTGCCGGGCTTCGGCCATCTCGGACGAGTAGATGCCGTCGATGTTGTGGGAAATCTGATTCACCAGCCGCTGGGCCTGCCCCTTGCCGTCGAGAGTCAGGCTGGGCCCGGGTGCGTCGGTGTCGATGACCCCGTCCGCGTTCGCCTGGGATTGTGCGTTTCGGACGAAGGTCATGGTGATGCTGCGCGCCTGCGGTGATCCGCCGCAGGCACCGACGATTACCGTTGCCGCGAGCACCGCTAAGACTTGGGAGGTTTTCCGGCTCCTGCTGCGGTTGGCCATGGCGATAGCCTGCCCTGCCGACGGTGTCGGTGGGAAGAGTTTGCGATGGTTGAGTAAGCAAAAAGGCCCGAATGGCGTGAATTTCCTAATCGAGAGGACTCTCAGATGGCGATTGACTCGAGTGCGATCGGCGCGGTAACTGACCCGGTGTTGTTCGATTGGACCGACCGGGACACCATGCTGTACGCCCTAGGCGTCGGCGCCGGCCTCGACGACCTGTCGTTCACCACCGACAACAGCCATGACATCCCCCAGCAGGTGCTGCCCACCTACGCGGTGATCTGCTGCCCGGCGTTCGGCGCGGCCGCCATGATCGGAACGTTCAACTGGGCCTTGCTGTTACACGGTTCCCAGTCCATCCGGTTGCATGCGCCGCTGCCGGCGGCGGGGACGCTCTCGGTGGTCACCGAGGTCGTCGACCTGCAGGATAAGGGCGAGGGTAAGAACGCGATCGTGGTGCTGCGCGGCCGTGGCACGGACCCGGATTCGGGGGCACTGGTCGCCGAAACGCTGACCACCCTCGTCATTCGTCAGGCGGGCGGGTTCGGGGGAGTGCCGGGCGAGCGGCCCACCGCACCGGAGTTTCCCGATCGCGAGCCCGACGCCCGGGTTGCCCTGCCGACCCGGGAGGATCAGGCGCTGATCTACCGGCTTTCCGGCGACCGCAACCCGCTGCACAGCGACCCGTGGTTCGCCAAGGAGATGGCCGGGTTCCCCAAGCCGATCCTGCACGGACTGTGCAGCTACGGGGTGGCGGGCCGCGCGCTGCTCGCCGAACTCGGCAAGGGTGTTGCCGCCAACATCATCTCGATCGCTTCGCGGTTCACCTCACCGGTGTTTCCCGGCGAAACCCTGAACACGCTGATCTGGCGGACCGAGCCGGGCAAGGCGGTGTTTCGCACCGTTGTGGACGGAGCCGACGGCGCCGACCCCAGGGTGGTACTGGACGATGGCGTGGTGGAGTTCGTCGAGAACTAGCGAGATTCAACCGTCCGGTAGTAGTGCAGATATGCGAGCGCCGGAACGGCGATGAACGTGAGCACGATCAGGACGATCGAGAAGTAGTTGGTGCCGCCTTGTGCGGTGAAAAAGATGGTTCGGTAGTCGAAGGACACGGCCAGCACCACCGAGATCACGACCGCGGCGATCGGCAATACCTTGTCGGTCAACGGATTCCGCTGCACCGACCGGTGGACTCCGGCCCGGTCCCACGCCAGCGCCATCACAGCGATCGGCACGATGATGAACTGGACGAATCGCGCGATCACAGCGAGGCCAATCAGGTTGGCAGTGTCGAAGCGCAGCGCCAGCGGGAACGCCAGCGTCAACGACGCGGTCATGCCGAAAGCAAGCATCGGAACGCCGAAGCGATTCTTGCCGGACAAGCGGTGCGGCAGGATTTCGTTGTCCGACAGTGCCGTCCACAGTCGCGGAGCGCCGAACGATGCGGACACGTTAATGCCGAACATCGATACCAAGGCTCCGATGATGACGATCGTTTGGAAATTGGTGCTCCCGACGGCCGCCGCTAGCGTCACGGGGTGATCGGATCCGACGACCTTGTCCGCTCCGAGCAGCATTGCGACCACGATGGCCAGAACGTAAACGGCGCCGACGCAGACGACCGCTACTGGGATGGCCCTCGGCAGGATCCGTTCCGGTTCGTCCATTTCCTCGGCGGCGTTGCCGACCGACTCGAAGCCAGTGAAGGCGTACAAGGCCGCCATTGTTCCAAGTATCAAACCCGCCATGGCGCCATGGCTTACCTCGATGACTCCGAACAACGCGTATGGCGCCGGCTGGTACACACCCGCCGCACCTGAAGTCCCGTAGTTGTTGACGTGTTGTGTGACGATGATCCAGAGCCCGCCGGCGATGAACACCGCGAGCGCGAACACCTTGCCCATGGTTGAGATTCCGTTCGCCCAGCTGATCACCCGGTTGCCGAACATGTTGACAGTCAGGAGCACTCCGATGAAGGCGACGAACGTCAGCGTCTTCACGCTGACGAGTTCGGTGTCTTGGGCCCACGGTTGGTTGGGGAAGATCACTTTCAACAGGGTCGAGACGAAGAAGGTGGCCAGCACGCCCCAGGCGATGGACGCGGTGATCGCATGGGTGACACCGACATAGATGCCGATGCGCTCCCCGAATGCGGCCGTCGTGTATGCATAGGCGGCCCCGTTGGTTTTGACGTACCTGGCCGCCGTGGCGAAGACCACCGCCATGACGCCCGCGAATAGGCCGGCCAGAATGAAAGCCAGAGGCGCGTTCTGCCCGGCGAGCTTGATCACCGTGCCGGGAGTCAGAAAGATACCCGCTCCGATTATCCCGTTGATCCCGAGCATGACGACGCTGCAGAAGCCAAGCTTGCTGATCGCAGGTGCTCCCATTCGCCCGGCTGCTGGGCTATTTCGCACGTAGGTCACTTAATTGACGCGCAAGTCGGTCGGTGAACTCGGCCGCCTGTGCGGGGTTGTCCAGGGCGAACAGCGCGGCGGTGGCCCGGTCGCCATCATCGTTGTGCCGCACCAGGATCGGAATACCGTCGTCATGCACCGTGTCGAACGCGTCCTCGTCGGTGATGTCGTCGCCGAGATAAATGGCAGTAAGGGGGCCAGACGGGGCCTGCCGCAGGTGGTCCATCACCCAGCGAAGTGTCTTCCCTTTGTCCCAGTCGATATCCGGGCGCAGTTCGATGACTTCGCGACCAGTAGTCACCCTAAGGGCATCGCGCTGACCAGCCGCACGCACCGCCGCCGCCACCTCACCCACGCGATCACGAGACGCGTTTCGATAATGCGCAGCTACACCAAACCGCTTGTGCTCCACCATAACGCCGGGAATCGAACCGAGTCGCTCGCGGAGTTGAGCGGCCGCTTCTTCTAGGATCGGGATGGCCGCCGACGCGGCGTCGTTCTGGTGGTGTTTCCCGTCGGGCGCGGTCAGTTCGAAGCCATGGCTGCCGGCATACCAGATACCCGGTAGGCCGACACGCTTTGTCACATCGGCGAGATCGCGGCCAGACAGCACGGCGACCGGACATTGCGCGGCTAGCTTCTGTAGCGCCTCGGCCGCGCCGGCGACGGGCCTGGCCGCGTCGGGATCGTCGACAATGTCGGATAGCGTGCCGTCGAAGTCGAAGAACACCGCCGGTGGCCGGCCGAAGAGGCCGCCGGCTCGGCGCAGGGCTTGCAACGCATCCGGAAGCTGCGACATCCGCAGGTCCCCGGTCCGGACGGCGACTTCACTCAGGTGCGCGACCACCGCGTCGGCGCCGAGGCTCAGGTATTCGCGCTGCCCGGTCCGGTCGACACCGATCACCAACGCGAATCCACCGTCGCGCGCGGCGGTGACGGCCGCCGCGTCGTGCGCGACGACGGCGCCCCGGCCCGGCCGCACCCCCGCCCGAACTGCGGCGCCGATCGGATCCGTTGATGAAAAATCCGCTGAGCCGATACCGGCTTCCCGCAACCGTGCGACCAGCGGTGCCGAGTCGACTTCGGTGTCGAAGAGCACCGCGTCGTGACGGCGTGGGTCGATGGTGACCGGCTCCAACTTGCGCACGACCAACTTTCTCACGGTGGTCTTGCGGCGGCGCGGGGCGCCGAGGTTTGGTCGGTGTCAGGCTCGTTCTGGCGCCGATGTCCGCACTTGTTGGGCGCGGTTGGGAAATGCCCGGGACGAACGCTTGCGGCGGTGGTCTTTGCTGAACAGCAGAATCGAGTCCTGGCTGAGCGCCACCAGTCGTGCCATCTCCCGCTCGATGCCGGCGGCCAGCTGGCTGATATCGGGACCCGCGTCGTAGCCGGCGGTGATGCCGAATACCAGTTCGTCGCCGTAACTCAGCACCGCGACTCCGGTGCTCAGCGCCAGCGCGGTCGGCGGGATCGGCAGCACCCGTTCCAGCCGTCGGCCCATCAGCCGCAATTGTTGGCGTGGCCCGGGCGCATTGGTCGCCAGCATCACGATTCCGCGTTGCGGCAGCCGGGTCAGCAGCGCAATCGCATGCCCGCGCAACATAAGTGGCAGACAGTTGATCGCGGACTCCAAAATGCCGGATTGATGCCGATCGTTCTGCCCGGCCTCCACCCGGCTATGCACCGTCCGCAGTCGCTCGACCGGGTCGTCATGTTCGACTGGCAGGTAGGGCAGCATGGCCGAGGCGCGATTGTCGGCTCGCACCATGGTGCGCAGTGAGTTCGCCCGCGGTTGTTCACCGCGGCTTAGCAGAACCTTGCGGAAGCCTTCCGTAATCGCCGCAAGCGCTACGTCGTTGGCGGTGACACCGAACTTGCGGCACACACTGTCGACTGCGTCAATCGGCACTCGCACCGTGCTGTAGCGCCGCTTGGTGGCGACCTGGTCGATTGATGGGGTCCACGCCGCGGGCCAGACCGCGCCGGAGAGTGTGCCGGCGACCTCGGAAAACCGCCACAGGGCGCCGGCCCAACTTGGCTTCCGCGTGGGGGACGAAACTTGCTTCGCGCCAGTACGTGTCGCGAACGTATCGGTGTTGGCGTCATCGCATAGCCTGGTCAGAATTTGGGCGGCCGAGGTGCCCTCGGCCAGGCAGTGGTGGATCTTCATCAAGATCGCCCATCGATTGCCCTTCAGGCCTTCGATGACCCAGCACTCCCAGAGCGGGCGGTCTAGCTCGAGTGGGCGCTCCAGCGCATGGGCCACCGCCCGGAACAGTCCGGCGTCGTCGCCCGGCCGGGGAATCGCGACCCGGTGCAGGTGCTGGGTGAGGTTGAATCCCGGATAATCGATCCACTCCCGGGCGGTATCGGCGGGGTGCGTCCTTAGCAACTGAGTGCACCGCGGGATCGACTGAATGCGTTCTGCCAGAAGCATTTTAAGCAGATCGAGATCTGGCACCGCACCGTCGACAATTGCGACCGCGGCGATCGCCAGGCTGGCATGCTGATGCGGGTCTTGAGCTTTGAGGTAAGTCGTATCCAATGTCTTCAGCTGTGCCATGCTCAGTACCCGCCGTCAATTTTTTGGCCCCGTACCATTATCTGCGCGGCGATGTCATCGCGGTAGGCACCGCGGTGTTAAGAACGCGTTTTGAAGTTGAAGATGCGTTTAACAACCACTATCGAATCGAACATTTGTTCGATAGGATGCGATAGTGGGTTGGTTTAATGGGCCGCCGAGCTGGGCGGAAATGGAGCGGATACTCGACGGCAAGCCGCGCCATGCCGGCGGTCCGGCTGCGGCCGAGCCTGCTGAGGACGTTCCCTGGTCGCGCAAGCGCGGGAAGTATCAGCCGCCGGATCCAAGAGCGGAAGAAGCCCGGATGGCCCGCTCCTCCGTCGCATATGCCGAGCTGCATGCGCATTCGGCATACAGCTTTCTCGACGGGGCCAGCACGCCGGAGGAGCTGGTGGAGGAAGCCGCTCGGCTGAATCTGCGTGCTCTCGCACTGACCGACCACAACGGCCTCTACGGCGCGGTGCGGTTCGCCGAAGCGGCCGCCGAGCTCGATGTGCGCACGATATTCGGCGCCGAGTTGTCATTGGGTTCGGAAGCGCGCACCGAGAATCCGGACCCGCCCGGCCCGCATCTGCTGGTGCTTGCCCGTGGCCCGGAAGGCTACCGACGGCTGTCGCGACAACTGGCCGCGGCGCATCTGGCCGGCGGTGAGAAGGGCAAGCTGCGCTACGACTTCGATGCGCTGACCGAGGCGGCGGGTGGGCATTGGCACATCCTCACTGGGTGCCGGAAAGGTGCGGTTCGCCAAGCACTCTGCGATGGCGGTCTGGAATCGGCGGAGCAGGCGCTGGCCGATCTGGTGGACCGGTTCACCGCCAGCCGGGTCAGCATCGAGTTGACTCATCATGGCCAGCCGCTCGACGACGAACGCAACGCGGCGCTGGCCGGGTTGGCGCCGCGCTTCGGTGTCGGCGTCGTCGCCACCACCGGAGCGCATATCGCCCATCCGTCGCGCGCCCGGCTGGCGATGGCGATGGGCGCTGTCCGGGCCCGGCAGTCCCTGGATTCTGCGACCGGATGGCTGGCTCCACTGGGTGGCTCGCACCTGCGGTCCGGTGCGGAGATGGCCCGGCTGTTCGCGCAACGGCCCGAGGTGGTGACCGCCGCCGCCGAACTCGGCGAGCAGTGCGCTTTCGGGCTGGCCCTCATCGCTCCGCAGCTGCCGCCGTTCGACGTGCCAGACGGGCACACCGAGGACAGCTGGTTGCGGCGGTTGGTCATGGCCGGCGCGGGCGACCGCTACGGGCCGGCGGAGGGCGCCCCGCGCGCGTACTCCCAAATCGAGCGCGAGCTGAAAGTCATTGCACAACTCAAGTTTCCGGGCTATTTCCTGGTGGTGCACGATATTGTCCGGTTTTGTCGGGAGAGCAACATCTTGTGTCAGGGCAGGGGATCGGCGGCCAATTCCGCGGTCTGTTATGCCCTGGGCGTCACCGCGGTCGATCCGGTGGCCAACGAGTTGTTGTTCGAGCGCTTTTTGTCACCGGCCCGCGACGGGCCACCCGACATCGATATGGATATCGAGTCGGACCAGCGCGAAAAGGTCATCCAGTATGTCTACGACAAATACGGTCGCGACTACGCCGCTCAGGTCGCTAATGTCATCACCTACCGGGGCCGGATCGCGGTGCGCGACATGGCCCGGGCTCTCGGCTTCTCGCAGGGTCAGCAGGATGCGTGGAGCAAGCAGATCAGTCACTGGAACGAGGCCGACCCGAGCGGGCTGGAAGGTATTCCTGAACAGGTGATCGACCTGGCGAACCAGATTCGGAATCTGCCACGACATATGGGAATTCACTCTGGCGGCATGGTGATCTGCGACCGTCCGATCGCCGACGTGTGTCCGGTGGAGTGGGCACGCATGGAGAACCGCAGCGTCCTGCAATGGGACAAAGACGACTGCGCGGCCATCGGGTTGGTGAAGTTCGACCTACTCGGGTTGGGCATGCTCTCGGCGCTGCACTATGCGAAAGATCTATTAGCCGAGCACAAAGGCATCGACGTGGACCTGGCCAGGCTGGATCTCTCCGAGCCGGCGGTGTACGAGATGCTGTCGCGCGCCGATTCCGTCGGCGTGTTTCAGGTGGAGTCGCGCGCGCAGATGGCCACTTTGCCCAGACTCAAGCCACGGGTGTTCTACGACCTGGTGGTGGAAGTCGCGTTGATCCGTCCCGGGCCCATCCAGGGCGGGTCGGTGCATCCCTACATTCGTCGGCGCAACGGCCTGGAACCGGTCGTCTACCACCACCCGTCCATGGAATCGGCCTTGCGAAAGACGCTGGGAGTACCGCTTTTCCAGGAGCAGCTGATGCAGCTCGCGGTCGACTGCGCCGGTTTCTCGGCCGCCGAGGCCGACCAGCTCCGGCGGGCCATGGGGTCCAAACGTTCGACCGAACGCATGCAACGGCTGCGCGGCCGGTTCTATGACGGCATGCGCGCGCTGCATGGCGCCACCGACGAGGTGATCGATCAGATCTACGAAAAGCTGGAGGCGTTCGCCAATTTCGGTTTCCCGGAAAGCCATGCGCTCAGCTTCGCTTCGCTGGTGTTCTACTCGTCGTGGTTCAAGCTGCACCACCCGGCGGCGTTCTGTGCGGCGCTGCTGCGCGCACAGCCGATGGGCTTTTATTCACCGCAGTCGCTGGTGGCCGATGCGCGCAGGCATGGCGTGCTGGTGCACGGGCCGGACACCAACGCCAGCCTGGCGCGCGCCACCTTGGAGAATGCGGGGATGGAGGTCCGCCTCGGTCTGGGCGCGGTCCGCCATATCGGCGACGACCTCGCCGAGCGGCTTGTCGAGGAGCGAACGGCCAACGGCCGGTTCGTCTCCCTGCTGGACCTGACCACCCGGCTGCAGCTCTCCGTGCCGCAAACCGAGGCGCTGGCAACGGCAGGAGCGCTGGGCTGCTTCGGGATGTCCCGGCGGGAGGCGCTGTGGGCGGCGGGGGCCGCTGCCACCCAACGGCCGGACCGGTTGCCGGGTGTGGGGTCGTCGTCGCACATCCCGGAGTTGCCGGGGATGAGTGAGCTGGAACTGGCCGCCGCCGACGTGTGGGCCACCGGTGTCTCGCCGGACAGCTATCCGACGCAGTTCCTTCGGGCGGACCTGGATGCGATGGGGGTGTTGCCCGCCGACGTGCTACTGACGGTGCCCGACGGTGACCGCGTGCTGATCGCCGGGGCTGTGACCCATCGGCAGCGGCCCGCGACTGCCCAGGGGGTGACGTTCATCAACCTCGAAGATGAGACGGGGATGGTCAACGTGCTTTGTACGCCGGGGGTCTGGGCGCGGCACCGCAAGTTGGCGCACACGGCGCCGGCGCTGCTGGTCCGCGGTCAGGTCCAGAATGCAAGCGGGGCGATCACTGTGGTGGCCGAACGATTGGGCCGAATCAGCTTGGCCGTCGGATCGAGGTCCCGTGACTTCCGCTGATTCCTCGGCGAGCGCGCTTCCTAGGCTGTGGGAGTTGTCCACACTTTGGTTGGGGTGATCGTAAGCCGCGTGGTGAAGTTGGCCATCAAGTCCGTCAGGCCCTCCCGCTCGGCGTCGGCGCGGTACTTGGCCCAGTACGGCTGGTCGTCACGCCAGTCGACATCCGTGGCGTCTATCGTGGCGGTCCCGCCGATCACGATGACACCCCCGCCATCGCCGTCGGAATCCAGGTTCAGGCTCACCTGCGGGTGCGCCTTGATGTGGGCGACCTTAGCGGCGGTCGGCATCGAATACACCCGCAGATCGGTGCCGTCGAAGTAGAACCAGACCAGCCGCGGCACCGGCCGCCCCGACATGGTGACGGTCGTCAACCACCCGCAGTGGTCGGACGTCAGTCTGCCGGAAACCTCTTCTGTCAGCTCGACGCTCATGGCGCAACGATAGCCTCCATATATGACCCTCAACCTGTCCGTCGACGAAGTTCTCGCCACCACCCGCTCGGTCCGCAAACGTCTCGACTTCGACAAGCCGGTACCTCGTGAGGTGCTGACGGAATGCCTCGAATTGGCGCTGCAGGCGCCCACCGGTTCCAACGCGCAGGGCTGGCAGTGGGTATTCGTCGAGGACGCCGAAAAGAAGAAGGCGATCGGCGATATCTATCTGCGCCACGCCCGCGTCTACCTCAAAACACCGGCAGCCGAGTATCCCGAAGGCGACACCCGCGGTGAGCGAATGGGCAAGGTCAGAGATTCCGCAATGTATCTCGCCGAGCACATGCACGAGGCGCCTGTGCTGATGATTCCCTGCATCGAAGGCCGCGAAGACGAGTCGCCACTCGGTGGCGTGTCGTTCTGGGCGTCGCTGATGCCGGCGGTCTGGAGCTTCTGCCTGGCGCTGCGTGCCCGCGGGCTGGGTTCGTGCTGGACGACGCTGCACCTGGTCGGCGACGGCGAGCGAAAGGCGGCCGAGGTGCTCGGCATCCCCTTCGACAACTACAGCCAGGCCGGGCTCTTCCCGATCGCCTACACAAAGGGCACCGACTTCCGGCCGGCCAAGCGGCTGCCCCCGGAAAGCCTCACGCACTGGAACACCTGGTGACTAGCCGGCCCCGGTGAATCCGTGCTGGCGCCAGGCCTCGTAGACAGCGATCGCCGCGGCGTTGGACAGGTTCAGCGAGCGCCGGCCGCCCAGCATCGGAATGCGCACCCGCTGGGTGATATGCGCGTCAGCCAGGGTCGTGGCGTCCAGTCCGGTGGGCTCGGGTCCGAACATCAACACATCGCCCGCGAGGTATTCGACGTCGCTAAACAGCGCCGTCGCGTGTGCCGTGAAGGCGACCACGCGCGCCGGTGCCAGCACATCCCACGCGGCCTGCAGTGACGCATGGACTGTGACGGACGCCAGGTCGTGATAGTCCAGCCCGGCCCGCCGCAGTTTGGGCTCGGACAGGTCGAAGCCCAGAGGCTCGACCAGGTGTAGTTCACAGCCGGTGGCGGCCGCCGTCCGGATGGCATTGCCCGTGTTGGGGGCGATACGCGGGGAGTAGAACAGCAGCCGGAACACAGCGGACTCCATTTCTTGCCGATGCCTTTCAAGGAGTACATCAAAAACGAGGGAGGGGGCCGAAGGCGAAGGGATCCGAGGCGAGAGGCTTGACCGTGACGGCAGGTCGTGGGAATGGCTTGGGATGCCGAGATGTTAAGGCGGGAATGACGGATCAAGTGCAGCTCAGCACTACCGATTGGGTGCGAGAGCAGACCGAAAAAATTCTGGAGCAAGGCACCACGGACGGCGTCCAGGTCTTTGACCGGCCCATCGTCCTGTTCACGGTGATCGGCGCGAAGAGTGGCCTCAAGCGGTACGTGCCACTGATGCGCGTGGAAAGGGACGGGCGCTACGCGATGGTCGGCTCTATCGGAGGAGCCCCCAAGCACCCGATCTGGTACCACAACGTGAAGGCCAATCCGAATGTGACTGTGCAAGACGGCGACAAGGTCTTCCAGATGACGGCGCGCGAAGTTCACGGGGCCGAACGTGACGTGTGGTGGCGGGCGGCGATCGAGGCCTACCCCCTCTACATCACGTTGCAGTCTCTGACGGCAAGGATGATCCCCGTTTTCGTCCTCGAGTGACCCGGTAAACGCCAAAACGATGAAGCCCCGGGCATTTCACCTGTTGTTCTGGTGATTGTGATGCGTGGTAAGTAGAACAGCAGCTCGAACACATGCTGAGCGTGACAAAGTTGTCCCCGTTGCTATGCACCGTGCGTTTGCCAGCCTTGCTGACCGGCGTACGGGAGTAGCCCGGCAGGCTGTGGCTGCTCAGCGGGAATTGTGGTGACCCGGGCCGCGGGCTGTCATACTCTTCGCATTGCCAGATGTTTACCTTCGCGGCCATCTGCGCGGGGCGGGCGGAATAAATCAGGAAGTTTCATGAGCCTCTCGTTTTTTGCAGCGTCAAGTATCAATGCCGCGGCTGCTCGCGCGGTCGCGACCACATGACCATGTTCGGCCGCCCGACCCCACCGGTCGCGGCGGTTCCGCCCGGGTTTTCGGCGGCCCCCGCTGCGGCGGCCGCACAGGCCAAGCGCCCCCCGGCCTGGTCGCTGAGCAACTGGCCGGTTCGCTGGAAAGTCTTGGCGATTGTGCTGGTGCCGCTGTTGCTGGCGACAGCTTTCGGTGCCTTGCGCGTCAAAGATGCGATGACCAACTCGGCAGGTCTACGGCTGGCCGCCGCCCGCACCGATGTACTGCCGGCGATCACGCAGTACATGTCGGCATTGGACGTCGCTTTGCTGGCGCCCACCGCCGCCGGAGGCGACGTCGAGGGGGCCAAGAAGAACTTCGAGACCCGCAAGTACGAGCTGCAGACGCGACTCGCGGGCACCGACGTGATCCCCGATGTCCGGTCGGGAGTCGACATCTTGCTGAACGGCGGCCAAGGGCTGCTGGATAAGGTGCTGGACAACAGCATCGGGGTGCGAGACCGAGTGACTACCTACGCGCCGCTCCTGCTCACGGCAGAGGACGTGATCAATTCATCAGTACGCGTCGACAACGAACAGATACGCGCCCAGGCGCAAGGGTTGAGCCGGGCGGTCGGAGCCCGCGGTCAGATGACGATGCAAGAAACGCTGCTGACGCACGGCGGCGACCTTCCCGACCCGCAACTGCGTACCTCGATGACTACCCTGGCCGGTACCGAACCGTCGACGCTGTTCGGGATGAGTCAGGTGCTCGGCGTCAGTTCGCCGGAAGCTAAGACACTGCAACAGCAACTGGTCAGCCGGATGGCGATCCTGTCCGATCCAGACAGCGTGCTCGTCGACAACGCGGAGCTGCTGCACTCGATGCAGACCACCGACGGGATCGCCGAACAGGTCATCAAAGATGCCACTTCATCCGTGACAAAGTCAGTACACGCCCAGGCGACCGATCGGCGTGACGCCGCAATCCTGGACACCGTCTTGGTGCTGACGGCCATTGTGATCGCATTGATCATCGTGCTGTTGGTGGCCCGTGCGGTGGTGCGGCCGCTGCGGGCGCTGCGCGACGGCGCACTCAGGGTCGCCCACACCGATCTCGAAGAAGAGGTCGCTCTGGTCAAGGCCGGCGGCGCCGAACCGATCCCGGTGCCACTGCCGGTGCACACCACTGAGGAGATCGGCCAGGTCGCGCACGCGGTCGACGAACTGCACACCCAGGCCCTGCTCTTGGCCGGCGACGAGGCGCGGTTGCGTCTGCTGGTCAACGACATGTTCGAGACCATGTCGCGGCGCAGCCGTTCGTTGGTCGATCAGCAGCTGTCGCTCATCGATCGGTTGGAGCGCAACGAGGAGGATCCCGACCGGCTGGACAGCCTGTTCCGGCTCGATCATTTAGCGGCCCGGCTGCGCCGCAACAGCGCCAACCTGCTGGTGCTGGCGGGGGCGCAGCTCGCGCGTGACCAGCGCGAGCCAGTTCCGCTGTCGACGGTGATCAACGCCGCCGTCTCTGAGGTTGAGGACTATCGTCGCGTGGAGATCGCGGGGTTGCCTGAGTGCATGGTGATCGGGGCGGCGGCGGGTGGCGTCATCCATCTGTTTGCCGAGTTGATCGACAACGCGCTGCGGTACTCGCCCCCGACAACATTCGTTCGGATCTCGGCGGCGCGCGGCGGCGACGCGGGGATCCTGCTGCGTATCAACGACTCCGGCTTGGGCATGAACGACGCCGATCAGCGCATCGCAAACACGCGGCTGCAGGCCGGCGGTGAGGTCACTCCCGATAATGCCCGCCACATGGGCCTTTTCGTGGTCGGGAGGATCGCGGCTCGGCACGGCATTCGGGTAGGGCTGCGGGGGCCGACGGCCAATGAAGCCGCATCGGGTACCACGGCCGAGATCTACCTACCGCCGGCGGCGCTCGAAGACACGGCGGTTCGGGCACGCGGGCCACGCGGACGGGAGCGGTCGGTTGCACCGCTCGCCCCAGCGGAGCAGACGGTCAGACAAACCGTCATACAAGAGGCCTCGCCCGAGCCGGTAGCGCAAAACGGATTTGGAAATCCGTCCGGACCACCGATCACGTTGCTGCCCCGACGCAGTCCGGGTTCCAGCGGCATCACCGACGTTCCTGCCCAGCCGCCCGAGCAGCCGCCGCGACGGCGCCGCGAGCTAGCCACACCCGCGTGGCGAAGGGGCGACACGGAAGAGCCGGAACAAGCGCCGGCGCAAGCCCCAGTCCAAACGGCGTCGGATACCTCGGCGTTCTTTGCCGCGCGGTCTCGACACGCCGCCGGCCAGGCGGTCACCGCCGCGGCCGAGGCCCCGAGTCCGGCCACCGGTGCACTGCTGCAACCGGTCCCGTCAGCGTCCATCGTGCCCGCCGAAGTCCCCGCTGATGTACCCTCCGAAGTCCCCGCCGACGATGACGTCATCTACCGGCGGATGCTGTCTGAGATGGTCGACGATCCGGTGGCACTGGTCAACAGCCCCGACCTGGATTGGCAGTCGGTGTGGGACAAGGGCTGGTCGCTGGCCGGCGCGGCCGAGGATAAGCCCATCGAGTCGCGCACCGCGGAACACGGCCTGCCCGTGCGCACACCCGGGGCCCGGCTGGTGCCCGGGGCGGCCAACGAAAGCGCCGAAAACGACGAAGAATCCCCGGCTGCGCCGAACGGCGGGTTCCAGTTGCAGCGCCAGCCGCAGCACGCCGCCGCGGTGCGCGACCCCGACGCCGTCCGCGCCTCCTTCAGCAGCCATTTCAACGGCGTGCGTTCCGGACGGTCGCACGCCCGCGAAACTCTCGAAATCGACGAAGGACCCGATCAGCAATGACGTCACCTGGCAACCCGTTGGACTGGCTCGTATCGAAGTTCGCCCTCGAGGTCCCCGGGGTGGCGCACGCGTTGCTGGTCTCCGTCGACGGGTTGGCCATTGCGGCCAGTGAGCATCTACCGCGTGAACGTGCCGATCAGTTGGCCGCGGTGGCGTCCGGGCTGGCCAGCCTGGCGACCGGTGCCGCGCAGTTGTTCGAGGGTGGACAGGTGCTGCAATCGGTGGTCGAGATGCAGAACGGGTATCTGTTGTTGATGCGGGTTGGCGATGGCTCGCACCTGGCCACACTGGCTGCCGCGTCCTGCGACATCGGGCAGATCGGGTACGAGATGGCGATCCTCGTCGAGCGGGTCGGCGGCGTCGTGCAGTCCACCCGGCGTTCCGTATCGCACTCGCCCAGCATGCCCAGCCTGTGATTCATCATGGACCCCCACCAGCCCTGGCCCACCCCTCGTGAGGCGAGCCTGGTCCGGCCCTACACACTTACGTCCGGGCGCACCGGCACCAACGTCGACCTTCCGTTGGAAGCGCCGATTCAGACGTTGCAGGCTGGGCTGGCTCACCGATGGCCCGCCGACGACACACGAGGCATGATCACCCAAATCTGCGTCAACAGCCCGTCGGTCGCCGAAATCTCGGCCCGCCTGGATCTGCCGTTGGGGGTCGCCCGCGTGTTGGTCGGAGATCTGGTGACAGCCGGTTACCTTCGGGTGCACAGGACATTGACCGAACGCTCGACCCGCGATGAGCGCCATGAACTGATAGGACGGACGCTGCGTGGCCTTAAAGCACTCTGATGGGCGAGACACGGCCTCGACGAAGATCGTCATCGCGGGCGGATTCGGCGTCGGCAAAACCACGTTCGTCGGCGCGGTTTCAGAGATCATGCCGCTGCGTACCGAGGCGATGGTCACCGACGCTTCGGCCGGCGTCGACATGCTCGAGGCCACCCCGGACAAGAGCACTACCACGGTCGCGATGGATTTCGGCCGGATCACCCTGGACCAGGATCTGGTCCTCTACCTCTTCGGTACTCCCGGCCAGCGTCGGTTCTGGTTCATGTGGGACGACCTGGTGCGGGGCGCTATCGGCGCCATCGTGCTGGTCGACTGCCGGCGCTTGCAGGACAGCTTTGCCTCGGTCGATTTCTTCGAACACCGGAACCTGCCCTTTCTGATCGCGATCAACGAATTCGACAGCGCACCCAGGTATCCGGTGGATGAGGTGCGCCAAGCGCTGGCGCTGCCCCCGCACATCCCGGTGATCGGGGTCGACGCCAGGGATCGCCGGTCGGCGACCGATGCGCTCATCGCGGTGAGCGAATACGCGTTTACCAGCCTGACGGCCAGTTGAGCGCGTTGCAGGAATGGGTTGATTGCGAATTCACCGGCCGTGATTTCCGCGACGAGGACCTCAGCCGGTTAAGCACCGATCGGGTGTTGTTCACCGAATGCGACTTCAGCGGTGTCAACCTGGGTGAATCTCAGCACCGTGGATCGGCGTTTCGCAACTGCTCATTTCGGCGAACAACGCTGTGGCACAGCACATTCGCTCAGTGCAGCATGCTGGGCTCGGTGTTCCTGGACTGTCGGTTCCGGCCGGTGACGTTCGACGAAGTGGATTTCACGCTCGCCGCGCTCGGCGGCAACGACCTACGTGGCGTCGATCTCAGCGGCTGCCGGCTGCGGGAGGCCAGCCTGGTGGAGACCGATCTACGCAAGGCCGTGCTGCGCGGCGCCGACCTCAGTGGCGCGCGGACCACCGGCACCCGACTGGATGACGCCGACCTGCGCGGCGCGACCGTGGACCCGTCGCTATGGACAACCGCTTCGCTGACCGGTGTGCGTGTCGACGTCCCGCAAGCCATGGCGTTTGCGTTAGCGCACGGCCTTCGCCTGGACGCCTGACTTGCCGCGTTTCAACGCCTCTTGAGCCGGATCTTCCACCAGACGATGGTGGTGTAGACGATGCACAACACCCCGAGCATCGCCATGTCGAACAGCCATGCGGCCTTGGTGTGATTCCAATGCTGGTCTTTCGGGTCGGTCGGGCCCGGTATCAGCCGGTGCGCGTCGATGGTCGACGCCGACGCCGCGAAGCCCCACCGCGCGGGGGTAGCCCACGACAACTGATCGAGCACCATCCTGTTAGTCACCCAGATCATGCCGCCGGAGAACACCAGCTGCGACATGATCGATACCACCAGCATCGGCATGATCTGGTCTTGCGATTCGGCCAGCGCCGACAGGGCCATGCCGAGCAGCGCCGCACCCACGCAGGTCGCGGCCACGGTGACGAACAGTTCGACGTTGACGTTGCCCAGGATCACGGCGCCGGAGATCGGCGTGCCCCAGCCGACCACCGAGATAGCAGTGGCGATTGCAGCCTGAACGATCGCAAACGCGGAGAACACCACGATTTTGGCGCCCATATAGGCCGCCGTCGATAGGCCGACCGCCTGCTCACGCCGGAAGATGGGACGCTCGCCAATAAGGTCGCGGATGGTCAACGCGGTTCCCATGAACACTGCGCCGACATTAAGCATGACCAGAATCTGGTCCGGTTGAGCGGGATTGTTGCCCAACGGATCCGACATGCCATATCCACTGGTACCGCGAACGGTCAGCGTCAGGACGCCAATGAGAAACGGCAACAGCGCCAGGAACACCGTGTAGCCACGGTCGGAGATGACGAGCCGAATCTGGCGGCGGGCGATCGTCGAGAATTGGCGAAACGTGTCGGCGTGAACCGGCTCGCCCAAGTCGGCGGCCGGGCTGTCCTGGGACGGGACGGCCAACGGCTGGTGGTTGTTTTCGGCGAGGAAGCGGCGATTGGCCTCGTCGGGATCGGCGCCGACGTTGGTGAAGATGTCTGCCCAGTTCGTGGTGCCCATGGCCGCGCCGATCTGGCTGGGCGGACCCAGAAACGCTGTCTTGCCGCCGGGCGCCACCAGCAGCAGCTGATCGCAGACGTCGAGGTAGGAGACCGAGTGTGTCACGATCAGCACCACTCGGCCGGCGTCGGCCAATTGGCGCAGCATCATCATCACCTGACGATCCAGTGCCGGATCCAGGCCGGTAGTCGGCTCGTCGAGAATCAGCAGCGACGGTCCCGTGAGTAGCTCCAGGGCCACCGATGCGCGTTTACGTTGGCCGCCGGACAGCTTGTCGACTCGGGTGTCGGCGTGCTTGGTCAGCTCGAGTTCCTCGAGTACTTGAGCGACGACCTCTTCCCGATCGGTCTTGCTGGTGTCGGGTGGCAACCGCAGTTCGGCCGCGTAGCCAAGCGCCTGGTTGACCGTCAGCTGGCGGTGCACGACGTCGTCCTGGGGGACCATCCCGATCCTGCTGCGCAGCGATGCATATTCGGTGTGGATGTTGTGGCCCTCGAACGTCACCGAGCCGGAAGTCGGGCTGGTATACCCGGCGATCACTCGTGACAGCGTGGTCTTGCCCGCGCCGGACCCGCCGATGATGGCGGTGAGCGTGCCCGGACGCGCGGTCAGCGAAATGTGGTCGAGCAGTTCCTTACCGTGATCGACGGTGAAGCAGACCGAGTTCACCTCCAGGCCGCCGGTGCGCGTGGCCGCTTCGGTGCGGCGGACCAGGGTGTCGCGGGTGAAGACCAGGTCGACGTTGCCGATGGTGACCACGTCGCCGTCATTCAGCACCGCGGATCCGACCCGGACCCCGTTGACGAAGGTCCCGTTGACGCTGTGCGCGTCACGGATCTCGGTGCCCAGCGGTGTCCGGATCAGAAACGCGTGATGACGCGACGCCAGGACGTCCTGGATGACGATGTCGTTGTCGGTGGCGCGCCCGATCGTGGCCGAGTCGACGGACTTGGGCATGGCCCCAGACCGGGACGGCAACAATGCCTGGAACATCTTGGTCGCCAGGTTCGACACCTCTGGCGGCTTTTCGGCAGCGGGTGACATCCGGGTGCGCGGCACCGCTTGCGGGGGAGCGGCGGGTCCCACACCGGACACCCTGGGTTGGGCTTGGAAGAAGTTGTTCGGCGGGGGCGGTGAATTGGCCGGATAAGTGCTGGGCCGACCCATGCTTGTGCTGGTCGGATACACGGGTTGGCCGGCCGGAGATGCGCCGGGATATGGCTGCGGTGCGCCCGGTGAGGTCCGGTTCGGTTGGCGTGCAGGTTGCTGAGGTCCGGGGGGCGCGGGCGGCCAAGCTGTCCCGGCCGCCTCTACAAACACGGATGCCGACGCGATCGGCATCGACGCGGTTTGGGGTGGGCGACCCGCCATCCCGACGTGGCGGCCAACTTCGAACGTCAGCAATGGCCCGTCGGGGTTTCCGACGTTGACGCTCTGGCCGTCTTGGATGTCGACCACCGGCACACGACGGCCGTTGACGTACGTCCCGTTCAACGATCCGTTGTCGATCGCCAGCCACCGACCCTGGTCGAACCGAAGCAAAAGATGTGCGCGCGAAATCAGCGGGTGCGTGATGCGCATGTCGGCCCTGAGGTCGCGCCCGACCACCACGTCATGGCCCGCCGCGAAGGTGCGTTCCGACCCGTCATGCCGAACGGTCAGCGCTGGTGGGGCTGGCGGAGTCATTGGACCAACTGTAGCTCGGAGCCCCTTCGCAGCATCTGCAACAAATGCGGCATGGCGGGGTTTGATTGCCCGCGTCAATCGGCATCGTCAATGGACGGGATTAACTCCCGTCACTACCGTAACCAGCGGCGACCGCGTGGATTATTGCCCGACTCACAGCGACTGGCTGCGCGGCGCGCTCGTCAGCGGTCGGGCATACCCGTCACAACGCAGCGAGTCCGGCTGTAAATCGTGGGCATGCATTGGTTGCAATGTGTGCAGGCCGAACGCACGCTGTGCCCGGCGCCGTCGGCGGCGATCCGGTTGATCAAGTCGGGCTCGGCCAGCAGTGCGCGGGCCATCGCGACGAACTGGAATCCTTCCGCCATGGCCAGGTCCATCGTCTCCCGGTTGGTGATACCGCCGAGCAGAATCAGCGGCATCGTCAGCTCGGCGCGGAACAACTTGGCTTCCCGCAACAGGTAGGCCTCCCGATACGGATATTCGCGCAGAAACTTCTTGCCCGTCATCCGCATGCCCCAGCTCAGTGGCGGCTTGAAGGCACCGGCGAACTCCTTCAGTGGTGCATCGCCGCGGAATAGATACATCGGGTTGACCAGCGAGCTGCCCGCGGTGAGTTCGATCGCGTCCAGGCCGCCGTCTTCTTCGAGCCATTTGGCCGTGATCAGCGATTCTTCGGTGTTGATGCCGCCTCGGACACCGTCTGCCATGTTGAGCTTGGCGGTCACGGCGATCTGGTCTTGGACTGCTCGGCGGACGGCCATCACCATCCCGCGCGCGACCTTGGCCCGGTTTTCGAGCGATCCGCCGAACTCGTCGTCGCGACGGTTGATCAGCGGGCTCAGAAACGCGCTCGCGAGGTAATTGTGGCCCAAGTGGATCTCGACGGCGTCGAAACCGGCATCGACGGCCAGCCGAGCGGCGTTGGCATGGGCTGCAATCACGTCGTCGATGTCGTCGCGACTGGCCTTCTTGGCGAACCGCATGCCGATCGGGTTGAAGAACCGCACCGGGGCCAGCGCGGTGGCCTTGTTGGACCGTGCATTGGCCACCGGGCCGGCGTGCCCGATCTGTGCGCTCACCGCCGCTCCCTCGGCATGGATCGCGTCGGTCAGCCGGCGGAACCCCGGCACGGCCTCTGGCCGCATCCAGATCGCGTTGCCCTCCGTGCGGCCGCCCTGGGAGACCGCGCAGTAGGCGACGGTGGTCATGCCGACGCCGCCGGCGGCGGGCAGCCGGTGGTATTCGATCAGGTCGTCTGTCACCAGCGCGTTCGGTGTGCGCGCTTCGAACGTCGCGGACTTGATGATGCGGTTGCGGAGCGTCAGTGGGCCGAGTTTGGCAGGGCTGAACACATCCGGGACGGAGGACATATCGGGAGCTTAATGGCGATCGCAAGCGCGGCGAAGCCGGGCGCAGCGGGTCGCCATCAGATGTCACCGCGGCGGTCGTGCCAGACTGTCAGGCGTGGGCGCAATCACGCTGGACGGCAAGGCCACCCGCGACGAGATCTTCGTCGACCTCAAGCAACGGGTGGCCGAGTTGACCGCATCGGGTCGCACACCCGGGCTGGGCACAATCCTGGTCGGCGACGACCCGGGCTCTCAGGCATATGTCCGGGGCAAGCACTCCGACTGTGCGAAGGTGGGCATCACCTCGATACGTCGCGATCTGCCCGCCGACACCACGACCGCCCAGCTCAACGAGACCATCGACGAGCTCAACGCCAACCCCGAGTGCACCGGTTACATCGTGCAGCTGCCGTTGCCCCGGCATCTCGACGAGAACGCCGCGCTGCAGCGGGTCGATCCGGCCAAGGATGCCGATGGGCTGCACCCGACGAATTTGGGCCGGCTGGTGCTCAACGAGCCGGCGCCGTTGCCGTGTACGGCGCGCGGCATTGTGCACCTGCTGCGCCGCTACGACGTTGAGATCGCTGGTGCGCACGTGGTCGTCATCGGCCGCGGCGTCACCGTCGGCCGCCCCTTGGGCCTGCTGCTGACCCGCCGCTCGGAAAATGCCACGGCGACGTTGTGCCACACCGGAACCCGCGACCTGCCCGCGTTGACCCGGCAAGCGGACGTCATCGTGGCCGCGGTCGGTGTGCCGCACATGCTGACCGCCGACATGGTGCGTCCCGGGGCCGCGGTGGTCGACGTCGGCGTCAGCCGCAGCGACGACGGACTGATCGGCGACGTGCATCCCGACGTCTGGGGGGTCGCCGGCCACGTGTCACCGAATCCCGGCGGGGTCGGCCCGCTGACCCGGGCGTTCCTGCTGACCAACGTTGTCGAGCTGGCCGAGCAGCAATGAACACCCATGCCGATAAGACAGGGGTCGCGAAGTTGGCAGCCCAGGCCCAGTGGCCGATCCTGTTGGTTGGGCTGATCTTCGTTACGGCGTTCGCCTTGGCCGGAGCCAATTTCTGGCGTCGCGGTTCGCTGCTGATCGGTATCGGTGTCGGGGCGGCCGCGGTGCTGCGGTTGGTGTTGTCCGACGAGCAGGCCGGCCTGTTAGTCGTACGCAGCAGGGGCACCGACTTCGTGACGACCGCGACGGTCGGGGCGGCGATGGTCTATATCGCGTGGACGATCGACCCGCTGGGTACCGGCTAGATCCCGGGGATCCCATTCATTCCCGGGATCACGCTCATTCCAGGAGTTCCGCCCATTCCGGGGATTCCGCCCATTCCTGGGATCCCGCCCATTCCTGGGATCCCGCCCATCCCCGGTACCGCCGGCATTTTGCCGTTGGCGAGGTCCGTCAGCACCGTCGGGCAATACATCTGAATCGCAATCGTGGTGAACATTTTGGCGGTCCCAGCCGACATGCCGTTGCTGCCCCGAACCTGCTGTACGGCCCCGGCGACGTTACCGCCCGGCGTGGCCAGCATCGAGCAGACGGATTGGCCCATCGACATTGCGTTTCCCGGTTCGCCGAAGTTGACACCCGCGTGGTTCAGCGCGTCGATGAAGTCGTCGTCGACCGGACTTGCCTCGGCCGGCGCCGCGAATGCGGCCGCCGCGGTGAGGATGCCGGCAGTTGCCGCCAGCAGTCGAACGGTGAGTGGTTGATGACTGTAGAGCCAAACAAATCTCCGAGTGCTTGCGAACGGTTTCATGCCAGGCTCCCCCTGTAGTGGAGTGCACTTGGCGCACTCAAATCACTCTAGGAACTCTGGTCTATAACTGTCACATTTGCGACACAGCGAGATAAAGCTTTGCGCAATAAGCGTTTCGTAAGGGCGGCTCGTACGACGCGTCGATTATTGGGCCAGAGTTGACCCGGCCGGCACCGGCGCATTGACGCCACACCGTGATCCGACACGGGCGACGTTACCGGACTTTCTGGCGCGAAATGGAACAGACTCCGGCCCATGACGACGAATCGCGGCCGTCCACTGGCCTTACCTTGGGACAAGGGCATCTCGCGCCAGACGTTCCTTCGTGCCGCCGTTTCAGTGATGGCGAGCGGATCGGTATTCGGTACCACGCGCGCAGTGGCGGACCCCGGGGCGGCGAGCGGCTGGGGCGGTCTGGCGTCTTCCATCGGCGGCAGAGTCCTGTTGCCGGCCAACGGCGCTCAATTCTCCACCAGTAAGCAAATCTTCAATTCTCTCTACGATGGCTCTAATCCGGCTGCGGTTGTGACGGTTTCGTCGCAGGATGACGTCCGGAGGGCGGTCGCGTTCGCGACGGCGAACAAGCTCAAGGTTGCCCCGCGTGGTGGTGGACATTCGTATGTCGGTGCGTCGAGCACCACCGGCACGATGGTGCTCGACCTACGTGCGCTCCCCGGCGGGGCGAACTTTGACGCCGGTAGTGGGAACGTCACGGTAACGCCCGCGACCAACATCTATGCGGTCCATCAGGCGTTGGCCAACGCCGGGCGGGCGATCCCCACCGGCACCTGCCCAACCGTCGGTATGGCGGGGTCCGCGCTCGGTGGCGGGATTGGGGCCGATTCACGGCATGCGGGCCTGACTTGCGACGCATTGCAGTCCGCGACGGTAGTGCTGCCAAGCGGTGACGTGGTCGCCGCATCCGCAGGCAACAACCCGGATCTGTTCTGGGCACTTCGCGGCGGCGGGGGAGGCAACTTCGGGGTGACGACGTCGATGACGTTCTCCACCTTCGCAACCGGTGATGTTGATCTCGTTCGGCTCGAATTCCCTCCGGCTTCGGCGGTGCAGGTGCTTGCGGGGTGGCAGTCCTGGCTGGCGGGAGCCGACCGAAACACCTGGGGCATGGTTGACCTGTCGGTTGGCGCCAATCCGAACTGCCACGTGCTGGCGACCTGCCCTGCGGGGGCGGGCTCGGCAGTGGCCGACGCAATCAAATCCGCAATCGGTTCGGCGCCCAGCACAGTTCAGAACACCACGTTCAACCACATGGACCTGGTGACGTATCTGGCCGGTGGCGGATCGACGCCGGCACCGCGCGGCTTCGTCGCCGGATCCGACGTGATCACCACGTTGAATTCCGCTGCGGCACGCGCCATCGCCACCGGCATCGGACAGTGGCCCGCGGCGGCCGGGCAAGCATCGGTGCTCGTCGACCCACTCGGCGGTGCAGTCTCCGATGTGGCGGCTGGGGATTCGGCCTTCCCGTGGCGCCAGCAGGCCGCGGTTCTGCAGTGGTACGTCGAGCCCGCCGGCAACCAGGTGGCAGCGGCCAACAAGTGGCTGAGATCGGCACATCAGGCGGTACAACAGTATTCGGCCGGCGGCTACGTCAACTACCTGGAAGCCAATACCCCTGCGGCGCGTTACTTCGGCGCGAACCTGTCGCAGATGAGTGCGGTCCGCCAGAAATACGACCCCAACGGCGTTATGTTCTCGGGGTTGAGCTTCTAACAAATACGCTTTCTGTCAGACTGATCCGCGCGGCCGTCGCAATTGCTATGCGGTGGCAGCGCTTCCGCCGAAATGGACCGTTCCGAACCCGGTGCTCAGCGAGACGTAGCGGGTATCGACGAATCCCGCATCCAGCATCGCCTTGCTCAGTTCGTCCCGCGACCACCAGGTCCGGATCGAATCGGCGGTGTAATGATGGGCGTCGCGATGCCAGGCCACGGCCCGGCCCACCTTCGGCATTACGCCGAAGTAGAGCAGGTCGTGAAGGGCTTTCAGCGACTTCGAAGTTGGCGTGCTGAAGTCGAGCACCATCAACCGACCTCCCGGCCGCAGGACGCGCCGGAACTCGTGCAGCGCCTGGCCCTTGTCGGCAACGTTGCGCAGTCCGAAGCCGATCGTGATGACGTCGAACGACGCGTCTGGGAACTGTAGGCGCGTGGCATCGCCCTCCTGGAAGTCGACGGCCCCAAGTTGCCGCTGCCGGGCGACTTCAAGCATCGCCGCGCAGGAGTCGACGCCCACGACCTGGCCTTCCGGCCCGACCGCCGCCTGCTCCGCGAAGGCCAGATCGCCCGTCCCGGTCGCAACATCCAGCACTCGTTCGCCGGGTTGGAGGGCCAATAGCTCCATGGCCTGCCGCTTCCACAAGCGGTGAAGTCCCAGGGTCCACACGTCGGTCATCACGTTGTAGCGCTTTGCCAGCGCCGAAAACAACTCGTTGACGTAGCTGCTCTTTGCCTCGTCCGACTCGTTCCATCGCCGCGTGACCATCGTGATCCTCCGCACACCATCGGCAAGTGATCCGGCAATTTACCACGGCACTCCCCGGCAGGACATCAGTCGGCCGCCCGCAGGCACCCATCTCCAGCCTTGTGGGTGACTGAATCAACCCGCCATCGTCGCCCGGATACACACAGTGACGTAGGGGAACGCCAGGCCGGACGAATTCGCCAGCGCCGGATGGGTGGCCAGTAGCTCCCGGACCTCGTCTAGCGTCTTGGTGCGCACCTCGGTCGGTGAGGTGATGCAGTAACTACGAGAAGCCACCAGGTCGATCAATGCCTGCGGGGTAAGGTAATTCGTCCACTCGATCTGATGGCGCTGGGGTTTGTCGAACGGCGCCGGCAGCGTCACGTCGAAGCGGCCCTGATCGCCGTCGCTGCCGATGATCTGACCCAGTTCGCGTACCCAGCCAAGCCGTTCGTCGCGGGTGTTCCACACCAGACCGAGGCGCCCGCCGGGGCGCAGTACCCGGGCAATCTCGGGAATCGCCCGCTCAGGATCTACCCAATGCCATGCCTGAGCGACCAGCACGGCGTCGACGCTGTTGTCTTCCAACGGAATCTCTTCCGCGGTGCCGAGCAGTGCGCGAGT
The DNA here is from genome assembly GCA_963715905.1 of uncultured Actinomycetota bacterium. Classification (GTDB taxonomy): domain Bacteria; phylum Actinomycetota; class Actinomycetes; order Mycobacteriales; family Mycobacteriaceae; genus Mycobacterium. The sequence continues at coordinate 137,752 of CAVQSX010000018.1, forward strand.
TTCCGGCAACGAGGCACGCAGCAATTCCAGCATTTCGGAAATCGGGTCGACGGCCACCACATCCAGGCCGCGTTCGACCAGCCGCGTGGTCAGCTTGCCGGTGCCCGCACCCAGGTCGAGTACCTTCTGGGCGGCGCGTGGCAGCAGCCAGTCGATGGCCTCCGGCGGATACGACGGGCGTCCGCGCTCGTAGGCAGCAGCCGCGGAACCAAACGAGAGGGAGCGGTCGTGCCGAGAGCGGATCACCTCGAATACCTAAGGGGCGGGCCGTCCCCCTCGGCCAAGTCAAGTGTGCTGCGGATCAATTCGCCGACGGCCTCGGTTTCCACCAGGAAGCCGTCGTGTCCACAGATGGAGTCGACGACCCGCAGCCCGGCGCAGCTCGGCAGCAGCTCGGCCAATTCCTCCTGCAACCGCAACGGGTACAGCCGGTCGCTGGTGATGCCACCGACCACGGCCGGTACCGGGCAGCCGCGCAATGCTTTGCGGATCCCGCCGCGCCCGCGGCCGACGTCGTGACTGCTTAGCGTCTCGGTCAACACCACGTAGCTGCCAGCATCAAAGCGGGCCAGCAGTTTGTCGCCCTGGTGTTCGAGGTAGCTCTGCACGGCGTAACGGCCACCGGTGGCCGGATCCTCGTCGCGCTGGCCGTCATTGGCGAACCGGCTGTCGAGCTCAATCTCACCTCGGTAGGTGAGATGGGCGAAGCGGCGCGCGATCGTCAGCCCGGCATCCGGTGCGCGGCCCGTGCCGTGGTAATCGCCGCCCTGCCAGTTCGGGTCGGCCTTGATGGCCGCGATCTGGGTGCTCTGCGTGCCGATCTGATCGGCGGTGGCGCGCGCACCGACCGCCAGCAGCAATCCGGCCCGGACCCGGTCTGGGTGGCCGACCATCCACTCCAAAGCCCGTGCACCGCCCAAGGATCCGCCGACAACGGCCGCAACCTCGGTGATGCCCATCGCGGCCAGCGCAGCGATGTCGGCCTCCACCTGGTCTCGCACGGTAATCAGCGGAAATCGAGAGCCCCATGGTTTTCCGTCGCGGGCCAGCGAGCTTGGCCCGGTCGACCCGCGGCAGCCGCCCAGCACATTGGTGGCCACCACGCACCAGCGGTCGGTGTCGATCGGTGCGCCCGGTCCTGCCACCCCGTCCCACCAGCCGGACGTGGGATGCCCGGGTCCCGCAGGTCCGGTGACGTGTGAATCACCGGTGAGCGCGTGCAGAACCACCACTACGTTGTCCCGCGCCGGCGACAGCTGGCCCCAGCGCTGGACGGCGATACAGACGCCATCGATCACGGCGCCGCTTTCGGTCGTCAACGAGCCGATGTCGACATAGCCGACTTCGCCTTCAGCAGGCAGCGTTTGGGTGGGCACGTCGGAGATCGTCATGTCATATGTCCACTGTCATGTCAGAAGTCCTCAGAAGGCGGCCACGGACTGCGCGTCACTGCTGCCCGTGCGGACGGCGGCGAAGCCGAGTTCCAAGTCGGTCAGGATGTCGTCGATGCCCTCGATGCCGACGGCCAGCCGTACCAGCCCCGGGCTGACGCCGGTGCTGAGTTGCTCGGCGGGGCTCAGCTGAGCGTGCGTGGTCGATGCCGGGTGAATCACCAGGGAGCGCACGTCGCCGATGTTGGCGACGTGACTGTGCAGTTTGAGCGCGTTCACGAATGCCCTGCCGGCTTCAATACCGCCGGCCAACTCGAACGACAGGACAGCGCCGGTTCCTTTGGGTGCCAGCTTCTTTGCCCGCTCATGCCACGGCGAAGTGGGCAGGCCCGCGTAGTTGACGGACAGCACCCCTTCATGGCCCGCCAGGAACTCGGCGACTCGCTGTGCGTTGGCGACGTGCCGCTCGATGCGCAGACTCAGTGTCTCCAGGCCTTGTGCCACCAGGAACGCGTTGAACGGCGAAGCCGCCGAACCGAGGTCGCGCAACAGTTGCACCCGAGCCTTGAGCGCAAACGCCGGCGGTCCAAGCTCGGCGTAGACCACGCCGTGGTAGCTGGGGTCCGGTGTGGTGAAGCCGGGGAAGCGGCCCGACGTCCAGTCAAAGGTGCCGCCGTCGACGATCACGCCGGCGATCGCGGTGCCGTGTCCGCCCAGGTATTTGGTGGCCGAGTGCACCACGATATCGGCGCCCTGGGTGAACGGCTGGATCAGGTATGGCGTGGCGATGGTGTTATCGACGATCAGCGGCACGCCGTTGGCGTGGGCGACCCCGGAGACCCCGGGAGTGTCCAACACGTCGATCTGCGGGTTGGAGATGGTCTCGGCGAAGAAGGCCTTGGTGTTCGGCCGCACCGCGGCCTGCCAGGAATCCAGGTCGTCGGGATCCTCGACGAAACTGACCTCGATACCGAGCTTGGGCAGCGAATAGTGGAACAGGTTATAAGTGCCGCCGTAGAGCCGCGGGCTGGAGACGATGTGATCGCCGGCGGCCGCGAGGTTCAGGATGGCGAATGTCTCCGCGGCCTGCCCAGAGCTCAGGAACAGCGCCGCCACGCCACCCTCGAGTGCGGCGACGCGCTGTTCGACGACGTCGGTGGTCGGGTTGCCGATGCGGGTGTAGATGTTGCCCGGGGCCTCGAGCCCGAACAAGGCGGCGGCATGGGTGGTGTCGTTGAAGGTGTAGGACGTGGTCTGGTAGATCGGCAGAGCGCGCGCGTTGGTGGTCGGGTCCGGTTGCTGGCCGGCATGAACCTGCTTGGTTTCGAACGACCAGTGCGCGGTTGGATCTGTTTCTGTATCGGCGCTCATGAGCGGTGCCTTCTCCTGGGAATGTGCGAATTGGGTGTCGGGATGTTCGCAGTCACCGGAACGCCATCATGGATGACGTCAACCGGCAGCCGGCAGTTAACAGCGACACACGATCGGACGCGAAGGGGATTGGTGGATACGCATCACGGTTTCCCTGTCTACTCAGGGGCCCGTCATCGCGGACCCGCGCTTGCCGTGTAGCCGCTTGTGGCTACTCAACCTGGTCATCACCCGGGGCACCCCACCGCGGTTGGAGGGTTGCCGGCCAGCGAGCCGGGGCTTGTCGCTGGCACTCATGACCGATTTCCAGGGTAGCTCATGGCCCCGACTCGATGCCAATAGATGGTCTGGCTTGACCGTTCGGCCCGCTGTTAGCCCTGCTTGGACCTCTATTGGCGCTGTACAGGCCCCTGAATGCTCCTGCAGGTTGCTTGTAGTCTGGCCTGACGAGCAACCCGCTCGCGCATGCTCCTCACGGCTGGAGGATTCGGACGCACATGTCCAATGAACCCAAGATCAAGGTCAAAGGTCCGGTAGTAGAGCTCGACGGCGACGAGATGACCCGCGTCATCTGGAAGCTCATCAAAGACCTGCTGATCCTGCCGCATCTCGACATCAACCTGGATTACTACGACCTGGGCATCGAGCACCGCGACCGCACCGATGACCAGGTGACGATCGACGCGGCCTATGCCATCAAGAAGCACGGCGTGGGTGTCAAGTGCGCGACCATAACCCCCGACGAGGCCCGCGTCCAGGAATTCAATCTGAAGAAGATGTGGCTGTCGCCCAACGGGACGATCCGAAACATCCTGGGCGGCACGATTTTCCGCGAGCCGATCGTGATTTCGAATGTCCCGCGGCTAGTGCCGGGCTGGACCAAGCCGATTGTCATTGGGCGGCACGCTTTCGGTGACCAGTACCGGGCGACGAACTTCAAGGTCGACCAGCCGGGAACCGTCACATTGACTTTCACGCCCGCTGACGGCAGCGAGCCGATGGTGCACGAGGTGGTGTCCATCCCCGAGGGCGGCGGCGTCGTGATGGGGATGTACAACTTCAGGGACTCCATCCGGGATTTCGCGCGCGCCTCGTTGACATACGGCCTGAACGCCAAGTGGCCGGTGTATCTGTCGACCAAGAACACCATCCTCAAGGCCTACGACGGCATGTTCAAAGACGAGTTCCAACGCATCTTCGACGAGGAATTCAAGGAGAAGTTCGAAGCCGAAGGTCTGACGTACGAACATCGGCTGATCGACGACATGGTCGCGGCCTGCCTCAAATGGGAGGGCGGGTACGTGTGGGCCTGCAAGAACTATGACGGCGACGTCCAGTCGGACACCGTCGCGCAGGGCTACGGCTCACTGGGGCTGATGACGTCGGTGCTGATGACGGCGGACGGCAAGACAGTCGAGGCCGAAGCCGCGCACGGCACCGTCACTCGCCACTATCGGCAGTACCAGGCCGGCAAGCCGACCTCGACCAACCCAATCGCCTCCATCTTCGCCTGGACGCGTGGGCTGCAGCACCGCGGCAAGCTGGACAGCACCCCGGAGGTCATCGAATTCGCCCAGCGGCTGGAAGCCGTCGTCATCGAAACGGTCGAGAGCGGCAAGATGACCAAAGACCTTGCGATCCTCATCGGTCCTGACCAGAAATGGCAGCGGAGCGAGGAATTTCTGAATTCCATCGCTGACAACCTGGAGAAGGCGCTCGTTTAACTTGCTGGCGGGTTGACGGCCCGTACCGGCTGGCTGTGCTGGTCCAGAAACTCGAGGATGACCTCGGTGACGCGCCCCGGCGCCTCGAACATCGGGACGTGCCCCACGCCTTTGAGCACGGTGAGCCGATGGTCGGCCGGCAGGGCGTCGGTGAAATGCCGGCTGAATCTGCTGGGCGGAACCACCCGATCCTTCTCGCACAGCACCAGGTGGGAGGGCGCGGCGGTATGTTCCAACTCCCGCAGTCCGTGCAGCAGCAGCGCCTTGACCAGCAGCTGGAGGTAGGCGGGGCAGTGCGCGGCGTCGTCGACGATGCCGCTCAGTTCGCGCTCGCTGATCCCGGTCGGAGATCCGCTCAACGGCAGGGTTGCCAACCGGCGGCTATACGGGAGCCGCAAGATCCGTTGGCCGAGCAATCGGGTCAGCGCCAAAATCGGCATGCCCGAGACGAACTTGCCGATCACCTCGAATTTCACCGGACTCCATCGCGTCCAGCCGCCAGCCGGGGCGATTCCGGTGACGCTGCGTGCCCGCCCCCGCCTCTCGAGCTCGAACGCGACCCAGCCGCCCAGCGAGTTGCCGACGATGTGGGCGGTGTCCCAGCCGAGTTCGTCGAGTTGGCGTTCGATGTGGTCGGCCAGCGTCGACGAGCTGAGCAGCCAAGTGCCGGCCCGCGGTCCGCCGTTGTGGCCGGCCATCGTCGGGGCGAATACCTCGTAGCGGCCGGTCTCGGCCAGCTGGCCTGCTACGACCTCCCACACCATCTGCGACATCAGGAACGGGTGCAGCAGCAGGACGGGCTCCGCGGAGCCATCCCGAGGACCTAGGTGGATCGGCGCGCGCGACATCACCTCCCCGACATTAAAGGCGGTACCGGCGGTATCGCAAGGACGGCCCGGCGAGTGTTTTGGAGAGCCATCGGCCCCCGCGTGAAAAGATCGGGGCATCATGAGCACCGCTACCGGATCGAGCCGGATTTTTTCCGGCGTGCAGCCCACTTCTGATTCGCTCCACCTCGGAAACGCGCTGGGTGCCATCACCCAGTGGGTCGCGTTGCAGGACGACCACCCGGACGAGTACGACGCGTTCTTCTGCGTCGTCGACCTGCACGCCATCACCGTCGCCCAGGATCCCGAGACGCTGCGGCACCGCACCCTGGTTACCGCCGCTCAATATCTGGCACTGGGCATCGATCCCGCTCGTAGCACAGTCTTCGTCCAAAGCCACGTACCCGCGCACACCCAGCTGGCGTGGGTGCTGGGCTGCTTCACCGGCTTCGGGCAGGCGTCCCGGATGACGCAGTTCAAGGACAAGTCGACGAAGCAGGGCAGCGACTCCACCACCGTGGGCTTGTTCACCTACCCGGTGTTGCAGGCCGCCGACGTGCTGGCCTACGACACCAATCTGGTGCCGGTGGGAGAGGATCAGCGGCAGCACCTGGAGCTGGCGCGCGACATCGCCGAGCGGTTCAACAGCCGCTTCCCGGATACCTTCGTGGTTCCGGAGATGCTCATTCCAAAGGCGACTGCAAAGATCTACGATTTGGCCGACCCGACGTCGAAGATGAGCAAATCGGCGGCCACCGATGCCGGGTTGATCAACCTTCTCGACGATCCGGCTTTGTCCGCCAAAAAGATTCGGTCGGCGGTCACCGACAGTGAGCGCGAGATTCGTTTTGACACGGACGCCAAGCCGGGAATTTCGAACCTACTGAGCATCCAGTCGGCGGTCACCGGGGTCGACATCGGCAAGCTGGTCGACGGATACGCCGGGCGCGGCTACGGCGACCTGAAGAAGGACACCGCCGAGGCAGTGGTCGAATACGTCAGCCCGATCAAGGCCCGGGTCGACGAATTGACCTCTGATCCAGCCGAATTAGAGGCCGTGCTCGCACTTGGTGCCGAGCGCGCAAACGACGTGGCGTCCAAAACGGTCCAGCGGGTTTACCATCGGCTCGGTTTTCTTCCTCAGCGGGCGCCGGACGTTTCGCCATGAGCGTGCCGGCCAAGCCAGGGTTTTTCGCTCGACTGCGGGCCCGGTTCGGCTGGCTCGACCATGTCGTTCGCGCCTATGAGCGCTTCGACGAACGCCACGGGAGCTTCTTTGCGGCTGGCCTGACCTATTACACGATCTTCGCGCTGTTTCCTTTGTTGATGGTCGGTTTCGCGGCGGTGGGATTCGCGCTGTCTCGCCGTCCGGAGCTGCTGAACACCATCGACGACCACGTCCGGTCCGCGGTGTCCAGCAGTCTGGGCCAGCAGCTGGTCGATCTGATGAATTCGGCGATCCGGGCGCGGGCATCCGTCGGCATCATTGGCCTGGCTACCGCGGCTTGGGCGGGTCTGGGCTGGATGTCGCATCTGCGGACGGCGTTGACCGAGATGTGGTGGGAACAGCCGCTGGACTCGCCGGGCTTCGTGCGCAACAAATTGTCCGATCTGCTGGCGATCCTGTTGACGTCGTTGGTGATGCTGGCAAGCGTTGGCCTTAGCGCGCTGGGTCACACCGGGCCAATGCTCGCCGTACTGAGATGGCTTGGAATACCCGAATTTTCGGTATTTGATTGGATCTTCCGGCTTCTTTCGATCCTGATCTCGATGTTGGTGGCGTGGGTGCTGTTCACCTGGATGATCGTCCGTCTGCCGCGGGAGCCGGTTGGCCGGGTTGTCTCGATGAAGGCCGGTTTGATCGCGGCGATCGGCTTTGAACTGTTCAAGCAGGTTGCGTCGGTCTACTTGCAGTTGGTGCTACGCAGCCCGGCGGGCGCAACGTTCGGTCCGGTCTTGGGTTTGATGATATTCGCCTATGTCACTGCCTATCTCGTGCTTTTCTCGGCCGCCTGGGCCGCTACGGCGGCCGATAATCCGCGCGCCAAGGCCGTCGATCCGCCGGCGCCGGCGATCATCGCCCCGCGGGTCCAGCCGGACGAGGGTCTCAGCGCGCGCCAGGCGCTGGCCGCGCTGGTGGTGGGCGCCGTTGGCGCGCTTGCATTGTCGCGGTTTACCAACTGGCGCCGCTAGTCGTCCGGGGCACCAGACACTGAAGTTGCGCGGTCAAGAGCGCGATGAGCTATTGCGGCTTTGACTCGTCGTTTCGCCAGGCGCCGTGGACCATGACGGCCTTGGCATGCAAAGCATCATCCAGCACAACAAGATTGGCGTCATAGCCGGGACATAGGCTGCCCACTTGGTCGAGCCCGAGAGCCAGGGCTGGTGTCGCAGAAGTCATCTCCACCGCCGCTGTCAGACCCGCATCCGTATCCAGGCCGAACCCGGCTGCCGTGCGGAAGAGCTGATCCATCGTCGCGGTGCTGCCGGCAATCGTCGACGTTCCGCGTATCCGCGCCACGCCGGACACAACCTCGATCGGCACCGCGCCGAGCCGAAACGACCCGTCGCCGGAACCGGCCGCCGCAACCGCGTCGGTCACCAAAGCGACCCGGCCCGTTCCGGCAGCCCCGATCACCAAGCGCACGACGGCGGGGTGCAGATGCACGCCGTCCGCGATGAGCTCGACGGTCACGCGCGGATCCTCCAGGAGTGCGAGCGCCGGTCCGGGTTCTCGATGGTGCAGCGGCGGCATCGCATTGAACAAGTGGGTGGCGACGGTCGCGCCAAGGTCGACGGCACGACGAGACTGTTCGTATGTCGCGCCCGTATGCCCAATGGCCGCAACAACACCCGCGTCGACAAAGCGCCGGACCGCCCATTCGCTTCCGGGTAACTCGGGTGCCAGGGTGACCATCCGGATCGCGTCGCCGCCGGCGGCCAGCACGGCGTCGATCTCGGCGGGTTCCGGGTTGCGCAGCTGTGTGTGGTCGTGCGCTCCGCAGTGTGCCCGGCTTAGCCAAGGCCCCTCCAGGTGGATGCCCGCGATAGTGCCCTGTCGAGTCTGCTCGGCGAGCGCGCGCACGCCGGCAATCAGTTCACCGGGCCCGGCGGTGACCAGACTGGCCAGCGTCGTGGTGGTGCCATGCCGTAGGTGGAACCCAGCGGCCCCGGCAATGCCGTGCGCTTCGGTGTACGAGGCGCCGCCGCCTCCGTGCACGTGCATATCGACAAACCCTGGTACCACAATGCAATCGGGAAAATCATCGTCGGCGGGGCCGGGTGCAGCGCCAGACCCGCAGGCCAGGATTCGACGACCGGAAGTCTGAAGCCACCCCGGTCGGCAGACCCGCCCATCGATGACCATGGTGCCGGCGCAGATCAGGGGCATGGGGTCTCCGTAGCCGTCGGAGGGCCCGCGGCCTCCCATTTCCCGCCGTTCTCCCAGAAGTGCCGAATGTCCTCGAGCTGGCGACCCTTGGTCTCCGGCGCATACCGGTAGACCACAGCCATGGCGACGACCGCGAAGAACCCGAATAGCGCGAAAGTCCCCGCGCCGCCCAGGGAATGCAGCACCGTGAGAAAGACGGCGGCGACGATCGCATTTGCCACCAGGTCCGAGGTGAGCATCGTGCTCGACCCCAGCGAGCGCAGGCGGGTGGGGAAGCTTTCTCCGGCGTAAACCCATACCATCGAGCCGAAGCCGAAGCTGTAGCCGATGATGAACAGCAGCACGCCGGAGAACCCCGCGACCGTGCCGAGATCCAAAACGAACGCGGCGACCAACAAGAAGTCAGCGGCGATCATCATGGCAATGCCGGACATCAGGATTGGGCGCCGACCCAGCCGGTCGACGAGAACCAGCGCGGCACAAACCGCCGCCAAACCGGCAAGCTGGACCAGTGCCGGAAGACCTAGCAGTGCGAAGTTGCCGACGAACCCCATGGCCTCGAACAGTCGCGGACTGTAGTAGACGATCGCGTTGATGCCGGTGATCTGTATGAGGAACCCCAGGGTGATGACGAATAACGTGGCCCGCAGATACGGCCGTCGCAACATCTCGGATATGCCGCCCTTGGAATTCCCGCTCAGGGCCCGGCTGATCTCGGTCAGCTCGGTCTCGACCTTGTCTTCTGGTTCCAGCCGTAGCAGCGCCCGGCGGGCGTCGCCGACGCGGCCCTTCAACAGATACCACCGTGGGGTGTCGGGCACGCGCAGCAAAAACGGCAGCAACAGCGTCGCGGGCACGGTCGCCAGCCCGAGCATCAGCCGCCAGTTGTGCGTACCGGCCAGCAGGTAGCCGACCAGGTAGCCCAGGATGAGCCCGCTGACCGTCGCGAGCTGATAGGCGGTCAGCAAAGCCCCGCGTACCGCCGTCGGTGCGGACTCGGCGACGTATACCGGGACGACCACCACGGAGACGCCGATGGTCAGGCCAAGCAGCAGTCGTGCCGTCAACAGCATCGGCATCGACACCGCGATCGCACCCAGCAGCGCGAATGCCGCGTAGCTGACGATGATCAGGACCATCGACTTCTTACGGCCGATCGCATTGGCGAGCGCACCGCCGACCAGCGCACCGCCGATCTGGCCGATCACCACCATCGTCGTCAACAGCTCCTGTTGCCGCGTCGTCAGGCCGAATTGGTCGGTAATGAACAGCAGCGCGCCGGCGATGCTGGACAGGTCGTACCCGTAAATGACACCGACGCTCGCCGCAGTGAGCCCGGCCAGCAGGCCTCCCCGCGGTGGGCGCGCCGACTCACCGATGGTCAGCTGGGCCGTACCCGGTCGCGCAGCACCGCAATGACGTGCTCGGGGTTATCGGGTGTGATGCACGGCCGCACCCGGCCGCGACCCACGTGCAGAACCAGCATGGTCCGTTTACTTCCCCGATGGATGTCCAGCGGAAACCAGTAGCGCGGGTCGGTCGCGCCCCAGAAGCGGCCCTTTCCGGTGGCCCAGCTCATCGGCCGGGACTTGATGCCCTGGATCCGGGTGTATGAGATCCGCTTGGACGTAGCCAACGGGAAGTAGTACCGCCGGATGGTGATTCCGTCCGCATCGAGCAGGAGGCCGGCGTCCTCATACAGGGCTTCAGTCACGTCAGGAACGGTGCCACAGCAAAATCGGGAGGTCAACGGTGCGCAACGGTGGTTACCGGTGTAGAGGCCGGCGGTTCATCGAACGCGCGACCATGATCAAACCGAACACGACCAGCGTGCCGATGATGGTCACTCCCACCCGCACGGGCGCTGCGTCCGCCGATGGCATGAACCCTGCCGCGTTGACGCCTCCGGCCTGCCGGTCCGCGTCGGGCTTGCTGGTGACGAGCGACGGATCGGGCTCGGTCAGCGAGCCCACCTGGGTGCCCGCGGCGGTCCCGAAACCGTAGTCCAACAGGTGCGCGGCTTGTTCCCACGGTGCAATCGGCTGGCGGGTCCCGTGCATCAGCACGGCCATCAGTCGTCGCCCATTGCGGTTGGCCGCGCCGACGAAGGTCTGGCCGGCGTCGTCGGTGTACCCCGTTTTGCCGCCCAGTGCGCCGGGATACTTGTAGAGCAGCTGATTGTCGTTTTCCAGCTGGTAGCCGGGGTGATCGCCGTGGCCGGGAAAGTCGAAGGTCCGGGTCGCGACGATGTCGGCGAAGGTGGGGTTCTGCCAGGCGTATCGATAGAACAGGCCGATGTCGTAGGCCGACGTGCTCATACCCGCCCCGTCCAGTCCCGACGGCGTCGCCACCCTGGTGTCTCGGCCGCCGAGCTTGGCGGCCAGCACGTTGATCTTCTCCAGTCCCTGCTGCATACCGCCGAGTTGCATGGCCAGCGCGTGTGCGGCGTCGTTACCTGAGTGCATCAACAGTCCGTGCAGGAGTTGGTTGATGGTGTAGGTGCCGCCATCGTCGACGCCGACCTTGGTGCCCTCGGCGGCCGCATCCTCGGCGGTTCCGACAACCGACTTGTTGAGGTTGAACGCGTTCAGGGACGCCATCGCAACCAGGACCTTGATGATGCTGGCCGGACGGTGGCGGCCGTGTGGATCCTTGGCGGCGATTACCGCACCGCTGTCCAGGTCCGCCACCAGCCATGCCTCGGCTGACACGTCGTTCGGCAGCGGCGGTGTGCCGGGCGCGGCGACGATGCCGCAGCTGCCGAGTGCGTCGCCGCCCACCGGCTTTGCGGGCACGGCCAGCGGTACCGGCGGATCACCGGCCTGGGGGACCTCCGACGAATCCACCGCGGGTGGGGTGGTCACTTTGTACGGGCAATTCGCCGGACCGGCATTGGGTCCGGGACCGGGCTCGGCGACCGCAGCCGGCAGCCCGACCGGGGCAGCGAGCGCAAAAATAGCCGCTGCCAGGCATGATGCGGCGCGTAGGAAGGACCGTGACGTGGACATCGTGTGAGCAGATTAGGCGATCGGTGGCCGGATTTCGGGGAGCCGCGCTGTTACTGGTGGGACGGAAGTTACTCGCTGAACGCCCATCGGCGGGCGCGCCGTCCAACCGCTACGCTGGCATCCGTCCCCGCTCGGAAGTTCAAAGGGTTTGCCATCAGCGATCGATTGTGGTCAAAGTTGCGGCGCAACGGTGCTGGTGACGCGAGTAGCGCGGATCCCCGATCGCTGAAACAACTGCTCAAGCAGGTCGACAAATCGACACAGGTTCGGCGTTCCGGGCTTGAGCAGGTGCTGGTAGAACTCAACGTGCACCGCGACTCCACATCCAGTCCTGAGCTGCAGTCCGCGCTCGCCTGGCTGTGCAATGCGTTATCGCGGATGGTGAACGACCCGAACGCGGCGCATTCGCGGGAAGTGCTGGTGGCCGCGGACGCGGTCAAGCGAGCTTCCGCGTGACCCTGTCGCGAAAGTGCAACTGCCGACGGTGGCACTCGGGCGATGCGTCGGTGATTGCAGTCTCGCGGCGGGGGGCTGTGGAGGCCCCTCAGGACCAGGGCGAAGCGAGAAAGTCGAGCAAGCCGGTACCGATCATGCCGGGCAGGCCCGCCGGCCCGATGCCGAGGCCGGGGCCGCCGGCGTTGCCGCCGAATCCGACAAGCGCGTCGCCGCCGTTACCGCCGTTACCGCCGTTGCCCGTGTCGCCAAACCCTCCGGCCCCGCCCTCGCCGCCATCACCGCTCAGGGCACCCCCGCTGCCGCCTTGACCGCCGACACCGCCGGTGCCCCCCACTCCGCCGATGCCGCCGGCGCCGCCTGGGCCGGCGATCAGCCCGCCGCCGCCGCCGGTCCCGCCGGCGCCGCCGACTTGGTCACCGACACCGCCGGTGCCGCCGGTGCCGCCGCCACCGAACAGCAGGGCGGCCCCGCCGACCCCGCCGGCCCCACCATTGCCGGCTTGGCCGACGCCGCCGGCCCCACCAGCGCCGGGGACACCGAGCAGCCCGCCGACCCCGCCGGCCCCGCCGGCCCCACCGGCGGCGAGGAAACCGGTCCCGCCGGCCCCGCCGGTGCCGCCGGCGCCGAACAGCAACCCCCCTGCCCCGCCGGCCCCACCGTCTCCGCCGGCGCTGGTGAAGGTGTCCGTGTTGGCTCCGGATCCGCCGGCCCCGCCGTTGCCCAGCAGCCACCCCCCGGCGCCGCCGTTGGCCCCCGTCCCCGGCGCCCCGGGGACGCCGTTGCCGATCAGCGGGCGCCCCGTGTCGGCCAGGAACGCCGAATTGATCGGACCCAGCAGCGGGCCGTTTTGATCGATCAACCCGGTGCCGGCGGCGCCGGCCATTGCGGGCGTGTTCAACTCATTAAGCCCGGGGTTGCCCCCGTTGCCGCCCAGGCCGATCAGCGCGTTGCCCCCGTTGCCGCCGGCCCCGCCCGTGATGCCGCCGGTCCCGCCGGCCCCGCCCTCGCCGCCGTCGCCGAACAGCGAACCCCCGCCGCCGCCGGTCCCGCCGGCCCCACCCGTGACGGTGCCGAACCCGCCGATGCCGCCGGCGCCGCCCGGACCCAACAGCAGGCCGGCGCGGCCGCCGGCCCCGCCGGCCCCGCCCGTGTAGCCGTCCCCGCCGGTGCCGCCGGTGCCGCCGGTGCCGAAGAGCAGCGCGGCCCCGCCGGCCCCGCCCGCCCCGCCGGCTTGGCCCGCAACGTACCGGCCTTCCCCGCCGGCCCCGCCGGCGCCGGGGACGCCGAACAACCCGCCGGCCCCGCCGGCCCCGCCGGCCCCGCCCCCGGTGCCGCCGTACCCGTTCCCGCCGGCCCCGCCGGTGCCGCCGGCGCCGAACAGGAACCCCCCTGCCCCGCCTGCCCCGCCTGCCCCGCCGGTCCCCGTCGGCGAGTTGGTTCCCGACCCGCCGGCTCCGCCGTTGCCGATCAGCCACCCACCGGCCCCGCCGTTGGTCCCGGTCCCCGCTGCCCCGGGCTGGCCGTTGCCGATCAGCGGACGCCCCGTGTCGGCCAGGAAGGTCGCATTGACCGCACTCAACAGGCCGCCCTGCGCCTGCGCGGCGCGCAAGGGCGCCACCGCGGCCGCCTCGGCGGCCGCATACGCACCTTCGGCGGCAGTCAGCGTCTGCGCGAACTGGGCATGAAAGGCCGCCGCCCGCGCGCTGAGCGCCTGAAACGCCTGGCCGTGCTCGGAAAACAGCGCGGCCAACGCCGTCGACACCTCGTCTTCGGCCGCGGACAGCACCCCGGTCGTCGGGGGCGCCGCGGCCGCATTGGCGGCCGTCAGTGTCGCGCCAAGTTCGGACAGATCCGTTGCCGCTGAGGCGATGACCTCGGGGACCGCCAGCAGAGCAAGCATTGTCACCTACCTATCCCTTATCGGTCCCCCGACAGGCAAGACTATGACATCGGCCGTCCTGTGGCAGGCCTCCGACCGTCAACTGCTTACGGATGCTTGGCCGCCGGCGCTTCGTGGCCTCTGCGGCCCGGCTGTGCCGGCGCTATAGCCGCTTTGAGGCTTCTGTGAGCACGTCACGCAGGATGGATTCGATGGTGTCGAACTCGGCCTGACCGCTGATCAGCGGCGGGGCCAACTGGATGACGGAATCGCCGCGGTCGTCGGTGCGGCAATACAACTCGGCCTCGAACAGCGCCGACGACACGCGGCCTAGTAGCACTTTGCGTTCCTCGTCGGTGAAGGTTTGTTTGGTCGCCTGATCCTTGACCAGTTCGACGCCGTAGAAAAATCCTTCGCCGCGGACGTCGCCGACGATCGGCAGGTCGTACAGCTTCTCCAGCGTGGCGCGAAAGCTGGGCGCATTGTGTTTGACGTGGTCGTTGAGGCCTTCGCGCTCGAAGATGTCGAGGTTGGCCAGCCCGACGGCGGCCGACACCGGGTGCCCCCCGAACGTGTAGCCGTGCCGGAACATCGTGGCGCCGTCGTTGAAGGGCTCGAACAGCCGGTCGCTGGCGATCATCGCGCCGATCGGCGAGTAGCCCGACGTCATGCCCTTGGCGCAGGTGATCATGTCGGGCACGTACCCCACGTCATCACAGGCGAACATCGAGCCGATGCGACCGAACGCGCAGATCACTTCGTCGGACACCAAAAGTACGTCGTACTCGTCGCAGATCTCGCGAACCCGTTCGAAATAGCCCGGTGGCGGCGGGATGGAGCCGCCGGCGTTCTGCACCGGTTCCAGAAACACCGCGGCAACGGTGTCCGGCCCCTCGAACTCGATCACCTCGGCGATCCGGTCGGCAGCCCACAGGCCGAATGCCTTGGCGTTGTTCGCATACGGCTCCGGCGCGCGGTAGAAGTTCGTGTTGGGAACCCGGAAGCCGCCCGGCGTCACCGGCTCGAAGGGGGCTTTGAACAACGGCAGCCCGGTGATCGCCAAGGCGCCCTGGGTGGTGCCGTGATAGGCGATCGCCCGTGAAATCACCTTGTGCTTACCGGGTTTCCCGGTGAGCTTGAAGTACTGCTTGGCCACTTTCCACGCGGTCTCGACGGCCTCGGTGCCGCCGGTAGTGAAGAACACCCGATTCAGGTCGCCCGGCGCGTAGTGCGCGAGGCGTTCGGCCAGCTCGATCGCGGGTGGCGTCGCGTATCCCCACAGCGGGAAGAACTCGAGTGTGCTGGCCTGCCGGGCGGCGACCTCGGCTAGTTCGGTTCGCCCGTGCCCGACCTGCACGGTGAACAGCCCGGACAGCGCGTCCAGGTAGCGCTTGCCGCGGTCGTCGAAGATGTGGACACCCTGGCCGCGCGCGATGATCGGCGGCGTGATTCCGGGGCCGTGCCGGGCGAAGTGGCCCCACAGGTAGCGATCGGCCTTGGTCGACAGGTTCTCGGTCATCGTGCACGCGAGCCTAACGCTAGGCTCGGGCCATGACCTCAACGCAGGTCACCGAATTCGAATCACTGCGGCCGCATCTCATGGCGGTCGCCTATCGGCTCACGGGAACCGTGGCCGACGCCGAAGACATCGTCCAGGAGGCCTGGCTGCGCTGGGACAGGCAGGACCAGGCCATCACCGATCTTCGAGCGTGGCTGACCACCGTGGTGAGCAGGCTCGGTCTGGACCGGCTGCGCTCGGCGACCCACCGGCGCGAGACGTACACGGGCCACTGGTTACCCGAACCCGTGGTCACCGGTTTCGACGGCACCGAACCGCTTTCCGCCCTGGTTGCCCGCGAGGATGCCCGGTTCGCCGCGATGGTCGTGCTGGAAAGACTCAACCCCGATCAGCGCGTGGCTTTCGTGCTGCACGATGGTTTCGCCGTGCCGTTCGCGGAGGTGGCGCAGGTGCTGGGAATCAATGAGGCCGCCGCCAGGCAGCTGGCCTCGCGGGCCCGCAGGGCTTTGACCAGCCAGGGCGCGCAGCCCGCTCCCAAACCCGATCCCTCCCACAGCGAAGCGGTCGGCAAGCTGATGGCAGCCATGGCCGATGGCGACCTGGACGCCGTGGTGGCGCTCCTGCATCCCGACGTGACATTGACCGGCGATGCCAATGGCAAGGCCTCGACGGCCGCTCAAATCATTCGCGGGCCGGACAAGGTGGCGCGGTTCCTGCTCGGGCTGGCGCGCCGCTATGGCCCGGCGTTTGTCACCGAGAATCAGCTGGCGTTGATCAACGGTGAACTGGGCGCCTACACAGCCGGCTTTCCGGCTGCCGACGGGCAGCGGGCGATGTCGCCGAGGATTACCGCCATGACGGTGCGAGACGGAAAGGTCTGCGCCATTTGGGATGTCGCCAACCCCGACAAATTCACCGGTTCGCCGCTGCGACAGCTGGCTCGGTAGGCGAGACCGACGTAGGCGTGATGCCTACTCGAACTTCCGCACGCCAGCGTTGATTTCGGTGACTGCGGCGTCGGCCCACGGAACGCGACAACTGTCAGGGGAATTGAAGCCCTGCTCGGTGATGCCCAGCGCGGTGTTCATCCGCGCCCGCATGTTCTCGACCCCGATCTGGTACGTCAGCTCGATCACTCCGGCGTCGCCGAAGCGCGCGTGCAGATCGGCGACCTGCCTGTCGGTCACGGCGTGCGGATCGGTGGTCATCGCGTCGGCATAGGCGATGGCCGCACGCTCGTCGTCGGTGAAGGACGCAGATGTCGCGTAGTCATCGATCTGCTTGAGCCGCTCCACGTCCAAGCCGTCCAGGCGCTGCAACATCGACCCGAAATCGACGCACCACGAACAACCGATCTTGCGGGCCGTCCAGAACACCGCCAATTCGCGCACGCTGGCCGGGAGCGTTCGCGACGCCCGCTCAATCATGGCCTCGTGGACGGCGCTCGCCGTCAACAGGCGTCGATGATGCGCGGCCACGGCGAACGGTTCCGGGACCTGGCCGTAGCGGCGTTTAACGACCCGATACATGGTGCGGATTAGCAGGCCGGCCCGCCTCGGAGGCAAGGGTTCGATACGGGTTTTCTGATTCATACCGGTCAGACGATGCTCCTCGGCGGAGTGTGACGACCTGAGCTCGACAGATTGGTAGCATCCAGGCCTCACTTCGTGTGCTCAGAGGAGGCTTGCGGTGGACGGGGTGGACGGCGAGGTCTTCGGGCGTTACCGGCTGCTCGGGGTGCTCCGATCTGGCAGCACCGGCGCGGTGTACCGGGCGTACGACACGATGATGAGCCGAGACGTGGCCATCAAGGTGCTCTCACCGGAGTTGGCTGCCGAGCCGGGCCGTCAGGAACGGTTCCGGCGTGAGGTCTCCATCGCGGCGCAGCTCAACGACCCGAACATCATCCCGCTGTATGAGGCCGGCGAGATCGACGGACGGCTGTATCTGGTGATGCCCGCCGTTCCCGACGGCATGACAGTGCACGACTTGCTACGCCGCGATGGCCCAACGCACCCGGCGGTGGCGGCGCGGGTGATCGTGCAGGTCGCCTCTGCGCTGGAAGCCGCCCACGTGGCTGGGCTGGTACACGGCGATATCAAGGCTTCGAGTCTGTTGGTAGGCGGCGCGTTCGTGTACCTGATCGACTTCGGAGCCACGCCGCCTGGCGCCGATACCGCCGACGTCCGCACCGACATCTACGCACTGACCGCTGTGCTGTACGAGTGCCTGACCGGTCAGCCCGCCAGCGCGGCAGAAGCGGGCGAGGATGGGCCACCTAAACCGACCGACTTCGACCCCGCGATTCCGGCGGGATTCGACGCAGTGATCGCGCGCGGCATGGCCGAAGACCCCGATGACCGTTATCAGACGGCCCGCGAGTTGGCCGCCGCCACGCATAACGCCCTCACCGCCACCGCCGCTGCCGATGCTCCTGGGGCGCCGGCGACAAAGGAAGTGGACTTCGGTCGCTATCGGCTTTTCGAAAAGCTCGGTCAGGGCAGTATGGGCGCGGTCTATCGGGCCCACGACACCGCGCTCGACCGAGATGTGGCCATCAAGTTGCTGCAGCCCGAACTGGCTGCCGAGCCCGGCTTTCGGGAGCGATTTCGCCGCGAGGCCTACGCGGCGGCCCGGCTGGCCAGCCCGAACATCATCCCGATCTACGAAACCGGTGAGTTCGACGGGCGCCTGTATCTGGTGATGCCGATCATCGACGGCGTCGATCTGAACAAGGTTCTCAAGAGCGATGGACCGATGAGTCCGCCGAAGGCCGTGCGGGTGATCGAACAGGTTGCCGCGGCGCTGGATGCGGCGCACAAGTCCGGGCTGGTGCACCGCGATGTGAAGCCGTCGAACTTGCTGATGGTCGGGGACGATTTTGTCTACCTGATTGATTTCGGGCTCGTTCATGAGGCCAGTGCGGGTCGCTTGACGCTCACCAACGTCGCACCTGGATCTCCGGCGTATATGGCACCGGAGCGGTTCAACGCCGGAAAGTCCGTCGACGCTCGTGCGGACGTGTACTCGCTCACCTGTGTGCTCTACGAGTGCCTCACCGGGCGGTTGCCGTTTAGCGGTGGCGGGGTAGAGGGTTTGGCCGCCGCCCATCGCACGGACGAGCCGCCCAAACCCAGTAGCCTCGCCCCCGCGGTACCGGCCGCGTTCGACGGGGTGATCGCACGCGGCATGGCGAAGGAAGCGGATGACCGCTACCAGTCGGCACACGAACTGGCTGTAGCGGCCCGCGCGGCCCTCACCGACGTCCAGGATGCACCGCCAATTCCGGCCCGCCTAGCCGAATTTGCCGTCCCCAACGAGGGGGGCGCCGCACCCACGATCCCGTCCCTACCACGCACCCCGCCAAACAGACTTGGCCGCGGCGCCGTCCTGACCCTCGCAGCCGTGGCGGTGGTCGTGGTAACCGCCGTTGCCGCATTCTTGCGGATCACCGACCAATTCCCGTTCCATTCGGCGAAACCGCCGGGTCAGGTCGTGCTGCCGTTTACCGGTCTCAACAACCCCGAGGAGGTCGCGGTCGATGCGAAGGGTGACGTCTACGTCACCGACAGCGGCAACAACCGGGTGCTGAAACTGGCCGCGGGCTCGACCAGCCAGACCGTGGTGCCGTTAGCCGGACTGGACCGTCCCGAGGATATAGCGGTCGACGACGCTGGTGACTTAGAGATCACCGAGCCGACCGAGCACCGGGTGCTGGAGCTCACGGCGGGGTCGACCCGCCCGACCGTGCTGCCGTTTACCGATCTCGGGGAACCCACGGGCGTGGCGGTCGATTCAAGCGACTCCAGCAACGACCGCGCCGTCGTTGTCACCGACTGCGCGCACAACCGGGTGGTGGCGCTGCGCGCGCATTCGACTGAGCAGACGGAGTTGCCGTTCAGCGGCCTGGCGTGTCCCTCGGCCGTGACGGTGAATCGCGATGGCGCCCTCTTCGTCATCGATCGGGACAACGAGCGGGTGCTGAAACTGCCGTGGACGGCGACGGTTCCGACTGCGCTGCCCTTTGTAGTCGGGCGTCCAGATGATGTGGCCGTCGACACCAGCGGAAACGTGTACGTGACCGACAGTCACGACAATCTAGTCACAAAGTTTGTCACGGCCTCCAACACGTCAAAAACACTGCCGTTCAACGGGGTTAACCATCCCCAGGGCATCGACGTCGACGCCGCCGGGAATGTCTACGTCATCGACGCGAGCAACAACCGGGTCCTGAGGCTCCCGCCTAGTTAGCCGACATCGACCCACGCGAGCAGACGCGAAAGCCCCCAAATTCGCGGCGTGTCGGGGGCTTTTGCGTCTCCTCGCCCAGAGGCGTCAGCGCGAGAACATCAGGGCGCGCTTGACTTCCTGGATCGCTTTGGTCACCTCGATCCCGCGCGGGCAGGATTCGGTGCAGTTGAATGTGGTTCGGCACCGCCACACACCGTCAACCTCGTTGAGGATGTCGAGGCGCTCGGCCGCGGCCTCGTCGCGGCTGTCGAAGATGAAGCGGTGCGCGTTGACGATCGCGGCCGGACCGTAGTAACTGCCCTCGCTCCAGAACACCGGGCAGCTGGTGGTGCAGCACGCGCACAGGATGCACTTGGTGGTGTCGTCATAACGGGCACGGTCGGTCGGGCTTTGGATCCGCTCCCGGGTCGGCGGGTTGCCGCTGGTGACCAGGTACGGCTTCACTGCGCGATAGGCGTCGAAGAATGGCTCCATGTCGACCACCAGGTCCTTTTCCACCGGCAACCCGCGGATCGGTTCGACTGTGATCGTGAGTGGCTTGCCGGCCTTCCGCTCCTTTTTTTGCGGCAGCAGGTCGCGCATCAGCACCTTGCAGGCCAGCCGGTTGACGCCGTTGATGCGCATGGCGTCCGATCCGCACACGCCATGAGCGCAGGATCGCCGGAAGGTCAGCGTGCCGTCCAGGTAACCCTTGATGTAGATCAGTAGGTTGAGCAGCCGGTCGCTGGGCAAACACGGCACCCGAAAGCTTTGCCAGCCACCGGTTTCCGTGAACAAGTCCGGTTCGTCCGGA
This sequence comes from uncultured Actinomycetota bacterium, assembly GCA_963715905.1. Taxonomy (GTDB): domain Bacteria; phylum Actinomycetota; class Actinomycetes; order Mycobacteriales; family Mycobacteriaceae; genus Mycobacterium. The sequence continues at coordinate 158,362 of CAVQSX010000018.1, forward strand.
TTGAACCGGGCGATCTTGACGGTCACCATCACCGCACCGTCCGGGATCGCCGGCAAAGATTGTTCTGGCCCCGCTTCGCCTACGGCCATCAGTACTTCCGTTCCTTGGGTTCGTAGCGGGTCTGCACGACGGGCTTGAAGTCGAGCCGGATATCGCCGAGCAGGTCGGCACCCTGCTTATCGGCCCCAATTTCCTTATCGGCCCCAATTTCCTTATAGGCCATTGTGTGGCGCATGTAGTTGGTGTCGTCGCGGTTCGGAAAATCCTCACGCGCGTGGCCGCCGCGGGATTCCTTGCGATTCAAGGCCCCCACCACGGTGACTTCCGCCAGCTCCAGCAAGAAGCCCAGTTCAATCGCCTCCAGTAGGTCGCTGTTGAAGCGTTGTCCTTTGTCGTGCACCGTGATTCGAGAATAACGTTCTTTGAGTGCGTGGATGTCGGTGAGCGCCTGTTTCAGTGTCTCCTCGGTGCGGAACACCGCGGCGTTGTTGTCCATCGTCTGCTGCAGCGCCCCGCGGATATCGGCGACGCGTTCGTTGCCGTGTTCGGAGAGGATGTCGCCGACCCAGCCGACAACCATCGCGGCCGGCTCCGGCGGCATCTCAATGAAGTCGTGACCCTGCGCGTAGCTGGCGGCGGCCATGCCGGCCCGGCGGCCGAACACGTTGATATCCAGCAGCGAGTTGGTGCCCAGCCGGTTGGCGCCGTGCACCGAGACGCACGCGCATTCGCCGGCCGCGTACAGGCCCGGGACCGTGGAGGTGTTGTCCTGCAGCACTTGCCCGGTGACGGTGGTCGGGATACCGCCCATCACGTAATGGCAGGTCGGGTAGACCGGGACCAGCTCCTTCACCGGGTCGACACCCAGGTACGTGCGCGCGAATTCGGTGATGTCGGGCAGCTTGGCTTCCAGCACATCGGCGCCCAGGTGGCGGACGTCGATGTAGACGTAATCCTTGTGCGGGCCGGCGCCGCGGCCCTCCAGGACTTCCAGCACCATCGAGCGCGCGACGATGTCGCGGGGGGCCAGGTCGACGATCGTCGGGGCGTAGCGCTCCATGAAGCGCTCGCCCTCGCCGTTGAGCAGCCGGCCGCCCTCCCCGCGCACGGCCTCGGAGATCAAGATGCCCAGACCCGCCAGGCCGGTCGGGTGAAATTGGTGAAATTCCATGTCTTCTAACGGAAGCCCCTTGCGCAAGACAATGCCGATGCCGTCGCCGGTGAGGGTATGCGCGTTGGAGGTGGTCTTGTACATCCGGCCCGATCCACCGGTCGCGATCACCACCGCTTTGGCGTGGAAGACGTGAATAACGCCGGTGGCCAGCTCGTAGGCGACCACCCCGGTGGCCACCGGGCCAGAAGGGGTCTGGGTGAGTACCAGATCCAGCGCGTAGAACTCGTTGAAGAACTCCACGTCGTGCTTGACGCAGTTCTGATAGAGCGTCTGCAGGATCATGTGGCCGGTGCGGTCTGCCGCGTAGCACGCCCGGCGTACCGGCGCTTTGCCGTGGTCGCGGGTGTGGCCGCCGAAGCGGCGCTGGTCAATGCGGCCTTCCGGGGTGCGGTTGAACGGCATCCCCATCTTCTCCAGGTCCAGCACCGCGTCGATGGCTTCCTTGCACATGATCTCCACCGCGTCCTGGTCGGCGAGATAGTCGCCGCCCTTAACGGTGTCGAAGGTGTGCCATTCCCAGTTGTCGTCCTCGACGTTGGCCAGCGCGGCGCACATGCCGCCCTGCGCGGCACCAGTGTGGCTACGGGTGGGGTAGAGCTTGGTCAGCACCGCGGTCCGCGCCCGGGGGGCCGCCTCGACCGCGGCTCGCATCCCGGCGCCACCCGCGCCGACGATCACCACGTCGTACCGGTGTTGCTGGATCAACGGGTCGCCTTCCTCAAATCAGGACCTTCCGTAATCAGGAAATGTTGGGGTCGAAGGTCACCAGCACATAAGTGCCTAGCACCAGCGTGAAGCCCATCGACAACAGCAGCAGACTGTTCAACCAGAAACGGGTGCTGTCTTTACGGCTGTAGTCGTCGATGATGTTGCGCAGACCGTTGCCGCCGTGCAGCTGCGCCAGCCACAGCAGCGCCAGATCCCAGAATTGCCAGAACGGCGAACCCCACCGCTGCGCCACATCGTTGAAGTCGATGCGGTATACGCCGTTGTCCCACACTAGCGTGATGAACAGGTGCCCGATCGCCAGCACGACGAGTGCGACCCCGGAAAACCGCATGAACAGCCACGCGAATTTCTCGAAGTTGGGAATGCCGGCCCGACGCCGCGGTGAGCGCGGGTTGTCCAGGCTGGCTGGGCGGTCGTGGCTGCGTTGCAATATCGGCGCCTGGTCGCTCCTGGAGTTTTCAGATCCGAGCTGAAGATCGGGGCCGCTCATCGGAAGTGCTCCCACATGTGGACGCCCAGCACCACCGCGACCGGAACCATGAGCAGCAGGTAGACGATGCCGATGATCCACAACATCAGCCGCTGGTAGCGGGGGCCCTCCTGCCAGAAGTCGATCAAGATGACCCGGATCCCGTTCAGCGCGTGGAAAAGCACCGCAGCGACCAGACCGAACTCCATCAGCCCGACGATCGGGGTCTTGTACGTTGCCAGCACCGCGTTGTAGGTCTGTGGGCTCACCCGCAACATCGCGGTATCCAGGACGTGGACGAACAGGAAGAAGAAAATCGTGGCGCCGGTGATGCGATGCAATACCCACGACCACATTCCGGGATCTCCCCGATACAAGGTCCGTGGCGGTCGTCGCTTGCGCGACTCCGGCGCTGACGAGATCGCCGGATCCGCGCTTGCCGCCTGCCTGCTCACCCTGTCCTCACCGCCTCCGTGGACCCAAAATCGTCTTTAAAGCCGGGCAATTCAGCCCGCCCGGCGACGATGCGGGCCGCGGGCGGCCCGATGAGAAGCCGGGCAGTTCAGCCTAGCCCGGCAATGCCCGCGGGCCGGTAGGAACAGGCCGATCCAGGCGTTGGGTGGCCCCAGAGCTAGGGTTGGCCTTCGTAAGTTGGCCCATCCGGTGAGCGGGGTGACGGTATGCCTGATATCGATTGGAATATGTTGCGGAACAATGCAATACAGGTATCGGCAGGGGCCTACGCGCCGTATTCGAGTTTTCCGGTAGGGGCGGCCGCGCTGGTCGATGACGGCCGGGTGGTCACCGGATGCAATGTGGAGAATGTCTCATATGGTCTTTCTCTCTGTGCCGAGTGTGGCGTGGTCTCCGCGCTGCACTCCACCGGTGGCGGTCGGCTGGTCGCGCTGGCGTGCGTTGACGCACACGGCTCGCCGCTGACGCCGTGCGGGCGATGCCGGCAACTGCTTTTCGAGCACGGCGGTCCCGAGTTGCTGATCGACCATCCGGCAGGGCCCCGCCGGCTCGACGACCTGCTGCCCGACGCCTTTGCCGCCGACTTACCCCGGGAAGCCGGGGAAGTTTGTTGACCGGCTTCGCATTCGACGCGCCGACCGTGATCAGGACCAAGCGCGATGGCGGGCGGCTCTCCGATGCCGCCATCGACTGGGTCATCGACGCCTACACCACGGGCCAGGTCGGTGACGAACAGATGGCGGCACTGCTGATGGCGATCTTTTGGCGCGGCATGGACAGCGGTGAGATCGCCAGGTGGACCGCGGCGATGGTGCAGTCCGGTGAACGGATGGACTTCAGCGATCTATGCACCGTCGACAAACACTCCACCGGTGGGGTGGGAGACAAGACCACCCTGGTGTTGGTGCCGATCATCGCGGCCTGCGGCGCTGCGGTGCCCAAGGCATCCGGTCGAGGACTCGGGCACACCGGCGGCACCCTGGACAAGCTGGAATCCATCCCGGGCTTCAGCGCAGAAATCTCGACTCAGCGAGTGCGTCAACAACTGGGTGACATCGGTGCGGCGATTTTCGCTGCCGGTCAACTGGCGCCGGCCGACAAGAAGCTGTACGCATTGCGCGATATCACCGCGACAGTCGAGTCGCTGCCGCTGATCGCCAGCTCGGTGATGAGCAAAAAGCTAGCCGAGGGAGTCGGCGCGGTGGTGCTGGATGTGAAGGTCGGAGCCGGGGCGTTGATGAGCTCCGAAGCGCAATCTCGCGATCTGGCGCGCACCATGGTCGAGCTGGGTGCCGCGCACGGGATGCCGACCCGAGCGCTGCTCACCGATATGAACTGCCCGCTGGGCATGACCGTGGGCAATGCGCTCGAGGTTGCCGAGGCACTGGAGGTGCTGGCCGGGGGCGGACCGCCGGACTTGGTGGAGCTGACGTTGCGGCTGGCCGCAGAAATGCTCGAGCTGGCCGGGATCGACGGCGCTGACCCCGGCCAGACACTGCGCGACGGTACGGCGATGGACCGATTCCGCCGACTGGTCGCAGCCCAGGGCGGGGACTTGTCAGTACCGTTGCCGATTGGTTCGCATTCAGAGACCGTGATCGCGCACCGGAGCGGCACAATGGGCAATATCGACGCGATGGCAGTGGGGCTGGCAGCTTGGCGGCTCGGCGCGGGCAGATCCCGCCCGGGCGGGCGGGTGCAGTTCGGCGCGGGAATCAGAATGCATCGCCGTCCCGGCGAACCTGTTGCGGCCGGCGAGCCGCTGTTCACGCTATACACCGACACCCCGGAACTCATCGGCGCCGCGACGGCCGAGCTGGATGGCGGCTGGAGCATCGGCGACACCCCACCGGTGCCGCGCCCACTCATCATCGATCGGATCGTCACGTGAGCGCCCTGGATCTGCGGCAGATCAGAAATGCGCCCAAAGCCCTGCTGCATGACCACCTCGACGGTGGACTGCGCCCGACGACCGTGATCGATATCGCCGCACAGACCGGTTACGACGGACTGCCCACCACCGACCCCGAAGAGTTGGCCAACTGGTTTCGCACCCAGTCGCACAGCGGATCGTTGGAGCGTTACCTGGAACCGTTTTCGCACACCGTAGCGGTGATGCAGACACCCGATTCGCTGCATCGCGTCGCTTATGAGTGCGTGGAAGACCTGGCCGCCGATTCCGTGGTGTATGCCGAGGTGCGTTTCGCGCCCGAGTTGCACATCGACCGCGGGCTGTCGTTCGACGAGATCGTCGACAGCGTGCTGGCCGGTGTCGCCGACGGCGAGAAAGCCAGCGCCGCCGCGGGCCGCCCCATTGTGGTCCGGCTCCTGGTCACCGCGATGCGGCACGCCGCGGTGTCGCGGGAGATCGCCGAGCTGGCGATCCGGTTCCGGGACAAGGGAGTGGTCGGATTCGACATCGCCGGCGCCGAAGCTGGCAATCCGCCGACGCGGCATCTGGACGCATTCGAATACATGCGAGATCACAACGGGCGCTTCACCATTCATGCGGGGGAGGCGTTCGGGCTGCCATCCATCCATGAAGCGATCGCGTTCTGCGGCGCCGACCGGCTGGGACATGGGGTGCGAATCGTCGACGACATCGAGGTTCTCGGAGGTGGCCCCGATACAGGAGAAGTCCGTTTGGGCAGGCTGGCATCGATCCTGCGAGACAAGCGAATTCCGCTGGAGCTGTGTCCGAGCTCGAACGTGCAGACCGGCGCCGTCAAAAGCATCGCCGACCATCCGTTCGATCTGCTGGCCCGGGCCCGTTTCCGGGTGACGGTCAACACCGACAACCGGCTGATGAGCGACACGACGATGAGTCTCGAGATGCACCGCTTGGTGGAAGCGTTCGGCTACGGGTGGAGTGACTTGGAGCGCTTCACCATCAATGCGATGAAATCGGCCTTCATTGCCTTCGATGAGCGGCTGGCGATCATCGACGAGGTGATCAAGCCGCGTTATGCCGTGCTGATCGGTTAGTCAACCAAACAGTTGGAGAACACCCGGCAGCTCCGGAACCCATCGACATCTTCCAGAATGCGCATTTCGCTGATCGTGTTAGAATTGGCCGCGGATGTATGGCAATTACATCCTTTTGAAAGAGAAAGAGTTAGCATGACACAAGGAACCGTGAAATGGTTCAACGGTGAAAAGGGCTTCGGCTTCATCACCCCCGACGGCGGCGAAAAAGACGTCTTCGTCCACTATTCTGAGATTCAAGGAAGCGGTTTCCGATCGCTTGATGAGAATCAACGAGTCCAGTTTGAGATCACCCAGGGCGACAAAGGCCCCCAGGCGGTCGGAGTGACCGCCGTCTAAAGATTCGGCACGAAAACCCCTGGGGTTGCTGGGTTATCGTCCTGCTTCATTGCCGGGCCGACCTGATTCCTCAGGGGTTTTTCACGCGCAGGAGCCAACGCACTGCTCCAATAATTTCAGGTGGAAGCTACATCGCATTTTGCGGTTGTTTGTCCGCGGTAGTCCGCGTCGGAGGCCGATCCTTGGAGGGTGGCCAATGCGGCACTGACACTATCGACGGACGGCAGCAAGCCGTCCGGGTCGCAGATTCGCAGCAGTCGCGACACCGCGGAACCAGGTACCAACGCCCAGTCTATTCCATCGTGTGCGCAGCCCACCGAGATTCTGTGCAGCGCCGAGACACCTGCCGCGCCAAAGAATTCCAGACCGGTCAGATCGAGGATCAGCCCCCGGCGACACGCCAGGAAGGCGAGGGAATACTCGACGAGGGTGTGTGAGTTTGCTTGGTCGATCTCGCCGTGGGCGCAGATAATGGTCACCGGTGACTTCGCCCATCGAGTGCCCAATCGCGCCAAGCGGCGGTTGCCCGGCGTAGAGACAGTGAATGCAGCAAGAACGGGCGGCGCAGAACTGTCTGGCAATGTGTGCGTCATGGTGATCCTGTCGTGCGGGCGATCACCGAAATGTCGGGCCTCGGAGCCAATACTCCTTGGGTTCAGCAGCGTGCGGCGAAAACCCGTCCCGGACGAGCTGAGATTCTCAGCAACCGTGACATTACACCGGGTGGCGGTTCTGCGCAGGTGCAGCGGGCAGCCAACTTCACCTCAGATCGGCGAGCCAATTTCGCCGTATAGGATGGAGCCTCACTCATGGGGAGCGCCCTGAGTGCATGGCTGGTCGCCGGTGGGTCGGGTTCCAGAAACACAGTGAAGTAGGTGCCGGCAAATGGTGGAGTCCACCGAGGACATTGCAAACCCACTGCTGGGGTCGCGGACACCGGACCAGCTCAGCGCCGATGACGCGGATTTGCAGGCGGGGATCGGCAATCTCGCGGGTCTGGTAGCCGACCATCAGCGCTTGCCCGAGTTGCTGGCGGCGGTAGCGGCGTTCGCGGTGCGCGCGATACCAGGGGCCGACGGCGCGGGGGTGACGTTGTTGAATGTCGACCGGGTAGACAACATGGTCGCTGCGTTGGCCGCTAGCGCTCCCTTTGTCGCCGAGATTGACGAGATCCAGTACGTGACCCTCAACGAGGGGCCCTGCATCACGGCGGCGCTGGAACGTCGCACGGTACGCTCCGGGTCACTGGGTGGGGAGAAGATGTGGCCGCGGTTCGGTCCGCGCGTCGGCAGGTTGGGGGTGCACAGTGCGCTGTCGCTGCCGCTGTTGCTGCCTGATCGGGTGGTTGGGGCGATCAACGTATACGCCTACGGCAAAAACGTTTTCGACGAGCACGCCGCCGAATTCGGGGAGTTGTTCGCCAAACCTGCGGCCGTCGCTGTGTACAACGCGCAGATCCTCGCGGACGCGCTTGCTCTCTCCGTCCAGCTACAGGCGGCGTTGTCCACCCGCCCGGTGATCGATCAAGCGATCGGCCTCATCCGCGGACGTACCGGGCGCAACGCCGACGACGCGTTCGCCCAGCTGCGGGCGATGAGCCAATCTGAGCACCGCAAGTTGGCGGAGGTGGCCCAGCGCATTGTCGATGAAGCGGTGCGCCGCGCCCGCGCCCGCGCCCGCCCCGAACCGGAAAACCACATCGGCGTACCGTGACATCCGGGGAGCAATGACGAGGCGGGTCCTGACTCGCGTCTCCAAATCCTCACCGCGTATGCCAACCGGCTATGCGCGGCACCGGCAAGCTCGATCGCGCTCGGGAGCGTGCAGCGGAGCGGTCCACTCGTGGAGATCGCTGCTGCCTTGGCCGCAGAACTGGGTTATCTGACCGCGGCGTTGGATGAGACCGGGGCCGATGTCGCCGAAAGTCTGCGCCGCCTCACTGCCGGGGCCACTGTCGCAATCCCCACCTTCCTCGGTCTAAGTGTCACCGTCGACGGCAGTGAGCCGGCGTTCGCGTTCACCGCATTCGTCGACGGTGTCGGAGCGGGTGATGTCTGCACGTCCTTGAGGCTGGCGCTGCCAGGCGCCGATGGATGTCTTCTCTCGCCGGTGGTTGTCGTATTTTATGCGGGGTCGTCGGGAACCTTTGTCGACCTCGCCGCGGATCTCGCGTTCGCAACCGCACGGCCGCTGAGTGACTTCGCTCTCGATCAGCACCTGCCGGGAACCGCCGAACAGGATTGCGCAACAAATCTTTTCGAGGTGTCGATCACCAACCAAGCAGTCGGGGCGCTCATTGACCAGGGCTATACGCCCGAGCAAGCGGAGCGACACCTCGAGATTGAGAGTGCCGAAGCCGGTATCAGCCGCTACGCCGTTGGCCTGCGCATCTTGGCGGGCCTCGATGCGCGGTAGTAGCTGATCGCGTGTAGGATCGGGGTGGTTGGGAACCCAGCCAGTCCCGGATGAAGTCAGCTGTCCGCCGCTGATCTAGAAGAGCAGCAGCTCGCGCCGGACACGCCGGTGACAACCGTCGTTGGGATCACCTTGAGCGCTCAATCCACCCTTGAATTTTCGAACGTTCCTCTCATTGGGCAAGGCTTTTCCGGCTCAGCGAGTTTCGGCATCCTCAGCACGTATCCACCGACACCGTGCGGGCTGGCGACATTCAGTGCGGCGTTGTTAAAAGGATTGTGCGCGAACGGATCTGATGTCAACGTCGTGCGGGTAGCCGACGGTTCGTTATCTTCCGACCCTCGGGTGAGCGGAGAGCTGATCAACGGTTCCGCCAGATCCGTGGCTACTACCTCCGAATTACTGAACGAGAGCGACGTCGCGATCGTGCAGCACGAGTACGGCATCTACGGCGGGGCCGACGGCGACGAAGTGGTGGACATCATCGGCGGCTTGCGCATCCCATCGATCGTAGTAGCCCACACCGTCCTCAAAAGCCCTACCCCGCATCAACGTTCGGTGCTCGAGGCGGTCGCGGCGATGGCGGATCAGGTGGTTGTGATGTCGGAGGCGGCCAGTCGACGCCTGTGTCTCGGCTTTGACGTCGATCCCTGCAAAGTCACCACGATCGCGCACGGCGCGAAGGTTCCGAGGCAGCTGGTCCCGTCGGCACAGTCGTCGAGGCCGACGTTGTTGACGTGGGGCCTGCTGGGGCCGGGAAAGGGTATCGAGCGGGTCATCGATGCGATGAGTTCGCTGCACAAGCTTGCGCTGCGTCCCCGCTATTTGATTGCCGGCAGGACGCATCCGAAGGTTCTCGCGGCCGACGGCGAGGCATACCGTGACGCTCGTGCCGAACAGGCGCGGCTAGCCGGGGTAGCGGACTCGGTGGCCTTTGACCCAAGCTATCGAGACGTCTCGTCGTTGACGGCGCTTGTGCAGTCCTCGGCTGTCGTTGTGCTGCCCTATGACTCCACCGATCAGGTCACCTCCGGTGTCTTGGTCGACGCTATTGCGAGCGGCCGGCCGGTAGTCGCGACCGCATTTCCGCATGCGGTCGAGCTCCTCGCCAGTGGGGCGGGGATTGTCGTCGGCCACGACGATCCAGATGCGCTGGCGTCGGCCCTGCATCGGCTGCTGACCGAGCCGCACCTCGCCGCGACGATGGCTGCCGAGGCCGCGCGATTGGCCCCACAGATGGCGTGGCCAGTCGTGGCCACGGCCTATCAGGATCTGGCGCACCGCCTTCTCGCTGAACGTCCGGCGCTCGTGTGAGCGCCGCGCTGCCGGAACCGATATTCGACCACCTGTTGCATATGACAGACGGTAGTGGCACGTTCGAGCATGCCTGTTTTGCCGAACCCCGGCCCGAGCATGGCTATTGCACCGACGACATGGCCCGGGTTCTCGTCGTCGCGACCCGAGAGCCCAAATCCAGTGGGGAAGTCAACCGCCTTGCGGGCGTGGCCGTGCGGTTCCTGAACGATGCACAGTCTTACGCCGGCCCCTGCCGAAACCGGATGAACCGCAATCGCCGTTGGGAGGATGAGCCCGCCCTGAAGGACTGGTGGGGGCGCTGTATCTGGGGACTGGGAACTGCCGCGGCGCATAGCGACGTCGCTCTGGTTCGCCGGCTGGCCGTGATTCAGTTCGAACGTGCCGCCAAAGTGCGATCGCCGTGGCCGAGGGCGATGGCGTTCGCGGCGCTGGGCGCCGCCGAACTCCTCTCCGTCGAACCCGGCCATCCGGCAGCACGCGCACTCCTCACCGATTACGCCGATGCCGTGGCCAAACCCAATGGCGACGTGGCGTGGCCTTGGCCTGAGTCGCGGCTCACCTATGCGAATGCGGTCATCCCCGAGGCGATGATCGCCGCCGGCGTTGCGCTAGACGATTGGACGCTGCGGCAGCAAGGCTTGGATCTGTTGGGCTGGCTGGTCGAATACGAGACGGCGGAAGATCATCTCTCGCCCACTCCCGTGGCGGGCAGAGGACCGAACGACGTACGGCCGGCGTTCGATCAGCAGCCGATCGAGGTAGCCACCCTCGCCGACGCGTGCGCGCGTGCCGCTGCCATTGACCCAGCTTCGATCTGGCCCGATGGCGTCCGCGCCGCTGCCAGCTGGTTCATGGGCGCCAACGACGCGCAACAGGTCATGTGGGACCCCCAGACCGGCGGTGGATTCGACGGCCTGCTCGCCGACGGGGTGAATCGCAACCAGGGCGCGGAGTCGACCCTGGCGGTGCTCTCCACGTTGCAGCACGCCCGGTACTTGTCGACTGTGCGACAATGACTTCCGTGCGGGCGGGGCTCGCCACACGCAGCCCTCAGCGGATCGCAGCCGACCCATCGCGGGTCATCGCCCGACTCTTCGTGCCGGGCCAGGAAGGTTTCGAACACCAGGAGTCCCGAGCGGGAACGGTGCTGGCGCGCATCCTGGCACTGGACGAAGAGCAGGTGCGGGCGTCGCTAGACGAAATTGTGATCCGCTTCAACGGACGTCACCGCGATCTCGCCGGCACCTTCCGTCGGCACGCCCGTGAGCTCGCCGATCGGCTGGATCCAGGCAGGGAACTCTCCGAGGCGCGTTCGTTGTTGCTGGGCGCGACCTTCACCAGCGAATACGCCATTGAAGGTGCGGCGTTGTGCAACCCAAGCATGGTGGCCCATCCCGACCAGGCCGGGATAGTCGCGGGCAGCCTGCGATTCGTGATGAGCGTCCGGGGCATCGGCGAGGGGCACCGGTCCTCGATCGGGTTCCGGACAGGGGTCATCGACGCCGTCGGCGGCATAACGATTGACGCCTCGGGTCGGTTCGCTACAGTCGGGACGGCGGAGCCCGCTCTGCTCGACGCGGCCGTCCTGCGCAGTGAACTCGCCCGGCTCGACGACGCCGGAGAGGCCGCCGACTATGTCCTCGACAGGCTCGGCCAGAGCTTCACCCGAGTTGCTCTCAATCAACAACTTGCCCAGCTCCAGACTCACCTAAGCACCCGCGGACACGCCACCGAGACGATTTCCTCATTCCGCAACATCGCCCAGCGTACGTATGGTGTCGAATTCCCAGACCACATAACACTTTCCGAACGGGTCCTGTGGCCGTCGATGGGCGCAGAGCAGGCCGGCATGGAGGATGCGCGCTTCGTTCGTTTCGTCGACGACGATGGCTCCCAAACCTTCTATGCCACCTACACGGCCTACAGTGGATCCCACATCAGCCAGCAACTGCTCGAAACCAAGGATTTCCAATCCTTCACGTCCGGCCCACTCGTCGGAAGCGCCGCTGCGAATAAGGGTCTGGCGCTGTTTCCCCGCCGGATTGGCGGTCGCTTCGCCGCCATGTCGAGGTCGGATCGCGAGACGAATACGGTTGCCTACTCCGATCACCTCTCTGTTTGGGCTAGTGCGCTTGCCTGCCAGAGCCCGGCCCGGGTCTGGGAGTTGTTGCAACTCGGGAACTGTGGTTCGCCCATCGAAACCGACGCCGGGTGGTTGGTGCTCACCCACGGTGTCGGTCCGATGCGCACGTACAGCATCGGGGCGATTCTGCTTGATCTCGAAGATCCGACACGAGTTATTGGTCAGCTGACACAACCGCTGCTGAGCCCCGCCGCTGACGAGCAGGACGGCTACGTGCCGAACGTCGTGTACTCCTGCGGCGGGTTGGTCCACGCCGGCATGCTGGTGCTGCCGTACGGGATCAGTGACGGCGCAATCGGTATCGCCACCGTGCCGCTGACTGAACTCCTTGCGGCCATGCGTCGCTGAGCGCACGGGCCGTCCGTTCAGCCAGAAGTTTGCTCTCGTCAATCAAAGGAGAACGAATACAATGAAATCAGGCGATGAACAACGAGATGCCTTCGACGTGAATGTGCTTCACGTCGGCGCGGGCTTCAAAGAAAACGAGCGACCGCATGTATTGGAGACGTTGTCGACGCTCGGTCCGCACCTGATGGGGCGATGGGATTCACGGGACATCGTTGTGGAAGTGTCATTGCACGGTCGCGGCGGCAAGCAGCAGCGCGTTACTTTGCGCACGAGCCTGCCAGGCCGTCCGCCGGTGGTAGCGGTCGCTGCGAACCCCGACATCACCCGCGCTCTCAGCGACGCAAAGCGCGAGCTGATCCGGCAACTTGAACACCAGAAGTCGGCGCATGACCCGATGAGCGGCCGCCATGGCAGCAGCGCGACGATCCGCCATTAGCCAGATCCCGAACGACTTGGGCCGTCCGAACTACTGAGCATCGCGATATTTCGGCGACCTTCGGATGCCGTCTGATCCCGGTGGCGTTCGACAGCGATCAGTGGTCCGGCGGCCCCGCTTGCGGGGGCGGCGTGCTGGCCGCCGAGTTTCCGGCCAGTTTCAGTTTCGGCCCTTCCGACGGACAGTCGGCGGCGACCGCCCGCCCGATGACGTTCGCCGCGTCTTTGATGTTGAATTTGCCGTCATGTGCCACGGCGAGCGCCAGTCTGAAGAAGTCCCCGCCGTCCTGGACCTTATCGAGCTCCGCGCACACCTCCTTACCGCTGCGGCTGACGTAGTCACCCACGGGATCAGCGTGAGCCACCGCCGGGGTGAGCACGATGGCGGCGGCGGGCAACGACACCGCCATGCACATGACCCGCGCTCCACCTCGGGCAGTGCTGAGGTTCCGCATAGGGTCGCTCCATGTTGGGCGCTGGTTGCTGAAGGCCGACCTCAACGTATCAAGTTGGCGATTCCTGCGCAGTGCGAGTTAGGCCGTCAGAATGATTCGGACCTGGGTGTGGAAGCGAAATAAGTTGCAGTACAGCTGCTTCCGTATTGTCCAGGGGCTAAAACGCACAGCGGGCGATACTTTTCCACGCTGGCTCGACCACTCGCGCAAGGTGATTCCCCAACGAACGCCCGTGTCGTTAGGTAGCTGCTCAACCGGGGCGCCGCGCCGGCGCAGGTTAGATCGGAGTCCACACTCCGTTGTTCCAGAGTCCCCAACCATTGGCGGTGGGGTTCCACATCAGGTTGGCCCCGGGTGCCCACGGAGGTGCCGATGGCTGCGGGGGCGCCCACCCCGGCGGAGGACCCCAAGGGCCCCAGCCCGCCGGACCGTAGGGGCCTCCCGGACCTTGCCAGTCGTGGCAGTGATTCCAGTCCCAGTCCGAGATGCTGCCCCAGCCCGGGTTCCATTGATCGCCCGGACACCAGTGCGAGCCCGGCGCAGCCCGGGCCCAGGGAACGGAGCCGCCGGCCAGTCCGAACGCGGCCAAGGCCAACCCGCCCCCCGCCAGCACGCCGGTGCACAGCCGCACCCACGACCTCTTTTGTTTTGCGGTCATGACTCGTGATTATTCGCCTCAGCGGCGCACGCGTGGAGCCCCAGCGGCCGGACTTGTGCATCATGGACGAATGAGGTTGCCCCTGCTGGGCCCGGTGTCGCTCGCGGGCTTCGAGAACGCGTGGTTCTTTTTGGTCCTGCTGATCGTTCTTTTACTGGTGGGGATCTACGTCGCTCAGCAATACGCCCGCCGACGTCGGGTTTTGCGGTTCGCCAACATGGAGGTGCTCCAACGGGTCGCGCCAAGCGGGCCCACTCGCTGGCGGCACGTGCCGACGATCCTGCTGGTCACGGCCCTGGTGCTGCTGACGACGGCGATGGCCGGGCCGACATCCGACGTCCGGATCCCGCTCAACCGCGCGGTGGTGATGCTGGTCATTGACATCTCGGAGTCCATGGCTTCCACCGATGTCGCGCCGAACCGGCTGGCCGCCGCCCAGGAGGCCGGCAAGCAATTCGCCGGCGAGCTGACCCCGGCTATCAATCTCGGGCTGGTGGCATTTGCGGCTAACGCCACGCTGCTGGTCGCTCCGACGACGAACCGTGAGGCGGTGAAAGCCGCGATCGACACCCTGCAGCCCGCACCGAAGACCGCCACCGGGGAAGGCATATTCACCGCACTGCAAGCGATCGCCACGGTTGGCTCTGTGATGGGAGGCGGCGACGGCCCACCGCCCGCGCGGATCGTGCTGGAGTCCGACGGCGCGGAAAATGTGCCGCTGGACCCCAACGCCCCGCAGGGAGCGTTCACCGCGGCGCGGGCCGCCAAAGACCAGGGAGTGCAGATATCCACGATCTCCTTCGGTACGCCCGACGGGACCGTCGTTTACCAGGGCGCCACGATTCCGGTTCCCGTCGACGATCAAACCCTTCAGAAAATCTGCGAGATCACTGACGGGCAGGCGTTCCACGCCGACAGCCTGGAATCGCTGAAGGAGGTCTATACAACCCTGCAGCGGCAGATCGGCTACGAAACCGTGAAGGGCGACGCCAGCCTCGCCTGGATGCTGCTGGGTACCTTCGTCCTGGCCGGAGCCGTGCTCGCCGGCCTGTTGCTGAATCGCCGGCTGCCCGCCTGAGCGATCAGATGGGTAGTCGCCGGTTGATCAACAGCGCCAGCGCCGCGGCGATCAGGGCGGTGATGACACCGAGTCGCAGCCAACCAGCGCTGCCGGGACCTGGCACCGTACGGTAGCCGATCTCGTTCTGGATGGAGTCGTAGTCCTTGTCGAGTTCGCTGAGGTTGGTGGCGGTATAGGACTGGCCGCCTGACAGCCGGGCGATCGTCTTCATCTGATCGGCGGCAACGGGGACGGCCACGCGCGCGCCCTCCATCTCGATTTCGCCGCTCGGCGTTCCGAACGTGATCGTCGAGATGGGCACGCCCTGATCCTTGGCCAAACGCGCTGCGGTGAAGGCGCCATCGTGCGGATCGCTGGGATCTGACGGCTTGTTCTCTTTGCCGTCGGAAAGCAGCACGATGCGAGCCGGCGGCGGCGTGTCTCCGCCGGCGACGGACGTAGCCTCGATCGCGTGCAGGGCGGTGTAGATGGCCTCACCGGTCGCCGTGCCGTCGGCGAAGTCCAGCTTCTTGAGAGCGTCAACGGTCGCCTGATGCTGCGGGGTCGGAGGCACCAAGAGGTACGGCGTTCGCGCAAAACCGACAAGTCCGAGATTGATGCCGGGCGTCAGCTGATTGGCGAACTGGCTAGCCGCCTGCTCGGCAGCCTTCAGCCGGTTTGGCTCGACGTCGGTTGCCCGCATGGACTGCGACATGTCGATCACCAGCATGATGACGGCGCGGTTGCGCGGAATCTTCATGTCGTGGGTGGGGGTGGCCAGCGCCACGGTCAGCAGCGCCAGGCACAACACCGACACGGCGATCGGAAGGTGCCGCCACAACGACTGCGGCACATTCGCCTCGGTAAACCGGTGCAGGCGACGTCGGCGTCTAGCCTGGACTATGACGTAGATCCCGAGCAGCGCCAGCGGGACCAACGCGAACACCAGCATCGCGGGGCGCTGGAATCCGTACAGCGGCAATGGGCCTATTCCGGGAAGTGTCATGCAGAACGCCCGGCCGACAACAGGTCGCGTGACAGTGCCATCGGCTCACCTCCCCGGTCTGGCCGCCTCCTCGAACGCTGGCGGATACTGCGGCCAGTAAAGAAGAGTCTTGACTGCCCGTTAACACGCTACCGGCCGTCGTGGCGGGGCGTCGATCAACCGGCCAGCGTGGCCCGCAAAGTGTCAGCGAATTCGCCCGGCGATGACATCATCTGTCCTATTCGCGCCGCAACCGCGAATCCACGAACTGCTCCAACTTCTCCCATTCCCGTACCACCTCGGAATACGGGGCCGCGGGCTTGTCGGGCTTCTCGCTCGAGTCTCGCTCCAGGACGTAGGCCACCAGTTGGCCCAGCGGACGTTCGGTTTCCAGGGCTTTGTCCACGGTGCTCTCCTCGGAGTAGTCACCGATATCCCGGAGCAGCTCTACGGCAAGGTCAAGCTGCTCTCGATCCACGGCGTCGGGCCCGTCGGCAAAATCGTCAGCCAGCCCGCTGAGTACATAGATGTTGTCGTCAGTGATGTCCACCGCCAGCGAACCGTCGGTCGCTGCCGTACGGATGTCGTCGTAGGTGCTCACATCGGACAAGTCGTGATCGTGTTCGTCGGCGAGGTAGCGAGCCAGCGCTCGTTCGGAGGTGAAGACGCTGATCCGTCCATTGCGGCCCAAAAAGATCGGGCGATCGTCCAGGTAGCAGCGAAGCGTGTAGAAGGTGCCAGAGCCTGTCATGATCCGGACCGGGTCGATGCCCACCTGCAGCCAGAAGTCCTCGTCGCCGCCCAACACGACGGTGTCACCGGTCGCGCGGGCCTTCTCTTCGGCCTCGGTGCCTTCTTCGGCCTCGGTGTCTTCTTCGACTTCGGTGTCTGCGTCGCCTTCGGCGTCGTCGGCCTCAGCGACACCGTCAGCGGTGTCATGCTCCTCGTCGGCTGGATCTTCCGGCACCTCCGGCTCTTCAGCCAGCTCGTCGGCGGCCTCGGCCGACACCTCGGCATCGACGTCAGGGGTGCTGATGATCTCCTCGATCGCGCCGAGCACGTCATCCCAGCTTCGGTTGATGATCTCGGCGATCGAATTCCAGCGTTTGTGGCCGGCTTTCCCGCTGAAGCCGTCGATTCCGCCCGATACGGTGCCCAGGGTGGGATTGCCGTTGAAGAACTTCGACACCGCCGGCAGCTCACACACCGATCCGATCGACGACACGATCGCCAGCGCGCCCGCCAGTGCCGTCACCGACTCCTCGGTCGGCTTCTCGGCCACCAATTCCTCCACGGCGACCAAGTCGAACTGCCTGTCTTTGGCTGGATCGAGGTCGTGCGCGTGAGCCGAGGTCAGGTCTTTCCACGCCGGATGGTCCACCAGATCGTTGTCTGAATCGGTGCGCACGAACGCGACCAGATCGGGGACGGCCGCAAAAGCAAACAGGTCGTCGTCCTTGCCTAGAAACGCCTCCCACTCGTCGCCGGCATCGCGCCAGCGGGGCGCCCACACGGTGTAACGGTCACCGATGGACAGGCTCAAGCGGATGGGCACAAGGTCAGCAACCATGCGGCACACAATAGCGACGGCCGGCGAACGTGCCCCGGCCCGGTGCCCGGCGCGAGTGGGGAACCGGACCACAGAACTACAGAACTATGCGCCCCAGATTGTGGAGATCGGAGGAGCGTTCGCCGCGTTACCGGTCTTGGGCAGCCCGTACATCTGTTCCAGGGTGGAAAGAACGTTGTAGTGACTGATCTGCTCGTTGTAGGTTCCCGGCTGGACATGCGCGCCATAGATCACCGTCGGGATCTGGTTGCGATCCGAGTCGTCGTCCTCATCCCAGGTCACGATTAGCAGGCTGTTGTTGGCCACCGCCCAATTGGCGTACCCGGACATCTCGCGGTTCAGCCAGGCGTCGGCCTGCGCGATCGAGCCGTCGTGCATGTTGTCGTCGTTGTTGGGGATGACGAACGACACCGTGGGCAGGGTGCCGTAATTTCCCACCGGAAATGCCGAGAACGGCACCGAGCTCGCCGGTGGCACATTGGTGAAGTTGGCCCACGGCACATGCTTGCGTGCGTACTTGCCCGCGCTGCATACCGGGGAGCCGACCGCGGGCAGGTCTTCGGCATAACCCGTGAATGTGTAGCCGGCGGCCAGTAATTCAGAACCCAGGTTTGCTACGTTGCCGGCGTTCACCGGGCACAGGTCCTTCGTCACCCCGAACGTGCTGCCGGCGAAAAGTGCCAAGTAGTTCGGCTCGCTGGGATGTGTTTCGGCGAACGACTGGGCCATGTTTGCGCCGTGGGTGGCCAGCGCATTGATGAAGGGTGTCACCTTGCCGCCGATGCCCTGAGTACGGTTCTCCTCCACCACGATCACCACGTGCGCGGGCTGCGGCATCGCGGCCGCGACCGGGCTCACGCGGAGGCCGATGGCTGGCATGGCAACCACCGACGCCAGGCACACCATCGACGCGCCCGCTACACGCAGCGCTCGGTAGGCCGCACCCGACACAATCTTGAAGAGGCGCACTCGAGAAAGTTTATGGGTGGGAGTCCCCGTCGAAGGGACGCGCTCAAGCGTGTCAACAGGCCTTTTCGCGATTGTTATATAGGGTCAAAACCCGTGGATGTGCACGTTGTTGACCACCCGTTGGCTGTCGCCCGGTTGACCGTGCTTCGCGACGAACGCACCGACAACGCGGACTTCCGGGCCGCTTTGCGCGACCTGACCGCGATGCTGATCTACGAGGCCACCCGGGACGCGCTTCGCGAGTCGTTTCCGATCCGCACGCCGTTGGCCGAAACGCTCGGGGTGCGGCTGGCCAGACCGCCGCTGCTGGTGCCGGTCCTGCGCGCCGGACTGGGCATGATCGACCAGGCACTTGCGCTGTTGCCGCAGGCCCGGGTCGGGTTCGTCGGCGTCGCGCGCGACGAGCAAACGCACCAGGCGAACGGGTATCTGGAGTCGCTGCCCGACGACCTGACCGACCTGCCGGTGTTGATCCTGGACCCCATGCTTGCCACCGGCGGGTCGATGATCCACACCGTCGGCCTGCTGCAGCGGCGTGGCGCCGGGGATATCACGGCGCTGTGCGTGGTGGCAGCACCGGAAGGCGTTGCAGCACTTGAGAAAGTGGCACCCAACGCACGGCTGTTCACCGTCGCGGTCGACGACCGGCTCAACGAAATCGCCTATATCGTGCCGGGTCTCGGCGACGCCGGCGACCGACAGTTCGGGCCCCGCTAGCCGGCCAGTCCTGAATTACCACTGGCGCACGGAGGAGACCAGCTTGTCGCGCAGCGCACGGGCCCGCTCCTGGGTAGCCGGCAAATCGCTGGCCACCGCGCAGCGAACTTCGATGTAAAACTTCAACTTTGGCTCGGTCCCCGAGGGACGAACCACCACTCGGGCGGACGTGTCGGCGTCGCCGCCGGTGAAAATCAGGGCGTCGGTGATGTCGGTGGTGGTCACCGTGAGCCCGGCCAGCCGACTCGGCGGGTCCGCCCGCAACCGCCGCATCAATTCGGCGGCCCGGTCGGCGTCGACGACCCGCCGCGATACCGCGGCAACGTCATGCACGCCATACCGTCGCGCGAGCTCGTCGAGCGAGTCGGGCACCGAACTGCCCCGACCTTTGAGTGTGGACAGCAGATCGCATACCAGTACCGCGGCGCTGATGCCGTCTTTGTCGCGCACGGCGTCAGGGTCGACGCAGTGCCCGATCGCCTCCTCATAGGCGTACACCAGGGTGCCGCCGGGCACATTCGCGTCCGCGCGCGCCAGCCACTTGAAACCGGTGAGAGTCTCGACGTGGATTGCGCCGTAGTGCTCGGCGATCGCCGCCAGCATCCGCGACGATACGACGGTACTCGCCACCGTCCTGGTTCCGGGTGCATCCCGGCGCTGCTGCTGAGAAAGAATGTAATCGCCGAGTAGCCAACCGGTTTCGTCGCCCGACAACATGCGCCATCCCGCAGCGGTGGGTATTCCGACTGCGCATCGGTCGGCGTCGGGGTCCAGTGCGATCGCGACGTCGGCCCCGACAGCTGAGGCCAGGGCGAGCAGCGCGTCGGCGGCACCAGGCTCCTCGGGATTCGGAAACGCGACGGTAGGGAAGTCTGGGTCCGGCGCGAACTGCGTCGCGACGGTATGGACGTCGTCGAACCCGGCCCGCCGCAGTGTCTCGACGGCCACCGCGCCGCCTACTCCATGCAGTGGGGTCAGGGCCACCCGGATCGAACCGGCAGACCGGCGCACGGTGGCCGCCCGCTGCATGTAGCTGTCCAATAGATCGGTGTCGGCTTCTGTGACTGGCCGGCGCGGTATTTGGTCGGCCGGGGGCGCGGCGGCCATCGCGGTTTCGATCTGGCGATCGGTGGGGGAGATGATTTGCATCCCGCCGTCGAAGTACACCTTGTAGCCGTTGTCGGTCCGCGGATTGTGCGACGCGGTGATCTGAATCCCGGCGGCGGCGCCGACGTGACGCACCGCATAGGCCAGCACCGGAGTGGGCGCGGCACCGGGTAGTTTGAGCACCGAAAATCCCTGGGCAGCAAGTACTTCAGCCGACGCCGCAGCGAATGAAGCCGAGCCGTGCCGGGCATCGCGTCCGACAACCACTCGTGAGCCGGCCAGGCCCCGATTGGCGAGCACCTGTGCCACCGCCCAGGTGGCGCGCAACACCACGGCGACGTTCATGGCGTCCGGTCCGCCGCGCACCGGACCACGCAACCCCGCGGTGCCGAACGTCAGCGCGCGGGCGAACCGCTCGCGCAGTTCATCAGCGTTGCACGCGGCGAGCTCGGCGGCCGTCTGCGGGTCGGGGTCGTGAGCGATCCACTCTTCGGGCGTCACGTCGGCTAGAACCGGCCTATGACCTCGGCCAGCAGTGCGCCCATTCGGCCCGCCGACGCGGCCCCTGCGGCAAGCACCTCGTCGTGGCTCAGCGGCTGACCGGTGATCCCGGCTGCCAGGTTGGTCACTAACGAGACACCCAACACCTCGGCGCCCGCCGCCCGGGCGGCGATGGTCTCGTGGACCGTTGACATGCCCACCATGTCAGCACCCAGCTTCCGCAGCATCCGAACTTCCGCGGGCGTTTCGTAGTGCGGTCCCGGCAGGCCCGCATAGACGCCTTCGGTCAGTCGCGGGTCTGCCTCGCGAGCAAGCTGCCGCAGCCGCGGTGCGTAGGCGTCGGTGAGATCCACGAACTCGGCGCCCACCAGCGGCGAACGTGCCGTCAGGTTCAGGTGGTCGCTGATCAGAACCGGCTGACCGACCGTCATGTCAGGGCGCAGTCCGCCTGCCGCGTTGGTGAGTACCACGATGCCCGCCCCGGCCGCGCAGGCCGCCCGTACCGGGTGCACGACATGGCGCAGATCGTGGCCCTCGTACGCATGTACCCGGCCGACCAGCACCAGCACTCGGTGCGCCCCGATGGGTACCGACAACAGCTCACCGGTATGTCCGACGGCGGTTGGCGGGGTGAATCCGGGGATTTCGGCTTGCGGCAGCACGGCGGTCGGCGGGCCCAGAGCGGCGACCGCCGGCGACCATCCAGATCCGAGAACGACCGCGACGTCATGGTTCAGGACTCCGGTGCGCTCTTTGATCAGCTGAGCCGCTTGTAACGCCCTTTGGTGGGGATCGGGCGCAGCGGCGGTCACAGTGGGCGAGCTTACTTAGCCGCGAGCGCTTGCGGGGGACTGCTCGCGGGTGCGCCGGTCCTGCTCAGTGCGATACTGCGAGAGTGCCCGTAGCCAACGCATTCGACAGCGTCGAGGATGTCGTGCGGCGTCGTGGTGCCGATCTTGTCGAGTTATCCCACTCCATTCACGCCGAGCCCGAGCTGGCGTTCGCCGAGTACCGCAGCTGCGCCAAGGCGCAGGCACTGGTCGCCGAACGCGGTTTTGCGATCACAGCCTCCCCTGGTGGCTTGGACACGGCGTTTCGCGCCGACTTCGGCAGCGGACCGCTCGTCGTCGGCGTCTGCGCCGAGTACGACGCGTTGCCCGAAATCGGGCACGCGTGCGGCCACAACATCATTGCGGCGTCGGCGGTCGGGACCGCGCTGGCACTGGCCGAAGTTGCCGACGACCTGGGTCTGACGGTGGCCCTGCTGGGAACCCCCGCGGAGGAGGCCGGCGGTGGCAAAGCGCTGCTACTGCAGGCCGGCACGTTCGACGATGTCGCAGTGGCCGTGATGGTGCACCCGGGGCCCACCGACATCGCCGGGGCCCGCTCGCTGGCGTTGTCCGAGGTGATCGTGCACTACCGCGGCAAGGAATCGCATGCCGCCGTTGCGCCCTACCTCGGGGTCAACGCCGCGGACGCCGTGACCGTGGCGCAGGTGGCCGTCGGGCTGCTGCGGCAGCAATTGGCGCCGGGGCAACTGGTACACGGGATCGTCACCAACGGCGGACAGGCCGTCAACGTCATTCCGGGCTACGCGGAGTTGCAGTACGCGATGCGGGCGTTCGAATCGGATTCGCTGCGCGAGCTGGAGGGCAGGATGCTTTCCTGCTTTGCTGCCGGCGCGCTGGCCGCCGGTTGCGAATACGAAATTGAGGACCCGGCGCCGGCATACGCGGAATTGAAGCCCGACCCTTGGCTGGCCGACACGTGCCGGGAGGAGATGCGCCGACTGGGGCGCGAGCCGGTGGCGCCCGAGGTCGAGGCGGGGCTTCCGATGGGCAGCACCGACATGGGCAACGTGACGCAGGTGCTGCCGGGGATTCATCCGGTGATCGGTGTCGACGCCGGGGGCGCCACGGTCCACCAGCGCGCCTTTGCCGCCGCGGCGGCTGGCCCAAGCGCCGATCGCGCGGTGCTTGACGGCGCGATCATGCTCGCGCGCACGATCGTCCGTCTCGCCGAGACCCCCGACCAACGCGACCGGGTAATGGCAGCGCAATGGCGCAGGGCGGAATCATGACCCTCGCCGACGCCGCCGAATCGTGGCTGGCCGCCCACTACGAGGACATGATTGCCTGGCGCCGGCACATGCACCGTCATCCGGAATTGGGTCGCCAGGAATACGCCACCACGCAGTTCGTCGCGGAGCGGTTGGCCGACGCCGGGCTGAACCCGAAGGTGCTACCTGGCGGCACCGGACTGACCTGCGACTTCGGCCCCGAGCATCAACCGAGGATCGCACTGCGGGCCGACATGGACGCGCTGCCCATGGCCGAGCTGACCGGAGCGCCGTACGCCTCGACGGTGTCGAATATCGCCCACGCCTGCGGGCATGACGCGCATACCGCGATCCTGCTGGGTACCGCGCTGACGTTGGCGTCGGTACCGGAGCTCCCAGTCGGGGTGCGGCTGATCTTCCAGGCCGCCGAGGAGTTGATGCCCGGTGGCGCCATCGACGCCATCGCCGCTGGCGCGATAATCGGCGTATCGCGGATCTTTGCCCTGCACTGTGACCCGCGGCTCGAGGTGGGCCAGGTCGCTATCAGACGCGGACCCATCACCTCTGCGGCCGACCGTATCGAGATCACGCTGTATTCGCCCGGCGGGCACACGTCGCGCCCGCACCTGACCGGTGATCTGGTCTACGGTCTCGGCACACTGATCACCGGGCTGCCTGGGGTGCTGTCGCGCCGCATCGACCCACGCAACAGCACCGTGCTGGTGTGGGGTGCGGTCAACGCCGGCGTGGCTGCCAACGCCATACCCCAGACCGGCGTGTTGTCCGGCACCGTTCGCACCGCCAGCCGGCAGACCTGGGTCGCCCTGGAGGAGGTCGTCCGCGAAACCGTCGACGCGTTGCTGTCGCCGCTGGCCATTGAACACACGCTGCAGTACCGGCGTGGCGTGCCGCCGGTGGTGAACGAGGACGTCTCGACGCAGATCCTGACGCAAGCGATCGAAGCCATCGGCCCCTATGCGCTGGCCGACACCAGGCAGTCCGGGGGCGGCGAGGATTTCTCCTGGTATCTGGAGGAGATTCCCGGCGCGATGGCCCGATTAGGTGTGTGGCCGGGCGAGGGACCGCAGTTGGACCTGCACCAGCCGACGTTCGATCTCGATGAGCGGGCTCTGGCGATAGGACTGCGGGTGATGGTCAACGTCGTCGAGCAGTCGGCCGCGATCTAGTCGGCCTCGGGCTAACTCCCACGCGATCGTGCGTGTTTGTACCGCGACACGCCGCGCGGATCGGCACTATGCGCACGCTGGGCCGTTGCATCCACAGCCGGGCCTGTTCCTGCACACCTGCAATCCGCAACACGCTCAAGATAGCCAGCATGGACGCAGAGCTCCGCCGGTTGCTCGATGCGCAAGGTGGAGTGATGACCTCCGCACAGGCGCTGACCTATCTCACCCGGCGCGGTCTGGAGGTTCTAGTAAATTGTGGCGCCCTACAGCGGATTTGGCATGGCATTTACGGCTACGGGGAGGTGAATACCGCACTGCGACTGCGTGGGCTGGACCTGGCGGCCGGAACGTCGGTCGCCGTATGCCTGGGTACCGCCGCCGCTGCCTATGATTTTGACACCGAACGAACCGGTGTCTTGCACGTGCTCAACCCGGGCGGGCGGCAATTGCGGTCGACCGACGGCCTGATCGTGCATCGGCGGGCAGGAGCGCCACTCGCCGTAGTCCGCGGCCGGTCTGCCACCGCGCCATCGTGGACGGCGATTGAGGTGGCTCGTGGGCTGCGTCGGCCTCGAGCCCTGGCCACGTTGGACGCTGCGCTGCGCAGCGGCAGGTGCAGCCGCGACGAGCTGCATCGGGAACTCGGGCGACAGGCCGGTCGGCGTGGCATCGTCACGGCGCGCGAATTGGTCGAACTGGCTTCCGCGAAGGCCGAGTCGCCGATGGAGAGCGAGACCCGTTTGGTCATGATCGACGGGGGTTTACCGCCGCCGGTACTGCAACACGAGATCGTGGATCTGCGGGGCCGTACCTGGCGGCTCGATTTTGCCTGGCCCGATTTACGCGTCGCGGCCGAGTACGACGGCGTTGACTGGCACAGCGGGCCGGAGGCGTTTTTCCGGGACCGTCGGCGTGCCGCTGCACTGCAGGATCTGGGATGGGTAGTTGTCGCCATCGTGGCCGAGGACGTCAGGTACCGGCCCGGCGAACTCGTCCGTCGGCTCCAAGTGCGGTTGGAGCATGCCAGCGCCGCGTGACGCTGTGGCGAGGGTGCGCAGAATGCCCGTTCCGTCGGCGCGTCGGCGGACAGACACGCACGCTCGACAGGGAGGTGGGCGCTCGACGCGGCCTTACGTTGGAGTGCCCGGGCCGATGTTGCGAGCGGGACGGGTTCGCAGGTCATGCACGTAATCGTTTGGGGCGCCAGCGATCTCGGCTGCGTCCGCCATCACGCCGATGTATTGAGCCGACGGTAACCCGCCCTCCCAGGCGTCCAGCACGTACAGCCACGCGAGCACGGGATCGATGGTGGTGTCGGACGACAACCGCTCCACTCGACACCGGATCTTTTTGTGCACGCCGAACTCGGAGCCCTCCCACCGATCGAGATTCATCTCGTCCGCCGACGTCATGTCGTAGAGGACGACGAACACCCGGGAATCCGGATCCTCGACGATGGTGGCTAGGGCTCCCTCCCAGCCGATGTCCTCGCCACCGAACGTCAGCCGCCACCCCGGCAACCAGCCGGTTCCGGCCATCGGCGAGTGGGGCGCGCGCTTCAACATCTGCTCGGGATGCATGTTCGACCCGTAGGCGGCGTAGAGCGGCACGGGGAAAGCTTAAACGGCACACGTTCGAACGCTATTCACCCGAGGGATTGGCGGTTCCTCGAGCGCGCCGAGATGGCTCGGCTGCACCTCCACTTCGCGCTGCGGAGAGCGGCCTCACCGAGCTAGGTTAATGCTTGTGGTGACCCGCATCGTGATCGTCGGCGGAGGACCGGCCGGTTACGAAGCCGCTCTGACCGCTGCCACGTCACACCCCGACAGCACCGAAGTCACCGTGATCGAGTCCGACGGCATCGGTGGGGCCGCCGTTTTGGACGACTGCGTGCCGTCCAAAACGTTCATCGCCTCCACCTGGCTGCGCACCGAACTGCGCCGAGCCCCTCAGCTGGGCTTCGACATCGACATCGACGACGCCAAAATCCTGCTGCCGCAGATCCACGCCCGAGTCAAGACGTTGGCCGCCGCGCAGTCGGCCGACATCACCGCCCAGCTGCTCAGCACGGGTGTCCGAGTGATTGCCGCTCACGGCGAGCTGTGCGATCGCTCGCTCGGCCTGGCGCACCACCGCATCAAAGCCACCGCCGCCGACGGGACCGTCACCGAGCACGACGCCGACGTGGTTCTGATCGCCACCGGCGCCAGCCCGCGGATTCTGCCGTCGGCCCAGCCGGACGGCGAACGCATCCTGACGTGGCGTCAGCTCTACGACCTGGACGCGCTGCCAGAACACCTCATCGTGGTGGGGTCGGGGGTGACCGGCGCCGAGTTCGTCAACGCCTACACCGAACTGGGTGTGCAGGTTACGGTGGTGGCCAGCCAGGACCACGTGCTGCCGTACGAGGACCCCGACGCCGCGCTGGTCCTGGAAGAGGCGTTCGCCGAACGCGGCGTCCAACTGTTCAAAAACGCCCGGGCGGCATCGGTCACGCGCACCGATACCGGCGTTCTGGTGACGATGAACGACGGCCGCACCGTCGAGGGCAGCCACGCCCTGATGACCATCGGGTCGGTACCCAATACCGCCGGGCTTGGCCTGGAACGCGTCGGCATCGAGCTCGGCCGCGGCGACTATCTGACCGTGGACCGGGTGTCGCGGACATCGGTGACCGGCATTTATGCAGCCGGTGACTGCACCGGTCTGCTGCCACTGGCGTCGGTCGCCGCAATGCAGGGGCGGATCGCGATATGGCACGCGCTGGGTGAGGGCGTCAGCCCAATCCGGTTGCGCACGGTGGCCGCGACCGTCTTCACCAGACCCGAGATCGCCGCGGTCGGCGTGTCGCAAAAGATGATCGACGACGGACTGGTGTCGGCCCGGACCATCACGCTGCCGCTGCGGACCAATGCGCGAGCAAAGATGTCCGGGCTGCGGCAGGGTTTCGTCAAGCTCTTCTGCCGGCAATCCGCCGGCGTGATCATCGGTGGGGTGGTGGTGGCACCGATCGCTTCCGAGCTGATCCTGCCGATCGCCCTGGCCGTGCAGAACCGCATCACGGTCGACCAGTTGGCGCAGACGCTGGCCGTTTACCCGTCGTTGTCGGGTTCGATCACCGAGGCCGCTCGCCGGTTGATGGCGCACGACGATTTGGATTAAAACGCCTCCGGGAGGTCCGACGAACTAGCCTTGGTAGAGCACACCTACCGACGGGTAACCCGATAAGGGTTACCCCAGTGAGGAGTCCTTTGTGGTGAGCAACCCGATCCAAGCACCGGGCAGCGCACAGACCTGGCCCGCTTCGACGCTTGGACCCCGACAACGCGCGCTGGCCTGGGAGCGACTTGGCGCCGAGCAATTCGACGTGGTGGTCGTCGGCGGCGGCGTGGTGGGCTCCGGGTGCGCGCTGGACGCCGCTACCCGCGGGTTGAAGGTGGCGCTGGTCGAGGCACGCGACTTCGCGTCGGGCACCTCGAGCAGATCGTCGAAAATGTTCCACGGCGGCCTGCGCTACCTCGAACAGCTGGAATTCGGCCTGGTACGCGAGGCGCTGCACGAACGGGAGCTGTCGCTGACCACGTTGGCGCCCCATCTGGTCAAACCGTTGCCATTCCTGTTTCCGCTGACCAAGCGTGTTTGGGAACGCCCGTATATTGCCGCGGGTATCTTTCTCTACGACCAGCTCGGCGGTGCGAAATCGGTTCCAGCACAAAAGCATCTGACCCGTGCCGGTGCACTCCGGTTGAGCCCGGGCCTCAAACGCAGCTCGTTGATCGGTGGCATTCGTTACTACGACACCGTCGTCGACGACGCCCGGCACACCATGACGGTGGCACGCACCGCCGCTCATTACGGCGCTGTCGTACGTTGCTCCACCCAGGTGGTCGCGATGCTTCGCGAGGGCGACCGGGTTACCGGCGTGCGCGTCCGCGACTCCGAGGACGGCGCGATCACCGAGGTCCGGGGTCATGTCGTGGTCAACGCGACCGGCGTCTGGACCGACGAGATCCAGGCGTTGTCCAAGCAGCGCGGACGATTCCAGGTGCGCGCGTCCAAGGGCGTGCACGTGGTGGTACCCCGGGACCGGGTGGTCAGCGACGTCGCGATCATCCTGCGCACCGAGAAATCGGTGATGTTCGTCATCCCATGGGGTAACCACTGGATCATCGGAACCACCGATACCGACTGGAACCTCGATCTCGCGCACCCGGCGGCCACCAAGGCCGACATCGACTACATCCTGGGGACGGTCAACACCGTGTTGGCCACCCCGTTGACCCACGCGGATATCGACGGCGTGTACGCGGGACTGCGCCCGCTGCTCGCCGGGGAGAGTGACGACACGTCAAAGCTGTCCCGAGAGCACGCCGTGGCGTCGCCGGCGGCCGGGCTGGTCGCCATCGCCGGGGGCAAATACACCACCTACCGGGTGATGGCCGCCGACGCCATCGACGCCGCGGCCGAGTTCATTCCGGCCCGAGTCGCGCCGACGATCACCGAGAAGGTGCCGCTGATGGGCGCCGACGGCTACTTCGCGCTGGTCAACCAGACCGAAAAGGTCGGCGCGCTGCAAGGCCTGCACCCGTACCGGGTGCGCCATCTGCTGGATCGCTACGGTTCGCTGATCGGGGAGGTGCTGGCGCTGGCAGCCGACACTCCGGATCTGCTGAGTCCGATCGACGACGCACCGGGCTACCTCAAAGTGGAAGCCGTCTACGCCGCGGTTGCCGAGGGAGCCCTGCATCTGGAAGACATCCTGGCCCGCCGGATGCGTGTCGCCATCGAATATTCGCACCGGGGAGTCGCCTGCGCCCGGGAGGTGGCTGACCTTGTCGCTCCGGTGCTGGGGTGGACCGCCGCGGACATCGATCGCGAGGTCGCCAACTACACGGCCCGAGTGGAGGCCGAGGTCCTATCGCAGGCGCAGCCCGACGACGTGTCGGCGGACATGTTGCGGGCCAGCGCGCCCGAAGCGCGGGCCGAGATCCTCGAGCCGGTGCCCCTCAATTGAGACCGGCGCCGCTTCCGGTTCGTGACGGGTTGGGACCTGCCCGGGTGCGGCTGCACGGCGGATTGGTGCTGGCCGAGTTGGCCGCCCGGTTTGGCGAGCAGGCCCGCGCTAAAGTCCTTGCCGGAGAAGTGGTCGACGCCGCCGGCGCGGCGATCGATGACGCCACAATGCTGCCACCCGGGTCAAGTGTCTACCTTTATCGCGACCTGCCGGACGAAGTCCCGGTGCCTTTCGACATCCTGGTGTTGCACCAAGACGCTGACATCGTCGTGGTCGACAAGCCACACTTTTTGGCCACCATGCCACGGGGGCGGCACGTCGCGCAGACGGCGCTGGTGCGACTTCGCCGGGAACTGGGATTGCCCGAGCTGAGCCCGGCCCACCGGCTCGACCGGCTCACCGCCGGGGTGCTGCTGTTCACTGCCCGACGGGAGTTACGCGGCGCGTACCAGAGCTTGTTCGCGCGCGGCACCGTGGCCAAGACGTACTACGCGCGGGCGGCGGTCGATCCGTCCCTGGTGCTGCCGCGGATTGTCCGAAGCCGCATCATCAAGCGCCGGGGCCACCTACAGGCCGTCGTTGAGCCCGGTGTCCCCAACGCGGAGACGCTGGTGGAGCTGTGTTCGCCGGACGGCCTGTACCGGCTGACGCCGCGCACGGGGCGCACCCACCAACTGCGGGTGCACATGACCTCGCTCGGGATACCCATAGTCGGTGATCCGTTGTACCCCAACGTTGTTGATGTGCCGGCTGACGACTTCAGCGCGCCGCTGCGATTGCTGGCGCAGCGCATCGAGTTCGACGATCCGTACACCGGGTTGCGCCGCGAGTTCAGCACTGGGCGCACCTTGGGTGCCGGCTGCTGACAAAGCTCCGCCCTGTCGGTTACCTGTCGCGGCCGAATTGAGGACTTAGGTCTGTAGCCGGGTGGCCAGGCTCTGGCGAACATGGTGGTCATGACTGACATCTCTGTTCCCGGGTCGATCCCGGTCTCCAGCGTTACCGGCGAGCCGGTGGCGCGCGTCGGCGCTAATGCCACGGTCGCCGATGTCGCCAGGGCCATTGTGGCGCGCGACGTCGGGGCCATTGTGGTCGGTGACGACGAGCGGCCCACCGCGTTGGTGAGCGAGCGCGACATCGTTCGGGTGGTCGCCGCTGGACGAGATCCAGCCACCGTCCCGGCCGCCGGGATCGCCAGCACCCGGCTGGTCTGGTGCGACGCCGAGGCCACGGTTGACGAAGTGGCGGTTCGGATGATGGACCGCTATATCCGCCACATTCTGGTGGAGCGCGATGGCGTGCTGGCCGGCATTGTCTCGGCCCGTGACCTATTGGGCGTTTACAGCGCCGAGGCCGACCTGGACTTCGATTCAGCGTGACACGGCGCATGGCCGCCCTTGTCGGCGGGAGTCTGGGCGCGGTCGCGAGCTGGGACCTATGGCAGCGGCGGCACACGCTCTTGCGCAATTACCCGGTGATAGGCCACCTGCGCTTCATCCTCGAAGCCGTTGGCCCGGAGCTGCGCCAGTACATCGTCACCGACAATGACTCGGAGCGGCCCTTCAGTCGTGACCAGCGGCGCTGGGTGTACACGTCATCGAAGTTGGCCAACCGATACTTCGGATTCGGCACCGACAACGATTTGGAACGGGTCCACAACTACCCCGTCATCAAGCACGCGGCGTTCCCGGTGTCGGCCCCGGATGGCGAACCTGAGCATCCCGAGCCGTCCGTGCCGCTGCCGGCGGCAAAGGTGCTCGGCGGTGCGCGCCGCCGGGCCAAGGCATTCCGACCTTCGTCGTTGGTCAACATCTCCGCGATGAGCTTCGGGTCGCTCAGCGGCGCGGCCGTCACCGCGCTCAACAAGGGCGCGGCCATGGCCGGCGCCCTGCACACAACCGGTGAGGGCGGGGTGTCGCCGTACCACCTCAACGGCGGCGACCTCGTCTGGCAGATCGGCACCGGCTACTTCGGCTGTCGCAATGATGACGGCACATTCAGCCTTCCCCGTCTGCTCGATCAGGTGGCGGCCACCCCGTCGATCCGGGCCATCGAGATCAAGCTCAGCCAGGGAGCCAAGCCCGGCTTGGGTGGCATGTTGCCCGGCGCCAAGGTAACTCCTGAAATTGCCGCCATGCGCGGTGTTCCGGTCGGGGTGGACTGCAAGAGCCCCGCCGGACACTCGGCATTCCGCGATGTCGACGGACTGCTCGAGCTGGTGGAGACCATCGCCGCCGAGACAGGTTTGCCGGTAGGCGTTAAGTCGGCGGTCGGGGAAGGGGCGTTTTGGCTCGAGCTGGCAGCGCGCATGGCGCGCACCGGCACCGGCGTCGACTTCGTGACCATCGACGGCGGCGAGGGCGGCACCGGCGCGGCTCCGCTCGTCTTTAGTGACCATGTCGCGCTGCCTTTCAAGTGGGCTTATCCCCGCGTCTACCGTGCTTTCGCCGAACAGGACCTGCACCACGACGTGGTGTTCATCGGTTCGGGCAGGCTTGGCATCCCGGAAAACGCACTGCTGGCTCTGGCCATGGGCTGCGACATGATCAACGTCGCCCGAACCGCCATGTTCTCCATCGGTTGCATCCAGGCCCAGCGCTGCCACACCGGCCGCTGCCCCTCCGGCGTCGCCACCCAGTCGCCGTGGCTGCAGCATGGTCTGGACCCGGCCCTAAAATCGGTGCGCTGCGCAAACTATCTCGCTACCCTGCGCTTTGAACTGTTGTGTCTGGCCCGCGCCTGTGGATGCGTCCACCCCGCCCTGGTGCCCCTCGACGCGATCGAGCTGCTCGATGTCGATCTGAAGACCGCACAAGTCGACGAGTTGTTCGAATACAAGCCTGACTGGGGCCTGCCCAGCCCGGCCGACGTCGACGCGATCACGACGCTCATGGCCGGCGGAACCACCCGCCCCACCCACAGCGGCGCGCCGGGCGCTGGCACGCCCTAACCCGGCCCAGCAATTCGATTGCTGGGCCCGCGATCTCAGCCGGTGGCGGTGTCCAGTGCCCCGGCAAGACCGCTGTCACCACGGGCACGTTCCCAGGGACGTGAATGCGGCGATTTCCAGGCAGCACGGCCGATGGGCAATCTTGTTACTATGCCTCATGACCGCCAGGAAGATGGTGGTTTGACGGGCAGCGGCGACGTCGGCGGCGATCATCTCATCGGTATCATTTCAAAGGAATTGGATTGAAACTCAATCGATTTGGCGCCGCGCTGAGCATTCTCGCCACTGCCGCGCTGGCGTTGTCGGCGTGCGGCGGCAACAACAACGCCACCGGAGGAAGTACCACGACGAGCCCGGGGTCGCCCACGGTGACCTGCGGCGGCAAGTCGACGCTCAAGGCGAGCGGTTCCACCGCCCAGGCCAACGCGATGGCCCAGTTCGTCAAGGCGTTCGAGCGGGCGTGTCCGGGTCAGACCCTGAACTACACGGACAATGGGTCGGGCGCTGGCATCAGTGACTTCGTCGGCAACCAAAACGATTTCGGCGGGTCGGACTCACGGATGGTCCCGAGCGAGTACGCCGCCGCCCAGCAGCGCTGCGGCTCGCCAGCGTGGAACCTGCCGGTGGTGTTCGGCCCCATTGCCATCACCTACAACGTCAAGGACTTGACTTCGTTGATTCTCGACGGTCCGACAGCGGCCAAGATCTTCAACGGCACCATCACCAGGTGGAACGATCCAGCGATTCGGGCGCTGAACGCGGGTGTCCCCCTGCCCGCTGAACCGATTCGCGTCGTGTTCCGCACCGACGAGTCCGGGACCACGGATAACTTCCAGAAATATCTCGATACCGCATCAGACGACACGTGGGGTAAGGGTGCCGGCAGGAAGTTCAAGGGTGGCGCAGGCGACGGAGCCGAGGGCAACGACGGAACCGCCGCCGCCGTCAAGCGCACCGAAGGGGCGATCAGCTACAACGAATGGTCCTTCGCCCAAGCACAACACCTGAACATGGCCAAGATCATCACCTCGGCCGGTCCGGACCCGGTAGCGATCAGCGCAGACTCGGTAGAGAAGACGATTGGCGGGGCCACGATCCTGAAGAAGCAGGGTAACGACCTCGCCATCGATACGATCTCGTTCTACCGGCCCAACCAGCCGGGCTCCTACCCGATCGTGCTGGCGACCTACGAGATTGTGTGTTCGAAGTATCCCGACCCCCAAGTCGGAAAGGCCGTAAAGGCGTTCCTACAAAGCACCATCGATGTCGGCCAGAGCGGGCTCGCGGCCATCGGATACAGCCCCATTCCGGATGCGCTCAAGTCCCGATTGTCGAATGCGGTCAACGCCATCTCCTGATCATGATTCGCACCCATCGTCGACGTAAATATCCGTACGGGCGCGGGTCGGGGTAACGTTTGGGCCGCACGGAAGATGGCGACGCACAATGTTCCTGGGGTTTTCCCGCAGTAGTCAACCAAATGTTCCAGAGGTTTTCTTACGGAAGTCAATGTGAGGTGTTATGTCGTTCATAACATTGCCGCCCGAGATCACCTCAGCGCTGATCCATTCGGGGCCCGGCGCGGGATCGTGGCTCGTGGCGTCCCGTGCGTGGGAGCGGCTGGGTACCGATCTGGAAGATTCCATTCGCGACTACGCGCCGGTCCTGTCTTCCCTGACCGAGGCCTGGCATGGTCCCTCGGCAGCGGCGATGACCCAGGCTGTCGGCCCCTACGTAACCTGGTTGCGCACCACCGCGCAGCAGTGCCAGCAGCTGAGCTTGTCGGCGCAGGTCGCTGCGGCGGCGTTCGGCTCGACTCTGGTCTCGGTGGTTCACCCTTCGGTGGTCGCCGCGAACAGGGCGCAGCTGGTGCACTTGCTGGCGACGAACGCATTCGGCATGAACCTTCCGGCTATCGCCGCGACGGAGGCCCAGTACCAGGTGATGTGGGCGAACAATTCGTCGGCGATTTTTCGCTATCAGGCGGCCTCGGCACAAGCTCTCCCGGTGTCGCAGTTCACTTCACCGCCGACGATTACCACTGCGACGGGGGCTGCGACTCAAGCCAGCGCGGTGCCCGCCACCACTAGCACCGCTGCCCCGACGACAGCCTCGATATTGTCGACGCTTACCAGCTTCGACCCCCAGGCCGGCTGGTTTGGATTGACGAACCAGTACATCAACCAGTTCATCTCGTCCGGGTTTCCGATCAACCTGCTCAGCTACGCGGCGCAGAACAGTTCGGCCCAGGCACTGCAGACTGTGGCCCCCGATATCGGCCAGGGCCTATCGGAAGGCGAATCGGCGCTGGGAATGGCGTCGGCGAGTTTGTCCAGCGCGGTCAAAGCCCTTGGCGCGGCACCAGCGCCTACCGCAGCGATGGGGGCTGGAATCAAGATAGGCAACTTGATGGCGCCGCCTGCGGTGGTGGGGCTGTTGCCCGCCGCTCAAACACCGGTGCAGCTTGCGTCGTCGGTAACCCCGCTCGCCGCGGCAGATTCCGGATTTCCATTGCCCCCGTTGATGCCGCCGCCGATCTCGTCGGCAGGCAGCGGCTGGCGCAAGCGCAAGCCGCAGAAGTACGAGGACGTTGCCTACGGCATGGACGTCAAGGGCACGGTGATGCCCCGACCGCCCTCGGCGGGGTGAGTGTTGCGGCCGGGGCAGGTTAGCCCGAGACCCCCTTCAAATCAGCGAGACCACTCTCGATCCCGGCGTGCATTTGGTCCGAGACGGTAGGTGCGCCGACCGCTGCCGAGATTTGACCCGCGCAGCTGCAGCTGAGGGCACCGAACGCGCTGGGGTCGGCGCCCGCCGGCATGGCAACCCCGACCGCAACGCTGAGCGCTGCGGCGGCGCTTAACAACACTTTCGTGAACAACTATGCTCCCTTGATCTGTGAGCGAAATTTTACGTGCTCCGATTTCGGGCAGCGAGCTACAACGATGCCGTTCAGGTTAAATTGATGCCGTTCAGGTTACGTACCGTTACGACCCGTGATGCCTCGGGCAGAACGCAGCGACGCTCGCGCCGACGAAGTAGCCGGCACGATAGCCGTCCAGGTTGCTGCTGCTCATCACTTCATTCGCGACGTCGGACTTCTGCCGACCGAGGTCAAGTTCATCGCAGACCTCATGACCGGCAATGATTGCGGCTTCCGGCGATGGGAAGTTGATGCCCTTGGCTTTCACCGCGTTCAGGAACGCGTTGTCGACGTCGTCGGCCTTGGCAGTCGCGGTTGGCAATCCCAGGAAGCCAAGCAGCGCGACCGCCAGCACGAAGCCGGCCAACAGTGATCGGATCGGTCTCGGCAAACGCGCTCGGATAGTGGTCATTGCTGGAACCTCCCCGATCAGAAGTAGAAGTGTTATCGGCAAGTAACGCCGCTGACGTTGCGATCATCCCATGCCGCCAATCTCCTGGGCGAGGACCTCGACCAGAATTCACCCGCCCGCCCTCGTCGATCCGCAAGAGTGGTCGGTAACTTGACGAACATGCCCTGGGTGCGACTCCTGTCGCTGGTCGTTGTCGCTGTTTGCGTCGTGGGCTGCGGCGCGCACCAAGTCCAGGCCACCGTGCGAGATCAGTCCGGGACGTTTCAGTTCGGCGGCCTGACCCGGACGTACCGAGTGCATGTGCCACCAGACGCTCCCGTCGGCCTGGTGCTCAACCTGCACGGTGGCGCCGCGACCGGACTAGGGCAGGAGGGCCTCAGCGACTTCGACTCCGCTGCCGACAGCACCAACTTGCTGGTCGTTTATCCCGACGGTTATGACAAGAGCTGGGCGGACGGGCGGGGAGCATCGCCGGCGGCCCGCCACCACGTCGACGACCTGGGGTTCCTGGTCGCGCTGGTGGGCAAGGTGGCGAACGATTTCGGAGTGGCCCCCGGGCATGTGTTTTCCACCGGGATGTCGAACGGCGGATTCATGTCCAACAGGCTGGCCTGCGATCGTGCCGATGTCTTCGCCGCCGTCGCCCCGGTGTCCGGCACGCTTGGCGCTGGCGTGGCCTGCAATCCATCGCGGCCGGTGTCGGTACTGGAGGTGCACGGTACCCACGATCCGCTGGTGCCGTTCAACGGTGGCGCCGTGCACGGGCGCGGCGGAGTCAGCCACGCCATTTCGGCGACCGCCATGGTGGACAGGTGGCGCTCAGTGGACGGATGCCAGGGCGATCCGAGGAGACAGGAGTTACCCGATATCGGTGACGGAACGGCGGTTCACCGCTTTGATTCGTCGTCATGTGCCGATTCCACCGAAGTGGTCTTTTACAAGATCGACAATGGCGGCCATACCTGGCCGGGCGCAAAGCAGTATCTGCCGGCGGCCGTCGTCGGAACCACGACGCGCGCATTCGACGCGTCGGAAGTCATTGCGCAGTTTTTCCTGACGCACGCCCGCAACTAGTTCGTCTTACAAATCAGGGTGAGTTAAAGCCACTTGAAGTGAGTTTGTCACTGCGCATTCGAATACTGCGGGCAGTACGCTTCCTCGGCAATGGCGACGAAGAACCCTGAGTTGTCGCCGTCTAAGGTGCTGCTGTTCATGACGTCGGTCGCGACCTGCACCGGTGTCTTACCCATCCCGAGTTGATGGCAGACCAAATGGCCGGCCATGATTTCGGTCTGTTCCGACTCATGTTCGATGCCGTGGGCCCTCAACGTCGCGATGAACTCCTGATCGGTGGTGTCAGCATGAGCGGGCGAGGCGGTTCCCAGCGCACCAAGCACCGCGGCCGCCAGTGCGAAGCCGACAGCCCACAACGATCGCAGTGGGCTGAGATTGCCGGTAGGGGTACTCGTCATTTCTGATACTCCCGATGAAACAGATAGAGCGGATGTCTGGTGAGAATCAAGCCCGGGTCGCCAATGCTGCAGGCACGTGCGACTCCGCGCAACTCAATGATCGCTCAATTTGCAATCATCGCCACCTAGAGTGCCGAGGCAAACCGTCGCGCAGATGACTCAAAGGTTAACGGGGCCTAAAATGCGGCAGGCCGCTGGACGGTGGGAAGTCGACGTGCCTGTTCCCCTGTAGTCATACCTGGCAGGTCGGGCACCAGTACGCCACCCGCTCACCGGAGTTGTCGTAGCGGATGGGGGTGCCGCAGCGCCGGCAGCCTTGTCCGGCTCGGCCGTATACCCATAGCTGCCGGCCTGCTCGGGTGTCGCCGGTGGTGCAGCGGTTCCATCGCAACCGGTTGGCCCACAGCATGTCCCGCGCGCGGCTGACCAGGCGATACGCGTCGGTGATGGAGTTGACCGGCGCGGTGGGCAGATGTCCGGTGACGAAACACAATTCGTTGCAAAAAACGTTGCCAACACCGGCCAGTACCCGCTGATCCAGTAGCGCTTCGGCGATAAACCGGTTTGGGCGTGCCGTCAGGTTCGCGGCGGCAAGGTGCGGATCCCAATCGTCGCCCAGCGGATCGGGTCCCAAGTGTGCGACCGCGTCACCGTCATGATCGCGATCGAGGATCTCAAGTACGCCAAGGTCGACGCCGACGGCCCGAACGCTGGTTACTTCCAATATGATTCGCGCCCGGTGGTCTACCGGCACCCGGCCTTGAATCGTCGGGCCGACCCGCCAGCTACCGTCCATCTTCAGGTGCGAGTGAATGCTGGCCCGCCCGACTCGAATGAACAGGTGCTTTCCCCGGCTGAGCACTTCGTCTACCGAGTCGCCGCTGAGGTCGACGGTGGCGAACCTCGGTACCCGGATATCGCAGCGGGTCAGCGTTCGTCCTGCCAGGTGCCGACGCAGCGTGGCCGCCGTGTGCCAGACGGTGTCACCTTCGGGCATTGCTCATCGCAGCCGCAATCCGCGTGGCGTACGGATGAAACCCGCTTCGGAGAGCGCAGTCAGCGCCGTCGGCTCCCCGACTCGCGGCTGTAGTGCCGGTACTCCGTCGACGCGTTCCACCAGAATCGATGCCACCCGCCCGCTCGCGACCAAGTCGGCCAGTGCCACGGCCGCGGCATGGCCGACCGCGGGGTCGTCGGTGAAGGTCAGCAATGTTCGCCCGCCGCGCTCGAGAAACCAGGCCAGCTCGCCGTCCACCAGCACGACGAGCGCCCCGGCTTTGCGGCCCGGTCGGGCGCCGGTGGCCCCATTGACGCCCCGGTCGGCGCCATCGGTGCGGGAGTTCGGCCAGGGCAGCGCGGCGCCGTATGGGTTGGCCGGGTCGGCGGCGGCCAGTGCGACGGCGCGGTATTCCGGCCGTTCCGGGTCGACACCGTCGAGGTAGCTGCGCAACCGGTCGACCGTGGATGAGACCGCGAACTGGGCGCCCCCCAGTGACTCGACGAAATAGCCGCGCTGGCACCTGCCCGCGTCCTCGAAGCTGCTCAGCACCTTGTAGAGGGTGGCGAACCCGCCCGGCACGCCCTCGGCCACCACCGCGCCCCTGGTCAGCACACCGTGCCGGGTCAACAGCAGCTCAGCTTGGTAGTGCGCCCGCAGTGTCGACTCTGGCTCGGGACGCGGCAGAGCTGACCACCGGCCGGCGACGGTCGGTTCGGTGCTGCGGTTCTGTGGGTGTGCGACGCTGTATCGGCTCAGCCGAGGCAGTCGGCGTCCTCGGTGCGCCGGCGCGGAACGCTTGCGAGCGCCGGTGCCGCCCAACAGCGCGCGCACGGGCGCAAAGGTGTCGCCGGTGACCCAGCCCGCCCAAATCAGTTCCCACAGCGCGGCTTTGAGTGCTGCCTCGCCGGTGTCGCCTTGGGCGAGCTGCCGGAAGAAGTACGCGCCGCCCCCGGACAGCGTTTCCAGGATCGCCCGGTGCGCGTCGGTGAAATCGATCTCGACGGGGGCGGCCAGCGTCAACGGCGCGGAATCGGCCGCGTGTAGTGCGACCCAGCCGTCACTACCCGAGATGGAGCCGGCGCCCGACCAGGTGACCTCTCCGCTCGCGAGCAACTGGTCGAGCATCGCCGGAGAATAGTCGCCGACCCGCGGAGCCAGCACCAGCGGTTCGATCGCCGAGGCCGGCATCCGAACGCCCGCCAGCTGATCGATGACGGCGGCCAGCCCTTCTGGGCCGGCGTACCCCGAAGACCCCGAAGCGCCGACGTTATGCCAGGCCGGCAGGAAGCGCCCGTAGGCGGCGGTGCTCACCGGCTCTACCTGGGCCCGCAGCGCCGCCAACGAACGTCGCCGCAAGATGCGCAGCACCTCGGCGTCGCACCATTGCTCGGCTCCGGCTCCGCCACCCGCACGGGGGGCGATGTCAGGAACGGTGTCGACGGAGACGAAGTCACCACGCACCAGCCTGCCGGCACCGCCGAGGCGGCCCAGCACATCGGCCGTCACCCGCAGTCCCAGGCCGAATCGTGCGGCGGCCTGCGCGGTGGTGAACGGGGTGCGGGTGCGGGCGTAACGACCCAGCAACTCGCCCAGCGGGTCGGCCACTTCCTCGGTGAAGGCGGCAGGCACGCCGACCGGGACGGCCGCGCCCACCCCGTCGCGCAGCCGGGCGATGTCTTCGATGGCGACCCACCAGCAGCGGCCGGCGAACGACACCGTCAGCGCGCGCCGGGCCGCCCGCAAGCCCTCCAACCAGCCGCCGATGGCGTTGTCGTCGCTGCCGTGGGGGGCACTGCGGGCGACGACCTCGTCTTCGGTCAAGGGGCCCAGCAGCCGCAGCAGGTCCGCGACGGCCTCGGCATCGCGGGCGAGCCGGTCGTCGGACAGGTGTTGCAGCTGGCGGCCGGTTGCGGCGATGACCTGGGGATCGAGCAGCTCGCGCAGTTCTACCC
This sequence comes from uncultured Actinomycetota bacterium, assembly GCA_963715905.1. Taxonomy (GTDB): domain Bacteria; phylum Actinomycetota; class Actinomycetes; order Mycobacteriales; family Mycobacteriaceae; genus Mycobacterium. Next base: position 198,181 of record CAVQSX010000018.1, read on the forward strand.
GCCCGAGTAGCTCGGCCAGCAGGGTGCTGTCCAGCGACAGCGCCGCGGCGCGCCGTTCGGCGATCGGGGTGTCGCCCTCGTACATGAAGGCGCCGACGTAGCCGAACAGCAATGACGCCGCGAACGGTGAGGGCTTGCCGGTTTCCGCTTCGAGCACCCGCACCCGACGCTGGGCGATACCGGTCATCAGCTCGACCAGCGCCGGGACGTCGTACACGTCCTGTAGGCATTCCCGGACGGTCTCCAGCACGATCGGGAAGTCGGGGTACTTGCGGGCCACGTCCAGCAACTGGGCGGCGCGCTGGCGCTGGTGCCACAAAGGCGAGCGGCGGCCCGGGTGCCGGCGGGGCAGTAGCAGGGCGCGGGCGGCGCATTCCCGGAACCGCGACGCGAACAGCGCCGAACCGCCCACTTCGGCCGTGACGATCGGGTCGATCTCGTCGGCGTCGAACACGAACAATTCCGCGCCCGGAGGACTTTCGTGGGATGGGTCCGACCCAAGATCAGGGAAAGTGTCGGGCAACCGCACCACGATCCCGTCGTCGGACGCGGTCGGCTTCTCGTCGATGCCGTAGCGTTCGCGCAGCCGCCGGCCTACCGCTAGCGCCAGTGGCCCGTGCACCCGAAGCCCGTACGGCGAGTGCAGGATTACCCGCCAATCGCCCAACTCGTCGCGGAAGCGCTCGACCAGCAGGGTGGTGTCGGTCGGCACCACCAAGGTGGCGGCCCGCTGCTCGTCCAGTAGTCCCCAGAGGTTGTCGGTTGCGTAGGCATCGAAACCCAAAGCCGAACAACGCTTGTCAAACGCCTCGCGGCCCAGCCCGGCCAGCTCGCCGGTAAATGCGCCGAGCGCGGCGCCCAACTCGGCCGGGCGCCCGACGTCGTCGCCGCGCCAGAACGGCAACCGGGCCGGCTGACCCGGTGCGGGGATCACCAGCACCCGGTCGTGGGTGATCTCGGTGATCCGCCAGCTGGTGGCCCCCAGCGAGATGACATCCCCGGGCCGCGATTCGTAAACCATCTCCTCATCGAGTTCACCTACCCGCGACGGCTTTTCGACCTCGCTGGCGAGGTAGACGGTAAAGAGTCCGCGATCGGGGATCGCGCCGCCGGAGGTGACAGCCAGCCGCTGCGCACCGGGTCGCGCGGTCAGGGTGCCGGCATCGCGGTCGTAGACCAGTCGCGGGCGCAGCTCGGCGAACTCGGTGGACGGGTACTTGCCGGAGAGCAGGTCCAGGGTGGCCTCGTACACACTACGGGGCAGCGTCGCGAACGGTGCACTGCGGCGCACGGTATCGAACCACCGGTCTGCGTCCAGCGGCTCAAGCGCGGCCGCCGCCACGGTCTGTTGAGCCAGGATGTCGAGCGGGTTGGAGGGCACCCGCATGGTCTCGATCTGGCCGGCGACCATGCGCTGCACACTCACCGCGCAGCCGATCAGGTCGGTGCGGTGTTTGGGGAACAGCACGCCGCGCGAGACCTCACCGACCTGGTGTCCGGCGCGTCCGATGCGTTGCATGCCACTGGCCACCGATGGCGGCGCCTCCACCTGGATCACCAGGTCGACGGCGCCCATATCGATGCCCAGTTCCAGGCTGGAGGTCGCCACCACGGCCTTGAGTAGTCCGCGTTTGAGGTCGTCCTCCACCAGAGCGCGCTGCTCCTTGCTGACGGAACCGTGGTGGGCGCGGGCAAGCACCGGGTCGGCACCGAAGGTTTGGCCGCTGCCCATGATGTGCGCCGGCGCCCCACCCGCCACTTGCGGGTTCGGTTTTGGCTTGGCTTTTTGACTGGTCTGAGTCGAGGGCTCGATGGCGCAGCGTTCGGCGTGTATTTCGTTAAGCCGCGCGGTAAGTCGTTCCGCCAGTCGCCGTGAATTGGCGAACACGATTGTCGACCGGTGCGATTCGATCAGGTCGACCAGCCGCGCCTCGACATCGGGCCAGATGGTGTTGTTCGGCAAGTTCGCCATATCGGGCACCGGCACCTGCACGGACAACTCGAGCGTCTTGGCCGACGGGGGAGCGACGATAGTTGTCGGGCCTTGTCCGGACAGGAACCGCGCGAGCTCCTCGGGCGGGCGCACGGTCGCCGATAACCCGATGCGCTGTGCGGGCCGCCCCTCGCGCAATGCATCGAGTCGCTCCAGCGACAGGGCCAGGTGAGCGCCGCGCTTGCCCGCGGCAATCGCGTGAATCTCGTCTACGATCACGGTCTGGACGCCGGCCAAGGTCTCGCGCGCGGCCGACGTCAGCATCAGAAACAGCGACTCCGGAGTGGTGATCAGTACGTCGGGCGGCCTGGCGATCAGCTGCCGCCGCAGCGCGGGCGGGGTGTCACCGGATCGGACACCGACACTGATGTCGGGTGCGGGCAGACCGCGCCGTTCGGCGATCCTGGTGAGGCCCGTCAGTGGCGTGCGGAGGTTGCGTTCGACGTCGACCGCCAGCGCCTTGAGCGGGGAAACATAGAGCACGCGGGTGCCCGCTGGGCGGTCGGGCGCGCCGGCGAGGCGCGCGAGACTGTCTAACGCCCACAGAAATGCCGCCAGCGTTTTTCCAGAACCGGTCGGCGCGATGACCAGCGAGTTATGGCCACCTGCGATGGCTTCCCAGGCGCCGGCCTGGGCAGCCGTGGGTGCGTCGAAGGTGCTGACGAACCATTCCCGGGTTGTCGGACTGAACCGGGCTAACGGCTCAGAATGCGCGGTGCCCACCTAGCCATGGTGCCAAGGGGCACCGACAGTCCACCAGCTCACTGCTGCGGTACATAACGCGCCGTCGCCATCGCATGGGCCAGTGTCTCCGGGATCGCGGGGACCCGGGCGATCGAGTCGAGCAGTGTGTGCGCGCAGGCGTCGGCAAGGCATTCGGCGTCGGTCGTCGGGTCGATGATTCGCTGCCGGCAGACCTCGAAGGTGAACGCGATCCAGCCATGAACGATGACCCGCAGATCCCGTTCGACATCCGGTTCCAGCTTTGCCTCTTGCACCCCGGCCACAACCTCGCCGATGCGGGTCATGATGTTCTCCACCTGGCGGGTCTTGGCCTCCTCGGTGATGCCGAGTAAGACAGGGTCGGTATGGCCCATGTCAACGTACGCGGCCCACGCGGCCTCCGGATTCTGGTCGTGATAAGCCATGTAGGCCAGCACACCGACCCGCGCTTCTTCGAACATCGTCAGTCCGCTGATGGGCTCTTTATTGGTGGCCTGGTACAGCCGATCAGCCTCGTCCTTGACAACAGCGGCGAAGAACGCCCGTTTGTCAGGGAAATAGTGGTACATCAGCGCGCGCGACACCCCGGCCCGCTCGGCGATCTCGTCGATGCGGACCTCGTCGTACGGCCTCTTCCCGAAAACCTCCGCGCCCAGAGCAAGCAGCTCCGCCCGACGCTCTTCGGGCGATAATCGCCTTCTGGCGCTCCCCATGTGTCAGATAGTACTCATGACGAATGGGTCGACGTTCAGTTTTATCCGAACTCAAATCCCTGGGCCAGCGGACCTCCGCAGGTACCGCCCCGCAGCCGATCTCGGCAGGGGACTTGCAAATATTGAGGTTTACGACGAGCTTCGTCTCGCGCAGATCGCGATCGTTCTATGAAACAGCGTCATCGGTTCGGGCTGCGCCCACCGTTTTGCCGACCGAAATCAACGCCGCGGGCGTCGGCCTTTTGTACTGCGTTGCCCACAGAGCACCGGGACGCGGAATATAGGACTGAGGATGCCGACGGCAGATGAACCACCAGGCGGAGATCGCTTGGGCGAGGACGACGAGGAGGTGCGCGTCGCCGTCCGGTTCGCGGTGTTGGCAGCGGCCGCCGGAGTCGTATTTGTTGTCGTGGCCGCGTTCTTGGTGAGCGGCTGCGGGCAAACGAATGTAGACACGGTGGCGTGCGGGCGCCCCGAGCGCATACTGCTCGCGTTTGGGGGACCACTGATCCTGCTATTTGCCGGGCTTTGGGCATTTTGGCGTACCTACCGCGTCTGGCGAAGCGACGGAGTCTGGTGGGCCTGGCACGGGGCCGGCTGGTTTCTGTTGACGCTGATGATCGTGGCGCTGTCGATGGGGGCACCCGCGATCGCCGGCCCGGTATTGGGCCCCTGAAAAACAAGGCAGGAACACGGCGGAACGAGCCGAGTGGGTGGCAAAGCCGGCCGGAAAGCCGGCCGGAAAGTTGAATCCGCGATTACCGACCTCGTCCAGCGGGTATTACGTCTGGACAATGATGAATTCCGGCAATATTTCGTTGGCGTGTTCACTCCGTCATCGCGACAAAATGCGCTCAGGTGCTCGTGACTAACGGGCTCGGACGTAAGGTCCAAGGCGAGCTCCAAAGCGGGAGTAGTCTCACTCAAACATTGCCGGGAGACCATATGACCGATGCAGTATTGCGCGGTAGCAAGCGCGAACGAGGCCACCGCGCCGTCGAACTGCACGTTGCTGCTCGCCTGGAGAACCTTGCGATGCTGCGCACCCTGGTCGGTGCGATCGGCACCTACGAAGACCTGGATTTCGATGCCGTGGCGGATCTGCGGCTGGCGGTGGACGAAGTGTGTACCCGGCTGATCCGTTCGGCCACACCCGACGCGACGCTCGTTGTGGTCGTCGATCCGCACGACGAGGAGTTGGTGATCGAGGCTTCCGCGGCGTGCGAAACCCACGATGTGGTGTCACCCGGGAGCTTCAGCTGGCACGTCCTGACATCCTTGGCTGACGACGTCCAGACCTTCCATGACGGTCGGGAACCCGATGGGTCCGGCAGTGTTTTCGGTATCATGTTGACGGCGCGGCGGACAGCCACCAGCAGGTGACGGTGCGAACCAGCGGCAGTTCGGATTCCCGCCCGAACGAGTACGCCGACGTTCCGGACATGTTTCGTGAGTTGGCCGACCTGACCGGCGACTCGAACGAATTCCAGCGTCACCGGGACAAGATCGTGGAGCGGTGCCTGCCGCTGGCCGACCACATCGCGCGCCGCTTCGAGGGCCGGGGCGAACCGCGCGACGACTTGGTTCAGGTCGCGCGGGTCGGATTGGTCAACGCGGTAGTGCGCTACGACGTCGAGACGGGATCGGACTTCGTTTCGTTCGCGGTGCCCACAATCATGGGTGAAGTCCGGCGCCACTTTCGCGACAACAGCTGGTCGGTCAAAGTTCCCAGGCGCCTCAAGGAACTGCACCTAAGACTTGGCTCCGCGACCGCCGAGCTGTCGCAACGCCTGGGCCGGGCGCCCACCGCGACCGAGCTCGCCGCCGAACTCGACATGGACCGCGCTGAGGTGGTCGAAGGCCTGGTGGCGGGCAGCTCCTATAACACCTTGTCCATTGACAGCGGCGGCGGCGGCGATGACGACGAAGCCCGTGCCATCGCTGACACTTTGGGTGACCCGGACGCCGCCCTCGACCGGATCGAAGACCGGGAGGCGCTGCGCCCGTTGCTCGAATCGCTGCCCGAGCGGGAGCGAACGGTACTGGTACTCAGGTTTTTTGAGTCGATGACGCAGACGCAGATCGCCGACCGGGTCGGCATTTCACAGATGCATGTTTCCCGGCTCTTGGCCAAGTCGCTCTCGCGACTGCGGGACCAGCTGGAGTAGGGCCGGACGAGGGCCGGTCCGGACCTACTTGATCTCGGCGAGCACCGTGCCCTGAGTGACCGCGGCCCCGGCCTCGACGGCCAGTCCGGTTATGGTCCCGTCCTTGTGCGCGGTGACCGGGTTCTCCATCTTCATCGCCTCGAGAACCGCTACCAAGTCACCGACCGCGACCTGCTGCCCTTCCTCGACCGCGACCTTGACGACGGTGCCCTGCATCGGCGCGGTTACCGCGTCACCGGAAGCCGCTGCGCCGGCGTGCGCACCCCGCTTGCGGGGCTTCGGCTTTTTGCGGACGACACCGGCCGCGTCGGGGGCACCATTGGACAGGGCCAAGTCGCCCGGCAACGAAACTTCGAGCCGGCGGCCGCCGACCTCGACGACCACTTTCTGTCGCGGCCGTGGGTCCGCTTCATCGTCGAGCGGCTCCGCGCCGGTGAAGGGCTCGATGGTGTTGTTCCACTCGGTCTCGATCCACCGGGTGTGCACCGTGAAGCCGGCGTCGTCGCCGATGAAGGCCGGGTCGGCCACCACGGCTCGATGGAACGGGATGACGGTGGCCAACCCCTCGACGTGAAATTCGTCCAGGGCCCGGCGCGACCGCGCCAGCGCCTCCTCGCGGGTGGCGCCGTACACGATCAGCTTGGCCAGCATCGAATCGAACTGGCCGCCGATCACCGAGCCGGTCTCGACACCGGAGTCCAGCCGGACGCCGGGCCCGCTGGGCGCTTCGAATTTGGTGACCGGACCGGGCGCCGGCAGGAACCCGCGTCCGGCGTCCTCGCCGTTGATCCGGAATTCGATGGCGTGCCCACGCGGCGTCGGATCCTCGGTGATGTCCAGCTTGTCGCCGTTGGCGATCTTGAACTGCTGCAGCACCAGGTCGATGCCCGCGGTCTCCTCGGTGACCGGGTGCTCGACCTGAAGGCGGGTGTTGACCTCCAGGAACGAGATCAGGCCGTCCTGGCCGACCAGGTATTCGACGGTGCCGGCGCCGTAGTAGTGCGCCTCCTTGCAGATCCGCTTCGCCGATTCGTGAATCTCCTTGCGCTGCGCGTCCGTGAGGAACGGCGCGGGCGCCTCTTCGACCAGCTTCTGGAAGCGGCGCTGCAGCGAGCAGTCGCGGGTGCCGGCGACGACGACGTTGCCGTGCTGGTCGGCGATCACCTGCGCCTCGACGTGGCGCGGCTTGTCCAGGTAGCGCTCGACAAAGCACTCACCGCGACCGAAGGCCGAGACGGCCTCGCGGGTGGCCGACTCGAACAGCTCGGGTATCTCGTCGATGGAGCGGGCCACCTTCATGCCGCGCCCGCCGCCGCCGAAGGCGGCCTTGATGGCGATCGGCACGCCGTACTCCTTGGCGAAGGCCACCACCTCGTCGGCGTTCTTGACCGGGTCGGGGGTGCCGGGCACCAGCGGCGCCTGCGCGCGCGCGGCGATGTGGCGGGCGGTGACCTTGTCGCCGAGGTCGCGGATCGACTGCGGGCTGGGTCCGATCCAGATCAGGCCCGCATCGATGACCGCCTGGGCGAAATCGGCGTTCTCCGAAAGGAACCCGTAGCCGGGGTGGATGGCGTTGGCGCCAGACTTGGCAGCCGCGTCGAGGATCTTGCCGAAGTCCAGGTAGGACTCCGCGGACGTCTGGCCGCCCAGCGCGAACGCCTCGTCGGCGAGCGCTACGTGCGGCGCCTCGGCGTCGGGTTCCGCATACACCGCCACGCTGGACAGGCCCGCATCGCGGGCCGCCCGGATCACCCGGACAGCGATCTCGCCGCGATTGGCGACGAGAACCTTGGTGATCGTCGAGCTGGCGTGACTGGCCACTGCGCCTCCTGTTGGCATATCTGCAGTCTTGTTGTCTAAGAGAGTTTCTTACAACTCGGTGGGAAGTCTAAGCGCCGCGCCGCGAGCCCGACGAAGCGGTGTCGGATTTCCGGGGTCTGACTCGAGGTTCTAGGGAGTCTCGCGCAATCGCCGTTTGATGCGGGCCAGCATTGCCGACATTCCGCGCAACCGCAGCGGGCTGATCAGAGCTGCCAAACCAAGGTCCGTGTAGAAATCCTCGGGCACCGCCAGGATGTCAGCGGCGGGCTGTTCATCGAGGCCGGCGGCCAGGATCGAGGCAAAGCCGCGGGTGGTCGGTGCCTCGGCCGGTGCGCTGAAATGCAGCCGCACCCGGTTGGGATCACTCGCGTCGACATGCAGAAACAGCGGGGATTGACACTCGGGCACCGGCTCCATGGCGGTCACTGCCAAATCGTCGGGCAGCGCCGGCAACTCGTCGGCGAATTCCAGCAGCAGCTTGAGCTTGTCCTGCCCCTCCACCTCGGCGAAGTCGGACACCACCTCGGCCAACGGCGTGGGAAGAGTCATCAGGCGGGTACGGCTCCCGGGTTTTCGCCCGCGACGATCGGCACGCGCACGGCATTTCCCCATTCGGTCCATGAACCGTCGTAATTGCGCACTCCAGGTTTGCCGAGCAGATGGGTCAGCACGAACCAGGTGTGGCTGGACCGCTCGCCGATGCGGCAATAGACGACGGTCTTGTCCTCAGGTCCGATGAAGCCGTAGAGCTCGTCGAGCTCTTCGCGAGCGCGGAATCGACCACTCTCGTCGGCCGCCTTGGCCCATGGGATCGATCGTGCAGTGGGGATGTGGCCGGCGCGTAGCGCGCCTTCTTCGGGATAGTCGGGCATGTGGGTGCGCCTGCCGGTGTACTCGTCCGGCGAGCGCACGTCGATCAGCGGCTCGGTGCCCAGGATGGCAAGCACGTCGTCCTTGAAGGCACGGATCGGCTCGTCGTTTCGTTGCACGACCGGATAGCCGGTCGATGCCTTGGCCGGGACTTCGAGCGTCACGTCGCGGCCTTCGCCGAGCCACAAATCGCGTCCACCATTGAGCAGCCGCACGTCCGGGTGGCCGAACAACGTGAAGACCCACAGTGCGTAGGCCGCCCACCAGTTGCTCTTGTCGCCGTAGATCACCACGGTGTCATCGCGGGCGATGCCCTTGCGATTCATCAAGTCGGCGAACTGCTCGCCGTCGATGTAGTCGCGGACCCTCGGGTCATTGAGGTCGGTGTGCCAGTCGATCTTCACCGCGCCGGGAATGTGGCCGACGTCGTAGAGCAGCACGTCCTCGTCGGATTCGACGATTGCCAGCCCGGGCGTGCCCATGTTGGCCGACAGCCAGTCGGTGGTTACGAGCCGTTCGGGGTGGGCGTAAGCCGACAGGGCGGGGTCTGGATCCGGGGGCAGCGGCACATCTTAAAGAGTACTCATCGCGATGCTGCTGAAATTCGACGCCGATGGTGTACGGGTGCTGGACCTATCCCGGCGCGCCCGCGCTGCCGAACAGGAGCCCGCGGCTGCCGCCGGTGCCGTCGGAGCCGAGCGCACCGGCCCCACCGTTACCGCCGTTGCCGATGAGGATGGCGTTGCCGCCGTTCCCGCCGTTATCGCCGCCGCCACCGCCGTTGCCGCCGTTGCCGGTCAGCCCCGCCCTGCCACCGTTACCGCCGCTGCCGAGGACGCTGCCGCCGCCGTTGCCGCCGTTGCCGTTGAACAGGCCGCCGGTGCCGCCGGCCCCGCCGAGGCCGCTGCCGGCGGCGCCGCCGTTACCGCCGTTGCCGAACAGGAATGCGTTGCCGCCGGCCGCCGCGCCGTTGACGCCGGGGGCTCCGTTGCCGCCGTTGCCGTACAACAGCCCGCCGTTCGCCCCGGTTTGTCCGCTCGCAAAAGCACTGCCGCCGTCGCCGATCAGGAGCCCGGCGTGGCCAGCGACGCCGCCGCCACCGCCGTTGCCGAACAGGACCGCGCTGCCGCCGGCGCTGTTTAATGCCCCGTTGCCGCCGTTGCCGTACAACAGCCCGCCGTTTGCCCCGGCCTGCCCAGCCACGCTGGCGCTCCCACCGTTGCCGATCAGCAAGCCGGCGGCGCCTGCGGCACCGCCGGACGCGCCGGTTCCGCCGTTACCGCCGCTGCCGAACAGGAACGCATTACCGCCGACTCCGCCCGCACCGCCAAGGGAGCCGTTACCCCCGTTGCCCCCACTGCCGACCAGCAAGCCGCCGGCACCGCCAGCACCACCGGCGCCACCGAGGCCGCCGCCGGTCCCACCGCTGCCGCCGTTGCCGATCAACCCCGCGGCCCCGCCGCTACCGCCCGCGCCGCTGGTTGGCGAATAGCCATTGCCGCCGTTGCCGAACAGCAGCCCGCCGGCCCCGCCGTTCGGACTTGATGAGGTGCCGTTGGCGCCGTTGCCGATCAGCGGGCGATCAAACAGCGTCTCTGCAGGCGCGTTAACCGCGTTGAGAGCCTGCTGCATCGGTGAGGCATTGGCGGCCTCAGCGATAGCATATTCCGCCGCGCCACCATTCATGAGCTGGACAAACTGGTTATGGAACGCTGCCGCCTGGGCGCTGAGCGCCTGAAACGCCTGGGCGTGGGAGCCGAGCAGCGCCGCGATAGCCGCCGACACCTCATCCGCACCCGCAGCCACTACAGCCGTTGTCTGGGTTGCCGCGGCCGCGTTGGCCGCGCTGATATTCGAACCGATATTCGCCAGATCCGTGGCCGCCGCCTCGACAAACTCCGGCGCCGCGTTGACAAACGACATCCTCGACCCCTTTTCATGGCACCCGTGCAGCAGTGCCCGGTCCTCATCGCAGGATCACCCCAATCGAGCGTATCTCGATCAATTGCCTTCCGGCTCGCTTTCTAAACTTCCTGGGTTGGTTTTATCCGCATCCTGCGGCGGGAGAGTTGTGGGTGACCGGATTGGCCGCCCACAGCGCGGCGATGGACAGCCCTGCTCGGGCCAACAACGTGCGCGTCAACGGCAATCCGATCCCCACCACGGCCGACGGGTCGCCGTCGACACCCTCGATGAACCAACCGCCGAGGCCGTCCAGAGTGAATCCGCCAGCTACTCGCAGCGACTCGCCACTGGCCAGATACGCCTCCAGATCGGCAGCTGGTGGTCTTCCGAAATGCACTGTGGTGCTTGATGGTTCGCTGCCACTGAAGGCGATTTCGTGGTCCAGCAACCGGATGACGCTGTGCCCGGTATAGAGAATGCCTGCTCGGCCCGCCATAGACACCCAAAGTTGGCGTGCCTCGGCAACCGATTGCGGCTTGCCGCATAGCCGGCCGCCAACGTACAGCATCGAATCACAGCCAATCACAACGCAATCCGCTGCTACACTGTTGTTGAGGCTAGCCAGCTTAGCGGCCACCTGCTGGGCTTTGGCCTCCGCGAGCGCGCAGACTACTTGCTTGGGCGCAGCCGCCGGGCCCAGCCCGGCCGCCACGGCATCCTCATCGACACCGGAGACCAGCACCAGCGGATCGATGCCGGCCTGGCGCAGGACTTTGAGCCGACCGGGGGACGCGGACCCGAGCACCAGCCGGGTCATCGCTGCATGTGCATCCGCTCTTGCAACGTGACTCGCTGGTAGTTGAATATCGCGTAGCGCAGCCGGTCAACCGGAAGCCCCCACCGGGTGCTCTCGGGCTGTGCAGGCTGAGGCGCACCGCCGGCGCTGCCGAGCACCACGATCAGCGCGGCCAGCTCCTGGTCGGTCGGATTGCCTTTGAGGATCCGGATGTGCGGCTCTTTGTGCTGCGGGGTCTCTTGGGTCATAGCGGAATGTTCCCGTGCTTCTTCGGCGGCAGATGGGAGATCTTGCGTTCCAGCAGGCGCAGAGCCGTGCCGATGTAGCCGCGGGTGTGCGACGGCGGGACCACCGCATCGACGTAGCCCCGTTCGGCGGCGACATAGGGATTGACCAAGGTGTCCTCGTACTCCTGCTGCAACTGCAAGCGCAGCGCATCGACATCCTGGCCCTCCTTGCCCGCGTCCTTCAGCTGCTGGCGGTACACGAAGCCGACAGCCCCCGAGGCGCCCATCACCGCGATCTGCGCGGTGGGCCAGGCGATGTTGACGTCGCAGCCCATGTCCTTGGAGCCCATCACGCAGTAGGCGCCGCCATAAGCCTTGCGGGTGATGACGGTGATCTTGGGGACGGTGGCCTCGCCGTAGGCGTAGAGCAGCTTGGCGCCGCGCCGGATGATCCCGTTGTATTCCTGGTCGGTGCCGGGTAAGAAGCCCGGAACGTCCACCAGCATGATGATCGGGATGTTGAAACAGTCGCAGGTCCGCACGAACCGGGCCGCCTTCTCGGAGGCGTTGATGTCCAGGCAGCCGGCGAACTGGGTGGGCTGGTTGGCGACTATCCCGACCGGCCGACCGTCGACACGTCCGAACCCGACGATGATGTTGGTCGCGTAGCCGTTCTGGACCTCCAGGAATTCGTCGTCATCGAGGATGCGGGTGATCACCTCGTGCATGTCATACGGCTGGTTGGGGGAGTCCGGGATCAGCGTGTCCAACTCGAGGTCCTCCGCGGTGAGGTTTTCCTCGATGGGGCCATCCGGATGCGGCACGGCGTACCGGGGCGGGTCGGTGAAGTTGTTGGGGGGCAGGTAGCTCAGCAGGTCGCGAATGTACTCGAAGGCGTCTTGCTCGCCCGATGCCACGTAGTGCGCCGTGCCAGACTTGGCCATGTGGGTGTGGGCGCCGCCGAGTTCCTCCATGGTGACGTCCTCGCCGGTGACGGTCTTGATGACGTCGGGTCCCGTGATGAACATCTGGCTGGTCTGGTCGACCATCACCACGAAATCGGTCAGGGCGGGGGAATACACGTGCCCGCCGGCCGCGGCACCCATGATCAGCGAGATCTGCGGGACGACACCGGAGGCCAGGATGTTGTTGCGGAAGATGCGGCTGTAAAGGCCCAGTGAAACGACGCCCTCCTGGATGCGGGCGCCGGCGCCGTCGTTGATGCCGATCAGCGGGCGCCCGGTCTTGATCGCCAGTTCCTGAACCTTGACGATTTTTTCGCCGTACACCTCACCGAGACTGCCGCCGAAGACCGTGGCGTCCTGGCTGAAGATGCACACGTCGCGGCCGTCGATGGTGCCGTAGCCGGTGACCACGCCGTCGCCGACCGGGCGGTTTTCGCCGAGGCCGAAGTTGGTGCTGCGGTGCTTGGCCAGCGCATCGAGTTCGACGAACGAGTTGTCGTCCAACAGCGCGGTGATGCGCTCGCGGGCCGTCAGCTTGCCCTTGGCGTGCACCTTCTCAACGGCGGCCTCGCCGACCGGATGCAGTGACTCTTGGGTTCGCTTGTGCAGCTCCGCCAACTTGCCCGCGGTGGTGTGGATGTCGATGGTGTGCTCGGCGGCCGGCTCTGCTGTGTGGTCGGTAACGCTTGTCATGGGAGTTGATGTTATCGGCAGTCCCATCTCGACCCTTTTGAGCCCCTTAACCATCCCTTAAGTAGTCTCCGCTGATGGGCACGTATCCGGTTGGGACTGTGGAAGTCGACTGGGCCGAAGAACACGATGTGTTGGTGGTGGGGTCCGGCGGCGGGGGTGTCACAGGTGCCTACACCGCCGCGCGCGAGGGTGTCAACGTGCTGCTGATCGAGGCGACCGACAAGTTCGGCGGCACCACCGCCTATTCCGGCGGGGGTGGGGTGTGGTTCCCATGCAACCCGGTGCTGGTTCGCGCCGGCACCGACGACACCATCGAGGACGCGCTGACCTATTACCACGCCGTGGTCGGCGACCGCACCCCGCGCGAGTTGCAGGACACCTTCGTCCGCGGAGGCGCCCCCCTGATCGAATACCTGGAGCGGGATCCCGACCTGAAATTCGTGCCGCTGCCGTGGCCCGATTACTACGGAAAGGCGCCGAAGGCGCGCGTGGACGGGCAGCGCCACATCGCGGCGAAGCCGCTGAGAGTGGCCGCCGCGCCCGAGTTGCGGGACGCGATCCGCGGGCCGTTGGACACCGACCGGCTCGGCGCCGAAACGCCGGCAGATTACTTCGTCGGCGGCCGCGCTTTGATCGCGCGATTCCTCAAGGCCATCGGGCAGTACCCGAGCGCGTCGCTGCGGCGGGACACCGCCCTGGTCGAGCTGGTTGTGTCCGACGGTCCCGAAAAACGCGTTGTCGGCGCCATCGTCGAACATGCGGGCAAGCGGACGGCCATCCGGACCCGACTGGGTGTGCTGCTGGCCGCCGGCGGCTTCGAAGGCAACGACGAACTGCGCCGGCAATATGGCGTGCCCGGGGTCGCCCGGGACACCATGGGCGGTCCGGGCAGTCATGGTCAAGCGTTGCAAGCCGGCATCGCGGTGGGCGCCGACACCGATCTGCTGGACCAGGCGTGGTGGTCGCCCGGCATGACGCACCCCGACGGCCGTTCGGCGTTCGCGCTGTGGTTCACCGGCGGCATCTTCGTGAATCAGGACGGCGACCGGTTCGTCAACGAGTCCAGGGCTTACGACCGGGCCGGCCGGGAGATCATCGCCCAGCTGGAAAGCGGGTCGATCACCTTGCCGTACTGGATGATCTACGACGACAAGGAAGGCGAGGTGCCCCCGGTCAAGGCGGCCAACGTCGCGATAGTGGAGACCGCGAAGTACGTCGCGGCCGGGCTCTGGCACACCGCCGACACCCTTGCGGACCTGGCGGAGAAGATCGGGGTGCCCGGTGGGCGGCTGGCGGCAACGGTCGCGCGGTTCAACGAGTTTGCCGCCGCCGGGATCGACGAGGACTTCGGTCGTGGCGACGAGGCGTTCGATCGCGCGTTCTCCGGCGGCGCGTCACCGCTGGTGTCCATCGAGCGGCCGCCGTTTCACGCGGCCGCGTTCGGCATCTCCGATCTGGGCACCAAGGGCGGCCTGCGCACCGACGCCGCGGCCCGGGTCCTCGACGCGTCCGGCAATCCGATCCACGGTCTATATGCGGCCGGTAACACGATGGCCGCGCCCAGCGGCACGGCCTATCCCGGTGGCGGAAATCCGATCGGGACCAGCATGCTCTTCAGCCACCTTGCGGTGCTGGACATGCTCAACGCAGATTCCGGACCAGGGGGTCGCTGATGGACAGGGAACAGCTGCGGACGGCGCTGGACCCTGCCGCACTACGCGCCGAACTGGTTGGGACCGGTTTAGGTTGGCGGCAATTAGATGTCGTCGCGCAGACCGGATCTACCAACGCCGACCTGCTGGCCCGGGCGGCTTCGGGTGTCGACATCGACGGAGCAGTGCTGATCGCCGAGCACCAGACCGCCGGACGCGGGCGTCAAGGCCGGCAATGGTCGGCGTCCCCGCGGGCGCAGATCACCATGTCGGTCGGCGTGCGGGTCGCCGACATCCCGGCGGCGGCGTGGGGTTGGTTGTCGCTGGTCACCGGGGTGGCGGTAGTCGACACGGTGACACCACTGATTGCAGGTACCGGGGCCGACGTGGGCCTCAAGTGGCCCAACGACGTTCTGGCCGGTCCTCCGGGCTCTCCGGGCAAGTTGGCCGGGATCCTCGCTGAGGTGACCCGCCCGGTCGTGGTGATCGGTATGGGACTCAACGTTACCCAGGCTTCTGCAGAGGTCGACGAGCCCGGGGCCACCTCGCTGCTCGACCTCGGCGTATCGGCGCCCGACCGCGACCAGCTGGTCCGCACGCTGCTGCGAGAGCTCGGCGGGCGGATCGTCGCCTGGCGCGCCGCACGCGGCGCCGATTGGCAGCTGGCGGCCGACTACCGGGCCCGCAGCCTGACGATCGGCTCACGCGTGCGCGCGCAGCTGCCCGGCGGCAAAGAAATCGTGGGGACCGCCACCGGCATCGATGACCAGGCCCGGCTGTGTCTGGACGTTGACGGCGAAACCATCGTGGTGTCCGCGGGTGACTTGGTCCATCTGCGCTGATTTCGGCTGTCCCGCTACTGTCGCGACATGAGGTATCCAGATAACGCTCTGGCCGCTGGCGAGCACGTCATTCTGCACCGTCATCCGCACTGGAAGGGTCTGATCTGGCCCGCGTTGGTTCTGATTCTGACGACCGGGCTGGTGACGTTCGGGTCGGGGTACGTCAACTCGACGGATTGGGGGCAGGTCGCCAAGAACGTGGTCTACGGGGCCATCTGGGGGATCTGGCTGGTGATCGTCGGCTGGCTGACACTATGGCCGTTCCTGAACTGGTTGACCACTCATTTCGTCGTCACGAGCAGGCGGGTGATGTATCGGTATGGGTTGCTGACTCGCAGCGGAATCGATATCCCGTTGGCGCGGATCAACAGTGTGGAGTTCCGGGATCGGGTGTTGGAACGGATGTTTCGCACCGGCACCCTGGTGATCGAGTCGGCCTCGCAAGATCCGCTGGAGTTCCACGACATTCCGCGCCTGCGCCAGGTGCAAGCGCTGCTATATCACGAAGTTTTCGACACCCTGGGCACTGACGGATCGCCCGGCTGAGGCTTCCCGGCCAAATCTTGGGCAAGCAGTGCGTGGCGACGGGCCCGATTGCGCCAGGCGGGCAGCAGCGTCACATTGCCACCCTCGAGAGTGTCCTCGAAAACTTCGGCAATACCGCCCGCGGTGAGCGCGGATTCCAGTGCCTTGTCGGAATCGCGGGCGACCTGTTCGGGAAACACCCAGCGCCGGAACGCCCAGAAGCGGAAAGCCATCTGCAGCAGGTTGCCGATCACGTAAGCCGAGACGAAGTCGGCAATGTTTTCTGCGGTCAGTGACACCATTGGTTCCCGGAACTGCAGGATGTAGCTGGAGAACCAAAGCGGCGCCATGCTCAGCAGCACGCCAACTCCGCTGAACGCGAAGAACAGCAGTGCCTCATGATGACGTTCGCGGCCGCCGCGATCGCGAAAACTCCACTCGCGGTTTAATACGTAGGACGCTATTACCGCGACAATACCGGCGATGACCTTGGCCGTTACCGGCTTAGGCTCGAGAATCGTCAGCTTTAGGGTGTAGAAAATGGCCGAGTCGATGATGAACGTGGTGCCGCCGACAATGGCGAATTTGATCAGTTCGTGGTGGCGCGCCGCATAGGGCTGTAAGACCTGAGGCAGGCGCGCGATTGTGGCATCGGCAAAGGACACAACACGTGAGTGTACGGACGGACACGAAATTGGCGCAAAATGTTACATAACGATTGGGCCTCACCAGCGGTGCGACACGCCCTCAACGCAGCGCTGCTTGCCGTGACACCATGATGGCCGTGCCTAGTGCCCGCACACCGCAGGGTGCCCCCGTTGTTGCGATGGTTGGTGGCGGTCAGCTTGCCCGGATGACCCAGCAGGCCGCGATCGCGCTCGGGCAGAGCCTGCGGGTGTTGGCTACCGCCGCCGACGAACCCGCCGCGCAGGTCACGCCCGATTTAGTGATCGGCTCGCACACCGACCTTGAAGCCCTACGCCAGGTGGCTGCGGGAGCCGACGCGCTGACTTTCGACCACGAGCACGTGCCGACCGAACTGCTGGAGAAGCTGGTCGCCGAGGGCGTCAATGTGGCGCCGCCACCGCAGGCTCTGGTGCATGCCCAGGACAAGCTCGTCATGCGGCGGCGGTTGGAGGCGCTGGGTGCCCCGGTGCCCCGATACGCGGGTATCCAGAGTTTCGAAGACCTTGTCGAGCTGGATGCTTTCGCCGCGTGGGTGGACGCGCCACTGGTGGTCAAGGCGGTCCGTGGGGGTTATGACGGACGGGGTGTGCAGATGGCCCGCGACGTGGCGGACGCCCGCGAGCTCGCCGGCGCATATCTGGCTGAGGGTGTGCCGGTGCTGGTCGAGGAGCGGGTCCAACTGCGACGTGAGTTGTCGGCGATGGTGGCGCGCTCGCCGTTCGGCCAGGGTGCGGCTTGGCCGGTGGTCGAGACGGTGCAACGTGACGGCATCTGCGTGCTGGTGATCGCGCCGGCGCCGGCGCTGCCCGACGCTGTGGCCGGCGCGGCCCAGCAGTTGGCGTTTCGGTTGGCCGCCGAACTCGGTGTCGTGGGTGTGCTCGCGGTCGAGCTGTTCGAGACCGCCGACGGCGCATTGCTGGTGAACGAACTCGCGATGCGACCGCACAATTCCGGACACTGGACCATGGACGGTGCGCGCACCAGCCAGTTCGAACAACATCTACGTGCGGTGCTGGACTATCCGCTCGGGGATACCGGCGCCATCGTGCCCGTGACGGTGATGGCCAACGTGCTGGGCGCCGCGGAGTCGCCGGCAATGACCGCCGACGAGCGTTTGCACCACCTGTTTGCGCGAATGCCCGACGCCCGGGTCCACCTGTACGGCAAGGCTGAGCGTCCCGGTCGCAAGGTGGGGCATATCAACTTTCTCGGCACTGACGCAGACCTGAAAAACCCGGCCAAGCTGCGCGAGCGTGCAGAGCTGGCGGCACACTGGTTGTCACATGGCCAGTGGATGGATGGATGGGATTCGCATGGTGGCGCCGGCGACGATGCAGAGCGAAGCGATGAGGAGGAGCGGCGCAAGTGACTGAGCCGGTGACGATGCAGAGCGAAGCGATGAGGAGGAGCGGCGCAAGTGACTGAGCCGGTGACGATGCAGAGCGAAGCGATGAGGAGGAGCGGCGCAAGTGACTGCGCCGGTGACGATGCAGAGCGAAGCGATGAGGAGGAGCGGCGCAAGTGACTGCGCCGGTGACGATGCAGAGCGAAGCGATGAGGAGGAGCGGCGCAATTGACTGAGCAACCGCGCGTCGGGGTGATCATGGGCAGCGACAGCGACTGGTCGGTGATGCAAGATGCCGCCGAGGCGCTGGCGGAGTTCGACATCCCCGCGGAGGTTCGGGTGGTCTCTGCTCATCGCACCCCGGCAGAGATGTTCGACTACGCCCGCGGCGCGGCCGACCGCGGCATCGAGGTGATCATCGCCGGTGCCGGTGGCGCCGCCCACCTGCCCGGCATGGTCGCGGCCGCGACGCCGCTGCCGGTGATCGGCGTGCCGGTGCCGTTGACCCGGCTGGACGGCCTGGACTCACTGCTGTCGATCGTGCAGATGCCGGCGGGCGTTCCGGTGGCCACCGTCTCCATCGGCGGCGGCCGCAATGCCGGCTTACTGGCCGTCCGCATGCTCGGCTCGTCCGACCCGCGGCTGCGGGCGCGGATCCTTGCGTTCCAGGACCAGCTGGCCGACACCGTTCGCACCAAGGACGCGGCGTTGCAACGTGAGCATCAGGGTAAAGTTACCGGCGAGTAGCAATAGGACTAGGAGGCCACCGATATGGCTGGATGGGCCGGAAACCCGTCGTTCGATGTGTTCAAACTGCCTGAGGAACACGATGAACTGCGGGCTGCGATACGTGCGTTGGCGGAAAAAGAGATCGCGCCGCACGCCGCTGATGTCGATGAGAATGCCCGATTCCCGCAGGAAGCCCTGGACGCACTGACCGTGTCCGGCTTCAACGCGGTGCATGTGCCCGAGGAGTACGGCGGCCAGGGCGCGGATTCGGTGGCGGCGTGCATCGTCATCGAGGAGGTCGCCCGCGTCGATGCGTCCGCGTCGTTGATCCCCGCGGTCAACAAGCTGGGCACCATGGGCCTGATCCTGCGTGGTTCCGACGAATTGAAGAAGCAGGTTTTGCCGTCCCTCGCCGACGGCACCGCGATGGCCTCCTACGCGCTCAGCGAGCGTGAGGCCGGCTCGGACGCAGCGTCGATGCGGACCCGGGCGAAGGCTGACGGCGACGACTGGATTCTCAACGGTGCCAAATGCTGGATTACCAACGGCGGCAAGTCGACTTGGTACACGGTGATGGCGGTAACCGATCCGGACAAGGGCGCCAACGGCATCTCGTCGTTCATGGTGCACAAGGACGACGAAGGGTTCACCGTCGGTCCGAAAGAAAAGAAACTCGGGATCAAAGGCTCACCGACCACCGAGCTGTACTTCGAGAACTGCCGCGTCCCAGGCGATCGGATCGTCGGTGAGCCGGGTACCGGCTTCAAGACCGCCCTGGCGACGTTGGACCACACCCGTCCCACCATCGGCGCGCAGGCCGTCGGCATCGCCCAGGGTGCGGTGGACGCGGCCATCGCATATACCAAGGACCGCAAGCAGTTTGGCGAGTCGATCAGCAGCTTCCAGGGCGTGCAGTTCATGCTGGCCGACATGGCGATGAAGGTGGAGGCCGCGCGGTTGATGGTGTACAGCGCCGCGGCCCGCGCCGAACGCGGCGAAACCAACCTGGGCTTCATCTCGGCGGCGTCGAAGTGTTTCGCCTCTGACGTGGCGATGGAGGTCACCACCGATGCCGTGCAGCTGTTCGGCGGCGCCGGTTACACCCGGGACTTCCCGGTCGAGCGGATGATGCGCGACGCCAAGATCACCCAGATCTACGAGGGCACCAATCAGATTCAGCGGGTCGTGATGTCACGCGCGTTGCTGCGGTAGTGGCTTCCGCGATCAAACGAAAAACCGATCCGGGCCGAATAAAATTAGATATCGTGACAGCGCGCCCTCGGCGGCCATTCGGGATGGTAACGGCGACGCGCAGGGCCGCGTGGGCGAACCGGCGATGCGGCCGTAACGTCGGCACGTGAGCATAGGGATCAACGCGGCCAGGGGGTGTCAGGTGAAAGATCTCCCTGCCCGCGCATATCACGCATGATTGGACCGATGCCCATGCGTAGTTCAGTTACTCCGGCGGCGAATTTGCGATCGTTGTCCTTGCTTTTGGTCGAGGACGACCGGGCCGACGCGCTACTGGTCGAAGACCTGATCGCAGACTCGGTCACCGATATCCGCGTGGTGTGGGCGCAGTCGATGGCGCATGCCGAGCGCGAGTTGGCGTCCGCCCGGCCCGATTGTGTACTGCTGGATCTACATCTGCCGGACGCCAACGGCATGGATGCCCTGGACCGCATCGCCAAACGCGACGCCACCGTTCCGGTAGTCGTACTGACCGGGCTGAACGACGAGTATTTCGGGGCGTCCGCCGTCGCGGCCGGCGCGCAGGACTACCTGGTCAAGGGTCGCGTCGAACCCGAGATGCTGCGTCGCGCGTTGCTGTATGCGATCGAGCGCAAACGTGTCGAGCTCATTGCCGCGGACCTGTACGCCAGTCAACTTCGGGCCCGCGAGAATGCGTTGCTGGAACGCGGGTTACTGCCCTCCCCGCTGCTGCTCGAAAGTCCGGGAGTCGAGATTGTTGCCCGATACCGGCCGAGCCGCGAGGACGCCTTGCTGTGCGGGGATTTTTACGACGTCGTACAAACGCCCGACCGTGTCGTTCACGTCCTGATCGGTGACGTCGCAGGGCACGGGCCAGACGAGGCCGCGCTGGGCGCGGCATTGCGCATCGCCTGGCGGACGCTCACCTTCGCCGGCATCCACGGCGTTGACCGGATGCGGCAGCTCGATCGGATGCTGCACGCCGAACGTACCGATAGCGGGATCTTCGCGACCGTGCTCAGCCTCGCCATTCCCAGTGGTGGCCCTCCGGGTGGGGCGGACGGCCGCCGCATCACGGCGATCCGGGCCGGCCACCCCGGCATGTTGCTGCAAGCTGGCGGGAGAGTGGACTGGATCGAGCCGCCGGCCGGCGCGGCGCTGGGACTCAATTGCGACGACTGGCCGCAGCATGAGCTGGAATTGCCGGTGGGGCAAGCGCTGCTTTTGCTCACCGACGGACTCTTCGAGGGGTATTGCGGATTCGGCAACGAACGGCTCGGTGAGGACGGTTTGCTTGCGCTGGCGCGCTCGCACGCGACCTTGCCCGGTCCAGCGTTCGTCGACGCACTGATCGACGGCGCCGAGCAACGCGCTCAGCCGCGCGGCGGCCTCACCGATGACATAGCGGTCTTGCGCGTCGAGCGGACGACGACGTGAACACGGTATCGGCACCGTTGCCCCAACTGTCGTTCAAACCGCGGCTCACCGTGAGCGGGTGGCTGGCTCTCGTGCTGTCCATCATGGGAGTGGTGGTACTCGCCGGTGCGGCGGTCGCCACCGTGCTGCTGATCCACACCGACGACGTTTCTGGCGATCTGAGCGATGACATTCAGCCGGCGCGGCTGGCGGCGAGCCAATTGCAGGCGGCAGTGCGGGACCAGGAAACCGGCTTGCGCGGTTATGTGATCTCCGCCGACCGGCAGTTCCTCACCCCCTACTTCGACGGGCAGCGTGACGAACACGCTGCGGCCCAAGGGATTCGGCAGCGCGTAGGTCAGCGCGCCGATCTGATTGCCGATCTGGACGCGATCGAGGCGGCCGCTGCCGCCTGGCGCAGAGATTATGCCGCCCCGCTCATCGCGGGTGTCACCCCAAACTCGCCCAATGTGGTAAGTGGCGCGGTGGCTGACCGTGGTAAAGCCGAGTTCGACCATATACGTGTGCTTTTCGATATGCAGAACACGCACCTGTCACAGACATGGGAGCGCGGCACCATCGAGGTCAAACAGACCAACGCCTGGCGAAACCGCGTGCTGGTCGGGATATTGGTGGTGTTCTGCGGTACGGCGGCGCTGCTGGCGTTCCTTACCCGCAGGGCGGTCACGCTTCCGCTTGCGTCACTGGCCGCGGCATGCCGGCGGATCACCGACGGCAGATTCGACGAAAGCATTGCGCCCCCGCGCCGCCCGAAAGACATTCGCGGAATAGCGATCGACGTGGAGAACATGCGGCAACGGATCGTGGACGAGCTCGAAGTGTCGCGGTCGGCTCGCGCGCGGTTGGACGAGCAGGCGGTCGAATTGCGACGGTCGAACACCGAGCTGGAGCAGTTCGCCTATGTTGCGTCGCACGATCTGCAGGAACCCCTGCGAAAGGTCGCCTCATTCTGCCAGTTGCTCGAAAAGCGGTACGGCGACAAGCTCGACGAGCGCGGTGTCGAATACATCGGATACGCGGTCGACGGAGCGAAGCGCATGCAGGTGCTCATCAACGACCTACTCAGCTTCTCCCGGGTCGGCAGGCTCGGCATCAACCAGACCGAGGTCCAGTTGGACACCACGCTGGACGCGGCCCTGGCCAATGTCGCCGTTGCCATCGATGAATCGGGCGCCGAGATCGTCCGCCCCGAACAGCCGCTGCCGCGGATGGTTGCGGACCCGACCCTGCTGACGATGTTGTGGCAGAACCTGATTGGCAACGCGGTCAAGTTCCGGCATCAGGATCGCCCGCCCCGAGTCGTCATCGAGTGCGAACCCGGGACCGGTGATCGTGACGGCGAATGGTTGCTGACGGTGGCGGACAACGGCATCGGCATCGCACCGGAGTTCTCCGACAAGGTCTTTGTGATCTTTCAGCGTCTACACAGCCGCGACATGTACACCGGAACGGGTGTCGGTCTGGCGCTTTGCAAGAAAATTGTCGAGTACTACGGCGGCGCGATCTGGATCGACACGTCCCACGCTGATGGAACTCGGATTCAGTTCACCTTGCCCATTGCTGCGCCCGCCGGCGCGGTAGAAGAAGGCCTGCCCAATTTTGAAGGAGCAAAGCGATGACACCGGCCGGTCGAGCGATCGACATCCTGCTGGTCGAAGACGATCCCGGAGACGAGCTGATTACCCGGGAAGCCTTTGAGCACAACAAGCTGCAAAACAGACTGCATGTTGCCCACGACGGCGAGGAGGGCCTGAACTACCTTTACCGGCGCGGTGGCTTCGAGGATGTGCCGCGCCCGGACCTTATCCTGCTCGATTTGAACCTGCCGAAATACGACGGTCGGCAGCTGCTTGAGAAGATAAAGTCCGACCCCGAGCTCTGTCGGATCCCGGTCGTCATCCTCACCACCTCCTCGGCTGAGGAGGACATCCTGCGCAGCTACAAGCTGCACGCGAACGCCTACGTCACCAAACCGGTCGACCTCGACCAATTCATCGATGCGGTCCGGCAGATCGACGAGTTCTTCCTTCAGGTCGTCAAGCTTCCGGGCGTCTGACGGCCTAATTGGCGGGCGCGGTCAAAAACATTTCGTTGTGCGCGCCCGCGGCAGGAGGGGGATCGGTGGCCACGGCATCGAAGCTCGAGTAGCGCGCGGGCGTGCGGATCACCGTGATGGCCTCTTCACCGCTGCCGACCTCGAGCGCGAGCTCATTCTCGGCGAATAATGGCGTAGTCACCACCTGCTTCCAGGTGTAGGCGAGGCAGGCCATCAGGCCGCCTTCGTGCAGCAGCTCGACCCATTCGGAAGCGGTCTTGGCGGCCAGTGCCGACTGCAATTCGTCGGTCAACTCGGGATAGTTGACCGCCCGCGCCCGCTGGTCGATGAATCGTTCGTCCGCAAAGAGGTCGGGCCGGCCGATGATCTCGCACAGCTTCGCCCAGTGTTTGGGCACGTACGCGCTGATGACGAGGTAGCCGTCGGCGGCCCGGAACGCGTCCGATGGTTGGGTGGCAAAGCCAACGCCCTTGCGCTTCTTGGTATCAGGCGCGGCATCCAGCTTGGGCCTTCCTTCGGGCGGCTGGCTGGATTTGTTCAGGTGCATCGTGAGCTGGTTGGCCTGCAGACCGACCGCGACGTCATACATGGCGACCCGCACGACATCGGCCACCCCGTGACGCTCGCGGTTGAGCAGGGCGGCCAGCACCGCCTGGGCCAGCACGTGCCCGCTGGCGTTGTCGACCAGCTGGAACGGGATGATCTGCGGTTTGCCAGTCGGCGTGGGCATCCCGGTGCACATACCGGCTTCGGCGGCGACCATCAGGTCGACACCGGGCCGGTTGCCGTGTGGACCGTTACCGCCGAACGCCGACAGCCGGGCATAGATCAACTTGGGGTTGCGGGACCGCAGGTCGTCGGGCCCCAAGCCCATCTTCTCCATCACCCCGGGGCGAAACCCTTCCAGCACAACGTCGGCCGTGTCGGCGAGCCGCAGGATCTGCTGCTTGGCGTCTTCGGTGCGCAGGTCGGCCGTCACCGACTTCTTGCCCCGGTTGTTGGGCAGGAAATACGTGGCCAACGGTGGGCGTCCGGGCAGCACCGCGGTGATGTGCCGGGCCGCCTCTCCGCCGGGTGCCTCGACCTTGATGACTTCGGCACCCAGATCGGCGAGCACCTGCCCGGCCAGGGGGCCCGCGACGTTCTGGGTGAAATCCAGCACCCGAAATCCATCAAGTGGCTTGGCGGGCTTATTGTTTGGCATCTCGCGGCCTTTCGTTAGCCTGCCTTGTGCAACACGGCGGTGCAGTAGTAGTTGCGGCCGAACGGGGCGTCATCGTCGTCAGACTGCAGCGGTAATCCGGTATTGGCCAGCAACTCGTTCACCGGGGTGCGGGAGACCCGCCACCCGCGCTCCTCGAGGTAGCTCGCCGCGTCGTTACGCTCACCGGAGAAGCCCAGGTTTTCCAGCTCGACGTCGAGGCCCTGTTCGCGCCACTTCTGGGTGGCGCCGTTCAAAGCCTGCAGGTTGGGTGAGGAATTCAGAAAGATCTCGGCGACCAGCTGACTGCCGTCGGCGCTGAGCGCGGTAATGCTGTCCAGCAGCCGGTCCTGGGCCTCCGGCGGCAGGAACCCGAGCAGGCCTTCGGCGGCCCACGCGGCGGGTCGCTCCAAGTCGAAGCCGGCCGCACGCAACGCCGACGGCCAATCGTGTCGCAGGTCGACCGAGACGGCGCGCACGTCGGCCGTTGGTTCGGCGCCGAGTGCGGTGATGGTGGCGGTCTTGAATTCGATGACTTGTGGCTGATCGATCTCGAACATCGTCGTGCCGGGCGCCCAGGGGAGCCGATATCCGCGTGCGTCGAGGCCGGCGGCCAAGATGACCACCTGGCGGACGCCCGCGATTGCCGTCGCGGCGAAGAACGCGTCGATGTAGCGGGTACGAGCCGCCAGCAGGTCGGTCATGCGCTGCATGCCCCATGCGGCGCCCGGGACGTCGACGTCGGCGGAGTCGAGTTCGCCCTGGGCCCATCGGGTGAAGAAATCGACGCCGACGGCACGCACCAGCGGCTCGGCGAAGGGATCGTCGATCAGCGCACTCCTGGTTGCGCGCGCCCTTCCCGCGGCCACCATGGTGGCGGTGGCTCCCACGCTGGTCGCTAAATCCCAGGTGTCGTCTTTGGTGCGCCCCATCTCGTGGCCCCTTCCGCCCGCTGCGTGCTACTCGTTAGACAGATTAACGACACGCGCGCCGACGCATCCCGCGGCTCGGATACCAAACGCCGTCCGCCGCCGGCCCGCAGCTGGAGATGGTGACTTAAGACCTTCGGCGATAGTGGCATTGCGCCCTCATTAATGGTGCCGGACCTGCTGCAGCATCGACGTGTCAGGGTCACTGGCGACTCGACGCAGAGGAACGCCACGTTAGGCCAAGTAGCGCGCGGGGCAGGAGCACAGTGACGACGATTGCGGTGAAAACGTTCAGGCGCCTCGGGTTGGAAGCCTGGTCGCTGCTGGTGTTTGCGCAGTCCGGGGGGTTGCGGTTGATGCCGGCGCCTCGGATGTTCGGAGTGCTGCGGGCGATTGACCGCTATGGCCTCCTAGGCGCGGCGACGGCGATAACCGCTGCTCGGGACCGCGACGGGGTGGCGCTGATCGACGAGTGTGGTGCGCTCACATTCGGTGATCTGGACAGCCGCACCAATGCCTTGGCCAACGAATGGCGCCGGCGCGGGCTTGGTCCGGGTGCCAATGTCGCGATCTTGGCCGCAAACCATCGGGGCTTCCTGGAAGCTGTCTACGCGGCCGGCAAGTGCGGGGCAGGGGTCGTGCTGCTCAACACCGGCTTCGGCAGCGCGCAACTCGCCGACATGATTGCCCGCGAAGGCGTCGACCTGCTTGTCTACGACGATGAGTACAACGCCGCCGTCGGAGACGTCCGCCCGAGGCTGGGACGGTTTCGGGCCTGGACGCAAGCCCCCGGTCCTGACACTCTCGATGCTCTGATCGAGTGCGGCGATACCGCCCCGCCGCCCAGATCCGGTGGTCGGCCCAAGATCGTGATATTGACGAGCGGTACGACCGGAGTCCCGAAGGGCGCCAAGCGTTCGGAGCCGTACTCGCTGATACCCGTCGGCGGCCTGCTCGGAAAGGTGCCTTTTCGAGGCCGTGAAGTGACCGAATGCTGTGTCCCGCTGTTTCATTCGCTTGGTTTCAGCCACGCGATGATGGCGATGGTGCTGGGCTCGACGTTGGTGTTGCGCCGTCAGTTCGATCCGGAGCAGACCATGGCGAGCGTGGCCGAACATCGGGCCAGCGCCATGATCGTCGTGCCGATCATGTTGCGGCGCATTCTGGATATGGGTCCCCAGGCCATCGCCGACCACGATCTATCGACTTTGCGCATCGTCTTCGTCGGCGGATCCCAGCTGGGGGCTGCACTGGCCATCCGCGCGATCGAAGCGTTGGGACCCGTGGTCTACAACATGTACGGGTCGACCGAGGTTGCGTACGCCACCATCGCCATGCCCGCCGATCTGGCCGCCGAGCCGGGATGTGTCGGGGGAGTTGTGCCCGGATCGGTAGTGAAGGTTTTCACCGCGGACCAACGCGAGGCGCCCCCGGGGACGCCGGGGCGGATTTGTGTCGGCAACGTCCTTGCCTTCGAGGGATACACCGGCGGCGGGACGAAGGAATCGATCCAGGGCCTGATGGCCACCGGCGACGTCGGCCATTTCGATCGGGCCGGCAGGCTGTTCATCGACGGGCGCGACGACGAGATGATCGTCTCCGGCGGGGAGAACGTGTTTCCGGGTGAGGTCGAGGAGGCGCTCGCGCACCATCCCGACATCCTCGACGTCGCGGTCATCGGCGTCGGCGATGAGGAGTTCGGACAACGTCTACGAAGCTTCATCGTGTTGCGACCCGGCGCGTCGCTCACCGAGCGAGATGTCAAAGAATACGTCAGAAATCGGTTGGCGCGCTTCAAAATTCCGCGTGATGTGCTGTTCGTCGATGCACTGCCCCGCAACGCGGGCGGAAAGGTGCTCAAACGCTTGCTGAATAACCAATCAATCCAAGACCAGGCAGGAGTATGAGATGTCGCGGCCCATCGCGTTGATCACCGGGCCCACCTCGGGGCTGGGTAAAGGGTTCGCTCGTCGCTATGCCGCGGACGGTTACGACCTGGTTCTGGTGGCCCGCGACGCCGATCGGCTGAAGCAACTGGCCAGCGATCTGCAGCGGGCCCACGGTGTCGACAGCCAGGTCGTGGTAGCCGACCTGGCCGACCCCGCGGATCGCGCCGTGGTGGGCGAACGGCTGGCCGCCGGTGTGCAGGTGTTGGTCAATAACGCCGGAATAGGAATCAAAGGTGAATTCTGGACGATCGACCCGGCGCTGCTGCAGGCCCAGCTGGACGTCAATGTCACCGCCGTGATGCAGCTGACCCGCGCAGCCCTGCCGTCCATGCTCCGGGCCGGTACCGGCACGGTGATCAACATCGGCAGTATTGCAGCTCTGCTCCCGGGCCGGGGCTCGACCTATTCGGCCTCCAAAGCCTGGGTGGTGTCGTTTTCCGAAGGGCTGTCCAGCGGGCTCGCCGGCACCGGTGTCGGCGTCCACGCGCTGTGCCCCGGCTACATGCACACCGATTTCCACCAACGGGCGGGCATCTCGATGTCGTCGATGCCCGCATTCATGTGGCTGGACATCGAGGACGTCGTCGACGACTGCGTGGCCCAGGTGGCCAAAGGGAGTGTGGTGATCGTGCCAAGCCTGCAGTACAGGGTGCTGACCACCGGAAGCAGGCTACTGCCGCGCGGCCTTACTCGCGGGCTCACGAAAATGTTTGGGCAGGGTGGCGGCCGCACCTGAGCGATCTCAGCTGGGCACAAGGACCGCGTTCAGCTCATCAGTGCCGGACGCGTGCACGGTCACCGTGCCATGCGGAAGCTGGAGCGCCGATCCCTGCGTGGCTTCCGGGCCATCGGACAGCGCGGCCGCACCGGCGACCACGACCAGCACCCCGCCGTTGGGCACTGTCAACGTCGCGATCGTATCCGTGTCGAGGCGCAGCCGATAGACCAGCCAGCGCTGGGTGTGCTTCTCGACGCGCAATCCAGCGACGCGGCGGATCTCGCCCGGTGGCGGATGGCCACTTTGTAATTCAACTCCGATCATCCGGATCGGAACCGGATTTGACGGATGGGCGTTCACACGGTGGATCAGCGGAAAGTCTCGGTGTGGTTGGAGGACCACTGTTCCGCTTGGCATCCGTAGCCATCCGTGCGCGAGCCGGGTCGCCAGCAATCGTAATTGGCTCAACAACCCCGTGGAGCGCCCCAGCGATGTGCGGCTGCGCTGATGCCCGGGCTCGTGCGATCGGAAGCGCCCACCGGCGGTGATGACATATACGGTATCGCGGTCGTGTCGGTGATACAGGGTTGCCGTCCCGGCTTTGATTGTGACTTCGTAGACCCTGACCAGGTCGCCGCGGAACTGTTCGACATGGTTCGGTTCGGCCGACACGTCGACCCAATCGACGCCGAGTCCATCCTCGTTGCCGTCACACACGCCGACTCCCGCTTTGGGGCCCATATCCGAAAGGTCTGAAGGCCCAGGCTAACGGCTTCGACACGGTTGCATCACGGCAGGGCGTTGTGCCATCCGACCTCGCGGTGCCGCTTTTACCATCGCCCGATGGAGACCCTGACGCAGGCCACGACCTCGATTGCCGAGCTAGAGCGCCCGATCCTGATCGCGCCCGATGCGGGTTGGCAGCGCAGCGCCCGGTGGGCGCGGCGGCTCGCCTGGGTAAGCCTGGCGGTGGTGCTCGTCGAGGGCGTCATCGGTCTCTGGCAGGGCCTGACGGTCGACTCCGTCGCATTGACCGGCTGGGCGCTTGGCGGCGGGGCCGAGGCGCTGGCCAGCGCGATGGTGGTGTGGCGCTTCAGCGGGGCGCGCACCGCATCGCGCACCGCCGAGCGGCGCGCCCAACGCGGTGTCGCGGTGTCGTTTCTGCTAACCGCCCCATACATCGCCGGCGAATCCATTCGGCACCTGATGGACCAGCGCCATGCCGAGACATCGACGATCGGCATCGGGTTGACGGCGATCGGCCTGCTACTGATGCCAATTCTCGGTTGGGCCAACCACCGACTGGGTGCGCGCCTGGACTCCGGAGCCACCGCGGGTGAGGGAACCCAGAACTATCTGTGTGCGGCCCAGGCCGCCGGGGTGTTGGTGGGCCTTGCGCTGACGCCGTTTTGGCCCGGTGGTTGGTGGTTTGACCCCGCGGTCGGCCTTGCCATCGCCGGCATCGCGGTCTGGCAGGGCATCCGCTGCTGGCACGGCCACGCCTGCGGATGCTGAAACCTCATTACCCCGCCGCGAAACGGCATTCCACTACACGTTTGCCGAGTGCCGCCGTCGCCGGTTGGAGTTCCGCGGGGTAATTAGAGCCGATAGCGGATCAGCCGGGAACTATTGGCCACCACCGCCACCGACGATGCGTTGTGCAGGATCGCGGCCAGCACGGGTGACAGTGCGCCGCCCGCGCCGATGATCAGGCCGGCGGCGTTGACCGCGATCGACATTCCGTAGTTTTCGCGGATGACGTCGACGGCGCGGGCGCCGAGATCGCGCACATCGAGCAGTCGGTGCAGGTCGTCGTTGGCCAGCGCCACATCGGCGGTCTCGACGGCGACGTCGGTTCCGGCCAGGCCCATGGCGATTCCGATATCGGCGGCAGCCAGCGCCGGGGCGTCGTTGATGCCATCGCCGACCATTCCGACTACGTAACCTTCGTCCTGCAGCTCGCGTACCGCCGCGAGCTTGTCCTCCGGCATCACTTCGGCGCGCCACTCGTCTATGCCGAGCTCGTCGGCGACCACCCGGGCGATGTCCGGGTGGTCGCCGGTCAGCATGACGATCCGGCGAATCCCGTTGGCCCGCAGCTTGGTCAGCACTTCGAGCGCCTCGGGTCGCACTTCGTCGCGCAGGCTGATCAGCCCCACCAGCTTGCCGTCCACCGCGAGCAGCAGCGGGGTCTCGGCCTGCCGCCGCAGCTTGTCGACCCACTCGGATGCCTTCTTCGAAACCCGTACCTTCTCGGCCCGCAGCAGCCCGGGGCTGCCCAGCAGCAATGTCCGGCCATCGGCCCAGGTCCGCATCCCGAGGCCGACCAGCACCTCGCACTCCTCATGCGGCGGAATGCTGATGTGGCGTTCCTCAGTCGAGCGGATCACCGCTTCGGCCAACGGATGGCGCGAGTGGATTTCCGAACTGGCCGCATAGGCCAGTACCTGTTCTGGCTCCCAATCTTTGTGCATAGCAACGATATTTGTTACTACCGGGCGCCCTACGGTCAGCGTCCCAGTCTTGTCGAACACGATCGCGTCCACCCGGCCCGCCTGCTCCAGGTGGGATCCGCCTTTGATCAGGATGCCGCGCCGGGCGCCGTTGCCGATGGCGGCGCTGATCGCGGTCGGGGTGGACAAGCCCACCGCGCATGGGCAGGCGATCAACAGCATGGTCATCGCGCGCCGTACGTCTCCGGTGATCGCCAGGGTGATGGCCGACACGATGAACGAGGTGGGGACGAAACGGCGCGAGAAGTTCTCGCCGATCGTTTGGATCGGCGCCCGGTCATGTTGTGCCTCTTCGACTCTGGTGATTATCCGGCCGATGGTGGTTTGATTGCCGACGGCGTCGGCACGCACCACCAGCCGTCCGCGCACCACGACCGAACCGGCGTGCACGTGTGCCCCGACCGTGACGCTGGCCGGCAGATTCTCACCGGTGATGGCCGATTGGTCGACGACGGCCTCCCCGTCGACTACCTCGCCGTCGACCGGGATGGCGACGTGGTCGTGGACCACCACCTCGTCGCCGATCTGCACGGTGTCGATCGGTACCTGTATCTCGGTTCCGGTGCCGGAACCCCCGGAAGTGCCCGCCAGGCGGATCCAAGCGGTGTCCTGGCTACCGCGCAGCAGCTCCGAGATGGCCCGACGGGTCCGGCGCAGAGTCAGATCCTGAAGGTACTCACCGATATTCAACAGCCACAGCACGGTGAGCGCCACCACGTTCTCGCGCAAGATGAGGCTCGCCACGGTCGCGGCCGAAACCAGCGCGTCGGTGCCGGCCTTACCGGAGCGCAGCGAGCTCAGCGCCCCGCGCAGGAACGGGTATCCGGTGAAGACGGTGACGCCGGTTGCAACCAGTCGGCCGCTGGGGCCGAGCAGCGGCGGTCGGGCGAACACGTACCGGCGCACGCCGAGGAGCACTAGCGCCGCACCCCCGATCACCATGCGGAGCACCTCGGCATTGCGGATCTCCGACGAATGCGGCGCGCGCGCGGGGATCAGCTCGGTGGCGACGTGTGCCGCACCGCTTATCGCGGACAGCACCGAAGAGCGCTCCCAGCGCCTGGGCGAATACCACACGATTACGGACCCGGTGCGCGGATAGGCATGCACGGCGCGCACACCGTCGCACTTGACGACGGCTTCTTCGACCGCGACGGCCCGCCGAGAATTGCAGCGAACCCACTCGACCTGGACCCGCATCCGGCCGGCAGCGTCCGAAACCACCACCAGGGCAGCGTCTTCGGACGCGGCGGCCGCCGGAACCACAGCGCGGGCCATTCGAAGGTCAGTGGTCGTGCTGGTGGGCGTCGCCGATGGATGGTGGGGGTACCTCTTCGCCGACGCGTTCGCGGGCTTCGGCCATCACGTCGGCGAACTTCAGCCGGGCCGATTCGGCGGCTTCCTCGGCCTTTCGGGTTCCACGCAACCCCAGCTCCGCAGCCGACACCGCGGTCTCGTGCAGCGGAGCCTTCGCGGCCGCCTTGCGCAACACCTCGTATGCCGTCACGCCCGCCAGGCCTGTGATTACCGTGCCCGCAGCCTTTGCCAATAGCCCGTACACCGCCATTGCCTGAACCTCCCTGTCGTCACAGCGTCAGCTACCGCTCGCTCGACGTTAACATCGAAATATTGCGATATCAATATGTATCTGGAGCATGCTGGACCGGCCAGGGCGCTAGCGAAACCTACAGAACGCGAGTGACTTTTTCGGTGTCGATCCTGCGCTGCAACGCATCGGGATCGGGGTTGGCTACCTGCACCAGCGACGCGCCGACCGCCAGCACCGCCAGGAGGCCGTCCACCAGGTCGGCGGGTTCGGTCCACGTCGCGCTGGAAAGCGCCCGGTCCTTCGACCCTAAACCGCGTGCCGACGCAGAGTTCGCACAGTCGGCCAGCACCTGTTCGACCGATCGGCCGGCCAGTGCCGGACCGGGCTGCCGCTCGGGGACGATCTGGTCCCCGTGCACCCGCACCGCGGTCGCGTAATCGGTGACGCCGAACGGCAGATCGGTCGCGGGCCGGCCGAACGGATCGAGCGACAGCACAGCGACCTCGCCGCCGGGCGCAACGATCGAGTCGGCCTCATCCAGCCGTTCGGCCGTGCACAGAGCTATATCTGCCGACTCTCCCGCGAGCACCGCTTCGGCGCCGATCCACCACACTCCGAACAACACCGCCGCCGTCTGCCAGTGTGCCGGAAGTAAGATCGCGATCCGACTGGTCGGACCTGCGGCCAATTCGTCACGCAATAGATTCGCCGTCTTGGCGGCCCAGTTGGCCAGCGTCACCGCGGACAGTTCGATGCGCTCGCCGGTCGCGTCGTCGTAGTAGGTGATCCGCGGGCCGACCGGGTCGGCGCGCAGCATCGGATCGAGGATCGCCCCGCTGAGCGTGGTCGGCGTGGTCAGTTGATGCACTCGGGCTTGTCGGAGCCGGCGGTAAGAATCGGCGAGGGAGGGGGAACGCTCGCGTCAGCAGCCGTCCCGGAGTTCGACACCAGGGTTCCTTGGTTGCTCGGACCTCCGCCAAGGCCAGAGCCCGGACCGGTGTAATCGTTGGCCAGCACCACCCGAACCGATCCCGGCCCAATCGAGGAGTCCGCGACGACTGGCAACCCGCCCAGCTCGGTGGCAATCTGCTGGGCGCCCAGGTCGTCGGTCTTGGCGGACCGGACCTGGCTGGATTTCACATGGCCGCCGTTGTTATTGCCGACCGTCCCCATGGTAAATCCCTTGGCGCTCAGCACCTCTGATACCGAGGCCGCCAGTCCATTGATGTCGGTGTCGTTGACCACACTGGCGGTGGTCTTCGCGGGGGTATAGGCCAGCTCTTCGGTCTTGCCCGCTGCCTGGTCGTTCAGCAGGCCGGCGACCCACTCCTGAATTTGGTGCGGGTCCACTCGCACGACACTTTGCATACCGTCGTCGCTCCAGCCGGACCCGTCCAGTACCGGGACGGTGGCGAAGGCGACCTTGCCTCCCGCCAGTTTTTGCAACTGCTGGACGAAATCCATGATGTCCCACCCCGACGAGATCACCATGGAACGCTGGACGGCCTGCTCGAGCCGATGCAGCGTGGTCGGACTGGACAGCGTCTGGCCAGAGATGATCCGGTGTGCCAACGAGGCCATCACCGCCTGTTGGCGCACCACCCGGTCCAGGTCGCCACGGGGGAGGTCATGGCGCTGGCGCACAAAGCTCAGCGCCTGAGGGCCGTTGAGTTTTTGCTGGCCGGCCGGAAAGTCGGCACCCGACATCGGTTCGAAGACCGGTTCTTTGAGGCAAACCTCGACACCGCCGAGGGCATCGGTGATTAGCGCGAACCCGAGCAGTCCGATCTCCGCGTAGTGATCGACCGTTACGCCGGTGAGGTCGCCAACCGTCTTGATTAATGCATCGCGACCGGCCTCAGTGCCTTGTGCCTCGGCCTCGGAGGCGGAAACACCGGCCTGCACGAGGCTGGCCCGCTTCGCCTCCCTAATCTGGCCATAGACCCCGTTGATCTTGGTCTTGCCCAGACCGGGAGCCGAGACGTACGAGTCGCGGGGAATCGAGATCGCGGTGGCCGACCTCCCGTTGTTGGGGATCCTGACCAGGATGATGGTGTCGGTATTGGTCGCCACGTCGTCCCCGGCTCGCAAGGTCGCCAGTTCCTGGTCCGACAGCGGGTTGCCGTGTGCGTCCGTGCGGCTGTCCAAGCCGACCAGCAAGATGTCGATCGCGCCGTCGTCGCCGCCTTTGCCCAGCGAGGCCGCTGACATGTGAAAGATGCCGTCTTCGAAAGACCGGACGTTGGTCCACGCGATGCCGGTGCCGACAACGACCACAAGAGTCAGGACAGCGGCAACCACACGAACCACACGTTGCACAAACATCACACTAGATTACTTGCGTTTCAGGCCCTTCGTGGGTAGCCGACCGCGGCGTGGCCCCACCTGTCTAAGGCATGCCAGACTCGAATCATGTCGAGCAGGATCGTGATCGCGGGTGCGGGCGGGCAACTGGGCAGCTCTTTGGTGGGGCGGGTCGCTGGTCAGGGCCGGGAAGTGCTGGCACTGACCTCGTCGCAGTGGGACATCACCGATCCGGCCGCCGCCGAATCGATCGTCAAAAGCGGCGATGTCGTGATCAATTGCGCTGCTTACACCAACGTCGATGGCGCCGAAAGCAACGAGTCGGCCGCGCACGCGATCAACGTCGTCGGCCCCGAGCTGATCGCGCGCGCGTGCGCACGCGCGGGCGCCCGGCTGATCCACGTGTCCACCGACTTCGTGTTTTGCGGCGACGGCGAGCGGCGCCCGTACGAACCCAGCGATGAGACCGAGCCGCGGGGCGTCTATGCCTGCACCAAGCGCGCTGGCGAAGTGGCCGTGCTGGCCGCACAGCCGGAGGCCGCCGTTGTGCGGACCGCCTGGGTCTACACCGGCGGCACCGGCAGCGACTTCGTCGCGATCATGCGCCGGCTGGCCGCAAAAGGCGGCCCCGTCGAGGTGGTTGACGACCAGGTCGGCTCACCGACTTATGTCGCCGACTTGGCCGACGCGCTGCTCCAGGTGGCCGACGACGGCGTGCCCGGACCGATCTTGCACGCGGCCAACGAGGGTACGGTTTCCCGATTCGAGCAAGCCCGCGCGGTATTCGAAGAGTGCGGTTTCGACCCGGCCAGGGTACTGCCGGTCAGCAGCGCGAAGAATCCCCGGCCGGCGCCGCGGCCGAGCTACTCGGTGTTGTCGAGCGGGGAGTCCGCGGCCGCGGGCATGACGCCGCTAAGGCCATGGCGCCCTGCACTTGTCGCGGCGCTGGCCGCCGCCGGCGTCGATCGACCTTTGCCCTCCACGCGTGACTGACGCCGTGGCGGTCGTGACGGTGACCTATTCGCCGGGCCCTCATTTGGAGCGCTTCTTGGCCTCGTTGTCGATGGCCACCGAGCTGCCGGTCACCGTTTTGCTTGCCGACAACGGGTCTACAGACGGAACACCGCAGGCGGCCGTTGAGCGCTACCCGAACGTGCGGCTGATCGACATGGGGGCCAACCTCGGCTACGGAACCGCGGTGAATCGCGCCGTCGCGCAGTTGGACGATGCCGACTGGATGATCGTGGCCAACCCGGACGTGCAATGGGGGCCGGGCAGCATCGACGCTCTGTTAGACGCCGCGGTGCGTTGGCCCCGCGCGGGCGCTTTGGGCCCACTCGTCCGGGACCCGGACGGATCGGTCTACCCGTCGGCGCGGCACTTGCCCAGTCTCGTCCGCGGCAGTATGCACGCGGTGCTCGGGCCGTTCTGGAAGCGCAATCCCTGGACTGCGGCCTACCGCCAGGATCGGTTCGAGCCCACCGAACGGCCGGTGGGGTGGCTGTCGGGATCGTGTCTGCTGGTCCGGCGGTCGGCGTTTAGCCAGATCGGCGGGTTCGACGAGCGCTACTTCATGTACATGGAGGACGTCGACCTCGGCGACCGGCTCGGCAAGGCCGGGTGGCTGAGCGTCTACGTGCCGTCGGCGGAAGTTCTGCATCACAAGGGCCACTCGACCGGGCACGATCCGGCGAACCACTTGGCGGCCCATCACAAGAGCACCTATCTGTTCCTGGCCGACCGGTATTCCGGTTGGCGGCTGGCACCGCTGCGCTGGGCGCTGCGGGGGACACTGGCGGCGCGCTCCCGGCTGATGGTGCGCGGCTCGCTGCGAGGGTCCAGACGAGAACAGGCGGACAGAGTCAAATTGACAGAAAGGCGGCACTGAGTTGACAAACCCTCAAGTCGACGCCGTGATCCTGGTTGGCGGCAAGGGCACCCGGCTGCGCCCACTGACACTGTCAGCGCCCAAGCCGATGCTGCCGACGGCCGGGCTACCGTTTCTCACCCATCTGCTGTCCCGGATCGCCGCGGCCGGCATCGAGCACGTGGTTCTGGGCACGTCATATCAGGCTTCGGTGTTCGAGGCCGAGTTCGGTGACGGTTCCAAACTGGGCCTGCAGATCGACTACGTGACCGAGGAGGTCCCGTTGGGGACCGGCGGCGGCATCGCCAACGTCGCGGGCAAGCTGCGGCACGACACCGTGATGGTGTTCAACGGGGATGTACTGTCCGGCGCCGACCTGGGTGACCTGCTGGCGTTTCACCAGACCAACCAGGCCGACGTCACATTGCACCTGGTGCGCGTGGGTGACCCGCGGGCATTCGGCTGCGTGCCCACCGACGAAAACGGCCGCGTCGTCGCCTTTCTCGAGAAGACGCAGGATCCGCCGACCGACCAGATCAACGCCGGCTGCTATGTCTTCCAGCGCGGCATCATCGACCGGATTCCCCGCGACCGCGAGGTTTCGGTCGAACGTGAGGTGTTCCCGGCGCTGCTGTCCGACCCGGGAGTCAAGGTCTGCGGTTACGTCGATGCTACGTATTGGCGCGACATGGGCACACCGGAGGATTTCGTTCGCGGATCTTCGGATCTGGTGCGGGGGATCGCGCCGTCGCCGGCCTTGCAGGGCCACCGTGGCGAGCAGTTGGTGCACGACGGCGCGGCGGTTTCGCCGGGCGCGTTGCTGATCGGCGGAACAGTGGTCGGACGCGGCGCGGAGATCGGCCCGGGCGTCCGGCTGGACGGCGCGGTGATCTTCGACGGCGCCAAGATCGAGGCCGGCAGCGTCATCGAGCGTTCGATCATCGGCTTTGGTGTCCGCATCGGTCCGCGAGCGCTGATCCGGGATGGTGTGATCGGCGACGGCGCCGACATCGGGGCGCGCTGCGAGTTGTTGCGGGGCGCCCGGGTGTGGCCTGGTGTCTCGATTCCCGACGGCGGGATCCGTTACTCCTCCGACGTCTGAGTCACGCCGGGTTCTGCGCCGAGATCGACGCCAACTCGGTTTCAACTGGAACTTTGGCACGCTGACGTCGATCTCGGCGGCTAACGGCGTAGCGCCTCAGCGACCAAATGCGCCAGCGCGTGATCAGTACCGGGCGGCAGCGCGTCGGCCGGCCACCAGCGCAGGTCGTCCGACTCCTCGCTGACAGTGATTTGCGCGCCGGCGGGTGCGTGGGCCGCGAACTGCAAGTCCAGATGGCGAGTCGGCACGCCCAACGAACAGGTCAGCGAATGCACATGCACGGCAACGAGTTCGGGGTCCATCCGTAGGCCCGCGACCCCGGATTCCTCGGTGGCCTCGCGCAGCGCAGCGGCCACGAGGTCGTCATCTTCGTCTTCGCAGTGCCCGCCCAATTGCACCCACCTGCCCAGCCGCGGGTGCAAAGTCAGCAACACCCGGCTGCCGCTGTCATCGAGCACCAGCGCCGAAGCGGTGATGTGTCCGGGTACGCATGCACGGCGGCAGGCGTCCTCGCGGGCCTCTAGGAATGCCAGCACCGCATGCCGTAACGAATCCTGGGCCGGATTGGGCGCTTGCCAGGCGGTGAGGATCGCGATGGCCGAGTCTCGGACGGTCACCGGGATCCCCGCCTTGTCCTGCGGTCGCGCAGCGCCTGCCACGCTGATCGGCACTGCGCCACCATTTCCGGCGACCAGCCGAGGCGGTCGATCAGGACGCGCCGATCCACCACGTCGAGCGCCTTCTCGACCTCGTTGGCCTTCAGCAGGAGATCGACGTCGCGGGCAAGTTCGGGGTTCGCGGATTCCGGCCGCGGTATCGGCAGCTGCTCGGCTTCGCGGGGTTCCAGCTCCAAGATGCCCCCGCCATAGCTGCGGCCCATGATCTCTGCGAAGGCGAATGTCGCGCTGTTGTGGAATACCGCGGCAAATGCCGTCGGGTCGAGATCGGCTTCAGGGTCGGCATCGGCTTCGAAATCGGCTCGGAGACGAACCCGATGCACGGTATCGGTACTCGTTGCCCCGGCGGCATTGACGGTTAGCCGTGGCGCCAGGTGGATTTGGCGCAGCATGAAGAGGTCGGGCAGCCAAAGTGACGGTGTGCTCCACCACGGCTTGCGTAACGAGCACTTGTAGCCCAGGTGCACCTCGGCGGCTTCGCCCGCGGCGATGTGTGCGAGCAGCGCAGGGTCGGTCGGGTCGACGGGAGCATCGAGCAGCCAGGTCCGATGGGCGGCGGCGATATCGCTTGTCCGGCAGTCCATGTCGTAGACGAGGCCGCAGAGTTGGGTGCTGCGCGATACGAGCGGGACGCAGTGCGGCCCGAGTCGGAGCTCCTGAGCTTCTTCGTCGGTGAAGGTGAAGAAGCTGTTTCGGCCGGTCACAATGCCCACGTCCACGTCGGCAATACTGCCGAGCCGGGTCAGGGTGTCCGACTGCTTGACGGTGCGCAGTAGCTGGATCTGGGCGGGTTCGAGGAAGTACTTGGTCCATTTCTCCTGTTCGTGCAGGAGTGCTGGCGCCGACGGGACATCCAGATCTGCCTCGGCGAGCGCGTCGGCGTCGCTGAGCGCAACCGTGCGGATGCGCGCCGGCCCGGTACCGACGACGCCGCAGAACAACACGATCTCCTGCATGATCCCGTCGAACAGCAACCGCCCGAACGTCACAAGGGTGATCTCGGCGAAGCGGCTCAGCAGAAAGTCGCGCAACTGCGCGGCGTAGCCGACCTGGAGCAACTCGGCGGGGAGCACCAGCCCTACCCGGCCGCCCTCGCGCACCAGCGTTGTGCTCGCGACGACGAATGGCACCCAGGCGTTGGTCAACTTGGTGGGGCGCAAGCCTGCTCGCCTCATCAGCTCGAGGGCCGGCTCCCGTTGCCCGGATGCCCAGTTCCCGAATCGAATGTAGGGCGGGTTTCCTGCGACGCCATCCCAGCTGCCCAGCTCGGTTTTGGGCAGCCAGGTGAATAGGCTCTCGGCGTCGACGGGGGCGAACTCCCGTGATTTGGCGGCCTCGCGGGCGACGAGTTCCACTCCGTGTGCCCGGCTGGTCAGCGCGGCCAGCTCGCGCAGGATGCGGCCGTCGCCACAGGACGGTTCCAGAATCCGCGGACCGGCCTCGCGAACCCAGCCGGCCAGGAACCGGGCGATCGGCGCCGGCGTGTAGTAGCCGCCACGCACCTTGTCGGCCGACGCGGCCGTCTTGCCGGCGAAGGTCTTCACTTGCGGATCAGCAAGTCGCCGGGCGGCACCGGGTCGCGTAACGCCGGCGGTTCGGGGGCGTAGCCGATCGCGATGGCGCCCAATGGCTCCCAATCGGCAGGTAGCGCGAGCTCGGCGCGGACCAGATCAGCGGCGAATATGGTCGAGCCGATCCAGCAGCTGCCCACCCCGCGCACCGCCAGTGCGACCAGCAGCGCTTGCACGGCCGCCCCGACCGCGACAGTGAACATCGTGTGTTCGGCATCGGTGCGGGCAGCCTCGGGGTAGGCGTGTGCGCCGTCGGGAACCAGGAACGGGATGACGACTTCGGGTGCGTCGTAGAGAATCCGGCCACGTGCCAGTCGGCGCTCAACCGAATCTTCGGGCCTGCCATCGCCGGTCAGGTCCGAGCGCCACTTGTCCTTCATCCGGTCCAACAACCGGGTCCGGCTGTCCTGAGTCTGCAGCCAGACGAACCGCACCGGTCGGGTGTGGTGCGGAGCCGGTGCGGTCAGCGCTTCGGCGACCGCGGCCTCGACCAGATCCGGCGACACTGGCTGGTCGGTGAACCGCCGCACCGATCTGCGCAACAGCTGGGCCTGCTGGTGCCCCAGTTCGATGCTTTCCGCTGTGCCCAGCCAGAACAGATCCTCGGGGCCGGGTCGCAGCAGGTGTCGCGCCGTCGAACCGTCGTCGGTGACCTTCAGACCGCGCACCACGGCCACCGGCATCGCGGTCAGTTTGCCCTTGACCAGATCGGCGGCCGCCGCGACTTCGTCGGCAACCGCGATCTCGGTGACGACCAACTCGTTGCCGTGCCGGTCGACAGCACCCGCATATCCGTGCAGCACGGCCAGGCCGGCCGCGCCGACCGCGGCGTCGATCTGACCGGTGCGCCAGGCCCGGCCCATCGTGTCGGTGATCACCACCGCGACGTCGACGCCCAGCCGGTCGCGCAGATCGGCGCGCAGCGCGGCGGCGCTACCGTCGGGATCGATTGGCAGCAGCGCAAGTTCGGCCCGGCCCACGTTGGATCCGTCCACGCCGGCGGCGGCCTGAATCAGCCCGAGCCGGTTCTCGGTGATCAGGGTCCGGCCCTTGCGCGCCAGTACCCGCACCGCCTCATCGTCGACCAGCTTGCGCCGCAGCGCATCCCGCTCGTCGGCGTCCTCGGGTGCGGTTACCAGCCGGCCCTCGCATTTGGATACCACCTTGCTGGTGACCACGACGATGTCGCTGTCGCGCAGCCATGGCGCGGCGGTGGCGACGGCGGCACTCAGATCGTCGCCCGGCCGGAACTCGGGAAGCCCGGTGACAGGCAGGATCTCGATGGTTGCGGCCGCACCGTGCTCAGTCATGGCGCCGCTCCTCAGCATCGCTGCGCTCTGCATCGTCGCCGGCGCGAGTCACGCCGTCACGCCCGCGAGCTCCAGCCCGGCGCTGACCATTTCAGCGGTTGCTTTCGGGTCGCTCATCAGCAGCGGCACCGAACGCACGGCAACTCCGTCGATTTCGGCGTGGTCGCCTTCGTGCACCATCCAGCAGTCCAGTATCCCGGTGCCGCTGCGCGCACCGTAGTGCCGGCCCACTGCCTCGGCGGTGGAATCGACTCCGATCACGGCGAGGCAGTCATCGGCCATGCCACGCAAGGGCTTTCCACCGATGATCGGCGAATAACCGACAATCGGGGCGGTGGCCGCCCGCAACGCGCCGCGGATCCCTGGCACGGCGAGGATGGCGCCGACGCTGACCACCGGGTTGGACGGTGCCAGCAAGATGATGTCGGCGTCGGCGATGGCCGCCACCGTTTCTGTTGCAGCATTGGCCTTTTCGGCGCCGATAAACGCGAAGCTGTGCGTGGGCACCTGAGCGCGGTAGCGCACCCACCACTCCTGGAAGTGGATCGCCCGACGGGCGTCGTCGGCCGGATCGGTGATCACCACGTGCGTCTCGCAACGGTCGTCGCTCGCGGGCAGCAGCCGTGCGCCGGGTTGCCAGCGGTCACACAAGGCGGCGGTGATCTGCGACAGTGGATAACCGGCCTGCAGCATCTGGGTGCGCACCAGATGGGTGGCCAGATCCCGGTCGCCCAGTTGGAACCAGTCGGGCTGCGCCCCGTACCGCGCGAGTTCCTCCTTCGCGTGCCAGGTTTCGTCCCGGTGGCCCCAGCCGCGCTGCGGGTCGACGCCCCCGCCGAGGGTGTACATGCAGGTGTCGAGATCCGGGCAGACGCGCAGCCCGTGCATCCAGGCGTCATCGCCGATGTTGACGATGGCGGTCAACTCGTGGCGGGCGCCGAAGGTAGTTGGGGCATTTGGGATATCTGGGGCGCTTGGGGCAGCTGGGTGTTGGGACTCCGAAAACTGGCCCAGACCGAGCAGTTGCTGGACCCCCAGCAGGAAGCGGGCGCCGCCGACCCCACCGACCAGAACGGTGACCTTCACATCGCTTGACAGTACTGCCCTCCCGGGCGACGCGGTCCGCGGCAGCGGAGGTCGTAGACGTGCAGTTCGGAGCCCTGGTCCCCGACACGCCGCGGGGCCACAACAACAGAAACGCCGAAATTTGGTTACGAGATGGTATGGAAATGGGCTCTAAGGCTTGACCCGGCACTATTACCCGTGTCTAATCACACCAGTGTCATTTCCCGGTTGGCCGGCCGGTTCCGGTGTCGCAGACCGAGATTCGATCACCTGTTCGAATTGTCTGTTACGTCAGAAATAGTGTGAACAAAAACATCCATTCTCAATCAAGGTGAGGAGGCGGACGAAGCATGTCATACGAACACCTTTGGGGCGGCTTGGCAAGCACACCGCACACTTCAGGCTCGGCGATCGTGCCCTCGGTGGCCGTCGTTCGCCCGCGTCTGAGTTTGGTACCAGAAGCGTCAGTCGAATTCGAGCCCGCGCCGATGCCATTCGAGCCCGACTCTGACGAGTTGGCGCCCGCTGACCAATGGCAAGACCGCGCACTCTGCGCACAAACGGATCCCGAAGCGTTCTTCCCTGAGAAGGGCGGCTCCACCCGGGAGGCCAAGAAGATCTGCCTGGGTTGCGAGGTGCGGCACGAGTGCTTGGATTACGCCTTGGCGCATGACGAGCGGTTCGGCATCTGGGGCGGCCTCTCCGAGCGCGAGCGTCGGCGCCTCAAGCGCGGCATCATCTGACGCAATACCACGGCTTTGCTCAGTCTTCCTCGATCGTCGGGTCGATGACCGTCGGGTCGACGTCCAGGTAGATGGCCACCTGAGCTACTAGGATCTCATGCAACAACTCGCCCAGTTCGACGGTGTCTTTTGCCCGTCGCTCAATGGGCTTGCGGAACAAGACAACTCGCGCGCGCGTGGCGTTGCCTCGGACGTCGACGCCCGCCGGGATCAGGCGGGCGAGCGCGATCGGCCCATCGGCGATCACCTCGGGTGGCCACTGCACGCTCTCCGGATCCTTGGCGGCTATACGGGGGATCTCGTCGACCGCCACATCGAGGTCGGACACCCGGTCATGCCAGCGCCGCTCGATGGGCTCGTAGGCTTCCAGCACCGCCATGTCGAACCGCTCGGCCCGGCTGCGCCAGCCCGGGACCGTCGGCGGCAGCAACGGACCGCGCATATCGCGGCCCCGCCGCGTTGCCCGGTGCGAAGCCGATTGGCTTCCCGATCGGCCCTCGAACCGACCATTCCGCGGGTAGCTCCGCGAATCGCCCACGAGCCGATGGTAACGGTTGCACATCGCGCCTCGGACGGTTGCGCGTGTCCGGCGCTTCGGCGGCGTTTCCGCACGATAGCCTTTCGGTCGTGAACGTTCCCCGTCGATGCTGCCGACCCGGGTGTCCGCACTACGCGGTGGCAACGTTGACGTTCGTCTACTCGGACTCGACGGCGGTGGTGGGGCCCCTCGCCACCGTGCGCGAACCGCACTCGTGGGATCTGTGCGTCGGCCATGCCGGCAGCATCACCGCGCCCCGCGGCTGGGAACTCGTGCGCCACGCCGGCCCGCTACCCACCAACCCCGACGAGGATGACCTGGTCGCCTTGGCGGATGCGGTACGCGAGGGCGGTCCCGGCGACGGTGGGCTACCCCACGTGAGTGGAACCGGCTCCCCGCGTAACGGCTTCTCCGACGCGCGTCTGCACCACGCGAGTGTGCAGGCAACCGCACCCAGCAGTGGCCTGCTCGCGCCACCCGAGCGTTCTGGACGCCGCCGCGGGCATTTGCGCGTCTTGCCCGACCCCTCAGACTAGGTTGGGACTAGTCCACGCTTAGCTCATGGCTGGCTCTGACGAGCACCGACCAGCGCTTCACGCGATCGCCGCGCAGCCGTTGCGGCCGGCATCCATCCCGGGCCGATAGGCTAACTGCAAAGAGTCAATAACCCCGGATCGTCAGGAGTCCCCCGCATGTCTCGGCCCGCCGCGGTTGTCCGCCGTGTCATCAAAGCTTATGACGTGCGCGGCCTGGTCGGCGAGGAGATCGACGAGTCGCTGACCGCCGATATCGGTGCGGCGTTCGCCCGACTGATGCGGACGGAGGGCGCGCGACAGGCGGTGATCGGCTACGACATGCGGGACAGCTCGCCGTCGCTCGCCGCCGCTTTTGCGTCCGGGGTGACCAGCCAGGGCCTCGACGTGGTGCGAATCGGTTTGGCATCCACCGATCAGCTTTA
The DNA here is from genome assembly GCA_963715905.1 of uncultured Actinomycetota bacterium. GTDB lineage: Bacteria > Actinomycetota > Actinomycetes > Mycobacteriales > Mycobacteriaceae > Mycobacterium. The sequence continues at coordinate 242,534 of CAVQSX010000018.1, forward strand.
TTTCGCTTCGGGATTGCTGGATTGTCCGGGCGCGATGTTCACCGCCAGCCACAACCCGGCGGCCTACAACGGGATCAAGTTGTGCCGGGCGGGCGCCAAGCCGGTGGGCGCGGACACCGGGCTGGGGGTCATCAGCGACGAACTTATCGGTGAACTGCCGGCCGACGCAACGTATGACGGGCGGCCCGGGACCATCACCGATCGGGATGTGCTCGGCGAGTATGGCGAGTTCCTGCGTTCGCTGGTGAACAACTCCGGGCTGCGTCCGTTGCGGGTGGCTATCGATGCCGGCAACGGGATGGCGGGTCACACGTCGCCGGCTGTGTTCGGTGCTATCGACTCGGTCACGGTGTTGCCGCTGTACTTCGAGCTGGACGGATCGTTCCCCAATCACGAGGCCAATCCGCTGGACCCGGCCAATCTGGTGGACCTGCAGGCTTTTGTGCTCGAGACCGGTGCCGATATCGGACTTGCCTTCGACGGTGACGCCGACCGGTGCTTTGTGGTCGACGAACGCGGGCGGCCGGTGTCGCCGTCGACGGTGACCGGCCTGGTGGCTGCGCGCGAACTCAACCGGGAGATCGGCGCCAGCGTCATATACAACGTGATCACCTCGCGCGCGGTGCCAGAACTGGTCACCGAGCGCGGCGGCACTCCGCTGCGCTCGCGGGTCGGACATTCGTATATCAAGGCGTTGATGGCCGACACCGGGGCGATTTTCGGTGGCGAGCATTCGGCGCACTACTACTTCCGCGACTTTTGGGGCGCTGACTCCGGCATGCTGGCCGCGCTGCATGTGCTGGCCGCCCTTGGCGAGCAGCAACGGCCGTTGTCCGAACTGACTGCCGACTACCAACGCTACGAATCGTCCGGGGAGATCAACTTCACCGTGGCGGATGCACCGAATTGCGTGGACGCCGTGCTGAAAGCTTTCAGCGGCCGGATCCAGTCGACCGATCACCTGGACGGTGTGACGGTGGATTTGGGTAACGGCAGCTGGTTCAATCTGCGCAGCTCAAACACCGAACCGTTGCTGCGGCTGAATGTGGAGGGCCGCAGCGCAGAGGATGTTGAGGCGCTGGTTCAGCGGGTCCGGGCCGAGATCGCCGAGCAGACAGCGCGCGAAATGGCGGGATCGTGAACACCACCCGGGCGATCGATCTGGAAGACACCGAGGGCCTGCTCGCCGCCGACCGGGAGGGGCTGCTGCGGGCCGCGTCGTCGGCCGGCGCGCAGGTCCGAGTCATTGCCGCTGCACAAGACGAAGGAGCCCTGGACTCGCTGCGTGTCGAGGACCGCGCCCGCAGCGTGATCTGGGTGTCCGGCCGCGGCACGGCCGAGGCCGCCGGGGCCATCTTGGCAGCAGCGTTGGGGGGCGCGGCTTCCGAGCCGATCGTGCTCGCCGCCGAGGCGCCGCCATGGGTCGGCCCACTGGATGTTTTGATCGTCGCCGGTGATGATCCGGGCGATCCCGCGTTGGTCGGTGCCGCCGCAACCGGCGTGCGCCGGGGTGCACGAGTCGTGGTCGTGGCACCGTATGAGGGTCCGCTGCGGGACAGCACGGCGGGCCGGGCGGCGGTGCTGGCGCCGCGGCTGCGGGTTCCCGACGAGTTCGCACTGTGTCGCTATCTGGCAGCGGGACTGGCGGCAATGCAAACGGTGGACCCCAAACTGGCCCTGAAACCGAGCACCGAGCTCGCGTCGCTCGCCGATGAGCTCGATGCCGAGGCGCTGCGCAACAGCGCCGGCCGCGAGGTCTTCACCAACCCGGCCAAGACGATGGCCGCACGCATCTCGGGTCGCCGGGTGGCGTTGACCGGCGACTGTGCCGCGACGTTGGCGCTGGCGCGACACGGAAGTTCGGCCCTGCTGCGGATCGCCCGCCAGGTGGCCGCGGCGTCCGGGCTGGCGGATGCGATGTCGGCGATCAGCGCCGGGGCTGATGATGACGGTCCTTCCTCGATGGATGCGCTCTTTCACGACGAAGAGATCGACGGACCGCTGCCCGAGCGGCTGCGGGTGCTGGCGCTCACGTTGGCCGAAGAGCGGACGGCGGTCGCCGCGCGGGTCGGTGGATTCGACGACGTCTACCTGGTCGCCGCGGAGGACGTGCCAGACGTGCTCGACCCGACCGGCGATCCGGTCGGTTCTGGCGGTTCGCGCAGCCCGGCCGGCCCCGGGCGTGTCGAGCAGCAACTGGCGATATTGGCGGTTCGGCTGGAGATGGCCGCGGTTTATTTGCGGTTGGTTCGGGGATAGATAGACAGTGGATCTGCTACGCGGAGCCTTGAGGACCTACGCATGGGGGTCGCGCACCGCGATCGCCGAATTTACCGGACGTCCGGTACCCGCCGCTCACCCCGAGGCCGAACTCTGGTTCGGCGCACACCCGGGCGGCCCGGCCTGGCTGGAAACGGAAAACGGGGAGATCTCGTTGCCGGACGCATTGGCGGCGGATCCGGCTGGACAGCTCGGCCCCGCTTCCCGCGCCCGGTTCGGTGACGTGCTGCCGTTCTTGGTCAAGGTGCTCGCGGCCGACGAGCCGCTGTCGCTGCAGGCCCATCCGAGTGCCCAACAAGCTGTCGAGGGATACCGGCGTGAGGAACGACTGGGCATCCCGGTGTCTTCGCCGCTGCGTAACTACCGGGATACCAGTCACAAGCCCGAGTTGTTGGTGGCCCTGCAGGGGTTCGAGGCACTGGCCGGCTTCCGGGAGGCGTCCCGCACCAGCGACCTGCTGCGTGCGTTGGCGGTCTCCGACCTTGACCCGTTCATCGATCTGCTCGGCGATCAGTCCGACGCCGACGGCCTGCGTGCCCTGTTCACCACCTGGATCACCGCACCCCAGCCCGACATCGACGTGTTGGTTCCGGCGGTACTGGATGGTGCCATCCAATACGTCAGTTCTGGCGCAACGGAATTCGAGGCTGAAGCCAAGACCGTGCTAGAGCTCGGGGAGCGCTATCCCGGCGATGCCGGCGTACTCGCGGCATTGTTGCTCAACCGCATCAGCCTGGCTGCGGGCGAGGCGCTCTTCGTGCCCGCCGGCAATCTGCATTCCTATCTGCGCGGGTTCGCGGTGGAGGTAATGGCCAACTCCGACAACGTGTTACGTGGCGGGCTCACCCCCAAACACGTCGACGTGCCAGAGTTGCTGCGGGTGCTTGACTTCGCCCCCACCGCCGAGGCGCAGCTGCGGCCACCGACCCGCCGCGAGGGTTTCGGCTTGGTCTACTGCACGCCGACCGCCGAGTTCGCGGTCGAAATGCTGGCGCTCGAAGGCGATTATCTCGGTCACGAGGTCGATGCGTCGCCGAGTCGCGGTGTCGCTCAAGGCCCGCAGATCTTGGTGTGCACCGAGGGAGCGGCGACGGTGCATGGCAAGTCCACGTCACTCACGCTGAAGCGCGGCATGGCGGCCTGGGTGGCGGCCGACGACGGCCCGATTCGGCTGCTCGCGCAAGAACCCGCCCAGCTGTTCAGGGCGACCGTTGGGTTGTAGTGCGCTCGGGGGCGGTGACGAACGGGGGATTGATGGCGGATCGATGGCGGATCAAGTCGGTCGAAAAATCGATCGCCGACACCGACGAACCGGCTACCCGGCTGCGCAAGGACCTCACCTGGCGGGACCTGGCGGTTTTCGGGGTCGCGGTGGTGATCGGCGCCGGAATCTTCACGGTTACCGCGTCGACCACCGGCGATGTCACCGGACCGGCGGTTTGGATCTCGTTTGTGATCGCGGCGGCCACCTGTGCGCTGGCCGCGCTGTGTTACGCCGAGTTCGCCTCGACGCTGCCGGTGGCGGGCAGCGCCTATACTTTCTCCTACGCCACCTTCGGTGAATTCCTTGCCTGGATCATCGGCTGGAACCTGCTGCTGGAGTTGGCGGTTGGTGCCGCCGTGGTGGCCAAAGGGTGGTCCAGCTATTTGGGTACGGTATTCGAATTTAGTGGTGGCACGGTAAATTTCGGATCGTTCCAGTTCGATTGGGGGGCGTTGTCGATCGTCTTGGCGGTCGCGGTGCTGCTCGCGCTGGGCACCAAGTTGTCATCGAGGTTCTCGGCGGTGATCACGGCCATCAAGGTCTCCGTGGTGATCCTGGTCGTTGTGGTCGGCGCGTTCTACATCAAGGCGGCCAACTACTCGCCCTTTATTCCCAGGCCCGAAGCCGGCGGCGACGAACGGGGGATCGACCAGTCGGTCTTGTCGCTGTTGACCGGCGCGCACAGCAGCCACTACGGCTGGTACGGCGTTTTGGCGGGGGCATCGATCGTGTTCTTCGCGTTCATCGGTTTCGACATCGTTGCCACCATGGCCGAGGAGACCAAGAACCCTCAACGCGACGTTCCCAAAGGGATTTTGGCGTCGCTGGGCATCGTGACGATTCTCTACGTCGCGGTCTCCGTTGTGCTGTCCGGCATGGTTTCCTACACGCAGCTCAAGACCGTGCGCGGGAGCGCCCCGGCCAACCTGGCCACGGCATTCACGGCGAACGGGGTGAACTGGGCGAGCAAAGTGATTTCCATCGGGGCGTTGGCCGGGCTGACCACGGTGGTGATGGTGCTGATGCTCGGGCAGTGCCGAGTCCTATTCGCGATGGCGCGCGACGGGCTGTTGCCGCGCCAGTTGGCCAAGACGGGTTCGCGCGGAACCCCGGTCCGGATCACCGTGCTGGTCGCGTCGATCGTGGCCGCGACAGCGTCGGTGTTCCCAATAACCAAGCTCGAGGAGATGGTCAACGTCGGAACGTTGTTCGCTTTCGCCCTGGTGTCCGCCGGCGTCATCGTCTTGCGCCGGACCCGGCCGGATCTCGAGCGCGGGTTCCGGGCCCCGTGGGTGCCTTTGCTACCGGTCGCGTCGATATTGGCCTGCATGTGGCTGATGGTGAACCTCACCGCATTGACCTGGGTCCGGTTCGGCGTCTGGTTGGTGGTGGGAACCGCGATCTACATCGCTTATGGGCGCGGGCACTCGGTGCATGGCCGTCGCGCTGCCGAAGATGCGGCCGCTTTAACGGGGTTTACAAATAAGTATGATTTGTCTAGACGCAAGACGGAGAACCGTGTATTGTCCAATCTCGTCGTGGTATGACTCACATGGAGGTTTGGCATATGACCACATTCGAAGCGGCATCAGCCCAAGCAGGCGCACCACCCGAAGCGCCGGCCTGGCGGGATAAGAAGCGCCGGCTGTGGCTGATGGGGCTCATCGCCCCGACTGCGTTGTTTGTGATGCTGCCCATCATCTGGGGCATGAACCAACTCGGCTGGCACGCGGCGTCGCAGGCACCGTTATGGATAGGACCCATCCTGGTCTACGTCCTGCTGCCCATCCTCGATCTGCGATTCGGGCCGGACGGGCAGAACCCGCCCGACGAGGTGATGGAGCAACTGGAGAACGACAAGTACTACCGCTACTGCACCTACATCTACATTCCGTTCCAGTACCTCAGCGTGATCCTGGGCGCCTACCTGTTCACCGCCGCGAACCTGAGCTGGCTGGGTTATGACGGCCCGCTGAGCTGGGCGGGCAAGCTGGGTGTGGCGCTGTCGGTCGGTGTCCTTGGCGGTGTCGGCATCAACACCGCACACGAGATGGGGCACAAGAAGGACTCGCTGGAGCGCTGGCTGTCCAAGATCACGCTGGCCCAGACCTGCTACGGCCACTTCTACATCGAGCACAATCGCGGTCACCACGTTCGTGTGTCCACCCCGGAAGACCCGGCGTCGGCCCGCTTTGGCGAGACGTTCTGGGAATTCTTGCCGCGCAGCGTTTTCGGCAGCCTGCGCTCGGCCGTTCATCTCGAGGCGCAGCGAATCCGCCGACAAGGTGTCAGCCCTTGGCATCCCAAGACCTACCTCTCCAACGACGTGCTCAACGCTTGGGCGCTATCAGTGCTGCTGTGGGGTGCACTGATCGCGGTGTTTGGTCCGGCGCTGATCCCGTTCGTGGTGATCCAGGCGGTTTTTGGCTTCTCCCTCCTAGAAGCGGTCAACTACCTCGAGCACTACGGGCTGCTGCGGCAGAAGAACGCCAGCGGCCGCTACGAGCGTTGCGCACCGGTGCACAGCTGGAACTCCGATCACATCGTCACCAACCTTTTCCTGTACCACCTGCAGCGACACAGCGATCATCACGCCAACCCAACCCGGCGTTACCAGACGCTGCGCAGCATGGCGGGCTCACCCAGCCTGCCCAGTGGCTATGCGTCGATGATCTCGCTGACCTATTTCCCGCCGCTGTGGCGCAAAGTGATGGATCACCGGGTGCTCGAGCACTACGACGGTGACATCACCAGGGTCAACCTGCAGCCGCGGCTTCGCGAGAAGCTGCTCGCGCGCTATGGGGCCCCGGCGTGACTCAAGAAGTGACGGGGTCATACCAGTGCCCGGTCTGCGACTACATCTACGACGAGGCAAAAGGTGATGCCAGGGAAGGCTTTCCGGCGGGAACGCGGTGGGCGGAGGTTCCCGACGACTGGACCTGTCCCGACTGCGCGGTGCGCGAGAAGCCGGATTTCAAGCAGATTCAACCGGAATTGGGAGCAGGCAAATGAGTGACTACAAATTGTTTCTGTGCGTCCAATGCGGCTTCGAGTACGACGAGGCGCTGGGCTGGCCGGAAGACGGCATTGCGCCTGGAACCCGCTGGGACGACATCCCCGAGGACTGGAGTTGCCCGGACTGCGGTGCGGCGAAGTCGGACTTCACAATGGTGGAGGTGGCCCGCGCGTGAGCAGCGCCCGAAGCGCTGCAACGGATATTCTCGCGCCTGTGAAGCGGATTACTTACGCCGAGGCATCGCGAGTCCTGTTGCGCGATTCGGTATTGGATGCGATGCGCGACCTACTGCTAACCCGCGATTGGTCCGCGATCACCCTGTCGGACGTGGCGCGTGCCGCAGGCATCAGCCGACAAACCATCTACAACGAATTCAGCTCGCGGCAGGGCCTGGCACAGGGTTACGCTCTGCGCCTGGCTGATCGCCTGGTCGACGCCGTGCACGCCGCGCTGGACGCCAACGTCGGCAACATCTACGAATCGTTCCTGCAGGGCTTTCGGTCGTTCTTCGCTGAGATGGCGGCCGACCCGCTGGTGATCTCCCTGCTGACCGGCGTCGCCAAGCCCGATCTGCTGCAGATCATCACCACCGACAGCGCACCGGTCATCACCCGCGCCTCTGAGCGGCTGACCATGGCATTCACCCAGACCTGGGTGGCCACCAGCGACGAGGACGCCGGGGTGCTGGCGCGTGCCATCGTCCGGGTGGCATTGAGCTACGTGTCGATGCCACCTGAGGCCGACCATGACGTCGCGAGGGATCTGGCGCGGTTGATGACGCCCTTCGCGGAGCGTCACGGCGTCGTCAACGTGCCTTAATGCGGCGAGCTCAAAGGACCCTGAAGGGCCTCGGATAGCACCGACTACAGTGGCGAAAGAGCGTAACTAGGCTAACTACGGGCCTAGGACGGCGCCCACAAACCCTTTAACACCCGTAAGCACACCTGAGCCGGTAGAAGGATGAGACACCCTATGACGACGACCGAAAATTCGCTGAAAACCGACGTTCGTAATGGCGTGGAGTACAAGGTCGCCGATCTGTCGCTCGCGGAATTCGGCCGCAAGGAACTCGACCTGGCCGAGTACGAGATGCCCGGCCTGATGTCGCTGCGTCGCGAGTACGCCGAAGTGCAACCCCTCAAGGGGGCGCGAATCTCGGGCTCGCTGCACATGACCGTGCAGACCGCGGTGCTGATCGAGACTCTGACCTCGCTGGGCGCCGAAGTCCGCTGGGCGTCGTGCAACATCTTCTCCACCCAGGACCACGCGGCGGCGGCCGTCGTCGTCGGCCCGCACGGCACCCCCGAGGAGCCCCAGGGTGTGCCGGTGTTCGCGTGGAAGGGCGAGTCGCTTGAGGAGTACTGGTGGGCCGCCGAGCAGATGCTCACCTGGCCCGGCGAACCGGCCAACATGATCCTCGACGACGGCGGGGACGCCACCATGCTGGTGCTGCGTGGTGCGCAGTACGAGAAGGCCGGCGTTGTGCCGCCCACCGAGGAAGACGACTCCGCGGAGTGGAAGGTCTTCCTGAACCTGGTGCGGACCCGGTTGGAGACCGACAAGGACAAGTGGACCAAGATCTCCGAGTCGGTCAAGGGCGTCACCGAGGAGACCACCACCGGCGTGCTGCGGCTCTACCAGTTCGCCGCGGCCGGCGACCTGGCCTTCCCCGCGATCAACGTCAATGACTCGGTGACCAAGTCCAAGTTCGACAACAAGTACGGCACCCGCCACTCGCTGATCGACGGCATCAACCGCGGCACCGACGCGCTGATCGGCGGCAAGAAGGTCCTGATCTGCGGCTACGGTGATGTCGGTAAGGGCTGCGCGGAGGCGGTGAAGGGCCAGGGGGGACGGGTCGTCGTTACCGAGATCGACCCGATCAACGCGCTGCAGGCGCTCATGGAGGGCTTCGACGTGGTGACGGTCGAAGAGGCCATCGCCGACGCCGACATCGTGGTGACGTCCACCGGAAACAAGGACATCATCTCGCTGGACCACATGAAGGCGATGAAGGATCACGCCATCCTCGGCAACATCGGCCACTTCGACAACGAGATCGACATGGCAGCGCTGGAACGGTCCGGGGCGACGAAGCTGAACATCAAGCCGCAGGTCGACCTGTGGACCTTCGGCGATACCGGCAAGTCGATCATCGTGCTGTCCGAAGGCCGGCTGCTGAACCTCGGCAACGCCACCGGGCACCCGTCGTTCGTGATGAGCAACAGCTTCGCCAACCAGACAATCGCCCAGATCGAGCTGTGGACCAAGAACGACGAGTACGACAACGAGGTATACCGGCTGCCCAAGCACCTGGACGAGAAGGTGGCGCGCATCCACGTCGAGGCGCTGGGCGGCACGCTGACCAAGCTGACCAAGGAGCAGGCCGAATACCTCGGCATCGACGTCGAGGGCCCGTACAAGCCGGACCACTACCGCTACTGAGCCCTCTATCGGTCGCCGAGGTTAGGCTCGCGCCGTGCTGATCGCGATCGAAGGGGTTGACGGGGCCGGGAAGCGAACCCTGTCAGAGGGTCTGCGCAGCGCTTTTGGAGCGGCCGGGAAATCGGTGGCCATCCTGGCGTTCCCGCGCTACGGGAAGTCGGTGATCGCCGACGTCGCGGCGGAGGCCCTGCACGGCGAGCATGGTGATCTCGCGTCGTCGGTGTATGCGATGGCGATGCTTTTCGCTCTCGATCGCGCCGCGGCGCTCGGGGAGATTGAAGGGTTATGTCGTGACTACGACGTGGTGATTCTGGATCGCTACGTCGCATCCAATGCGGCCTACAGCGCCGCGCGGCTGCATGAGGACTCGGCAGGGCGGGCGGTGGCCTGGGTGGACCGCCTCGAATATCAGCGGCTGGGGTTGCCTCGGCCGGACTGGCAGGTGCTGCTCGCGGTGTCCGCCGAGCTCGCGGGAGATCGGGCCCGCAGCCGGGCCGAGTCGGAGCCGGGCAGGGCCCGCGACAGCTACGAACGCGACGACGGGCTGCAGCGGCGCACCCGTGCGGTGTATGTCGAACTGGCCGGCGCGGGCTGGGGCGGACCCTGGTTGGTCGCTGACGCAGACGTCGATCCACACCGGTTGGCGGCGACTTTGACCGCCGGATAGCAGGTTTTTACCCGATTTTTCGGGTATTTGCGCCTATCAGGTAAGAAACGCCCGTGTGGTGCCGGAGTTTTATCCCGATCTGGTGCCACCATGGACACCATGAGGCAAAGGATTCTGGTCGTTGACGACGACGCTTCGCTGGCTGAGATGCTCACGATCGTGCTGCGTGGGGAGGGCTTCGACACCGCGGTCATCGGCGACGGCACTCAGGCCCTTACCGCGGTGCGTGAGTTGCGCCCCGATTTGGTGCTGCTGGACTTGATGTTGCCCGGCATGAACGGCATCGACGTGTGCCGGGTGTTGCGCTCCGATTCGGGCGTTCCGATCGTCATGCTCACCGCCAAGACCGACACCGTGGACGTGGTGCTGGGACTGGAGTCGGGGGCCGACGACTACATCATGAAGCCCTTCAAGCCCAAGGAGCTTGTCGCCCGGGTGCGGGCGCGGCTGCGCCGAAACGACGACGAGCCCGCCGAGATGCTCTCCATCGCCGATGTCGAAATCGATGTACCGGCACACAAGGTCACCCGCAACGACGAGCAGATCTCTCTGACGCCGCTGGAGTTCGACCTCCTGGTAGCGCTGGCACGCAAACCACGGCAGGTGTTTACTCGTGATGTGCTGCTCGAACAGGTGTGGGGATATCGTCACCCCGCGGACACGCGCCTGGTGAATGTGCATGTCCAGCGGCTGCGGGCCAAAGTTGAGAAAGACCCGGAGAACCCGACTGTTGTGTTGACCGTTCGAGGAGTTGGGTACAAGGCCGGACCCCCGTGATCGATCCCGCCGGCGACGATTCTGATACGGAGGAGCGGCGCTGGTGATTTTTGGCTCGCGGCGACGCAGTCGAAGTCGCTGGGGGCGGTCTGGCCCCATGACGCGCGGCATGGGTGCGCTGAGCCGGGCCGTCGGCGTTGCCTGGCGTCGATCGCTTCAGCTGCGAGTCGTTGCGCTTACTCTCGGTCTGTCGTTGACGGTGATCTTGGCGCTTGGCTTCGTGCTGACCAGCCAGCTCACCAACCGCGTGCTCGACGTCAAGGTCAAAGCGGCCACCGAGCAGATTGAGCGTGCGCGCACAACCGTGGGTGGGATCGTCAACGGCGAGGAGACGCGGTCCCTCGACAGCAGCCTTCAGCTGGCCCGTAATACGCTGACGTCGAAGGCCGACTCGGCTTCGGGTGCCGGGCTGGCCGGCGCATTCGATGCCGTGTTGATGGTGCCCGGTGACGGTCCGCGCGCCGCGACCGCGGTGGGGCCCGTCGATCAGGTGCCGAACTCGTTGCGTGGCTTCATCAAGGCCGGACAGGCGGGCTATCAGTACGCGACGGTGCACACCGAAGGCTTCTCCGGTCCGGCCCTGATCATCGGCACGCCGGCGTCGTCACAGGTGGCGAACCTGGAGTTGTATCTGATCTTTCCCCTGCGGAACGAGCAGGCCACGGTGACATTGGTGCGCGGGACGATGGTCACCGGCGGCGCGGTGCTGCTGGTACTTCTCACGGGTATCGCACTGCTGGTCTCGCGTCAGGTGGTGGTGCCGGTGCGGTCGGCGTCGCGCATCGCCGAACGATTCGCCGAGGGGCATCTGTCCGAACGAATGCCGGTTCGCGGCGAGGACGACATGGCCCGGCTGGCCGTTTCGTTCAACGACATGGCCGAGAGCCTGTCGCGGCAGATCACCCAGCTCGAAGAGTTCGGTAACCTGCAGCGCCGCTTCACCTCCGATGTCAGCCACGAACTACGCACGCCGTTGACCACCGTGCGAATGGCCGCCGACTTGATCTACGACCACAGTGACGACCTCGATCCCACGTTGCGACGGTCTAGCGAGCTGATGGTCAACGAGCTGGACCGGTTCGAGACGCTGCTCAACGACCTGCTGGAGATCTCCAGGCACGATGCCGGGGTGGCCGAGTTGTCGGTTGAGGCCGTCGATTTGCGCACCACGGTGCAGAAAGCGCTGGGCAACGTCGGCCACCTCGCCGAAGATGCCGGTATCGAACTGCTCGTGGACATGCCGCCCGAAGGCGTCATTGCGGAGGTCGATCCGCGGCGGGTCGAGCGCATCCTGCGCAATCTGATCGCCAACGCCATCGACCACGCTGAGCACAAACCGGTGCGAATTCGGATGGGCGCCGACGAAGATACTGTCGCGGTCACCGTGCGGGACTTCGGAGTGGGGCTGCGGCCTGGCGAGGAAAAGCTGGTATTCAGCCGGTTCTGGCGTTCGGACCCGTCTCGGGTGCGACGCTCCGGGGGCACCGGTCTGGGTCTGGCGATCAGCGTCGAGGACGCGCGGCTGCACCAGGGCCGGCTCGAAGCATGGGGCGAGCCCGGTGAGGGCGCGTGCTTCCGGCTGACCCTTCCGCTGATTCGTGGCCACAAGGTCACCACCAGCCCGTTGCCCATGAAACCCGTTCCGCAGCCGACACAACCGAGCCCGGAACCGATTGAACCCGACCCCAACGAGCGTCCGCAACAACGCGAGCACGCCGAATGGAGCGTGTAGGGGTGCGGCGACTCCTGGCGATAGCACGGCTGATGTTGCTGGCTACGTTGCTCGCCGGCTGCGCGGGGGTGCCCAGTTCGTCGGCCCCGCAGGCGATTGGCACGGTCGAGCACCCGGCACCAACGAATCTGCCCAAACCCACCCCGGGCATGGATCCCGACGTGCTGTTGCGCGAATTCCTGAAGGCCACCGCCGACCCGGCCAACCGGCATCTGGCGGCGCGGCAATTCCTCACCCAGTCGGCCTCGAACTCGTGGGACGATGCCGGCAGCGCGCTATTGATCGACCACGTGGTTTTCGTGGAAACCCGCGCCGCCGAACGTGTTTCGGCGACGATGCGGGCAGATATCCTGGGTTCGCTGTCCGATGTCGGGGTGTTCGAGACCGCGGAGGGCGAGCTGCCGGACCCGGGTTCGATCGAGTTGGTCAAGACGTCGGGTGGCTGGCGAATCGATCGCCTGCCCAACGGCGTCTTCCTGGACTGGCAACAATTTCAGGCGACTTACAAACGCAACACGTTGTATTTCGCCGACCCGACCGGAAAAACGGTGGTTCCCGACCCGCGCTACGTCGCGGTTTCCGACCATGATCAGTTGCCCACCGAACTCATCTCCAAAATGCTGGCCGGACCGCGCCCCGAGATGGCGCACACGGTCCGCAATCTGCTCGCTCCGCCGCTTCGACTGCGCGGGCCGGTGACCCGGGCCGACGGCGGCAAGAACGGGATCGGGCGCGGCTACGGCGGTGCCCGCATCGATCTGGAGAAACTGTCCACCACCGATCCACACAGCAGGCAATTGCTTGCCGCGCAAATCATCTGGACCCTGGCCAGAGCGGACATCAGGGGCCCGTATGTGATCAACGCCGATGGTGCGCCGTTGGACGACAGGTTCGCCGACGGGTGGACCACCTCCGACGTCGCGGCCACCGACCCGGGCGTGGCCGACGGCGCCGGTGCGGGATTACATGCCCTGGTGAACGGCTCGCTGACGTCGCTGGACGGGCAGCACGCCGCCAACGTGCCAGGTGCTTTCGGGCGGATGGGGGACCAGACCGGCGCCGCCCTGTCACGCAGCGGGCGGCAGGTCGCGTCTGTGGTCACACTGCGGCGCGGTGCCCCGGACATGGCGGAGTCATTGTGGATCGGTGATCTTGGCGGCGAGGCAGTCCAGTCGGCCGACGGGCACAGCCTGTCTCGGCCCAGTTGGTCGCTGGACGACGCGGTCTGGGTGGTGGTCGACGCGAACAACGTGCTCCGCGCGATCCAGGAACCCGCGTCCGGGCAACCCGCACGTATCCCGGTGGACTCCGCCTCGGTGGCCAGCCGCTTCCCGGGGCCGATCACGGACTTGCAGCTGTCCCGGGACGGCACACGTGCCGCCATGGTCATCGCCGGCCAGGTGATCCTGGCCGGTGTCGAACAAACCCAGGCGGGCCAATATGCGCTGACCTACCCGCGGCGGCTGGGTTTCGGGCTGGGCACCTCGGTGGTGTCGCTGTCCTGGCGAACTGGTGACGACATCGCCGTGACGCGCACCGATGCCGCTCATCCGGTGTCGTACGTGAACCTCGACGGCGTGAACTCCGACGCGCCGGCCCGCGGCTTGCAGATTCCGCTGACGGCGATCGCGGCGAATCCGTCGACGGTGTATGTGGCGACTCCACAAGGACTGCTGCAGTATTCGGCGTCTGCTGCCGACAGCCAACAGGGCTGGTCGGAGGTATCCGGATTGATGGTGGCCGGCGCGGTGCCGGTGTTGCCGGGCTAAGGCCGGAGGCATTCGAGCATCCTGGTGTCACCGCCCGTCGCCACACTGGTGACGTGCTCGATCTCATCCTGCCGTTGGAATGCGGCGGCTGCGGGGCGCCGTCGACCCGCTGGTGCGGCGCGTGCGCAGTGGAGTTGTCCGTGCCTGCCGACAAGCCGCACGTGGTGAACCCGCGGGTGGATCCGCAGGTTCCGGTGTTCGCGCTCGGCCGCTACGCGGGAGCCCGTCGCCAGGCGATCCTCGCGATGAAGGAGCGCGGCCGCGGCGACCTCGTCGCACCGCTGGCGGGCACACTGGCCATCGGTGTGCACCGGCTCGTGGTCTGGGGCATGGTGGAGACTCCGCTGACGATCGTGCCCGCGCCGACCCGACGTTCGGCGGCGCGGCGGCGCGGTGGTGACCCGGTCACCCGGATGGCCCGGTCGGCGGCGGCCATTGTGGCGAATGGCGCGCCGGAACGTCCTTATGTCACGGTCGTGCAGGCGTTGCGGATGAAGGCCATGGCCCGCGACTCGGTCGGGCTGGGCACCGCGGCCCGCGAGCGCAACATCGCCGGCCGGGTGCTGCTGCGGGGTGCGCGGCCGCACACCGAAGTTGTGCTGGTCGACGACGTCGTCACCACCGGTGCGACGGCGCGCGAGTCGGTGCGGGTCCTGCAAGCCGCCGGGGTCAGGGTCGCCGCGGTGCTCGCGATCGCGGCTGCGTGACACGGTGAATCGCAATGAGGTCGCCAAGAACTTGTGAAGAAATTGCAACAGCTGAGCCAAATTGGTGGCACGTCAAGGCGAACACGGTCTAACGTCGAGGACAACCTTCAGGGACACCTGAGACTTCACTGGTCTTGACTCGCGGGTCGCGATCCCACGTCGAGGCGCCACATGCGGAGGGGGTGAGCATTCGACACCTTGCACCGGCGGGCAGCCTGCGGCGGTGATCTTCACAAAACCGCTCTCACCTCGTCGGCGCGTCTTCTCAGAACACCGCATACGCAGGTCGCGTGTGACGTGAAATAAAGAAACGAGTTGGGACGCATGTCAAGACTTACCGTGGATTCCGGTCAGATTTTGGACGAAGCACCGGTTGGAACCGACGAACCGGTCGACCAGACACCGAGGGCCGAGGTCGTTTTCAAAGGCCGCAACGTCGAGATCCCCGAGCACTTCCGCGCCTATGTCTCACAGAAACTCGTCCGCTCTGAACGGTTCGATCGGACCATCTACCTGTTCGATGTCGAACTCAACCATGAGCGCAACCGTCGCCAGCGTAAGTCCTGTCAGCGCGTGGAGATCACTGCTCGCGGTCGCGGGCCGGTAGTGCGCGGTGAGGCCTGCGCCGACAGCTTCTATGCCGCTCTGGAATCCGCGGTCGTCAAACTCGAGAGCCGGCTGCGCCGCGGCAAGGACCGACGCAAGGTGCACTACGGCGACAAGACCCCGGTCTCATTGGCCGAGGCCACGGCGGTGGGGCAGCTGCCGGACAAGGCCTTCAACACCGATCCGGCGGAGCCGCATCAACACGACGACCAGGGCCTGGATCACGAGCCGGGCAGGGTGGTGCGCACCAAAGACCACCAGGCCACGCCGATGACGGTTGATGACGCGCTCTACGAGATGGAGCTGGTCGGGCACGACTTCTTTTTGTTCTATGACAAGCAGACCGAATTGCCGTCCGTCGTCTACCGTCGCCACGCCTACGACTACGGATTGATTCGGTTGGCCTGATTTCGGCTGGCCTGATTCGCCTGGCTTGAGGATCGGCGGCCTTCGCACGGTCGTCACCTACGATGGGAGTCGCCTGATAGAAGAAGACTCCTACCTACAGGGGACATAGCTGTGCTGTCGAAGTTGTTGCGCCTTGGTGAAGGTCGCATGGTCAAGCGCCTCAAGCGGGTGGCCGACTATGTCAACACGTTGTCTGACGAGATCGAGAAACTCAGCGACGCCGAGCTCAAGGCGAAGACCGACGAGTTCAGACGGCGGCTAGCCGACAAGGAAAACCCGGAGACCCTGGACGATTTGCTGCCGGAGGCGTTCGCGGTGGCGCGCGAGGCCGCCTGGCGGGTGCTCGATCAGCGCCCGTTCGACGTCCAGGTGATGGGGGCCGCTGCGCTGCACCTGGGCAATGTCGCCGAGATGAAGACCGGTGAGGGCAAGACGCTGACCTGCGTTTTGCCCGCCTATCTGAACGCCCTGGCGGGTAAGGGCGTGCACATCGTCACGGTCAACGATTACCTGGCCAAACGTGACAGCGAATGGATGGGCCGCGTGCACCGGTTCCTCGGGCTGCAGGTCGGGGTGATCCTGGCCGCCATGACACCGGACGAACGCCGCGTCGCCTACAACGCCGATATCACCTACGGCACCAACAACGAGTTCGGCTTCGACTACCTGCGCGACAACATGGCGCACTCGCTCGACGATCTGGTACAGCGCGGGCACAGCTTCGCCATCGTCGACGAGGTCGACTCCATCCTGATCGACGAGGCCCGGACCCCGTTGATCATCTCCGGGCCCGCCGACGGCGCCTCCCACTGGTACACGGAGTTCGCTCGGTTGGCCCCGCTGATGGAAAAGGACGTCCATTACGAGGTCGACCTGCGCAAACGCACCGTCGGCGTGCACGAAAAGGGCGTGGAGTTCGTCGAGGACCAGCTCGGTATCGACAACCTTTACGCGGCTGCCAACTCCCCGCTGGTCAGTTACCTCAACAACGCGATGAAGGCCAAGGAGCTGTTCAGCCGCGACAAGGACTACATCGTCCGTGACGGTGAGGTGCTCATCGTCGACGAGTTCACCGGTCGCGTTTTGCTCGGCCGCCGCTATAACGAAGGAATGCACCAGGCCATCGAGGCCAAAGAGCACGTCGAGATCAAGGCCGAGAACCAGACCCTGGCCACCATCACGCTGCAGAACTTCTTCCGGCTCTACGACAAGCTCGCCGGCATGACCGGCACCGCCCAGACCGAGGCGGCCGAGCTGCACGAGATCTACAAGCTCGGCGTGGTCCCGATCCCGACCAACAAGGCGATGATCCGCGAAGATCAGACGGATCTGATCTATAAGACCGAGGAAGCCAAATACATCGCGGTGGTCGACGACGTCTCCGAGCGCTACGAGAAGGGTCAGCCGGTGCTGATCGGTACCACCAGCGTGGAGCGCTCGGAGTACTTATCGCGCCAGTTCACCAAACGGCGCATCCCGCACAATGTGCTCAACGCCAAGTACCACGAGCAAGAGGCGGGCATCATCGCCGAGGCAGGCCGTCGGGGCGGCATCACCGTGGCCACGAACATGGCCGGCCGCGGCACCGACATCGTGCTGGGCGGCAACGTCGACTTTCTGACCGACCTCCGGCTGCGTGCCCGGGGACTGGACCCGGTGGAGACCCCGGACGAGTACGAGGAGGCCTGGCACCAGGAACTGCCCGTCGTCAAGGAGGAAGCCGTCAAGGAGGCCGCCGAAGTGATCGAGGCGGGCGGTCTGTATGTGCTGGGCACCGAGCGGCACGAATCGCGGCGCATCGACAACCAGCTGCGCGGCCGGTCCGGGCGGCAGGGAGACCCCGGTGAGTCGCGCTTTTACCTTTCGCTGGGCGACGAGCTCATGCGCCGATTCAACGGTGCCGCGCTCGAAACGTTGCTGACCCGGCTGAACCTGCCCGACGATGTGCCGATCGAAGCCAAGATGGTCACCCGTGCGATCAAGAGCGCACAGACCCAGGTCGAGCAGCAGAACTTCGAGGTCCGCAAGAACGTCCTCAAGTACGACGAGGTGATGAACCAGCAGCGCAAGGTGGTCTACGCCGAGCGCCGCCGCATTCTCGACGGCGAGAATCTGCAGCAGCAGGCCACAGACATGCTGGTCGATGTCATTACCGCCTATGTGAACGGCGCGACCAGCGAAGGCTATGCCGAGGATTGGGATCTGGACGCGTTGTGGACGGCGCTCAAGACGCTGTACCCGGTCGGGATCGAGCACGAGACGCTGACCCGTCGCGACGACCACTCCGAACGCGACGATCTGACCCGGGAAGAATTGCTTGACGCGCTGCTCAAAGATGGCGAACGTGCTTATGCCGCAAGGGAAGCCGAGCTGGAGGAAATGGCCGGCGAGGGCGCGATGCGGCAGTTGGAGCGCAATGTGTTGCTTAGCGTCATCGACCGCAAATGGCGCGAACACCTCTACGAAATGGACTACCTCAAGGAGGGCATCGGGCTGCGGGCGATGGCGCAGCGCGATCCGTTGGTGGAGTACCAGCGCGAGGGCTACGACATGTTCATGGCCATGCTCGACGGTATGAAGGAGGAGTCGGTCGGCTTCTTATTCAATGTTGCGGTCGAGGCGGTGCCCGCGCCGCAGGTAGCGCCGGTGGCAGCGCCGGAAGGGCTGCAGGAATTCGCGACAGCCGCCGCCGGGCAATCAGATTCCGCCGCGCCGGCCGCGGTTCGCGAAGAGATCCCGAGCGTATTGCGTGCCAAGGGTATTGACGATGAAGCCCCGGCCCTGACCTATTCCGGCCCGTCGGAAGACGGCTCGGCGCAGGTGCAGCGAAATGGTGGTGCCGGCCAGAAGACGCCGGCCGGTGTGCAGGGCGGCGGCAGCCGGCGCGAGCGGCGAGCGGCCGCGCGCCAACAAGGCCGCGGCGCCAAGCCGCCGAAATCAGCGAAAAGGACCTAACGCCCGCCCCGGGTCAACCCTCGAGGAGCTTTGCGATCCGATCCAGCGTGGCGCGCATGCCATCGGCGGTCTGCTTGGGTATCGAGCCGCTGGTGATCATCCATTTCTGCTTGTCCTCGGACACATCCCAGGTTTCGCGCACCCGCGTGCCGCCGTCGACCGGGCTCAATTCATAACGCCAGATCCGGCCACCGACCAGACCGCCCAGTCCGTAGGTCTGCCACGCGATGCGTTGGTCCGATTCGTACTCGATGACCGTGTTCGTCGTGCGGTACGGAATGAACAGCGTCTCCTTGCGGCCCCGCATCGCCATTCCGAATTCCGAACCCATAGACAGCGGAACCGAGTTCTGCGTCGCGTGATTCACCGAATCCGAACCGTCGAAGCTGGCATGTTTACCCGCGTCGGCCAGCAGTGCGAAGATCTTGCCCGGGGGCGCCTTGATGACCCGGTCGACGCTGACCGTGTTTCCGTCCATCCGGCAACTCTAACGCCGCTGCTGCGATGTGCTGCGGCCGTCGTCGGCCGTCATCGGCCGCCGTCGAACTCGATCAACCAATGTGCAGGGCGACCACCAGCCACCGAGTCCCGTCGCCGGCGGGCACCTGTTCCACCCGGCAGGCGATGGCGTGGACCCGGCGACCGCGAGTGTAGGACCCGAAAACCTCGGCAGCGGTTTCCGTGCCGCAGTGCGCCACCGGTTGCAGCCCCACCCGGCGCAGCACCGCGGCGCCCTCATGGCCGGCCGCCGAGCGGCCCAGCGACGGCACCGACTCGACCAGACTGGGCGCCAGCAAGGGCCGCAGCTGGGCCACGGAACGGCGGCGGTCGATGACTTCCAGCACTCGGCGCAGTGCGGCGTCGGCGAACATCGCCGCCTGGCGCATAGGTGCGGACGTGACCGGCGCCGCTACGGCGGGCGGGGCCTCCGATTGCCTGCGGTAAGGCCGGTGCGGCCCGCGCGGGGCGCGGCGCGGCAACGCCGTGGGGGGGCCTGCCGGGCGGCGTTGAGCGGCGCTTTGCGTCGGTGGTTCGTACTCGACGACGGGAACGACGGCAAAGCCGTCGGGGGGCGATTGATTCGCAACAGGACTATCGATCAACAGGGAACTCTCCGGCTCACTCGCAACGAATGCGTACGAAAAAGGTGAAGCCTGCTGGAGAGTGGCAGACCATGTTTTTGCGGGGCGATTTCAGTTGTCGGCCATCATCGCACAATTGGCGCTCGCGCGTACCCACACCGTGACGGGCTTGCGCCGGGCGATTACCGTGGGCGAAAAGACCGTCGGAGGCGACCAATTGATAAGGAGGACAGGGCCGTAATGGTGACCCGGTTGTCCACAGCGGACGCGTCCTTCTTTCGGTTGGAGAACACCGCCACCCCGATGTACGTCGGTTCGCTGTCGATCCTGCGCCGTCCGCGCGCGGGATTGAGCTATGAGACACTGCTGGCCACCGTCGAGCAACGGCTGGCGCAGGTGCCGCGCTACCGGCAAAAGGTCCGCGAAGTGTGGATCGGCGGGGCCAGACCCGTCTGGATTGACGATAGCGACTTCGACATCACCTATCACGTCAGACGGTTGGCGCTCCCATCGCCAGGGAGTGATGAGCAACTGCACGAGCTGGTCGCGCGACTGGCCGCTCGGCCGCTGGACAAGTCCCGGCCATTGTGGGAGATGTCCCTCATCGAAGGCCTCTCCAAAAACCGAGTCGCCCTCTACATCAAGTCGCACCAAGCGCTGATCAACGGTATGACGGCGCTGGAGATCGGCCACGTCATCGCCGATCGCACGCGGCATCCGCCGCGATTCCCCGAAGACATCTGGATACCGGAAGGCGAACCTGGATCCACCCGGCTACTGGTGGGGGCGCTCGCCGATTGGGCGGGAGGACCGGGCGCGCAGTTGCAGGCCCTCGGCTCCGCCATGGCCGGGTTGGCGACCAACTACGGCGAACTGCTGGACGCCGGCCGCCGCGTCGTCGGTGTCGCACGCACGGTAGCGCGTGGGACTGCGCCCAGTAGCCCGCTCAACGCCACCGTTTCGCGCAACCGGCGGTTCACGGTTGCCAGTGGCCGGCTGGAGGACTACCGGACTGTGCGGGCGCGCTACGACTGCGACGTCAACGATGTGGTGCTGGCGGTGGTGGCCGGCGCACTCGGCAATTGGCTGATGTCACGTGGCGAACCGGTGGCACCCACGGCTTCGGTTCGCGCGATGGCACCGCTGCCGGTCTATGCCGACGATCCACTCGGCTCAACCGGTCCTGGTCAGGCGATCAGCCAGGTGATGCCGTTCCTGGTCGACCTGCCGGTAGGGGAGGCCAACGCCGTGGTGCGGCTGTCGCAGATCGCGCACGCCACCGAAACGAACCCGACGGCCGCCAGCCTGGTCGACGCCAGGACCATCGTGACCCTGTCAGGTTTCGCGCCACCGACCCTGCACGCCATGGGTATCCGCGTGGCCACCAGCTTTCCGCGCTTTTCCAAGCGGGCGTTCAACCTGCTGATCACCAATGCTCCCGGGGCTCAGTCGCAGATGTACATCGCCGGTACCAAATTGCTGGAGACCTATGCCGTCCCGCCGCTGTTGCACAACCAGGCGCTGGCGATCAGTGTGACGTCCTACAACGGCATGCTCTATTACGGAATCAACGCCGACCGCGATGCGATGAGCGACGTCGACCTGCTGCCGGGACTGTTGGGCGAGTCACTTGACGAGCTGCTGGAAGCTTCCCGATAGGTTTCAACAGGTCAAAACCGCCGGATGCATATACCATCCGTTGTCATGAGCACTGCGACTAATAATGGCGACTCGGCGAAGGCTAAGACGAAGAAATCGAGCGCGTCGGCCGAACGCAAGGTCCCCGATGATGTCTATGAAGCCGAGTTATTCAGGCTGCAAACGGAATTCGTGAAGTTGCAGGAGTGGGCACGGCATACCGGCGCCCGGGTGGTGGTGATCTTCGAAGGCCGCGATGCCGCGGGCAAGGGCGGTGCGATCAAACGGATCACCGAATACCTGAGCCCTCGGATCGCCCAGATCGCTGCGCTGCCGGCCCCGACCGATCGGGAACGCGGCCAATGGTATTACCAACGCTATATTGCGCATCTGCCCGCTAAAGGGGAGATCGTGCTCTTCGATCGGTCGTGGTACAACCGCGCCGGAGTCGAGAAGGTCATGGGATTCTGTACGCCGCAAGAATATGCGTTGTTTTTACGGCAGACGCCGATCTTCGAGCAGATGCTGATCGACGATGGCATTCTGCTACGCAAATACTGGTTTTCGGTATCCGACACCGAGCAGCTCAAGCGGTTCAAGTCACGTCTGAACGACCCCGTCCGGCAATGGAAGCTGAGTCCGATGGATCTGGAATCGGTGTATCGCTGGGAGGACTATTCGCGCGCCAAAGACGAGGTAATGGTGCACACCGACACCTCGAGCAGCCCGTGGTATGTCGTTGAATCGGATATCAAGAAGAACGCGCGGCTGAACATGATGGCCCACCTACTATCCACGATCGATTACCACGAGGTTGAGAAGCCGAAGGTCAAGCTGCCAGATCGTCCTGTGGTGACCGGGAACTACCAGCGGCCGCCGCGAGAGCTCTCGACGTATGTCGACGATCATGCGGCTAAGTTCATTGCCAAATAGCTGAGTGACGCACGTCTACGTCCCAGCCACCCTCGCGATGTTGCAGCAGCTCGTCGCCGATGGCTCGTTGTGGCCGCTCAACGGCACCGCGTTCGCAGTGACGCCGGCGTTGCGTGAGGCCTACGCCGAGGGCGACGACGATGAGCTTGCCGATGTCGCGCTGCGTGAGGCGGCACTGGCCTCGCTACGCCTGCTGGCGGCCGCGAAAGCTGAAGGAGCCGACCAGGCGTTGCCGCTGCGACGCGCCGTACTGACCGTCGAGGTCGATGACGTCAAGTTCCGTCCCGATCTCGACGACGCCGTCGTGAGGCTCGGCGTTCCGGTAACGATCGAACAGGTGGTCGCCGCATACGTCGACAACGCCGACGCCGAGCCGGCCGTGAGCAAGGCGATTGAGGTCATCGACGTTGCCGACCTGGGCGACGAGGATGCTGACCTGATTGTCGGCGACGCCCAAGACCATGACCTTGCCTGGTACGCAAACCAGGAGCTGCCGTTCCTGCTGGATCTGCTCGAGCCCGGCAATCCGCCGTAGTCCGCGATCAACACACCTGCGAGGCTGGGTACGGTATCGTAGGTTACGGTACCGTAGCTTTTCGCAGGGAAGGCCGGATCCAACGTAAAGCGGAAGCTGAACGTCGAATCGTGAGCAGGAGCTTCCTATGGGGAAGAAATACGCATCGATTACTGGAAACGTCGTCGACACCAAGCGTCCTACGATCGCCGGGGCCGAGAGGCATCCCGGCTGGCATGCGCTGCGCAAGATCGCTGCGCGCATCACGACGCCCCTGCTGCCCGACGACTATCTGCATCTGGCCAATCCGCTGTGGTCCGCGCGGGAATTGCGCGGCCGCATCCTGCAGGTCCGCCGGGAGACGGAAGATTCCGCAACCCTGGTCATCAAGCCCGGTTGGGGGTTCAGCTTCGACTACCAGCCCGGTCAGTACATCGGGATCGGACTGCTGGTGGACGGACGCTGGCGCTGGCGGTCGTATTCGCTGACGTCGAGTCCAGCCACGGTGGCGTCTGGGGGCGGCGGCTCACCGCGCACGGTGACCATCACCGTGAAGGCGATGCCCGAAGGCTTTCTGTCCGCGCACCTGGTCGACGGTGTCGAGCCGGGGACCATCGTGCGGTTGGCCGCGCCACAGGGGAATTTCGTGCTCCCCGATCCGGCGCCCCCGTCAATCCTGTTCCTCACGGCCGGGTCCGGGATAACGCCGGTGATGTCGATGCTGCGGACATTGGTGCGCCGCAATCAAATTGCTGACATCACGCACCTGCATTCGGCTCCCACCGAATCCGACGTGATGTTCGCCGCGGAGCTGACGGCGCTGGCGGCCGAACACCCGGGTTATCGGTTGCAGGTGCGGGAAACCCGCGCGCAGGGTCGGCTCGACCTCACCCGGCTCGCCGAAGAGGTGCCGGATTGGCGCCAACGTCAGACCTGGGCCTGTGGGCCCGAGGGCCTGCTGAACCAGGCCGAAAAGGTCTGGTCGTCGGCGGGCATCGGCGACCGCCTGCACTTGGAGCGGTTCGCGGTGGCCAGGGCCGCGCCTGCCGGAGAGGGCGGAACGGTTACATTCGCGCGCACCGGGCGCAGCGTGGCCACCGATGCCGCCACGTCGTTGATGGACGCGGGCGAGGGCGCCGGGGTGCAGATGCCCTTCGGCTGCCGGATGGGCATCTGCCAGTCGTGCGTGGTCAGCCTGATGGAAGGGCACGTCCGGGACCTGCGAACGGGTCAGGAACACGAGCCCGGAACGCGGGTGCAGACCTGCATTTCTTCTGCATCGGGTGATTGCATTCTCGACATCTAGAAGCTACTCGCTGGTAACATCGCATAAGTAACCTACGGGAACGTAGGTTACGATAGCGTAGGTCATAGACGCACGACCGCAGGGGAGGTTAAGACCATGGCGATCACAGACGTCGAAGAATTCACGCATCTGACGGACGCCGACATCGAAAGCCTCGGTGTCGAGTTGGACGCAATCCGCCAGGACATCGAAGATTCGCTCGGCGAACGGGACGCGCGTTACATCCGCCGCACCATCGCTTCGCAGCGGGCGCTCGAGGTGGCCGCTCGCGTGCTGCTGGCCGCCAGTTCGCGGCGCTCGGCCTGGTGGGCCGGCACCGCGGCGCTAGGCGTGGCGAAGATCATCGAGAACATGGAGATCGGCCACAACGTCATGCACGGCCAGTGGGACTGGATGAACGACCCCGAGATTCACTCCTCGACGTGGGAGTGGGACATGAGTGGTTCGTCCAAGCACTGGCGGTACACGCACAATTTTGTGCACCACAAGTACACCAACATCCTCGGGATGGACGATGACGTCGGCTACGGCATGCTTCGCGTCACCCGCGACCAGCGCTGGAAGCGCTACAACATCTTGAATCTGGTGTGGAACACCTTGCTCTCGCTGCTCTTTGAATGGGGCGTCGGCTTACAGCACGTCGAGCTCGGCAAGATCATGAAGCACCGGATGGACCAGGAGGAGGGCCGGCAACGGGTCAACGAGTTCTTGGCGAAGGCCGGTCGGCAGGTTTTCAAGGATTACGTCGGGTATCCGGCACTGACTGCGCTGTCGCCCGGAGCGACGTACCGGTCCACGATGACCGCCAACGCGACGGCGAACGTGATCCGTAATGTGTGGGCCAACGCCGTCATCTTCTGCGGGCATTTCCCTGATGGTG
Source organism: uncultured Actinomycetota bacterium (assembly GCA_963715905.1). Classification (GTDB taxonomy): domain Bacteria; phylum Actinomycetota; class Actinomycetes; order Mycobacteriales; family Mycobacteriaceae; genus Mycobacterium. Next base: position 267,513 of record CAVQSX010000018.1, read on the forward strand.
CAGAGAAATTCACCAAGACGGACATGATCGGCGAAACCAGGGGCCAGTGGTACCTGCGCCAGATGCTCGGCAGTGCCAACTTCGAAGGCGGCCCCGCCCTGCGGTTCATGAGCGGCAACCTGTGCCACCAGATCGAACATCACCTGTACCCCGACCTGCCGAGCAGTCGGCTGCACGAAATCTCGGTGCGGGTTCGCGAGGTCTGCGAGAAGTACGACTTGCCTTACACCACAGGTCCATTCCTGGTGCAGTACGGCAAGACGTGGCGCACCATCGCCAAGCTGTCATTGCCGAATAAGTACCTGCGCGACAACTCCGACAACGCACCGGAGACGCGCAGCGAGCGGATGTTCGCCGAACTCGAGCCGGGCTGCGTGGGCACCGACCCAGCCACCGGACGCCGGCGTGGGCTGAACACCGCAATCGCCATCGTGCGTGGTTGGCGACGCAAGCGCGCGATGAAGCACACGAAGGAAGCGATCGGCAATGCCGACGACGTGGCGGCCTAGGCCTTAATCAGGCCCTAGTCACGATGTGCAGCACGGCCCACAACAGCAACGAAACCAAGACGAAGCCGAGCGTGCCGACGAGGAGCGTCACCATCGTCCGCAATTGATTATCAACGGGGACGGAGTCGTCCCATGCGTGGTTCTGGGGTAAAGACATCACAATCGACCTTCCCATCTGCTGCTGTCAGGTCATCAACATGCGAACCGTCAACAGATCCGGCATTTCGTTTGCCCTGCTGCGCAACGTCGCACGGCGACCGCATATTCCGTCCCTGTTGGTTACCCGCGTGGCGCTCGCCGTCAAACGCGCCGATGATCAATATCGTTACGACGCCTTTGCGGCATCGCGTCGGCCCACTTGATATGGCCCTCGATGCCCAGGCTTCCCGCCATGTCGCGGTAGCAGTCCCGGTACTGCGCGTACGCATCCACGGCCAAGCCTGTCGTACTGGCAGCCTAGTCCCGACGCCGCCGACGTCTACGCTTGAGGAGGCGGAAGGGAAGGTGCGCGATGCTCGCAGCGTTTGGATTCGAAGCCCTGGGTGTGGTCGTCGGCGACATGTATTTCGTCGACCCGGCCCCGAATGCCGGTCAGGAGACACCGGAACGCGGAGTCAGGCTGGAACTGCGCATAGTCGATCGTGCCGAGCCTCACGGGTCGATCTACGCGGGCATTCCGATCGCCTTCACTCGCCCGGTGTGGCGGGTGGATCTTTTCGGATCTACCGAGAGTCCGCCTGGGACGCTGGACCGGGCCCATCACCATCCCCGTTTCGACGGTTGGGAACCGGGGCGCCGGCACTTTGTCGCCGAGCTGTCGGCCGACCCCGTGTCCTGGTTGGCCGATCAGTTGGCCGACCCGGCCGCGGTGCTGGCCCGGGCCGGCGTCGGTGCCGACGAGTTCACCAAAGCCGATGAGATCGGTCTAGCAGCGGCAGCCCCCGAGATTGTCGCCGCGGTGAAACGGATGCTCGACGGCGTGCGGGACGGGGAACTGGCCCCAGCCTCCGCCGAGCCGGTTGCTGCCGCCCGCACCGGCTGGCTCTGACCCGACTTGGCGCAATTAAGTGGGCACGTCAGCGGGGATCTGGTGAGGGCCCTGGGTAGCGGGTCGGCGTCGGTGCGGGCTGGTTGTCGGCCTTGATTATCAAGGTATGATGGTTGTTGGTAGCGCAAACGAAATTCTTTATGCGTGAACCCGTTTCAGCTTCGCTGTGATGCTGCTAGCCGACGCTAGTTGGTTGTTGGTGGTGGTTGCGGCTGGAAGGGTTCGTACCACCACCAGTCGGCGCGTTCGCCGGTGGGGCCGGGGCAGGGTGCCACCGCGGGTGGGGGTTGAGTTGGGGGGCGGGCCAGCGATCCCGGGCTCAGTAGGCGGCCGGTGTCGTCGGTGACGGTCAAAGCGTCGGCGGGTCCGGTGATGGTGATGGCGCCGCGGTGGTGCAACCGGTGGTGATACGGGCATACCAGCACCAGGTTGGCCAACTCGGTGGGGCCGCCGTCTTCCCAGTGCCGGATGTGGTGTGCGTGCAGACCGCGGGTGGCGCCGCAGCCAGGGACCGCGCACATGGGCTGGCGGTGCTCGAGGGCGCGGCGAAGCCGCCGGTTGATCACGCGGGTCGCCCGCCCGGCGCCGATGACCTCGCCGTGGCGTTCGAACCAGACTTCACACGTGGCATCACAGGTCAGGTATCGGCGTTGGGCGTCGGAAAGCAGCGGACCCAGATGCAGCGCCGCGGCGCGCTGCGGCAACGTCGACGTGCACCACCACCGTGGTGTGCTGCCCGTGTGGGCGCCGCCTCGCCTCGGCGTCCCATCCGGCCTCGACCAGGCGCAGAAACGCCTCGAGGGTGCCCGGCAACGGGGGCGCGATCTCTGATCCGCGGTCGCGATTGCCGTGATCGCGCTTGTACTCGGCGATCAGCGCATCACGATGAGACGCCAGCGCCGCGTCGAACTTCGCCGCGTCCAGGTGGCCAAGTGTGATCCGGTAGCAGCTGACCCTGCTCGCTGGAGGTCTTGGTGATCGAGGGTTGCGGTTGCGGCCCAGGATCGGGTTCGGGTCGCGGTTCGCAGCTTGACCGCGGTGCGCAGCTGGTTGACCGTGGCGACCCGCGGCCAACTGGGCGTAATGCTCATCAGATCCCTCACCCGCGCGCGCCGCGATGACGCCGACCTGATCCAGCGACAGCCGACCCTGCCGCATGCCCTGCGCGCAGCGCGGAAACGCCTCGAGCCGGCGCGCGACGGTGGTGATGGTGTGGGCGTTCGCCGACGAGGTACCCAGCTTCCACGCCACCAACGCCGCGACCGAGCGCGCGCCCGTAGCGCCGCACAGCTCGTCGCGATCCAACTCGGCGACGATCTCCACGATGCGCCCATCAATCGCGTTGCGCTGACCGGCCAACTCCGCCAACTCCTCGAACAACACCTCAAGACGCTCAGCAGGGCTCACTGCCGCGGCAGGCGATGCGGTCAAAGACATAACCCCATCATCGCAGCCAGGTCCGACAAATCTCGGCCACCCAATCCACGCCGGGATCCGACCGCCATCATCGGCCAAGCAGCACAACCTGATTCGCCGCCGCCCACCACAGCCATCAGCACGACGACCCACGCGCCGAACCACGATGCCCGACCCACGCCACCCAGGTCGCGCCCAAGACGGTCCCCAGGATCCACACATTGGCCATAAGCCGGCCCCAGCCCCCGCGACCACCGCGAACCCCGAATTGTGAGCAAGTCAGGTCTGACGCACGCGACTAAGCCACCCGCGTCGGCCAGAATCAGCCGCCGAACCAAAAAGAAACCGGGTGGCTTGACGCTGCCCGTTAGGAAAAGACCGCGGTCATGGAGTTGCCTCTGCCCACTCGATGTGCCCCTCGAAGGCAAGCGTTCTCGCCATGTTGCGATAGCGATCCCAGCACTCCTCGGCAGCTGCGGCGTCGCCGTGAGCCCTCGCCAGGAGTGCACGCAGCCGCAGCAGCCAGACGTCGCGCACAACTGAACCGCCGTTGGCCGGCGCCGCCGCCAACCGCTCGGTCGCGGTCTCAGCTTCGGCCACGTCGCCGTCGGTCGCGCGAGCGAGCAGCGTCTCCACGAGAACGCCGGTCGCCGGAATGCCCCACGACAGTAGTTGTCCATCGAGGGCCATTCGGTCGGTGGCGGCCCGGATGCGCGGTATAGCGTCGTCGCGATGTCCGCGGCGGGCCCGCTCACGGTTCCAGAAGACGTTGACGATCGGTTCTTCGGATAGGTTGTACGCTTCGCCGCGCAGGAACAGTTCGCTGACCTCAGCCAGCAGCTCGTGCCCCCGGTCGCGCTCGGCAGCCGTCGGCCGGTGCACGAGTGCGAGGCCAAGCGGTATCCGTGCATAGGTCAACGCAGTATTGTCGCTGGACCGTTCGCCGATTTGCAGCGCGTCCTCGATCTCCCGCATCGCGTGATCGTCGGGCCTCAGCACACCCATCGGTATTCCAAAACCGTAGGCGTAGATGACGGCCCTGGCAAAGGCCAACGGGTCAGCACTGCGGGCCATGGCCAGGCCCTGTCGCAGGTCTTCGCGCCATCCGGCACGGCCCAGGCAATAACTGGCCATACCCCGCGTCGTGATGGCGGCTGCCAACGGTGACCCGCCAAGCAAGTTGCCTTTCAACGGATCGCCGTCGGCGAGGTCGATGACCCGTTGTGACCACCGAAGGACGTCATTCCACTCAGCGCACTCCATCTTGACGTAGATCGAGCCGAATGACAGGCCCACCGTCAGGGTCGAATCGCCGATCGACTCGAGGAGGGTCACGTGTTCCGATGCAAACCGCGACGCCTCGCGCATCCGGCCTTGAAACGCGTGATCTATCACCAGTCCTGACATCCCGATGGCCAGCGACGCCTTGTCCCCGGCGGCGATGCACAACTCACGCAGTTCGTCGAACCGCGTGCCAAC
>CAVQSX010000019.1:0-364708 GCA_963715905.1 uncultured Actinomycetota bacterium
CGGCGCCACCAGTGCCGGCATTGCCCGCCGTGCCGCCGGTACCACCGGTACCCACCGCGCCACCGGCACCCGCGTTACCGCCGCTACCCCCGGCCCCGCCAGCCTGACCCACAGCACCCACACCCGCGACACCATCAGCACCATGGCCACCCGCACCGCCATTACCACCCAGGCCACCGCGCCGTCGTACCACCCGAGCCGACTACCGCCCGCACCACCGGCGCCACCGGCGCCGCCGTTAAACCGCACACTGCTACCCGCCGCCACCGGGTCCCCGGCGCCACCGTTACCGCCCGCACCACCGGCGCCACCAGTGCCGGCATTGCCCGCCGTGCCGCCGGTACCACCGGTACCCACCGCGCCACCGGCACCCGCGTTACCGCCGCTACCCCCGGCCCCGCCAGCGGTGCCATCGGCACCCACCCCCGCGACACCACCCGCACCATGGCCACCCGCACCGCCATTACCACCCTGACCGCCGGAGCCATCAGTACCCCCGGTAGCCGAGCCACCACCGGCACCACCGGCACCGCCCGCACCGCCGCCAAACCCGGCACCACCCGCAGTCGTGTTCGCATCCCCAGCCCCGCCATTACCGCCCGCACCACCCACACCGCCAGTACCCGCCGCACCCGCGTCCCCCGCGGTACCCGCCCCCGTCCCCGCCGCGCCACCCACACCCGCGTTACCGCCATTGCCGCCGGCACCACCATCAGTACCCGCCGCGCCGACACCCGCGACACCATCGGCACCCACACCACCCCTGCCGCCATTACCACCCAACCCACCGGCGCCATTCGTCCCACCCGCAGCCGCCGCACCACCATTGCCGCCCGCACCACCATTACCGCCAGTCAACCCGGCAACACCCGTAGACGCCGCCGCATCACCAGTACCTCCATTACCACCCGCACCACCGATACCACCAGTACCGGCATGACCCGCCCGGCCACCACCACCCAGGAATCCACCCGACCCGCCCGCACCACCAGCACCAGCCGCCCCACCATTACCGCCGGCAGCACCGTTGCCGCCATCAATGCCCGCACCCACCCCGCTGGCACCCGCCCCACCAATCCCACCCGTACCACCGGTACCGCCCACCCCGCCGGCACCCGCCGAACTCAACAACCCGAAACCACTACCCCCCGCCCCACCCGCACCACCAGAGCCACCGGTGAAGCCGTCGGTGGCCGCCGCACCACCAGCCACCCCCGCGGTGCCAGCCGCACCCGCACCACCCATACCGCCCGCACCGCCCGCACCCCCACCCGACAACAACAACGCCCGCGAAGACCCACCCACACCGCCAGCCCCGCCATTACCACCAGCACCCGTGGCACTCGACCCACCCAGGCCACCAGCACCGCCAGCCCCGCCCGCACCGCCTAACCAACCACCCGCACCCCCAGCACCACCATGACCACCCACCAAGCCGGCCGCCCCCGCACCACCCGCACCCCCGGCACCACCACGACCGAACAACCCCGCATTCCCACCCGCACCCCCCGCATGACCCGTCGCCCCCGACCCACCATTACCCCCATTACCGAACAAAATCCCGCCCGCACCACCAGCGGCCCCACTCCCCGCCGCACCATTAGCGCCATTACCAATCAACGGCCGACCCAACAACGCCTGCGTCGGCGCATTAACCACCCCCATCACGTCTTGCTGCATCGCCGCCAACGGCGACGCACTCGCCGCCTCCGCCGCCGAATACGCCCCCCCACCCGCACTCAACGCCGCCACAAACCGCTCATGAAACAACGCCGCCTGCGTACCAGCCGCCTGAAACTCCTGCCCAAACGCACCAAACAACGCCGAAATCGCCGCCGACACCTCATCCTGAGCCGCCACCACCACCCGCGTCGTCGACGCCGCCGCCACCCCATGCGCCGACCGCACCGCCAACCCAATCCCCGACAAATCCGACGCCGCCGCCGCAAAAACCTCCGGAGAAGCAACCACGAAAGAGGACATCAAAACTCCCATCGTCAAAAAAATGACCAGAGGTCACAAAACGCCAGCACAGCCCGCGTAGATTACACACGTCTAATTAAATTGCGGAAGCAATTTTCCCGACTTCGATTCGATCAATTTCATCCGCCCGAAACACCCGGCCGACAACGAGCGAATGGACGGCAAATTTGCGTAATTAACGCCAGGGAAAATACGTCACTCACCGGCTTGTAGATGGCCACCAAGGTAACTCGACCAAGAGTCCGCGGGAGGCCTACGCGATCACCGCCGCGATCGAGCACCTGCTCGGCACGTCGTGGACCGACGAGCGCGGCACTCGTCCGTTAGCCGTCAGCGATGTGCTGGTACTGGCAGGCGCCTACGCCCGCGGCGGGCGCTGACCGCGGCCGCTGAGGTCGTCGTCCGGATCGGGACGGTAGTGCCGGCCGTGTGGCACCTCGCCTTCGGTAAATGGCGGCACACGCCGATCGTGACGTGGGGCAGACTCGGACGCGCTGCGGTGCAAACTCGGCGAGGGGACGGAGTCGGCGCTCGTTATCGGTACCAGAACCGTTGCGGACGAACCCAATCGGCTCGGCTCCCGAACGCTCGACCAGCAAGCTGCGCCACGAGCCGACCGGATCACTGCGCCAGACGTCGGCCGGTGCCGCTACGCGGATGTTGGACCCACACCCGTCGCGGATCGGTGTCGCAGTCTTCCTCGAAAGCCGCACCGGTCTGGGCATCCGGAGGAGCCCCCGACATCCGGATCGTGGCGAAGCGTGAATTCGACGTAATCGTCGTAGTCATCGTCGATGTCGTCATCGGGCAACAGTTGGACCGGCTCGGCGCGCTGCGGATTCACGGTTCAGCGCAGGCGCTGAAGCCGACCATGAACAGCGCCGCGACAATCCCGAACAACGCGACGAAAGCGGGGAGCAATACCGACTGCGACATAGCTGCCGAGAACGGCTCACGCAGGAAAACCGGCAATTCCAAACGAGTCCCGCTTCCCGCCGCGGGTCGGTACGGCGGCATCTCGGCGCCGATCCGCCATGTCATGAACGCCGCCATCGCGGCGCTCCCGAGCACCGCCCCGAGCTGCCGGATCGAGTTGTACACCGCAGAGCCCGCGCCGGCCAGGTGCGGGGGCAGGTTGCGCGTCGCCGTGGCCGTCAGCGGCGACCACACGAACGCGCTCCCGACGCCCACGACGCCGAACGGCAACACCAGCCGCCAGATCGGTGTGTCCGGGGCCATCTCGAAGGACAGCCACGTCAGCCCGATTGCCAGCATCGAAAACCCGAATCCAAGCACGGGCCGCGGGTGGTATCGGTCGACGAGCATGCCGACCAACGGCGCCAGGGCAGCGCTCGTGATGGCCATCGGCGCGAGCAGCAGGGCCGAGCGCGTCGGCGACAGCCCGCACACCGCCTGGGCGTAGAACGTCAGCGGCAGCATCATCGCCGTGAACGCGAACGAAACAACGGCCACTCCGGCGTTGGACAATCCGAAGTCCCTGTCGGCGAACATCTTCAGCGGGATCAGCGGCTCGCGCGTGTTGACCGACTGCCAGTAGACGAAGACCGAAACGAAGCCCGCGCCGGCGACGATCGTTGCCCAAATCCACGGCTCCCAGTGCGCGGACTGGCCCTGCTGCAGCCCGAACACGATCAGAAATATGCCCACTCCAGACAACGCGACGCCAATCAGGTCGAACGGGTGCGCCTGGGTGGGCAACACCGGCACCAGTCTGACGGCCAATGCCAACCCCACGATGCCGATGGGCACGTTGATAAAGAAGATCCACTGCCAACCGAGCGCGTCGACCAGCGCGCCGCCGGCCAGCGGTCCCACCAGGCTGGCCACGCCGGCGGTAGCCCCCCACACGCTCATCGCGACACCGCGTCGCTGCGCTGGGAAGATCTGGGTGATCGTCGACAAGGTCTGCGGCGTGAGGATCCCGGCGCCGATCCCCTGCACCACCCGGGCGGCGATCAGCATGGCCGCGCTGCCCGAGAGCCCGCACCACATCGATGCGACGGTGAACACAACCAGTCCGATCAGGTACAGGTTCTTCGAGCCGAACCGGTCACCGAGCCGGCCAGCCACCAACAGCACCACGGCGTATCCCAGCAGGTAGGCGCTGGTTACCCAGACCACAGCGCCGTAGCCGATGTGCAGCTCGGCCATGATGGTCGGATTGGCGACCGCGACGATGGTCGAGTCGACCATGATCATGAAGAAGCCGATCATCATCGCCCACAGCGCATTCCAGGGGTTACCGGATTGGGACGGGTGGTTTGTACGGTCGGCCGGACTCGGCCCCGCGCGTCCAGCACCACAGGGTGGCGGCGGCGTAGCCGTGCTCATTGACCCACCTCGTTTCAGCTCCCGACGATCTGGTCGCCGGGCCGGCAAACAACCCCGCCCCGTCACCCATCTGTACCTCGGGCCTTCATTATCGCGGGCGGCCCAATTGTCCGGACAGCCACGGAGGTTTGGCGCTCTGCCTGCAATTTGCCGAACGGGCGTTAGCCTGGATGTAGGCATCCGCAGGACAAGCCAGGAGAACCTAATATGAGCGCCCAACGAAACGGGTCTCGGAGTACGTCTAGATCGCCGGAGTCCCGCACAGGCGGTCGGCCCAAAGCGTCCGCGCGGGCGTTGGCGCAGCTCATCGAGCGTAGTACCCGAGTACAGGGCCCAGCCGCGGAAGCCTATGTGGCCCGGCTGCGGCGCGCGGATCCGGGCGCCGGTCCCGCCGAGATCGTCGCCAAGCTCGAAAAGCGCTACCTGGCCGCTTTGACGGCCAGCGGCGCTGCGGTGGGTTCGACGGCGACGTTCCCCGGGGTGGGTACGTTGACGGCGATATCTGCCGGCGCCGGCGAGACGGTGTTCTTCCTCGAGGCCACCGCCGTGTTCGTGCTGGCAAAGGCGGCAGTTCACGGCATCCCCGCTGACCACCGGGAACGACGCCGGGCTTTGGTACTTGCGGTCCTGGTCGGAGACGACACCAAGCGGGCCGTCGGCGAACTGATAGGTCCGGCCCGCACCAACGGCGGTTGGCTCGCCGAGGGCATGGCCTCGCTGCCGATGTCGACGTTAGCGCGGTTGAACACGCGGATGCTCAAGTACGCGGTCAAGCGGTACACCGTCAAACGCGGAGCCTTGATGTTGGGCAAGATGCTGCCGGTCGGCATCGGCGCGGCTATCGGCGGCGCCGGCAACCGCATGGTGGCCAAAAAGATCGTCCACAACGCTCACAGCGCGTTCGGCCCCCCGCCCGCGCGCTGGCCGGGAATCCTGCACCTGTTGCCGACCATTCACGAGGCCGGCTAGACCGGGGTACCCCGTCTATCTGCGAATTGCCGGCGAAGCGCTAGCCTTTATGGGGCGGAAACGTCCTCCGAGCGCCGCGGGTGCGCGGTACCCCGACGACCGGGGTGCACAAAATCGTGGGCGTCGCGCAACGGCGCCTGCAGGTCTTTGAACGACAAAGGAATTGAGGCGAACAGCGACCGTGAGCAACGTGAGTTCACCATTCGGTCAGAACGAGTGGCTGGTCGAGGAGATGTACCGCAAGTTCCGCGATGACCCCTCGTCGGTGGATCCCAGCTGGCATGAGTTCCTCATCGACTACAGCCCCGAAGCCAACGGCGAACCGGTTCCCGAGCCCGCCGCTGCTCCGGCCCTGGCCGCCCCTCCCCCCGCCGAGCGGCCGGCCCCGGTCCCGCCCCAACCTGCCGCCAACCCGGCGCAGGGCAATGGCGCGGCGGCAGCCCCCGCGCCAGCCAAAGCCCCCCCTCCCCCAACGGCCGAAGGTGACGAGGTGCAGGTGCTACGCGGCGCCGCCGCGGCCGTCGTCAAGAACATGTCCGCGTCGCTGGACGTGCCGACGGCCACCAGCGTGCGGGCCATTCCGGCCAAGCTGCTGATCGACAACCGGACCGTCATCAACAACCAGCTCAAGCGAACTCGCGGCGGGAAGATCTCCTTCACCCACTTGCTGGGCTACGCGATGGTCCAAGGGGTCAAGAAGTTCCCGAACATGAACCGGCATTATGCCGAGGTCGACGGCAAACCGACGTCGGTCACTCCTGCGCACACCAATCTGGGCCTGGCGATCGACCTGCAGGGCAAAGACGGCAAACGCTCACTGGTGGTAGCCGGCATCAGGGGCTGCGAATCCATGCGATTCGCAGAATTCGTCTCTGCGTACGAAGACATCGTGCGCCGCGCCCGTGACGGCAAGCTGACCGCCGAAGACTTTGCCGGCGTGACGATTTCGCTGACCAACCCCGGCACCATCGGAACCGTGCACTCGGTGCCGCGGCTGATGGCCGGGCAAGGCGCGATCCTGGGCGTCGGTGCGATGGAATACCCCGCGGAGTTCCAGGGCGCCAGCGAGGAACGCATCGCCGAACTGGGTATCGGCAAGCTGATCACGCTGACCTCCACCTATGACCACCGCATCATCCAGGGCGCGGAATCCGGTGACTTCCTGCGCACCATCCACGAAATGCTGCTCTCGGACGACTTCTGGGACGAGATCTTCCGCGAGCTGAGCATTCCGTACCTTCCCGTGCGCTGGAGCACCGACAACCCGGACTCGATCGTCGACAAGAACGCTCGCGTCATGGAGTTGATCGCGGCCTACCGCAACCGCGGCCACCTGATGGCCGACATCGATCCGCTGCGTTTGGACAACACCCGGTTCCGCAGTCACCCCGACCTCGAAGTGCTGACCCATGGCCTGACGCTGTGGGACCTGGATCGGATCTTCAAGGTCAATGGATTTGCCGGTTCCGAGTACAAGAAGTTGCGCGATGTTCTGGGCCTGCTGCGCGACGCCTATTGCCGCCACATCGGCGTCGAGTACACCCACATCCTCGAGCCCGAACAGCAGGAGTGGCTGGAAGAGCGGGTCGAGACAAAACACGTCAAACCGACTGTGGCCGAACAGAAATACATCCTGAGCAAGCTGAACGCCGCCGAAGCCTTTGAGACCTTCTTGCAGACCAAATACGTTGGACAGAAGCGCTTCTCGCTTGAAGGCGCCGAAAGCGTGATCCCCATGATGGACGCGGCCATCGACCAGTGCGCCGAGTACGGCCTGGACGAAGTGGTGGTCGCGATGCCGCACCGCGGCCGGCTCAACGTGTTGGCCAACATCGTCGGCAAGCCGTACTCACAGATCTTCAGCGAGTTCGAGGGCAATCTGAACCCGTCGGAGGCACACGGCTCCGGCGACGTCAAATACCACCTCGGCGCCACCGGAATCTATCTACAGATGTTCGGCGACAACGAGATTCAGGTGTCATTGACCGCCAACCCGTCGCACCTGGAGGCCGTGGACCCGGTGGTCGAGGGTCTGGTCCGGGCCAAGCAGGATCTACTGAACCGGGGCTCGGAGGACGACGGCGACGAAAAGGCGTTCTCGGTCGTGCCGATTGTGATGCACGGTGACGCGGCGTTCGCCGGCCAGGGCGTGGTCGCCGAGACGCTGAACATGGCCAACCTGCCCGGCTACCGGGTCGGCGGCACCATCCACATCATCGTCAACAACCAGATCGGGTTCACCACCGCGCCGGAATTCTCCAGGTCCAGCGAGTACTGCACCGACGTCGCGAAGATGATCGGCGCGCCGATCTTCCACGTCAACGGCGACGACCCGGAAGCCTGCGTGTGGGTGGCGAAGCTGGCCGTCGACTTCCGGCAGAAGTTCAAGAAGGACGTCGTCATCGACATGCTGTGCTACCGCCGGCGCGGGCACAACGAAGGCGACGACCCGTCGATGACCAACCCGGCCATGTACGACGTCGTCGACACCAAGCGCGGGGCGCGCAAGAGCTACACCGAAGCCCTGATCGGCCGCGGCGACATCTCGCTCAAGGAAGCCGAGGACGCGCTGCGCGACTACCAGGGCCAGCTGGAGCGGGTGTTCAACGAGGTCCGCGACCTGGAGAAGCACGGCGTGCAGCCCAGCGAGTCGGTTGAGGCCGACCAGATGATCCCGGCGGGGCTGTCGACCGCGGTGGACAAGGCGCTGCTGGCGCGCATCGGCGACGCTTTCCTGGCCGCCCCGGATGGATTCACTGCGCACCCGCGGGTGCAGCCGGTGCTAGAGCGGCGGCGGGAGATGGCCTACGAAGGCAAGATCGACTGGGCCTTCGGAGAGCTGCTGGCGTTGGGTTCGCTTGTGGCCGAAGGAAAGTTGGTGCGGCTCACGGGGCAAGACACCCGTCGCGGCACCTTCTCCCAACGGCATTCGGTGATCATCGACCGCAAAACGGGCGAGGAATTCACGCCCCTGAAGCTCCTCGCTACCAACACGGACGGCACCCCGACCGGCGGCAAGTTCCTGGTCTACGACTCGCCGCTGTCGGAGTACGCCGCCGTCGGGTTCGAGTACGGCTACACCGTGGGCAACCCGGAGGCGGTGGTGCTGTGGGAGGCGCAGTTCGGCGACTTCGTGAACGGCGCCCAGTCGATCATCGACGAATTCATCAGCTCCGGCGAGGCCAAGTGGGGCCAGTTGTCGACAGTGGTGTTGCTGCTGCCGCACGGACACGAGGGCCAAGGCCCGGACCACACCTCCGGCCGCATCGAGCGCTTTCTGCAATTGTGGGCCGAGGGGTCGATGACCATCGCGATGCCCTCGACTCCGTCGAACTATTTCCACTTGTTGCGGCGGCACGCCCTCGACGGGGTCATGCGCCCGTTGATTGTCTTTACGCCAAAGTCGATGTTGCGCAACAAGGCTGCGGTCAGTGAAGTGCGGGACTTCACCGAGATCAAGTTCCGCTCGGTGTTGGAGGAACCCACCTACGAAGACGGTATCGGCGACCGCGGCAAGGTGACACGGATCCTGCTCACCAGTGGCAAGATCTATTACGAGTTGGCCGCCCGCAAGGCCAAGGACAATCGCGAAGACATCGCGATCGTGCGCCTGGAACAACTTGCCCCGCTGCCGCGCGGCAGGCTACGCGAAACGCTGGAACGCTACGAAAACGTCGAGGAATTCTTCTGGGTCCAGGAGGAGCCGGCGAACCAGGGCGCGTGGCCGTCGATGGGGCTGACTCTGCCCGAGTTGATGCCTGAACTGCTCACCGGAATCAAGCGCATTTCGCGCCGCGCGATGTCGGCCCCGTCGTCTGGTTCATCCAAGGTGCACGCCGTCGAGCAGCAGGAAATCCTCGACACCGCCTTCGGCTGAGCCGCACCCGCCAGTAACCCGGACCGCCGGTACCGGCTAGCCTCGAAAACAGCCGACACAAGGGAGGGTGCTCATGGAGGGATTCGCCGGCAAGGTCGCCGTGGTGACCGGCGCGGGATCGGGTATCGGACAGGCGTTGGCCCTCGAACTGGGCCGTTCCGGTGCCAAGGTTGCGATCAGCGACGTCGACGTCGACGGACTCGCACAAACCGAGGACCAGCTGAAGGCGATCGGGGCGCAGGTCAAGTCCGACCGGCTGGATGTGACCGAGCGCGAGGCCTTCCTGGCCTACGCCGACGCCGTTGCCGAGCACTTCGGCAAGGTGAACCAGATCTACAACAACGCAGGCATCGCCTTCAGCGGCGACGTCGAGATCAGCCAGTTCAAGGACATCGAACGGGTGATGGACGTCGACTTCTGGGGTGTCGTGAACGGCACCAAGGCCTTCCTGCCGCACCTGATCGCATCGGGCGACGGTCACGTCATCAACGTGTCCAGCTTGTTTGGGCTGATGTCGGTACCGGGGCAGGCGGCATACAACGCGGCCAAGTTCGCGGTCCGGGGCTTCACCGAGGCGCTGCGTCAGGAGATGGCGCTGGCCGGCCACCCGGTGGGCGTGACCACAGTGCACCCCGGCGGCATCAAGACCGCGATCGCCCGCAACGCGGTGGTCGCCGAGGGACTCGACCGGGAGAAAATGGCCAAGATGTTCGACAAGCGACTGGCCCGCACCAGCCCGAAGCGGGCCGCCCAGATAATTCTGGAAGCCGTGCGCAAGGACAAGGCTCGGGTGTTGGTCGGCGCCGATGCGAAGGCGTTAGACCTGCTCGTCCGGTTGACCGGGTCGGGCTACCAGCGGATCGTCGGGCTCGTCATGGGCCGCGCCATGCCGCGCAAAAGCTAGCACCCACTCGCCGAGACTGCGGTCAGGGCCCCGCCTGGCCGTAAATCAGTGCCTGTACGCAGTATCGACGCCACAGATTCAGGCTCGGTGAAGGGCGAAGCGGAGAGGGCTCAGCGCCCCAGCGGGTGCTCGGCAAGCCAGCCGCCGGCCACCGCCTGCGGGTCGGCACCCCCCGCGACTTGGCGGCGCATGTCGGCCAGTGCAGTGGTGTCCAGCACCCCGGCCACCTCGTTGATCGCCAGCAACTGTCGATCGGTCAGCGCGTTGCGGCGATACAGCGGCACCACGTTCTCGGCTTGGATCAGCGCGGGTTTGCCGTCGGCCAGCGCGACCAGGTCGCCCGGTGCGCCAGGGTCGGCGGTGCTGGTCCACGCGGCGGTCAGCTGGCCGGCCCGCAGTGCGGCAAAAAGCTCTGTATCAGAATGCAATTCGTGCGGCGCGGGTAGCTGGCAAGACCCCACCGCCGACGGTGCCGGAAATCCGGTGACGATCCCCACGACCAACCCATCACAGTGTTTCGGCAGCGCGCTCAGTTCATTCCCGCCCCAGGCGCTGGCGGTCGATCCGGTCACCATCAGCACGGGCTTGTCCTCGGCCGAGGTCGCGTAGTCACCCGCGGCGACGCCCTCGGGCAGCGCCGAGATCATCGCGCGGTAAGCCTGGGCATCGGAACGCACCGACGCGCCAGGCTCCAACAGCTGCAACACCCGCCCGGTGAAGGCAGGGACGACGGTGAATTCGCCGGAGTCCAGCTTCGCCATCGGGTCGACGGCGGTTCCGGCTCGCGCAGCGAAACCGTATGAGCGCAGCGCGGCGAGGTAGATGCCGGCCAGCAACATCGACCCGGCGTCAGGCGCGGATCCGACCACCACCTCCGGTGTGGCGTTTCGGCCCGCGGTTTCGCTGGCGCAGGCCGCCATCAGCGTCGTAGCGAGCAACCCGGCCAGCAGCAGCGCGGCCAGCCTTCTCACACGGAAGTGTCGGCCGCGAGAGCCACCGCTTTGGCAACCGCATCCCCGACGCGCGGGTCCAGTGGGCTCGGGACAATCCGATCGAGCGCGAGGTCGGCGCTGACGACGGAGAAGATCGCCTCGGACGCCGCAATCATCATCTTTTCGGTGATCTGACGCGCCCCGGCATCCAGCGCGCCGCGGAAAATTCCCGGGAACGCGAGCACGTTGTTGATCTGGTTAGGGAAGTCGCTACGGCCGGTTGCCACCACCGCCGCGTACTTGGCCGCAACGCCGGGATCTATCTCCGGGTCCGGATTGGACAGCGCGAATACGATCCCGCCGGGCGCCATCGTGGCGATCAATTCCTCGGGGACCACTCCCCCCGACACCCCGAGGAAGACCTCTGCCCCGTTCAGCGCCTCGGCCAAGCCGCCCGCCAGGCCGTCGGGGTTGGTGCGCCGCGCCAGGTTCGCCTTGACATCGTTCATGTCGTCGCGCCCGGTCTGCAGAATGCCGCGGGAGTCGAGCACGGTGATTTCCGAAACTCCCATGGTGAGAAGGAGATTGGTGCATGCCACACCCGCGGCGCCGGCGCCGGACACCACCACTCGCAGACAGGACATGTCGCGACCGAGTAACTTGCTGGCGCCCAACATCGCTGCCAGCACCACCACCGCCGTACCGTGCTGGTCGTCGTGCATCACCGGGCAGTCCAGCGCCTCGATGGCTCGCTGTTCGATTTCGAAGCAGCGCGGAGCGGAGATGTCCTCGAGGTTGACAGCGCCGAATGTCGGGCGCAGCCGCACCAGGGTTTCCACGATCTCGTCGGGGTCCTTGGTGTCCAGCACGAGCGGGATCGCGTCGAGGCCGCCGAACTCTTTGAACAAGGCACACTTGCCCTCCATCACCGGCAGTGACGCCGCCGGTCCGATATCGCCCAACCCAAGGACCGCGCTGCCATCGCTGACGACCGCGACAAGCCGGTTGGCCCACGTGTAGCGGGCGGCCAGGCTTCGATCGGCGGCGATCGCACGACTCACCTGCGCCACGCCGGGGGTGTAGGCGATCGACAGCGAACGCTGGGTATCCAGCGGCGCCGTCATGCCTACGGAAAGCTTGCCACCGACGTGCGCCTCGAAGATCTCCTCGTCGGTGATCACGACCTGCGAGCTTTCAGGGTTTTCAGACACGGGCCCCAGGGTACTGACTACTGATTAGTAGGGCTAATTCGCTCAGATCAGCTTCAGCTCGGTGACGGCGTCGCGCTCCTCAGCCAACTCGGCAGTCGATTTGTCGATGCGGCCGCGGGAGAACTTGTCGATCTCCAGGCCCTGGACGATCGACCAGTTGCCGTCCTTCGTGGTTACCGGGAACGACGAGATCAGACCCTCCGGGACACCGTAGGACCCGTCGGAGACCACCGCCATCGAGGCCCAGTTGCCCGCGGGGGTGCCGAGCAGCCAGTCCCGGGCCGCATCGACGGTCGCCGACGCGGCCGAGGCCGCCGAAGACGCGCCGCGCGCGTCGATGATCGCCGCGCCACGCTTGGCGACGGTCGGGATGAAGTACTCCTCGATCCAGGCCTGGTCGTTGACGACCTCGGCTGCGTTCTTGCCGCCGATCTCGGCGTGAAACACGTCGGGGTACTGGGTGGCCGAGTGGTTGCCCCAGATCGTCATCTTCGTGATGTCGGTAACCGCGGCGCCAGTCTTGGCCGCCAGCTGCGAGATGGCTCGGTTGTGGTCGAGCCTGGTCAGCGCGGAGAACCGCGCACGCGGGATGTCGGGGGCGTTGGTCATCGCGATCAGCGCGTTGGTGTTGGCCGGGTTGCCGGTCACGCCCACCCGGACGTCGTCGGCGGCGACCGAGTTGAGGGCCTTGCCCTGCGCTGTGAAGATGGCGCCGTTTGCCTCCAGCAGGTCACCGCGCTCCATGCCCGGGCCGCGCGGACGGGCGCCGACCAGCAGGGCCAGGTTTACCCCGTCGAAGATCTTGTTCGGGTCGGCCCCGATCTTGACACCCGCCAACAGCGGAAACGCGCAGTCGTCGAGTTCCATCACGACACCCTCGAGCGCCTTGAGTGCGGGCTCGATCTCGAGCAGTCGGAGCTCGATCGGGCGGTCGGGTCCCAGCAGCGAGCCGCTCGCCAGGCGGAACAACAGGCTGTAGCCGATCTGGCCGGCGGCGCCGGTAACAGCGACCTTGAGAGGACTTGCACTCACTTCGGTTTACTCCTTATGGAGGGACTGCGGTCGGGATGAAACCCTGTCGAAACTAGCGCACTGCTGCCAGCCCGGAATCCTCCGGTCCAACACCAGGGGCCATTTCCCCGGCTTCCCGCGGACTCCGCACCGCAACCCTCCTTTGCCCACTGGGCGCCCACGACTTTTCACGTCTCGTTTTGGCTGGACGCGTAGCATGAAGCACCGCCCGGTCAGACCCGCGCCGCGTTGGGAGGTTGAGGTGTTCGAGGGGTTAGACGCAATGCCCGACCCGCTGAGGGCGATCGCGCCGCCACGGCACGAGCCACCCGCTCCCGTGCCGCACGCTGCGCCGCTGGTCGACTGCGGCATCTACGTCGAGGGACACCGGCTGTCCGGCAAGTACACGTACGACGCCGCGTTGAGCAAGGTGCGCGAGATCGAAGTGATGGGGCACGAGGCATTCGTCTGGATCGGACTGCACGAGCCCAATGAGAGCGAGATGCAGGATGTGGCCGACGTTTTCGGGCTGCACCCGTTGGCGGTCGAGGACGCGGTGCTTGCCCATCAGCGGCCGAAGCTGGAGCGATATGACGACACGCTGTTTCTTGTCTTGAAGACCGTGAATTACGTCCCGCACGAATCGGTGGTACTGGCTCGCGAAATTGTCGAATCGGGCGAGGTGATGATCTTCGTCGGCAAGGATTTCGTGGTGACGGTCCGCCATGGCGAGCACGGCGGTCTGTCCGAGGTGCGCAAGCGGATGGATGCCGACCCCGAGCAGTTGCGGCTAGGTCCGTACGCAGTAATGCATTCCATCGCCGACTACGTCGTGGATCACTATCTCGAGGTGACCCATTTGATCGAACACGATATCGACGCCATCGAAGAAGTGGCATTCTCCCCGGGCCGCACGCTCGACGTCGAACCGATTTACCTGCTCAAGCGCGAAGTCGTCGAACTACGCCGGTGCGTGACCCCGCTGTCCCAGGCGTTCCTGCGATTGCAGACCGAGAACAGGGACCTGATTTCGAAAGAAGTGCGACGTTATTTGCGGGACGTCGGCGACCACCAGACGGCGGCCGCGGATCAAATCAACAGCTACGACGACATGTTGAACTCGCTGGTGCAAGCAGCGCTGGCGCGGGTGGGCATGCAGCAGAACTCCGACATGCGCAAGATATCGGCGTGGGCGGGCATCGTGGCGGTGCCCACCATGATCGCCGGAATCTACGGCATGAACTTCGAGTTCATGCCAGAGCTGAAGTGGCACTGGAGCTACCCCTTGGTGATCTCAATCATGGTCCTCATCTGCCTGTTCCTTTACCGCAACTTCCGAAACAACAACTGGCTGTAGCGCCCGCCTAGTTAGGCCGAGCAGACGCAAAAGTGCCTAATTCGTCGGCGTGTCGGGCGCTTTTGTGTCTGCTCGCGGGATTAACGCGCCTGGGCTGCTGGGCGATTCGGATCCAGCACGTCGACGCCGTCGTTCTGCCACGCCTGTCGCATCGCCTCGGCACCCTTGAGTCGCACCCAGGCCGCCTCGGTGGCGGTGATGGGGGTCGCCGAGAGAAAGCTGACCGGGTCGCGGGGCGGTTCCAGCGGCAAATCGGGGATGTCGCTGCGGCCCAACAACACCGCGGTGAACGGCGCCCGCCCCGACGGTCGCGCCCACAGTGGCGCTCCGAGGTCGATCAGCGCGTCGGCAACTAGCACGACCCCGTCGACAGCGGGCGTCGCCGCCAGTATCGCCAGGCTGCGCGCCAACCCGGTGACCGGCCCCCGATCCCGCAGGCGCAGCACGACTTCGGCACGCGGACCACGCTCCTGGTCGACAAGGATCTGCGTCGGATCGGTCATCGGATGGCGCGAGCACCCCAACGACACGTATTGCATCGGTCCGTCGACCCCGCAGCGAAATCGCAGCACCTCGATGGGTTGCGCACCCAGAAACGTCACGCTGGCGGAATCGGGCTCGGCCTGGCGCCCCGGGCCCGCAGCGAAGTGGGCGCACAGGTGTTCGCGTACTTGGTCCAGGACTTGCGTCACTAGGTTGTGGGCGGCACTGGAATGGTGAGGTTCACCCCGGAGTCGGCGTCAAAAACCGCAAGTTTGGTTGTTTCGCAAGCCAACTCGATCGGTTGCCCGAGGACTGCCTTCGACTCGACGGGAACCCTCGCCACGAATTGATGTGCCGGCAATTCCGACTCGGCGACCAGCTCGTCCAACTGAGCCGAATGCACGTCGGAACTCGCGATTGTGAAGTAGACATATTTGTCGGCTCCCAGCGATTCGACCAGATCGACTTTCGCCCGGAAAACCAGCGACCTGATGCGCTGATACCCATCGACCAACGCGGCATCGGCCAGATGCTCGGGACGCACCCCGACGATGACGTTGTCCGGCTTCGGGTGTGTCTCGATTGTCGCTTGGACCTCCGGCGCCAACATCACCTCGCCGAACGGCAGGGTCAGCCCGGCCGAGGTGAGCGCGGCAGGAAAGAAATTCATCGCCGGCGAGCCGATGAAGCCCGCGACAAAGAGATTGGCGGGACGCTCATAGAGCTCGTCGGGGGTGGCGATCTGCTGCGCGACGCCGCCGTGCATTACCACCACGCGGTCGCCCAGCGTCATGGCCTCGGTCTGATCATGAGTAACGTAAACCATTGTGGTGCCGAGCCTCTTCTGCAGCCGGGCGATCTCGCCGCGCATCTGCACCCGCAGTTTGGCGTCCAGGTTGGACAGCGGCTCGTCCATCAAGAACGCCTTGGGATGGCGCACGATCGCCCGGCCCATCGCGACGCGCTGTCGCTGCCCACCCGACAACTGGGACGGCTTTCGGTCCAGAAGCTCAGTCAGATCCAGGATTTCGGCCGTCTCGTCGACCTTCTGCGCGATGTCCGCCTTCTTCATCTTCGCCAGCGTGAGCGGGAACGCGATATTCTGCCGCACCGTCATATGCGGGTACAGCGCGTAAGACTGGAACACCATTGCGATGTCGCGGTCTTTGGGCGGCTTCTCGTTCACTCGTTCGCCGCCGATCCGCAGCTCCCCCGAGGAGATGTCTTCAAGGCCGGCGATCATGTTCAACGTCGTGGTCTTACCACATCCGGAAGGCCCGACCAGGATCAGGAATTCCCCGTCGGCGATCGTGATGTTCAGGTCCTTCACCGCGCTAGCGCCGTCGGGGTAACTCTTGTTGATGTGTTCCAGCACAATCTCGGCCATCGCGCTATCCCTTCACAGCGCCAGAGGTCAACCCGGCAACAATTCGTCGTTGGAAGATTAGAACAAAGACGATGATCGGAACCGTAATCACCATCGCACCAGCCGCGATCGATCCGGTTGGTTCCTCGAATTGCGAACTCCCGGTGAAGTTGGCGATTGCCACCGGCGCTGTGATCGCCGCCTTGGTGGCGGTCAGCGACAGCGCGAGCAGCAAGTCGTTCCAGGCGAAGATGAACACCAGAATCGCGGCGGTGACCAATCCCGGCGCGGCCAGCGGGACGATCACCTTGCGGAAAGCCTGCGCTGGAGTGGCGCCGTCCATCTTGGCGGCCTTTTCCAAATCCCATGGGATCTCCCGGAAGAACGCCGACAACGTGTAGATGGCAAGCGGCAACGCGAAGGTGATGTAGGGCAGGATCAGCCCAGGCCAGGTGTCGAACAGGCCGATGGCGCGTTCGATGTTGAACAACGGGGTGACCAGCGAGATCGCCGGAAACATGGTGATCAGCAGGGTGGTGCCGATCAGCAGCCGCTTGCCGGGGAAATTCAACCGGGCAATCGCATAGGCCGCCATCGCGCCCAGCGCCACCGCGATCATGGTGCTGCTCAGCCCGATTCCGATGGAGTTGATCAGCGCCGACGTGAAAAAGTCACCGCGAAAGATGCCGCGATAGTTGTCGAAGGTCACCGTCGTCGGAATCAGCCGGCCGTCCCTGACCGTTGACGTCGGTTTGAGTGAGAGGCTGAGAATCCACAGCACCGGAAGCAGCGCGTAGACCACCACCAACGTGTCGGCGACGGCCCAAAACGCCGCGCGCCGAGCGCCT
This sequence comes from uncultured Actinomycetota bacterium, assembly GCA_963715905.1. Taxonomy (GTDB): domain Bacteria; phylum Actinomycetota; class Actinomycetes; order Mycobacteriales; family Mycobacteriaceae; genus Mycobacterium. The sequence goes on from CAVQSX010000019.1 coordinate 17,294, forward strand.
CCCAGTGCGCGGCCGTTTTCAACGGCCATCGGCATCACCGCCTGGCGCCGCGGCACCGAACACCTTGATGAAGAGGATCGCGATCAATCCCACGCAGAGAAATATCAGCACGCTGATCGCTGAGCCGAGCCCCACGTTGAAGCCCTTGAAAAGGTTGTTGTAGCCCAGGATCGATACCGAGTCCGTGTTGTATTCACCCTGGGTCAACACATAGATGTTGTCGAAAATGCGGAAGGCGTCCAGGGTTCGAAAGAGCAGCGCGACAACGACCGCCGGCTTGATGATCGGCAAGATGATCCTCGTCAGCCGCCGCCACGCGCCTGCACCGTCGACCTGCGCGGCTTTGAGTAGGTCCGCCGGAACCAGCGCCAGCCCCGCCAGCAGTAGCAGCGACATGAACGGGGTGGTCTTCCAGACCTCGGCGATCACGACGACGGCGAGCGCCGGGATCTGCTCGGTCAGCGGCGCGCTGCCCTGCGGCAGCAGATTAGCCAGATATCCGGTGCCCGGCGTCCAGGCGTAGTACCAGCTATAGGACGCGGCCACCGTGACGATCCCGTACGGAATGAGCACCGCGGTCCGCACCAGCCCTCTGCCGATCAGAGTGTGATGCATGATCAGCGCCAGCGACAGGCCCAGCACGAACTCGATCGACACCGAAACCACCGTGATCGCCAGCGTCACCGCGAGCGCCGTCCACCAATACCGGTCGGTCAGGATTGTTTGGTAATTGCCCAGGCCGATGAACGCGGTGTCGCTCGGGGTGGCGAGGTTGTTGCGTTGCAGGCTCAGCCACGCGGCGTAGCCGATCGGATACGCCGTCACAGCCAGCATCAAAATCGCCGCGGGCGCAACCAGGATGAATGCCAGTCGCTGTTCGGCTCGGCGATTGCCGGTGCGCGGAACGCGCGGTTGGACCGGACCCGGTGCGACGACCATTGCGGTCAAGGCAGCAGACCTTTCCCGTCGATAGCCATCTGCACCTGGGTGGTCAGCTTGTCGGGGGTCGTTTCCGGATCGATCTCGGTGACGGGGCTCAGCGCCGCCGACAGCCGCAGCGACACCGCTTGATATTCCGGCGTCGCGGGTCGCATCGCGGCATCGGTGAGCTGTTTGCGAATGTCGCCGTGCATCGGGTACTTCGCCTGGAATTGCGGGTCCGAGTACAGCGACGACCGTACCGGCGGCAGGCCCCCGCTGATCGAGGTGTACTTCTGATTCTCCAGGTTGCGTAGGCACCTGACCGCTTCGAACGCTTCGGCCTTGTGACCGGTTGTGCTGGCCACCGCCAGGTTCAATCCGCCGATCGTCACTTTGGCAGGCTCACCGGGCACCACACCCGGGTAAGGCGCGAAGCCGAAGACCTTGCGGCTGGCCTCGTAGGCGATGCGGAACTGCTCGTCATCGGGCACGAACGTGCCGAATCTGTTGATGGTGCCGGCCAATTCGGGATTCCGGTTGAGCGGAAGAAAGGACACCCCGCCTTTCACCGCGTTCTCCAGCATCGACGCAAGCACGAACGGCCAGTTGACCTCCAGCGCCGCCCTACCCTGTTCGACCGCCAACCGAGCGGAGCCCTCGTCGGTCCGGGTGATCGACGGGTCGGCTCCTTGTGCGGTGGCCACCGATTTGATGATCCGCAGCGCGGCCACCGTGGCAGCCCGGTGTTCGGGGGTATCGGTCAGGGTGACGTGACGGCCGTCCCCGGAGAGCACCTGGCCGCCGGCGCTCACCAACAAGGTGTTGAACCACACCACCAAACCCTCGCCCTCGTTGGCCTGCACGGCAATCCAGCCGGGGCCGCCGCCCGCATGCAACCGCGCCGCATCGACCACCATGGCATTCCAGTTCTGCGGTGGCTGGTTCATCAAATCAGTTCGATACCAAAGCAATTGGGTATTGGTGGTGACCGGAGCGCCATACAGTGTGCGCTTCCAGGTGGCGGTTGCGAGCGGGCCCGGCAGGGTATCGGCGGTGGCGTCCGCCTCGGCCTGCCCTGCCGGATCGTCGGAAAGGGGCAATGCCCATCCCGCCTCGGCGAACTCCGCGGTCCACACCACGTCCATCGCCATCACGTCCAAGGTGCGGTCGTGACCTGTCAGCCGCCGAGCCAGTTGCAGTCGCTGTTCATCGGGGGATCTGGCCAGACTGATGTGCGCAATCGCGAACCTGCCGCCAGTCTGCTGGGTGCAGCGCCGGGCAACCTCGCTGAATGTGGCGCCGTCGGTGGCCGGTGTGTAGAGGCTGATCACCAGCCCGTGCTGGCCGGACCCGCAAGCCGGCACTGCCGACGCAACCATAAGAGCGACCAGCACGGCTGCGCCCACTCGGCGCCCGCTCCAACGACGAACACCCGTTGCCCTCTGGCGCATGTTGTCCAGAGGGTCAGATCGCAAGGCGCGCCAGCAGATCCCGCGCCTTCTCCGCGTTCTGCGGATCGCAGAGTACGTCGTAGCGACCGGCCACCAACTGCATGGTCGAGCTGAAATCCCTTGTACCACGCGCCATTGCGTACGGAACGGCGGAAGTGATCAGTCCGAAGAACACTCCGGCCACCAGGCCGGTCATCAGCGCGCCCCAGGCACCCGCCGAACTGGGACTGAAGAATCCGAGCACCAATCCGATGAACAAGCCAAGCCAGGCTCCGCTGAGTACGCCGCCACCGAGCACCTTGGTCCAGGTCAGCCGGCCAGTGACCCGTTCCACCTGCATGAGGTCCACGCCGACGATGGTGACCTGCTGGACCGGGAACTGCTGGTCGGATAAGTAGTCGACGGCCCGCTGCGCCTCGGCGTAGGTGGGATAAGACCCGACCGGCCAACCCTTGGGCGGAGTTGGCAGTCCGGGCACCCCACGCCGACCGGCGCCGGCACCTGACGGTGACGCGCCGGGAACCTGTCCGGGCTGGAAGGGGCTAGTCATCGCTGCTCATTCTGCTCCGCCTTGGCTTTCGTTTCATCCCCAAGTTTCATCTCGAGCCATTTGTTCCATCTCTAGCCCATCCACCCTATCCAGGCGACCGGCAGACAACCGGCAGGTAAACACGACGCCACCACGGCAAATGGACACAGCGCGACGCTGCCATCCGGCGAGCCGCTGCCTAGGCTCTGACCCATGGAATCGGTCAACAGGGTCTACGTGGCGCGGCTCGCGCGGATGTTGGTGCTGGGTCCGCTCGGCGAATCGTTCGGGCGCGTCCGCGATGTCGTGATCAGCCTCAGCATCGTCCGCCAGCAGCCGCACGTCCTGGGGCTGGTTGTCGATCTGGCCACCCGCCGCAGCGTTTTCATCCCGATACTCAGGGTCTCCTCAATCGAGCCCAACGCGGTGACACTCAACACGGGCAGCGTTTCCCTGAGCCGCTTCGAGCAGCGGCCGGGTGAGGTGCTGGTGATTGGTCAAGTGCTCGACACCCCGGTCAAGGTCAACGATCCTGAACTGCCGGAGCTGGCCGACCATGACGTCCTGATCACCGACCTGGGTATCGAGCAGAGCCGAACCCGCGACTGGCTGGTGACCACGGTCGCCGTCCGCAGCCAGCGACGACTGGGGCGGCGCGGCCCGGCGCACGTGGTCAACTGGCAAAACGTGCAGGGTTTGACACCGTCAGCGTTGTCGATGCCGGACCAGGCGGTGGCACAGTTGCTGCATCAGTTCGAGGGACGCCGCGCCGTCGACGTGGCGGAGGCCATCCGCGGGTTGCCGCCCAAGCGGCAGTACGACGTGTTCAAGGCACTCAACGACGAACGGCTGGCCGACATTCTGCAGGAGTTGCCCGACTCGCAGCAGGCCGACGTGTTGTCGCAGTTGGGCACCGAACGCGCGGCCGATGTGCTCGAGGAGATGGATCCCGACGACGCCGCCGACCTGCTCGGCATGATGAACCCGACCGAGGCCGAGATGTTGCTGACCCGGATGGACCCCGGGGAATCAGCACCGGTGCGACGGCTGCTGAAACACTCGCCCGACACCGCGGGCGGGTTGATGACCTCCGATCCCATCGTGCTGACCGCGAACACCACGGTCGCCGAGGCCCTGGCACGGGTCCGGGATCCCGATCTCATCACCGCACTGTCATCAATGGTGTTCGTGACGCACCCACCGACAGCCACGCCCACCGGGCTCTACCTGGGCTGCGTGCACCTGCAACGGCTGCTTCGCGAACCGCCGAGCAGTTCGGTCGGCGGAATCACCGACACCGACCTGCTCGCGCTGACCCCCGAAACCCCGCTTGCCGCGGTGACCCGTTACTTCGCTGCGTACAACCTGGTCTGCGGGCCGGTGGTCGACGATGAAAACCACCTGTTGGGAGCGGTAACCGTGGACGACCTGCTCGATCACCTGTTGCCCCACGACTGGCGCACGGATGTGCGGGAGTCAGACTCCATCCGCCTCCTTGAGGGAACCGGAGAATCCGCGTGAGTAAAGGCACCGAACCACGACGGTTGTACACCCCCCGAACATCGCGCGGGATCTCGCTGCGACTCGACCCCGAGACGGTCGGGCAGAGCACCGAGGCTCTCGCGCGCTTCTTCGGCACCGGCCGCTATCTACTGATCCAGACGGTCATCGTGATCATTTGGATCGTGTTTAATCTGGTTGCGATCGAGCAGCGCTTCGACCCGTACCCCTTCATCCTGCTCAATCTGGCTTTCTCCACGCAGGCCGCGTATGCGGCCCCGCTGATTCTGCTGGCCCAGAATCGGCAGGAAAACCGGGACCGCGTCTCACTGGACGCCGATCGTCGTCGCGCCGCGGAGACCAAAGCCGACACCGAGTATCTGGCCCGTGAGCTGGCCGCGCTGCGACTGGCCGTCGGCGAGGTCGTGACCCGCGAACACCTACGCGACGAGCTGGAAGAACTGCGCGCTCTGCTGACCGACCTACACCCAGAAACCCCAGACCCTGACGCTGTTCGAGCCCGCGAGGGTCTGGACCAGAGTGCGCCGAAACCGGGGTGAGCCCGGTTCCACCATTGCGCCACTCCCGCCACAGGGGTTATGTATGGTGATCTAGTTCACGTACGTTAACAACGGGTTATTTCCTGACGGCCATATCTTGAGGACAGTCGAGTGCGCATTGGGGGACGCTGGGGTGCACGCCCTGCCGCCGCGACGGCCGGCAAGCGGACACTCCATGCAACGCGGTCGCCGGCATTCGGCGTAGCCCTGGTCGTTCCGCTGGTATTCGCCAGCGCCGTCGCCGGTGCGGGACCCACGATGTCCGGCGGCACAGCACTCACAGTGCCCGGGAAAGCCCCCGCGGTTCGTACCGCCATCACGCAGGTCGCCGCCGTTTCCCCAGCCGTCCCCGATCTGTCCGGCCCGGTTGTCATCGCCATGGAGCATCCGCCGGCCGACTTCCACGTCGCCCAGGGCGCATTATCGGCGCCGCCCCTTCCGATGATCGTGAATGCGCCAGGCGCACTGGGAATTCCGATGGTCGCGCTGTCGGCTTACCGCAATGCCGAGCAGAAGATGGCCGTCGCCGCCCCCGGCTGCGGCATCAGCTGGAATGTGCTGGCCGGGATCGGCCGCATCGAGTCGGGCCACGCAGGCGGCGGCGCCGTCGACGCCCGCGGCACCGCGGTACGGCCGATCTACGGTCCCGTGCTGGATGGCACGCTGCCGGGCAACGAGGTCATCACCACCAGCAGCGTCGGCGGCGGTGGCGTGACGTACGCCCGCGCGATGGGCCCGATGCAGTTCCTGCCCGGCACCTGGGCACGGTACGCATCCGATGGCGACGGCGACGGCATAGCCGACCCGCAGAACCTGTTCGACGCCACACTGGCGGCCGCCCGGTATTTGTGCAGCGGCGGCCTCAACCTGCGTGACCCGTCGCAGGTGATGGCCTCGATCCTGCGTTACAACAACTCGATGGCGTATGCCCAGAACGTGCTGGGCTGGGCCTCGGCCTACGCCACTGGCGTCGTCCCGGTCGACCTGCCGCCGATCACCGGAACGCCACCCCCGCTCGGCGACGCTCACGACCAGCATCCGGAGGGGCTCGGGCCCGGCCTGCCGCTGAACATCATGGGCGTGCCGATGAGCGACCCGTTGGCGCAGATCCCGATGATCGATCTGACCCAACAATCTCAGTTGCCCAGTCAGTCACCCATGTTCCCCTGGATGACCCCGGCCGCACCACCGCAGTCGCAGACTCAGCTGCCCGGCTGCACGCTGATCTGCATCGACCCGCAGAGCCAGCCGCCCGGGGCGCCGGCTTTCCCGCCGCCGGCTTTCCCGCCGCCGCCGGCTTTCCCGCCGCCAGTGGGTTTTCCGCCGGCCCCGCCCGCTGCCCCGCCGTGGGGGCCGCCGCCGCCGCCCGAAGCTGCGCCACCCCCAGACTCACAGGGCGTCCCGCCCGGCGGTCCTCCCCCGGCCTCACCGCCGCCGGCCAGCCAGGCGCCGGTGCCCCACCGGCCAGCAAGCCAGCATTAGCCGCGAGCGTAACCACACCGCGAAAAATCCGGCCAAAAAGCGCGGTGCCGTTACGCTCGTGAGCTCGGTGCCGACCGCACCGTCCGCGCTCTCGCCTACACTCAGCGGTGATGTCCAGTCATGACGCAGCCGACCTGCGCTCCGCTATCCACACCGCTCTGGCAAAGGTGATCGACCCCGAACTACGGCGCCCCATCACCGAACTCGGAATGGTCAAGAACGTCGAGGTCGGACCCGACGGCAGCGTGCTTGTCACGGTCAACCTGACCACCGCCAGCTGCCCGAAGAAGACCGAGATCACTGACCGCGTCAGCGAAGTCGTCGCCGACGTCCCCGGCACCGGCGCGGTGAAAGTCCTTCTGGACGTCATGAACGACGAGCAGCGCACGGAGTTGCGCAAGCAGTTGCGTGGCGATGCCCGCGAACCCGTTATCCCGTTCGCCCAGCCCAGCTCCCTGACCCGGGTCTATGCGGTGGCATCCGGCAAAGGCGGGGTCGGAAAGTCCAGCGTCACAGTAAATCTCGCTGCCGCGATGGCCGCACGAGGCGTGTCGGTCGGTGTGCTAGACGCCGACATCCACGGCCATTCCATCCCCCGGATGATGGGCACCACCGATCGGCCCACTCAGGTTGAGTCGATGATCCTGCCGCCCATCGCCCACGAGGTGAAGGTCATCTCAATCGCCCAGTTCACCGAGGGCAATACGCCCGTGGTGTGGCGGGGGCCGATGCTGCACCGCGCTTTACAGCAGTTCCTGGCCGATGTGTACTGGGGCGACCTGGATGTGCTCCTGCTCGATCTGCCGCCCGGAACCGGCGACATCGCCATCTCGGTGGCTCAGCTGATCCCGAACGCAGAAATCCTGGTGGTGACCACCCCGCAACTGGCCGCGGCCGAGGTCGCCGAGCGCGCCGGCAGCATCGCGCTGCAGACCCGCCAGCGCATCGTCGGCGTGGTGGAGAACATGTCGGGACTCGCGCTGCCGGACGGCTCAACGCTGCAGGTGTTCGGCGAGGGCGGTGGCCGCCAGGTCGCCGAGCGGTTGTCACGGGCGGTCGGTGCCGATGTGCCGCTGCTGGGCCAGATCCCGTTGGATCCCGCACTAGTGGCCGCCGGCGATTCGGGCGTGCCGATCGTGCTCAGCGCGCCCGACTCCGCGGTCGGCAAGGAATTGCTCAACATCGCCGACACCCTGTCGTCACGGCGGCGCGGACTGGCGGGCATGTCGCTGGGGCTCGACCCGACCCGCCGCTAGCCTCGCCCGTTCACTGCCGCTCATCGCCGCGAGCGAGCGTGTCTGTACAACGCCACGCCGCGCAATAGGTACAAATGCGCACGCTCGCGGGCTAACCGCTAGGTGGCGTCGGTGTCGAACGGAGTCTGACAGGGGCGCTCGGGTGTGGCGGGCTGTTCCGCGACAGCCGGCGAGCCGGCCGGCGTCGCCGGCGCCCCGTTAACCGGGTGCACCGGCCTGTTGAAGTTCCCCGTAAAGATCGAGTCGTCGCCGTCCAGCAGGTGCTTGGTCAGCGCCGCGCGCGGCGTCATACCCCGCAACTTCTGCAGCTCGCTGAGTGGAGCGCGCAAATCGTCGAACTCGGGTCCGATGTCCTCGCGCAGCTGAGTGCTCACACCGCTGAGGTATTCGCGCGCCTGCCGCAGCGCGTTCGACGTCCACCGCATCGCACCCGGAAGTCGCTCCGGGCCAAGAATCACCAGCCCGACCACAACAAGGACCAGGAGATGCTCCCAGCTCAGGTTCGCGAACATCTAGCTGGTATCTGCGTCCGGTTTCACCGTCAGCGTGACGTGCCGACCATCGCGGACCACCTCTATGGGGGCGTCCTGCCCGATCGCCAGTTGCCGCACGGCGACGACGAACTCGTCGGCGTCGGCGACCTTACGGCTGCCGACCTTGACGATCACGTCGTTCTCCAGGATCCCGCCCTTCTGCGCGGGGCTTCCCGCCTTCACGTTGGCGACTTGGGCGCCCGACGCGATCGCGTTGCTTACCGACCGGGTGCTGATTCCCAGCGTCGGGTGCACGATCTTGCCGTCTTTGATCAGCGTCTGAGTAACCTGCTTCACCTCGTTGACCGGAATCGCAAAACCCAGCCCGCTCGCGCTGTCCGACAACGACTTACCCGCGGTATTGATACCGATCACCTGAGAATTCATGTCGATCAGCGGGCCACCGGAGTTGCCGTGGTTGATCGAGGCATCGGTCTGGATGGCGTCGATGACGGTGTCGGTGTCCGAACCCTCCCCCGACAACGGAACCGGCCGGTGCAGCGCGCTGATGATGCCGTGGGTCACCGTGCTGCGCAGACCCAGCGGCGCACCCGCGGCCAGCATCTCGTCGCCGACGCGCACCTTGTCCGAATCGCCCAACTGGGCCACGCTCAGATTGTCGACGTTGTCGACCTTGAGCACGGCCAGGTCGGTCTTGGGGTCGCGGCCCACCAGGTTCGCGGGCACTTCCTTGCCGTCGTTGAAAACCACGGTCGTCTTGAACTGACTGGGGTTGTTGGCCGCCTCGGAAATGACGTGGTTGTTGGTGACGATGTAACCGTGCCCGTCGATGACGACGCCCGAGCCCTGCATGCCCTCTTGGTCGCTCTTCGATTCGATGGTCACCACGGCGCCGGCCGTCGCGGCCGCCACCTTGGCGAACCGGCCCGCCGGCAATTCGGTGTTGCCGGGAGTCGACAACGTCACCTTCGACGTGGTGAACGCCTCGACGACCTCGGCCGTCTTGCGGCCGATTACTCCGCCGAGGGTGCCGATGAGCAATGCGATCAGGAGCAAGACCGCCAGCGCCAGGTAAGACACCCTGCCACCGAACAGCACGTCGCGCACGCCCAGCTTGCCGTTGTAGCCCGGCGCGGTCGGTGGCAGCGGCGTTTCCACTGCCGGGGATCCCAGCGCGGCGGCCGCGGCTGGATCCCGCCAGGGATCGTCCGGCTCGTCCACGCCGGCCCCGTTCTTCTCGGCAGCCAGCGCGCCGGCATCGATGGGGTGACGTTGCAATGTGTCGGTGGCTCCGGCGGGACGGCTGAACGCCTCCTGCAGAACCGGGTCGGCCGGTTGATCGTGGGGTCTGAATTCACCCTGGTCGCGGTACTTTGGCGGGCGTACGCGCTCCGCGACAAACGACCCCTGCAGTCCATCGGGGCGACCGAACGTTTGCCGCGATGCGGCGTCCACCGGTGGCCGGGAAATGGGGCGCGGCGCTAGCCGAGGTCGGCTGTTTTCGCCACTGTCGTTGCCGTTGTCGGACGTCACGTGTTCCTCTTAAATCCTCGTCTGCGTTGCTCTCGAGACAGGCCTTACCACCGGCCGATACACCGGCTCCGCGTTGTCCGTGTCCACCCTAGTATCCACGGTTCGCTGCTGGTCGGCATGAGCCCACGCGCGGGCGCCAACCTCCCGGCTCCGGTAACGAGCCGGCGGGGAAGCGCCCAAACTAACCGCGCTTGCGCTGGTCGCGAGGGTCGCGGTCGGCGAAACGTTCGGAGACTGGATCTGCTGGCAGCGATGTCACGTCATCGGGCGAACAATGCGGGATAGCCGACAACAACCCGAGCAAAGCACTGGGGATCCGGATCGGGTGGGAGTCGCGCAGCGCGGAACGCGCCCGGCTCTGATCATCAACTTCGATCGCACACTCTCCGCAGAGCGAAAGGTGATGCGCGGCGCGCAGGTGTGCGTTCATCCGCAACTCGCCGTCGACGAACGCCGCGATTGCCTCGGTGGACAGGTGTTCGGTGGAACCGAACTGCCGCGGAGATCCGACCGGCGCGTCACTCTGCGAGGCGAACTGCGCGGGAAGCCAGGAGAACGCACGTCGGAACACATGCCCTCGGTCGGCCATCACGCGCTCCTTTCGCAGCCACCCATATGTCGAATGTAGCGCGACAGGAGCCCGGTTCCCCTCCACTAGTGCAAAATTTCCGGATCGCTGGAGAGCTAGGCCGACTTGGCGTGTGAGATGCGCTCGCCGTGTTCGGAGTGCGCGCTCAGATAGTCGCGCAGCGCCTGACGTCCGCGATGTATGCGACTGCGGACGGTGCCCAGCTTCACACCCAGGGTGGCGCCGATCTCTTCGTACGACAGGCCTTCGATGTCGCACAGGACAACCGCGGCACGGAACTCAGGCGGCAGCGAGTCCAGGGCGGCCTGCAGGTCGGGCCCGAGCCGTGAGTCGTGGTAGATCTCCTCGGGATTGGGCTCGTCGGCGGGCACCCGGTCGTAATCGTCGGGCAGTGCTTCCATCCGGATGCGGGCACGCCGACGCACCATGTCGAGGAACAGATTCGTCGTGATGCGGTGCAGCCAGCCCTCAAAGGTGCCCGGCTGGTAGTTCTGCACCGACCGAAAGACACGGATGAACGTCTCCTGCGTCAGGTCTTCGGCATCTTGCGGGTTGCCCGCTAGACGGTAGGCCAGTCGATACACCCGGTCAGCATGCTGACGTACCAGCTCGTCCCATGACGGCATGGTCGCCAAGTCCCCGGTCGCATCGAAAACGGCCGTGCCCTGCAACGCGTCCGAGGTTTCCGCCCATTCGTCGTCCGGGCACAACTGGGGATGCGACATGCTGGTCGGGTTCAAAACAGTGGTGGTAATGAGGTCCTCCGGGTTTGCCCTGCCAAAGATTGTGTCTCGCTGGACGGGAACACGATGTTGCCGCCGTGTATTCCCCGAAGCACTCCCCGGCCAAACCCCTCCGCGTTCCATAAGGGATACCGTCGCGCACCGGTGTATGGACGACATAGGAGCAAACTGAGGTTTGCCTGAGAAACCGTATCGTTACAGAGCGTCTCACCCGTCTGCGTTACCAGCGTTAACCAGGTCAAACGCCTGGGACGGCGACCGGCGTGCGACCCATGCCCGATGGTCAGGCATGCCCTCGCCACTGGACTGGTCCAGAGCCCCGGGTTGACACCGCGCCGACGGAGGGTGTTCGGCGATGCAAAGCGCGGGTGCGGCGGTAGTAAAGTACCCAAAAATCCTGTAACTCGAGGGAGAAATGCCCAGGCGCATGCTCCAAAAATCAATTGACGATGCTGTTAGCAGGACACCCGAAATCGATTGGTCTATCTGCGTTCGCGATGACGGGGATCGTGAATTGGCATCTCACAATCCTAACTTTTCGATGGAGACTGCCAGCATCGGGAAGCTGTTGCTGCTGGCCGAGGTTGCGCGACAATTTGAAACTGGCGATCTGGACAGTAGGGAATTACTCGACCGTGATCCAAAACTTCTCGTTGCCGATTCGGGCATCTGGCAATACTTGCGAGTCAACAAGCTGTCCACCCACGATCTCTGTGTGCTAATTGCCGCGGTCAGCGACAATATAGCTACAAACGTGCTATTGAAACGCGTCGGATTTCAGCGGCTTCGAGAACTTTCCGGAGCTCTTGGATTGATTGAGACAGCGCTGCTCGACTATGTCCGCGACTATCGAGGCCCGGATGATTTGTGGACATTTTCAAAAGGCTCGGCCGCCGAGTTGTCTCGTTTCATGAATCAGATCGCCCGAAAAGAGTTGATATCACAAACAGTTTCAGAGCAGTTAGGTAGATGGCTATCGACAGGTGTGGACCTATCGATGGTAGCGTCTGCTTTCGGGTTTGATCCCCTGGCACATTCAGAACCAGATCGTGGATTTTATATACGCAACAAAACGGGTACCGACAGAAGAATAACTGCAGACGTTGGAACTGTCGGACAAGGCAGCACGTGGTTATCCTATGCGGTTATCGCTAATTGGGAACCTGGCGATCCAAGTTTACGAGATGCGGCCCTCGCGGCAATGAGCTCAATCGGCAAGACACTGAGGAATATCCTGCAAAACGATTCGTGACGAAGCGGGCGGTCACGTGCCAGACGTCAGCGAACCAGCTGGGATCCCTCGGCGTGTCATGACGGTCTGACCCAAGCGCGCCTGACCACCTGCGCCGCGAATTGGACCTACGCTGCGGATATGGACAGCGCCGACCCAACCCCAGCGCAGGCGGCCCCCAGTCGAGCTGAATCGCTCGTCGCGCACGCCGAGGGTTCGATATCAGAAGACGCGATCCTGGCCAGCGCGCGCGAGCGCGCCGTCGACATCGGTGCCGGGGCGGTGACGCCCGCCGTCGGCGCGCTGTTGAGCCTGCTGGCCAAGCTCAGCGGCGGCAAGGCCGTCGCCGAGGTTGGGACCGGCGCCGGCGTCAGCGGACTCTGGTTGTTATCGGGTATGAGCACGGACGGCGTCTTGACCACGATCGACGTCGAACCGGAGTATCAGCGGCTGGCCAAGGAGGCATTCGCTGAGGCCGGTATCGGGCAATCCCGCACCAGGCTGATCGGTGGCCGTGCCCAAGAAGTGCTCACCCGGCTGGCCGACGACTCCTATGACCTGGTGTTCATTGACGCCGATCCGATCGACCAGCCGGATTACGTCGTGGCGGGCGTGCGATTGCTGCGCTCCGGCGGCGTCATCGTCGTGCACCGGGCAGCGCTCGGCGGCCGGGCCGGAGATCCCGCGGCTCGCGACGCCGAGGTGGCAGCGGTCCGCGAGGCCGCCCGGCTCATCGCCGAGGACGAGCGGCTGACCCCCGCACTGGTTCCGCTGGGCGACGGTGTGCTGGCCGCAGTGCGCGACTAGTTCCCCCGCGAGCAGACGCATAAGCCCCCGCACGCCCGGCGTGTCGGGGGCTTATGCGTCTGCTCGCGCTTAGGAGCCAACCACGGCGTCGACCAGGCTCTGGGCAACCGCGAAAGGGAAGCCGACCGTAGCATCGACTACCTCGTTGACACCGTCCCGAACCGAGTTCACGATCGTCGCCGGATCCCCGGTGAGCAGCGCACCTCCGAAGTCGAGGACCGCAAATTGCGGAGCCGTGATCAGGTTACGGACGTCGACGAACAGCTGGGTCGGCAATGACGCCTTCGGGACGGGCACGCCGTCCCAACTTTCCATTGTCCAGCCGGTCTGCGGGCTGCCCTGCAGCACGACAACACCAGTGTTCGGCAGTGAGTGGGTGAGCATGAGCAAGGGATCGGGGTTGTTGACGGTCATCAGCGTCCCGGTCTCGATCGCCAGTGCGCTGGAGAACGACACGTCGGTGATATGGCCGTTCGCGCCGACGACTGGGTTCGCCAGGGCCGTGCTGTACATGGTTTGCATCGCATTGTGGAAGCCATTGAAGAAGACCACCCCGTTGGGGTCGGCGGAGAGCGGAGCCAGCATTGGCATGGTCGGGAACCCGAGGGTCCACGTCAACGGGCCGACGATGTAGAGGATTCCCGCGGGGAGCTGCCCTAACCCTTGGAAAAGGCCGGCATCGATCTCGTTGAGCCCGGCCAATGACTGCGGGGTCGGCATACCCGGCATGCCCGCCAACGGCCCGGCGGTCTGCTGAGTCCTGAGCAATTGCGAATCGAAGATCCCGGCAAAGGGTCCCTGCGGAGCGAGAACGTTGGCGATGTTGTGCGCCTCTTGCAGCCCCAGCGCATTGAGTGGGGCACCGGGTATTGATGTGTCGATCAGGTTCATTGCGTTCGGATCAGTCTGACCGTGCCGCACGAAGTCAATCTGGATTGACGGTCCGTTGGTGGTCGTCGTGGTTGGGCCGCCCGTACCGATGAACAGCCCGCCATAACCGGTGGCCCCGCCGGTTCCCGCGGTGGGGCCGGACCCGCCGGCCCCACCGTGGCCGCCGTCGCCGAATAACAAGGCCTGGCCGCCGGCCCCGCCGGCGCCGCCGATACCCACGGCCACCGCGCCGCCCGCCCCGCCGTGGCCACCGTTGCCCATCAGCACGCCACCGACGCCGCCCGTGCCGCCCGCCCCGCCGCCAAAGCCCACACCACCGGTGCCGCCATTTCCGATCAAACCGGCATTCCCGCCCCTGCCGCCCACAGCCCCCGTGCCGCCGGTCTGGCTGTAGCCGGATCCGCCGTCGCCGAACAGCAAACCGCCTGCGCCGCCCATGGGCGATCCTGCGGTCCCGGCGACGCCGTTGCCGATCAGATCGCGCCCAACTAAAGCGTCGGTAGGCGCATTGACGATCGGGTCGAGCGTTCGGCCGAGCGGGCTGTTGATCCACGCCTGGCCGGCCGTGTGAACCGGACCATAGACGACCATCTGAAACCCAGCGGCGACGAATGAATCTAAAGCAGCGAGGGGAGCTGCGGCGGCGCCGGCGCCGAGCAATGTGCTCTCCAACCCCCAGGCGACGGACGTCTCGGTGGCCGCGTACGAAACCGCCGCCGCATGCAAGTTGCTGACGAACTGCTGCTGGTAAGCCGCTGCCTGCGCCGCCGCCGCCTGATATTCCCGCGCATGTCCGCTGAACATCGCCGCAATCGCCGCCGACACTTCATCGGCGCCCGCTGCGGATAACTCGGTCGTCGGGATGGCTGCGGCCAGATTGCCGACGTTTACTGCCGAACCGATCTGCGCCGCGTTCGCCGTGTGCATCTCGAAAGTGTCCAGAGCTACCAGAACAGATGACATCGCCTACTCCACGTTGAGTATTGGTTTCGCGCCATCATGGCATCCCGTTCCCAAAAAAGAGCGTAAATCCAGCCCGGGCACCCGGCGCGAGCAGACGCAAAAGCCCCTGACACGCCGTGCGAGCGCGGGCTTTTGCGTCTGCTCGCGCCCAAACTTGACAGCGGTTGAACGTCTGTTTAGTATCTTGAACATGCGTTCAGCAGACCTGACCGCCACCGCACGAATCCGCGACGCGGCAATCGAGCAATTCGGCCAGCACGGCTTCGGCGTGGGGCTACGCACCATCGCCGAGGCCGCAGGAGTGAGTGCCGCGCTGGTCATCCACCACTTCGGCTCCAAGGAAGGGCTGCGCAAAGCCTGTGACGACTACGTCGCCGAAGAGATCCGCAACAGCAAGTCCGAGGCGATGCAGTCCAGGGATCCTGCCACCTGGCTGGGTCAGCTTGCCGAGATCGAGTCGTATGCGCCGCTGACGGCCTACCTGATACGCAGCCTGCAGACCGGCGGCGAGCTGGCGATGACGATGTGGCACACAATGATTGAAAACGCCGAATCGTACTTTGCCGAAGGTGTGCGGGCCGGCACCATCAAGCCCAGTCGCGATCCGCACGCCAGGGCCAGGTACCTGGCCATCACCTCCGGCGGCGGACTGCTGCTGTACCTGCAAATGCACGACAACCCAACGGATCTGCGGGCGGTGCTGCGCGACTACGCCAGCGAGATGGTGCTGCCCGCCCTCGAGATCTACACCGAAGGCCTGATGGCCGATCGCACCATGTACGACGCCTTCCTGGCAGCAGATGAAGCCGCAGATGATCAAGGAGGATCACATGTCAGATGAAAATTTCGCACCGATCGAAATCCGCTATTTGACAAAGAATTTCGGTGCCGTGCGGGCACTCGACGGCCTTGATCTGACTGTCGGTGCGGGAGAAGTGCATGGATTCCTCGGGCCGAACGGCGCCGGCAAGTCCACCACTATCCGCATCCTTTTGGGCCTGGTGAAAGCCGACAGCGGCAACGTGCGGTTGCTCGGCGGCAACCCGTGGGCCGACGCCGTCGAGCTACACCGCCAAATCGCCTACGTGCCTGGCGACGTCACTTTGTGGCCGTCGCTGACCGGCGGCGAGACCATTGACCTGTTGGCCCGCATGCGCGGCGGCATTGACCACAAGCGTCGGGCAGAGCTCATCGAGCGCTTCGACCTCGACCCCCACAAGAAGGCGCGTACGTACTCGAAAGGCAACCGCCAAAAAGTCTCCCTGATCTCAGCCTTCTCGTCACAGGCCGGGCTGCTGCTCCTGGACGAGCCCAGCAGCGGGCTGGATCCGTTGATGGAGAACGTGTTCCAGCAGTGCGTCGGCGAGGCACGCGACCGAGGCGCGACGATCTTGCTTTCCAGCCACATCCTGGCCGAAACCGAGGCGCTGTGCGAAAGGGTGACCATCATCCGAGCCGGCAAGACCGTCGAAAGCGGTTCGCTCGACGCTATGCGCCATCTCAGCCGGACCTCGATCAAAGCCGAAATGACTGGTGATCCAGGCGATCTCACCCGGATCAAGGGAGTCGAGGACGTCAGCTTCGACGGCAACACCGTGCGTGCCCAGGTCGACAGCGAAAGCCTCGGCGAACTCATCCGGGTGCTCGGCGACGCCGGGGTCCGGAGCCTTGTCAGCCAGCCGCCGACACTTGAGGAACTGTTCCTGCGCCACTACAACACCGCGGAAACAAAGGTCTCAGCGTCATGAGCACCGCAACCCTGGATCGGTCGCCCTCCGGAGCAGGACCCGCGCCGCGACGTAATTCGAACTTCTCCGGAACCCTCGGGATGCTGCGGCTCTATGTGCGCCGCGACCGAGTCTCCCTCCCACTGTGGGTGCTGCTGCTATCGGTACCGCTGGCCACCGTGTACGTCGGAAGTGTCGAAAAGGTCTACCCCACCCAGGCCGCCCGCGCCGGATTCGCGGCCTCCATCATGGCCAGCCCCGCCCAGCGCGCGCTCTACGGGCAGGTCTACAACGACAGCCTTGGGGCGGTGGGTGTTTGGAAAGCCGGGATGTTCCACCTGCTGATCGCGGTGGCCGTCATCCTCACCGTGATCCGGCACACCCGCGCCGACGAGGAGACCGGTCGGACCGAGCTGATGGACTCGACCGCAATCGGCCGGTACGCCAGCCTCAGCGCGGCGCTGCTGCTGTCGTTCGCGGCATCGCTCGCCACCGGCGCGATCGGCGCCGCCGGATTGCTCGCCACCAGCGTTCCGCCAAGCGGGTCAATCGCTTTCGGGGCGGCGCTGGCCGGCTCGGGACTGGTCTTCACCGCCGTCGCCGCGATAGCCGCGCAGCTGTCCCCGAGCGCACGGTTCGCCCGCGGCGCCGCGTTCGCCGCGTTGGGCGCGGCATTCACGCTGCGGGCCATCGGCGATGCTGGGGATGGCAACCTGTCGTGGCTCTCGCCGCTGGGCTGGTCACTGCAAGTCAGGCCGTACGCGGGTGATCACTGGTGGGTGCTGCTGCTGCACCTGGTGACGACGGCCGCACTCACCGCCGTGGCCTACCGGCTGCTCGCCGGCCGCGACGTCGGCGCCGGACTGATCGCGGAACGCGCCGGTCCGGGGGCGGCCTCGACCGCGCTCGGCAACGTCTTCGGGCTGGCCTGGCGACTCGACCGCGGCTCCCTGCTGGTGTGGAGCGTCGGCCTGTGCCTGTACGGCCTGCTGATGGGCAGTGTGGTGCACGGCATCGGCGACGAGCTGGGCGACAGCACCATCGCGCGCGACATCGTCGCGCGGATGGGCGGCACCAGCGCTTTGGAAGAGGCCTTCATCGCGGTGGCGTTCGCCATGCTGGGCATGATCGCCGCCGCATTCACCGTCTCGGTCGCCTTGCGGCTGCACCAGGAAGAGTCTGCGCAACGAGCTGAAATGACGCTGGCCGGCGCCGTCTCCCGAACTCGCTGGCTGGCAAGTCATTTGGCGGCCGCCATGATCGGGCCGGCGGTGGCGCTACTGGTCGCCGGAGCGGCGGCGGGACTCGTCTACGGCATCGCGGACGGTGACGTCGCCGGCAAGCTGGGCACCGTCGTCGCCAGCGCGGCGGTGCAGCTGCCGGCGGTCTGGCTGCTATCCGCCGTGACAGTGACCCTGTTCGGTCTCGCACCGCGGTTCACGCCGGTGGCGTGGGGTGTGCTCGTCGGCTTCATTGCCTTGTACCTGGTCGGTTCACTGGCCGGCTTCCCGCAGTGGCTGCTTGACCTGGAGCCGTTCGCGCACGTCCCGCGGGTCGGCTCCGACTTCACCGCCGTGCCGCTGCTGTGGCTGCTGGCCATCGATGCGGTGCTGATCGCTCTGGGAGCCATGGCTTTTCGGCGGCGGGATCTGCGGGCATGAAAGCAGCCATCGGTGCGGCGGTGCCCAACGTAATCGCCGTGATCGCGCTGGGTGCGGTGTTGTTCGTGCCTGCCGGAACCTTCAACTATTGGCAGGCATGGGCTTTAACCGCGACGTACGCGCTGACCACGATCGCGCCGACCATCTACATAGCCCGGACGAATCCCGCGGCTTTGCGACGCCGCATGCGTAGCGGTCCGCGGGCGGAGGCGAGAACGTTGCAGAAGTTCGTCATCGTCGCGTGGATGGCAAGCGTGTTCGCGATGATGGCGTTCAGCGCTTACGACCATCGGGCGGGCTGGTCGCACGTGCCCGCCTGGGCGTGCGTGCTGGGTGATGTCCTGGTAGCGGTGGGGCTCGGTCTCACCATGCTGGTGGTCATCCAGAACGGCTACGCCGCCGCCACCGTCACGGTGGAGACCGGCCAGCCTGTCGTTTCGACCGGCGTCTACAGGTTCGTCCGGCATCCGATGTATGTCGGCGGCGTGATCATGATGATCGGCACACCGCTGGCTCTGGGGTCTTATTGGGGACTTTTGTTCATCGTTCCGGGGGTGGTGTCTCTCGTGTTCCGGATCCTCGACGAGGAGACGCTGCTGTCCCAGGAACTGGCCGGGTATCGCGAATACACTCAGCGGGTCCGTTATCGACTGATGCCCTATGTCTGGTAGGGCCAGCTAGATCCACACGCCCTTGCCCACCGCGACCACGCCACCGGCGCTGATCGCGAACCGTTCCCGATCCTTCTCCAGATCGACGCCCACCATCTCGCCCGGCCCCACAACGACGTTCTTGTCCAGGATCGCGTGCCGCACCACTGCACCCCGGCCGACCCGAACTCCGGGCATGATCACACTGCCCTCCACGATCGCGCCGTCGTCGACCACCACGTTGGAAGACAACACCGAATTGCGCACCGACGCCGCTGAGATGATGCTGCCGGCACCCACCACCGACTCCTGCGCGGAGCCGCCGTTGACAAACTTCGCCGGCGCCAGGTTCTCCGCGGCGCCAAGGATTGGCCAGCGCCTGTTGTACAGATTGAACACCGGATGCACCGACACCAAGTCCATGTGTGCGTCGTAGAACGCGTCCAGCGTGCCCACGTCGCGCCAGTAAGCCCGGTCGCGGTCGGTCGCACCCGGCACCTCGTTGTCGGAAAAGTCGTAAACCGCGGCCAGCCCATCGGCCACCAACTGCGGGATGATGTCGCCACCCATGTCATGGTCCGAGTGGTCGTCGTCGGCGTCGGCGCGAATCGCGTCGATGAGCACCTTGGTGGTGAAGATGTAGTTGCCCATCGAAACGAACGTGGTGTCTGGGTCGTCGTGTGTCCCGGGCGGCTCCAGCGGCTTCTCGACGAAGCTGCGGATACGACCCGAATCGTCGGAGTCGATGCAACCGAAGGCGTGCGCCTCGGAGCGCGGAACGCGGATCCCGGCCACCGTGGCTCCGGCTCCGCTATCGATATGGAACCGGACCATCTGCTCCGGGTCCATCCGGTAGACGTGATCTGCGCCGAAAACCACTATGAAGTCAGGGTCTTCGTCGTAGATCAGGTTGAGCGATTGATAGATCGCATCGGCGGAGCCGGTATACCAGCGCGGACCCAACCGCTGTTGAGCCGGCACCGGGGTGATGTACTCGCCGGCCAGGCCGGACAGCCGCCAGTTCTGCGAAATGTGACGGTCGAGTGAATGCGACTTGTATTGAGTGAGAACGCAGATCCTCAAGTAACGGGCGTTGACGAGATTGGACAGCACGAAGTCGATCAATCGATAGGCACCCCCAAAAGGAACCGCGGGTTTGGCCCGATCCGCGGTCAGCGGATACAACCGCTTGCCCTCGCCGCCGGCCAGGACAATGCCCAGCACGTGTGGCGGCGCATCCCTCATGGCACAAACCTATCCGCAGCCGCGACCAGCTGCTAGTGGGCTCGCCACAACGGGCCGCGTTCTGTCGGGCTGTCCGTCAAGGTATTTGGTCCAGTTCGACGTTTCCCGTGGCCGCCACCCATTATTCCGCCCGACTCGCGCACCCCACCGTCTCCGAACTACGGTGCCCTGTATGCGGGTGGCGATGATGACGCGGGAATACCCACCAGAGGTCTACGGCGGGGCCGGCGTGCACGTCACTGAACTGGTCGCACAACTGCGCAGGCTGTGCGCCGTCGACGTGCACTGCATGGGCGCACCGCGCCCCGGCGCCTTCGCGCATCAACCCGACCCGCGTTTTCAGGGGGCCAACCCGGCACTTTCCACCCTGTCGTCCGATCTGGTGATGGCCAACGCCGCGTCGGCGGCCACCGTCGCGCATTCGCACACTTGGTATACCGGGATGGCCGGCCATCTGGCCGCGCTGCTCTACGACATCCCCCATGTCTTGACGGCGCATTCGCTCGAACCGCTGCGGCCGTGGAAGGCCGAGCAGCTCGGTGGCGGCTACCGGGTATCGACGTGGGTTGAGCACACCGCGGTACTGGGCGCCGACGCCATCATCTCGGTCAGCGCCGGGATGCGCGAGGACATCCTGCGGGTCTACCCCTCCTTGGATCCGAACCTGGTGCATGTCGTCCGGAATGGGATCGACACCGATGTCTGGTACCCGGCCGGGCCTTTGCGCACCGGGTCGGTGCTGGCGGAGCTGGGGGTTGATCCCCACCGACCCACCGTGGCTTTCGTCGGGCGCATCACCCGGCAGAAGGGTGTCGCACACCTGGTTGCGGCCGCGCACCAATTCCACCCAGACGTGCAGTTGGTGCTGTGCGCCGGCGCTCCCGACACCCCCGAGATCGCCGACGAGGTACGGTCGGCGGTTGCCGGACTTGCCCGCAATCGCACTGGCGTGTTCTGGGTACGGGAGATGCTTCCCATCGGGAAGTTACGCGAAATACTGTCGTTTGCAACAGTTTTTGTGTGCCCGTCGGTATATGAGCCGTTGGGCATCGTGAACCTGGAGGCCATGGCCTGCGGAACCGCGGTGGTGGCCTCCGATGTGGGCGGCATACCCGAGGTAGTCACCGACGGAATCACCGGGTCGCTGGTGCACTACGACGCATACGACCCAGTCGGTTACCAGGCCAGACTGGCCAAGGCGGTCAACGAGCTAATCGCCGACCCGGAAAGGGCGAATCGCTACGGGCAGGCCGGGCGCCAGCGCTGCATCGAGGAATTCTCCTGGACCCAAGTTGCCGAGCAGACGCTTGAGATCTACCGGAAGGTGTGCGCGTAGATTTCGGAGCTCCGGCGACTGCCGCTCAGCTCCAGTCCGCCGGACTCAACCGGTAACGCCCTTGAGTTCGTCACCCAATGCGGCGGCCTCGTCGGGCGTCAGCTCCACGACAAGTCGACCGCCGCCCTCAAGTGGTACCCGCATAACGATGCCGCGCCCCTCCTTGGTTGCCTCCAGGGGACCGTCTCCGGTCCGGGGCTTCATCGCCGCCATCGAGTGCTCCCTCCAGATTCGCGCTGGCCCGCTCTCGCGGACTTGGTCGGCGCCGAGCACGCCCCGCCGGCGGTTTCCCAGCCATGCCCGACATAGAACTGCCAAATCACCCCCCCATTGTTCCCTATCCGGCTGAATCGCTGCACCAGACCCGCTTTACTGGCCTCAACGGGCTGCCGGAGCGGACCGCTGCGCCGCTTAACGGCCCCTTGATGGACCGGGCCCCGCCCCGATCGCCCGGCTCCTCAACGGGCCGAAGACACCCAGCAATCGCGGACGTGGTCATCAACCATCCCGGTCGCCTGCATCAGCGCATAGGCGGTGGTGGGCCCGACGAAGCGGAACCCGCGCCGCTTCAGTTCGCGCGCCATCGCCTTGGACTCCGCGCTGGTCGACGGGATTTCCGACGGTTCCGCGGGCCGAGGCCGCGGTGGTGGCGCAAACGACCAGAGCAGCTCGGATAGATCTTCGGACCTCAGTTCGGCGGCTACCCGCGCGTTGGCGATCGTCGCCTCAACCTTGGCCCGGTTGCGGACGATTCCCTCGTCGGCCATCAGCCGTTTCACGTCGGCATCGGTGTAGCGGGCGACCTTCTCGATGTCGAACCCGGAGAAGGCGCGCCGAAAATTCTCCCGCTTGCGCAGGATGATCAACCAAGACAGGCCGCTCTGAAAAGCTTCGAGGCTCATCCGCTCGAACATCGCCACCCGGCCGTGCAACGGACGGCCCCACTCCTGATCGTGGTAGTTGCGGTATAGGTCGAAATCCGGGCCGGGCCGCACATTCGCCCAGCCGCAGCGAACTAATCCGTCATCGCTCACGTCAGGTCCTGACGATCCTCGCCGCCCGTCGGTTCCAGGACATCCAGTTCGGCTTCGGCGCCCTCGGTCCTGGAGCCTGGCGTGACCTGCCCCGCCGCGAGCTGTCCGCGCAATGCCTCCAGCTCGCGAGCGAGCCGGTCCAGCACCCAGTCCACCTCGCTGGCCTTGTATCCGCGCAGTACCTGGGTGAACTTGACGGCGTCGACGTCGGCCCCGGTGACACCGAACGCGGGCAGTACCGTCGCCGTCGTCCCCCGCGGCAGGGGCGGCAACTGCTCGCCGCGGCCGAACAGCAGGCTGGCCGCGCCAAATAGCACGATCGCCACCAGCACCAACACCACCAGATAGAGCAACACCAACGCCACGTGATCGATAGTGCCCTATCCCGCCGACAGAACGCCGATCAGCGTGGCCGCACCACATTCATCGGCGGCCGGTCCACCAGCGACACCGGAGAGGTGTGCGGGGTGTAGCCACAGCCTTCGGGGCCGTCGGCGAAAAACTGGGTCAGCTCAACGCCGGAGTCCGCGATCCCGCACCGTGACAACAAGGTGGCGATGACCTGGCGGCTCATCGCGCCCAGCGCGGCCAGCGGCCGGTTACGGTGCGCCCGCACGCCCAGGTTGACCTGCGCGATCGCATCCAGGCCCAGCCGGTCGAAGGTGTCGATCAGCACGCCGATCTCGACCCCGTACCCAGGGGCGAACGGCAGCGCCGTCAACAATTCCCGGGTGGCCGCGTACTCGCCGCCCAGCGGCTGCAAGATGCAGCCCAGCCCGGGCCGCAGCGCCGCCAGCAACGGCCGGGCCACCAGTTCGGTCACCCGCCCGCCACCGGTGGAGCCGGCAGCGCCACCCGACTCGCCGGAATCACTGACACCGTCGGCCTCGCGGACCATGAGGGGCCGCCGATAGACGCTCTTGACCAGGTGAATCCCGTCGCCGGTCAGGAGCGGGTCAACCAGCCATGGCACGAACATCGGGTGCGGGTCGATCAGATCAGAGTCGACGAACACCACGATGTCGCCGCTGGTGGCCGCGAGTGAGCGCCACAGCGCCTCACCCTTGCCGGGAAGCGTGGGCACCTCGGGCAAAGCTTGTTCACGGCTGACGACGCGGGCACCGGCCGCGATGGCGCGGATCTCGGTTTCGTCCGTTGAGCCGGAGTCCAGCACGATCAGCTCGTCGACCAAACCACCGACCAGCGGCGAGATGCTGTCGATCACCGATTCGATTGTTTCTTGCTCATCGAGGGCAGGAAGCACCACAGAGATCGTCCGGCCGGCTTTCGCCGCCTCCAATTCCGCGATGGTCCGGCCAGGACGGTTCCAGCTGCGGCTGGCCCGCCAGACATCGCCGGGCCGGGTCCCGAGCGCCCGGGGATTGGCGAGATCTCCGGCCACCAGCTCCGATGCCGTCATGCCAGCCCCCTCACCGTGCGCGTCGGCGCGCGCGCGCCCTGAATCGAAGCCACCATTTCCAGGACCCGCCGAGTGGCCGCGACCTGATGCACCCGAAACATTCGGGCCCCAGCGGCCGCCGCAAGCGCGGTGGCAGCCAGTGTCCCCTCAAGCCGTTCGGTCAATTCCACGCCCAGAGTCTCCCCGACAAAATCTTTATTGCTCAACGCCATGAGCACGGGCCACCCGGTCATCACAAGATCGGGCATGTGACGCAACAGCAGCAGTCCGTGGAAGGTGTTCTTGCCGAAGTCGTGGGCGGGGTCGATCAGCACCCTGTCACGGGCCACTCCGGCCGCGACGGCCCGTTCGGCTGCACCGGTGACCTGACGGATCACGTCGTCCACCACGCCGCGGGTGGTCGGCCCGTAACTCACCCGGAACGGACGGGTACGCGGCACCGCGCCGCCGGTGTGCGAACACACCAGTCCCGCCCCGAACTCGGCGGCCACCTCGGATATGCCGGGGTCGATGCCACCCCAGGTGTCGTTGATCAAATCGGCGCCCGCCGCGCAGGCCACTCTGGCCACCTCCGAACGCCAGGTATCGACGCTGATCAGCTGGTCTGGGTAGGCGCCGCGCAGCCATTCGATGAAGGGCAGCAGCCGGGCGATCTCGGTGTCCGCATCGACGTCTTCGCCCGGGCCCGCTTTGACGCCGCCGACGTCGATGACATCGGCGCCCTCCGCGACGGCCCGGTGCGCGGCGGCCCTGGCAGCCTCGTCGCTGAAGGTCGCACCCTTGTCGTAGAACGAATCGGGGGTGCGGTTGACGATCGCCATGATCAGCGGGCGATCGCCTGCGACCGGACGGCCACACAGCATTGACTGCACCCGTCTATAGTGCCCAGTTACCGTGACGCCCGCTGGTGCAGGGGTGCCGGGACGCCGCCGCGAACGTGAAGCTGGTTGCACGCTCGGCGTCGACCGTGAAGCTGGGTTCACGCTCGGCGGCGGCAGAAGCCGTCAGCCCCGCGGCCGCTTTCCAGTGGCGACTTCTTCGGGGTATTCGTCGTAGTACGGCACGTAGCCCTCGTCACGGCCGGCCAGCACGTAGAGCGGGTCGCTCACGCCGGGGCCGTAGCCCTCATTGCGCAGCTCCACCTTGCGGCTCTTGAACGTGGTGGTTTGCGCTATCGACTCCACCACCCGCACAAACAGCGGCAGCGCGTAGCCGGGCAGCTCCCCATAAACCGCGCGGGCCAGGGAATGGCCGTCGAACTCGGCGCCATCGCGCAGCTTCACAGCCGCCATCCCGGCCCGCCCCCCGGTGTAGGGAATCTCAACACCGAAGACCGTGCAGTGCTCGATGGACCCGTCGGCCGCCACCGCCGCCTCAACCTCCGTGGTGGCAACGTTCTCGCCTTTCCAGCGAAAGGTATCGCCGAGCCGGTCGACGAACGCCGCATGCCCCATCCCCTGCGGGCTCATCACGTCACCTGAATTGAACCAGCAGTCACCCTCACGGAAAGCGTTGCGCACCAACTTCTTTTCGGTCGATTCCCGATCGCTGTAGCCGTCGAACGGCTGTAGCCGGTTCACCGGGCTGATCAACAGGCCGGGCTTACCGGCGGGGACCCGGCGCACCCTTCCGTTCTCGTCACGCAGCGGGGCGCCGGTGTCGGGATCGTATTCCACGTAGGCCAGCGGCGTCGGTGAGATGCCAGTGCTCCCAGGCACATTGAAGACGTTGATGAACGCCGTGTTGCCTTCGCTGGAGGCGTAGAACTCGCACACTCGCGCGATGCCGAAGCGTTTGGTGAACTCTTCCCAAATCTCCGGTCGCAACCCGTTGCCGGCGATCATGCGCACCTTGTGCGTGCGATCCGTCGGCTTCGGCGGCTGGTTCAGCAGATACCGGCAGATCTCGCCGATATAGATGAATGCGGTGGCCTCGCTGGCAATCACGTCGTCCCAGAACTTCGACGCCGAGAATGACTTGCCCAGCGCCAGCGTCGCACCGGAGTTGATCACCGAGGAGAGCGCGACCGTCAGCGCGTTGTTGTGATAAAGCGGCAGGCAGCAGTACAGGGTGTCAGAGCTTTTGAGCCGCAACCCCAGCCCGCCGAACGCCGCCAACGCCTTCAGCCAACGTAAGTGCGTCATCACGCTGGCTTTGGGGAATCCGGTGGTTCCCGAGGTGAAGATGTAGAACGCGGTGTCTCTGGCCCGCACCGCCGACGCCGTCGCCGGGTTGGTGGCCGGAGCGCTCACCGCAAATCGCTCGAGATCTTCGATCGTCAGCGTCTCGCTGTCGCCCGTGCCACCACATTCGGTGACGGCGCTGACCAGGTCGGTCTCCGCGATCAAAACTTTGGCGTCCAGCAACCCCAGGCCGTGTGCCAGCGCGTCGCCGCGTTGGTGGTAGTTGAGCATGCCGGCGATGGCACCGCACTTGACCGTGGCCAGCATCGCCAGCACGACGTTGGGCGAGTTGCGCAGCATGATGGCGACGACGTCGCCGTGCCCGACGCCGCGCGCTGCCAGCACCGCGGCGTACCGGTTGGCGGTCGCGTTGGCGTCGCGGTAGGTCAATTGCTGGTCGCCGAACCTCAGGAAAACCCGGTCGCCGTAACGAGCGGCCCGGTCCTGGAACACCGTCCCGATCGATTTGTTCGAATTCGGCGTGGCCAGCATTCCGGTCAACGTGCCGCGCACGATCACCGGCAGGTCGGCCAGCATCCTGGGTGCCCTCGACGCGATGTCACCCAGGCTGACCTCGGCGCGCGCTGCACCCTCGTGATCGGACACGTGATTCCTCGTTCCCCTCGACAGCCGGCCCACCGACCTCAGTCGGGGGCGCACGCCTCGACCGCGGCACTCACCTTATCGACCAGCACCAGCCGATCCATGGCTGCCTGAGAGATGTACCCGTTGTCGAGCAAATGATTCAGCCACACCCACAAACCTTCGTAGTGCCCCCAGGGGTCCAGCGTCACGATGGATTTGTCGTGCATGCCGAGATAGCCCGCGGTCCATGCGTCAAACAACTCATCGACGGTGCCGACACCTCCCGGCAGCACGATGAACGCGTCGGCGCGGTCTTCCATGATCTGTTTGCGGTCGTGCATAGCGTCGCTGACGATCAGCTCGTCGGCGTCGGTGTCGGCAATCTCGTGGCGCATCAACTTTTTCGGGATCACGCCGACCGTCCGGCCGCCGCGTGCCCGCGCCGCGCTGGCCACCGCGCCCATTGCCGAAACGCGACCGCCGCCCCACACCAGGGTCCAGCCCCGCTCGGCGATCGCCACGCCGAGTTCGGCGGCCAGCTCGAGCAATTCTGGGTGCGTCGGTCCGGACGCACAGTAGACACAAACCGCCCATTCGCGTGCTGAATCGCGTTCGGGCCGCATACCCGCCAAAGGTAGACCAACGCCGAAGGACCCGACCACAGATGGGGCTATTGGGCCGCGCCGGGCTTCGCGCGCACTACGATTCTGCAGTGCCGGTTCGATGGAATGTCCCTCAACATGCGGCCGCCCGGGAGCAGCTGGATGCTGCGCTGGGCAAGCGAACGCGGCCGGCAGGTCAGTCGCCCGGCGCCGTCGTGCTCGGACCTGACGGCTGCGGCAAATCCACGCTGGCCCGGCTGGCCGCGGAAAACGTTGTCGAACACCATCCGGCCACACATATCCACTGGGTTACCGGCACCCCCACCGAACGCGTGGTCCCGTTCGGGGCTTTCAGCCATCTGGTGGATGTCGCCGACATCGGAAAGCCGGCCGCGCTATTGCGGGCGGCCCGGGCGTCACTGTGCGATGAGGAACAGGAGGGCGATCTGCTGCTGGTCGTCGACGATGCCCACAACCTGGACATCTTGTCGGCAACGCTGGTGTATCAATTAGCGCTGGCCGGAACAGCCCGGATGGTCGTCACCGCGCGCGGGCCGGATGTTGGGGGCGCGCCTGACGCCATCGCGGCGCTGTGGAAGGACGGCCTGCTGGATCGGATCGACATCGCGGCGCCAGGCGGTGCGACAACTAATCCATCCGAGCCGGCAGAGGTCGACAAATTCATCGCCGAGTTACCTGCGCCGGCCCGGTCGGTGCTGGACTATCTCGCCGTCGCGGATCCGTTATCCCTCGCCGATCTCACCGTCCTGGCCGGCGACGCGGCGGCAAGGGAGGCGCAGGACTGGGGCGCGGTGGAAAGCCGGGAGCGCGGCGAACGTGCAGAAGACGCGGTGGTGTACACGGCGCACCCACTGTTCGCGCAGCGGGCGCTTGCCGCGCTCGGCGACGACGGTGTGCGCCGCAGGCGCACCGACGTGGTCCGGGTGCTGTCCCAGCACCCGTCATCGCATCCCAGCGACCAGCTGCGGCTGGCATCCCTTGCGCTGGACAGCGACGCCCCCCAACCGGTCGCCGAGGTTGTGGGCGCGGCGCAGCAGGCGCTGCGACTGGGTGACCTCATGCTCGCCGAACGACTGGCCCGTTCGGCGCTGCAACGCTCTGACGACCTGGCGGCACGGCTGCCGCTGGCCAATGCGCTGGCGTTTCAGGGCCGAGGCCGGGACGCGGAGGCGCTGCTGGCCGCGGTCGACGCCGCCGCGCTGTCGGAGCCGGAACTGATGTCCTGGACGCTACTGCGGGCGGCCAATCAGTTCTTCATGCTCAGCGAGCCCGAGCGGGCCACCGCGTTTCTGCGGACCATCCGCAATCGGATCCCCGATGCGGGCCCGCGCGTCACCCTGGACGCTTTGAGCGCTACCTTCGCCATGAACGCGGGCAACGTCGGGCATGCCGTCGACATGGCCCGCGAGGTGCTGGCATCACCGGCGGCCGATGACCAGGCGGTGGCCTGGGCGGCCAGCGCGGCCACGTTGTGCGCTGCGCGCCAGGGCCGGTTCGACGATGTCGAGCCGCTGGCGCAACGTGCGCTGGGCGCCGAACATCCCGGGCTGCTGCGATTCACGATCGGGCTGGGGCAGAGCACCGCTCTGTTGATGGCGGGTCGGTTGGACGCGGCACGCGAACTCGCCCAGCAGTTCACCGATTTCGCCGAACTACAGCAGCCCGGCCGCGCGATCGGCGAGGTGCTGCTGGCGCATTCGCTGATCGCCCAGGGCGAATTCGATCGAGCGACCGCACTTCTCGGCCCGGCGGCCGCCACCTTGGAGCGCACCGGATACTCGTGGGGACCGCTGTCGCTGATGCTGCTGGCCACCGCGCTGGCCCAGCAGAGCGACATCCGCGAATCCGCGAAAGCATTGCGGCGAGCGGAAACCCGGCACAGCACGAAGTCCGCGTTGTTCACACCCGAGCTCGGTATGGCGCGCGCCTGGTGCAGATTGACCGTCCGGGATACCGCTGGCGCAATCAGGGCAGCCCGGGAGGCCGCCCGCGCTGCCGAGCGCGCCGGCCAGTCGGCCATTGCGCTGCTCGCCTGGCATGATGCCGTGCGATTGGGCGACACCCGGGCCGTCGAACCGGTGAGCCGGCTGGCTGCCGAAATCGATTGCGTCGTCGGCAACATCGTCGTCAACCATGCCCGCGCACTGGCCGCGAGCGATCCTCACGCGCTGACAGCCGTGTCCGATGAGCTGGCCGCGATCGGGATGCGTGCCGCGGCCGCCGATGCCGCCGCGCAGGCATCTGCCCATTGACGCCGAGCGTCACGGGTGATGACGAAGGTCTCGCCCGCTAATACCGCCTCGATCATCTTGGCGTTCTTGTTGCGCAGGTCGTGCTGGGCGATAATTCGGACCACCCGCTACCGACTCAGGTATCGGCGCAGCATGTCCACGGCAGCGTTGACCGCCGCCACCGGCACCCGCTCGTCGCGGGTGTGCGCCAGATTGGGGTCACCGGGCCCGAAGTTGACCGCCGGGATCCCCAGCGCGGCGAACCGGGCCACGTCCGTCCAGCCGTACTTCGCCCGGACCTGCCCACCGGCAGCCTCGACCAGCGCCTTGGCGGCGGGTTGGGACAGGCCGGGCAACGCGCCCGCCGCCGAGTCGGTCTGCTCGATAGCCACGTCCAGCCCGTCGAACACATCGTGCACATGTTGCAGCGCCGCGGCCGCCGAACGGTCCGGGGCAAACCGGAAGTTGACCGTCACCGAGGCGGCGTCGGGAATCACATTGCCGGCCACCCCGCCGTCGACGCGCACGGCCGACAGGCCCTCGCGGTACTCGCAGCCGTCGATATCGACGGTGCGCGCCCGGTATCCGGCCAGCCGGTCCAACACGGCGCCCAGCTTATGAATTGCGTTGTCGCCCAACCAGGATCGCGCCGAATGCGCCCGGGTTCCAGAAGCGCTGACGACAACGCGCAGCGTGCCCTGACAGCCCGCCTCGATGTAGCCGGCGGTGGGCTCGCCCAGGATGGCCACGTCGGCAGCCAACCAGTCCGGCAGCTCGCGCTCGATGCGACCCAAACCGTTTGCCGCCGCGTCGATTTCCTCGCAGTCGTAGAACACCAGCGTCAGG
The DNA here is from genome assembly GCA_963715905.1 of uncultured Actinomycetota bacterium. Taxonomy (GTDB): domain Bacteria; phylum Actinomycetota; class Actinomycetes; order Mycobacteriales; family Mycobacteriaceae; genus Mycobacterium. Next base: position 47,785 of record CAVQSX010000019.1, read on the forward strand.
TCATGCACGGGTTCCGCCACGGTCGCCGCCAGGTGCAGGAACACCGCGTCACCGGATTTCATGTCCGCGGTGCCGCAGCCGTGCAGTTCCCCATCGGCCAGCCGGCTGGGCAGATTGCCCGCCGCCGGGACGGTGTCCAGATGGCCGGCCAGCAGCACCCGCGATGGCCGGTGCAGCGAAGTGCGCGCCAACACCGCGTTGCCGTTGCGCACGATCTCGAAGCCCGACGTCTGCGCGCGCAGCGCGGCCTCCACCTCGTCGGCGATGCGGGCTTCGTCCCTCGACTCGCTCGGGACATCGACCAGCGCCGCGGTCAACTCGATCGGATCCCCACGCAAGTCCAGCACCCCTCCAGGGTAGTGGTTGCGTTCCCTGTGCCGACCAGACGCAAAAGCCCCCTTTTCATCGGCGTGTCGGGGGCGTTTACGTCTGCTCGCGGAAAGGAAGTAGCGTGTCGAGACGTGACTGGAGCTGCGGGCGCGGTAGGGCTGGGGGTGGCGACCCTGGCCTCCGACGGATCGATCCTCGACACCTGGTTTCCCGCACCGGAACTGACCGAAGCGGGCACCAGCTCGACGTCGCGTCTGGCGGTATCTGATGTTCCCGCGGAGCTGGGCGCGCTGATCGGCCGCGACGACGATCGGGTCACCGAGACCATCGCGGTCCGCACCGTCATCGGCTCGTTAAACGAACCCGCCGAAGACGCGTACGACGCTTACCTGCGGCTACACCTGTTGTCGCACCGGCTGGTGGCACCGCACGGGCTGAACGCCGGCGGCCTGTTCGGGGTGTTGACCAACGTGGTGTGGACCAACCGCGGTCCATGCGCTGTCGAAGGCTTCGAGGCCGTCCGGGCCCGGCTGCGCCGGCACGGACCGGTGACCGTCCTAGGCGTCGACAAGTTCCCCCGAATGGTCGACTACGTCGTGCCCAGCGGGGTGCGCATCGCCGACGCGGACCGGGTGCGGCTGGGCGCCCACCTCGCGCCGGGCACCACGGTGATGCACGAGGGCTTCGTCAACTTCAACGCCGGCACCCTGGGCGCGTCGATGGTGGAGGGCCGCATCTCCGCCGGCGTGGTGGTGGGCGACGGCTCCGACATCGGCGGCGGAGCATCAATCATGGGCACGCTCTCCGGCGGTGGCACCCAAGTCATTTCGATCGGCAAGCGCTGCCTACTCGGCGCCAACGCGGGGCTGGGCATCTCGCTGGGCGACGACTGCATCGTCGAAGCCGGCCTCTATGTCACCGCGGGCACCAAGGTCAGCACGTCCGAGGGCAAGTCGGTCAAGGCCCGCGACCTCTCCGGTGCCAACAACCTGCTGTTCCGGCGCAATTCGGTGACCGGCGCGGTCGAGGTGGTGTCCCGCGACGGTCAGGGCATCGCCCTCAACGAGGACCTGCACGCCAACTGAGTTACCGGCCGTCGGCGGTGGAGAACTCAGCGTCTGGGCTACTTCCAAGCTCTGTTCCGTAGGTTTCCGGTAACAGGTAGGTGCACACCAGGCTGGTGAGGGTGAACGCGCCCAGCATCAGACCGATCGACCAGCTGCCGTAGGTTTCCAGCAGCGTTCCCGCCACCAGCGGCGGCACCGCGCCACCGAGGATGCCGGCCAGATTCACCGCCAGTGCCGCTCCGCTGTACCGGTAGCGGGTGGCAAACAGCTCGGGAATGAAGGCTCCCGTGGGTCCGGAGCCGATCGCGCCGACGGCGAACATGCCGACGATGGCCACCGCGTACAACAGGTGATCGCCGGTGTTGATCAATGGGATCACCACAAACGACCACGGCACGCATAGCGCCCACCCGACCAACATCATCCGGCGGCGCCCCACCCGATCGCACAGGCTGGCCGAGAGCGTCACGAACGCGATGCTCACCAGCCCGCCCAGCGCGCCAACCGACCAGATGAAGGTGCGGGTGTAGCCCAGATGGTTGTGGGCGTACGTGGTGAGGTAGGTGTGACCCATGTAGACGAACGCCATGCCGCCGAGGATGCTGCCCGCCGCTAGGAAGATCTCCCGGCGCTGCAGCCGCAGCACCTCCGCAAGCGGCGCTTCAGGCACCAGGTTCTGGGCTTTTTCCTCCGCGAACACCGGGGTCTCGTCAATGTTGAGCCGCACATACAGCGCGATCCCGATCAGCGCCGCGCTGATCAGGAACGGCACCCGCCACCCCCACTGCATGAAGGCGGGGCTGTTTTCGCCGATGGTGATGTTGACGCCCAGAAAGGTCAGGCTGGAAAACACCGCGGCGGTCCCACCACCGAGCAGGGTGAACATGCCGAACAGGCCCCGCCGCCCGGGTGGCGCATATTCAACGCTCAGCAAGGCCGACCCCGCCCATTCACCGCCGACGGCGAAACCTTGCAGCAACCGCAGCACGATCAGGATCAAGGGGGCCGCCACGCCGATGGAAGCGGTGCTGGGAACCAGACCCACGCTCACGGTCGCCACTGCCATGATCAGCAGCGTCGCGATCAAGGTCTTTTTGCGCCCCAGCCGGTCCCCGTAATACCCGAACACGGCCGCGCCGATCGGCCGGGAGATAAACGCCGTGGCGAACGTCGCCAACGAGGCGACCGTGCCCACCGCGGAACCCAGTTGCGGGAAGAACACGGTGGGAAACACCAGGGCCGCCGCCGTGCCGTAGATCAGGAAGTCGTAGAACTCGATCGCCGAGCCGATCAGGCAGGAGGCCGCCACCCGCCTCAACGCCGTAGACCCCGGGCCGGCGTCAACCTCCGGCTCACCCATGGGGGTCCCGCGTCCGGCTGCGTCTGCACACGTTTACGACGGTAGGGGAAGGTTCGCGGTTCCGCTCTTCAGGAAACCTGGCAAAACGCTGCGTGTCGCGGCGGCCGAAAACCGTCTTCAGCCGTCCAGCAACTGCTTCTTGACCACCTTGCCCATCGCGTTGCGTGGCAGCGCATCCACGAAACGCACCTCACGCGGGCGTTTGTGCACGGAAAGCTCTTGGGCGACATAGTTGATCAGCTCATCGGCACCAGATCCGGAACCGACGACGAATGCGACGATGCGCTGGCCGAGGTCCGGGTCGGGCAGCCCGACGACCGCCGCTTCCTGCACACCCGGATGCCCCAGCAACACCGTTTCGATCTCGCCGGCGCCGATGCGGTATCCCCCGGACTTGATCAGATCGACCGACTCGCGCCCGACGATGCGGTGCATGCCGGCGTTGTCGACGACCGCGACGTCACCGGTGCGGTACCAGCCGTCGTCGTCGAAGGCTTCCGCCGTGGCGTCCGGTCGGTTCAGGTAGCCGTCAAACAGTGTCGGACCGCGAACGTTCAGCCGTCCAACGGTTTCACCGTCGTGCGGCACCGGTGCACCGTCGTCGTCAACCAACATGGTCTGCACCCCGGCCACCGGCAGACCCACCCAGCCCGCGCGCCGCTCGCCGTCCGCCCGGGTCGAGATGGTGATCAGCGATTCCGAGGCACCGTAGCGTTCGATGGGCTGGTGACCGGTGAGCTCGGCCAGTCGGTCGAACACCGGCACGGGTAGCGCGGCGCTCCCGGACACCAGTAGTCGCGCCGGTCGCAACGCCCGGGCCGCCGCCTCGTCAGCCGCCACCCGCGACCACACCGTGGGGACCCCGAAATACAACGTTCCGCCCGCTTCGGCGCGGGCCTGGGCGTAGCCGGCCGGTGTCGGTTTTCCGGTGTGCACGAAGCGATTTCCGACCCGCAGCGACCCGAGCAAGCCGAGCACCAGGCCATGCACATGGAACAGCGGCAGCCCATGCACCAGCACGTCGTCGGCCGTCCACTGCCAGGCTTCGCCCAGCGCATCCAAGTCGGCGGCGATCGCCCGGCGGCTCAAGACCACGCCCTTGGGCAACCCGGTGGTGCCCGAGGTGTAGATCACCATCGCGGTGGCATCGGGGGACGGTTCGGGATAGCGATGCCAGGAACGGGCGTGCAACCGCACTGGGATGTGCGGCAACCCTTCTGACTCGTCCGGAGCCGGACCCAACCAGGCCTGCACCCGGGAGTCGGTGAGCATGTGCCGGCGTTCGGCCGCGCCGACGTCGGCGGGCACCGGAACGAAGGGCACGCCGGCGATCAGGCAGCCGGTGACCGCCAACACCGTCGAGGCGGTCGGGGTGGCCAGGACCGCGACCCGGCCGGCACCCGCGACCCGCTCGGCCACCGACGTTGCGGCCCCGACAAGATCGCTGCGACTAAGCGAGACGCCGTCGATCCGCACGGCGTCACCCAAGTCGGCGGCCGCGACGTCCGACGGATTCAGCGAGGCTAGCAACACCTGCGTATGTCCTGCTCGTCCCAGATCTTCATGACAGCCGACAGGATCTCCTGGCCGCGCCCCAGCCCGCTCAGATGACTTTCACTGGGCAACTCGACGAGCTCCGCGTCGGGCAACCGGGAGACGACGTGCTCACCGTGCGAGAACGGAATGATGTGATCGCGGTCGCCGTGCCACCAGCGGACCGGAACCTTCACCTCGTCGAGCCGGAAACCCCAGTCGCGCGCGAAGACGATCACGTCGCAGAACGGCGCCGCCAACTGCTTGCGGGTTCCACCGAGCAGGTCGTCGAGGAACATCGCCTTGAATTCGGGGCTCGCCAGCACGTCCCGGTCGGCTCGCGGCGCGAACCGGGCGTACATGTCCAGCACGGGCGCGGCGACGGGCCGGGCCGACTGGATCAGCAGGCCCAACAACACCCGCAGCGGTCGGCCGCCCATCCTCAGCAGCGGCGCAAACCACAGACCGACCTTCATCGCGCCACCGACAATCGCGTCGGGCCCTCGGGTCGGTGCCACACCGCCGAGAACGCCGGCGGCCACCACGCGGTCGGGCAGCAGCGCGGCACAGGCAAGCGTGTAGGGCGCGCCACCGGACAGTGCCGCGACGGCCATTTTGTCGATCCCAAGCGTGTCCGCGACGATCCGCAGGTCGTCGGCGAAGTCGGAGACGGTCGCGTACTGATGCGGCGTCGACGTCCCGATGCCGGGCCGGTCCACACCGATCAGGCGGATGTTGTTCTGTTCCGCATACACCCGGGCCTCGGGCGGAATCTGTCGGCGGGAGCTGGGAGTGCCGTGCAGCCAGAAAACCGGGCGCCCAAGCGGGTCGCCGAACTCGGCGAAGCCGATCTGACGGTTCGGCCCCACCGGGATGTTCCCCTCCAGCTTGGGGCCGGCACTCACAACAGCCATGTTGAGCAGCTTCCCATGTGGCAAGGCCACGGTAAACCAGGCCACGCCGAGTGACCGGGCTCGTCAGGCGTTGAGCACCCGCTCGCCGATGACGCGTTCCTCACGAAGGACCGCCAGCTCCCGTTCGGAGAAACCCAGACCCAGCAGGATCTCGTTGTTGTGCTGGCCGAGCGTCGGCGGGGCCGTGCGGTGGTGCCGGTCCGGCCCGCCGACGATGCGAAACGGCCAGCCGGGATAGCGGCGCGGCCCGGTGACCGGGTGGTCGAATTCTTCGTAGAACCCGCGCGCATCGAGCTGGCCCGCCATGAAGTCGGGGTCATACATCTGCTCGCCGGTAGCGACCCGCTCCGCCGGAATCTGCTGTGCTCGAAGGGTTTCAATGATCGCGCCGGCCGTCTGCGTCCGGGTCCACGCCGTGACCATCTGATCAAACGCATTGTGGTCGACGGGCTTCGGCTGCTCCGGCACCGACAGCGCCACCCATACCTCGTCCTCGCGCGTCGGGTAGACACCCTGAAGGTAGCCCCGCGCGCGGTTGCCTTCGCGTGACTGCACCACCCCGTTCATCGAGTACTCGATCACCGGCTCAGCGGTCACACAGGCAGCGACCTCGATCTGGGCGATCTCGATCAGCTGGCCCTCCCCGGTGCGGCGCCGGTGCTCGAGTGCGGCCAGCAGCGCGACCCCGGCGTGCACGCCGACGACGGGATCGGCGGGCCCCTGCGGGTTGCACGGCGGCCTGTCCGGGTAGCCGGTCACCGCCGACATACCCGAGGTCTGCTCGATGTTGAGTGCCCAGCCGACGTAATCGCGCCACGGGCCGCGCAGGCCGAACCCCGGCATCCGGACGACGATCAGGTCGGGCTTCAACGACGTTAACGTCTCGTAGTCGAGACCGAAGTTCTCGACCACACGTGGCGAGAAGTTCTCGATGACCACGTCGGCCTGCGCGGCCAACCGGCGGGCGATGTCAAGGCCCCGAGGCGAGGCCAAGTCGAGTGTGAGGTCGCGCTTGTTGAGGTTGGTGGCCTGCCAGATGGCGCTGCGTTCGTACCAGTCGTCGCCCTCGAAGGGAAACGCTCCCGAGTAGCGGTGCCCGTCGGGCCTCTGGATGGACTCGACTTTAACGATATCGGCGCCGAACGCGCCGAGGTAGCACGTCGCGTACGCGCCGGCCCAAAAAGTGGTCAGGTCCAGCACCCTCAACCCCGCAAAGGGAAGCGATTGGTCGGTGGCGCAAAGCGATTCTCCGCCAGTGGTCCACGTCGCCGGCCGCGTTCCCAGCCGGGGTGCTGGATGAGGCTCTGCCACAGGGGTTTTAGAGAAGCGAAATGGCGGCCCGGGGCGCTGGAACGACCAGGGGTCTTTCCCTCCACTGCCACCCGTGACGAAGAAGCCACGAGCGGCGTACTGCGGAGAATCCAGCATGGTCCCACCGTCATTGACGGGCGCCGCCGGGATGCGCATCGCCTGGCTCAGCTCGACGATCTGCGCGACGGTTTGTTCGGCGAGCAGCGGCTCGGCTTTGCCGAAGAACTCGGCGCGCTCAGGACCGCCCATCATGATCGAGACCTGGTGCTCGCCGAATTCCGGCAGGCCGAGCATCGCGCAAACGTCCAACCAGTGCTGACCCGTCAGGCAGTTGACTCCTGCCCAGCCGTCTGCGGCACGCACAACACCCAACAACGGCCCGGACCGGTTGGCGGGCAAGCCCAGCAGTTGCGCTCGCTGGGCCATCAACATCGGATACGGCAGTGTCGAGATCAGCGCCTCAAACTGCGAGACATCGACTTGCCTTACTTCCCCGCCGGGCGGTAGCCGCAGCGCGGTCAGCGCACCCAGCGCACCGTAAGCTCCCGCGACATACTCGGCGATCCGGGCGCCGACTTGCACCGGGGGACGTTCGGGATCCCTGGCACTGATCCAGCCCGATGCCGCCTGCATGGTCAGCGGCGTTGCCTTGTGGTCACGCAGCGGTCCGCGCTGACCGAACTGGGAAATGCTCAGCAACACCAGGTTTGGGTTGAGCTGTTGCAAGGCGTCAACGCCCAGTCCCCAGCCATCCAGCGTTCCGGGTGCGAAGCTTTCGACCAGCAGGTGGGCGTGCGCGATGAGGTCGCGCGCGGCCGCCATATCCCCGGGCCGGGACAAATCAAGGGTCGCGCCGCGTTTGCCGGAGTTGAGGTAGGCAAATAGGCCACAGCGCTCTGGATCCACAACCCCTCCCGAGAACGGGCCCCAGTGGCGTAGCGGATCTCCGGCGGGCGGCTCGATCTTGATGACCTCGGCGCCGAGGTCGACGAGAAGCTTTGTCGCGTAAGGACCTGAGATCTCGTTGGCGATTTCGACGACGTGCAGCCCGGCGAGAGCTCCCGTCACGCAGACATCACGTGGGTACCCCAATGGCCTGCGGCTCCATGTACTGATGCAGGCCGCCTAATCCACCGCCTTCGCGACCGAACCCGCTTAACTTGAAGCCACCGAATGGCGCATCGCCGGGACCGACGCCATTGACTGCGACCTGGCCGGTCCGGATGCGGCGGGCAACGGCGACCGCGCGATCTACGTCGGTGCCCCAGACGGCACCTGAAAGCCCGTACTTGGAGTTGTTCGCGATCGCCACCGCATCGTCGTTGTCGCGATAGCGCAGCACGGAGAGCACCGGACCGAAGACCTCTTCTTGCGCAATGGCCGAATCCGGCTCCACCTCGGTGAGAATGGTCGGCTCGAAGTAGTAGCCGACCTTCAAACCGGCCGGACGGCCGCCGCCCGCTGCCAATTTCGCACCGTCGTTGATCGCGCCATCGACGTGCGCCTGGACGCGGTCCCGCTGCGCGGCGCTGATCAGCGGCCCCATTTGCACATCCGCGTCCGCGGGGTTGCCGACCTTGACGTCGCGGGCCAGCGCGACGAGGCGGGCGACGACGTCGTCGTGCAGCGCGTCGGGCAACAACAGCCTGCTGTGCAGGATGCAGGCCTGCCCGGAGTGCAGCGAGCAGCTTTCGAACAGCATCTGCTGCAGCATTTCGTCCGTAACCACTGTGTCGTCGAGGATGATGCTCGCCGACTTGCCGCCCAACTCCAGCAAGATGCGCTTGAGCGTGTCGCTAGCGGCCGACATGACTTCCCGGCCAATTGCCGTGCTGCCGGTGAAGCTGATCATGTCGATGCGCGGATCGGTGGTGAGTAACTTGGCGGCTTCGATGCCTGACGGTGTGACGACGTTGACCACACCCGGCGGGATATCGGTGTGCTCGTCGATAACTCGGGCCAGCGCGAGTCCGGTGAGCGGCGTCAGCGGTGACGGCTTGAGCACGACGGTGTTGCCGGCGGCCAGCGCGTTGTTCAGCTTCATGACGTTGAGGGTGTGCGGGAAGTTCCAGGGCGTCAGGATCGATACGACTCCGACGGGTTCGTGGCGTAGCAGCGTCGTTCCCGCGCCGATCCCGGTGACCGGCTGGTCGCCGAGCTGCGCGGCGAGGCTTGCCGCGTGCATGGACATGAACCCGGCGCCGTCGATCTGCATCAACCGCACATTCGCAATGCAGCCCCACTCGATCTGTGCCAGGGCAAAGAACTCGTCAGCGTGCTTCATCAGCGCGTCGCCGAGCTGGTTGAGGCAACCGGCCCGGTCCTCGTTGCTCATCTGGCCCCAGGGTCCGCTGTCGAAAGCTCGCCGCGCGGCCCCGATCGCGTCGCCGACCTGGGCGACGCTGGCGTTGGGTGCGGTGGCGAAGGTCTGCTCGGTGACCGGGGAGACGTCGTCGTAGCGGCCGTCCTCGGGTTCGACCCATTTCCCGTCAATGTAGAGCTGGTAGTTGTCACCAAGAGGTCCTGCAGGTTGAATCTCAGCCATCTGCTTCCTCACCCGAACGTCGGTCAGATTAACAGTCAGTGTTCACCCGTCTACGTCGTGCGTCAATCACCTATATCCCGAATTCCCGCTAACTTTCGCTGCGTTACGAGTGGATTGACAGCGACGCCCGGCCCGGGGTAGACAGTATTCCGCGGACACATTCAGCCAATGTGTCGGATCAACCTTTGCTGGGAGGCGTGCCGTGCGCACTACATTTCCACTGCACTCCCCCGATTTCTACGCCGGCGATCCGTATCCCGCGTACCGCGAGCTGCGCGCGACATCGCCGGTGTGCTGGAACGACGTCACCAACTTCTGGGCACTGCTGAAGTACGAAGACATCCGCTATGTGTCCAGCAACCCGGCTCTGTTCTCGTCGGCAAAGGGCATCACAATTCCGGATCCGGCGATTCCAAGCCCGGTCCAGGAGGGCAATCTCATCTTCAGCGACCCGCCGCGGCACCGGCAGCTGCGAAAGCTGATTAACTCGGGGTTCACCCGAAGGCAGGTAGCCGTGCTCGAACCCAAAATCCGCGAGATCGTCGTCCGGATCCTCGACGGCATCGAACCCGGCTCCGTTCACGAGTTCGCCGAAGAGATCGCCGCCCCGCTGCCCACCCGCATGATCGCCGAGCTGATCGGCGCGCCGCCCGACGACTGGGAGCAATTCCGGGTGTGGTCGGACGCGGCCACCGGAAATGCCGACCCTGAAATCGAACTCGATTCGCTGGTAGCCATGGGCCAGCTCTTTGAATATTTCCAGAAACTGATCGCGGCCAGGCGCGCCGAACCGCGCGACGACCTGTTGTCGGTGCTTGCCGAAGCCGAAATCGACGGACACCGGCTCGACGACGACGACCTGCTCAACTTCGCGTTTCTGCTGCTGGTCGCCGGCAATGAGACAACCCGCAATCTGATCGCGCTGGGCACCCTCGCATTGATCGCGCATCCCGACCAATGCCGGCTGCTGGTCGGCGACCCTGCGCTGATCCCGGGCGCCGTCGAGGAGATGTTGCGGTGGAACAGCCCGGTTGTTCACATGGCGCGCACCGCAACAACGGATGTCGAGATCCGCGGCCAGCTGATCCGGGCGGGCGATGTCGTGGTGATGCTTTACCAGTCGGCGAATCGCGACGAAGACATATTCGGTCCCGACTCCGAAGAGTTCACGGTAACCCGTCACCCCAATCCGCACATCGCGTTCGGATGTGGTGAACATTCCTGCGTTGGTGCACAATTAGCGCGGCTGGAGGCAACGGTACTGTTCGAGGAGCTGCTGGACCGGTTCCCCAAGCTGGAGCTGGTCGGTGAGGTGGACCGGATGCGCGCCACCATGGTTCCCGGGGTGAAGCGCATGCCGGTGCGGCTGGGAGTCTGACGCGTGCACCTCGACTACACACCCGAGCAGAACCAGCTGCGCAGCGAGATCCGCGTCGCGCTGGAGAAGGTGATGACCCCGGAGCGCATCGCCGCGATCGGCGAGCGCCTCGAGGGTGGACCGGAGCTGCGCGAGTGCGTGCGTGCGTTGGCCGCAGCCGACCTCCTTGGCGTTGGCTGGCCCAAAAAGTATGGCGGACGCGGGTTTTCGGCAATCGAGCAGTTCATCTTCGCCGAAGAAGCCCAGCGCGTCAGCGCTCCCATCCCCTTTGTCACGCTCAACACGGTGGGTCCCACCCTGATGCAGTACGGCACCGAGGAGCAAAAGCAGACGTTTCTGCCCGCGATCCTGGACGGCAGCGTCGAGTTCGCGATTGGCTATTCGGAGCCGGGAGCGGGCAGCGACCTGGCGTCAGTGCGCACCGCCGCAGTTCGCGATGGTGACGATTTCATCATCAATGGACAGAAGATGTTCACCAGCGGCGCCGCGTACGCCGATTACATTTGGCTGGCCGCGCGCACTGACCCGAACGTCAAGAAACACAAGGGAATTTCCATCTTCATAGTGCCTACCTCGTCTCCCGGGTTCTCCTGGCAGCCGCTGCACACCATGCCGGGCATCTCTACCTTCTACACGTTCTACGACGACGTGCGTGTTCCGGCGAGCGCGATTGTGGCAGGCGAGAATCAAGGCTGGCAGCTGATCACCACCCAGTTGAACTTCGAGCGCGCCGCCATGGGCAATCTGGGCGCGCTCGAGCCACTATTCGAGAAGACCCTGGACTGGGCCCGCACCGCTGAACTCGATGGCGGGCGTGTCATCGATCAGCCGTGGGTGCAGCTGTCGCTCGCCCGGGTCGAGGCCGAAGTCGCCGCCTACAAACTGGTCAACACGCGGGTCAACGCAGCGATGGCCCAGGGCGTGCTCAACATGGGAGAAGCCTCGGCCGCGAAGGTGTTCGGTACCGAGCTCACCCAGCAGGTCGCCCGGCAGCTGCTGGAAGTGCTCGACCATAACGGGGTGCGCCGCGGCGCCGACGCCCCCCTGCGCGGAGCCCTCGAATCCGCGTACCGGGGAGCGGTAATCAACACGTTCGGCGGCGGCGCCAACGAGATTCAACGTGACATCATCGCCATGGCGGGACTAGGCATGCCGCGCGCACCTCGAGACCTTCGGGCACCAGCAGAAGGTCAAGAAAAGTCAGGAGGATCACCCAGTTGACCGACCAGGACAGCGAATTCCACGCCAAGCTGCGTGCACTCGTCAACCAGCCCACCGGCGGCGCCGACAAGCCAGCGGTGGCGCCGGACCCCGTCAACCAACCGATGATCCGGCATTGGGCGTACGCGCTCGATGATATGAATCCGGTTTATCTCGACCCGGAGTTCGCGGCCACCTCCCGGTTCGGCGGCATCGTGTCGCCACCGGTCATGTTGCAGACGTGGACGATGCCGTCGCCGAAGTTAGAGGGGATCGGTGATCGCGGCGGAGCCCCGATGGAGATCAAGAACAACCCGACGGCATTTCTCGACGAAGCCGGCTACAGCAGCACCGTTGCAACCAATTCCGAATTCGAGATCGAACGCTATCCGCGGTTGGGCGACGTGATCAGCGCGACGTCCGTGTTCGAGGAGGTTTCGACGGAAAAGAAGACGGCCAAGGGCACGGGCTTCTTCCTGACCTGGGTGATCACTTACACCGATCAGCATGGCGAAGTGCTGGGTCGCCAGCGATTCCGGGTGCTGCGATTCAGGCCGGCAACCTGATGGCGAGGCGACTGGCGCCGGCGATCAGCCCGGACACCGAGTTTTTCTGGAACGGGCTACGCGAGCACAAGCTGCTGATTCAGCGCTGCAGTGGATGTGGAGCGCTGCGTAATCCGCCCCGGCCGATGTGTCCCAAGTGCCGCTCCCTGGCCTGGGAGACCCTCGAATCGTCCGGATGCGGAACGGTTTACAGCTACGTGATGCCACATGAGCCGAAGTTCCCCTTCTTCGAGTATCCCTACATTGTTGTGCTGGTGGAACTCGCCGAAGGGGTTCGACTGGTTTCGAACCTGTGCGAGATCGATCCGGCCGACGTCACGGTCGGGATGCCGGTCGAGGTCTTCTACCAGACCTTCGATGACGACCTGGTGCTGCACCAGTTCCGGCCCGGCAGCTAGGTAGCGCGGCATGGACTTCACATTTACCGAAGACCAAGAGACGATTGCCAAACTTGCCCGCGACCTCTTCGAGCGCCGGGCGACGCCCGACCGACTCACTGAACTCGAATCGGGCCAAATCCGCTACGACGCAGCGCTGTGGCAGGAACTCGCGGCAGCCGACTTGCTCGGCACGGCATTGCCGGAATCGTTGGGCGGCAACGGCGGTGGCTTTTTGGAACTCGGGGTGCTGCTGGCCGAAGTCGGATCCAGCGTTGCTCCGGCGCCCGCTTACGCGACGCTGGTCCTGGGTGCCGATCCGATTGCCCGGTTTGGTAGTCCCGAGCAACAGCAACGCTTCCTGCCCGGCGTGATCGCGGGCAGCCGCATACTCACCGCGGGTCTGGCCGAGCCCGGTCGCTCCGATCCGCTGACCCCGGCGACGACCGCGCGCCGAGATGGCCCGAACTGGCGGCTGGATGGGATCAAAGAGCTGGTGCCCGCAGCACAAATCGCCGACACGGTGCTGATTCCCGCCGTTACCGACGACGGTGACGTGGGCCTATTCCTGCTCGCGACGGACGCCAACAGCGTCGATGTCCGGCCGGTGACGACCACCAACCGCGAACCGCACGCGGACGTTTTCCTTGACGGGGCAACCGTGTCCGCCGAGGACCAGCTCGGTAATCCCGGTAGCGATCCGATCGGTTCGCTCTACACCCGCGCGCTGGTCGGGCTGTGCGCAATTCAACTCGGCGTGGCTGACCGGGCATTGCGGATCGCCGCCGACTATACCAGCGGGCGTGAACAATTCGGGCGTCCGATCGGCAGTTTTCAGGCGGTGCAGCAGCGGTTGGCCGACGCTTTCATCGACGTCGAGGCGATCCGTTGGACCACCTGGCACGCGGCGTGGCTGATCGCGGAGGGGAGGCCCGCTTCCCGCGCCGCCCGCATCGCGAAGTTCTGGGCCGCCGAGGCCGGGGCTCGAATTGCCGCCGCCACCCAGCAGGTGCACGGCGGAATCGGCATCGACATCACTTATCCTCTGCATCGCTACTTCTTGTGGGCCAAGCACAACGAGCTCACCCTAGGCTCCGCAACTCAGCAGTTGGCCCGCCTCGGTAGCACATACGTTGACTCGGAAGGAAACCGATGACCGCGACCACCGCCCGCAGCACGACCCTGAAGTGGAGCGACATCCAAGTCGGAGACGAGGTGACACCCCTCGAGATCGCGATCACCACAACGATGATCGTCGCGGGAGCGATTGCGTCACGTGACTTCATGCCGGTGCATCACGACCGCGAATACGCCAACAAACAAGGGTCACCCAATCTGTTTATGAACATCCTGACCACCAACGGGTATTGCGTTCGCTTTCTCACCGACTGGGCCGGGCCCGAAGCGATGGTCAAGAATTTGTCGATTCGTCTCGGTGTCCCGTCCTTTCCGGATGACCCGCTGCGCTTCTCCGGCGCCGTGACCGGCAAGACCGAAGGCACGGCCGGCGAGAACTTTGTCGAGGTGACCTTCACGGGCTCAAACAGCCTGGGCGATCACGTCTCCGGCACCGCGATCCTCAGCCTGCTCGACGGGACCTTGCAAAAGGACGAAGCATGAGTGGCTCGCTGCCGGGTAGCTGCGCCATCGCGGGGATAGGCCAGACCGAGTTTTCCAAGGAATCCGGACGCAGCGAGCTGCAATTGGCGTGCGAGGCGGTCAGCTCCGCGCTCGACGATGCCGGTTTGGCGCCCAGCGACGTCGACGGCATGGTCACCTTCACGATGGACTCCAGCGACGAGATCGACATCGCCCGAAATGTGGGCATCGGTGACCTGAACTTCTTTTCCCGCGTACATCACGGCGGCGGCGCGGCGGCCGGCACGGTGGTGCATGCGGCCATGGCCGTCGCGACCGGCGTCGCCGATGTGGTGGTGTGCTGGCGAGCCTTCAACGAACGCTCGGGATTCCGGTTCGGCGGCAGCGGGCGCAGCATGGCTGAGACCCCGCTGTTCATGGCGCACTACGCGCCGTTCGGATTGCTCACTCCCGCAGCGTGGGTCGCGATGCACGCCCAGCGCTACATGTCGACCTACGGGGTCACCAACGAGGACTTCGGCCGCATCGCCGTCGTCGACCGCAAACACGCGGCCACCAACCCGGAAGCCTGGTTCTACCGGCGCCCAATCACGCTGGAGGACCACCAGAATTCCCGCTGGATCGTCGAACCCGTACTGCGGCTGCTGGACTGCTGTCAGGAGAGCGACGGCGGTGTTGCACTGGTGGTGACCAGCGCCGAACGCGCCCGCGACCTGAAGCAACCACCGGCGATCATCACCGCCGCCGCGCAAGGAGCCGCGGCCAATGGTGAAATGATGACCAGCTACTACCGCGACGACATCACCGGCCTCCCGGAGATGGGCGTGGTCGCCGACAGGCTGTGGCGTGACTCAGGCCTCAAGCCTGCGGACATCCAAACCGCCTTCATCTACGACCATTTCACGCCATTCGTGTTCACGCAGCTTGAGGAGCTCGGCTTCTGCGGGCGCGGCGAAGCCAAGGATTTCGCCACCGTCGAGCGGCTTTCGCTCGGCGGGGAACTGCCGATCAACACCAACGGCGGCCTGCTCGGCGAGGCGTACATCCACGGGATGAACGGCATCACCGAAGGGGTGCGCCAGGTGCGCGGCACCTCTTACAACCAAGTGGACAACGTCGAGCACGTACTGGTGACATCCGGCACCGGGGTGCCCACCAGCGGGCTGATTCTCGCGCCCGCGCACTGACCACGGCTAGGCGGAGGAGCATCATGCCAAAGCTCGCGTTGCTGAGTGCGATCGGAGGTCCAATCGAGCTTGCCGAGTTTCCACTCACGACCCCGGCGCCGGGAACCGCTGCCTTGAAGCTGCGGATGGCCGGAATTTGCGGATCCGACCTGCACATTTTCCGGGGCGAGCTCCCCCTGCCTTGTCCATACGCGATGGGCCACGAGATGGTCGGCGAGATTGCCGAGCTCGGTGAGGGGCTGACCACGGACGCGACCGGAAAGACGCTCGCGGCTGGCGATCGCGTTGTAACGCCATACTTCTGGTTCTGCGGGCAATGCCACGCGTGTGTGCGGGGCAGGCCACACGCGTGCCAGAATTTGATGGCGGGTGAGTATCGAACCCACGAGCAAGCCCCACACTTCGTCGCCGCCTACGGCGAGTATTACTACACCAGCCGGAGGCAACCCCTCTACAAGGTGCCCGAGGGCTTATCCGACGAAGCCGTCGCGCCGCTCAATTGTGCTTTGGCCCAGGTGTTGTTCGCGCTTCGGGACCTGCGGCTCGGCGACACCGTTGTGATTCAGGGCGCCGGCGGACTGGGCATCAACGCCGCCGCAGTCGCGCGTACCGCGGGCGCCGCACGGGTTATCGTCATCGACAAGATTGCCGAACGACTTCACCTTGCCGGAGATTTCGGCGCCACGCACTGCATCGACGCTGGCGCCATCTCCACGCAGGAGGTCACCGAGCAGGTCCACAAATACACGGACGGTATCGGCGCCGACTGGGTGCTGGAGGTTGTCGGCGTGCCAGGGGTGATTCCCGACGGCGTCGGATTCCTGAACAACGGCGGCACCCTGCTCGAGGTCGGCAATGTCGGTATGGGCCGTACCTTCGAGCTCGACCCGAGCGCGCTCGTCTACGGCAACAAGTCGGTTCGCGGTGTCATGCTCTACGACCCGGTCACACTGGCGGTCGGACTGTCCTTCCTGCAGCACACCAGCTTTCCCTTCGACCGACTGATGCCCGAGCCTTTCCACCTTGCCGACGTCAACGATGCCTTCGCCTCGGCTAACGCCGGGCTGGTTCCGAGAGGCGCACTGGTTCCGTGATGTCTCATGCGGCTGAGTCGACTCCCACGACTGACACACGCGAACTCATCGTCGAGTCCGCATACGCGTACTTTCGCAGGCAAGGCTTGCTGAAGGCCACGATGGTCGACATCGCCAAGGCGGCCGGCGTTTCACGCAGCACCGTCTACGAGTACTTCAGCGATAAAGGCGCCGTTGTCGAAGCGTGCGCGGAACACGCTTCCGAGCAGTTCTACCGCGAGATGTCCAAAGCGATGGACCGCGGCGGCTCGCTCGAGGAAAAGCTCAGCCATGCGGCCGTATTCGTGACTCAGGCGCGCCAGGCCATCGCATCCGAGAAGTACTTCGACGAAGAAGCCGTCAGCCTGCTGCTGACCAAGGACGCCGCCGTGTTGTTGCGCGAATGCGTCGACTTCTTCGCCCCCCACCTCTCGGCCGCCAAACTCACCGGTGAGGTCCGTAAGGACCTCGACGTCGAGGCCGCCGGGGAGTGGTTCGCGCGCATATTGTTCTCGCTATTTAGCACGCCGTCGCCGATACGGGACATGGACAATCCCGATGTCGCTGCCGAATTCGTGACCACTCACGTGGTGCGCGGCTTCGCCAGCGAACGTGCGCGACCTCGCCGCGCTCAATGACCCCGCTCGGCCAGCGCCCGCAGGAAGAAAGTCAGGTTCGCCGGGCGTTCGGCCAGCCGCCGGATGAAATAGCCGTACCACTGCGTGCCGAACGGCACGTATACCCGCACCTGGTTGCCGGAATCGGCCAGCCGAAGCTGCTCGTCGTCGCGGATGCCGTACAGCATCTGATATTCGAACCCGAGCTGCACTACAGCGTGTTTCGCGTACCATAGCGGGCACGGCGTCAATGATCGCCGGGTCGTGCGACGCCACCATCGGATAGCCGGGCCCCGCCATCAGCACCCGCAAGCACTTAAGATACGAGTCGGTAATGGCAGCGGCGCCACGATAGGCGACCGATACCGGCTCGTCGTAGGCGCCCTTGCACAACCGGATCCGCGCTGAAGCCAGCTGCTCACAATCGCCGAGCGTGCGCTTCAGGTAGGCCTGCAAAACCGTTCCCAGCCAGGGAAAGTCGATCCGTAAGTCGGTGCAGATCGACAACGTCGAATCGGTCGTGGTGTGGTCCTCGGCGTCCACCGTGACCCAGACACCCGCCCGCTCGGCGCGCTCGCAGATGGCGCGGGCGTTGTCCAGCGCAATCTTCTCGCCGTCGTGATCCAGCGCCTGACCCAGGGCCGAAAGCTTCAGCGAAACCTCAAGCGGCCGAGCACCATCGCGCGCGGTATCGGTCCCGCCGCCCAGCGCATCGAGAAGCTGTAAGTATGCCCGCACGGTGGCGGCGGCGTCGGCGGCGTCGGTGACATTTTCGCCCAAGTAGTCAATGCTGACGTAGCGGCCCGATTCCCGCAGCGCAACAACGACATCCAGGACGCCGTCGAGGGTGTCCCCGGGAACGAAACGGCGTACCACCCGGCGAGTGACCGGTGACCGCTCGATGCTGTGCCGCAGCCGGTCGGCCCGACTGGCCGCGAGCATCGCGGGCCGCACGGTGTGGGCGAACACCCCGGCCATCAGTCGGATCCCATGTGCGGGTAGCTGTACTCGGTGGCCGGTACGAACGTCTCCTTGATGGTCCGTGCTGACGTCCAGCGCAGCAGGTTCAGCACCGACCCGGCCTTGTCGTTGGTACCCGAGCCACGCGAACCCCCGAACGGCTGGCGCCCGACCACCGCGCCGGTCGGCTTGTCGTTGACATAGAAGTTTCCGGCGGCAAAGCGCAGCCGGTCCTGCGCGGTCAGCACGGCCCGGCGATCATCGGCGATGACCGCGCCGGTCAGCGCGTAGCGCGTCCCGGTGTCGATGACATCGAGGATTCGTTCGTACTGGTCGTCCGGGTACACATGGACCGACAGCACCGGGCCGAAATACTCGGTCGAGAACGCGTCGTCGGTGGGGTCGTCAGACAGCAGGACAGTCGGCCGCACGAAATAGCCGACACTGTCGTCGTACTCACCCCCAACAGCAATAGTGACACCGGGCGCACTTTTCCCGCGCTCGATGGCGTTGACGTTCTTCACGAAGGCGCGCCGGTCGATCAGCGCGCCGCCGTAGTTGGTCAGGTCGGTGATGTCGCCGTAGCGCAACGCGGCCGTCGCGCCCAGGAAGTCGTCGCCCATCCGCTCCCACACCGAGCGCGCAACGAAAGCCCGCGATGCGGCCGAGCACTTCTGGCCCTGGTAATCGAACGCCCCCCGAATCAAGGCCGTGCACAACACGTCCGGACGCGCCGAGGCGTGCGCGACCACAAAGTCCTTGCCACCCGTCTCGCCGACCAGCCGCGGGTAGCTGCGGTAGCGGCCGATATTGGCCCCCACCTGCTGCCACAAGTGCTGAAAGGTGGCGGTCGATCCGGTGAAATGGATGCCGGCCAGCCGCGGATCGGTCAGCGCCACATCGGAAACCGCCAGACCGTCGCCGGCGGCCAGGTTGATCACCCCGGGCGGTAAGCCGGCGGCCTCCAGCAGCTGCATGGTCAGATACGCCGACAGGGTCTGGGTGATCGACGGCTTCCACACGACGGTGTTGCCCATCAATGCCGGCGCGGTCGGCAGGTTGGCGGCGATCGAGGTGAAGTTGAATGGCGTGATCGCATAGACGAAGCCGTCCAGCGGACGGTAGTCGCTGCGGTTCCATTCCCCCGGGCCGCTGATCGGCTGCTGCGCCAGGATCTGACGGGCAAACGCCACGTTGAACCGCCAGAAGTCGACCTGCTCGCACGGCGCATCGATCTCGGCCTGGTAGACCGACTTGGACTGGCCGAGCATCGTCGCCGCGGCGATCCTTTCCCGCCACGGTCCGGCGAGCAGATCAGCGGCCCGCAGGAACACCGCGGCTCGCTCATCGAAGGGCATTGCCGCCCAATCCTTCTTGGCCTTCTCGGCGGCTTCGATGGCGGCGACGGCGTCCGCCTGCGTGGCATTGGTCAGGGTGCCCAGCCTTTCGGCGTGCCGGTGCGGCTTGACGACGTCGATCGGGTCGCCGGCGCCCATCCGGTGGATGCCACCGATGACATGCGGGAGGTCGATCGCCGTGTTCTCCAACGCTGCCAGCTCGGCGGACAGCCGAGCCCGTTCCGGGGATTGCGGCGCGTAGTCGTGGACCGGCTCGTTGGCTGGAAGTGGCACCTGAGTGATCGCGTCCATGCTCTCAGGATCCCCGAGATAACGTCCGGACGTGTTGGCCGATCAGACAGGGTATGCCGCCCATGCTAGTAGGATCGGACAACATGGCTGAGGTTGGACTGGGCCAGCTGTTGCTGGCGCTGGACGCGACGATGGTCAGGCTGGTCGACGCCCCGCGTGGGCTGGACCTTGCGGTGGGGTCCGCCGCCCTGATCGATTCCGACGACGTGCGGCTGGGCCTGGCTCCCGCAGCCGGTTCGGCCGACGTGTTCTTCCTGCTCGGCGTCACCGACGACGAGACGTTGCGGTGGATCGACGGGCAGGCTCGGGGGCAGGCGCCGGTGGCGATCTTCGTCAAACAACCGTCGGCCCCGATGGTGGCCAAGGCTGTAGCGGTCGGGTCGGCGGTCGTGGCCGTCGAACCGCGCGCCCGCTGGGAGCGGCTGTATCAACTGGTCAACCACGTGTTCGAGCACCACCAACCGGCGCTGGACCGAGGCGACCTCGACTCGGGCACCGATCTGTTCGGCCTGGCGCAATCGCTGGCCGATCGCATCCACGGCATGGTCAGCATCGAAAACGCCGAGTCACATGTACTTGCCTATTCGGCGTCCAACGACGAGGCCGACGACCTGCGCCGATTGTCCATCCTGGGCCGGGCCGGGCCGCCCGAGCATCTGAAGTGGATCGGTCAATGGGGCATTTTCGACGCGCTGCGGTCCGGTGGCGATGTGGTGCGCGTCGCCGAGCGTCCGGAACTGGGGCTGCGGCCGCGACTGGCGATCGGAATCCACCAGCCAGCTGCCGGTGCGCGCCAACCGCCGGTGTTCGCGGGCTCCATCTGGGTGCAACAAGGTTCGCGACCGCTGGCAGATGACGCCGACCAGATGTTGCGGGGCGCGGCGGTGCTGGCCGCCCGCATCATGTCCCGCCTGGCCGCGAGGCCGTCCACGCATACTCGATGGCTGCAGCAACTTCTGGGCCTGGCCGACGTAGCCGGCCCGGTCGACGTGGCCGTCATCGCCCGCGAACTCGGCCTGGCCGCCGACGACACCGCCGCGCTGATCGGTTGGGACATCATCGACACCACAGACCCGGGGTCCCGTCCCACTCGGTTGGCCGAGGTCCTCGCGTTGAGCGCCAGCGCTTTCCGACGTGATGCGCAGGTCGCGACGAACGGGTCACGGATCTACGTGCTGTTGCCCAAGACCGCGACGGCGCGGTCCGTCACCTCCTGGGTCCGCGGCACGATCAGCGCGTTGGCCACCGAACTCGGGGTCCAGCTGCGTGCCGCCATCGCCGCACCCGTCGCCGGCCTGACCGGGGTCGCCACGGCACGCGCCGAGGTGGACCGGGTACTGGACAGCGCCGAGCGCCACCCCGCTTTTGCGCAGGTGACGTCACTGGCCGAAGCGCGCACAACCGTCCTGCTCGACGAGATCGTCACTCTGGTCGGCGGCGACCAGCGGTTGGTCGATCCGCGGATACCCGACCTGCGCGCGCGGGATCCGTTGCTGGCAGAAACCCTGCGCGCCTACCTGGACAGCTTCGGGGACATCGCCGCCGCCGCGCAGTCGCTGCAGGTACACCCGAACACCGTTCGCTATCGGGTGCGGCGGATCGAGAAGCTGCTGTCCACCTCACTGGCGGATCCCGAAGTGCGGCTGGTGTTTTCGCTCGGGCTCAGAGTGTCAGAAAGAGCTCGAGACACCGCTCAGCAGTGCGGGGCCCAGCACCTCTGATTCGGGCAATAGGTCGAATGTGCGATGCCCACCATCGATTGGACCTGTCCAACCGACACACCCCTGGCGTCCAGAGTGGCGTGCACCTCACCGGCAATCTGCTCATACGTCCAACCCCACCCGAGATCGTCGCAGATGAGCCAGCCCATCCCAATGAGCGAGGCGTCGTGCTCCGGCGGCCAGGTGAAGCCGACACCGCGCAGTTGCGCGAGGTATGCGTCATCAAGCGGGCTCGCAGCCGCACTCGGAGCACCGGTAACCAGGGCAGCGCCGGCCAGCAGTGGGACGATCAGTCTGGCCAGCCAGCGGGATGAGGGCATTTGATCGCTTCTTCCTTGTTTGCGTTGAGGACGCGTCAGTCTGCGCGTCCAAAGTGGCGCCGATATGACGAATTGCCGAAGCCCAGAATAAGCCCATGAAAAGCTGTTTGGAAGTGGCCGCCGAAGTGCCCGTCCATCTCGGTTGCGTTGAGGCGCTGAAATGATGGATGATCTTGTGCCGCAGACGATCTTAAATACCTTGGACCCAACTCGGAGCGAGCACATGGATTCAGGTGTGCTTCGATATTTCCAAAGTGATCAGTATGACACTCTTGGCCTGGATGGGGGCGTTGGTGGGGTCGTAGTAGCGACCAGTCGGATCGGCAGTCTCTCCATCAACGCGCCGAGTTCCTTCACCTTTCGACGGGTTCGGGCCGCCAGCAGGAGATAAAGAGCAGCATCGACACCACCAACACGGCGATTACCCAGAGCGTGACCGTGACATCGATCCACGATCCGATCGGGGGCGAGTCGGGAAGCGCATTGCGCAGCGGCATCACCGCAAAGAGCATTGCCGCGTACCACGTTGTCATCGGCGGCTGAAATTTACGTCGACTCCGCATCGTCTGAATCGCAACGAAAAGGGCTACTCCGGCGAGCGCGATCAAAACACCGATGATGACTGCGGCGAACGCCTTAGTACTGGGCGAGCGGTGCAACTCCACTCGGTAGGGCGCGGGTAGACCGTCCTTGTTGACAACAGGAACGTCGACCTTCCAGCCGGGAACACGGTCCACGAATGTCACCGAGGTCCGTTCCGGTACTTGCGAAGCGCCGCGAAAGAGATCGACGGTGACCGGCCCTGACTGGTATGTATCGAAGGGCCAATTCTCCAGGTCACCACCAATGGTCAGCGGGACAGGAAAAGCACCCGGCACCATGCCCTTCGTCCAGGTGCGCTTGGTCGGCGTTGCCGCGGAGTGGACCGCGATACCGACGTCTTCCTTGAGACCGGTTGCCGGATCCAGCAGTCCGGGCCCGGGCGACAGCGTGACGTTGGCGTTGAGCGTGCCCTTCAGCGATTGCAGGTCTTCGAGGTCGATGTTCACCGTGGTCCCGTCGGCTGCGGGCTGGCCTTCAGTGAGATGATGTGCGCAGCCACAATCGATTCTGTTATAGAGCACGACGGCGTACGCACTAACGAAGAAGATCACCAGACCGATGATGGAAACCCTGAAGCGCCTCGTGAAACCCTCCGACGGCAAGAGTGCCTCCTGGTTCCTGATTCACCTGAAATGCGTTCCCGGCTAAAAATCATAAGCCCCGCATCGGCCGCGGGCCGCGGCGGGAACTCCCGGCGACGCACCCGGTCTGGTCTGGCAGGCCAAGCCACAGGAGACGACGTACGTCAACGCCCTGAAAGCCCGCGCCACCAATTCGGTGGACAACAGGAGCCACTGGCGTAAAAGGTTCTTCACGTATTCTGTGTCACCATCTGCTCACAACGTTCTGGAGCTGGCGCGACCGGCAACTCCCCGACGACACGGTGATTTGGATTTGCCCGATGGACACACCAGCCACAACCGCCAAATCCGCGAAGCCCAAGCCGCCCGATCCACTCCGTCGAATCCTGACTAACCGCCGCCCTTCTGGCGGCAGCGCGTAACCCATCCCGCCTCACGCAAGACTTACGCTCAGCGTGACGGTAAAAGGTCTGCATTGCAGCGGATTTCCGTCCAGCTAGGCTTCGTTGGTGACCGTGAGCCCGTCGTCGTATTTAGTGCTGGCCTCCCAGCGCAGCGGCAGCACACTGCTGGTCGAATCGCTGCGGGCGACCGGCGTGGCCGGCGAGCCCCAGGAGTTCTTCCAGTACTTGCCCACCACCAGCCAGTCTCCGCAGCCGCGGGAGTGGTTCGCCGAAACCCGGGACGAGTCAATCCTGAGCCTGCTCGACCCACTGGATGCGGGTAAGCCCGACCTCGCCACGTCTGAGATCTGGCGTGATTACATCCGCACGGTCGGGCGGACACCCAACGGCGTGTGGGGCGGCAAGCTGATGTGGAATCAGACGCCGCTGCTGTTGGAGCGCGCGGCAGGCTTGCCCAATCGATCCGGTCACGGCCTACTGGCCGCGATCCGCGACGTTGTCGGCGAGGACCCGCTCCTCATTCACATCCACCGGCCCGATGTGATCTCGCAAGCCGTGTCATTCTGGCGAGCGGTCCAGACCCGGGTGTGGCGCGGCAGGCCCGATCCGGTCCGCGACGCGCGCGCCACGTACCACGCCGGCGCCATCGCCCACGTCGTCACCATGCTGCGGGCTCAGGAGGAGGGCTGGCAGTCCTGGTTCGCCGAAGAAAACGTCAAACCGATCGAGGTTTCCTATCCGGTGTTGTGGCGCAACCTGACGCAGGTGGTGGGCGAGGTCCTCGAGGCGTTGGGGCTCGACCCGCGGCTGGCACCGGAACCAGTGCTACAGCGGCAGGCCGACCAGCGTTCCGACGAATGGGTGGACCGCTACCGGGCCGATGCTGAAAGAGAGGGACTACCAACATGACTGCGCTCCCGGATACCCGGCACGTCGACGAACTGCGGCTACTGGAAGCCGAAGCGGTGCACATCATCCGCGAAGTCGTCGCCGAGCTGCAGCGGCCCGTCCTGCTGTTCTCCGCGGGCAAAGACTCGATCGTGTTACTTCGCCTGGCGGAAAAGGCATTTCGGCCGTTGCCACTACCATTTCCGGTGCTGCACGTCGACACTGGCCACAACTTCGGCGAGGTTATCGAGTTCCGCGACCGCAGGGTCATCGGTCACGGCCATAAGCTGATCGTCGCGTCGGTCCAGGATTCCATCGACAACGGCAGGGTCCCCGATCCCGGTCCCAGCGCTTCGCGCAACCGGGCCCAGACCCGCACGTTGCTCGATGGACTGGAGGCCGGTGGCTTCGACGCCGCATTCGGCGGTGCCCGCCGCGACGAGGAGCGGGCCCGCGCCAAGGAGCGGATCCTGAGTTTCCGTGATGAGTTCGGCCAATGGGATCCCCGGGCTCAGCGCCCGGAGCCGTGGTCGCTGTACAACGGCCGGATCAAGAAGGGCGAGCAGGTGCGGGTGTTCCCGCTGAGCAACTGGACCGAGCTCGACGTATGGCGCTACATCGAGTTGGAAGACCTTGAAATACCGTCGATTTACTACGCGCACGAACGCGAAGTGTTCGAGCGCGACGGCATCCTGCTGGCAGTGTCGGATTACACCAGCCCACAAAATGGTGAGACCTCCGCACTTGAGTGGGTGCGGTACCGGACCGTCGGTGACCTGACCATCACCGGGGCGGTCCGTTCCACCGCCACCGATATCGCCGGGGTCATTACCGAGATCTCGGCGGCGACGGTCTCCGAGCGCGGCGAAACTCGCGCCGACGACCGCACGTCGGTCGCCGCCATGGAAGACCGCAAGCGAGAGGGCTATTTCTGATGAGCGCCAGCGAAGAAGAACGAAAAGGCCTGAGCCGATGACCCCCGTGACACGCCAGCTGCTGCGCATCGCGACCGCCGGTTCCGTCGACGACGGCAAAAGCACCTTGATCGGCCGGATACTGCACGACACCGACAGCCTGCCGCTGGACCACCTGGAGGCGGTCACCGATTCCGAGGGCGTCGCCGACCTGGCGGCGCTGTCCGATGGTCTGCGCGCCGAACGTGAACAGGGCATCACGATCGACGTCGCGTACCGCTTCTTTTCCACCGAAACCCGCAGCTACATCCTGGCCGACACACCCGGCCACGAGCGCTACACCCGCAACATGTTCACCGGGGCATCCAATGCGCACGTGGCGATCCTGCTGGTAGACGCGCGCGCCGGCGTGCTGCGTCAGACCCGCAGGCACGCGCGGATCGCAAAGCTGTTGGGCATCAAGCACTTTGTCGCAACGGTGAACAAGATCGATCTGGTCGACTTCGACCACGCCAGATTCGCCGAGGTCGCGGACGAGCTGCAGCAGTTGGCGGCGCGTCTTGGCGGTTTGGAAATCTCCGTCATCCCGGTCGCGGCCAAGCACGGCGACAACGTCGTGCATCGCTCGGACCGCACACCCTGGTACGGCGGCCCGACGCTGCTCGAATATCTCGAGGCGGTCGAGCTGACCGCGCCGCACGCCGAAGCGTCGCGGCTGCGGCTGCCGGTGCAGTGGGTGTCGCGCCCGACCGCCGACGTGCGCCGCCGCTACACCGGGCGGCTCGCGGCGGGAACGCTCAGCGTCGGCGACCCGGTGGTCTCGCTACCCGCCGGGACCCGCTCCACCGTGACGACACTGGACACCCTCGACGACGCCCGCGGCACAGGTGTTGCGCCACTATCGGTTTCGATCGAACTTGCCGACGACATCGACGTCGGCCGCGGCGACGTGCTGGTCAGCGGAGCAGAAAACGCGGTCGCGCCGGTGCTGGCCCGGGAGCTGGACGCGACCGTCTGCTGGTTCGTCGACTCACCGCTGCGGGCCGGCGACCGGCTGGCCCTCAAACAGACCAGCAAAACCGTCCGGGCCACCGTTCAGGAGCTGCACGCACGGCTGGATCCCGAAACTCTCGACGAGCTCGATGGCCCAGTTGAGCTGGTGCTCAACGATATCGGCACCGTGACGCTGCGAACCAGCTCCATCATCATCGCCGACCCGTACGCCGACAATCGCGACACCGGCGCGTTCATCCTGATCGACGAGACCACCAACGACACCATCGGCGCCGGAACCATCCTCGAAGCGCGCGAGGTAAAGCCCGGCACCCACGCGCGCACCGACATCCGCTGGCATCCGTCGGCGCTGGATCGTAGCCACCGGTGGCAGGCGACTGGCCAGCCTGGCGCGACCATCTGGTTCACCGGGCTGCCCGCGTCCGGCAAGTCGACCGTCGCGGTGGCCGTGGAGCGCGCGCTCGTTGAATCGGGGCGGGTGGCCTACCTGCTCGACGGTGACAACTTGCGCCACGGGCTGTCCGACGACCTGGGCTTCTCCCCGGGAGACCGGACCGAGAACATCAGGCGCGTCGGGCATCTGACTCGGCTGCTGGCAGACGCCGGCGTGGTCGCGTTGGCGTCCCTGGTATCGCCGCTGAAATCGGACCGCGAGACGGCCCGCGCTCTCAATGATGCCGCCAAACTGCCCTTCATCGAAGTACACGTCGCCACCTCGCTGGCCGAATGCGAAAAGCGTGACCCCAAGGGCCTCTACGCACGCGCGCGCAGCGGCGAACTAAAGGGACTGACCGGTGTCGACGCGCCCTACGAGCCGCCCGATAACCCGGACCTGGTGCTCGACACCACCGGCGCCAACATCGACGAACTCGCTGGTCAGGTCATCGATCTGCTCAACCGGCGCAGCCCCCGCCCGCCCGTGACCTAAATTCACGGCGATCCAATTACTTGGTGTCGAGCCTCGCGCACGCAACGGTAGGTCCGTGAGTAATTGGGGCGAGCGGATCGGCTCGATATCGGTGGACTGGTGGGCGACGGCGGTCGCCGGTGTGATCGTCGCGCTCGCAGTGGCCGGCGCGCTCCCGAAGATTCCGTGGTGATCGCGTGACCACCACGCGAGTCGGCCCCATCGGGTCAGATGCAACGGTGGACGAGCCGACCTTCACGAGCCGCCGCCCGCTGGACTACGTGCCGGGGATTCTGCTGCTGATCGCCGTCGGGGTGCTGGGCAAGTACGCCCAGATCTGGTGGAACGCACTGGCCAAACACGAACACTGGCGGGTGCCCGATATCGAATACGTGTTGTGGGCCATCGTGATTGGACTTCTCATCACCAACACCATCGGTTTGCATCGGATATTTCGGCCCGGCGTGCTGACTTACGAGTTCTGGCTCAAAGTCGGAATCGTGGTGCTCGGAGCGCGATTCGTGCTCGGGGACGTAGCCAAGCTCGGCGGCCTCAGTCTGATCCAGATTCTGTTGGACATGGCGATCGCGGGGA
Source organism: uncultured Actinomycetota bacterium (assembly GCA_963715905.1). GTDB lineage: Bacteria > Actinomycetota > Actinomycetes > Mycobacteriales > Mycobacteriaceae > Mycobacterium. The sequence continues at coordinate 75,397 of CAVQSX010000019.1, forward strand.
CGGTCATCATCCTTGTTGCGCGCGCGTTCGGGTTATCGGGCAAGCTCGGCTCGCTGCTGGCGATAGGCACCTCGATCTGCGGGGTGTCGGCGATCGTGGCCGCCAAGGGTGCGATCCGGGCCCGCAACTCCGACGTCGGCTACGCGATCGCGGCGATCCTGGCACTGGGCGCGGTGGCACTGTTCGTGCTGCCGCCGCTGGGACATACGATCGGCCTGACTGATCGGGAATTCGGTTTGTGGGCGGGCCTGGCCGTAGACAACACCGCCGAAACCACGGCCACTGGCTACCTGTATTCCGACCACGCCGGGAAGATCGCGGTGCTGGTCAAGTCGACCCGCAACGCGCTGATCGGGTTCGTCGTCCTCGGATTCTCGCTGTACTGGGCCGCGCGTGGACAAGCCGACAAGATTGCACCCGGCGCGAAGGCCAAAGCCGCGTTCATCTGGGATAAATTCCCGAAGTTCGTGCTGGGCTTCCTGGCGGTCTCGGCGATCGCGACGGCAGGCTGGCTCAGTAAGGGACAAACCGCCAACCTCGCCAACGTGTCGAAATGGGCGTTCCTGCTGACCTTCGCCGGTGTCGGGCTCAACACCGACATCCGCCAAATCGCCCGCACCGGGTGGCGCCCGCTACTTGTCGCGGTGATCGGACTCGTCGTCGTCGCATCGGTCTCACTGGGGATTGTGTTGCTCACTTCGCGCGTGTTCCATTGGAGCTTGGGCGTGTAGCAAAGGGCCGCCACCGGACGGGACGGTAGCCTGGCGCCCATGCCTGAAGTGACCGGCGCCCGGTACTAGACGCCGCCATGTGGATCACCATCCTGGTGATGGCCGTCGCCATTAGCCTCGAGCCATTCCGCATCGGCATGACGGTGCTGATGCTCAACAGGCCCAGGCCGATGCTGCAATTGCTCGTATTCCTCTGTGGCGGTTACACGATGGGTGTGAGCGTGGGCCTGGTCGTGTTGTTCGCTTTTCGGCGCAGGCTGCTCGCGTCCCCGTACGTCACCTTGCCCAGGATGCAGATTTTGATTGGTGCGCTCGCTTTGCTGGTCGCTGCCGCACTGGTGGTGCGGGGCCGAAGCGATGCCGGCCCGGGGGCGCTCTCGGCACGTGTCCAGGGACTGCTGAGCGGGCGCTCGCTGTGGGTCTCGGGGCTCGCCGGCATGGGAATGGCTCTACCATCCGTGGATTATCTGGCCGCGCTGGCCCTCATCCTGGCCTCAGGCTTGGCAGCCACGAAACAACTCGGGGCCTTGCTGATGTTCAATATCGTGGCGTTCGCGCTGGTGGAGATTCCGCTCGTCGCCTATCTCCTGGCGCCCGACAGGACACTCGCGTCGATGGCCGGCCTGAACGACTGGATACGGTCACGGCGCCGCGCTGAAGTCACCACCCTGCTGGCCGGGGTGGGCTGCGTGCTGCTGGCGGTCGGCGTGTGCGGTCTCTGACGGGCCCGCCGGACAATTACCCGCGGGGCGCGTAGGTTTCGGCGAGGAACTGCTCGACGGCCACAGCGGCGTGCGCCGCGCGGGCAGACCCGAAAATCTCGAAAGCGTGCTGTGCGTAAGGTAATTCGGCATAGACGACGGGCTGGCGGCTCACCGCCCGCAGGCTCGCGGTGAAGCTGCGCGCCTGTTCGACCGGGACCAACGAGTCGTTGGTGCCGTGCAGCACGAAAAACGGTGGCGCATCTTCGGACACATGGGTGATCGGCGAGGCGACGCGGAAGGGTTCGGCGATGTCGGTGCGACTCAACTTGAATACGTTCTTGGCCACCATCGGCGCCATCAGTGGATGCATCGAATTGTCCGATCGGGTGAAGTCGTAGACCCCGTAGAACGGAACGGCCACTTGCACCCGAGTGTCAGCGTCCTCGAAACCCGGCTGGAAGCGCGGATCGTTGGGCGTCAACGCGGCCAGCGAAGACAGGTGCCCGCCCGCTGAGCCGCCGGTGATGGCGATCCAGTTCGGGTCGCCACCGTATTCGGCGATGTGCTCTTTCGTCCACGCGATTGCCCGCTTGACGTCGACAATGTGATCGGGCCAGGTGGAGCGCGGGCTGAGGCGGTAGTTGATCGCCACGCAGACCCAGCCGAGCTCGGCCAGGTGACTCATCAGCGGGTGCGCCTGGCCGCGCTTGTCTCCCACCATCCACGCGCCGCCGGGCACCTGCAGCAACACCGGCGCTCGCCCGCCACGGTCGAGGTCGGGGCGGCGCCAGATGTCCAGATGGTTCCGGGATCCATGCTCCCCGTAGCTGATGTCGCCGTTGTGCGCATAGTCGCGGTAGACCCGCAGCATCCGAGCTACCCCGGGTTTTTTGGCGGTGGCGCCCCCGGGTGCGGGCCGCTTCCACAGATCACCCGACTCGGTGCGACGGTCAGCGCCCAGTCCGGCGTCCAGCGCCGCGGTCAGCGGCTCGTTGGCCTTGTGCCCGATGTGACGCAGCCCCAGCAGTCCCAGCCCCGACAATCCTGACAGCAGCCAGCTGAATAGGCGCAGTCGCGCGGGCAGCCGGCGGGACAGGGCCGCCAGCGCCGCGAACTGGACACCAAGCGTCTGCAACGGCAGCTCCGACGCGAATACCCCGTAGGCGAACGCGAACACCGATCCGTAGCCGTGCTTGGTCAGCGGCCGGTAGCCGTTCGCGGTGCTTGCCAAGCCCAACGCCGACACCAACACCGCTGCCAGTCGCTTCATTGCCCTCTTTCCCCGGTTTTGCCGGCATCTCCGGATCTACCTTTTCCGATCTCACCCACCGCCGCGGGATCCTCGACGACGTGGTAGGCCGGGTCGGTCATCGACATCGGCCGATTTCCGCTCTGCCGAGCCTTACCGGTGATCCGCAACAGCTGACCGGGCTGAATGTCGGCGCCGCCGCGCCCGGAGTTGAACTTGATGGTGATCTCACCGCTGTTATCGCCCACGACGACCGACCGAAGCGTGCTTCTGCCTGTGCCGGTGTCCTCGACTTCGCTGACCCGCCCTTCGAAGGTGGCGCGATGTCCCGGAATCAGCCCCGCCACCGTGATCACCGATCTCGACGGATCGGGGTGCTCGTAGTTTTCGACGTTCTCGTCCTCTCCCTGGGAAACCCAGGTTTCCACCTTGTCGAGTTCACGCGTGATCCTCTGCTCGAAACGCTCGGGGTATGCCTCCTGGATCCGCGTTTGAACGTCGTAGGGCACGATGGTCGCCGCGGCGTCCGGGATCAGGCTGACGGCGCGGGCGATCTTGTCGGCGGTGCGGTCGTGTAGCAGTCGCCCAATCAGCGGCGCATAGGTTCGACGCGGCAACAGCACCGTCACGTTGGTATCCCGATGTTCGTCGCGGGCTTTGGCGACAAACAACTGCGCAGCGCGGATGATCCGCCGGTCGGGGCAGTCCACCACCCGCAGCCTGGTGTCGAGTTCGAAATGATCCCAACGGTTTCGCAACTGCGCGGCATAGGCCGCATCGACCATGAAGTGCACCGCGATCAGCTCGTCAGCCCGCAATCCTCTGCCGTAACGAAGCGCTTCGATCACCGCAAGGTCAACCGAGTTCACGAAGACGAACGCCCGGTGCCGCGCGTATTTCACCAAATCGGGGCGGTCGGTGCGGAACATCTCGAGAATGGCGGCCTCGGCCCGATATTCCCGGTTCAGCCGCATCAGCATGAACACCAGCAAGGGAAAGACGACGACCACCAGCCACGCGCCCTCGGTGAACTTCGCCACCGCGAAAATACCGACCACGACCGTGGACAGAATTCCCGCGGAGAGGTTGATCGCGAGCTTGCCCCGCCAGCCCTGTTCCCGGTGCGTCAGATGATATTTGGTCATCCCGTAGCCGGCCATCGAGAACCCGGTGAACACCCCGATCGCGTAAAACGGAACCAGCGCGTTGACCGAGCCGCCGGTGCCTATCAGCAACAGCACCGACAGCGCCGCGAGCGCGATGATGCCATTCGAAAACACCAGACGGTGGCCGCGTTTCATCAACTGGCGTGGCAGGAAGCGGTCCTCGGCGACGAAACTGGCCAGCACCGGGAATCCGTTGAAACTAGTGTTCGCACCGGTGAAAAGGATCGCAGCCGTTGACACCTGGACGAGGATGTAGCAGACGTTGCCCGCTACCCCGTGGCCGAAGACGCTACGGGCAATCTCGGACAGCACCGACGGATAGCCGGCGGCATAGGGGGTGGCGTGGGTGACGTGGGTCAGGTACGCCACCCCGGCCAGCAGAAATCCGAGAACGCAGGCCATCGCGGTGAGCACCCGGCGCGCGTTGCGACCCTGCGGTTTCTGGAAGAGATCGACGGTGTTGGAGATCGCCTCGACCCCGGTCAGTGACGAACCCCCGTTCGCGAACGCGCGCAGCAACACCAGGACTGTCGCGCCCATCACCAAGCCATTCCCCTGGTGGACATCCACGGTTCCGGACATCTGGGTCGGGTCGTATACCGGCAGATCCCCGAACATGACTCGCGCAAAGCCCAACACAATCATCCCGCCGACCATCAGCACGAAGAAGTAGGTGGCGAAGGCGAACTGCCAGCCCGCTTCCTTCAACCCGCGCAAGTTCGCGAAGCAGATGACAAGCACCACCCCGACGGTGATTTGCAGGCTGTGCGGACCCAGTGATGGGATCGCCGACACCACCGCGACCGTCCCGGCCGCTGTCTGCACCGCAACGGTCACCACATAGTCGATCAACAGCGCCGCGGCGGCAACCTGTGCCACCCGGGGCCCGAAATTCTCCCGGGCCACGATGTAGGACCCGCCGGCCCGGGTGTAGGTCATGACAACCTGCCGATACGACGCGGCCACCAACACCAGGATCACCAAGATGACCCCCGTGATGGGAAGCAACAACGCAAACGCCGCCAGCCCGGCGGCCGGCAAGAGTTCGATCAGGATCTGCTCGGTGCCGTAGGCGGTCGACGAGATCGCGTCCGGTGAGAGCGCGCCAAGCGCAACGGGATTCGAAAGCTTCTCGGTTTCCAGCTCCTCCGTGATGAGGGGCTTTCCGAGAAAGACCCGCTTGGCGATGTCCCCGATCGACAGCGGGATGCGCAGTTTGCCAGCGGTACCGGCCGTAGTTGTCACGACCACACTCCTCATTCCAAAGTCGAGCGATTGGGCGAGCACCTGAGCGACAGCGGGGCAATGCCTCCCCCACTGCATTCTGCCGCTTGAACGATGCGGCGGTAGACGGGTGTGCCATTTCGACGGTCAGGGCGCCGATCAGAACGCAATCAAGACGAAATAGCTGTGGTCAGCCGGTCAGCCGCCGCCGCGATGCGTTCGTCGGTGGCGGTCAGCGCCACCCGCACGTGCTGCGCTCCGCCCGGACCATAGAAATCACCGGGTGCCACCAGAATGCCGAGTCCGGCCAGCCAGGCCACGCTGTCGCGGCACGGCTCGCCGCGAGTAGCCCACAGGTACAGGCCGGCGTCCGAATAGTCGATAGCGAAACCCGCCGAGCGCAGCGCGGGCGCCAGCACGGCCCGCCGCCGCGCATAGCGCTCACGCTGCAGCTTCTCGTGATCGTCGTCATCCAGGGCGGCCACCATGGCCGCCTGTACCGGCGTCGGCACCATCATCCCGGCGTGTTTGCGCACCGCAAGTAGTTCGGCGACCAGGCCCGGGTCGCCGGCAACGAAGCCGGCCCGGTACCCGGCGAGCGACGAGCTCTTCGACAGCGAGTGAATTGCCAGCAGGCCGGTGTGGTCGCCGCCGCAGACCGAGGGATGCAACACCGACACGGGCTCGGCATCCCAGCCCAGCCCCAGATAACACTCGTCGGAAGCCAGCACGGCAGCTCTGTCCCGCACCCAGCCGACCACCTTGCGCAGGTGATCGACGCCCAGCACGCGCCCGGTTGGGTTACTGGGGGAGTTCAGGTAGATCAGCGACGGGGATTGCGGACCCAGCTGAGTCAGCGAGTCCGCCCGCAGCACCTGTGCACCGGCCAGCCGGGCGCCGACGTCGTAGGTCGGATACGCCAGTTCGGGCACTGCGACCGCATCGGACGGGCCCAGGCCGAGCAGGGTCGGCAACCACGCGATGAGCTCCTTGGTGCCGATCACCGGCAAGACCGCCGCTTCGGTCAATCCGGTGATGCCGTAACGCCGACTCAGCGCGGCCACCGCGGACTCGCGCAAGGCGAGGGTGCCCGCGGTAGCGGGATAACCCGGGCTGGCGCTGGCTGCCGCCAGAGCCTCCCGGATCAGTGGCGCGACCGGGTCGACCGGGGTCCCGACGGACAGGTCGACGATTCCGTCCCGATGCGCCGCGGCCAACGACTTGGCGCCGGCCAGGGTGTCCCAGGGAAACTCCGGCAGGGCGGCCGCCACGGAAGGCCGGCCCTTCCCGGGCTCCGGCAGCACGGGGCCGTTCAGTCGCCTTCGCCCTGTGGCGGCAGGTCCTTGACCACTTGCGGGTCGTTCTCGGTCATGCCGACCTTTGCCGCGCCGCCCGGCGACCCCAACTCAACGAAGAAGTCCGCATTGATCTGCGTGTACTGGCCCCACTGGTCCGGCACGTCGTCTTCGTAATAGATGGCTTCGACCGGGCAGACCGGCTCGCAGGCCCCGCAGTCGACGCATTCGTCGGGGTGGATGTACAGCATCCGAGCGCCCTCGTAGATACAGTCGACGGGGCACTCCTCGATGCACGCCTTGTCCTTGATGTCGACGCAGGGTTCGGCGATCGTGTACGTCACGGACGTCTCCTCAACGTTTCCTATTTGTAGTGGTGTCTTAGTGGTGTCTGTGGTGGTGCGTGTGGGCTGCTGCTCGCCTAGTCGTAGCCTCTCCGGGCCTTTAAGGCAAAGCGTTTCGGTTACTGATACTAGACGTTGCACATACACGTCAACTCTTGGCACGCCCGCACCGACATCGATTGTATGCACCTAGGTGCATAGGGCCGGGGCATCCCCTTTATGCTGCCCGGATGGCGCTTCCCCACACGATCTTGGTGGCGCTGTGCGAACGGGAAGCTCGGGCTACGAACTTGCCCGCCGATTCGATCGCGCCATCGGCCATTTCTGGGCCGCCACCCACCAGCAGATCTACCGGACGCTGCGGGTGATGGAGGACGACGGTTGGGCGCGCGCGACGCTCGTCGCGCAGGACGGCCGGCCGGATAAGAAGGTCTATGCGGTCTCCGCGCGGGGACGGACCGAGCTCACCCGCTGGATAGCCGAGCCACTCGGCGCGTCGCGACCTGGCCGCGGAGGCACGTTGAGCGACAACAGCACTCATGACCTGGCCGTCAAGCTGCGGGGCGCCGTCTACGGCTCGGTAGCTGGGACTGTGGCCGCGGTGAACGCCCAGGCCGCCGCGTTGCGGGCCGAACGCGTCGACTCGCTCGATACCTATCGCCAACTCGGGAAGTGCTCATTCCCCGATCCGTCGGTGTTGCACGGTGCGGCACTGCACCGATACCTGGTGCTGGGTGGCGGGATCCGCGCCGGAGAAAGCGCGATCGGCTGGCTCGACGAGGTCACTGCGGCAATACGGGGTACCCGATGACGGCCCCGTATCCAAACCTGTTGTCCCCATTAGATCTTGGCTTCACCAGGCTGCGCAACCGGGTGATCATGGGTTCGATGCACACCGGGCTCGAGGACCGGGCTCGGCACGTCGATCGGCTCGCTGAATACTTAGCCGAGCGTGCCCGTGGAGGCGTCGGGCTGATCATCACCGGCGGCTACGCCCCGAACCGGGCCGGCTGGCTACTGCCGTTCGCCTCGGAAATGGTTTCCTCGGCACAAGCCCGCCGGCACCGCCGGGTAACCGGGGCGGTGCATGAACACGGGGGCAAGATCCTGCTGCAAATCCTGCACGCCGGACGCTATGCCTATCACCCGCTTTCGGTGAGCGCCTCATCGATCAAGGCGCCGATCAACCCGTTCAAGCCGCGAGCGCTGTCGGCACGAGGCGTCGAAGCGACAGTTGCGGATTTCACCCGATGCGCGCAGCTGGCTCGCGAAGCCGGTTACGACGGAGTCGAAATCATGGGCAGCGAGGGGTATTTGCTCAACCAATTCCTGGCACCGCGCACCAACAGGCGCACCGATTCCTGGGGTGGCACACCCGCCAACCGCCGACGCTTCCCAGTCGAGATCGTGGGCCGCGTCCGCGCCGCGGTGGGATCCGACTTCATCATCTGCTACCGGATGTCAATGGCCGACTATGTCGAGGAAGGCCAAAGCTGGGACGAAATCCTGGCGTTGGCAACCGAACTGGAGGGCGCCGGGGTAACCATCATCAACTCCGGCTTCGGTTGGCACGAGGCGCGGGTGCCAACGATCGTCACGTCGGTGCCCAACAGCGCCTTTGCCGACATCAGTGACGCCGTCGCGCAACACGTCAGCGTTCCGGTGGTGGCGTCCAACCGGATCAACATGCCGCAGGCCGCCGAGCAGATCCTGACCGAGACACGGGTACAGCTGATCTCGATGGCCCGTCCACTGCTGAGCGACCCGGACTGGGTGGTCAAGGCCCAGGGCGACCGTTCCGCGGAGATCAACACCTGTATCGCCTGTAATCAGGCCTGCCTGGACCACGCCTTCGCCAAGAAGATGGTGTCGTGTCTGCTCAATCCGCGGGCCGGGCGTGAAACGCAGCTGGTGTTGTCACCCGCCCGACGCGCCCGCAAGGTGGCTGTCGTCGGGGCGGGTCCGGCCGGGCTGGCCGCGGCAGTCAATGCCGCCCAGCGCGGCCACCACGTCACACTGTTTGAGGCGAACCACTTCATCGGCGGCCAGTTCGACCTGGCCCGCCGCATTCCCGGCAAAGAAGAGTTCGGCGAAACCATCCGCTACTTCGCCACCATGCTCGACAAGCACGGCGTCGTGGTGCGGCTAAGCACCCGCGCCTGCGCCGATGATTTGACCGGCTACCAGGACGTCGTGCTGGCCACCGGCGTAGTCCCGCGGATGCCGGCGATTCCCGGCATCGACCACCCCATGGTGCTGACGTATGCCGAGGCGATCACCGGCGTGCGGCAGGTCGGGCGCTCCGTTGCGGTGGTCGGTGCCGGGGGCATCGGGTTCGACGTCAGTGAACTCCTGGTCACCGATCCCTCGCCGACCCGAGGCCGGAAAGGCCTAAACGAATGGAAGGCCGAGTGGGGCGCCACCGATCCGCACGCGGCCCGCGGCGCGCTGACCACTCCCCTGCCCGCGCCGCCCGCCCGTGAGGTCTATCTGCTGCAGCGCAGCACTGGCGCCCAGGGTAAGCGCCTGGGCAAGACCAGCGGGTGGGTACACCGGGCGTCATTGAAGGCAAAGCGGGTCCACCAGCTCTCCGGGGTCAACTACGAACGGATCACCGACGACGGCCTACACATCACCTTCGGCCCGCGCCGGCAGCGATCACAGTTGCTGGCGGTGCACAACGTCGTGGTGTGCGCCGGGCAGGAGCCGGTGCGTGATCTGGAGAGCCAACTGAAGGGCAAAGGTATCGCGCCGCACCTCATCGGCGGTGCGGCCGTCGTCGCCGAGTTGGACGCCAAGCTCGCAATCAAACAAGGCACCGAGCTGGCGTTCGGGCTGTAGATTCCGGGGCGGTTTTGCCCCAACTTAGCTAGCCTCACTGAGTCTCTGACCTGCAGATAGTTACGTTTTCGGCGGACGTGCCGATAATCGTCGTGCGGGGAACAACTCCGTGGGGCCTGGTAACCTTGACCACAGACGGCAACCCGTGGGGCAGAAGTCGTCGCCGTCGAGATTTCGCCGGTGCAAAGTTAGCTTGGAAGGTGTAACAAATGGTGAGGCTGTCGTTGACCAAATTGGCCGCTGCGGTTGGCGGCGTGGCATGCGCGTTAACCGCTGGCGCCGGGATCGCATCCGCCGATCCGCTGGACCCAGTTATCAACACAACCTGCAACTACGGTCAGGTTATTGCGGCGCTCAACGCGACGGACCCGGGGGCTGCGGCGCAATTCAGCGCATCGCCGGTGGCGCAGTCCTACTTGCGTCAGTTCCTTAGCTCACCGCCGCCGAAGCGCCAGCAGATGGCGGCGCAGATTCAGGCGATGCCGCAGGCCGCGGGCTACTTCAACGATGTGGTAGCGGTAGCGGGCAGCTGCAACAACTACTGAGCCGAGCTCGAAGGCCCCAGTAACCGCTGAGCAGCGCCGGATCGCCCCACCGCGGCGCGAGGGTGCGCAAAATGCCGCGTCCGACGGCGTGTCGTCGTACAGACACGCACGCTCGCGACCGGAAAAGCTATGCGGCCAGCGGCGCGTACGTGGTGGTGCGCTGACGCGCGGGACGGCCAATCCCCTCGGCGATGGCGGCGAGCTCAGCGGCGGTCTTGGCCGACCCGTGTTCCGAACCGGCCATCCGCGAGATGGTCTCCTCCATCAAGGTTCCGCCCAGGTCATTGGCGCCACCGTTGAGCATCACCTGCGTGCGCTCTACGCCGAGCTTCACCCAGCTGGTCTGAATGTGGGAGATGCGGCCGTGCAGCATGATCCGCGCCAGCGCGTGTACCGCCCGGTTGTCGCGGTGCGTGGGCCCGGGCCGCGCCGCGCCGGCCAGGTACAGCGGCGAATTCTGGTGCACGAACGGCAACGGCACGAACTCGGTGAATCCCCCAGTGCGGTCTTGGATCCCGCGCAGCACATTGAGGTGACCGACCCAGTGCCGTGGACTGTCGACGTGGCCGTACATCATGGTCGAGGATGACCGCAGGCCCACTTCGTGCGCGGTGCTCACGATCTCGACCCACATCGACGTCGGCAATTTGCCCTTGGTCAGTACCCAGCGCACCTCGTCGTCCAGAATCTCGGCGGCGGTGCCGGGGATGCTCCCCAGGCCGGCCTCCCGCAAGCTGATCAACCACTCGCGAATGCTCAACCCGCTCTTGGTAACACCGCTGGCGATCTCCATCGGGGAAAACGCATGCACGTGCATTGACGGCACCCGGGCCTTGACCGCGCGCACCAGCTCGGCGTAGCCGGTCACCGGCAGCTCGGGGTCGATACCGCCCTGCATACACACCTCGGTCGCACCTTCGACGTGCGCCTCCCAGGCACGTTCGGCCACTTCGGCCGCCGACAATGAATACGCGTCGGCGTCACCCTTGCGTTGGGCGAACGCGCAGAACCGGCAGCCGGTGTAGCAGATGTTGGTGAAGTTGATGTTGCGGTTCACCACGAAGGTCACATCATCGCCGACCGCGTCGCGGCGCAGCGAATCCGCCAATGCGGCAACCGCTTCCATTGCGGGACCTTCGGCGGTCGCGAGTGCCAGGTACTCCTCGTCGGTGCAGCCGCCGGGATCACGCTCCGCCGAGCGCAGCGCGGCAAGAACATCGGTGTCAATACGCGCGGGGGCGTTCGCGGCCAGCTCGTGCACCTGTGCGCGGATCGATTCCCAGTCGCCGAAGGCACTGTCCAGATCGCTGCGGGCCTCCGTGTTACGGCCCTCGGTATCGATCGCGGCATGCAGGTCCACCCGACCGGACGATTCCACATCGTCGGGCTCTTGCCAGGGCATCCCGACCGGGTTGACATCGCGGGCCAGGCCCGTCTCCGGATCGGCCAGGGCCATCACATGGCCCCGCACCCGCGGGTCGATCCATGCTGCTCCGGCTTGCACGTATTTGGGCTGAGCGGTCAACCGTTGCATCAGTTCGTAACCGGCCTCGGCGGTGACAGCGGCCAGCTCAGCCAAAGCCGGCCAGGGTCGTTCCGGGTTGACGTGGTCGGGCGTCAGCGGCGAAACGCCGCCCCAATCGTCGACTCCGGCGCCGATCAGTGCCAGGCATTCGTCGCGCGATACCAGGTTTGGCGGCGCCTGGATCCGCATGCCCGGGCCGAGCACCAGACGCGCAACCGCCACCGTCGCCAGGTAATCCTCGATCCCGGCATCGGGCACCGCCGCCATCGCGGTGTGCTCCTTGGCCCGGAAATTCTGCACGATCACTTCTTGGACATGCCCGAATTCCTTGTGCGACTTGCGAATCGCGTGCAGGGTGTCCGCCCGTTCGGGCAGCGTCTCGCCGATGCCGACAAGCAGACCGGTGGTGAACGGAATGGACAACCGGCCCGCGTCGGTCAGGGTGCGCAGCCGAACGACCGGGTCCTTATCCGGGCTACCGTAGTGAGCCAGCCCTTTCGTCTCGAACAGCCGCCGCGACGTGGTCTCCAGCATCATGCCCATCGACGGTGCCACCGGCTTGAGCCGCGACATCTCCGACCAGCTCAGGACGCCGGGGTTCAGGTGTGGCAGCAGCCCGGTTTCCTCCAGCACCCGGATCGCCATCGCCCGTAGGTAGGACAGCGTGGAGTCGTAGCCACGTTCGTCGAGCCACTCGCGCGCCTCCGGCCAACGATCCTCGGGGCGGTCGCCGAGAGTGAATAGCGCTTCCTTGCAACCGAGTTCGGCGCCGCGGCGGGCGACGTCAAGGATCTCGTCGGGTTCCATGTACATGCCCATGCCCTGGGTACGCAGCTTGCCCGGCACGGTGACGAAGGTGCAGTAGTGACAGTTGTCGCGGCACAGATGGGTGAGCGGGATGAAGACCTTGCGCGAATAGGTGATCGGCAACCCCCCGGCCACGCCGCGCCGGCCGGCCGACTCGAGGCCCGCGTCGCGCACTCGCGCAGCGCTCGCGCAAAGGTCGGCCAGGTCGTCGCCACGTGCGGTCAGCGCGATGGCCGCCTCGTCGACGTTGAGCGCGACGCCGTCCCGGGCCCGCCGCAATACCCGGCGCATCGCCGAAGCGCCAGGCTTCGACTGGAGAACAGCAGGAACGGTGGGGCTCGGCAGAGCAATCGGCCCTGCGTTGGGCTCCTGGCCCGGAGTCAGCGGCACGTTGGTGTAACTTCCCCACGATCGAATTTCATCCGCGCACACAGATGTGAACCCCTGGGGAACGGCGCCATACCGCAACATTAGCGTCGGGCTGGCTCCGGCATGCGATCGACCATCCCGGCCTCAGCACGACACGCCAGCTAGGCGACGGGACGCCCGGCCGGCCTACCTCACGGATCACCGACAATCACGGTGGGATCTTGACGTATCCAGCAAACAAATCTACCCTTCAATGCGTTCGCAGCCTCATGGATCTGCCACGCGGATCCGGCAATCAACGATCACCCACAACGGCACTGTCTTGACGCAAGAAACTGCCTAGTCGAAAGAGGTGTGGGATGTCCTTCGTAATGGCGGCGCCGGAGGCGCTGGTCACCGCGGCGTCGGACTTGACGGCGGTCGGGTCGACAGTTACCAAAGCCACCAACGCAGCCGCAGCACAAACAACCAGCGTGGCGGCTGGGGCCGCGGACGAGGTTTCCACGCAGATCGCCGCGTTGTTCTCCGAACACGGGCTGCAGTATCAACAGCTGAGCGCGCAGGCAGCGGCGTTTCACCGACAGTTCGTCCAGACTTTGACCGAAAGCGCAAAGACGTATGCGGCCGCCGAGGCCAGCGCCGCGCAAACCCTCTCTAGTTCGATAGCGGGCGCTGGTAAAGCATTCAGCGGCGCCCTCTCGACTGCCGCGAACCACATCGGCAGTGGCGGCCTTACCGGCCTCCTCGGCAGCGGCCCGGCGGCGGCCAAGGCGGCCACCGGTGGGCTCGGTGCTCTGACCTACGGCAGCGCAGCGCTTTCACCGGCCGCGACCACGCACGCGGGCGCGTATTACCCGTACGGATATTACGGGTACGGGTACTACGGCTACCCGTTGCTCGATCTCATTTACTCGTTTATCGGGGTCTTATTGTATGACCCCCTCTATTTGCCATTTTGGTTAATCAACACGGTGTTGTATTTGCCCTATTACCTCCTTGGGTGGTTATAACCGGGAGTGATTCCGCCAGGTATCAGCGCCGGATCGGAACAGTCTTCTCAAGCAGTGCAAGGCTATTGCGGCGCACCGTGGGACAGCGGCTGGACCGAATCAGTTCAGCAACGAGGGGCGACGGCATGGAACTATTCGTTTTGCGAATCTCCCGGCTAACCAACGGTCATGGCGATACGATCCGTTCCGAGTTATCAACTTGTCGCGCGAGGCGCGCTGTTGTGCAGCACGGGGAGGTGCGCGTTGTCGTTCATGCTCGCGGAGCCGGCGGCGGTGGTCGCGGCGGCCTCCGACGTCGCCGGGATCGGATCGGCGCTGAAAACTGCCCATGCGGCCGCGGCGGCGCCGACGACCGGCCTGCTGGCCGCGGCCGCCGATGAAGTGTCGACGCAGATCGCCACGCTGTTTTCCCAGCATGCGCAGAGTTATCAACAGTTGAGCGCACGGGCGGCGGTATTTCACGAGCAGTTCGTCGCCGCTCTGGCGGCGACCGCCAGCAACTACGCGGCGGCCGAGGCGGCGGCCACGCGGACACTGGCGAACGCGGTGGGCGCGCCTGCCCAGGCACTCCTGGGGCACCCGCTGGTTCCGCGCGGCGCCGGCGCGGCGGTGGGCGGCGCCTTGTCCCATGCCGTGAGCCGAATCGAGTCCGTCTTTGCGGGCAATGGTGCGGCCGGCGCGCTTTTCGGCGGCGGCTCCAGCCTGCTCCATGGCAGCAACGCCAGCGCGCTGCTCGGCCGGCCCAGCGGCGGGGTCTCCGCGGCCACCGCGGCCGGCTCGCTGCTACACGCCGCCGGCCTGACCAACGCCCACGCCGTACCGGCGGCATTCAATTCGATCGCCGACTCGATCAAGAATTTCTACAACTACGCCGAGCCCTACGTGCAGTACGCCTTCAGCCTCGCCGCCTGGGCGGTGGGATGGGTGCCTTGGGTGGGCATCTTGGCCCCCCAGATCAACTTCATCTATGACCTCTTCGAGCCGATGGTGCAGAGCGCTCTGTTCAACACGCTCGACTGGCTGACCGGAGCAATCAGCTTCAGTCAAGGACTGAGCAATTTCTGGGCCGCCACCACGGCGTCGATCAACCAGTTCATCCACACCGAGATCTATTGGATCCGCGGCTTCCTTCCGCCGCTTCCGCCACTTCCGCCGGCGTTCCCGTAACCGGCCCGGCGGTGCCGTAACGGCTGCGCCGCCACAACACCCACAGCGGTGGTGCGCCCCCCAGCACGACGAGCAACAAAGCTGAGTAGGCCAGCACGCCCTGGCCGTCCAAGATGACGTCGCCCCCGGGCCCGCCGACGCTGATGATCGCCACCGTGAGCAACCACGTCCACAGCGGCAACGCGGCCAGCCGCGGCGACCTGGTCCAGCGCCCGGCGGCCCAGACTAGGGCCGCATTGACCAATCCGCTGATCAATGCGCTGATGGGAAAGGGAATGGCACCGATATACCACGGCAGCAGCAGGGCACCGGCTATTGCGGAGAGCACCCCGTCCACTGCCAATAGCGCTAACACGACGGCGCGAAGAGCGGGGTGCGTAGTGGGATTCAAAGCACCGCCGTCTGCGGTGGACACGGCACGTGGCCTGGTTTCGGTCAGGTCGGGACGCTGTCGACTTGGGAGAGAATGGAGCCGATCACCCACTGCAGGCTGTCCAGCCGATCCTGCCAATGTTGCATGTTGGGGTCCATGTCAGGGTCCATCCGAATTCCTTCCGCGGCTGCCTACTGGGAGCCTACCGCCTGACCTCCCCGTCGAGACCGAGTCCCGCGAACAGATCTGTCTCCCAGCCACGCTCGTCGCGATCGCCTGCCGTGCCGGCGACCAGAACATAGTGTTCCTGTCCGATGATCGGCAGCGCCATGTTGTTCGACAGGGCACAAGCCCGCCCGGTCGGGCCGACCATCACCTGGGTGGCATGTGCGGTGAGGGCCGCCGCCTTTGCGGCGCGCGCATCCTCGGCGGCCTCGACGACGGCGTCGATGTCGTCATCCGAGAATCCGAAAGTAAGCTCTTCGGACGACGGGAGCACCCAATCGGGTAGCAAATCACCGGGTTCCACGTCGTCGCGGGCCGCGGCGAATGCACTCGTCGCGAAGACCGTCCAGTAAAACTTCGGCACGGGCCACGGCTCTCCCGGGTAGTCGGCAGTTGCCGCGGCGGCGACCGCGGCCGTCGTCACGGTGTGGGTGCGCACGTGGTCTGGATGGCCGTAACCGCCCTGGGGGTCGTAAGTCACCACCACGTGCGGCCGCAACTCGCGGATGATCGCGACGAGCGCCTCGACGGCCTCGGATTCGTCGGCATCGGCGAATCTGCGTTGACCGCCCGGCTCGGTACCGGCCATTCCCGAGTCGCGCCAGCGGCCCGCGCCGCCGAGGTAGATGGGCCCATCAACACCCAGCGCGTGCAATGCCGCGGTCAGCTCGCCGATTCGGTAGCCGCCGAGTTGGTCCGCATGATCGACCGCGAGCCCGGCCCACCGATCGCCGATAACCTCGCCTTCCTCGCCGAGCGTGCAGGTGACCACGCGTACCTGCGCTCCACGGGCGGTGTAATGCGCGATGGTGGCGCCGTTGGCGAGGCTCTCGTCGTCAGGATGCGCGTGTACGAACAACAGCCGCGGGGTCTCAGCCATTAATGCACCGTACCCGGCGAAGGCTAGGAACGCTGACGGCTACTATCGATGAATGTCGCCGCTCACTCACGTCGCCCCGTCTGGCAGCCGGAGCCGTCGGCGCGGCGAGGTACTTGAACGTGCGCTCTACGATGCGACGTTGGCCGAGCTGGCCGCGGTCGGATACGGCGGGGTGACCATGGAGGGCATCGCGGCGCGCGCCCACACCGGCAAGGCCGCGCTGTACCGGCGTTGGGCCAGCACGCACGATCTCGTACACGCCGCTTTGGTTTTCGCTCTGCCGCCGGTGCCCGAGCCGCGTCCCGGGCGACCAGCCAGAGAAAACCTGCTGGCCATGCTCACCGCCCACTGCGACATGCTGGCCGGAAAGACCGCCTTTCCTGGCCTGTGCACCATCCAGCAACTCCTGCACGAACCCGAAATGCGGGCGATCTTCGCCGATGCCGTGGTGGGCCCTCGCCTCAAGATTGTCGAGTCGATCCTGCAGGCGGCCGTCGACGCCGGCGACATCGATCCGGCCACCCTGACCCCGCTGACCGCACGAATCGGACCCGCATTGATAAGCCAGCACTTCCTGCTCACCGGGACACCACCAAATCGGCGCGAGCTTGCACTGATCGCCGACACCGTGATCCCGCCACGGCCACCCGCGAGCAGACGCAAAGGCCCCTAAAACGCCGGAGATTTGGGGCCTTTTGCGTCTGCTCGCGCTTAAGGTCCGGTTTTAATCCACAGCCCGGCATCGCCAATGATGCCGACGGGCACCGCACCCGACAGGCTGACGTTCTGCACGCTGGGGCCGGCCGCGACGATCGTGGTGTCCTGCAGGATCGGCAGCACGGTCGACATGTTCCACAATCGCGGTTCAACCGCCGTGATCACGTCGTTGATGGTCTTGGTGCCGTCGAGTGCGGCGTCGATATTCGGCTGGATGCTGCGATCGCAGATCCCGGTGAGATTAGACGGCGCTTGCACCAGCGCGCCAGGATCGGGCGGATGACTCGACGGCGTGGCGGGCGGCGGCGCGCCGGCGGGTGTGTTGGTCGGAGCACTGGGTGGCGCGTTCGACGTCGATGTCCCCGTTGGCTGCAACGTCGTCTGCAGCGCGGGGCAGCCGTAGCGCGAGGCCAGCAACGTTGCGAGATTCCCACCGGCCTGGTGCCACCCGACGATGGCGTCCACCCGATTATGGTCCAGCGCGTCGCGGTAGAGCGCCACCGGGTCCAGCGCCTGCACGGTCGCGGCAATCCCGACGTTGCGCAACTGATCAGCGGCCGTGTTCGCCACCGCCGCCGAGGTCGGGTCGTTCGTCGCCACCCCGATGACCAGCGACAGCTGCAGCCCGTCCTTGCTGATCCGGCCGCGGGTGACTTCCGGCGGCCCAGTAGTCGGCGGCGCGGGCGAATTGGGCGCCGGCGACGGCGTCGCCGACGCGTTGCTGTCTATCTGGTAACCCGATGACGCCAGCAACGCCAGCGCCGCCTGCGTCGTCATCGCCGGTGGCGCGGTGGGCTCGTAGCCCGGGTCGCTCGGTGACCGGATCTGGGCCTGGTCCAGCGTGATGGTGTTGTCACTGCCTGCGCCCACCGCCGCCAGCAGGTCAACGTCGAGCAACCCCAAGATCGCCTTGCGGACTTGCGTATCGGCCAGTTTGGCCTCGTTCGCGCGCAGCGTGAGCTGCATGACTCGCGGCGTCACGATCCGGGCGGTGCGCACGTCGGGGATCGCAGACAGCTGGGCGAAAGCCGCCGAGCCGCCATGCACCTGGGCCACCTGGGTGTCGCCGTTGCGCACCGAATCGGCCAGCGCGGCCGTCGCGCCAGCGCGGCGGAACAGGATCAGCGAGGGCTTGGCGGGCAGCCCCCAATAGCGGTCATTGCGGGCGATCAGTATCTCGTCGCGCTGCGGGTCGATGTTCTCCACCCGGAACTGGCCGCCGGTGACCGGCAGCGCCCGGGCCAGCCCGGCCGAGAAACCGCCCGGCACATCCTTGACGATGTGCGCTGGCAGGAGATTGTTGAACAGCTCCTTCCACGCCGGATAGGGCTGCGCGAAGGTGACGACGGCCTGTTTGCCACCCTCGATCGACTGCACGCCGGTGATCAGGTCGTATCCAGCCGGATCGACCACACCGGGCTGACTGACCATCTGCCGCCACAGATACCAGAAGTCGTCGGCGCCAATGGGTGCGTTATCGGTCCACTGCGCCTCGGGCCGGATTTTGTAGGTCACCGTGAACGGGTTCTGGTTGGTCACGTCGGCTGACACCAACAACGTCGGGTCCATCTCCCAACGCGAACCCGTTGGCGTGTTCGCGTCGGGCAGCGGCCGAAAAGCGCTGGGCAACACCAGCGCACTGATAGCCGCATTCACCGGCGACAGATCGGACAACAGGTGCGGGTTGAACCCAGCGCCGATCGAGTCGATGCCCATGATGATCTGGTTGATCCGCTGCGGCGGTGGCGGCGAGTTGTGCGGCGTATCGGTGCTTTGCGGCGCCGGCGGCGGGTTGGCCGAACACGCTGCCAACACCAAGCCCAGCGATGCGACCAGAACGCCGGTCGTCAGGAAGACGCGACGGGCTGGTCTCGGCACGCCCACCAGGGTAGGCAGTCGGCTCCCGAGCGTAACGGGGTGGCGAGAAACAGGTCCGAATTTCGCAGTGGCGTTACGCTCGCGGCCGAGGCGCGCCAAACCGCTAACCCCTGGCCTTGGCCCGCGCCTTACTGCGCGCACGGCTGGTCGCGTCCAGCTCCGCCTTGCGGACCCGGACGATCTCCGGGGTCACCTCGACGCATTCATCGTCGGCGCAGAACTCCATCGCCTGCTCAAGGCCCAATTCCAGCGGACGGGCGAGCGTCTCGAACACGTCGGCCGTCGACGAGCGCATATTGGTGAGCTTCTTCTCGCGGGTCGCATTGATGTCGAGGTCCTCGGCGCGCGGGTTGATCCCGACGACCTGGCCCTCGTAGGTGTCGTCGCCCGGTTCGACGAAGAACTGCCCACGATCGGCCAGTTGGGTCAAGGCGAATGGCGTGATCTTGCCGGTTCGGTCGGACACCAGCGAGCCGGTGTGGCGGGCCCGGATCTCACCGGCCCACGGCCGGTAGCCGTCGAACACGGCGTTGGCGATGCCGGTGCCGCGCGTCAGGGTGAGGAAGTCGGTGCGAAAGCCGATCAAGCCGCGGCTGGGCACGATGAAGTCCATCCGAACCCAGCCCGCGGCGTGGTTGGTCATCTCCTCCATGCGACCCTTGCGGCCTGCCATTAGCTGAGTGATGGCGCCCACGAATTCCTCGGGGCAGTCGATCGTCATCGCCTCGAACGGCTCGTGCAGCTTGCCATCGACCGTCCTGGTGACCACCTGCGGCTTGCCGACGGTGAGCTCGAAACCCTCGCGGCGCATCTGCTCGACCAGCACCGCCAGTGCGAGCTCCCCTCGGCCCTGCACCTCCCACGCGTCGGGCCGGTCGATGTCGACGACCTTGATCGACACATTGCCGACCAGTTCGGAGTCCAGCCGCGACTTCACCATCCGGGCGGTTAGCTTGTGTCCGGACACCTTGCCCGCCAACGGCGAGGTGTTGGTCCCGATAGTCACCGAAATGGCGGGCTCGTCGACCGTGATGCGCGGCAGCGCGTGGGCGTGCTCGGTGTCGGCCAGTGTGTCGCCGATCATGATCTCCGGAATGCCTGCGACGGCGACGATGTCACCCGCGATCGCCTCGTCGGTGGACGTCCGTTCCACGCCTTCGGTGACGAGGAGCTCGGTGATCTTGGCGTTGGTGATGACCGGATGGCCGTCCACCTCGCGCATCCACGCGACCTGCTGACCCTTGCGGATCCGGCCCTTGTAGATGCGGATGAGCGCGAGTCGGCCGAGGAAGGCCGAGGCGTCGAGGTTGGTCACCAGCGCCTGCAGCGGGGCATCGGGGTCACCCTGCGGCGGCGGGATGTGCTCGAGCAGCACATCGAACAGCGGGTCGAGGTTGTCGCCGTCGGGGTTCTCACCGTTGGCGGGTTGAGTAGTGCTGGCGATGCCCGCGCGTCCGGACGCGTACAGCGTCGGCAGTCCGAGAGCGTGCTCGGCGGCCGTCTGCGCCTCTGCATCGAGATCAGAGGCGACGTCGAGCAACAGGTCGTGGCTGTCGGAGACGACCTCGGCGATGCGTGCATCGGGCCGGTCGGTCTTGTTTACCACCAAGATGACGGGCAGATGCGCCGCCAGCGCCTTCCGCAGCACGAACCGAGTCTGGGGCAGCGGCCCCTCGGAGGCATCCACGAGGAGCAGCACACCGTCGACCATCGACAACCCGCGCTCCACCTCGCCACCGAAGTCGGCGTGCCCGGGCGTGTCGATGACGTTGATCACGACCACCGTTCCATCCGGGTTCTTGCGGTGGACGGCGGTGTTCTTCGCCAGGATGGTGATGCCTTTTTCCTTCTCCAGGTCACCAGAGTCCATCAGCCGTTCGACGACATCGTCGCCCCGGTGGGTCAGGGCGCCGGATTGCCTCAGCATGGCGTCGACCAGCGTCGTTTTGCCGTGGTCTACGTGCGCGACAATCGCGACATTTCGAAATAGCACGACGGTGATTGTGGCAGCGGGGGCCCTAGATAGCGAACTGGGCTAGCGAACTGGCCCGACGGTGGCCCCGCCGGGCGACCACCATGCGCTCAGTTCGGCAACGCCTTCAAAGCGCTCGGGCCAACTCCCCGAGCCAGCCACGGTCGGCGGGCACCCAGTCCACCTCGTGCAGTTCAGTCGCCGTCACCCAGCGCAGCGCCCGGTGGTCGTGAGGCTGGGGTTCACCGCGAACCAGGCGCACGCGATACGCCCGCAGCGTCATCGTGGCGTTTAGCGCGATGTCGTGGCCGAGGCGATCCCCCACCGCGAAGTCGACCGCCTCGAGGCCCAGTTCCTCGGCAAGCTCGCGCGCCAACGCGTCGCGCTCGGTCTCGCCGGGCGCGACCTTGCCGCCGGGAAGTTCCCAGCGGCCCGCCAGCGCCGGCGGCCGCATCCGTTGCGCGACCAGGAGGGTGGAGTCGCAGATGACCGCTCCCGCAACGACGATCTGGGTCGGCATGGCCAGTGACGGTATACCGTCGGAGATATGGCTGTGTTAACGGATGAACAAGTGGACGCCGCACTGCCCGACCTCGACGGCTGGGAGCGCGCCGACGGCGCCCTGCGCCGATCCATCAAGTTTCCGAGCTTCCTCGCCGGCATCGACGCGGTGCGCCGGGTAGCCGAGCACGCGGAGGCCAAAGACCATCATCCGGATATCGATATCCGTTGGCGAACAGTGACTTTCGCGCTGGTCACGCATTCCGAGGGCGGCATCACCGAGAAAGACGTCGCGATGGCACGCGACATCGACGGGATCATCGCAGACTAACCGGCGCGGCACGTCTGCCAGTCGTCGCGATCCAGATTAAGGTCGCCAGGGCCGCCACCACGTATACGAGACCAGCCCACGCGAGATACCAGGGCCGGCCCATTTGCCAGATCGTCGGTTGGGCGAAGCTCAGCAACCACGGAACACCGATCAGGGTGAGCGTCAGCCATCCCCAGCCCACAATGCGAGCACCAAGGCGTTCGCGTAACGGCCCGTGAACGGCCCAGATCATCAGCGGCACCAGCCACACCCAGTGGTGGGTCCACGAGATGGGCGACAACAGCAGCCCGAACAACTCGACCACCAGCAACCTGCCCAGCCGATCGGACTCGTCCAGCGCCCGCCAGGCCAGCACGGCCATCACCGCGGTGACCGCGATCGCGGCCAGCACCAGCGGACCAAAACCGGCGTCGTGGCCAAGGATTCGCGATATCGCGCCACGCCAGGATTGGTTGAACGAGGTGGCGATGGGCCCAATCCGGCGCGCATCGCCCAACAGGTCGGTGAAGTAATAGCGCGCCTGATCGCCGACGACCAGTGCCGACACGCCGACGGTGGCAGCGAACACCACCGCCGAGAACACCACTTCGCGCCACCGCCGAGCGCCGGCGAAATAGATGCCGGAGATCGCCGGCGTCAGCTTGATTCCGGCCGCTATCCCGACCAACAGGCCCGATAGCCACCACCGCGTGGTGTAGACCGCCCAGAGCACCCCCAACATCAGGAAGACATTGATCTGCCCGTAGTCGAATGTGCTGCGCAGCGGTTCAATCCACATGCTGACCGCCGTCCACAGCATGGCCGCGCGTTGGTCGCCAGTAACGCCCAACAGGCGCTGGCTGATCCGGATCGCGCCGTACAGCGAAACCATCGTGGCCACCTGCCACAAGAAAGCAACCAGCCCGAACGGCAGCAGATGCAGTGGGTAGAAGATGACCGCCGCGAACGGTGGATACGTGAACGGCAGCGGGAAGTCCGGCGTCTGGTCGGCGTACACGTAGTTGTACAGGGTGCCGGGGTGGTCGATCGCGGCCGCGCCGCCGAGGTAGACGTGCAGGTCAACAAAGTTTGCGCCGGTGGGCGTCAGGTACGTCCAAGCCAGCCGCGCCGCGACACTCAGGATCAGCAACAGCGGCGCTGCACCCGCTAACCGCCGGGTGATGGGTGCCGCCGGGGCGGCCGAAGTGGCGTCTATCTGCCCGACTTTAGCGATAGGGCGCCCGGTAACCGGTGTCGCTCATATCGGTAACGATCGAATAAATGCCACACGTGTCACTTGAGTCACATCAGTATCAAAGTAACTTCGGCGCCAGACCTTAATCGTCGCCAACCCAGGGAGAGTCATGCCAACCATCTGGACCTACTTGCGGGCAACCGCCGTCGTTGTCGGTTCGTCCGCCGCCCTTCTGACGGGCGGCATCGCCCACGCCGACCCCGCGCCGGATCTGACGGGGCCGTTGCAGAACATCCCACAGCAGTTGATCGCTTCGGCGGCCAACGCACCGCAGATTCTGCAAAACCTCGCGACGGCTCTCGGCGCCACGCCGCCCGCCGCACCGGCCGCTCCCGGCATCACGTTTCCGGGACTGACCCCAGCCTCTGCAGCGGCACCCGCCTCCGCTCCGGCTGCAATCCCGTCCATTCCCGGACTCACGCCGGCAGCTGCTGCACCGGCCGCCCCGGCTGCAACCCCTAGTATCCCGGGCATCACCTCGGCGATCCCAGGGTTGACGGGACAGGCGCCGGCGGCACCCGCCGCCCCGGCGGCTCCGGGATTGCCACTGTCCATTCCCGGCGTCACTGCCCCGGCCTCTCCCGCTACCGCGGCGACGGCGCCGGCTTCGGCTGCGGCGTTGCCACAGGCGAAGGTCAACATGCCGGCGCTGCCGGCGCTGCCGGGTCTGCCCCTTAGCGTGCCCTCGCAGCTTTCGCTTCCGGGTGACCTGCCTGCGCTGGCTTCGGGTGCCATCCCGGGTGCGGCGGCCAGCCCCGCTGCGCCCGCACCGGCGTCGACTCCGTCGCTGCTCGCCGCCATTCCTTGAGCAGCGGTTTAGCCGGCTAACCCACCACAACGACCAAACGACCAGAGGACACCATGTCAAACGCTTGGAACCCGTCCAAAGGTTTGGCCGCAATCGCCATGGCGTCGGCTGTCGCGTTCGGGCTCTGCCCGAGCGCGGCGGCCGACCCGGTGGCGGGGCAGCCGACACCGCAGCCAAACTCCACTCAACAGCTGCCGGGCTTACCGGCCCTATCGCAGCTGAGCCCGATAATCCAGCAAGCGGCCGGCAACCCGGAGCAGGCAACTCAGCTGCTGATGGCCGCCGCGCAAGCGTTCACCAGCCATAATCCGACGGCGCCCACCGAGTCCAAGAACGTGGCCGCTTCGGTGAACCAGTTCGTCCATGAACCCGGGGCCGCGGTTCCGGGTGCGCCGGCTCCGGCACCCAATGCCGCCACCCCGCCTGACACTGCCCCCGCGCCGCACGTACCGGCGACGGGCATCGAGCCCGGACTGCAGTCGCACCTGCCGTCGGGTATCGATCCGGCCCATGCGGCGGGTCCCGCTCCCGTTGCGGCACCGGCTCCGGGCACAGCGCCGGCAGCAGCACCGGCGCCCAGCGCGCCGCCGGCCGCTGCGGCGACCCCGGGCTTCGGCCCCGATTCCCCGACCACGCAGGACTTCATGTATCCCTCGATCGGCACCAACTGCCTGGCGGACGGCAGTAACGCCCTGGCGGCCGCGCTGTCGGTAGCGGGGCCCGCGGCCATTCCGGCTCCCGGTCCGGCTGCCGGCCAGACCGCGTACGTGTTCACCGCCGTCGGAACCCCCGGGCCGGCAGAGGTACAGAAGCTGCCGCTGAACGTCACCTGGGTGAACCTGACCACCGGCAAGTCCGGGAGCGTGACGATGAAACCGCGCTCCGATATCAACGCGGAAGGCCCGACGACGTTGACCGCGATTGCCGACACGGGTTCGGGAAGCATCATGTCGACGATCTTCGGACAGGTCACCACCAAGGAACGGCAGTGCCAGTTCATGCCGACGATCGGCACGACCGTAGTTCCTTAAGTGCGGTAGCGCCTTAAAACCGGCCGAGCACCGCCCGGGTCAGTACGCCATGAACAAGATCGAGTCGCGGTCGTAATCCAGGCCGGGGTGGACGCTGGCGAGGTGCGCCTGGGTCAGTTCAACCAGCTCGTCCTCGTCCTTGCCGGTGATGGCTTCGCCACACGGACACGTTATGTGTGTCTTCACGTTGTCGCCTTTCCCTTACTTCTGTTTAGCCGCCTTGGCTGCTGCCTTCAGCTGCGTTTTATAGGATCGCACCTGCCCAAGCGACTGGGCATCGACGATGTCGGCAACGGAGACGTGGGTGCCCGGCTTGCCGAACTGCCCGGCCGCGGCCTGCCAGCCCTTCGGCGTCACGCCGTACTGCTTGCCGAGCAATGCCAGAAAGATCTGCGCCTTCTGTTCGCCAAAGCCAGGCAGGCCCTTCAGTCGCCGCAGCAGCTCGTTCCCGTCGGGCTCCCCAGCCACCCACAATGCGGCCGCGTCCCCGTCGTAGCGGTCCATGATGATCTGGGCGAGCGCCTGGATGCGTTTGGCCATTGACCCCGGAAAACGATGTATCGCAGGCTTTTCCGAGCACAGGGCGGCGAACTTGTCCGGGTCGTAGTCGGCTATCTCGGCAGCGTCGAAGCCGCCCATGCGGTCGGCGATCTTCCTGGGTCCGCGGAAGGCCACTTCTAGTGGGATCTGCTGATCCAAGACCATCCCGACCAGCAACGCGAACGGATCATCGTCCAGCAGCCGGTCGGCCTCTGGATCTTGAGCGAGCCATAGCTTCAACGTCTTCGACCTTCCTCCCACTGAACACCCTAAGACCGATGGCCCACTGTTGAGACACCACCCACGAGAAAGGCGACGACGGCCTGCACAAAACGACCGAGTTATCGTGACACGGTGGTAGATGACGCCAGATTGACACTGATGCTGGCCCGGGACGAACTGCATCAACTCGTCAATGCCTACTGCCAGGCCGTCGACCGCGCTGATTATGAAGCGCTGCGGAACATGTACCACCCCGACGCGACCGACTCCCATGGCTCGTTCTCGACGGGCGGCGTCGAACAGTTCATCGCGCAACTACAGGCGGCGGAACCGTATGTGCTTGTCTCCCAACACAACATCACCACAACGAACTTCGTGATCGACGGAGACATCGACGGAGACATAGCCCGGGGTGAGATCTACTGCCAGGTGTTCCACACCTTCGCCGGCCCCAAAAACAACGTAGACGTCATCATCGGCGGCCGGTACCTGGACAACTACACCAAGCACGATGGTCGCTGGAAGTTCAGTCAACGCACCATTGTGGCGGATTGGGCGTACCAGAACGACCCGTCCGAAGTGAACTTCGGACACCCCAGCACCCGAGGAAGCCTGCGCGGCAAACCAGGCCAAGCCGATCCTTCGATCGGCCTATTCACACCACCCCGAGACTGATTATCCGCCGCTTCTGCGGCGAAATTCACGGCGGTTCTCCTGCGGACCGTTCACCCGAGCCCTCTTACCGCCGCTGTCTTTGTGGTCGGATCCGCCCCCGGACTTCGCCATCTTCCGGTCCAGGGCTGCGCGGAACTTGCTCTTGGTGTCTTCCTCTGGCTCCGGCGATTCCGCGGACCCAGAAGATTTCGCCTGTTGCGACGAGCTCGATTCAGCCATAACGGCAGCCTAGCGTGCCTACCGGACGCCCGGAGGCATGCCGTACACGTGCGAGATCGGCAGCGTCAGCAGCACTCGCCGATCGGTCACCATCGCCTGTCGGTAGTCGTCCCAGTCCGGATGCTCGCCAGCGATGCTGCGATACAAGGCGATCAGCGCCTCGACCGTGTCGTCGTCGGGCGCCGCGGCCGGTGGCGTCAGTTCGGCCGTGCCCTCAGCGACGGCATACGCCCAGCCGTCGTCGGAGTCGACCAGGATCGACGCCCGCGGGTCGCGGCGCAGGTTGCGCGTCTTGGCCCGCGGCTCGGTGATCGATACCCGCACCACCACCTCACGCGGGTCGAAGTGGTAACTCACATTCGACAGCTGGGGCCGCCCGTCGCCTTTGATCGTGGCGAGCACCCCGAGGGAGTTCCCACTGATCAAGGCCAATAGCTTGTCATCGAAGGCTTGGCGTCCCATGTCCAAAGCCTACGTCGCTTGGCAACGGCGCCGGTCCCGGCTGGCGCCGTGCAGGGCAGCACTGGTGGAATCGGATCATGGCCCGGTTCGCGGCATTCCTGCGCGGCGTCAACGTCGGCGGCGTCAACCTCAAAATGGCCGAGGTGGCGTCGGCGTTGACCGACGCCGGATTCACCGACGTACGCACCGTCCTGGCCAGCGGCAACGTCCTGCTGAACTCGGCCTCCGGGGTGGCTGCTGTGCGAAAGAAAGCCGAAGCCGCGTTGCGCGAGAAGTTCGGCTATGACGCGTGGGTGCTCGCGTACGACATCGATACGGTGCGCGCCATCGACGGGGCGTATCCATTCGAGCGTGAGGTCGACGGATACCAATCCTACGTCACCTTCGTCACCGACGCCGCAGTGCTCGATGAGCTGGCTGCACTCGCGGACAGCACTGGCCGAAGCGAAAAGATCAGCCGCAGTGACGGCGTCCTCTACTGGCAGGTCCCCAAGGGCGCCACCCTGGACAGCACGATCGGCAAGGCGATGGGCAAGCCGCGGTACAAATCGTCGACCACCACCCGCAACCTCCGCACGCTGGCCAAAGTCCTGCGATAACGCGACCGTCGGTAGTGTTGGCGTGGATGAGCGTCGCCAAAGATTCCGTAGGACAGCCCACCAAAAACAGCGTCACCCTCACCGGTGTCTCAGAGACCGCCCTGCTGACACTGACCGCCCGAGCGGAGGAGGCTCGTCGTCCCGACAGCGTCATCGACGACCCGATGGCGGTCGCCCTGGCCGATTCGATTCAATTCGACTTCGCCAAGTTCGGCACGTCACACCAGGGCATCGCGCTGCGCGCGCGGGCCTTCGACATCGAGACCCAGTCCTTTCTCACGCGGCACCCGGCGGCCACCGTGGTAGCGCTGGCGGAAGGGCTGCAGACCAGCTTCTGGCGCTTGGACGCAGCCATTCCGGACGGCCAATTCCATTGGCTGACAGTTGATCTGCCGCCCATTATTGAACTCCGGACGCGGCTGCTGCCAGCATCGCCGCGGGTTTCGGTCTGTTCGCAGTCCGCCCTGGATTACAGCTGGATGGACGCCGTCGACACCGCCGGCGGGGTGGTCATCACCGCCGAGGGATTGCTGATGTACCTGCAGCCCGAACAAGCGGTTGGCCTAATCGCCGAGTGCGCCAAGAGATTTCCCGGCGGCCAGATGCTCTTCGACGTGGCCCCGGCATGGTTTTCTAAGGTCAGCCGCTACGGCGGCCTGCGTACCTCACGTCGTTACCGGGTGCCGCCGATGCCGTTCAGCCTGTCCACCGGACGGGCCGCGGAGCTGACGAACACGGTGCCGGGTATCCGCGCAGTCCGCGATGTGCGACTGCCGCCAGGTCGCGGCAGAGCATTCAACGCCGCGGCGTCGTTCGTCTACTCTGTGCCGTTCTTCGACGCGCTGCGTCCGTCCACGACGCTGTTGGAGTTCGGCTGAGGCTTACTCGTCGGGCACGTCAGTGAGGTAACGCACCGCGTCGGACCTGCTCAGTCCCAGCGCTCGAGCCACATCGACGTACGCCTTCGCGGCAGCCGCCATCGCGGCGTCGGTCGGGTCGACACGGGAGATGAAAGTTCCAAAGCGGCCGCGTGTTTCGACAATCGTCGCCGACTCCAGCTCACGGTAGGCGCGCGCGACGGTGTTGGTGGCCACCCCCAGTTGCCCGGCCAGCTCACGCACCGTGGGGAGCCGGGTACCCGGGGGCAGCGCACCGGTCCGCACCCCCTCGATGACTTGTGTTCTGAGCTGATCGAACAACGGCGCGCCCGCCAACGCGTCGACCCTCAACAGATCCCGCAACTCCACACGTCCAGTATCACCCAGCGCCGCTCACTGTCACCCCGACTATCTTGGTGGAATGCGAGTGACGGTACTGAGCGGCGCAGGGATCTCCGCGGAGAGCGGCGTGCCGACGTTCCGCGACGACAAGAATGGGTTGTGGGCCCGCTTCGACCCTTACGAGCTGTCCAGCACACAAGGATGGCTGAACAACCCCGAGCGGGTCTGGGGCTGGTATCTATGGCGCCATTATCTGGTAGCCACCGTCGAACCCAACGACGGGCACCACGCCATCGCGGCCTGGCAGGACCACGCCGAGGTCAGCGTCATCACCCAGAACGTCGATGATTTGCATGAACGCGCGGGTAGCGGTCCAGTGCACCATCTACATGGCAGCCTTTTCGAATTCCGTTGTGCGCGTTGCGGCCTGCCCTACGACGAGCCGCTGCCCGAGATGCCAGAACCGGCGCTAGAGGTGGAACCGCCGGTACACCACTGTGGCGGCCTGATCCGGCCCGACATCGTGTGGTTCGGTGAGCCGTTGCCGGAGCAGCCCTGGCAGCGGGCCGTCGAGGCGACGGAGGCCGCCGACGTGATGGTGGTCGTGGGGACCTCCGCGATCGTGTATCCGGCGGCCGGGCTAGCCGATTTGGCGCTGGCACGCGGCGCGGTCGTCATCGAGGTCAACCCGGAGCCCACGCCGCTTTCCGGCAGCGCCACGATCTGCATCCGCGAGACCGCCAGCCAGGCGCTACCGGGATTGCTGCAGCGGCTGCCTGCGCTGCTCAAGTAAGCAGGCTACAAAACCCTGCGTGCGCGACCCACCGCCAACTCCGACACCGGCATCGGCGACCACACCGGTAGCGTCCACTCGCGGCGGGAGGCGTACACCTCGAAACCGGCGTCGAGGATGGCGCGCTGGGTCTCGCGATGCGTGTGGCAGTTCCCCAAGAACCTCGGCCATACCGTCGCGTCGAGAAACCGCTGCCACCGGCCCCGGGCGCCCACGCTGGCCACATGCTCGAGATAACGCAGCTCACCGCCAGGCAGCAGTTGTGAATGCAGACGCTGCAGCACCCCGGCGGTGTCGCGCACCGAACACAACACGAACGAGCACACCACCGCGTCGAATTGCTCTCCGCGACCGAATTCCTCTACCGTCGAACCGATCACGTCCACCGGCACCGGCGCGGCGGCCGCCGCGTTACGGGCGCGAGCGGCCAGCCGCGGTTCGGGCTCGATGGCGATCACCTGCTGGACCGACTCCGGATAAAAGGCGAAATTGGTCCCGATGCCCGCGCCGACTTCCAATACCCGGCCCGAAAGGCCGGCCACGTTTTCCCGGCGAAGAATGCGCACCGCTTCTGCTTCGTGGACGGCGACGACTGGCCAGACGCGGGCGAAGAACGGGTTGTCGATCGTCTCAGCCGCAGCCCGCGTCATCGTCGATACTCTCCTCGTCAGATCGGTGTGAAATCCCCCAGGCCGCCCACTCCGCGGGCCGCGCGTCAGGGCCGGCGAGTCCGGCTACAACGCGCCCACAGAAGACGGAAGACAACACTCTATCGGCAAAGGCTTCGGCGTCGCCAAACGGTAGGTGCGGCTTGGCGATCAGCATAGCCGCGACACCATGGGCTGCGGTCCAAATCTCCAAAGCTGCGGTTGTCGGGTCGTCTGCCGGGTAGACGCCATCGTCCATCAGCGTCTGCACCGTGGCGAGGATGTGCTTGAAAGCGGTGGCGTCCAGAGCGATGTCGATGCTGGTTCCCGACTTCCACTCCCCCATGGTCGCAATCCGGTACAACTCAGGGGTTTGCGTGGCGAACCGGATATAGGCCAGTCCCTGGGCGCGAAGCACCTCGGCCGGCGACGAATACTCGCCGGCTGCCCGTTGCATTTCCTGGTCGAGTTTCTCGAAGTATCGCGCGCACACCGCGTCCAGTAGGGCATCTTTGTCCGCGAAATGCAGGTAGATCGACGGTGGCGTCACGCCGACGCGGTGTGCCACCGAACGGATCGAAACCGCCCTGGCGTGCTCGGTCTCCAGCAACAAGTCGGTGGCCGCAGCCAGGATCTCGTCACGCAACCGCTCGCCGGACCCACGGGGGGCCCGGGGCCGACGGGGCCCGGCAACCGAGACGTCAACCATGGTGCGTCACCGAAGCCCGGATCGCCGGCTCCTCGAAATCCGCGTCGTGTGCCGCCTCCGCCGGTTCGACAGACGCTCCCTCGCTGAGGCCGAATCGGTCATGAATCCACACCAGCGGCTTGGGCGCCCACCAGTTCCACCGGCCCATCACATGCATGAACGCCGGCACCAGGACCATCCGCACCAGGGTGGCATCCACCGCCACCGCCAGCGTGAGGCCGAGGCCGAACATTCGCATGAACGACACATGGGCGGCGATCAGCGCGGCGAACGACATCGACATCACCAAAGCAGCGGCCGTGATCACCCGGCCGGTGCGGGCCACGCCGAGCGCCACACTTTCGTCGTTGGCGGCGTGCGCCTCTTGTGAGCTGAGTTTCGCCGGTCGAGCGGCTCCGGAGGCCAGCCAGTACTCGCGGATCCTGGAGATCAAGAACACTTCGTAATCCATCGACAACCCAAAGGCGATGCAGAACAACAACACCGGCATGTTGGCCACCAATGTCCCGCTGGGGGTCGTACCCAGTGCACCGAGATGGCCGTCCTGGAAAATCCACACCAGCGCGCCGAATGCCGCGGTCAACGAAAGCACGTTGCACACCAAGGCCTTTGCGGGCAGCACCACGCTGCCGGTGAGCATGAACAGCAGCACGAAGGTGATGGCAGCCATCAGCCCCAGCACCCGCGGAAGCCGGTCTGTCACGGCGTTGACGCTGTCGCGGTTGATTTGGGCGACGCCACCGAATTCGACGGCTCGGCCACCCGGGCCGTGCACCGCGTGTAACCCATTGAGCTGGGTATCGTTCGCCGGCGAAAACAGCGGCGCCGTACTGCCCACGGTCAGCAACGCGCTGCCGTCGACCAACCCGGTTGGCGCCGACGGTGGTCCCATCTGGTTTCCGCCGACGAACGTCCCTGTCGGGTCGGTCACCGACGACACGTCGGGAACCCGAGAAAGGTCGGCGGCATATCTGTCGAGATCGGCCGACGTCAGGCCACGGGCATCGGGAACGACGATGGGCACCGCCCTGGCGGAATCGTGGGCGAAACCGGTGCGCAACCGGTCACCGACCTGATGCGACGACGACGAAAGCGGAAGCACCCGGTCGTCCGGGAAACCCCACTTCACCGACATGAACGGAAGCCCGAGCAGCAGCAGTAGCGCGATGCCGGCCAGCCCGACCGGCAGCCAGCGCCGCATCACGAGCTTGCTCGACCGGTACCAGAACAGCTGATCGACCGGCTTGTGCACCGGTTCGGGGCGGCTCAGCACCCGCCGCAACAGCCGGCGCACATTCAACGCGTCGATCCGCGGGCCCAGCAGCACGATCGCGGCCGGCGTCAGCACGATCGATGCAGTCGCGACAAAGGCCACCGTCGCGACACCGGCGTAAGCGAACGACTTGAGGAAGTACATCGGGAACAACGCCGTGGCCGACATCGACAGCGCCACGGTGACGGCGGAGAACAGCACCGTGCGGCCGGATGTGGCCATGGTGCGAATCAGCGCCTGATGTCGGTCACTGCCCTCGGCCAACTCGTCCCGGTAGCGGCTGAGGATCAGCAGGGTGTAGTCGACGGCCAACGCCAGGCCCAACGCGGCGCTCAGGTCGAGCGCGAAGATCGACACGTCGGTGGCGAAGGTGATGAGCCGCAACACCGTCATGGAGCCGGCGACGGCCAATGCCCCCAGCGCCATCGGTAACGCCGCGGCCAGCAGCCCGCCGAACACCCAGACCAGCACCAGGAAGGTGAGCGGGATCGCGATCGCCTCCATCAACAAGAGGTCTTCTAGGTTCTGCTTGTTGATCTGGGCGTATTCCATCGCCGAGCCGCCGGCTCGCACGCTGACCCCGTCGCGGTCGTGGACGAACTCGTCGGACAAGGTTTGAGCATTTTTCTGGGCGCCGATCTCGCCGCCTTTGAGGTTGACCACGATCAACCCCGATTTACCGTCCGAGCTGATCAGGTCCGCGGCGGCCTGCGGCGGTGCGGTCCAGGCCGAGGAGACGTTGTCGAATACCAACGGCGACCGTTGCAACTGGCCGACCAGGCCGGTGCCAACCGTGCGGGCCTGTTCGCTATTGGTCCCGCCGGGTGCTGTCACCACGATCATCATCTGCTGGCCGCTTTGCCCGAACTTGTCGCCCAAGACTTCGATGGCGCGCGCCGACTCGGAGGTCGGATCTTGGAAACCACCCGGGGACAGGCTCTTGGCGACGGGGACGCCGAAGACCGCGGCGGCAATGAAGACCAGGACCCCAACCGCGATGATCCGTCGCGGCATCGCGATGGCCTGTCGGGCGATCCTCTGCAGCATGTGGAGTCCTTTCGCCACCGGTGCCGGCAGTCGTCGGCAGGCCAAGAACCCGGCGGTAACTTATCGGCGATAACTGAACGGGCGGCCAACCCGCGCCCACCCCAAGTACGGTGTGCATACCCAAATGGTTCAGAAATCCCGCAACACGGCATCGAACTCGCCCGACACTAAGAGTCTGGACAGAAAATCGGCCGCAATTAAGCCGCTCGGGGCCGAAATCCGCCCGTCGGCGTCCGAGAAACCTACTCGCCAGTAAATTGCCACCATTTTGCGAAACGAAGCTCAAAGATTCCTTAATGCCGGCTCTTACGCTCAGTGTCATGTGGATCGACGACTCGAGTGCCGACGTCATCAAAGCTGACTTCGAAGCCCTCTACCACGGCGACATGTTGGTGGAAGGCGAGACTTCGGAGCAGTTCGAGGACTGGCAACAAAACCTACCTACGGCCAGCTGACCGACGATGAGCGTGTTAGCGCGGTTACTCATGGCCGATTCCGCCATCACCCGATGGTTCCGTCGGTAACCACATCTCCGATTCCGACCCCGTTTCCCAGGCAGCCCCCCGCTAATCGCGGGGGGCTTTTTGTCAGCGTGGCGCCATCCGGATGGCGCCGTCCAGGCGGATGACCTCACCGTTGAGCATGGGGTTCTCTACGATGTGCACCGCGAGGGCGCCATATTCATCGGGATTTCCCAGCCTCGAGGGATGTGGCACCTGCTGTCCCAGCGACTCCCTGGCCGGTTCCGGCAGGCCGGCCAGCAGCGGCGTATCGAACAGGCCGGGCGCGATCGTCACCACCCGGATCCGGTGGCTGGCCAAGTCGCGCGCGATCGGCAGCGTCATGCCGACCACGCCGCCCTTGGACGCCGAATAGGCGGCCTGCCCGATTTGGCCGTCGAACGCCGCCACCGAGGCGGTGTTGACGATGACACCACGCTCCTCGCCTTTAGGGCCGATGGGGTCGGTCTTGGAAATCCGCTCGGCCGCCAGCCTTATCACGTTGAACGTGCCGACCAGGTTGATGTCCACGACCTTGCGGAAGGCGTCCAGCGGGAAGACACCGTCGCGACCCAGCACCCGGATCGCGTTGCCGGTGCCGGCGCAGTTGACGACGATGCGCAGCGTGCCCAACGCCTCCGCGGCGTCTAGTGCGCGGGTGACACCGGCCTCATCGGTGACGTCGGTCTGCACAAAGCGTGCGCGATCACCCAGTTCACGAACCGCGTCCTCGCCCTTGAGGTCCAGCACGACCACCTGCGCCCCGGCGTCGAGCAACCGCTTGGTAGTGGCCAGGCCCAGCCCCGAAGCGCCTCCGGTGACGACGGCTACGGCGTCTTTGATCTCCACGCGAATCTTCCCTTTCGTTCGATTACACCCAGTCGTTGAGTACCGCGTCGACGTCGCTCGCCGGCGCCGCCGGACGCGGCTGGTCCGGCGCGGTCCGGGAGAACCGCGGCGCCGGCAACGGCTGCAAACCGCCGTTGACTTCGTAAAAGGTGTTCCGCTCGGTGATGTGCGGCTCGGTCTGCACCTCGCCGAACGCGAGCACCGGGGTCACGCAGGCATCCGAATCGGCGAACACCTTGGTCCAATGAGCACGGTCGTGGCCGGCGAACGCGGCAGTCAGCGCGGTCCGCAGTTCAGGCCAGCGGGCCGCGTCGTTCTGCGGCGGCAGGTCGGCGGCATCCAGACCCAGTCCGGCCAGCATGGCCGCGTAGAACTGTGGCTCGATAGCGCCGACGGCGACGTAGCGGCCATCGGCGCACTCGTAGGTGTCGTAGTAGGGCGCGCCGCCGTCGAGCATGTTGGTGCCGCGCTCGTCGGACCACAGGCCGGAGGCACGCATCTGCCAGATCATCTGGACCAGGACGCTGGAACCGTCGACCATGGCGGCGTCCACGACCTGCCCCTTACCGGAACTCTGCCGCTCCCAGAGCGCCGAGAGTATGCCTACCAGCAAGAACATCGAGCCGCCGCCGAAGTCGCCGGCCAGGTTCAGTGGCGGCACCGGCCGCTCGTTGGCGCGGCCGATGGAGTGCAGGATGCCGTTCAACGAGATGTAGTTGATGTCGTGACCCGCTTGCTGGCTGCGCGGGCCGGTTTGTCCCCAGCCGGTCATCCGGCCATAGACCAGCCGTTCGTTGACCTTGGCGCAGTGCTCGGGCCCAAGGCCGAGGCGCTCGGTGACGCCCGGACGGTAACCCTCGATCAACACGTCGGCTTTGGCGACGAGCTTGAG
The DNA here is from genome assembly GCA_963715905.1 of uncultured Actinomycetota bacterium. Lineage (GTDB taxonomy): Bacteria > Actinomycetota > Actinomycetes > Mycobacteriales > Mycobacteriaceae > Mycobacterium. Next base: position 110,971 of record CAVQSX010000019.1, read on the forward strand.
CACGAGTTCGCGCCCCTCGTCGGATTTCAGATCGGCGGTTACGACGCGCCGGTTGCGACTCATGGTGTCTTTGACGACCCCCGCCGGGTTAGCGGACGGGCGATCGATGCGCACCACGTCGGCGCCCAAGTCGCCCAGGATCATCGTGGCATGTGGGCCCGGCCCGATACCGGCCAATTCGATGACACGTAATCCGCTCAGCGGTCCCGCCATGACCTACCGACCTTTCGTCTGCTCTGACGCCCCGACTTTCCGTTCGCATCTTCGCAGCCGCCCCGGACGGTCGCGCACCCCGGTCGCTTAGGTTGATGCCATGCCATCCGCGATCGACACACTGGCGCCCGTCGCCGGAATTACCGTCACGCTCTCCGAGGGGTGTTTGGTGACCCTCGACCGACCTGACACCCTCAACTCGGTCTATGCGGCTGAAGATTTCGAAGCCGAGGTCGGCAGAGTGCTTTCGAAATTAGTCGCTGGTCCCGCTGTGGCATACGCTAAGACCAAGGACGCGATCAACGCGACCACGTTGACCGAGTTGGATCCCGCCCTGGAACGCGAGTTTCGCGGACAGTCCGTCCTGCTGCGATCACACGATTTCATCGAAGGTGCCACCGCATTTCAGCAGCGCCGCACCGCTAACTTCACTGACGGCTAAGGGCCACCGCCGCAAGGGCAATCCTCCCTTCCGTTGGTTACGAATGACTGACTAAAAGGGGAAATCGATGGCGGCTGGACAGGTTCGCTGCCTGGTGACCGGGGCGACCGGCTATATCGGCGCGCGGCTGGTGCCGCGACTGCTCGATGAAGGTCACCGAGTTCGCGCTTTGGCCCGCGACCCGGGCAAGTTGGCAGACGTGCCCTGGCGAGAGCGGGTCGAGGTGGCCCGCGGTGACCTGGGTGAGCTCGATTCGCTGATCGCGGCGTTCGACGGGATGGACGTCGTCTACTACCTGGTCCATTCGATGGGCACGTCGAAGGACTTCACCGCCGAGGAAACCCGCGCTGTGCGAAACGTCGTGACGGCTGCTCGCCGCACGGGGGTGCGGCGGGTGGTGTACCTCAGCGGGCTGCATCCGGAAAACAGCAAGCTTTCGCCGCATCTCGAGTCACGCAAGGCCGTCGGCGACGCCCTCATCGACTCCGGCATCGAGGCCGTGGTGCTGCAGGCCGGAGTGGTAGTCGGATCGGGCTCGGCGTCGTTCGAAATGATCCGGCACCTCACCGATCGGTTACCGGTGATGACCACACCGAAGTGGGTGCACAACAGCATTCAGCCCATCGCGGTGCGCGACGCGCTGTATTACCTCGTCGCCGCAGCAACGGCACCCGTGCCGTCGTCGCGCACGTGGGATATCGGCGGCCCCGACGTGTTGGAGTACGGCGACATGATGCGGGTCTACGCGGAGGTCGCGGGGCTGCGCCGGCGCCGCTTGATCGTGCTCCCATTCTTGACGCCCACGATTGCCAGCTTGTGGATTGGGACGGTGACCCCGATCCCGCCCGGTTTGGCGCGTCCATTGATCGAATCGCTGGAGTGCGACGCGGTGATGCGCAACGCGGACATCGACACCGTCATCGCGCCACCGCCGGGCGGCCTGACCGGATACCGCGACGCAGTCGCGTTGGCGCTCAACCCCGCGACGCACGGCCCGCCCAGTGCCTCGTGGGCCCCGTTGAGTTCGGAGCCCGCCGCATTGCTCCCCAGCGACCCGGAATGGGCCGGCGAGGTCGTCTACACCAACGTGCGGACGGCGACGACAAGCGCAGCGCCGCGCGACGTCTGGAAGGCGGCCGAGAGCACCGCGGAGAACAGCCGGCGCTGGAGCGTGCTGGCGCGCGAACCCGCCTCCTTGCTGAGGCTGCGCTCCACGATGCGGTTACCGGGGAAGGTGTGGTTGGACGTAATGATCACACCCCAAGTCGGCGGCGGCAGCATGTACACACAACGGACCACCTTCATGCCAAGGGGCGTCCTGGGGCGGTTTTACTGGCTTTTGTTGCGTCCCTTCCATCGCGCCGGCCTGTCCGGGATGGTGCGCGATGTCGTCGGGTCGAGCGGAAAGGTCAGACGCCGAACAGCGGGGGCAGTGCGAGCACCATGATCAGACCCCAGACGAAGTGGGTCAATACCGGTGCCAGCACACCCCCGGTGGCCCGGCGTTCCAAGGCGCAGACCGTCCCGAGGATGATCGCGGCGAATCCAAGCATCGGGTTCCCGCTGGCCGCGGCCGCGCAGGTGTACAGAATGGTCGAAATAACCACTGGCTGGTGCCGGCCCAGCGCGGTGTAAAGCGCGCCGCGAAAGAAGACTTCCTCGGCCACGCCGTTGACCACGGTGATCACCACCACCAGCCAAAACGATCCCTGATGGGCGAACATCAGCACCCGGGTGATCAAGGCCGAAACGGCCGGGATCTCTCTGGCGATCAGACCGCCCAGCACGAAGGCGCCGCCAACCAGTAGACCGGTGGCCGTCCCGGTGATGACCGGACGTTGATTGCGGCCGCGCCAATTGATGCCACCCAGGTGCAGCGGCCCCGAAACCGAGGCACCGACGATCCACACGGCCGCCAGTGCCAGTGTCAGCCAGTAGAAGATCGACTCACCCGGAGCCCGCCGCAGCGAAAGCCCCAGCACCGCAGTGCCGATCACCAACGTGATGCCGACGACGATGCGGCGGCGTAGCACGACTGCCGGCGGCTCATTATGTGGCACAGCAAAATTCGTGATCGCCCGGCGCAATTCGGAGAGCACGCCGGCGTCGTAAGGCCTGACGTCGATCATCCGGCAAAAACTTTCGGAGCCAAGTCGATCAAGATGTCGAGGCCGGTGCACAAGGCGCCGTCCCGAAATGGCCATTGGCACCGGTCGCAAATCCGCACAAGTCCAACCTACCGGCGCATTGAACCAAACAGGGGGCGATGTCGTCACCCCGGGTATGAATAACATCTCAGGGGGCCGTTCGGGATGCCTCGAGCTGAAATCACCGACCACCACTACGACCAAAAATCCCTCCATCGCAGCCGTCGCTGTGGAATTTCCGCCAAACCGGTACACCCAGGACGAAGCCATCGGCGCACTGACCGACTTCGCCGGCCCGGAATTTCGGCGGTTCGCTCTCAAAAGCGGGGTTGACTTCCGCAACACGGCGCTGCCGCTGCCGCGATACAGCGAGCTCAGCGGCTTCACCGAGGCGAACGACCTCTACATCGAGGTCGCCCTAAACCTCGCTGAGCAGGCGTTTATTTCGGCACTCGCCGAGGCGAAGATCAAGCCGTCGGAGGTCGACATCGTCTTTTCGACGACGGTGACCGGGCTTGCGGTGCCGACACTGGAGGCCCGTCTGGCCGCACGCATCGGACTGCGCCCGGACGTCAAAAGAGTCCCACTGTTCGGCCTGGGCTGTGTGGCCGGCGCGGCTGGGACGGCGCGCATGCACGATTACCTACTGGCATTCCCCGACCAGGTGGCGGCATTGTTGGCGGTCGAACTGTGCTCGCTGACCATTCAACGCAACGACAGTTCGGTGGCAAATCTGGTTGCCGCCAGCCTCTTTGGTGACGGTGCCGCCGTCGTCATCGGCAAGGGCGCCGACCGGGTCGCTGCAGATTCTCGCGCACAGAGCGGACGTCACGCGCATAGCGGACGCAGCGGACGAAGCGGGGCCAGCGGGCGAACCGGTCCCAGGGTCCTGGCAACCAAGAGCCGCCTCTACCCCGACACCGAAGAGGTGATGGGCTGGAGGATCGGCAGTGACGGCTTCAAGATCGTCCTGTCGGTCGAGGTCGCGACCGTCGTCGAGAAGTACCTGGGCGACGACGTCCGCGGATTCCTGGCCGACCACGGACTAACCCCGGAAGACGTGTCGACCTGGGTCTGCCACCCTGGTGGGCCCAAGGTGATCGAAGCGGTCGAGAACGTGTTGGACCTGCCCGGCAACGCGCTTGACCACACCCGAACCTCGTTGCGTAACAACGGCAACCTGTCCTCGGTGTCTGTCCTTGATGTGCTTCGGGCCAACCTGGCCGACCCACCTCCGGCAGGGTCGTTTGGGCTGATGATCGCGATGGGCCCGGGGTTCTGCTGCGAACTCGTCCTCTTGGCCTGGTAATGCCGGTCAGGGATATCATAGGAGTTCAGGGGGTCGTGGAGACATGTATTACCTACTGATCCTGGCAATCGGGATCGAACGCCTGGTCGAGCTGGTGCTGTCCAAGCGGAACGCGCAGTGGTCCTTTGCCCAGGGGGGCAAGGAGTTTGGCCGCCCGCATTATGTGGTGATGGTCGCCATCCACACCGCCCTGCTGCTCGGCTGCATCGTTGAGCCGTGGCTGCTGCACCGGCCGTTCATCCCCTGGCTGGGCTGGCCGATGCTGGCCGTGGCGGCGCTCAGCCAGGGGTTGCGGTGGTGGTGCATCACGACGCTGGGCCAACGGTGGAACACCCGCGTGATCGTGCTACCGGAGGCGCCCCTGGTTCGACAGGGGCCCTACCGGTGGCTCCACCACCCGAACTACGTGGCGGTGGTGGCCGAAGGATTCGCGCTGCCGCTGGTGCACACGGCCTGGCTGACCGCGATCATTTTCACCGTAGCCAACGCCATGCTGCTCAGGGTGCGCCTCCAGGTCGAAAACTCCGCTTTGGGGTACGCATGAGCACCTACGACGCTGACCTGCTCATCGTCGGTGGCGGTCCCGGCGGCCTCGCCGCGGCGCTGCATGCCCGTCGGCACGGCCTGTCGGTGATCGTGGCCGAGCCGCGACCCGACCCCATCGATAAGGCCTGCGGCGAGGGGCTGATGCCCGGCGGACTCGCCGAACTGAAGTCGCTCGGCGTCGACCCGGCCGGCATGCCGTTTCGCGGGATCGCCTACGTGAGTGAACGACATCGGGCCGAGGCAACATTTCGCGGCGGATCGGGCCTCGGAGTCCGACGCACCACGTTGCACGGGGCACTGGCGTCGCGGGCCAAAGAGGAAGACACCGAATGGATCCAGACGAAGGTAACCAGCGTCGAGCAGGACGCTCATGGCGTGACGGCTGCCGGCGTACGCGCGAAATGGCTGATTGGCGCTGACGGACTGCATTCGGCGGTCCGGCGCGCGGTCGGAATCAAGGCAACGGCCGGAACACCACGGCGCTACGGCGTGCGTTGGCACTACAAGGTACAGGCATGGTCGGAGTTCGTCGAGGTCCATTGGTCGCCCTTGGGTGAGGCGTACGTGACCCCGGTGGAACCGGATCTGGTCGGCGTCGCGATCTTGTCTCGCGGGCAGCCCGACCTTGCCTGGTTCCCCGGGCTGACCCGGCGGCTAAAAGGTGCCGACTGTGGGCAGGCACGCGGTTGCGGCCCGTTGCGCCAGGTGGTCTCCCGCCGTGTCGAGGGGCGGGTGCTGTTAGTGGGGGACGCGGCGGGATACGAGGACGCGTTGACCGGCGAAGGCATGAGCCTTGCCGTCAAACAAGCCCGTGCGGCGGTAGAGGCCATCGTCGGCGACGGGCCGGCGTCATATGAGGCTGCGTGGCACCGGGTTACCCGCAATTACCGACTGCTCACCCGCGGGCTGGTGTTGGCCACCACGCCACGGACCGTGCGCCGCATGGTCGTGCCGGCCGGCCAATTCCTGCCCGGCGCGTTCCGGTACGGGGTCAACATCCTGGCGCACTGACTGATGGTGGCGACCCGCGTCGACCGGCTCCGCCGCCCTCGCGATCGCCACTAACTGATGGTGGGTCAGCGCGCCTTCCAGACCGGCTCCCGCTTCTCGGCGAACGCCAGCGGTCCTTCCTTGGCGTCCTCGGATCTGATCAGGGTTCGCATCTCGCGGACGGTGCGCTCCCAGCCCGGTTCGTCATCGGTGATGATGCCGTCGTCGACCCCGTAGGCAATCCGCTTGCTGGCCTGCACCGACAGCGGGGCGTTGACCGTGATCCGCGCCGCCAGTGCCAGGGCCGCGTCCACCACCGACCCTGCCTTGACGACCTGGTTGATCAGACCCCATTCCAAGGCGTCGGATGCGGATAGCGGTTCCCCGGTCAACAGCAATTCCATCGCCACTTTGCGGGGCAGGTGGTCCATGATCCGGAACACTCCGCCGGCGGCGGCGATCAGTCCACGTTTGACCTCGGGTAAGCCGAAGTTGGCACGTTCGTCGGCCACCACCAGGTCGCTGGCCAGGGCCAGCTCGGTCCCCCCGCCCAGCGCGGTGCCGTTTACCGCGGCGATGGTGGGCTTGTCGACGAAGTGATGGACGTAACCGGCAAAGCCCCATTCCCCGTGGTCGGGGTGATACAAGTTCTCGCGGCGCGCGATCGCCTTGAGGTCGGCGCCGGCGCAAAACGACTTGTCGCCGGCGCCGGTGAGCACCACCGCCCGCACGTTGGGGTCGTGTTGAGCTTCTTCCAGCGCGTCCCCGAGACCGATGCTGACGGCGCTGTTGATGGCGTTGCGGGCATCCGGCCGGTTGATGGTGATCACCATGACGTTGCCAGCCCGGTCGACCAGCGCTGCCGGCCGGTTCCCCGGAGCGTCCGTCACAGCAGCTCGACGATGGTCGCGTTGGCCTGACCACCACCCTCGCACATCGTCTGCAGGCCGTAGCGAATTCCCTTGTCCCGCATGTGGTAAAGCAGCGTGGTCATCAACCGCGCTCCCGAACCGCCGAGCGGGTGGCCGAGCGCGATGGCCCCGCCGTTGACGTTGAGTTTCTTCTCGTCGGCACCAATGTCCTTGAGCCAAGCCAGCGGCACGGGCGCAAACGCCTCGTTCACTTCGTACGCGCCGATCTCATCGATGCTCAGCCCGGATCGCTGCAAGGCCTTCTGGGTGGCCGGGATGGGCGCGGTCAGCATGATCACCGGGTTGGCGCCGGCCAGGGTCGCGGTGTGCACCCGCGCAAGCGGCTTCAGCCCCAACGACTTGGCCTTGTCCGCCGACATGATCAGCAGCGCGGCCGAACCGTCGGAGATCTGCGACGAGTTGCCGGCGTGAATCACACCGTCTTCCTTGAACGCCGGCTTCAGCGACGCCATCTTCTCCATCGGGGTGCCGCGGCGGATGCCTTCGTCCTTGAGCAGGACGTTTCCGTCCTGCTCCTTGATGCCGACGATCTGATCGTCGAACGCGCCGGAATCCTGTGCTGCCGCAGCCTTTTCGTGCGATCCCAGCGAAAATTCGTCGAGCGCGGTGCGGTCCAGCCCCCACTGTTCGGCGATCATCTCGGCACCGATGCCCTGGTTGGGGATCTGCCCGTCGTAGCGTGCGATGAAAGACTCCGGGTACGGCCGGCCGCCGTTCGCCAGCGACGCCCCCATCGGGGTCCGCGACATCGACTCCACACCGCCGGCGACGACGACGTCGTAATGCCCGGCCACCACGCCGGCCGTGGCGAAGTGGATGGACTGCTGACTGGACCCGCATTGGCGGTCGACGGTCACGCCCGGAACGGTTTCCGGCCAACCGGCCGTCAGCAGCGCGGTGCGCCCGATGTCGAGGGCCTGTTCACCGGCCTGCATGACGCAGCCCCAGATCACGTCGTCGACAATTCCGGGGTCGATGCCGGCCCTGTCGACCAATCCGTTGAGCACCTGCGCGGACAGGTCGGCCGGGTGCATCCCGGACAATCCGCCGTTGCGCTTACCGATCGGTGAGCGCACCGCCTCGACGATGACTGCTTCGGCCATGGACATGTCTCCTCTTCGAGTCGGTCGTTAGGACGATTGTCAACCAACGCGTTGAGAGGCTGCGGAGCGGGGTCGGGTCGGCCTTGCTCCCCGCCGAGCGTGCACAGAATGCCGCGCCACGCGGCGTGTCTGCGGACAGACACGCACGCTCGCGGCAACCGGCGTGGTCAGCCGGGTGTCAGACGGCCGGGTAGGCCACCGACTTGATCTCGGTGTACTGGTCGAAGCCGGCCACACCGTTCTGCCGGCCGACCCCGCTGTCCTTGTAGCCGCCGAAGGGTGTGTCGGCGCCGTACGGCGCGCCGCCGTTGACGCCGATGAAGCCGGCCCTGATCCGACGGGCCACCGACAGCGAACGCTCGAGGGAACCGGAGAACACGTTGCCCGCCAACCCGTACGGGCTGTCGTTGGCGATCCGGATGGCATCCTCCTCGTCATCGAACGGAATGACCGACAGCACCGGACCGAAGATCTCCTCCTGGGCGATGGTCATCTTGTTGTCGACATCGACGAAAAGCGTTGGCCGGACGTAATATCCCTTGTCGAAACCGGTGGCCGCACCGGGGCCGCCGACCAGCGCCGTGGCACCCTCGTCCACGCCCTTCTGGATGTAGCCCGTCACCCGATCGAACTGCCTCTTCGAGATCAGCGGGCCGCAAAGCGTTCCCGGGTCCTGTGGGTCGCCACACGTGACATTCTCGTAGATGCTCTTGAGGATCGCCACGCCCTCGTCGTAGCGAGACCGCGGCAGCAGCAGCCGAGTCGGGTTGGCGCAACCTTGACCAGCGTGCATGCACGGCGCGATGCCCACCATGCACGCCGACCCGAAGTCGGCGTCCTCCAAAACGATGCTGGCCGACTTGCCACCCAGCTCCAGGAACAGCCGCTTCATGGTGGCGGCGCCCTTTTCCATGATGCGCCTGCCGACCGCCGTGGACCCGGTGAACGAGATCAGGTCCACCTTCGGCGAGAGCGTGAGCTCCTCACCCACCAGGTGATCCGAAGCGGTGATGACGCTGACGACCCCGGCCGGGATGTCGGTGTTCTCGGCGATCAGCCGACCCAGGCGGGTCGCATTGAAGGGTGTGTCGGGCGCGGCCTTCAGCACCACCGTGTTGCCGGTGCCCAGGGCCTGGCCGAGCTTGTTGAGGGACACCTCGAACGGGAAGTTCCACGGCACGATTGCACCGACCACGCCGACCGGCTCGCGCCACACCTTGCGGGTGGTCAGTGCGCCGGTGAGGCTGATCACCTTGTCACCCAGGTCGGTTTCCCAGGCGTACTCGTCGATCAGCCGGGCGGGGTACTTCAACCCGTCTTCGAGCGGGGCGTCCAGCTGCGGGCCGAACGTGATGGCGCGCGGAGCGCCAACCTCGAGGATGAGTTCCTCGCGCAGCTCTTCCTTCTCCGACTCGATCGCGTCGTGCAGCTGGAGCAGGCAGCGCTTGCGCAGCTCACGATTGGTCGACCAGTCGGTTTCGTCGAAAGCGCGGCGGGCGGCGTCGATGGCCCGGAGCATGTCCTCCTTGGACGCGTCGGCGACCTCGCCCAGCGACTCTTCAGTGGCCGGGTTGAGCACGGTAAACGTGCCGGCCTGGCCGTCGACGAGCTTGCCGTCGATCATCATCTTCGGCTCGAACCGAACCTTTACAGTGTCAGCCATACTTGTCACTCTCTTTAGACGCGGCGCTGCGGTAAAGCGCCAGAATACTGGATGCCCATTGCAGGACGGGTGGCCCTATGGAGAGCCTTACCGGAACGCAGCCGATTGGCAACAAAGAACATAGCGCTGTCTCCAGATCGCATCTCCTACTCGGGATCGAACAGCACTGGTACGGAAGTCGGCGAGCGGAAAACTTGCCCCCGAATGTGTGGATCATCCCCATCGGGGTCCAGCCGAAGATTCGGCAGCCGGTCCAGCAGAAGGTTGATCGCGGTGCGCATTTCCAATCGCGCCAGGTGCATCCCGAGGCAGACGTGCACACCGTGGCCCCAGCCCAGATTTGCCTTGGCTTGTCGGTGGATGTCGAAGGTGTCCGGATCGGGATAGCGATCTTCCTGTCGGTTTGCCGACCCCAGCATCGGCATCACCGTGGCCCCGGCCGGGATCGCCACCCCACCGAGCTCGGTGTCTCGAGTCGCCACCCGAGTGATGGTCAACAGCGGCGATTCCCACCGCACGCCCTCTTCGATGGCCTGCGGCAGCAACGACCGATCGGCGCGGATGGCCTCCAACTGCTGCGGATCCTTCAACAGTGCCAGAAGCAGGCTGCCCAAAGAGCGATAGGTCGTCTCTACGCCGGCGGGCAGCAGCAGTCGAAGAAATGAGAAGATCTCTTCGTCCGCGAGCTTTTCCCCGTCGATCTCGGCCGCGCCAAGGGCGCTGATGAGGTCGTCCTTCGGCTCGGCGCGACGGGCCTCGAGTATCGGGGCGAAGTAGTCGCACAACGCCGCCGCGGCCGCAAGCCCTCGTTCCGGGTTCATGAGCCAGCTCAGCAGCGAAATCGACCACCGCTGGAACTGTGGGTAGTCCTTTTCCGGCAGGCCCAACAAGCCTGCGATGATCTGGCTCGGATAGTCGAAGGTGAATTCCTTCACCAGATCTGCTTTGCCATTGGGCGCGAAGTTGTCGATCAGGCTGTTTGCCACCCGACCGACTAATTCGTCTTGCCATCGCGCCAATGACCTCTGCGAGAACGCTTTTGACACCAACGAACGCAGTCGGCCGTGGACCGGCTCGTCCATGCCGAGCATCACACGTTCACCCAGCACCGGACCGAACGCCGCGATGACCGCGGCCGACGAGAAGGTCTCGTTGTCACGCAGCATCTGCTGGATGTCCTCGTGGCGATAGACGATGAACATCGGCAGCGATTCCTCGTGCGGAAGCGCTCCCGACGTCTCGAGTCGCTGCACCGGTTCCTCGCGGCGCAGCCGCGCCAGTTCGGTGTACGGGTCACGCACGTCACCGGATATCGCGTCGTCGAAGGAACCGAAATCCTCCAGGTCATCGAAAAGCTGTTCCATACCTGCCCCTAATCCCCTTGCTGTGCTGAGTTTTTGCGCGCCGCGAGAGCCACCAGGCGTTGTATGACCGGCTGCGGGATGACCCGCGCGGCGAGCACCATCGCCTTCTGCGCCGTCGTCAACGGCCACGCCCCATCCCGCATCGAACCCTGTTTGGGTATTCCCAGCACGAGTCGCGACATGTGGTGCATCCCCGACGCCGGGAGTGCCCTGTTGGCGGCCAACAGCATCGCGGCGTCCGGGCCAACACTGCGGCGCCGGAACGGCTTCTGGTCGGCCAGCGCTTTGAGCACGCCGTCCGTGAACCGCTCGGGCGCCCTGGCCAACCGCATCGCGAAACGGCCTCTGGTATTCATGGTGTTGTGCAGGCGCGCGTAGGGGCCGCCGAAATTGCGATCATCGGTGGTGCCGGCATCGGTGATGATGTCGGTGTCGTAGGTGCCGGCCACCAGAATGGTGACACCCAGCCCGAACGGTGCGATCTCCAACGCCATCGACTCACCCCACCGCTCCAAGGCTCCCTTGGCCGCGGAGTACGGCGCGGTGGCCGGCTGGCCACGCACTCCGGCCGCGCTGGCGACCAGCACGATGCGGCCCTCGCCTGCTGCGCGCATCGACGGCAACAAAGCCTTGGTGAGCGCGACCGGTCCCAGGACGCTGGTGGCGAACATCCTCTGCCACAACGCCATATCGGCTTCCTCCACCATTCCGGCGGAGGAGATGCCGGCATTGTGCACAATGGCGTACGGCGCGCCGACTTCCTCTTCGATTACCTTGGCCGCGGCGGCAATCGACGCTTCGTCCAGCAGATCGAGCTGCACGCCGATCAGCCGGTCGTCGTCGGCAGAGGCACCCGTTGCGTCCCGGATAGCCTGCCGCAGCAGTGGAAGCCCGGAATCGGGTGTCCGCATCGCGGCGACCACGCGCCAGCCATCGCGATAGAGGCGCGCAGCGGACGCCAACCCCAGTCCGCGGGACGCACCGGTGATGACGACGGTGCGCGGCTCAGCCATTCTTGCTCTGCGAAGATGAAGTCGCACAGGCGCCTTGACCCGCCGGCGGCGGATCCACCTGTGGCCGTCCGTTCGGCTCCCCGCTCGCCCAGGTCGACCAGATGCCTACCGAATAGGGGCCTTGTGCGCCCGCCTTTTCGTAATTGCCCTGCGGGTCATAGACTTTGGCTTCCGGGTACGGCCACGGGCAGGCAACGGAGGTTGCCGCCCCGCTTACTTTGATGGCGGCGAACCATGCCCCGTAGGCGAAATAGGACACGTTCATAATGGCGAACATCACCAGGAATGTGCCCAGCACCGGCCGGCTCGGGAAGATCTTGGCTTTCGCGGTCAGCTTCTCGGCCACCGATTTACCGGTGTCGTCGCGGTAGCACAAGATTGCCGCCGGGATCATCACGAAGGTCACCGACAGTGATTCCCAGATCAACGGGAATTGGAATGTGGTTCCGGTGAATACCGAGCCCCACGGAATCACCTGAGAGTAGATGTACATGCCGGCGTGCACGAGCTGGATCTCCAGCCACGCATCGAAGATGAAGCCGATCACCAGGGTCAGCAGGCCCAGGCTGACCAACGGGCGCCGCGACACGAATGCCTCGGGCCCGTATTTGGCCTGCAGTTTGCGCAGGATCCAGATCGCCGGGAAGTACGGCCCGAAATAGAAAGTCACGTAGCCGAACACGACGAACGGCTCGACGGTCGGCGATAGCGACACCAGCGGCCACGACTCAGGCCAGTGAATGAGATCGGGGTTGTAGACCGCGAACGGCGCCCAGTTCATGATCGGGTCCTGCCACACAATCAGCGTGGTGCACAGGAACATCAGCATCACCGGACTGCCCGGATTGCGCCGCCAGCCCCTGATGAACACGACGAGCAGCACGAGCAGCATGATGACCGTGGAAATGTGCAGGAACGTGATGTAGTCCAACCCGAAGAGGAACTTCACGGGGCGGGGCCGGCCGTGCACGTTCGGGTTGGCGACGCGCGGATCGAGGGCGGTGCGGCAGTTCGCGATGAAGAAAAGCACGAACGCAGCCAAGGCCGCGCTGGCGACCCATCCGCCCCAGCCGCGCTTGTCGCCCCCGTGGCGACCGGTGGACTTGTCGCCTGCCTCCAGCGGCACCGATTGTTGTGTTGACACGAGTCAGCCTTCCTCTCCGAAGCGATCGACCAGACGCGAGTTGATTCCGTCGGCCTCGAGGGTCCGGGCCACCAGATAGCCGGCACCCATCCAGGCACGGCGGGTCCACTTGCCGAACGAGACTCGGGTGCCGGGCGCGCCCGATGCCGCTGGCAACATCTTGACCCGCTCCAACGCCTCCTTGACGCCGCGCGGGCTGAGTGGATGGGAGTCGGTGAAGGCCCGCACAAGTGTGGCGGCGACGTCACGGTTGACGACGGTCACGCAAAATTCGGGGCGGCTGCCGTTGTACTTCTTCGCGTAGGTGTCGAGGAAGTCCTGCCCGATCTGATTCGCTTCGTCGTACTGATCGACACCGATCCAGCCCATGAACGCGTTCCACATGATCGGGTTGACCCATGCGTTCTGCCACGCGGTGGTGGTGAAGCGCGGCGGGTCCCAGCCGAGGGACTCAAGCGCCGGGTTGATGAAGACGATTCCGAATCCGAATCCCAGATGGACGATCCCCTCGGCCTTTGCCTCGTGAAGTCTATGCACCGCTGCGTTGATGTCCTGAGCCGTCTGAGCGATTGCAACCTCCGCCACTATCCGAATGCCCTTGCGCCGACAGGCACTTCGCATGTTCTTCAGGTAGCTCTCACCGATCAGGCTCTGTTCGACCAGCACACCGATCTCGGTGAGTCCTCGTTTGGCGATTAGATCGGCCAGGAAGATCGGCTCATCGGTCATGGATCCCTGGGGGAATGCGAAGGTCCACTCCCCTAACCAGTCGTCGGTACCGGTCACGCTGATAGCCGGAACCTTGAATCGTTCTTCGATTGCTTCCCGCAACGGCACGCAGTTATCGGTGATGTTCGGACCGAAGACCACCAGGCAGCCCTCGTCGACTAGTTCTCCATACGCGTCGATCACCGCCTTGACCGACCCCTTGGGCAGACCCTCCACTTCGCGATAGATCATCTGTACGGGACGGTCCATCAGGCCCTGCGCGACCGCCTCTTCGAAGATGAGGTCGAAAGTCTGGGTGAACGAGGCGAATAGCTCCTCGGGGAACCCCGGCGGGAGCTTGAAGTCCATCAAATAGCCGACCTTGATCGGCTCCGCGGTGCTTTCGTAGGACATTCGACCTCCCGGCTTTCAAATTCACACGCACTCGCTGACGCACATCCATGGCAAACCTAATATTTGTTCAGACCCTAGCGAGGGCCGTATTCAACGTCAATCATCAAGCGCCGTCCGCTCCGCCCAGGTAGACCTCGGCCATCTCGTTGAGAGCCCTGCCCACAGCCACATCGTCCGTGAGCGGTCCCGCGATCGCGGCCCGGGCCGCGTCCCGCATGCTCAGGCCCTCTGCGACAAGCCTGCCCGCCGCGATGAGCACGCGGGTCGATGCGACCTCACGCAGCCCGCCGGTTTCGAGGCGCCGAATAGCCTGGCCGAACCGCACCAGCTCGGCCGCGGTGCTGCCGTCCACACCGGCTTCGTGTGCAACGATCCCCACTTCGACATCGGCTGGGGGGAAACCGAATTCGATGGCAACCATCCGCTGACGTGTCGAATCCTTGAGATCCTTGAGCACGCTTTGATAGCCGGGGTTGTACGAGACCACCAGGCCGAATCCGGGTGCGGCGTCCAGCGTGATGCCGAGACGCTCGATGGGCAGCTGCCGCCGGTGGTCCGCGAGCGGATGCAGCACGACGGTGGTGTCCTGCCGGGCCTCTACCACCTCGTCCAGGTAGCAGATCGCACCCTCGCGCACCGCCCGGGTCAGCGGACCGTCCGTCCACACCGTCTCGTCGCCCCGCAGCAGAAACCGACCGACAAGGTCCGCCGTGGTCAGGTCGTCATGGCAGGCGACGGTGATAAGCGGCCGGCCGAGATCGTAGGCCATCGCCTCGACGAAACGGGTCTTTCCGCAACCCGTCGGCCCCTTGAGGACGAGCGCGAGACCCTGCCGGTAGGCCGCGGTGAAGACGGCCGCTTCGGTGCCGACCGTTTGGTAGTACGGCCGCACCCGGTCCCCGTCCGAAGCCGCGCGGTTCGGGTAAGCGAGCCTGAACTCGTTGGCCATCGCTTCCCTTCTGCCACCCGCCGCACTGCGGTGAATGCAGCCTATCCGGAACAGATGTTTGTTTCAATTGTCATGAAACCCTCCGCCGGACCTCTGCCGCGGCGAGCGCCGACCGGAACAGCGGTCCGATGACACCGACGAGTTGATCCGGACGTGCGATCGTCGCGTGTGCGGTGTTGCCGAACACCCTGCGCAGGGATTGCGCAGAGCTTTCACCGGTGCCCGCGCCGATGGTCAGGCAGACGCAGCCGGTGCCGCGCCGGCGGGCCTCGGTCAACGCCCGGCGCGCGTCCGCGGCACCGTAGGCCCGCTCGTATTCGTGGTCGTAGGCAAGTCCGTCGGACAGCACCACCAACAGCCGGCGTGACGTGCCTCCTCGTGCTTCCAAGACCGCCGAGCCGTGCCGGATGGCGGCACCGAGGCGGGAGTACGCGCCGGGTTCTAGGCTGTTGAGCCGTCTCATGATTCGGGTGTCGAGGTGTTCGTCAAAGCGTTTGACGGGCACCATGCTCACCGCTCGCCGACCCTGTGAGTAATAGGCGTAGAGCGCGACCCGGTCACCCAAATCGTTTAGCGCAACGGTGAGGTTGGCAACCGCCGCGCGCTGTTGTTCGTGCACCGTACGACCCAGTGTTCCGGGCTCCGCCGACGAGCCCGACACATCGAGAAGGAGCAGTACCGACAAATCACGCCGACGCCTCAAACTGTCGAGGTATACCCCTTCGTCTGGCACCGACCCGGCGCGCACCTCGACGCGGGCTTCGACGGCAGCATCGATGTCGATGTCGTCGCCCTGCGGCTGGCGGTGGCGACGGTGCAGGCCCAGCCCAAGCCGGGAGAGCGGGCGCCGCATACCCGTGGCGTCGTCGATTGCATGGGTCGCAGATGCATTGATCTTCGGCTCGACCTCGCGCACCGTGCACCACTCGGGCCGGTAGCTCTTGCGGGTGACGTCCCACTCCGGATACGTCACACCATCGCTTTGGGCTGCGCGGTCGTCCACATCCTCGCTCGGCGTCGACGCCAGCGACGACACGGAACGCGCACCGCGCCTCGCGGAGTTCCTGCGATGCGTCGCGTTATCCGCCCCGGGCGGACCGCCGCCGCTGCCGGTTTTGCGTGCCGAGGACAGCATCTTCTTCAGCCACTTGCCGATAAAGCCGCCCCCACCGACCGGGCTGGTGAACAGGTCCGGGTCGTCGGAATCGTCAATCTCTCCGTCATCGAGGTCATGCAGCTCTTCTTGTCGCGCGCCACCACCCCGCGGAACATGTTGGGGGCCGATCCGATCCTGTTGTTCGGCCGCTCGAACCCGAGCGGCCAGCACCTTGGCCGCACGGATCACACCGAATCCGGGTGCCGGGTCGTCGAGGTCCGACCGTCCGGCGGCGATGCTCAACGAAGCGGCCGCCGAGTCGCTGCGACTGGCGATCTCACGGTCGCCGGTCGCCACCAGGAAACCCGGCAACAGCCCGGCATTGGCGACCAGTGCGCGGTGGCCCTCGACCGCCAGGTAGCGCCTGGCCAGCCGGGGGTGGCGGACCATGGGGCGGACGACGTCGGGTTCCAAGCTGCCGGCCGCGATCAACGACGCCTGCACCGCGATTGCCTCGAATCTCGCGCGGAACGGCACCCCAGCGTCGACGTAAATCGTCTGGCCGTCCGTCCACGCGGGCTCACCTGGTTGCAGTTCGGACACCGTCACCGGTTGGCCCGCAAGCGCGGAAGCGAACATGCCAAGAGCCTGCAGGTGGTCGCCAGGAGCGTCGTCTGCCACCCTCGACCTCCGCTCCACGGGAGCTTGTTGACCAAATATCTGTTCCAACCGTAGGGTCGGATTTGGCTGCGGTCAATGAGCTCAGCCGGCAGCGGTATGCAGTCAGGAGCGGTTCATGATCGACTTCACCGGCCGGGTGGCCGTGGTTACCGGGGCCGGCCGCGGACTCGGTCGACTGTACGCACTGGACCTGGCCCGCCGCGGCGCCGCGGTGGTGGTCAACGACGTCGGCGGCTCAATGCGCGGGCACGGCTCCGACACAGACGTTGCCGACGATGTGGTCGACGAGATCGAGCAGGCGGGCGGCAAGGCAATCGCCTCATACGAATCAGTCGACAACCGCGCTGGGGGCCAGGCGATCATCGACGCCGCCGTTGACGCATTCGGGCGACTCGACGCGGTCATCAGCAACGCGGGGATTTTCAGCAGTGTGCCGTTCGAAGATCTCTCGGCCGACGAGTGGACGCGAATGCTGCGAGTGCATCTCGACGGCGGCTTTTTCGTGTCGCAGCCCGCATATCGCGCGATGAAGAAGAATGGGGGCGGAAGATTCGTGTTCATCTCGAGTTCCGCCGGCATCTTCGGTCAGCCGCTGGAAGCCCACTACGCCGCGGCTAAAGCCGGCCTGGTGGGCTTGACGAACGTGATCGCAATCGAAGGCGAAGCGTACGGAATCTTCGCTAATTCCGTGATGCCAACCGGTTTCTCGCGGATGGTCACGGAAACCGTCGGCGACGAGAAGTTCCTCACCGAATCCGGCTTCATGAGGGCCATTCGACCCGAGTTGGTGGTGCCGCTGGTGACATTTCTCGCGAGCAGCGCCTGCACGTTCACCCACCGCAACTATTCGGCCTCGGCCGGACGTTACGCGCGGGTGTTCGTCGGCCTCGGCGAAGGTTGGCTGGCCGACGCCGAGAGCGAACCGACCGCGGAAGACATCGAGGTACACCTCGAGCAGATATCGTCGACAGCCAAATTCTTCGTCCCGACATCGATCGTCGACGAGGTACTGGACGTGTGTGAACGACGCGGCGTCAATGCCATGCCGGACAACGCTGACGTCGCCTTCCCTGAACCGCAACGTGACGGACGCTGACCGTTTGCCCGTCGCGATCGTGTGTTGTTGACCAAAAATCTGCTCAACCGTAAAGTCCGACCAAACAGCGGGCCCCGAGTCAAGGACCAGAGTCAAGAAAAGTGGACTTCGCCTATCCAGCGGAAGTGGAAAACTTCCGCGCTGAGCTGCGCGAGTGGCTGTCCGCCAATCTGACCGATGAGCTGGTGGCCGCGCGCCGCCCTGCCGATCGCGACCACACCGCATTCGAAATGCTGCGTGGGTGGAGCCGAACGATGGCCGACGCGGGGTGGGCGGCCGTCTCCTGGCCCCCCGAGTACGGCGGCCGCGGGGCAGGCGTTCTCGAGCAATTGGTCTACACCGAGGAGACCACGCGCGCTCGGGCCCCAATGCCACTCAACATCATTGGGCTGAACAACATCGCTCCGGCCATCATGCAGTACGGGACCGAGGCGCAGAAGCTCACGCTGCTCCCCCGGATGATGCGCGCCGACGACATCTGGTGCCAGGGAATGTCAGAGCCCGAAGCCGGGTCCGACCTCGCCTCGCTGCGCACCCGTGCGGTGCGGGACGGAGACGACTTCGTCGTCAACGGCCAGAAGATCTGGACCTCACTCGGGCATCAGGCACATTGGTGTCAGCTGTACGTGCGCACCGATCCCGATGCCCCCAAGCACCAGGGGATCTCCTGCCTGATCGTCGACATGACGTTGCCCGGCATCGAGGCTCGTCCACTGGTGACGCTCAATGGCGACAGTGACTTCGCCGAGGTGTTCTTTCATGACGTGCGGGTGCCGGCCGACGCGTTGCTCGGACCGCTGAACGCGGGCTGGCAGGTGGCCACCACCACGCTGAGCCACGAGCGCGCCGGGGCCGCCCGGTTGTACGCAGAGATGCAGGTACGGCTGGACGAGCTGGTGCAGGACTTCGGCGCTGCTAATACCGGTGCGCTTGACGACCCGGTGACGCTGCGGCGCCTTGGCGAAATCGGGCTCCGCATCAAGTATCTCGAAGTGCTCTGCCTGCGGTCGATCTCGGCGACGTTGCACGGTGGGTCAGAAAGCGCCGCGTTTGGGTCGGCCAGCCTCGCCAAGACCGTGTGGGGCGAAATCGGGCAAGGCCTGGCGACCTTGGCCTTCGATGTGCTCGGCACCGCCGGTGGACGAGGCCGGTGGGGCGACTACCGCCTGACATCGCGCTCGCTGACCATCGCGGGCGGAACGACCCAGATCAACAAGAACATCACCGCGCAGCGTGTCTTGGGACTGCCCCGAAAATGAACCTCGAACTCACCGACGAGCAGGTCGCGCTCCGCGACACCACCCGGCGATTCCTCGCCGAGAAGGCACCGATTTCGGGCCACGTACGCGAGTTGCTCGACGACCCCACCGGTGTCGACCAAGCCGTCTGGCGCGGCCTCGTTGACCTCGGCACAACGGGGCTGTTGGTGCCCGAGGAATACGGCGGAGCCGGCATGACAATGGTCGAGGCCGGAATTGTCGCCGAGGAGCTGGGCGCCGCCCTGCACCCGGGGCCGTGGTTGTCGAGCGCAGTTGCCGCGACGCGCGCCCTGACGCGACTCGGCGGCGGTGTTAGTGGAAACGACCGTGTCGGAACGATTTTGGCTGGAATCGCCGACGGGACCACGATCGCCACCGTCGGGTTCCTGGACTTCGGAAGCGTCTCGGTGACAGACACCGTCTTGCGGGGCGAGATCGCCGCAGTCCCCGACGCCGCGGCGGCCGACGTCCTGCTGGTGCTCGCGCAGGATGCGGCAGGCACCGGGCTTTTCGCGGTAAACACCGACGCTTCCGGGGTTTCGGTAGTGCCCGATCGCAGTATCGACCGGACCCGTAAACGTTTTCGCGTCACGCTCGATGACGCGCCCGCGCACCGGCTGGGAGCGGCGGCGCCGGACGCCGTTGCGGCGGTAATCGACGACGTGCTCATTGCCAATGCCGCCGACGCGCTTGGCGCCGCGCAGGCCGTCATGGACCTTGCCGTCGAATACGCAAAGGTCAGAAAACAATTCGGCCAGGTCATCGGATCGTTTCAGGCGATCCAGCACTTGTGCGTCGACATGTTCGAGACCGTCGAGCTGGCCCGCAGCGGTGTTATCCACGCGCTGTGGGCCTCCGATGCGGTGGCCGGGCAGGCCACCGAGGCCGAAGCGCGGCACCTGGCCGCGCTGCGGGCGAAGGCATTCGCCGGTCGGCTGGCCACCGTGGGCGACACCGCGATTCAGGTGTTCGGCGGCATCGGCTACACCTGGGAGCACGATGCTCACCTTTACCTTAAGCGCCTGCTGAGCTGGAGCGACCTTCTCGGTGGACCCGACAAATACCTCACCGAAATCGGTGCGCACCTTGCGAAGAGAGGACTCCGGTGACCGTCGCGGACTCAATGGATATCGAATATCTGCTCACCGCCACCCGCTCGGCGCGTAAGTCGCTCGACCTGGACGCGCCCGTCGACCTCGGGGTCATCCGGGACTGCCTGCGCATCGCTTTGCAGGCCGCCAACGGCTCGAATTCACAGGCCTGGCGCTGGCTGGTGATCTCCGACCCGGAGCTCCGAAAGGAGCTCGCCAGGCTGTACCGCGACGCCTATCTGCTGCGCGTCGGTGGACAGTTGATTGCCGACCTGATGCCGGGGGGCACCCCGGAGCACCGGTTGATGTCATCGACGGAATGGTTAGTCCAGAACATGGCGAAGGTTCCGTTGCTGGTAATCCCCTGCTACCAGCCGTACCTCCCGCATATCGAGGGCGACGAATCGTTTCAACAGGCGACGCTGTACGGATCGATCTTCCCGGCGGTGTGGAACTTTCAGTTGGCCTTGCACACCCGCGGCTACGGAACGTGTCTGACGACGTTGCACCTGCACCGCGAAGAAGAAGTACGACGACTGCTTGGAATCCCGGAAACCTATGTCCAGGGCTGCCTGTTGCCCGTGGGTCGTCTTCGGCCCGGATACAGATTCCGGCCCGCCGTTCGGCGGCCCGTCGGCGAAGTGGTCGTGGTCGACCACTGGGACGGGCCCGGGCTTTAGAATGGCATCGGCCGCTGTCACCGCTGTTAGCAGCGCATTCGAGCGCGTTTCCGGCAATCTAGTCTGATAGCCTTTAACAAAGATTTGGTTCGGTGGCAGTCTCGGCGGGAGGGCGATGCGTATCTTCACGAAGCCGCAGTCCTCTGGACGTGCGCACCGCTAGCCATGGCCAAAGCCGGTGCATTGGCTAAGGGCGGGCGGATGGCAGCCGATCGGCCGCAGCACGCCGGCAGCGCAGATGACTCTGGGACGCGCCGCGACGAGATCTTGCAGACCGCGGCATCGTTGATCGCCTCCTCGGGATTGCGAACATCCCTGCAGGAGATCGCCGACGCGGCCGGCATTCTCCCCGGCAGCCTGTATCACCATTTCGAGTCCAAAGAAGCGATCCTGGTCGAGCTGATCCGCCGCTATCAGGACGATCTCGACCGCATCGGGCAAACCGCCCTGGCGCGACTGGACGAACCCGACCCACGACCGGCGCCGGAAAAGATCGTCGGCCTGGGATCGGCGATCGCCAACTGCGCAATGCGGCACGGGGCCGCACTGCAGATGTCGTTCTACGAAGGTCCGAGCTCAGATCCCGAGCTCGTGAAACTGACCAGGCAACAGCCCGTCGCGATTCAGGAGGCGATGCTGCAAACCCTGCGCGCCGGCAGGTGGAGCGGCTACATCAAACCCGACATCGATCTTCCCACGCTGGCCGACCGGATTTGCCAGACGATGTTCCAGGTCGGGCTTAACGTCATGCGGCACAACTCTTCTGCCGATCAGGCGGCCGAGTTGTTGTGCCGGATCATCTTGCAGGGCCTGGCATCCCGACCGCCCGCCGATTCGGCATTAGATCGGTCTAACGCCTTCACGGCCGCCAACGACGTTATCGAGACATGGGCCGACGACCGCGATGCCGAACCCGGCGACAAAGCAGCGCACGTTCGTGCGGTGGCACGAACGGAGTTCGGCCGCAAAGGATATGAAGTCACCACCATCAGAGATATCGCGTCGGCGGCGGGCCTCGGCACCGGCACCGTCTATCGGGTGATCGGATCCAAGGACGAACTGCTCGCCTCGATCATGGAGTCGTTTGGGAAGAAGGTCGAGGCCGGTTGGGTTAGTGTCCTGCGTTCGGACGCGACGCCGATCGAGAAATTGGACGCGCTGAGCTGGGTCAACGTCAACGCGTTGGATCAATTCTCCGACGAGTTCAGGATCCAACTCGCCTGGATGCGGCAATCTCCGCCGACAGCCGACCCAGGATGGTCGTACACGACCCGCCTGCGGCAGATGAAATCACTGCTATCCGAAGGCATCCGGTCAACCGATATCCAGATCGACACCCCGTCCACCGCGATGCTGGCGCGCTGCGTCATCGGCCTGCAATGGATACCGGAGAATATTCTGCGCTCCGTCGGGAAGCGGGCGGCGTTGGTGCACGCCAGGGACACCGTCCTGCGGGGTGTGGCGGTTCGCGGTAAGTGACCGGCGTTATCCGGGACCCGGTATTGAACCAAATAACTGTTCTTCATACAGTAGGGCAGTTAGTACTAGCCGAGTAACGGCCGATTGGCCGACGCGAGAGGAACCCAATGTCTATTGTCGATCGGTTGCGCTACGACGGTAAGCGTGCGCTCGTGGTTGGAGGCGCCACCGGCATGGGCGCGGCGGCGGCCAAGGCGGTCGGCGAACTCGGCGCCGAAGTCATCGTGATGGACTATGCGCCGGTGGACTTCAAAGTCGCCCAGGCGATCAAGGTCGACCTGCGCGACCCCGCCTCGATCGATGCCGCCCTCGAGCAGGTCGAAGGGCCCATCCACGCCGTGTTCTCGGCCGCCGGAGTAGCCGACGGAACCACCGACCTGTTGAAGATCAACTTCATCGGCCACCGCCACCTGATCGACCGGTTGCTGGAAAAGAACCAACTTCCGAACGGCTCGGCGATTTGCTTCATCTCCTCCGTGGCCGGCATGGGCTGGGAGAACGACCTGGACCTGATCAACGACTTCCTGGCCACGCCCGACTACGCGGCGGCCGAGGCCTGGTCCAAGGCGCACGAGTCCGAGGGCATCATCCACTACGGCACCAGCAAGAAGATCATCAATCAGTACGTGGCAACCCAGGGCTATCCGCTGGCGAAGAAGGGCATTCGGATCAACGCGATCTGCCCGGGCCCAACCGACACCCCGCTCGCCCAGGCCAATGCGGACCTATGGCTCAGTTTCGCCCAGGACTACCGCGATGAGACCGGCTCCAAGGTCCACACCCCCGAGCAGATGGGGGACACTATGGCGTTCCTCAACAGCGAGGCGGCGTGCGGCATCAGCGGGATCACGCTGCTGGTGGACTCGGGCCACACCATGGCGTCGATGACCGGCTCCTACGCGCCTGGGAAGATGATCATCGACATCATCATGGGCAAGGTCAAGCTCTAAGCGGCTACCCCCCGGCGGGCGAAGGCCCCCCTGGTGAGGAAGTGGATGATTGCGTGTCGGCCGCGGCGTAACGGGTTGCGCGGCGCGGCGGTGCCGGGCTGCTCCGGGTCGAGCACGGCCGCGGAGGTGACCAGCACGGAATCCAGTGCAGCGCCGAGGCGGGCGTGCCGGCCGCGGCGATACACCAGGTAAGCCACCGCCGCCACGACCGCCACCGCCACCGGTACGACGACGGTGGACCAGGCCCACCGCTGTACAGCGGCGACCGCCAGAGCGCTCACCGATCGCGTCAGATGCCGCGCCAGGCGGGCTGGTAGGCCGGCGGCGGTGGAGTCGTCGTTGGACATGACGCACACCATATCCGCCGCTCGTGGGCGACAGAGTAGCCTTGGTCACGCAACTGGTCTACTTGCGCCACGAGACGTAGCGCCGGTAGCGAGCGGGCGCAACCGCGTCCGGCGGCGGTGAGCACTACGCCGATTTGAAGGACGAATTTGTGACGCCTCAAGCATTCACCGCTACGGTTGCCGGCTCCCCACGCATTGGCCCGAAACGCGAACTCAAGCGCGCGACAGAGGGTTACTGGGCCGGACACAGCAGCCGATCGGAGCTGGAATCCGTCGCCGCGAAGCTCCAAATGGCGCCCTAAGTAAGCGTCCGGATGGATCGACTGCAACGACCCGGCGTGGGCTGCGCCCTGCGATACTACGGTCGTGACCCCAGCCTCTTCGGCGCCGACAAGCACTGTGATGGCCACCGGAAAGGGGCTGAGGGCAGGAACCGTCAGCCTGACCGGGAGCGTGGTCATCGCGGTCTCGTCAGTCGCACCCGCCTACAGTCTGGCGGCAGTATTAGGCGGCATGGTGGCGGTGGTGGGCGCCAAGACGCCCGCACTATTCGTCATCGGGTTTCTGCCGATGATGCTCACCGCCTTCGCGTTTCGCGAACTTGCCAGCGAGACGCCAGACTGCGGATCGGCCTTCACATGGGCCACCCGCGCGTTCGGCCCGTGGGTCGGCTGGCTGACCGGATGGGCCTCGGTGATCACGGCGACCGTCGCCGTTGGCAATGGTGCACAGATCGCGGCGATCTACTTAATGAAGGCACTGCACCTGAGCGCATTGGCAAATTCAACGGCGGCCCAGGTCGCGGTGGGCGGGTTGGCCGTCGTCGGCTTGCTGCTGCTGTGTCTGAGGGGAATCGACGTCACCGAGCGCACGCAGGCTGTGCTGGTGGCACTGCAGTTCGCGATGCTCGCGTTGGTCAGCATCGTCGCGTTGGTCAAGGTGTTCGGCCATCACGCGGGTCCGCAGGCGATGATGCCGCAGTGGAGTTGGCTGTCTCCGGCGGGACTATCGGCCGCGGCCGTTGCCCACGGGGCCATCCTGTGTGTCTTCGCGTACTGGGGGTGGGATGCGTGCCTGGCGATATCTGAGGAAACCAAGCAGCCGTACAAGAACCCGGGCAAGGCCGCCGTGCTCGCAACGATCCTCGTGCTCGGCAGCTATGTGCTGGTGAGCTTTGCGATTCAAGCCTTTGCCGGGTTCGGCACGACGGGAATCGGCCTGAACAATTCCCAGAACGCCAACGACGCCCTCAGCATTCTGGGAGATCCGGTGGTCGGTAGGGGCCTGGCCGTTGTGCTGCTACTTGCGATCAGTTCGTCTTCATTGGCGTCGGTGATGACGTGTCTGGCCCCGACCGCGCGGGTCATGTTGGCCATGGCGGTCTACCGGGCCCTGCCTCAGCGCTTCGCACGGGTGCACCCGCAATACCGAACACCGTGGTTCGCCGTCCTCGTGATCGGTGTCGGTGGGTTCACGATCTATGTTGTTATGACTCTGGTCAGCAAGAACTCGTTGGCGGACATGGTCGCGTCGCTGGGGCTGGCCGTAACCTTTTACTACGCCACCGCAGCGTATGCGTGCGTGTGGACCTACCGGCGCACGCTGCTGGAATCGGCACGCGACTTCTTGCTGCGTGGCGCTTTTCCGTTCATCGGCGCGGTCGCTATGACGTGGGCGTTCGTGCAGAGCGCCACCGACATGTATGCGCCGGACTACGGCAGGACCCACTTTGGCCCGGTCGGGGGCGTGTTCGTCCTTGGGATGGGCCTGCTGCTGCTCGGCATACCAGTCGCGGCGCTGAGCGCACGCGCTAGCCAGGATTTCTTCCGCGGCAGGACCCTCAATGCAGGGACCGAGATCATTGTGCCCGTTCCCGGGGTGCGCTGACTCGAAAGGTGCTCGGCACCAAACGAATAAACCCGCGTGGTGTGGATGGCTGGGCCCCAGCGGGTAACCGCGCTAGTCCGAAAATCGCATGCCGCTGGCATGTGAACAATTCAGTCATCCGAGTTGATTGACCAGACAGACGAGCGCAGACGGCCAGTTTCGAAGCGTTGCGGGTATCCGACTGGTCAATCTGGACGCGACCCGGGTTTCAAGTGCCTTTGGACTTCCCAAGACGTGCGCGTCCTCGACTCGACCTACGGGGAGCCGGTGCTTCCGGTGCCGCCAGTGCCGCCCGTGCCTCCGTCGCCGCCGGAGGAGCCGACGGGACTGTCACCCGCGCCGCCTCCGGTGCCACCGGTGCCGCCGCCACCGGGGTTGCCGCTGGATCCGGTGCCGCCGGTGCCACCAGTGCCACCGGTGCCACCACCGCCGCCATCGCCGCCGTCCATGCCCCCGGTGCCGGTGCCGCCGGTGCCGCCAATGCCACCGACACCGCCGGGCCCGCCCAAGCCGCCTTTACCCAGCTCATTGGAACCGCCGGTGCCACCTTGCCCGCCTTCGCCGCCTTCGACGCCATTCTGGCCCTGGCTACCCCCGGGCAAGCCATTGCCCTCGGCGCCGGTACCGCCCACACCGCCTTGGCCACCTTGGCCACCCGTGCCGGGGGCGTGACCACCCTGGGTGGTAGCGCCGCCCTGGCCGCCCTGGCCGCCCTGGCCGCCCAGGCCGGGGTTGCCCGCGAAGGCGCCATCGAAGCCCGTGCCGGGGCGGCCGCCGCCGCCGCCGGCACCGCCCGCGCCGCCCGCGCCCGCGTCGTTGCTGCCGTCGTCGGCAGAGCCGGTGCCGCCGGCACCGCCTATGCCGCCCGCGCCGCCATCGCCGCCGTCGCCCTCGATGCTGCCAAGGCCGGTGGCCTCGCCGCCCGCGCCGCCCCGGCCACCTTGGCCGGCTTGACCGCCGTCAGAGCCGCTGCCGCCGGGTGTGGTGGGAGTGACGCCGGCACCGCCGGTGCCGCCTTGGCCGCCGTTGCCGCCGAAGCCGGCGATGCCTCCGTTGCCCCCGCCGCCGCCTGGGCCGCCTTGGCCGCCTGTGCCCCCGGCACCCGCGGTCCCGCCGGTGCCGCCGGTCCCGACCTGGCCGCCGGTGCCGCCCTGGCCACCGTAGCCGCCGAGGCCGCCGCTGCCACCGCTCTCGAAGGGGTTCGTCGCGCTGGAACCGCCAACGCCGCCCAGGCCGCCGCTGCCGCCTTGGCCGCCGCTGCCGTTGGTTCCACCGATGGTGGCGCCGCCTTGGCCCCCGGCACCGCCTTGGCCGCCCCAGCCGCCGGTGCCGCCGAGGCTGGTGTCCGGGTAGCTGAAACCGGCGCCGCCTTGGCCGCCGGTGCCGCCGCGCCCGCCGAGGCCGCCGCCGCCCACAGTCCCGCCCGTGCCACCGGTGCCAATCGCGCCGCCCGCACCACCTTGACCGCCGGTGCCGCCGGCACCGCCGAAGCCAGCGTCGCCGTCGTCGGGGGGGTCATCCTGGCCGTCGTCGGGGTAGCCGAGCCCACCCTGCCCGCCACTGCCGCCGGTGCCGCCATCGCCGCCGGAACCGTTGGTGCCGCCAATGCCGGAATTGCCGCCCGCGCCGCCGTGCCCGCCGGCCCCGCCGTTGCCGCCGCTGCCGGCGATGCCGTTTCCGGTGGTGCCTTGGGCGCCCAGGGCGCCGGCCCCGCCGTTGCCGCCCTGGCCGCCATCACCGCCGGAGCCCGCAACGCCCGCGTTGCCGCCGTTGCCGCCGCTGCCCGCCGACCCACCGACGCCAGCCGCCCCGCCGGCCCCGCCGGTACCACCGGCGGTCGCGTCGTTACTGCCGTCGTCGGCATAGCCGGTGCCACCTTGGCCGCCAGCACCGCCAACACCGCCAACACCCCCGGAGCCGTTGGTGCCGCCAGCACCGGAGTTGCCGCCCAGCCCGCCGTGCCCACCGGCTCCGGCGGCGCCGCCTGTGCCGCCGGCATCACCGATGGTGCCGGTCGGACCTTGGGCGCCGTCCCCACCTGTGCCGCCGGTGCCGCCTTGTCCGCCGGTGCCGGGGGCGCCCGTGCTGCCGGCAACGATGCCACCGGTGCCCGGCGCCCCACCGGCGCCAGCCGCCCCGCCGGCGCCGCCGCCGCCGCCGGCGGTGGCATCGTTGCTGCCGTCGTCGGCGTAGCCGGTTCCCCCTTGACCGCCCACCCCACCGGTGCCGCCCACCCCACCGGAGCCGTTAATACCGCCGGGACCGGCGTCGCCCCCCGCGCCGCCTTGCCCACCGGACCCGCCGTTGCCGCCGATGACGCCGGTATGGCCGAAAGTGCCGGTGGCGCCCTGGGTGCCGGCCCCGCCCGCGCCACCCTGGCCACCCACCCCGCCATTGCCCAAGGCGGTCCCGGAGCCGCCCGTGCCGCCGGTGCCACCGGTTCCGGCTGTTCCGCTCACACCGCCCGCACCGCCGTCAGTTCCGCCGCCCGCCACGCCGGCGGTGCCGCCGGTGCCACCCACGCCGCCGGCCGCGCCGTCGCCGCCGCCCGTGTTGTTGCCGCCGCTGCCACCTTGGCCGCCCTGGCCGCCGGCGCCGCCCTGGCCGCCTGCCCCACCGCCGACCCCGCCGATGCCGGCGCCGCCGATGCCTCCGTCGCCGCCCGCGCCACCCTGGCCGCCCTGGCTGCCCGCAGTGGCTGCGGTTGACGAGTTGGTGCCGGCGCCGCCCTGGCCACCAACGCCGCCGGTACCCCCGGCACCGCCCTGGCCGCCAATGCCCGCACTGCCGGCGGTGGAGCCCAACCCGCCGGCCCCGGCATCGCCGCCGGTGCCCCCGGATCCGCCTCCGGCGCCGGCACCGCCGACCATGCCGGGGTTGCCGCTGTTGTCGGTTCCAGCGCTCCCGGTACCGCCCTGCCCGCCGACCCCGCCGTCACCGCCTTGCCCGCCGGCGCCCTGGATGCCGCCGGTGCCGGTGCCCGGACTACCCCCGGCGCCACCTTGGCCGCCGGTTCCGCCTTGCCCGCCCTGCAGGCCCGAGATGCCCTGGCCACCGGCGCCGCCGCCACCGCCGGTGCCACCAGCGCCGCCGTTACCGGAGCTGCCCGCGGCGCCGACGCTCGAACCGGCGCCGCCGGCCCCAGCGTTGCCGCCGGCGCCCCCCGTACCACCGGCCCCCGCGTTACCACCGTCCATACCGGGGTTGGCGCTGTTATCGGTGCCCGCACCGCCGATACCGCCTTGACCCCCAACCCCGCCATCGCCGCCCTGCCCACCCGCACCCTGGATTCCTCCGGTGCCGGTGCCGGCCGCCCCGCCTTGACCGCCCGCGCCGCCGTTGCCGCCAGTGCTGCCGGTCCCGCCTTGGCCGCCGGTGCTGCCGGGACTGCCTTGCCCGGCGTTACCGCCGTCACCGCCATGACCCCCGGCGCCGCCGTTACCGGAGCTGCCCGCGGCCCCCGTGCTCGAGCCGATACCGCCGGCCCCGGCATGGCCGCCGGTGCCGCCCGTTCCGCCGGCCCCCGCGTCACCGCCGGCCATGCCGGGGTTGGCGCTGTTGTCAGTGCCTGCACCCCCGGTACCGCCTTGGCCGCCGGCCCCGCCGTCGCCACCTTGGCCGCCAACGCCCTGGATGCCGCCCGTCGCGGCCGCGCCACCCTGACCGCCCTGGCCGCCGGCGCCGCCGCTGAATCCGAGAACACCCTGGGCGCCGGCGCTGCCGGTGGCACCGATATCGCCCTGGCCACCATTGCCACCCACACCGCCGGAACCGGCGGTGCCAGCGCTACCGGAATGACCTGCGGCCCCGAAGATTCCGCGGGACCCGCCCGCACCGCCAGCACCAGCGCCACCCCCCGTGCCGCCGGTACCGCCAGCGCCACCGGCCATGCCAGCGCCGACGCCAGTGCCACCGACCCCGCCGGTGCCACCGACGCCCCCAGCGCCGCCTTGCCCCCCAGCACCACCATTGCCGTCGAGCAGCCCACCACTACCGCCGGCACCGCCCCGACCCCCGGCCTCGCCGACACCGCCCTGACCACCGGTGCCACCGGTGGCTCCGCCGTGGCCCACCGTGCCCGCGACCCCGGCGCCACCAGCACCGCCGTGCCCGCCATTGCCGAACAGGCCCGCGGCGCCGCCGGCGCCACCGGCAAGCCCGGCCGCGCCCGACCCGCCGTTACCGCCATTCCCCCACAGAATCCCGCCGGCCCCACCCGCGTGGCCGGTGCCGGCGGCGCCACTGACGCCGTTACCGATCAGCGGGCGGCCTAACAACAGATCGGTGGGCGCGTTGATCACGCCCAGAATGTCCTGCTGGACGGCCTGCAGCGGCGAAGCGTTCGCCGCCTCGGCGGCCGCATACGCTCCGCTTGCGCCGGTCAACGCCTGCACGAACTGCTCATGGAACAGCGAAGTCTGTGCACTCAGCGCCTGATAATCCTGGGCGTAGGTGCCAAAAAACGCGGCGACAGCGGTCGACACCTCGTCGCCGGCGGCGGCCGCAATCCCCGTCGTCGATGTCGCGGCCGCAGTATTCGCCGCCCCGATCGCGGACCCGATCCCGGTCAGGTCTGCGGACGCTGCCGCCAAAGCCCCAGGCGCTGCGATCAGATATGACGACATGTGCGACTCCGATCACCGAGGACGACACCGCCCTCAGGACAAGTCGCAGATTTTACGCGCGTTTATTGGCCTTTCGGCAAAGTCGACGAGATTCTTACGCGTACTTCCGCCAGTTCATGCGACGACCACCTTGGGCTAAGGAGACCCGGCGCCACCCGAGCCGCCCGATCCCCCGGCGCCGCCCGAGGCGCCGCTGTGGCCCTGGCCGCTAGTGCCGTCGCCGCCGGTGCTGCCGGGGTTGCCAATGTGGCCGACGCCACCGGTGCCGCCATTACCGCCTGAGCCGCCGCTGCCGCCATTGCCGGTGCTGCTGGCCGTGCCGCCGCTACCGCCCGTGCCACCGATGCCACCGGTAGCGCCGGCCTGATGTGTGCTGCTTCCCCCGACGCCGCCGATGCCGCCGATGCCGCCCACGCCGGCGGTCCCGGTGGTAGCGGTACCGCCTTGGCCGCCGGCGCCGCCCTGACCGCCAGTGCCCGCACCGTGGCCCACGTCCGCGCCGCCCACGCCGCCAGCGCCGCCGGTTCCGCCTGCCGCGGCAACGGTGGAGCTAGTGCTGCCTCCGCCGACGCCACCGACGCCGCCCACGCCGCCGGCGCCGGACACGCCTATGCTGCCTGCGGCGCCAGTGCCGCTGCCGGCGAGGCCACCCTGACCGCCGGTGCCACCGGCGCCGCCACCGCCGCCGACGCCCGCGGCCGTGGAGTTGGTGGTCGCGCCGCCGCTGCCGCCGACACCGCCCTGGCCGCCGAGGCCGCCCGCCCCGCCGCCACCGTTCGTGCCGGACATAGAGTTGCCGCCCACGCCGCCACGGCCGGCGGTGCCACCGGCGCCGCCCGAGCCCCCGGCGACGCCGGCCGTGCTGCTGCTGGCGCCCGCGCCGCCCACGCCGCCCACGCCGCCGGCGCCGGCGAGACCGCCGGTGCCACCGCTGCTGCTGGTGTCGGCGCCGCCCGCGCCGCCAACGCCGCCCCCGCCGCCGCTGCCGCCGGTGCCGCCGAAGCTACCGGTGCCCAATCCGCCCTGGCCACCCCGGCCGCCAACGCCGCCCGCACCGGCGGTGCCGTTGACGGTGGCGTTGGTGCCGCCGGCCCCGCCGTTGCCACCGGCTCCGCCGGCGCCCGCCGCGCCTAGGTTGCCACCGGCACCGCCGGTTCCGGCCACCCCGCCCACGCCACCAGTGCCACCGGTGCCGCCGCCGCCGCCGGACCCGGCGTCGCCGGTGCCGCCGTCATTGAACCCGGCGCCTCCGACGCCGCCCTGGCCGCCCGCACCGCCCGCGCCGCCGCTGCCGTTTGTTGCACCCGAGGCGCCGGCCCCGCCGGCCCCGCCCTGGCCGCCCTGACCGCCCTGGCCGCCGGCGGTACCGGTGCCGCCGGCCGCGCTAGCAACACCTTGGCCGCCCTGACCACCAGCGCCGCCAGCGCCGCCCACACCCGCGACGGACCCGCTGATGCTGGTTGCGCCGCCGGTCCCGCCGATCCCGCCGTTGCCGCCGCCGCCCGCGGCGCCCACGGTGCCGCCCGTCCCGCCGGTGCCGACCGCTCCGCCGCTGCCGCCGCTGCCGCCGGCGCCGCCAGCGCCGCCCGCGCTAGCGGCGTAGGTGCTGCCGCCGGCGAATCCGGTGCCGCCCTGGCCGCCCGCCCCGCCGATGCCCCCTGCGCCGCCGCTCCCGTTGGTGCCCCCGCTGCTGGTGCCACCCCGGCCGCCGGCGCCGCCGCCGGCGCCAGCGCCGCCAATGCTCCCGTTGACGCCGGCCGTTTGCGATGCGGCACCTTGGGCGCCCGCCCCGCCGGTGCCGCCCTGGCCACCGGCCCCGCCCGCACCCGCGACGCCCGCGACGCCGCCGCTACCACCGCTGCCCGCCTGCCCGCCGGCGCCGGCGTTGCCGCCGATACCGCCGGTTCCGCCCGCGGTGGCGTCGCCGGTGCCATCGTCGGCGTAGCCGGTGCCGCCCTGGCCACCGGCCCCGCCACTACCACCGATTCCGCCGTTTCCGTTGGTGCCGCCATTACCGGCGGCACCACCCAGACCGCCCTGGCCACCGGCGGCACCGAGGCCGCCGGCGCCGCCGGTTTGATGAACCACGCCGGTCGAACCTTGGGCGCCCGCCCCACCGGTACCACCCTGGCCACCCACACCCCCGGTGCCTGCGGCGCCCGCAACGGCGCTGTTGCCGCCGGCCACGCCGCCGACACCAGCGGCCCCACCCGCGCCGCCGTTGCCGCCCGCGGTCGCGTCGTTGCTGCCGTCGTCGGCGTAGCCGGCGCCGCCCTGGCCACCGGCCCCTCCGGTGCCGCCGACGCCGCCGTTTCCGTCGGTGCCGCCATTACCGGCGCCACCCAGACCGCCCTGGCCACCCGCGCCGCCGGCCGCGCCGGTGCCACCGACATTGCCCTTGGTCGCGGCGGAACCCTGAGCACCGGCCCCGCCGACGCCGCCTTGACCGCCTGCTCCAGCCGTGTCACCACTTTCGGTGGCCGCCCCGCCGGTGCCACCGATACCGCCGTTACCGCCGACGCCCGCAGCGCCCGCGGCGCCGCCGGTGCCGCCCGTGCCGGCTGCCCCGGCCACGCCGCCGCCGCCGCCTTGGCCGCCTTGGCCGCCGCTGCCCGCGTCGTTGCTGCCGTCATCGGCGAAGCCGGCGCCGCCCTGGCCGCCGCCGCCGCCATGGCCACCTGCGCCACCGCTGCCGTTGGTTGCGCCGCTGACTGCCGTGCCGGCGGCACCGCCCTGACCGCCCTGACCGCCAGCACCCCCGGAGGAGGCGACGCTGCTGGCCTTCCCGGTCGCACCCTGGCCGCCCTGGCCGCCCGCGCCGCCCGCGCCGCCGTTGCCGGCCGAACCGGTGGTTTGGGTGGTTGCGCCGCCTTGACCGCCCGAGCCGCCGGCCCCGCCGGCGCCGGCGTTGCCGCCCGTGCCCATCGTCTGGCCGGCGGTGACGGACCCGGCCGCACCGGCATCGCCACCATTACCGCCTGCGCCGCCCTGGCCACCGGCGGTCGCGGCGGTGCTGCCGGCGCCCTTGAAGCCAACGCCTCCGGCGCCGCCAGCGCCACCGGCACCGCCCGTGCCGCCGCCACCGCTCGTCCCGCTGGCACCAGTGGTGCCGCCCACCCCACCGGCACCACCATCGCCACCGGCACCGGCCGCACCGCCAGCTTTACCGACCGTCGCCGCGGCGCCCGCACCCCCGGCGCCACCGGCCCCACCGCCGCCCGCATTGCCGCCATTGCCGACCGTCCCGCCGCTGCCGACGGAGCCGGCCGTGCCGGCGTTGCCACCGTTACCGCCGCCACCACCCTGGCCACCGGCCGTGGCCGCGGTGCTACCAACGCCGTTGAAGCCCGCGCCACCCTGACCACCAGCGCCGCCGGCGCCACCCGCGCCACCGTTACCGCTGGTGCCGGCGGCACCACCCGCACTGCCGCCCACACCACCCAGACCACCGTTGCCACCGGCACCGGCCGCACCGCCAGCGTTGCCGGCCGTCGCCGCGGCGCCCGCACCCCCGGCGCCACCGGCCCCACCGCCACCCGCATTGCCGCCATTGCCCACGATGCCGCCGGTGCCGACCACACCAGCCGCTCCAGCGTTGCCACCGCTACCGCCGGCGCCACCCTGACCGCCTGCCGTCGCGGCAATGCTGCCAACGCCCTTGAAGCCGGCACCACCGACGCCACCAACACCACCGCCGCCACCCGCGCCACCGTTACCGCTGGTGCCGGCGGCACCACCCGCACTGCCGCCCACACCACCCAGACCACCGTTGCCACCGGCACCGGCCGCGCCGCCAGCGTTGCCGGCCGTCGCCGCGGCACCCGCACCCCCGCCGCCACCGGCCCCACCGCCACCCGCATTGCCGCCATTGCCCACGATGCCGCCGGTCCCGCCGGCGCCGACCGCTCCGCCGGCGCCACCATTACCGCCCGCGCCACCCTGACCGCCGGCCGTCGCGGCAATGCTGCCGGCGCCGGTGAAGCCGGCACCACCGACGCCGCCCAAGCCGCCGGCGCCACCGGCGCCGCCATTGCCGCTGGTGCCGCCATTACTTACGCCACCCTGGCCACCGGCGCCTCCGACCGCACCCGCTCCGCCAGTGCTGCCGGTACGGCCGGCGGTCGCAGCGGCGCCGGCAGCGCCCGCGCCACCGTCACCGCCCATGCCACCGCCGCCACCCGTGCCCGCGCTGCCCGCACTGCCTCCGGTCCCACCGGTACCCACCGCGCCGCCCAGACCGGCGGCACCACCGTTGCCGCCGGCACCACCGGCGGTGGCGGCGTTGCTGGCGGTCGCCGTGAAGCCAGCGCCACCGTGACCACCGGCACCGCCTATGCCCCCGACGCCCCCGTCACCGTTCGTGCCCCCGTTGCTGGCGCCACCTTGGCCGCCCTGCCCACCCGCGGCGCCGAAGTCGCCAGTGCTGCCGGCATGGCCGGCGGTCGCGGCGGCGCCCGCGGCACCGGCCCCACCGATGCCGCCCGTGCCGCCCGTTCCGCCGGTGCCCACACTGCCTGCGGTTCCTCCGACGCCTCCCGCCAATCCGCCGGTGCCGGCGGCGCCGCCAGTGCCGCCGGTGCCGCCGGCGGTGGCGTCGTTGCTGCCGTCGTCGGCGTACCCGGCGCCGCCCTGGCCGCCCTGGCCGCCCTGGCCACCCTGGCCGCCGTCACCGTCGTAGAGGCCGTTGCCGTTACCGCCCTGGCCACCCACGCCACCGGTGCCGCCGGCGCCGCCGGTCCCAGCCGCATGACCGACAGTCGCGGCGGCGCCCTGACCTCCAGTGCCAGCCGTCCCGCCATTGCCGCCGGTACCGGCCGTGTGACCAGGCGCGGCCGTTCCGCCGATGCCACCGGTGCCACCGTCGCCGCCGGTGCCAGCGGCACCGGTCGTGCCGCCGGTGCCCCCGCTGCCCGCCGCTCCCCCGAGACCCCCGTTACCGCCGGCACCCCCGGTGCCGCCGGCGGTGGCATCGTCGGCCCCGTCGTCGGTATAGCCCATGCCCGCCTGGCCGCCCGTTCCGCCGGTGCCGCCTGCGCCGCCGTTGCCGTTGGTGCCGCCGTTACCCGCACCACCCTGGCCACCCTGGCCACCGATACCGCCGACGCCACCCGCGTACCCGGTGAGGCCGGCGGTGGCGCTGTCTGCCCCTTGATTGCCGTCTCCACCGGTTCCGCCTTGGCCACCCACCCCGCCCGCGCCCGCGTGGCCGGAAGTCCCGAGCAATGCCTGCCCGCCAGCGCCCGCGGCCCCGCCATTACCGCCGGCCGCGCCTCCACCCCCATTGCCACCGACAGTGCCGACAGCGTCGGCACCGCCCAATCCGCCACCACCGCCGAGGCCGCCGGCACCGCCGTTCGCGCCGGCCCCGCCGGACCCGAACGCCAACGCGAAGTCGGCGCCGCCGGCACCGCCCGCCCCGCCGTTACCGCCGGCCATTCCGTTATTGCCCGTTCCGCCGTTGGGGTTACCCGCTGCGCCGCTACCGCCGGCACCGCCTGCCCCACCAGTCCCGCCGGCCCCGCCAGCCCCACCAATGAGCGCCGTGCCGCGGCCCCCGGCACCACCTGCACCGCCATTGCCGCCGAGCATTCCGGTTGCGCCTGCCCCGCCGGCCCCGCCGGCCCCACCGGCCCCACCGCTGCCTGCCAGCAGTCCACCGGCACCGCCCGCGCCGCCATTGCCGCCGTTGTGGCCCGCGGCGCCGGCACCACCGGCGCCGCCATGGCCGCCGTTGCCGAAGAAGCCCGCGCTGCCACCTGCGCCACCGGCTTTGCCGGTCGCGCCGGACCCGCCATTGCCGCCGTTGCCGATCAAGATGCCCCCGGCACCACCCGACGCCCCACTCCCGGCAGCCGCGTTGGTGCCATTGCCGATCAACGGACGGCCCACGAGCAGCTCGGTGGGCGCATTGATCACGCCAAGCACGACCTGCGCCAGGGTCTGCAGAGGTGACGCGTTGGCGGCCTCGGCGACCGCATACGCTCCCGCACCCGCGGTCAGCGACCGCACAAACTGGTCGTGATACAGCGCGGCCTGCGCGCCGAGCGCGTGGTACTCCTGGGCGTAGCTGCTGAAAAGCTTCGCGATAGCCGCCGAGATCTCATCGCCTGCCGCCGGCAATAACTCAGTCGTCGCGGCCGCCGCCGCAGCGTTGGCCTGTCCAATCGCCGATCCGATGCCACTAAGGTTGGCGGCCCCGGCCGCGAGCGATCCCGGGTTTGCGATTACATACGACGACATCATTGGCTCCGCTCACCGCTTCGAGTCAGGAAATGCACGGTGAGTGTAGCCAAGTCAGGGGCGCTGAATGGCCCGATTCTTGACCGCCCGGCCAGTCACTCTGGCGTGTCACCTACAAGCGGGAGGTGCCCCCCGTCCGACAGCACTTCGACCGGCACGTCGTCGGCCCAGGGCTGCCGGGTCACCATGTCGGCAACCTTGACCAGCCCATGCTCGAACTCGCCGGTGGCGGCATCAACCAGCCGATAGGCCTGCGTCTGCCGGTGGATCGGCTGCGCATCGAGTAGCACCACGCGCACCTCACCGGGCTCGAACCGGCAGCGCCGCTGCATCGCGGTGATCAGTTGCTCGTTGTGCATATGGCCGTCGCCGAAATTCCAGCCGATGGCAGTGCTGCAGAGCCGCTCTCCGTCAGTGAGCACATAGTCGTCCTCGTTCTGGCCGGCCATCGCCCGATGCGCCAGGGTGAACAGCGCTCGGCCGTGAGTGTTCATGGCGCGGAACGCATATCCGAGGTACATCCCGGTCTGCGCTTGCTCCTCGCCGAAATACCGTGCGAGCTGGGCCTCCGGCATGCTGGCTACCGAGACGATGTTGTGCTTGATCTTCTTTTCCGCCGACGGCTTGATGCACCACAGCGTGGTGTCCCAGTTGCCGGCGTAATAACGCATGGCCGGCAGAAACGAGATCTTGCGCGGGAACAGGTTGCCCGCGATGACGATTCCGGCGATAAAGGCGATGAAAATCGCCACCGGCACAGGGCTTTTCAAATTACCCAGACCCTGGTGGGCATGGCCGACGAACAGCGCCAGCACGCCGAAGATCATGAAGACGTTCCACTCCAGCGGCACCCCCATCGGGATGGCCGTCAGGATCCCGAGATGGAAGATCACCATGATCGTCGCGGCCACCGCGGTGGGCCAGCCTCCGTGCGAGAAGAACAACGCGATGGGCACGCACATCTCTACGAACGTGCTCACATGGGCGAAGATCCGCGATAGACGTCCGGGCCGCAGGTCGTCCGGGAACTTCTCGAAGAACAACCGTTTGATAAAGCGTGGCCGGAACACCGGGCTGTTGGACATCATCGTCGACATCACGAACGGGAAGTGCTTGTTGAGCTTCGAGGTGGCCGCACCCATCCAGATCACTAGGAACACCAACTTGGCGGCGACGATCATGTCGACACCGCCGAACAGGAACGTCACCGTCAGCGTCGCGTAGACCTCGCCGCGGGCGGCCAGAAATATCACCTTGTCCCGCAATCCCAAAACCCCGAGTAGTACCAGGATCAGCGCCACCCGCCACTGGGGCAGCAGCCCGATGTGTGTGCCCAGCGCCGGCACCGGGCCGGTGCCGTCCGCAAACAGTGTCCCGAACGTCGTCGCCAATAGCGCCGCGTACAGCGCGACATCCAGCAGGGTGCGGCCGGTGCCCTTGGTCATCGGGACGCGATTCGGCCACGGTGGCAACCGGATGGTGTCGGGCCGCATCCAGTACAGGATCGAACCGATGGGTGGGAAGAACCGGTTGTTCAATGGCCCGAAGCCGCAGCCCAAACCGATCACCTCGAACAGCATGGTGTACAGCACGACCTTCTGAAACACGATCGGCTCCGCGTACCAGGACGTGGCATACGCGAGCCCGTCGATGCCTCTGGTCGTCAATACGGCCAACAGCCACGCGCCCAGGATGTACAGCAGGATTTTCACCACGTAAAACAGGTGCATCACCACCGGAGTGCCGAAGCCCACCTCGGCCCAGTGTTTGGCCATCGGGCGGATCTTTTCGCTGCGCGTGCCCTTACTCCACTCGGCGAGGTCGATCTGTGGCAGTTCGGGCTTCAGAAATCCCATGGTCCATACCCTAGGACCCGCTGCGGGCCCGCGCGCTCAGGCTCGGCCACGAATTCATTGCCGGCGTGTTTGTCGCCGACGGCGGAAGTGCTAACTCTTGGTCCGCGCCGGCAAGACGGGAAATATCTCGAAATGACCGTCGGCCAAGGTATTTCACCCGAAACGAACGGTGGTCTACCCGGGACGTCGGACGCCCCCGCAACCGATTGCCCTTTCTCCCCCTGGGCAATCCGGTTGAACTCCCCGAATTCCACTGGAATTCGACTGCCGATGGTGTGATCGGTGTAGTTTGCTGCTGAGGTACGAAGGCGGCCTAGGAGCGGATCGTGGCAGATGTCGATTACTGCGTGGTCGGTGCGGGATTCGCGGGTCTGACATCCGCGCTGCGGTTGCAACAAGCCGGTCGCTCAGTGGCCTTGTTGGAGGCTCGAGACAGAGTCGGCGGCCGCACGTTCACCGTAGCTCGAGACGACGGTAGCTGGGTCGATCGCGGCGGCGCCTGGGTGGGGCCGGGCCAGGACCGGATTTACGCGCTGATGGACGAGTTCGGCGTGCCCGAATACAAGCAGCACAACGACGGCGACGCGATGATGATCGTCGGGGGCAAGAAGCACCGTTACGGCGGCACCATCCCGTGGAGCATGAGCCCGTGGGCGGTCACCAACCTTGGTCTTGGCTTGCACGCGGTGGAGAAGATGTGCAAATCGATACCGATCGAAGCTCCTTGGGAGGCAAGGGAAGCCACCGAGTGGGATCGGATCAGCGTGGCGGAATGGATCGAAAAGAACTCCATGTCCAAGCAGGCCAGCGAGATGCTGGAGATGGCACTGGCCGGGCCCTACACCTCGGCAGCATCCGAGGTTTCCGTGCTATGGATGCTCCTGCAGATGGCGTCAGCCGGTGGCCCCACCTTTGTCATCTCGGGCAAAGGCGGTTCGCAGGATGCTCGCCCGGTTGGTGGGATGGGAGCCATCTACCGTCCAATGGCGGCCGCCTTAGGAGACGCGCTACAGCTGTCCCAGCCGGTCCGCCAGATCAGTCAGGATGCCGACGGCGTCACGGTTCAAGCGGACGATTTGACGGTGCACGCCCGACGGGTGATCGTGGCGATTCCGCTGGCAATCGCCAGCTCGATCATCTACGAGCCGACGTTGCCGGTGGATCGGGCATTTCTGCACCAACGCATGCCCGGCGGCGCGGTCTTCAAGATCTCGGTCGTCTACGACGAGCCGTTCTGGCGCGCCGCAGGCCTATCCGGCCAGTCAGCCGCACCGGGATCCCTGGCCACGCTGACCATCGATGCCTGCACGGACACCGGAGACCCGGGGGTCATGTGTGTGATCACCGAGGGAGTCGAAGCGCGCCGGCTCGGTCAACTCGACGAGGCGGGACGTCAAGCGGCGGTCGTTGCCGAACTCGTGGACAGGTTCGGGAGCAAGGCCAGCGCACCGCTGGAATTCCACGAGCAGAACTGGACCACCGAGCGATACTCCGGCGGCGGGATGATCAGCCACGCCCCACCAGGTGTGCTGACCCAATTCGGCTACACCCTGCGTGAGCCCTGCGGGCGGGTGCATTGGGCCGGGACCGAGAGCTCGGCCATCATGTGCGGGTGGGTCGACGGTGCGGTCCGCTCTGGCGAGCGCGCCGCGGCCGAGGTGATCACACGCGAAGCCGCATCGGTCGGCTGAGGCGACGTCAGTCCGGTCGCGCGCGGTTGCGCCTTGTAATAAGGTCGGAAGCCGATGAAAAAACTGGCAACCGTAGCGATCGCGGTCGGCGCGGCATTCGCAGCGACGCCGGTCGCGCACGCCGACAACAACTGGATCGCCATGGTGATGTCGGATTCCACCGGGCATATCTCGATCGCCAACACCGGATCAGCCAGCCAAACCGCTGCCGAGCAGGCGGCGATGAAGGCGTGTCGCGCGACAATCAGCGACTGTCGCCTGCTGGCCAGCGGGCCCGGCGGGTGCATGGCGCTCGCTTTGGCCCCTGCGCACACCAGATATTTCGGAGGCTGGGGCCCGACCAGCGGTGAAGCGGAGGCGGCGGCAATAGCCAACTCCGGTGGCGGAACGCTGCAGCCAGGCCAGGACCACTGCCTGGGAGATCCCGCGAGCTAGTCAACGGCGCACGTGTAGCCGGGCCGCTTTATCAAGATCAATGTCGGTGTGCCGGGATATAATTCGAACATGCGTTCGAGTACCCGCGAGCAGGTCCAGGAGGACTACGACGCGCTGCACGGCGCGGTGTCCAGGATCGTCGGGCACCGCTACGACGCGTTGACCACCCCGGAGCGGCTGGCTTTGCTGGATCGGCTCGAGCAAGAGACTCGAAGGTTGCGGGTCCCGGGGCATGAATTGGTCAATCAGCTCGCCGAGCAGGCCACACCCGCAGAGCTGGGCGGCAGGCTGGCCCACGCGCTGGCCGACCGGCTACGCATCACCCGAGGTGACGCCGCCCGACGGGTCGCGGAGGCCGCCGATCTTGGCCCGCGGCGCGCACTGACCGGCGAAGCGCTGCCGCCATTGCTGACCGCGACCGCGGCCGCACAGCGGGACGGCAAGATCGGCCCCGCCCACGTGGCGGTGATCCGGCAGTTCCTCCACCAGCTACCCCGCGCCGTGGACCTCGGGACCCGAGAATGCGCCGAACAGCAACTGGCCGGGCTGGCCACCCAGGCTCGACCGGACCAGCTCGCCGACGTCGCCCGACAGCTCGACGGATACCTCAACCCAGACGGCAACTACACGGACGAGGACCGCGCCCGCCGCCGCGGGCTGACCTTGGGGAACCAAGATTCCGACGGCATGTCCAAGCTCAGCGGTCTCATCACCCCCGAGGTCCGCGCCAGCATCGAGGCGGTGCTGGCCAAACTGGCCGCTCCGGGCCTATGCAACCCCGACGACGACACACCCACCGTCGACGGGACACCGCCCGAGGACGCCGCCAGAAGCGACATGCGCAGCCAGGCCCAACGCAACCACGATGCCCTCAACGCAGCCCTCCGCGCGATCCTGGCGTCAGGAAAACTCGGGCAACACAACGGTCTGCCCGCAACGATCATCGTGACCACCACCCTCAAGGACCTCGAGTCCGTCACCGGTCACGGCCTAACCGGTGGCGGCACCCGACTCCCCATGAGCGACGTGATCCGAATGGCCCGGCACGCGCACCACTATCTGGCCATCTTCGATAACGCCAAACCCGTTGCGCTGTACCACACCAAACGGCTCGCCTCACCGGGCCAGCGAATCGTGCTCTACGCAAAAGACCGTGGGTGCACAGCACCGGGCTGCGATGTCCCTGGCTACTGGTGCGAGGTGCACCACATCGACGAGTGGGCGACAACCCATCGCACCGACATCAACAAACTGGCCCTTACCTGCGCACCCAACCACAAATTGATGGAACAAGGCTGGACCACCCGAAAACGGGCCAACGGCGACACGGAATGGATCCCGCCACCGCATCTCGATTACGGGCAACCCCGCATCAACACTTTCCACCACCCCGAGAAACTCCTGGCGGAAGAAGACGAAGGCGAAGAGTCTTAGCCGACTTGCTTTACCGGCGGCCGGTAGAAGATCAGCAGCTGGCCGAAGGCCCCGGCGAGGCCAAGGCCCAGCGAGAGCAACAGACCCGGCCAGCCGGCCATCCAGTTGTGCCCGAAAATCGCCCAGTCCAGGCTGAGCCTCCCGGCCCCGAGCGTCGCCACCGCGACGGCGCTGGTCGCCAGCACCAGGTTGTATTCCCAGCCCTCCTTGACGATAAAGAAGCCGTTGTGCCGGTGCACGGTCCACGCCGCAACCAGCATCAGCGACACAAAACCCGCCGCGGGAATCGGTGTCAGCAGCCCTGCCGCAAGCCCGAGCCCGGCAGACATCTCAGTGGTGGCGGCCACGGTGGCGTGAAATTTACCGGGCTTCATGCCGATACTCTCGAACCACCGCGCGGTGCCCGGTATCCGGCCACCGCCGAAGAACTTGTTGTAACCGTGGGCGGCCATTGTCACGCCCAACACCAGCCGCAGGATCAATATCCCAACATCGGAAGGGTCATAGGGATTCATACGTGCAAACCTAGATCATCGGAAGCGTGGGATAACAGAAGCGGCGACCCACTGTGTCCGGTGATCTGTGTGGGAACATAGCGGCGTTCGCGCGTATGCCCGAAAAGTAGCTGAATCAGGAGGGGGTGCACCACGGCTCGTATCGCATCCACCGGAGGCAACGTGGTGTTGCTGGACGGCGGCGCGAATCGTCCGCGGGAGATCCTGGGCAGCAAAGGCCACGGCGTCGACACCATGCGCCGCCACGGACTGCCGGTGCCACCCGCCTTCTGCATCACCACCGAGGTCGGCGTTCGATACCTCGCCGACCCCGAGCCGTCCATCACCGCAATCTGGGACGACGTGCTCGCCGGAATGAGCCGGCTGGAGGCGGAAACCTCGCGCACGTTCGGCCGGGGCCCGCATCCACTGCTGGTCAGCGTGCGCTCGGGAGCCACCCATTCCATGCCCGGGATGATGGATACCGTCCTGGACTTGGGCATGAACGATGTCGTCGAACGGGCGCTGGCTTCGGCCACGAACGCAGAGTTCGCCAGCGACACCCGGCGGCGGTTCAACCGCATCTATCAACGCATCGTGGGGACTGGTCCGGACTCGGTACCCGCCGACCCCTACGCGCAGTTGCGAGCAGCCATCGAGGCCGTGTTCGCTTCGTGGAACTCGCCCCGCGCGGTTGCCTACCGTGCCCACTGGGGCCTCAACCAAAGCCCCGACGATCGGGGCAGCACCGCGGTGGTCGTGCAGGCCATGGTGTTCGGCAACCGCGACGCCAACTCCGGTTCCGGAGCTTTGTTTTCCCGCAACCCGATTACCGGCGCCAACGAGCCGTTCGGCGAATGGTTGCGGGGTGGCCAGGGCGACGAGGTGGTCTCCGGCGTAATCGACGTCGAACCGATCACGGCGCTGCGCAGCGAGCAACCGGCCGTCTACGACGAGCTGATGGACGCCGCGCGCAGGCTGGAGCGGCTGGGTTCCGACGTCCAAGAGATCGAGTTCACCGTCGAGGGCGGCAAGTTGTGGCTGCTGCAGACGCGGGCGGCAGAACGCTCAGCCCAGGCGGCGGCGCGACTGGCGCTACAGCTGCGCCACGAGGGGCTCATCGACGACGCCGAGACGCTGCGCCGGGTCACCCGGGCGCACGTCGAGACTCTGTTGTTGCCAGCGCTCCAGCCGGAAATACGTTTGGCTGCAGCACTTTTGGCGAAGGGCATGCCAGCCTGTCCCGGCGTGGTATCGGGTAAGGCATACACCGATGTGGACGAGGCGCTGGAGGCCGCCGACCACGGCGAGCAGGTCATCCTGGTCCGCGACCACACCAGGCCCGAGGACGTCTCGGGCATGCTTGCCGCGCAAGGCATTGTCACCGAGGTGGGCGGCGCCACCAGCCACGCCGCAGTGGTCAGCCGTGGGCTCGGCCGGGTGGCCGTAGTGGGCTGCGGCCCTGGAGTCGCCGCTTCGCTGGCCGGCAGGCAGATCACCGTCGACGGCTACGAAGGCGAAGTGCGCGAAGGCAATCTGGCCCTGACGGCGTGGTCGGAGGACGATACGCCGGAGCTGCGCGAACTGGCCGACATCGCGAGACCGATCAGCCCACTGCGCGCACACACCACCGGCGAGCATCCCAAGCTGGATGACGCGTCCGACGCCGCGGTGCGCGCGGCGATGGACGCCGGGCTGACGGATGTGGTTTCGGCCACGCCACTGATGATCATGCTGACCGCCCTGCGGCTGGCGGCGCTGTGAGCGAATTGACCGTGTTGCAGGCGGTCCGCCTCAAAGGCCGGGTGAGTCCCGACGCCCTGGCCGCAACATTGGCCGAAGACGCCACGGACACCGTCGAGCAGCTGGTCGATTCGGGCTTGCTGATCGACGGCACGACGTTGCGGATCAGCCCCAGCGGCCGGGCCAGGCTCAACGAATTGCTCACCGAGGAGCGCGCGGGAATCGACTCGGCCGCGCTGGCCGCCGCCTACGACGACTTCCATTCCGTGAACGCCGATTTCAAGGCCCTGGTGACGGACTGGCAACTCAACCGCGACACCCCGGTATTGACCCGCATGGAGGGCGTGCAC
The DNA here is from genome assembly GCA_963715905.1 of uncultured Actinomycetota bacterium. Lineage (GTDB taxonomy): Bacteria > Actinomycetota > Actinomycetes > Mycobacteriales > Mycobacteriaceae > Mycobacterium. The sequence goes on from CAVQSX010000019.1 coordinate 155,342, forward strand.
GCTCGGGTGCTGCCGATCATCGCGGCCGCCGCGGCACAGCTGCCGCGGTTGGACCGCTATCGAGCCAAGCTGCGTGCGGCGCTGGATAAAGTCGAGGCCGGCGACGTCGCCTGGCTGACGAAGCCGCTCGTCGACTCGTACCACACCGTCTGGTTCGAACTGCACGAAGAGCTGATCCTTGCCAGTGGGTTGACCCGCGAGCAAGCCGCCAGATCCGGTGACGCGGAGTAACTGCTCACAGCGCCGCGTCCAAGAACTGCACGTAGTCGTCGATGTCCGCATCCAGGTCGGTAAACGCCGACTCGGCGGCATAGATGATGATCGCGACCGTCTCGCCGATGCCGTGCACCCCGTGAGTCAGTCCCATCAACGGCGACAGGTTCGCGTGGACGGCCGCCAGCACCACCCCGGCGTTCCCGAAGCTCAGATCGGCAGCTCCGGTGTAGATGCTGGACACCACGGTGTTGCCGGCGACCTGGGCCGGCCGGGCATCCGGGTCGAACTTTGAGATACCCCAACGCAGCAGCGGCGCGGGCACCGAAGCGAAGGCCCGGTCGGCAGAAGCCGTAGCCGGATGCTCGAAACGGCGGCGCCCGTTGGCCAGGTCGGCTGCGATCCGCTCGATCCGTACTTCGCGGCCGAGATCGGGATAGAGCCCGACGGTGATATTGCCGAAATGGTTGTTCCCTTGTGCTACACCAAATTTAGCCATCGGCACCTCGGCGGCCAGGGAGTCGGCCGCATCCCCGAGCAGTCGGGGCAATGCCTCAGACACGGCGGCCAGCACCGCGATCGTCACCGTCGTACCACGCAGCTCCGAACGCTGCCGCACCAACGAGCGCATCGAGCGGGTGCCGCCCGTTCCGTCGTTGATGGACAGTGGAGGCCGCAACCCGACCCCGGGGGTCAGCAATCCGGCCCGAGTGTCGCGAACCAGCCGGCGGTGGGTACGGGCCGCGTCGATACTTCGCCACGGCAAAAAGCCCACTCGCGGCGGCTTCACCTCAGGCACCGGGACCGCCCTGCCGAACAGCCAGGCCGCCATCGCCGTAGCGCGTACGCCGTCTGCCAGTGCATGCGCCAGCTGCAAGACCGCGACCGCGCCCGGCCCGCCTACGCCCGGAATGCCAAGCACCGGGGTGAATACGTGCAGTCGCCAGGCCATTCGGCGAAGGTCCAGCTGGTCGCCGCCGAGGCCGACCAACGCCGCCAGACAACCGTCCCAGCTCTGATCGGCCAGATCGTGGCAGACCACGTTCTCGGAGCCGACGGCCGCGGGCACCCACCGCGGATAGGTCAGGGCATTTCCATCTTCGACCCGCATCGTCAAGGCCGGGCACGCGCGAGCCCGGCGACAGACCTGCTCAATGGCCTGCTCCAGGTCTGCGGGTGCACCGTCGAATGCGTAAAGCAGGAACTCGTCGCTGGGAACTTTGGCCGACGTCCAGTAGAACTGGGCGTCGACGGCCGCCATCCGGTGCGCCGTCACAACCTCAACCGGCTGAGCCGACGAACCCAAGCACCAGATCGGCGACCTTTTCCGGCTGTTCAAGCTGCAGGAAATGCCCGGCGCGTTCGACGATGACGGCCTCGCTGCCGGCGGGCAATACCTTTTCCGCCCAATGAGCGAGGGCCGATGTCATGCATCCGTCGTCGCGGCCGTGGAGATACTGGCTCGGCACAATGGGGGCCTCGGTCCAGAGCCGGTTCAACTCGGCATACCGCGCCGGCGGCCGGGTGTTGCGGATCGTGGCCCGGTACGTCCCCAGCGCCGCGCGCCAACTCTGCGGCGTCCCGATCGCCGCGTCGACGTGAAGTAAATCCTCGTCCGCGCGGTATCCCGGCGACCACCGCCGCCATAGCCGCGGCACTATCCAGGAAGCGGAACGTTCAGGGAACCAGGGCAATTGGAAGTACATGATGTACCAACTGCGCAGCAACTGGTGCGGTAGCTGACGGATCAGTCGGCCGCGGTCGGCCGGACCGCCCGGCGGACGAAATGCCGCCGGCGGCGGCACCGACATCATCACCGCCTTGGCGAATGGGCTGTCAGCCATTGCGGCCAGGCCGGTGGCGGCCAGCGCACCCCAGTCGTGGCCGATCACCACGTCGCGTTCCGTGCCACCGGCGGCCGTACGCACTCGCAGGGCGTCGTCCATCACCGCACCGATGTGATAACTGCCGTCTGCCGGAATCGACGACGGCGCGTATCCGCGCATGAACGGGGCGACGACCCGCCAGCCCGATTCGACCAGCCGGGGCGCGATCTTGCGCCAGCTGTAGGCGGTGTCGGGGAAGCCATGCAGACACAGCGCGATCGGTGCATCGGGCGGACCCCAGGTCAGGGCCCTGATGTCCACAGCGGATCCGGGAACGTCGATCCAGCGTGGTTCGGTCATCCGCCATGCTCCCTGCTGTTCGGCGGGCTCCTGCCCGGCAGACGCCGGCGCCCGCACGAACTAAGTTAACGTGTGCGAATCTGGAGTCCCCGCGACCGCCGGCGCGGCGCCACGATCTTGGTCCGCATGACTGCCCGCCCCGCTGGCAACGTCAGTCGGCATTAGCGTATAGCTAGTTCCAAAGCCGTTGCGGCCGAGAGGAGAAACCGATGGCCCCAGGCCCTCTGAGCAGTCTCGTCGGTTTGTGCGCCGCGCCGCTCACGATCGCGCTGTCGCTTCCCTCAACTGCCGTCGCCGACACTCCGTCCTGGAACGGCCAGTACGCGATCACGTTCATGGTTGGTCCGAAGGCCGGGACGAGCATGGCGGTAGGTGATCCCGAGGGCCAGCACACCGAGATTTACGGATTCCGATCAAGCTGTACGAGCGGAAAATGCGTCGCCACGATCGTCAGCGGCCCTCCGCCGAGCAATCCGACGGTTCCGCAACCGGTGCAATTCACCTGGGACGGGTCGTCCTGGACGCAGGTCAGCGATTTTCAATGGGACTGCATGATGCCCGACACCACGATCCAATGGAGTCCGGCCCGATCCAATGTGCGCTACACGCCCGAAGCCAACGGAACACTTGCCGGCGTCATGCACACCGACATCTTTAGCGGCCCGTGCCAGGGCTGGATCGAGATGGACATGACGGCGGAGCGCGCATGACCGTATAGCTAAGACCGACCGATCTCAAAGCCGCCTCATCTCGCGGGCCATGCGGGAGCTCGCGAGGTAGTCGGAATGTAGACGGCCGGGATGCTGCGGGCATTGCCGGCACCGATCATGCGAGGGTGTCGCAAGCCGCGCCAACAGTGCGAACCAACCGCTCCTGCTCGGAGCCGCACCTTCCTGCTCAGCATCCGCACGCTTGACGTCACTATCCGACGAAGGCGCGATACCTGTTGCCGCCACCGCCGGCGGTGAAACGTCATCGGCACTGATAGCCTGCGCTCCCGGAACTTTCCCGGGACAGTAACGTCGGGGCTCAACGCTTGGGCTGACATGTGTCACTGAGTCAGAATTATCCGATTTAGATGGCATGTGGGGACACTCGCCCGTGCGGTGGTGCAGCGGCACCGCCTGGGCGGCGGCAGCACCCGTTCGGCCTCGCCGGTTTGGCCCAGCGCGGCGTAAGCGCGGGCCAGTAGTAACCTCGCGGCCATCGTCTCGGGTGCTCTCCGGTTCTAGAACGCCGGACCCACCGCAATCCGGTCCACCGGACACGCGCGTGCGGGTGCTGAAGCCACCTGGGTAACGTCAGGACGATGAGCACCGTGAGCAGCAACCCCACGACGGTCGAGTTTTCCGGTGTCGACGGCATCACCCTCGTCGCCGACGAATGGAACCGCGAAGCCGCCGCGCCCGCACGGCCGACAATCCTGATGCTGCACGGCGGGGGGCAGAACCGGTTCTCCTGGAAAAGCACCAGTCAGATCCTGGCCGACGAGGGCTACCACGTGGTCGCGCTCGACAGCCGCGGACACGGCGACAGTGACCGCGCGCCCGACGCGAACTATGCCATCGAGACGCTGACCGGCGACGTGATGCGCCTCATCGATGCCATCGGCAAACCGGTGGTGCTGATCGGCGCGAGCATGGGCGGGCTGACCGGCATCCTCGCGGCAAACCGAGCCGGCCCGGTAAAGGTGACCCGATTGGTGCTCGTAGATGTGGTGCCGCGATTCGAGAAGGGCGGTAGCGCGCGCATCCGCGATTTCATGCTCGGCAACATCGAGGGTTTTGAAACCCTGGACGACGCCGCCGACGCCGTCGCCGCGTACTTACCGCATCGGCCCAAGCCACGCAGCCCGGAGGGGCTGAAAAAGAACCTGCGGCTGCGCGACGGGCGCTGGCATTGGCATTGGGATCCCGCCTTCATGACCAAGCCCGGGGACGACCCCGAACTGCGCACCGAGACTTTCGAGCAAGCCGCCAAGAACCTGACGATCCCGGTCCTCTTGATTCGCGGAAAGCTCTCCGACGTGGTCAGCCCCGAAGGCGTCAAGCACTTCCTAGCCACGGTGCCCCGCGCGGAGTTCGTCGAACTGTCCAACGCGGGGCACACCGCGGCCGGCGACGACAACGACGCCTTCAGCGATGCGGTGGTGGCGTTCGTTAAGCGCTGACGGCCGACCGCGTTTAGTTTGCTGGCTTCTCCGCGTGCCCGCCGAACTGCTTACGCATCGCCGACAGCGCCTTGTTGGCGAAGTCGTCCAGGCTCCTCGAGGCGAAGCGGGACTGCAGCGCGGTCGTCAACACCGGCGCCGGCACTCCCTCGTCGATTGCCGCGATGGCCGTCCACCGACCCTCCCCGGAGTCGGAGACGCGCCCCGAGAACTCGTGCAGGTCGGGAGATTGATGCAGCCCGATCGCAGTCAGGTCCAGCAGCCAGGAACTGACGACACTTCCCCGGCGCCACACCTCGGCGATGTCCGCAAGATCGAAGTCGTACTGGTAACACTCCGGGCTCGACAGCGGCGCGGTCTCGGCATCGCCCTCTTGGATGCGTTTGCCTATGTCAGCGTTGCGCAGGATGTTCAGTCCCTCGGCGAGCGAGGCCATCATCCCGTATTCGATTCCGTTGTGCACCATCTTGACGAAGTGGCCGGCCCCGGACGGGCCGCAGTACAAGTAGCCCTTCTCAGGCTGCTGGATCTCGCCGGACCGGCCCGGGGTGCGCTCCGCCGTACCCACTCCCGGTGCGATGGTGGCGAAGAGCGGCTCGGCGTGCGCAAAGGACTTCTTGTCGCCACCGATCATCAGGCAGTAGCCGCGCTCGCGGCCCCATACGCCGCCGCTGGTGCCGCAGTCCATCAGGTGAATTCCCTTTTCGGCCAACAGCTTTGAATGCCTGAGGTCGTCTCGATAGTACGAGTTGCCGCCGTCGATCACGATGTCGCCGGGCTCGAGTGTGTCGGCCAGCCCCTCGATCACCGTCTGGGTGATCGTGCCCGCCGGGACCATCACCCAGACGATCCGCGGCGTAGACAGTTTCTCGGCCAATTCGGCGACCGAATACACCCCGGTCGTCCTGTCCTCACTGTCCATGGCTTTGACGACGGTCGTGTCGTGGTCGTACACGACACATTCGTGTCCGGCCGCGGTCACGCGTCGGACGATGTTGCTACCCATCCGGCCCAGGCCGATCATTCCTAGCTGCATCTCCGTCGTCTCCTTAATTTTGTTCGTGCGGGTTAGGGGGCGGCAACCACGGCTCTTGCCAACCGAAATGCCCACGCAGCAACGACTGCGCGGCCTCCGGCCCCCAAGAGCCATAGTCGTATTGGTGGATCTCGCAGGGGTGGTCCAGCAGTGGCTGGACGATCCGCCACGTCTGCTCGATGCCATCTATTCGAGCGAAAAGCTGCCGATCGCCGGTCAACCCGGCATGCAGCAGGCGCTCGTAGGGCACCTCCGGTTCGCCGAGGTCCGCGGCGAACGAGGAGTCCAGATGTATGTCATGCCAGGAGTCGCCGAGCAGGGCGGACAACTGCAGGCGCATCCCCGGATCGGGGTCGATACGCAACACGATCTGGTTCGGCTCCGCCAATCGGCGGTTGGGCAGAAAGGCCAAATTCGGAGTGCGACGCAGAAACAACCGAACTTCGGTGACCCTCTCGGTCATGGCCTTGCCGGCCCGCAAGAAGATCGGCACGCCGGACCAGCGCCAGTTGTCGATCTCGGTCCGAAACGCGACATACGTCTCGGTCTCGGAATCCTTTGCCACGCCTGCGACATCGGTATAGCCGCGGTACTGGCCACGCACACAACGCTGCGGATCGAGCGCGGGCATGGCGCGGAACAGCTCGGATCTCCTGTCGTCGAGATCGTCGGCGCTCGGGCCGACCGGAGGTTCCATCGCCACCACGGCCAGCACCTGCAGCAGATGGTTTTGCACGACGTCACGCAAAGTGCCCACGGCATCGTAGAACCTGCCGCGACCGTCCACGCCGAAGTTCTCGGCCATGGTGATCTGGATCTCGGACACGCTGTCGCGGTCCCACAATTTGGCTAGGCCCAGATTCGCGAACCGCAGGTACTCCACTTCGACGACGGGCTGCTTGCCCAAGAAGTGATCCACCCGCAGGATCTGGTCCTCGTCGAGGACGGCACGCAGCCGGGCGTTGAGTTCGCACGCCGAGTCAAGATCGTGGCCGAACGGCTTTTCGAGCGCGACGCGCGCGTGTTCCAGCAACCCGACTTTCGCGAGGTTCTCGACAATCGGCGCGAACAATGCGGGCGGCATTTCCAGATAGAAGAACGGATGATGGCCAGAACCAATCCGGTCGGCCAACGAACGGTAAAGATTGTCATTGGTGACGTCGCCGTGCAGATAAGACAATCGGCCGGCCAGCCGGTCGAAGACCGCATCATCGATCTTTTCGCCGGCGTCCGCGATGGCCTGCCGCGCCCGCTCGACCAATTTTTCGATAGACATGTCGTCACTGGCCACCCCCAGGATCGGGCAGTCCAGCAAGTTGCGGCTCTCCAGGCGGTACAGGGCGCGGAAGGTCATCTTGCGGGCCAGATCACCGGTAATTCCGAATATTACCAGCAGGTCTGACGCATCACCGCCGTCGTCGGCCAAGCCCGAACCTCCCAAAAGTCACCTAATCGGCTCACTTGGCGTGCACCACCCGGGCGATCGCCCTCAACCCTAGACACTGCCGGTGGGCCCGACAACCGGAAGCGATCCCACCCTTTGGAAGGATGCGTGAGGTGAGTAATGCGCTGCACATCGCGCTGTACGTGTTGGCCGGCATCGCCGTGATCGAAGGCGGCGCAGTCGCTGTGTTGTGGACACTGCTTACCCGCAGTCGCCGGGAGGCCGATGAGTTGCGGCAGCGGGCCGACGCGCGCAACTGGTTACTCTCCGGTGGCCGCGAGGCCGTCAAGACGGTGTGGCAGACAGCGAACATTGTCCGCAAGGAAGGCTTCGGAGCGGCGGTACGCAGCTCAATCGAGGACCTGGCCGACTGGGCCGAGGTCGAGCGTCCCGACTTGGCCCGGGTCACACCAGATGGCCGGGTAGTGATTCTGTTCTCCGACATCGAAGAGTCCACCGCGCTTAACGAACGGATTGGCGACCGCGCGTGGGTCAAGCTGATCAGTTCGCACGACAAGCTGGTGCAGGGGCTGGTGCAGCGCCGGTCTGGACACGTGGTGAAGAGCCAGGGTGACGGATTCATGATTGCGTTTGCCCGTGCCGAGCAGGCGGTGCGATGCGCGATTGACGTGCAGCATGCGCTGCGTCAAGACGTAAAGCATAAGCGGTACGGTGAAATTCGGGTACGGATCGGAATTCACCTGGGTCGGTCGGTGCGCCGTGGCGACGATCTGTTCGGGCGCAACGTCGCAATGGCGGCACGGGTGGCCGCGCAGGCCGTCGGTGGTCAGATCCTGGTGAGTCAGCCGGTGCGGGACGCGCTGGACGACTGCACCGATTCTGAAGACATCAGGTTCGACGCGGGCCGCGACGTCGAGCTGAAAGGCTTCGCCGGCAGCTATCGCTTGTTCGCGGTCGAAACTACCGCGGACGCCGATCTGGACTGAAAGCCGTCCTCGGCCAACCTCTGATGCAGCCGGTCCCGGACCTCGTCGGCTGTGTAGGCGCGCCGTTTCCGCTGATCCCGCGCTACCACCGCGCCGCCGGCGACAACTCCGGCGACACCGGCAAGGCCGATCCACTTCCAAATGCTGCGCATAGTTGACAGGCTATTACCGAGATGGAAACGCTAAGCGACAAGGTCGCCGTCATCACCGGGGCGGCCAGTGGCATCGGCCGCGGCATCGCCGGCGCACTCGCCGACCACGGCGCTCACATCGTGGCAGTCGACATCGACACCGACGGCCTGGCGGCCCTGACCGACGACCTGCGCGCCCGCGGAGCCACCGTGGCACCGCAACGTGCCGACGTCTCGGATCCCGATGCGTTCGAACGAATTAGCAGCGCGGCGCTGCAGCAGTTCGGCAGGGTGGATATTGTTGTCAACAATGTCGGCGTGCTGACGAACGGTTTGCCTCAAGATATTCCGATTGCCGAGTGGCAACGCATCCTCGAGATCAATCTGATGTCGCTGGTGCGCAGCAACGCCGTCTTCCTGCCGCTGCTGCTCGATCGAGGCAGCGGGCATCTGGTCAATACCGCCTCGTTCGCCGGGCTTTTCACCTATTCCTATGATCGCTTGCCCTACGCGGCCACCAAGGCGGCCATCGTGCAGATCAGCGAAGGTCTGGCAATCTATCTGCGGCCCAAGAACATCGGCGTTACCCTGCTGTGTCCAGGGCCCGTTCTGACGAATATCGCGGCTGCCGTGCCCAGATTCGGCGGTGGAGCACCGCTGCGAATCCCTGGCGAACAGTTCGAGTTGCTCGACCCCGCACCGGTCGGCGAGATGGTCGCTGACGCGATCCTGCACAACCGGTTCTTCGTGCCCACTCATCCGCACGTCGCCGAGGAGTTGCGTCGCCGTGTCGAGGACTGGGACGGCTATATCGACTACCAGATATCCCGCGAACCCCCGCTCGAAACCAGCTGAGAAAGGGCGCACATCGATGGCTGATCCGCACACCGAGGGCCTGAACGTGTTCAAAGACATGATGCCCGGACTGATCCCGGATGATGTCACCACTCTGCGGGGCGATGGCTTCGCCGGCGAACTCGGCGAGCTGAGCGTCGATCACGTCTTCGGGGCATTGTGGACTCGGCCCGGCCTGGATCGTCGCTCGCGCAGCCTGGTAACGCTGGGCGCGTTGATCGCCCTTCGGGCCAGCGACGAACTGAAGATCCACTTTCGGATCGCGTTGCGAAACGGCCTGAGTGTCGAGGAAATCGAAGAGGTGGTCTATCACATGACCGGCTATGCCGGCTTCCCCGCGGCCGCCGCCGCGCGCAATATCGGCAGTCAAGTATTTACCCGTCCATGACCGCACCGGCTGCTGAGGGGACTTAAAGATGCTGACCCTGGACCAGGCGCTGGACGAAACCCGGACCGGCGACCTGTGGCTGTTCCGCGGCGGTTCACGACCCGACCGTGCAATCCAGACGTTGACGAACAGCCCGGTGAACCACGTCGGCATGACGGTGGCCATCGACGACTTGCCGCCGTTGATCTGGCACGCCGAACTGGGCGACAAGCTTGTCGACATGTGGACCGGAACCAACCACCGCGGTGTGCAACTCAATGATCTTCGACATGCCGTCCTGCAATGGAACGAGCGTTACCACCAGCGGTGCTGGCTGCGCCAGCTGACGCCGTACGCCACCCGCAAACAGGAGAATGAAGTATTAAGGGTGATCGCGCGGATGGACGGCACCGCGTTCCCCACCACTATGCGGCTCACCGGCCGCTGGCTGCGCGGACGGCTGCCGAACCTCAGCGACTTGACACTAGGAATTCCGTTCGTGGACAAAAAGGTTCACGAGTCGACGCAACGGCGCAAGGCACAAGAGCGGAAGATGGGCCTGGAGACCGCGTATTGCGCCGAGACCGTGGCAATCACCTATGAAGAGATGGGATTGATTGTCACGGACAAGGATTGGAACTGGTTCGACCCGGGCACGTTCTGGAGCGGCGACGCGCTTCCGCTGGCGCCGGGCTACCAGCTGGGCGCGGAAATCGCGATCGACATGGGTTAGTACGCCGCTAGGCGATCGCCACACTCGTCGTCACCGGGGTGGGGTTTGATGGCTAAGCGAGCCGATAGTCGACGTCGTCACGGCAGCGCTCCTTTTGTCCCTTAGCTGCAGCAATCGTAGGAGGAGCCCGAAACCTGCGACCTCGGATGCCGCCTCGGATCAGCTCACCGTGACTCAAATTCGCGTCTCCGCAATACCGATTAAGCAATATGTGTAAGTCGGGCTACAGCCACGCCCGCGATGATGTGATTTGCCCCACAAACCGTTTGTGAGCGCGAGCGCGGCTGCAATCCACAAGCGATTAAAAGTGATCCAAGCCGCAAATTGTTATTTGCGCGAAACCGTTAGGAATTCGCGGGTGGCGCCGGATCGCCAGCGGGAGGTGGCGTCGGAGCGGGTATTCCCGGAGGTGGCGCCGCGTCCGGTGCAGGCGGAGCCGGAGCCACCGCATCGACCAGAACGGCCGGTGCATCCGGAGGTGGCGGAGCACCGTCCGGCGGCATCGGCAGGAACATGTGGTGCGTGAAACCGGCCTGGTAGGCGCCCGCGCCACCGATGTGGACCCCGCCGCGTTCACCGCTGGACACCGGGGTTCCGTCCGGCAAGGTTGCCGCCGTGTGACCACCGTTCCACCCGATCACCAATGCGTTGGGTGCCGTTCCGTATTGAAAGCCACGCTGCAATAAAGCGGCTTCTTCGTTCCCGGTATTAAATCTGCTCCCAAAGACCGGCCTATCGCTTGCCGCATTCGCGACCCACGAAACCAGCCCTGAACAATCGGTCCCTGCAGGAGAATCTCCACCCGGAATATAAGGCGTCCCGGAGACCTGATTGACGAGCGACAACAACGTAGCTAAAGCAATCATGCGGGGGAACTTTACCAAAGGTAAACGTCGCGTACTCACGGGCTTAAGCTTTGTGGTATGTGTCACGCTTTAATTCGGTAATGGCGTGGGTCACATATCCGGGGTCGCCCGGCAACATTTTTTGGCCTTCCCAGCAAATATCGATAACTCTCCAAACCCCCACAATTATGCTGTTGAGCTAGCCAGATAACGATTTGATCACAGCGCACCAACTCGGTAGCAACCACACGATTTACCCGCCGCCGGCGCCTCGGGCCAGGTCAATACAGGGCCGCACGGGGGTCGGTCTTCCGACGGGAAGCATGGGCGTGTCGTGCGGGGTACGGTTCCGTGCATGCCGCTGCGCTATGTCGACCCGCACAAGAAGCGAGGCCGCTTTTACAGGGCAAACGTCGATTTCGGGCGATCCCCGGCAGGCCAGTTCGTCGCGCGTCATATCTCACGTCGCACCGATCCGCATTTGTTCCGGCTAACCGGCGGCCGGGTGAATATGGGCGCGATCATCACAGCGCCGCTCGTCTCGACAGGGGCGAAGTCAGGCGAGCCGCGCGAGGTGCAGCTGACGTACTTCCACGACGGACCCGATGTCATCCTGCTCGCCTCGAACTACGGCGGAAGCAAGCATCCGCAGTGGTATTACAACCTGAAAGCCAACCCCGAATGCGAATTCGGTGGCATGCGTTTTTCGGCCGCCCTGGTGACCGACGCCGACGAATACGCGCGGCTGTACGCACTTGCCGAGCGGGTCTACGCCGGGTATGGCGATTACCGCGCCAAGACGGCTCCGGTGGGCCGGCAAATTCCCCTGTTCCGACTCACGCCGCGCTAGCGCACGAACGAGACGCCGGCTTCCTCGCACGCAGCCGTCAACCGCTTCTCCCGTGTCCAGAGTCGCGCGCCAGGTATCAATAACGTCGACCCCAGCAGGTTGGCTTCAACAGCGCCGAGCCCCCGGCCCCACAACCGCTTTCGATCAACGAGTTGCAAGACCTCGTCGCGGGTCAACGCGGGAAACTGGTAGAGGTTGGACAATAGGCCGAGCACTTCGCGTCTTTGCTTAATCGAGCCGAGCGCCAGTTCCTCAATGACATGCGGATGACAACCTGCCTCGTCAGTTCGCAGCAGCTCGACGAGGCCGTGCTCGACCCTGTGCAGGTGGTCAATCCATATCGCTGTGTCAACCAGAATCACCGAGGTGGAGTCCGCTGCCGCGGCGCTGCGGCGGCATCGGGGTCCGTCCCTCCGAGGGCTGCCAACCGCCGGGCGCTCTCCACCCGAATGAGGGTCTGCAAACCCTCGCGAAGCAGTGCCGACTTCTCTGTCGTCCCCGTCAGCTCCACAGCCTTGGCCAGCAACGCGTCGTCAATCGTGACAGTCGTCCTCATCGATCACTTCCCATCAATATCTACATCACGTGATGCGCATTATGATGCTACCTTGCTGCGGCGGGCAGGAGTGCTGGCTAAAATGCAGGAGAACTCCGTCGACGCCTTTTGGGCTGGTCACCGGACGCCACCGAATGCAGCTAGGAGGATGTCATGGCGGCGAAAGCCTTAGCGTTGGTCGTTGTGGCCGTAGGGTTGGCCGCGCCCGCCTATGCGGACTCCACTGACGACGCGTTCATCACCAACCTGAGCACCTCCGGCATGAATTACGGTGCACCCGATAAAGCGATCCAGGTCGCGAAAACGGTCGTCTGCGGGACTCTCAGCAATAACCCGAACACCAGCAACGCGGACCTGATCACCAAGGTCACCAGCGCCACCAACTGGCCGGCAGTTAACGCTGCCTACTTCACCGGCGCCGCCATTCAGGCCTATTGTCCCCAGTACGGCTCCCTCGCTCCCCCTGCTGTTCCCGGCACAGCTCCGTCGCCCACAAAGCCGTCGGTTCAGCCAGCAGCGTTCCGCTAGCGAGTTCTGACTCGAAACGTTTGTGAACGACCAGGCGCGTCGGTGCGCCAGGCCCGCGAACCCCGTGCACCCGAATCACGCCGTCGTTGCGGCGGTGCCGTCGGCATAGGCCGCCGAAAACTCAGTCATAGTTGCATCTTCGCTACGGCAGCATCACGATGGATGGATAGAACGGAACGGTCCGGTCCGTTCTATCCCTGTTAAAGGAGGCTGCTGTGCCGGAAAACGAGAACGTCGAGGTGGTCCGCCAGTGGGTTGAGTTGCTTGCTCACTGGGGAGAAGACCCCCAAGACATTCCCCGCGCCATGGAGCTGATGGACCCTGATTGTGAATGGGTCCTGATGGCAACCGGTGAGCGCTACACGGGACGAAACGCCCTGGCGAAAATGGGACAAAAATCGATGGCTGCCATCAGCCACAGCGGCCAGCATGAACTGAAATTGACGAATCTGTTCGGGTCGGCGGACAACGTCTGCCTTGAGTACGTGCATGGGGCGCTTCTCCAACTGCCCGGCCAGACAACGTCGACGCCCATCAAGATGCCTATCTGCATCGTGTTCAAGTGCAAGAACGGCAAGATCGCCCAGGCACACGAGTACTACGAAGTGGAGCAGATGCGCGGCCCCGACGCGGTCCAGCCTCTCTACAAAGACGCATGATGGCGTCACGAAGTCGCTCGCAAACTACGGCATCGCACACACTGCGTGCGCAAAGAGTCGGCAGTTCAGTACAGCGCGGCGGACCCCGTGACGCCGCCATCCTGGACGCCGCATTGCAGGAGCTAGCCCAGCAAGGCTATGACGCAATGAGCATGGAGGACATCGCATCACGTGCCCACGTGGGAAAGGCCGCGATCTATCGGCGCTGGCCATCAAAACCCGCGGTCGTCAGCGCGGCGATCGCCCACTGGCGACGTCAACTGGGCCCGCTTCAGATACCCGACACCGGCAGCTTGCGCGGCGACCTCGAGGCACTCATAGCGGCCGTGCCCGACATCGAACACCGTCATCTCGGAGCAATACACGTCATCGTAGGTGTCGCGACGGCAGCGACTCACGACCCCGACCTCGCCACCGCCCTCGACGAATTCGCGCTATCGCAGCCACGCCAGCTCATCAGCGCGGTGCTTGACCAAGCCGCCAAACGCGGCGAAATACCTGCCGATCGCGACCTGACCCTGATACCTGACGCCATCCTCGGACTCAACATGCTCCAGGTGTTAACCCGACGGCCAATCAATCATGCCTTCGTCCGACACATCCTTGAAGGCCTCATCCTGCCACTAGCAACAGACGCCACAAAGGGCTGAGTTGGCCTAATGCTCATCGCCTTTAGACGAGCAGGCTTTCGGAGCTAGATATCAGAACAGCCCAGCCCGCTACCCTGTCACCTGTAGCACCCGATCAACGACTCTCGTCCGCTGGACCACTTCACGGGGTCCGGTCAAGCGGGTGAAGGAGCACGTCCATGTGCGAACGACCGGAGACGACCGAACCGGTGGTCGTTTCCGGGAGTTGCCGCACCGATACACGTCACGGCGATGCGGCATGTGGGCGACGGGGCCAAGATCCCGCTCGCCACGCCGAATACTGCCCCTCCAATTGACGGCGAAGTGGTTTGCCGGCTCGACGAGGATTCTCGGCGAGTGGGCCTCGAATGAACCCCCAACACGCGACGGCCACGGCCTCCGGTAAGAGATCGGTGAGCGCCTTCTTCGCAGCTTTCGTCAATTCGATTCGATAGGTCACTAAGAGAACCGACCGGCGGCACGCATCTCCTCAGTCACCTCGTCGAGTTTGTAGAGCTGGCCGGCCCCTGCCTCTGCCTCGGCTGCTTGAAGCTCGCGCATCAGCCCCTGATCGCTGAGGATCGCCAGCGTTTCCATGATCGAGTCATCGTCGTCCGCACTGAGAATCACGACTGCCCGGCGACCCTGCCGAGTGACCTCGATTCGCTCATGAGTGCGGACCGCCTCATCAACAAGCTTGGAAAGGTTGGCCCGGACCTCGGCCAGCGGAAGCGTTGCTATGCACAGAATTCTAGCGTGATCGGTCAGGTCGGGGATATCTCTGACAATGACGTTGAAGCAAGAACACCGTTAGACGTTGAACCGGAACTCGACCACGTCACCGTCGGCCATCACGTAGTCCTTACCTTCGATCCGGACCTTGCCAGCCGCTTTTGCCGCCGCCATGGACCCAGCGGCGATCAGATCGTCGTACGACACGATCTCGGCTTTGATGAAGCCCTTCTCGAAGTCGGTGTGGATCACCCCGGCGGCCTTGGGTGCGGTATCGCCTTGATGAATGGTCCACGCCCGCGCCTCTTTCGGGCCGGCCGTCAGGTAGGTCTGCAGCTTGAGGGTGTGGAAACCCGCGCGTGCCAGCGCATCCAGCCCGGGTTCGGTCTGGCCGATCGATTCGAGCAGTTCGGCGGCCGATTCGTCATCGAGTTCGGCCAATTCGGACTCGATGGCGGCGTCCAGAAACACCGCATCCGCGGGCGCGACGAGCTGGCGCAGCTCGGCGATCCGTGCGGCGTCGGTCAGCACCGCCTCGTCGGCATTGAACGCGTAGAGGAACGGCTTGGTGGTCAGCAGGTTCAGCTCGCGCAAAACGGCGGTGTCCGCACCGGTGCTGAACAACGTGGTCCCGCCGTCCAGCACCTGCTGAGCGCTAAGCGCCGCGTCGTAGACCGGCTTGCGCTCCTTGTTGGTGCGGGCTTCCTTTTCCAGCCTCGGCAGCGCACGCTCCAAGGTCTGCATGTCGGCCAGGATCAGCTCGGTCTCGACGACCTCGATATCGGACTTGGGATCGACCTGCCCGGTCACATGCGTCACGTCGTCGTCGGAGAACACTCGGACCACCTGGCAGATGGCGTCGCATTCGCGGATGTGGGCCAGGAACTTGTTGCCCAGTCCGGCGCCCTCGGACGCGCCCTTGACCAGGCCGGCGATGTCTACGAAGGTCACTGGCGCCGCCACGATGCGCTCCGATCCGAAAAGCTCCGCCAGCTTGTCCAGCCGCGGATCGGGCAGCGCGACGACACCCTCGTTCGGTTCGATGGTCGCGAACGGGTAGTTGGCCGCCAACACATTGTTTTGGGTCAACGCATTGAACAGTGTCGACTTGCCGACGTTGGGCAGTCCGACTATTCCGAGACTCAGGCTCACGAGGAGACAAGTCTAAGGCTCGGCGGCGATGTCGGGCGACGGCCGCGCGCTTGGTGGCACCCGGGTGTGAATTGCGCGGCAAGACAGGCGACGCCATAAGGTATTTACAAGCCTTTCGGCGCATTCCCGGTACGGTCTACATGTGTCAACACAGCGGGGTAGGTCGGCGGTAGACCCGTCCCATCGCTCGATCCACCCGAATATCCCGGGCGTGCCCTGGTGGACGGCCCTGCTCATCGCCGTGACCGGGACCGCCATCGGGTATGGGATCGACGCCGGCCACAAGGAGCTCACGCACGTCTTCGCGGGCTTCTATATAGCCGGCTGCGTGGTGGCGGTGTTGGCTGTGCGGCAATCGGGCGTGTTCACCGCGGTCATCCAGCCGCCGCTGATACTTTTCTGCGCGGTTCCGGGCGCCTACTGGCTGTTTCACGGCGCCAAGGTCGGCAATCTCAAGGACCTGCTGATCAACTGCGGTTACCCGCTGATCGAGCGGTTCCCGCTGATGCTCGGCACTGCCGGCGGCGTGCTACTGATCGGCCTGGTCAGATGGTTTTTCGGTGGGTCGCAGCGAGCAACCGTGGCAGCGGACGACCCGGCTGCAGCGACCACCGCCACACCGAAGTCCTTCTTCGGCGGCATCGCGGCGAAAGTGAACTCGGTGCTGGGCGTCGGTTCGCACGGCGACGACGATCTGACCGACGAGGGCGCCGTTCCCCCGAAACCCGCCCGCGCGGCGCGCAGCGTGCGCTCCTCCGCGCGAACCGGGCGCTCCGGCTCCCGGCATGCTCGGCCACCACTCGAAGACGAGTATGAATCTCAGCGTGAGCGCCCGCGGCGCAGGCGCCCGCCACCTCCCCGGGACTTCGACCCGGCCGAGCCACCCCGTCGGCCGCGCCGCCCGAGGCCCGATGAAATGCGTCAGGAGCCGCGCGCGCGCCGTAGCCCCTACGAACGACCGGCCCGCGGCAGCCGCTTTGAAACCCCCGACAGGTACGAGCCGGTGGCGCCCGAGCATTTCAATCCGTATGAGCCCCATGAGCCGCCGCGCCGTCGCACCGCGCCAAACGGGTCGAACGGCGCCAATTCGACCCACCACCCGATCTCGCGAGTCCGCTACCGCGGGTCAGACCCCCGCGACGAGCCTCGCGCGGAACGCGGCAGTCGAACGCGGGCTCCCGGCCGACCCCCAGCTGAATCCTGGGAATACGAAGGCTAGTTCGCTTTTCTGATCTCCCGCGGCAACGCGAACACCAGCGTCTCCTGAGCCGTCGTCACGGGCTGGACGACGCCGTAGCCACAGTCGGCCAGCCGCTCCAGCACGCCCTGCACCAAAATCTCGGGAACGGATGCGCCCGAGGTAACACCTACCGTGGTGACACCTTCCAACCACGTGGGATCGATGTCGTCCGCCCAGTCCACCAGGTGTGCGGCGTTAGCGCCGCCGCCCAACGCGACCTCGACCAGCCGCACCGAGTTCGACGAATTCCGCGACCCGACGACAACGACCAGCTCACACTCGGGTGCCATCGCCTTGACCGCGACCTGACGGTTCTGGGTGGCGTAGCAGATGTCGTCGCTGGGCGGGTCCTGCAGCTTCGGGAAACGCTGCCGCAGCCGGTGGACGATCTCCATGGTCTCGTCGACCGACAGCGTCGTCTGGGACAGCCAGACCACCTTGTTCTCGTCGCGGATCGTCACGTTGTCCACCGAGTCGAGTCCGTCGACCAGCTGCACGTGGTCGGGTGCCTCCCCGGCGGTTCCGATGACCTCCTCGTGGCCCTTGTGACCGATCAGCAGGATGTCGTAGTCGTCGCGGGCGAATCGCCTGGCCTCGTTGTGCACTTTGGTCACCAGCGGGCAGGTGGCGTCGATGGTGCGCAAGTTGCGTTCGGCGGCTTCGGTGTACACCGTCGGTGCGACCCCGTGCGCCGAGAACACCACGATGGCCCCCTCGGGTACCTGGTCGGTCTCCTCGACGAAAACCGCGCCCGCCTTGACCAGGGTGTCGACCACGTGCCGGTTGTGCACGATCTCGTGTCGCACGTACACGGGGGCACCATGCTTTTCCAGCGCGCGTTCGACCGTCTCCACTGCCCGATCCACTCCCGCGCAGTAGCCACGCGGCTCCGCCAGCAACACTCGTTTGCGGGTTGGGTCGTCGGCGACCGACCTCCCCGGGCCCACAGCACCGGGAAACCCCATGTCGATTGTCGGCGGCATGATATTCAGCGTACTTTCTGCCGACCCGGAGGGCACCTGGCGCCGCCACCTGTGGCACATCTCGCGAGCCAGCTTGGCGTTAGCCGCCGCTTGAGGCAGTCTTGGAATCATGGCTCACGCACCATATGGATTCCGGCTGCTGGTCGGTGCGACGGCGTTCGCCGTCGAGGAGACTTTGAAGCTGCCGCACACCATCCTGATGTATCCGATGACGTTAGCCAGTCAGGCGGCCCACCTCGTGATGCGTTTTCAACAGAACCTGGCGGAGCTGGCCATCAAAGGCGACAGCACTTTAGAGGCGATTTTTCCGCCCAAGGACGAGAAGCCGGAATGGGCAACATTCGACGAAGACTTGCCCGGCGTTATCGACGGGGCCGCCTACGCGCTGGCCGACGGCCCCGACGGCGCCGACGGCGATCGGCGGGCGGAAGGACGGTTCGCCCTGTACTCGGTGGCCGAAGGCGCCGAGCCGACAAACTCGGCCACCCCGACGAAAGCCAAGCAAGCGAAGAAGTCGGCGTCGAGCACCACGGCCCCGGAGCCGGCGGTGGCGGCCGAAATCGGCTATCCGGCGCTGACCCTGGCCCAGCTGCGAGCCAGGCTGCAATCGCTGAGTGTCGGCGACCTCGAAGCACTGCTGGCCTACGAGCAGGCCACCCGGGCGCGCGCCCCGTTCCAGACCCTGCTCGCCAACAGGATCACCCGCGCGACCGCGAAGTGACCCGAGCGGCGAATTCGGCGGCTAACTCGGCGGAGAACCCGTTCCCGGTTCGCGCGGTGGCGATCCGGATCGCGGGCTGGATCGACCGGCTGGGCGCCGTCTGGGTAGAGGGGCAGTTGGCCCAGATCAACATGCGGCCCGACACCAAGACCGTGTTCATGGTGCTACGTGACCCGGCGGCCGACATGTCGCTGACCGTGACGTGTTCGCGGGACTTGGTGCTGGGCGCACCGGTGAAATTGACCGAGGGAACCCAGGTCGTCGTTTGCGGCAAGCCCTCGTTTTACACCGTGCGCGGCACATTTTCGTTGCGCCTCAGCGAAATCCGCGCCGTCGGTATCGGCGAGCTACTGGCACGCATCGATCGGCTGCGCCGGCTGCTGGAGGCCGAGGGGCTGTTTGACCCCCGGCTGAAACGGCCGATCCCGTTCCTGCCCAACACGGTTGGGCTGATCACCGGCCGGGCGAGTGCCGCAGAACACGACGTGACGACAGTGGCGAGCGCACGGTGGCCGGCGGTACGTTTCGCCGTGCGTAACACCGCCGTTCAGGGGACCAACGCCGTTGCGCAGATCGTTGCGGCGTTAGGCGACCTCGATCGCGACCCCGACGTCGACGTGATCGTCATGGCCCGTGGCGGCGGCAGCGTCGAGGACCTGTTGCCGTTTTCCGACGAGACGCTGTGCCGCGCGATCGCGGCCTGCCGCACGCCGGTGATCAGCGCGGTCGGCCACGAGCCCGACAATCCGCTGTGCGACCTGGTCGCCGATCTGCGTGCCGCGACTCCCACCGACGCGGCCAAGAGAGTGGTCCCCGACACCGCAGCCGAACAACGGCTGATCGACGACGCGCGCCGGCGCAGCGCGCAGGCGCTACGCAACTGGGTTTCCCGCGAACAACGCGCTCTGGCCCAGTTGCGCAGCCGCCCGGTGTTGGCCGAGCCGCTGACTGCGCTGGCGGCACGCGGCGAACAGATCCACCGTGCGCGCTCAGCGGTTCGCCGTGACATCACCCGGCGGATCGGCGCCGAAAGCGAGCGCGTCGGTCATCTGGCCGCCCGACTGGCCACCTTGGGCCCGGCGGCCACACTGGCCCGCGGTTACGCGGTGGTGCAGACGGTGTCGGCCGACCCGACCGGACAACCCCAGGTACTACGGTCGGTCCACGACGCTCCGGCTGGCACCAGGCTGCGGGTGCGCGTTTCCGACGGCGCCGTGACGGCGGTAAGTGAAGGGACGACAGATGGCCTCTGAGCAAGACAATTCTGCTACGCCCATTAGTCAACTTGGCTACGAAGCCTGCCGCGACGAACTGATCGAAGTCGTTCGGCTGCTCGAGCAGGGCGGGCTGGACCTCGACGAGTCGCTGAAGCTCTGGGAAAGGGGAGAAGAGCTGGCCAAACGGTGTGAGGAACACTTAGCCGGCGCTCGCCAGCGAGTGGCCGACGCGCTCGCGGCCGGCCAGGCCGAGGAATCCTGACGACCGCCAGACAGCGGCATCATTTTCTGAACTGGAACACGTTTCAGTTATGCTTTTCGATATGGGCAATGACGCACTGACGACCGAACTCGGCCGGATCCTCGTCACGGGAGGCTCGGGATTCGTCGGCGCCAACCTGGTGACCACGTTGCTCGACCGGGGGTATCGGGTGCGTTCCTTCGACCGCGTCCCGTCGCCGTTACCGCAGCATTCGCAGCTGGAGGTGCTGCAGGGCGACATCTGCGACTCGGCCGTCTGTGCCGCGGCGGTGGACGGCATCGACACGGTGTTCCATACCGCGGCCGTCATCGATTTGATGGGCGGGGCGTCGGTAACCGACGAATACCGGCAGCGCAGCTTCTCGGTCAACGTCGGCGGCACCGAGAACCTGGTGCGCGCGGGGCAAACGGCCGGGGTACGGCGGTTCGTCTACACGTCATCGAACAGCGTGGTGGTCGGCGGCCAGAACATCGTCGCCGGCGACGAGACGCTGCCCTACACAACCCGGTTCAACGATCTGTATACCGAAACTAAGGTGGCCGCCGAGCGATTCGTGTTGTCGCAGAACGGTGTCCACGAGATGCTGACGTGCGCGATCCGGCCCAGCGGCATCTGGGGCACCGGCGATCAGACCATGTTCCGCAAGGTGTTCGAAAGTGTGCTCGCCGGCCACGTCAAGGTGCTCGTCGGCCGCAAGTCGGCCCGGCTGGACAACTCCTACGTGCACAACCTGATTCACGGTTTCATCCTGGCCGCCGAGCATCTGGTTCCAGGCGGTACCGCGCCCGGTCAGGCGTACTTCATCAACGATGCCGAGCCGATCAACATGTTCGAGTTCGCCCGGCCGGTGGTGCAGGCCTGTGGGGAACCGTGGCCGCGGCTGTGGGTGCACGGTCCGACGGTCCGCGCGGTGATGACGGGTTGGCAGCGGCTGCATTTCCGGTTCGGCCTGCCCGCGCCGCTGCTCGAGCCGCTGGCGGTCGAGCGGCTGTACCTGGACAACTACTTCTCGGTCGCCAAGGCATCTCGGGACCTCGGTTATCAACCGCTGTTCAGCACCGAGCAGGCATTGGCCGAGTGTTTGCCGTACTACGTCGCACTGTTCCAGCAGATGAAAAATCAAGCCCCCGACGCCAACGCCGCCGCCAAGCCACCCGAGCCGGCCCTTAAGTCAGCCTCCGCCTGAGGAACTCGACCACCCGTTTGCGCGCCTCGTAGGCCGGCTGGCCGTCGACCTCACGGACCTCGATGGTCAGCACCGAGTGGGCCCCCTTGCTGAAGCCGTGTTCATTGCCTGGGCGCGAGTCGATCTCGATGACCTCGAATGCGTCGCCCAGCCGCTCTTTGAGCGTGGCGAACCGTTCACCCGGCGCCGTCCAGTCCTCGCTGAATCGCAAGCCCATGGCGCATAAGCCTTCATTAGCGCAGCGATCGGCGATGGTGGACAGCTCGGACTCGCTCAGCCCCGGATCGCGGCGTCGCGCACTTCCCAGTGGCAGCGGGGCCGACGGCTGACTGAGCACCGGCGCCAGCACGCTGTCGTCGACCGCTGCGGCCAATGCGAAGCCGCCGGTGAAGCATTGGCCGATCACCCCGACGCCTTTGCCCGGCGTCGACGCGTTGAGATCGCGGGCCAGCGCGCGCAGAAACAGCGACACCGGACGCGCTTTGTTGAGCGCAAACGCCGCAAATTCTTTTGTAACACAGGCCTTTGCGACGCTCGCGGCGACGTATCCGGTGGTGGCCGGCCGGCCCGGCGTGCCGAACAGCGACGGTATGGCGACGGTGAACCCGTTGTCCACCAGGTGATTACCCAGACCCAGCACGCCGGGATGGATTCCGGGCAACTCGGGAATCAGCACCACCCCGGGGCCGGCGCCCTTACGGTAGACATCGTGCGTGTAGCCGCCGCCGGTGAACGGTGCAACCACCCATCCGGAGAGATCTGCTTCGGGTGCGGTCACAATGCCCCTTTTCTTCAGCGCGTGGGAAGAGGCGGCTGGGATTGTGTCGCCGTGGCCAGCGTACGGAACTGATCGGCGCTGCCGGCACCGGTGATCGCGATCTGGGCGGCTCCGGCCGGCCCGGCAAGCCTGGTAGTCCAGATGGGCTCGGCGTCCGCCCCGCTTTGGCCGCCGCCTTGGTAGACGACCCAGTTGGTGCCTGCGACGTCGACCGCTCCGGTTGGAACCACAGCAGAATGGATCGAGGCAACCAACTTGTCCTCGTCGGCGTTGCTCTGGGTCAGGCTCAGATACATTCCGGTCGGGCTGATGTATCCCACAATCGAGGTCGCCGCGTTGAGCCGGTGACCGGTCGAGGGGTCGGTGCGGCCGTTCTCGATACCGCCCCGGCCGCCGGAGTTGGCCTGCCAGCCTGCGGGTAGCTGCGGCAGTCGAATGGGGAACCCCAGCGTGGCGGCGTCCGCCCGCAGAGCCGTCGCCACGTTGTAGGACGGAATCTGCCCCGTATTGATCCCCCGCGGCGCAAACGAACACATCCCGACCATGCCGGCCAGCAAGATGCACCCGAGCACCAACGGTGCGAGCGACCAGAACATGTCGCGGCCGTCCTGCAACAGCCGCGGCTTGGCCGGTCGCGCAACGGGCCAGCGCGCCGGAGCCGGTTCACCAACCGCCCCGGCATCCGGAGCATTCGGCTGCGGTCCGTCGGTCACGCTTCAACTATCCCAGGCGGGGCCCGGGGGGATCCCAGGAGGATCCCCGCCAGCCGCCACCAGCCAGACTCGATGCCGGCGACCCGCCGCGCCCGGCTGCGCCGCGCTTGCGATCGCCGCTCGCGGCCCAGGTCCGACGGGCCGATCTGCTTCTGGGACAATCTGCGGCATGACAGTTGCGGGCGCTCCCTCGCCGGGATCCGGTTCATCGCAGGTACGGCCGCGCGGCGAAGCCCCGGACCGAAACCTGGCCATGGAACTGGTCCGAGTCACCGAGGCCGGTGCCATGGCCGCCGGTCGCTGGGTGGGCCGCGGCGACAAAGAGGGTGGTGACGGCGCGGCGGTCGACGCCATCCGCGAACTGGTGAATTCGGTATCGATGCGCGGCGTGGTGGTGATCGGCGAAGGCGAGAAAGACGAGGCGCCGATGCTCTACAACGGCGAAGATGTCGGCAACGGCGACGGCCCGGAGTGCGACTTCGCCGTCGACCCCGTCGACGGCACCACGCTAATGAGCAAGGGCATGCCCAACGCGATCTCGGTGCTGGCCGTGGCCGACCGCGGCGCGATGTTCGACCCGTCGGCGGTGTTCTACATGAACAAGATCGCCGTTGGCCCCGAAGCCGCACACGTGCTGGACATCACCGCGCCGATCGCCGACAACATCGCGGCGGTCGCCAAGGTCAAGGGCTTATCGGTGCGGGACATGACGGTGTGCATCCTGGACCGGCCGCGGCACAGTCAGTTGATCCAAGACGCGCGGAAAACCGGGGCCCGCATCCGCCTGATCACTGACGGTGACGTCGCCGGCGCGATCTCCGCGTGCCGGCCGCATTCGGGTACCGACATGCTGGCCGGGATCGGCGGCACCCCGGAGGGCATCATCGCCGCAGCGGCGATCCGCTGCATGGGCGGAGCCATCCAGGCAAAACTGGCACCTCACGATGACGCCGAACGCCGGAAAGCGCTCGACGCCGGCTACGACCTGGACCAGATATTGACCACCGAAGATCTGGTGTCGGGCGACAACGTCTTCTTCTGCGCCACCGGGGTTACCGACGGCGATCTGCTCAAGGGGGTGCACTACTACCCCGGTGGTTGCACCACCCAGTCGATCGTGATGCGGTCGAAGTCGGGCACAGTCCGGATGATCGACGCCTACCACCGGCTCTCGAAGCTCAATGAATACTCCGCCATCGACTTCACCGGTGACAGCACCGCCGCCTATCCCCTGCCGTAGCGCCATTCAACTTCAAAGGAACGTTTTCATGGCTGATAACGCCGAATACCGCATCGAGCACGACACCATGGGCGAGGTCCGGGTACCGGCGAAAGCGTTGTGGCGGGCTCAAACCCAGCGCGCTGTGGAGAACTTCCCGATCTCGGGCCGGGGCCTGGAACGCACCCAGATCCGTGCGCTCGGCCTGCTGAAGGCCGCCTGCGCCCAGGTGAACAAGGACCTCGGATTGCTGGCACCGGAAAAAGCTGAAGCGATCATCGCCGCCGCGGGTGAAATCGCCGACGGCCGCCACGACGACCAGTTCCCCATCGACGTCTTCCAAACCGGGTCGGGCACCAGCTCCAACATGAACACCAACGAGGTGATCGCCAGCATCGCGGCGGGCAAAGGTGTCACGGTGCACCCCAACGACGACGTCAACATGTCGCAGTCGTCCAACGACACCTTCCCAACCGCCACCCACATCGCCGCGACCGAGGCCGCGGTGCGTCATCTCATCCCGGCGCTCGAGGTGTTGCGCGGCGCCCTGGCCGCCAAGGCCGGCGAATGGCGCACGGTGGTCAAATCGGGCCGCACCCACCTGATGGACGCCGTTCCGGTGACGCTCGGCCAGGAGTTCAGCGGATACGCCCGCCAAATCGAGGCCGGGATCGAGCGGGTGCGCGCGACGCTGCCCCGGCTGGGCGAACTGGCGATCGGCGGCACCGCGGTGGGCACCGGGCTCAACGCTCCCGAGGGTTTCGGCGCCAAGGTGGTCGAGACGCTGGTCGCGCAGACAGGCCTCTCCGAGTTGCGCACGGCGACAAACTCTTTCGAGGCGCAGGCCGCCCGCGACGGGCTGGTTGAGGCGTCCGGTGCACTGCGCACCATCGCGGTGTCACTGACCAAGATCGCCAACGATATCCGCTGGATGGGATCCGGGCCGCTGACCGGCCTCGGCGAAATTCAGTTGCCGGACCTGCAGCCCGGTAGCTCGATCATGCCGGGCAAGGTGAATCCGGTACTGCCGGAGGCGGTTACGCAGGTCGCCGCGCAGGTGATCGGCAATGACGCGGCCGTTGCCTGGGGCGGCGCGAGCGGTGCTTTTGAACTCAACGTGTACATCCCGATGATGGCCCGAAACATCCTCGAGTCGTTCAAGCTACTCACCAACGTGTCGAAGCTGTTCGCCGAACGCTGCATCACCGGCCTGACGGCCCACGTCGAGCATCTGCGCGAGCTGGCCGAGTCGTCGCCGTCGATCGTGACGCCGTTGAACTCGGCAATCGGCTACGAGGAGGCCGCCGCCGTGGCCAAACAAGCACTCAAGGAACGCAAGACCATTCGCCAGACGGTCATCGACCGCGGCCTGATCGGCGACAAGCTGTCGATCGAAGAACTCGACCGCCGCCTGGACGTGCTCGCGATGGCTAACGTGAAGGCTGACCACTGAACCAAGTGCGCGGCAATGACGATTATGTCGGTTTCGCGCGCATAATTGCGGTGGCGCGGTTGCGCGGCTACTTTCGCGGAAGTCGTCGACGAGAGTGAGGGTGGTTCGGCAATGACGTCTCCTCCCGGTGGTCCTTACGGTCAGGATCCCTCCGGATCGAATCCGTATGGCCAGGACCCGTATCGAGGCGGCCAGCCGCCGGGCGGCGAGTACCCGTACCAACCGGGTAGCCCGTACTCGTACCCGCCGGGCGGCTATCCTCCCCAGCAGTACCCGCCCCAGCAATACCCACCCCAGCAATACCCGCAACCCGGTCAGCAGTATCAGCCCAACTGGCCAGGTGGGCCCTACCCGCCCGGACCACCACCGAACGGGCCACGCTCGAGAACGCCATGGTTGATCCTGGCCGGTATCGCGGTATTGGGCGTCATTGCGGTGGTGGCCCTCGTGGTAATCGGCCTCACCAAGGACACCGACTCGCCCAAGGCCACCCACTCGCCGTCGGCCACCACGAGCGCGCCGACGTCGCAGCCGAGCAATTCCGAGCAGGACGCGACCGACTGCACACCGAATGTGTCCGGTGGCGAGAAGCCGCCCGGCGATACGATCGGCGCGGGCAAGCTGTCGTTCCTGTCCACCGCGGCACCCGGGTGGACGGTGTTCTCCGACGACCAGAACCCGAACCTCATCGGCGCGCTCGGCGTCAGCCAAACGGTGCCCGGCGCCAATCAGTGGGCGATGTCGGCCGAGGTCGCCGTAACCAACTTCGTCACCAGCATGGACGTCTCCGCGCAAGCGGCGAAGCTGATGCAGTGCCTGGTCGCCGGCCCCGGCTACGCAAATGCGTCGCCCACGCTGGGCCCGATCAAGGCCTCGTCGACCACGGTCGACGGGATCAAGGCCGCCCGGGCGGATGCCGACATCGCGATTGCTGACGCTTCCAAGGGTGTCAAGGGCGACTCGGTCGTCATCATCGCGGTGGACACCAAACCGGTCACCGTCTTCCTGGGCGGGTCACCCATCGGCGATGCGGCCTCGGCGGGCGTCATCAATCAAGTCATTGCGGCGCTGAGAGTCACGAAGTCGTGACGCCCGACCGCTAGCCGGGAGGAGCGGGCGCCGAGACGTGGGTGGCCTCGGAGCGCCCGCGCAACACGGTGGAATAGCATTCGGCCCAGTGCGCCCGTTCGGTCTCGTCGGCTCTCTCGATGGCCGCCGCCGAACACAGGATTCGCCGGTCCGAGGTTTTCGCCAGGTCGGCCAGCCGCGCAGCCTCGTTGACGGCGTCACCGATCACCGTGTATTCGTAGCGGTTTTCGGCACCGATGTTGCCGGCGAAGACGCGGCCCGCCGAAACGCCGATGCCGAAATCGACCACCGGTAGCCGACGCAGTTGGGCGTCCAAACTACGAGCCGTCGCCAGCGCGGCCGACGCCGGCCCCTCGGTCCGCAACGGTGCCCCGAACACGGCCAGAGCCGCATCGCCCGCGAACTTGTTGATCAGCCCCTGGTGTTCGTCGACGGCGTCGACCACGATCCGGAAAAAGTCGTTGAGCACCTCGGCAACCTCTTGGGGCGGACGGCTTTCCGCGAGCTTCGTCGAGCCGACCAGGTCGATGAAAAGCACTGCCGCCTCGACCACATCTCCGGACAGCGATACGCCCTCTTCGATGGCGCGATGGGCGACATCGGTTCCCACGTAGCGACCGAACAGGTCATGCAACCTGTCGCGTTCGGCGAGCCCGGCGACCATTCGATTGAATCCGGTTTGCAGACGGCCGATTTGGGAACGCTCGTACACTCCGACGTAGGTTTCGATGCGGCCGTGCTCGACCTCGGCCATCGCGTCGACGACCTCGCCGATCGGATCGGAAATGGATCGCGACGTCAGGATCATCGTCGGAAACCCCAGCAGCAGCGCTGCCAGCGAGACCACCAGAACCGGCACATCCAGTGACGCCGACTTCTGAATCAGCCAGCCGTGCGAGCGGAGAACAACGAGAGACGCAATCACCCCGACGGGCAGTGCGCTGCACATAAACCAGAGCATGACCAGCCGGGCAAAAACACTCGGAACGGCCAATCGCGGCTCGCCGCCCAGCGTGGCCGCTCCCATGATGGGGCGCAGGGTGCGTTGCGCAAGCAGCATCGCGGTGCCGGCGGCGGCCGGGCCGCCGAGTAGCGCGCCGAGCAGCATCGGCAGCAGCAGCGGCCCGTCGTCACGATTGAAGATGAACAGGATTGCACCGGACGCGGCCCAGACCCCCAACAGGATCGCCGTTTGGCGGCCGGCAAGCCGCATTGCGGCATCCCGTTGAGCGGTGTTCGGCCGTTCGCCGGGAACGTACCAGCGCAACGTCGGGGTGAGGCTCAAGATGCCGGCAACCACCACGATGACGATCCCCAGAATGGGGAGCAGGACGAGTGTGGGCGCGTTCTTTTCGAAGAAGTCGACGTCCGCCGCGACGGACATTTGACCACGTAGCGGAATGAGGATGGCCGCCGCGTCGATGACGGCGATTATGTAGGACAACCCGAGGTCGATGCCGTATTGAATCGATAGCCTGCGGGCTGACTTTCGCTGCACGATCACCCCAGCCCAGCGTCGACTTGTTGTGGGCTTTTGCGGGCAGACGCCGCAGCAACTCGACGCTCGCCGAGTGACCCGACTTTTGTTTTAAGCACCGTTGTTCGGCCCGCCGGAGTTCTGGCCCGGGATGTCGGTGATCGGGAAGTTGGGCATCGGCTTGGGCGAAGGCGTGTTTGGCAACGTTGGGATCTCGCCGGCCGGGATGTCGTGAAGTTCGTTGACGGGCGGGCCGTTTTCCCGGCTGCCGTAGCTGCTGCCGGGCGTCCGAGATCCGAGCAATTCGCTGACCGTCACCATCCGGTAGCCGTTGGCCTTGAGTACCGGGATGAATTGGTACACCACGTCGACGGTGCTCGAGTAGGTGTCGTGGAACAGCACGACCGAGCCCGGCTTGATCTGCGTCATCAGCAGTTGGCGCGTGGCAGCCGTATTCGCGTCGTTCGCCCAGTCGAAAGGGATGACATCCCAAAGGATTTCAGCAAGGCCAAAGGTGGCAGCGCTCTGACGTACCGCGTCGGTGGAAAGTCCGCCGGCCGGACGGTACAACGTGGGCGCCCGGCCGGTTGCGGCGGTGATCGCGTCGTCGGCCTTGGAGAACTGAGCGGCGATGTCCTCCATAGGGAGCGTTGCCATGTTGGGATGCTCCCAGGTGTGATTGCCGATCTCCATGCCCGCGTCGGCGATCCGCCTGGCGCCCGCCGGGTTGGCCGCCACCTTGTTGCCGATCAGGAAGAAGGTGGCCTTGGCGTCGTTGTCTTTCAGGATTTGCAGCAACCGGTCGTCAAACGGGCTGGGCCCGTCGTCGAACGTCAACGCGACGCACTTGACCACCGAACAGCTCAGGTCGTCCGCCCGCGTCACGTGCCCGGTCAGGCCGCCGATCAGCAGAACCGCTCCGGCCGCAACGACACCCAAGACGGTCCGCCAATAGCGCCAGGCCTGGCTGTCCGGTCGTTTCGGCACGATGGCAGCCTACCCGGCATCGCGTCATGCTCCGGGCCGCGAGCGTAACCACACTGCGAGATCCGGCGCGTTTTTTCGCCGTGCGGGTACGCTCGGCGCTAGCGCCGGCTACGGCCCGGTGATCTCCTCGAGCATCTCGGTGACCAGCGCGGCAATCGGCGACCGCTCGCTGCGCAGCAGGGTGATGTGCGCAAACAACGGATGTCCTTTGAGCTTCTCGATCACAGCCGCAACCCCGTCGTGGCGCCCCACCCGCAAGTTGTCTCGCTGTGCGATATCGTGCGTCAGCACCACCCGGGATCCAGTGCCCAACCGCGACAACACCGTCAGTAACACGTTGCGCTCCAGCGATTGCGCCTCGTCGACGATGACGAACGAGTCATGTAGTGAGCGCCCCCTTATGTGGGTGAGCGGCAGCACTTCGAGCATGCCCCGGGAGAGCACCTCCTCCAGCACCGCCGGGCTGGCCAAGCCCTCAAGGGTGTCGAAGACCGCCTGCGCCCACGGCCCCATCTTTTCGGCCTCGCTACCGGGCAGATACCCCAGCTCCTGGCCGCCGACGGCATAGAGCGGCCGGAAAACCACCACCTTGCGCTGAGTCCTGCGTTCCAGCACCGCCTCCAGGCCCGCGCACAAGGCCAATGCCGACTTGCCGGTGCCGGCCTTGCCACCCAAGGAGACGATGCCCACCGACTCATCGAGCAGCAGGTCCAGCGCCACCCGCTGCTCGGCGGACCGACCGCGCAGCCCGAACACCTCGCGGTCACCGCGAACCAGCTGGACGCGCTTGTCCGGGGTCACCCTGCCGAGCGCGTGCGAGCTGCCGCCCAACAGCCTAATCCCGGTGTGACAGGGCAGCTCTCGAGCTTCAGCCAGATCGATCTCGCCCTCGGTGAACAGCGCGTCGATATCCTCAGTGGCCGTGTCGATCTCGTCCATACCCGACCATCCCGAGGCCACCACATCCTGAGCGTGATACTCATCGGCGGGCAGGCCCACCGCGGCGGCCTTGACGCGAAGGGGTATGTCCTTGCTGACCAAGGTAACTCGCTTGCCTTCAGCGGCAAGATTGGCGGCACAACTCAAGATCCGGGAGTCGTTACTGTCGGTCCGGAAACCGGCGGGCAGCACGGCGGGGTCCGTGTGGTTGAGTTCGACGTGCAGCGTACCGCCTTGTGTCCCAACCGGAATGGGCTGGTCCAGGCGTCCGTGCTCCAGCCGAAGGTCATCGAACAGCCGCAACGCTTGACGGGCGAACCATCCCAGCTCGTGATGATGGCGTTTGGCCTCCAGCTCGCTGATCACCACCAACGGAACCACCACCTCGTGCTCGGCAAACCGGCTGCACGCCCATGGGTCAGAGAGCAGCACAGAGGTGTCGATCACGTAGGTCCGGATATCGGTCACTAAGCGCTCCTCGAGCTAGTGGCCCGACCCTTCAGCGACCCCACGCCAGAGGCCGCTGCGTCGTCGGGTTGCGTTGGATTGGCGAGCCGTACTGGATTGCCCGCGCGGACCCGCACGGGTTGCAGGGCGGGAGCCGCAGCACCAGGACCGGGGCCGGTCCTTCCGTCGTAGTGACGGGAGGTGCCGCCCTGGCAGCAGAGCATATCGCTGGCCATCGGAGTCGACGCTACTCTCGTGGCCGCTCGGCCGCCGTGCAGGCGCGCCGAGGGTGAAAGCTGGCCAGCCGTCCTATCCGATGACGAATTGCTTCAGCTGGGGCTCGTCAGCGACACCCCATGCGACGATGCGATCCGAGATGGCCTGGCGCAGCTCTTGCGGCCCGAAAATGCCGGCATCGGCGACGTTCTGCACCTTGTCCCGGTAGTCATCGATGTCGGCGCCCACGAGCTTAAGGTCTTTGGCGCGGGCGGCAATCGCCGCGATCGTCTCGTCACGGGTGCACTCGAGGCAGTGCGCGACCAGGTTGGCGAAGAACTGCTCGTGACGCACTTCGTCCCTGGCGATCCGATCAACCAATCCGGCCAAGATGGGCTCTTCGATCTGCGCCGCCAGGTTTGCGCAGAAGATGGCGTGCGTGCGCTCGGTGAAAGCCATGTACACCAGAGTCTCGACCTGTGAGTACGTGTCGGCGCGGTAGCCCTTCACCACGTAGTGCACGCGAGCTTCCTCGTTGGCGGTGGGATCGACCTCGCGGGTCACCACCAGGTATTCGCGCAGCGCGATCGCGTGCAGGTGCTCCTCTGCGGTCCACCGGCCGATCCAGCGGCCCCAGAAGTCCTCGAGAATGAAGTGCTCTACCAGCTCGCGGTGGTGGCCGGCGAGGTTGTCCTTGATAAGGACCAGGACCTCGCAAGCGTCGGTGATGCTTCTAGGCAGCGTCGACTGCGACGGGTCCCAATCGTGTCCACCGAGGAACGCGAAGTTCTCGCCACGGTCGAAAGGAACGTATTCGTGGGCGTACCAGATATCCTCGGTCGCGAGGTGGCGCGTCAAGTTCGCTTCGACGATCGGCTCGAGTTCGAGAGTGAAAGCGTCAGCTACAGGTTTCTGTGCCATACGGTAACTGTAACCCTCGTAACAGCTTTCGTAAAAATCGGTGCACGTCGTGTCTCAGGTCGGTTGCGCCTGGTCAGCGCCCCACCAGTGACCAGTCCTCAAGGCCGTCATAGAGCGGGAAGTCCCTGGCCAGCCGCGCAACCCGCTGCCGCAGCGCCGATACGTCGGGACCCGAGCTGCCGGCGGCCAGCGTTGTGGCGATGACGTCGGCGACCTCGGTGAACTCGGCGTCGTCAAAGCCGCGGGTGGCCAGGGCCGGGGTGCCGATCCGCAGCCCCGACGTCACCATCGGTGGCCGCGGGTCGTTGGGAACGGCATTGCGGTTGACGGTGATGCCGACGTCGTGCAGCAGGTCCTCGGCGACCTGGCCGTCAAGTGGGGAATCGCGCAGGTCAACGAGCACCAGGTGGACGTCCGTGCCGCCGCTGACCACCGAGACACCGGCCTTGGCGACGTCGGCGGCCAGCAGCCGATCGGCCAGGATCCGGGCGCCGGACAGCGTGCGCTGCTGCCGCTCGGCGAATTCCGGCGTGCCTGCGATCTTCAGCGCGACCGCCTTGCCCGCGACGATGTGCATGAGCGGTCCGCCCTGCTGGCCTGGGAAAACCGCCGAGTTGATGGCCTTGGCGTACTCCTGCTTGCCCACGATCATCCCGGATCGACCAC
This sequence comes from uncultured Actinomycetota bacterium, assembly GCA_963715905.1. Classification (GTDB taxonomy): domain Bacteria; phylum Actinomycetota; class Actinomycetes; order Mycobacteriales; family Mycobacteriaceae; genus Mycobacterium. The sequence continues at coordinate 187,889 of CAVQSX010000019.1, forward strand.
CGCCCAGCGTCTTGTGGATCGTGGTGGACACCACGTCGGCGTGCGGCACGGGCGATGGATGCAACCCGGCCGCGACCAGGCCGGCGAAATGGGCCATATCGACCCACAGCTTGGCGTCGACCTCGTCAGCGATCGACCGGAAGGCCGCGAAGTCGAGGACCCGCGGGTACGCCGACCAGCCGGCGATGATCACCTTGGGGCGGAATTCGAGCGCCTGGGCCCGTAACGCGTCCATGTCGATCCGATGCGTCGTCGCGTCGACGCCGTAGAAACCGTTCTCGTAGAGCTTGCCGGAGAAGTTCAGCTTCATGCCGTGTGTGAGGTGACCGCCGTTGGCGAGGTCCAGGCCCAGCAGTCGCTCCCCCGGTGACATCAGCGCGTGCAGCACCGCGGCGTTGGCCTGGGCGCCCGAGTGTGGCTGGACGTTGGCGAAATCGGCGCCGAACAGCGCCTTGGCGCGGTCGCGCGCGATGTTCTCCACCACGTCGACGTACTCGCAACCGCCGTAGTAGCGCCGGCCGGGCAGCCCCTCGGCGTACTTGTTGGTCAGCACGCTGCCCTGCGCCTGCAGAACCGAGCGCGGCACGAAGTTCTCCGAGGCGATCATCTCCAGGGTGTCCCGTTGCCTGCCGAGTTCTTTGCCGAGCAGTTCGGCGATATCGGGGTCGACTTCGGCGAGCGGGGCCGACATCACGGAGGCATTGCGAAGGGCATCAGTACGAGCAGCAGGTGCAGCAGTCACGAGCGCCAGTCTATCGGTCCGTGCTTTTAAGCAGCCCAGGCGTCGGGCACGCATTCGCCCCTGCCACACTGGCAGTATGCCGCGGCTGAGCGAGCCGAGCCCCTACGTGGAGTTCGACCGAAAGCAGTGGCGTGCGCTTCGCATGTCGACGCCGCTGGCCCTCACCGAGGAGGAGCTGACCGGCCTGCGCGGTCTTGGTGAGCAGATCGACCTGCTCGAGGTCGAAGAGGTCTATCTGCCGTTGTCCCGGCTGATTCACCTGCAGGTCGCCGCCCGCCAGCGGTTGTTTGCCGCGACCGCGGAATTCCTCGGCGAGCCTCAGCAAAACCCGGACCGGCCGGTACCGTTCGTGATCGGCGTGGCGGGCAGTGTCGCGGTGGGCAAGTCAACAACCGCCCGAGTACTGCAGGCGCTGCTGGCCCGCTGGGACCATCACCCCCGGGTGGACCTGGTGACCACCGACGGGTTTCTCTACCCGAACGCCGAGCTGGAACGCCGAAACCTGATGCACCGCAAAGGGTTCCCGGAGAGTTACAACCGCCGGGCCCTGCTGCGGTTTGTGACCTCGGTCAAATCCGGGTCCGACCACGCCTGCGCTCCGGTGTATTCACACCTGCACTACGACATCATCCCCGGGGCCAAGCACGTGGTCCGCCATCCCGACATCCTGATCCTTGAGGGCCTCAACGTGTTGCAGACCGGCCCGAATTTGATGGTCTCGGACCTCTTCGATTTCTCCCTCTACGTGGACGCCCGGATCGAGGACATCGAGCAGTGGTATGTGTCGCGGTTTTTGGCGATGCGCAGCACGTCGTTCGCCGATCCCGAATCGCACTTCCACCACTATTCGGCCCTCAACGACCCCAAGGCGGTCGCCGCGGCACGGGAGATATGGCGGACGATCAACCGGCCCAACCTGGTGGAAAATATTCTGCCGACGCGTCCCCGCGCCACCTTGGTGTTGCGCAAGGACGCCGACCACTCCGTCAACCGGCTGCGCCTGCGCAAGCTGTAGCGAGGCAGCGGGCGCCCCCGCGCGGTCTGGCGCTACTTGCCGTACCTGCGGTGCCGCTGGCTGTAGTCGCGCAGCGCACGCAGGAAATCCACCCGGCGGAACGCGGGCCAGTGGGCTTCGGCGAACCACATCTCCGAATAGGCGCTCTGCCACAGCAGAAACCCGGACAGCCGTTGCTCGCCGGACGTGCGGATCACCAGATCGGGGTCAGGTTGGCCCGAGGTGTAGAGATTTTCGGAGATGGCCTCGACGGTCACCGCGTCGACCAGTTCCTCGGCGGCGGCGCCGTTGGCGAGCTCTTTGTTCAGCAATGAACGGACCGCGTCGACGATCTCGCGGCGCCCACCGTAGCCCACCGCGACGTTGACATGGAACGGCGCGGTACCCGGCGTGGAATCCACCGCCTCGCGCAGCCGTCGGGCCGGCTCTTCACCCAACAACGACAGGTCCCCCACCGTGCGTACGCTCCAGCGGTTCGCGGGTGCACAGATTTCCTCGACGACGTCGGTGATGATTTTGATGAGGGCGACGAGCTCGTCGGGATCGCGTTGCAGGTTTTCGGTGGACAGCAGGTAGACGGTGGTCATTTCGATGCCCGCTTCCTGACACCACCGCAGCATCTCGGCGATCTTGAGCGCGCCCATCCGATAGCCGTAACTGACGTCGTCATACCCCGCGTCGCGGGCCCAGCGCCGATTGCCGTCGCACAGGACGGCGATGTGACGGGGCAGATCGGATTTGTAGGCGACCAGCTCCTGCCGCAGCCGCAGTTCGTAAATGCGGTACAACGGCTCTTTGAGCCGCGACGGGATGATCTCCACGATCATTCAGCCTACTGTGATCGGCGATAAATCCCGGGCCCTCTTTTGAGCGACATCCCGGCTATATCCCAGGCATGTCCTGGGTTGCGGGTCGAACAACCGGGTTAGTGTGGTGTGGGATCAGACCGAACGGCAATCGCAAAACGAGGCAAGGGAGAAAATGCCCGGCCAGGTCGACGCCACCGCGCCCGAGTCGCACGACGACTCACCCGCGAATGCTGCCCACCAGATCGTCGAAGGCGTCACCCGCGTCCTGACACGTCCCCTTTCGAAGCCGCGTTTCCGAGGCTGGATTCATGTCTATTCCGCCGGCACCGCCGTTTTCGCCGGCGCGGCACTGGTCGCCGTTTCATGGTCGGTCGGTTCCACGAAGGCCGGGCTGGCGACGCTGGCCTACACCGCGGCCACGCTGGTGATGTTTTCGGTCAGTGCCACTTACCACCGCGTCCATTGGAAATCCGCGAACGCCCGGAAATGGATGAAGCGGGCCGACCATTCGATGATCTTCGTGTTCATCGCGGGCAGTTACACGCCGTTCGCGCTGCTGGCGCTGCCAGGTCACGACGGGCGAGTCGTGTTGTCGATCGTCTGGGGCGGTGCGATCGCCGGGGTCCTGCTGAAGATGTGCTGGCCGTCGGCGCCACGCTGGGTCGGCGTGCCGCTCTACCTCCTGCTCGGGTGGGTGGCGGTCTGGTACACCTCGACGATCCTGCACAACGCCGGGGTGGCCGCGATGGTTCTGCTTTTCGTCGGGGGCGCGTTGTACAGCATCGGCGCCATTCTTTACGCGTTGCGCTGGCCCGACCCGTGGCCGGCGACGTTCGGTTATCACGAGTTTTTCCACGCCTGCACCGCGGTCGCGGCGATCTGCCACTACATCGCGATGTGGTTCGTGGTGTTTTAGCGGCCGGCTCGCTGCAGCTGAGTCACGACCCCGGCACAGCCAGGGCGGCCGCCAGTTCCGACGCCCCAGTAAGGGGCAGGTCGCAGACCCGCCCGCGACATACGTAGGCGGCATCGGCGTCGTCGACGCGGTCGCGGCCGACCAGGAGCGTCGAGGAGTCCATCGGGCCACCCACGACGATCGCCCCGCCCGGCGCCAGCCTGCGCGCGTCGTCGAGCAAGGATGACTGCGACGGATCGCAGGCCACCGCGATCTGCAACGGTCCGCGAACGGCGGCTTCGGCGATGGCCAGCCAATGTCCGGCCCAGCGTGGTGACTGTGCCAGCAAGGCGGAATGTCTGTTCAACGCTACGCCCGCGGCCTGCAAATACCGCTCAGCCTGCTCACCGTCGACCAGGTGCGCGGCGGTCAGCAACGCCTCGGTAATCGACGACGCGCCGGACGGTGTCGCGCCGTCCAGGGGGTCGGCGGGCCGGATTATCAGCTGCTCGGCATCGTCGGCGGTATCGAACCAGCGGCCGGGGTTGTCCGGATCCGCGAAGTGCTGCAACGCGGTGTCCAGCAGGTCGGTCGCCCTGGTCAGCCAGGAATCGTCGGCGGTCAGCTGGTACAGCGAAAGCAATCCGGTGGCCAGCATCGCATGGTCGTCCAGGATGGCGGCGCTGTCGCTGACCACCCCGCCGAGGCTGGCTCGGCGCAACCGGCCGTTGACGACGTGCACGAACAGCAGCGCCTTTGCACACCGCCGCGCAGCTTCGGCCAACGCGGGGTCGCCCAGGGCCACACTGGCCTCGGCCAGCGCGGTGATCGCCAGCCCATTCCAGGCCGTGACGACCTTGCAGTCGCGGGTGGGTTGGGCCCGGGTCAGTCGTGCGTCCAGCAGCGCGGTCCGGATCCGATCCAGGCGTTGCAGATCGTCCGGATCGGCCGGCAACTGCAGCACCGACGCCCCCTGTTCGAAAGTGCCGCCCGGGGTGACCGCGAAAACCTCTGCAGCCCAATTGCCGTCGTCGGCGCCAAGCACCTCGACGAGCTGTTCGGGCGTCCACACATAGGTCGAACCCTCACGACCGTCGGCGTCAGCATCCAGCGACGAAATAAACATGCCGTCGTCTGCCAACTCGTCCAGCAAGAACCGCGCGGTCTCCGCGGCGACCCGCTGGGCCAACGGGTCTCCGGTACGCCGGGCCCAGTGCGCGTACGCACGCAGCAACAGGGCGTTGTCGTACAGCATCTTCTCGAAATGCGGTACCACCCAGGCGGCATCGACGCTATACCTGGCGAAACCGCCGGCCAGCTGGTCATAGATCCCGCCGCGGGCCATCGCGATGCCGGTGCGCGAAACCGCCTGCAGGGCTGGGGCCGATCCGGTGCGCTCGTAGTTGCGCAGCATCGCCTCGAGCAGCGCCGACGGCGGGAATTTAGGCGCCCCACCGAAGCCGCCGAGAATCCTGTCCTGATCGCCGAGCACCGTCAGGACCGCTTGGTCGCACAACGCCGGCGACACCACCGGACCCCCGGCGGGCCCGCCCACCGCCATCGAACGCAGCTCGTTGGCGACGTGTGCAGATGCCTGTTCGAGCTCGCCGCGACGGTCCCGCCAAGTCCTGGTGATCGCCGAAAGAAGTTGTAAGAAGTCAACCTTCGAGTAATACGTGCCACATAAGAAAGGGCGGCCGTCGGGCGTCAGGAAACACGTCATCGGCCAACCCCCCTGCCCGGCGAGCGCGATCGTGGCGTTCATGTAGACCGCGTCGATGTCGGGCCGTTCCTCGCGGTCGACTTTGATGCAGACGAACCCCTCATTCAGCACGGCGGCCACCTCTTCGTCCTCGAACGATTCGTGGGCCATGACGTGGCACCAATGGCATGCGGCATAGCCGATGGACAGCACGATCGGCACGTTGCGTGCGGTCGCGTCGGCCAGCGCTTGCGGCGACCATTGCTGCCAGTGCACCGGGTTGTCCGCATGTTGGCGCAGATACGGGCTGGTGGCCCGCCCGAGAGTGTTCGTTGCTGGGGAATCAGGCGCGTTCATCGTCGGATCCTGGCGCTCGTGGCGACCCATGCCGCTCCTCTGTGACTTCGTCGACGGATTGGCCGACCGCATCGGTGCCCTCGTCGGCGGCCTGATCGGGCTCCGGGTGCTGGGGGTCGAAAGAGTCGGGCACCTTCTTCAGTTGCCGGTTCATCGACCGCAGCAGGAACAACGTGGCCACCAACAGCAGCACTATAACCACCAGCCCCAACGGGCTGGCCTTGCCGAAATCGGGCCCGGTGTTGTGCGGCGTGCCGTCGGCAATCACGCTGAGCAAAAGGCCGTTCACCCGACAGTCCCGATCCCGGCGAACAGGTCGGTCTCGGGCAGCCGGGCCGGGATCCGCGAGCGCGCCAACTCGAATTCCTCGGTCGGCCATAGCCGCTGCTGCCATGCGATCGGGGCGGCGAAGAAGTCGTGATTCGGATCGATCTGGGTGGCATGCGCGCGCAATGCATCGTCGCGTTGGCTGAAATACGCCGAACACTCGACGCGCGTCGTTACCCGGTTAGCGAACGGGTCGTGGTCGGAATCCCAGTGCTCGAGCCACTGCTTGAACGGGGGCTCTTGACCATGTTTGACGGCTTCGTCGTGCAGCAGCTGCATGCGCGCCCGCAGGAAGCCGTGGTTGTAGTAGAGCTTGGACACCGCCCACGGGTCGCCGGCATCCGGGAAGCGGGCGTAGTCACTGGCCGCCTCGTAGGCGCCCACCGAAACCTGATGGCAGCGAATGTGGTCGGGATGCGGATAGCCGCCGTTCTCGTCGTAGGTGGTCATCACATGTGGCCGGAATTCGCGGACCACGCGCACCAGCGCTTCAACGGATACCTCCAGCGGCACCAGCGCAAAGCAGTCCTCGGGCAGCGGGGGCGGCGGATCACCGGTGGGCAGGCCGGAGTCGATGAACCCGAGCCAGGTCTGTTCCACGCCGAGGATCTCGGCCGCCTTGCGCATCTCGTCACGGCGGACCTCGGCGATGTGCTCTCGCACATCAGGCAGGTCCATCGCCGGGTTGAGAATGTCGCCACGCTCACCGCCGGTCAGGGTCACCACCAGCACCCGATGACCCTCGTCGGCATAGCGGGCCAGGCTGGCGGCACCCTTGCTGGACTCGTCGTCGGGGTGGGCGTGCACCGCCATCAGCCGCAACTCGCTCACATGCCACCTTATCCGTCCGCTGGTGGCCGCTGAAAACCATTAGGTAAACAGAGGCAACCAGAGGTAACTGTTGAATGCGACCCTATAATTCCAGTCTCTACCGCCGGCATCCCGTCGGCTGGGTCGGACCGACCAGACCGGCAAGACCAGTCAGACCAATCAGACGGGTACCCAGGAATGAACTCAGTACCCACTCCGCGTCCCGAGGCCCGCTATGGGCGTCCGCGGCTGTCCGGCCGATCGCGGCACCACGTCGTCATCGCTCGATTCAGGAAGTCAGCCCTGGCAGTGTTGGTCGTCGCCGCCGGCGCCACGGTAGCCGTCATCGGCTACCAACGGCTCGGCACCAGCGACGTCACCGGATCGCTGGCCGGTTACCAGGTGATTGACGGCGAAACGGCGTCGGTAACAATCAGCGTGACGCGATCCGACCCGTCCCGGCCGGTGGACTGCATCGTGCGGGTGCGGTCCAAAGACGGCAGCGAAACAGGCAGACGGGAAGTGCTCGTCCCCTCGTCCGATCAGACCACCGTGCAGGTGACGACGACGGTGAAATCCAGCAAGCCGCCCGCGATGGCGGACATCTACGGCTGTGGCACGACGGTGCCCACCTACCTGCGCCCGGCCTGACCGGTCGGCTTGTCCGGTTGGCTAAGCGGACGGCGCGCACCGTCACCGGTTGTTTCCGCAGTGGTAATATGGATTAATGCACGGTTCCGGCTGGGACCGTGTATTGCTGCATTCAAGGCCGTGGGCAAAACGGAGCGGCAGCACCCCGGGCGATAGCCATATCCCGCATTGCGGTGAATGGCAGCTTCCGCGGATAAGCGGAACGACGAAACAAGGAGCGCGACGAGATGACGGATACTCAGGTGACCTGGTTGACCCAGGAATCACATGACCGACTCAAGGCCGAGCTCGATCACTTGATCGCAAATCGCCCGGTCATCGCCGCGGAGATCAACGACCGCCGCGAGGAGGGCGACCTGCGCGAGAACGGCGGGTACCACGCCGCCCGCGATGAGCAAGGTCAGCAGGAAGCCCGCATCCGCCAGCTGCAGGACCTGCTCAACAACGCCAAGGTCGGCGAGGCACCCAAGCAGTCCGGTGTGGCGCTGCCCGGCTCGGTGGTGAAGGTCTACTACGACGGCGACAAGTCCGACACCGAGACGTTCCTGATCGCCACCCGCCAAGAGGGCGTCAACGAGGGAAAGTTGGAAGTGTATTCGCCCAACTCGCCGCTAGGTGGCGCCCTGATCGACGCCAAGGTTGGCGAGACCCGCAGCTACACGGTGCCCAGCGGCAACACCGTCAAGGTCACGCTGGTCAGCGCGGAGCCTTATCACTCGTAGCGTTTCGCGGCGGTTTACCCGCGAGCAGTCGCAAAGTCCCCCAAAATCGCGTGATTTTGGGGGACTTTGCGACTGCTGGCGCTAGCTCAGGGCCTGATCGAGGTCACTCAGTAGGTCGGCGACGTCCTCGATGCCGACCGAAAGCCGCACCAGATCGTCGGGCACTTCCAACTGCGATCCGGCGGTCGACGCGTGCGTCATCGCGCTTGGGTGCTCGATCAGCGATTCCACCCCACCCAGCGATTCGGCCAGGATGAAGATTTCGGTGCCGGCGCATAGCTTCTCGGCGGCCTGACGACCGCCGCGCATCCGCACCGAAACCATGCCGCCGAACCCGCGCATCTGTCGCGCGGCGATCTCATGGCCGGGGTGAGTGGGCAGACCCGGATACAGCACGGAGCTAACCGCCGGATGTCCAACGAGGAACTCCGCGATGGCCGATGCGTTTTCGCTATGCCGTTGCATTCGCAGCACCAGGGTCTTCAGGCCGCGCATCGTCAGGTAGGCGTCGAACGGGCCCGGCACGGCACCTGCTCCGTTTTGCAGGAAACCGAAAGCGTCGTCCAACCCGTCGTCGTTGGTGACTAACGCGCCACCCACCACGTCCGAGTGGCCGCCAATGTATTTAGTGGTCGAGTGCAGCACTACGTCGGCGCCCAGCGTCAGCGGCTGTTGCAGCGCGGGTGACGCAAAGGTGTTGTCCACCAACACCTTCGATGAGCTCTCCTGCGCAAGCTGGGCAATGCCGGCGATATCGGCGATCGACAACAACGGATTGGTGGGCGTTTCCACCCACACCAACCGGGTTCGCGGCGTGATCGCCGCTCGAATCGCGTCCAGATCCGACAGCGCCACCGGGGTGTAGTCGACATTCCACTGGGTAAAGACCTTGTCGATCAGGCGGAAGGTGCCGCCGTAGGCGTCGTCGGGGATGATCAAGTGATCCCCCGGACGCAGCATCGCCCGCAGGGCGCAGTCGGTGGCGGCCATTCCGGAACTGAACGCCCTCGCGAAGTCGCCTTCCTCGACGGCGGCCAGCGAAGCCTCCAGTGCCGCCCTGGTCGGGTTGCCGGTGCGGGCGTATTCGAAACCGCCACGCAGACCACCGACGCCGTCCTGGGCGAACGTGCTGCTGGCATAGATCGGGGGATTCACCGCCCCGGTCGCCAGGTCCGGGGGGTACCCCGCGTGGATGGCTTTAGTGGCCAGCCCGGTGAACCCGTGGTGTCCCTTACGGTTTTCGCTCATCGACAATCAGCCTAGTGACCGCCGCAATGCGGGCTACGACAGCGGCAGGCAGACCGTCGACATGATCTTGTCCGCGATGGTTTGCCGTTTGGCATCCCAGAGCGGGAACAAGTAACCGATATAGCAGATGACCGCGTCGACGAAGTGCGCAATCTGACGGACGACGGACATACCGAAGCCCAGCGGTTGTCCGGTGGCCTCGCTGACCACTTTGAACTTCAGCACCGATTTACCGATGCTGGATCCGGTGGTGCCTTGGCGGTAGCCGAAATTCCAGACCCAGTAGGCGAGTATCAGCAGTGAAAACACCAGCCCGAGCAGCGCCCCTACCGCCGACTCCCGACTGGCCATCGCGATCACCTGGTTGAGGCCCTGCAGGATGATGATCGGCACGGCGTCAATGAGGAACGCCAACACGCGGGTCAACCACGGCGTGTAGGAGTCCGTCGGCAGAGCGCGGACCACCGGCCCGGGCGGAGGCGGAGCGTACCCACCGGTAGCGGGTGGAGGCGGCGGGTACCCAGCGGCAGACGGTGGAGGCGGAGGGTACGAATAGCCTTCAGGTCGCGGCGGGGGCGGCTGGTAAGGCTCTCCGAATGGCGGTTGATCTGTCATGGCAACCTTTCCAACCTTTCCGACCTTTCCGAGGGTATGACCGGAGCCGCCTTACCGTACCTGACTACTAGCGTCGACGCGGAGGGTCCGACAGAAAGCCCAACAGGTCATATCGGGTGATGACCCCGACGGGTTTGCCTTGCTCAACGACCATCAGCGCATCCGAGTCCCGCAGCGCCTTGCCCGCCACGCTCACCAACTCACCGGACCCGACGATCGGCAGCGGCGCGCTCATATGTTCCGAGACGGCGTCGGCCAATTTGGCGCGACCCTCGAATACCGCCGACAGCAGTTCACGTTCGGAGACGCTGCCGGCAACCTCGCCGGCCATCACGGGCGGTTCGGCGCCGACGACCGGCATCTGCGACACCCCGTACTCACGCAGAATGCCGATGGCATCGCGCACCGTTTCGGCCGGATGGGTGTGCACCAGGTCGGGTAGGGCCCCGGATTTCCGGCGCAGCACGTCGCCGACCGTGGGCTGCTCCGTCGACCCGTCGAGGCGGCTGCGGAGAAACCCGTATGACGACATCCACGAATCGTTGAAGATTTTCGACATGTAGCCACGGCCGCCGTCGGGCAGCAAAACGACGACCAGCGCTTCGGGCCCGGCTTCCTCGGCCACCTTCAGCGCTGCCACCACCGCCATCCCGCAGGACCCGCCGACCAGCATTGCTTCCTCGCGGGCCAACCGCCGGGTCATATTGAACGAGTCGGAATCGGACACAGCGATGATTTGGTCTGGAATGGTCGCGTCATACGCGGCGGGCCAGAAATCCTCGCCGACGCCCTCGACCAGATAGGGACGGCCGCTGCCGCCGGAATAGACCGAACCTTCGGGGTCAGCGCCGATGACGCGTACCGGTCCGCCAGCCCGGTCAGCGGAAACCTCTTTGAGGTAGCGGCCCGCGCCGGTGATCGTTCCGCCGGTGCCGATCCCTGCAACGAAATGGGTGACCTTGCCGTCGGTATCCGCCCAAATCTCCGGACCGGTCGTCTCGTAGTGGCTGGCCGGACCCTGAGGGTTGGCGTACTGGTCTGGCTTCCAGGCGCCATCGATCTCCGCGACCAGGCGGTCGGAAACGCTGTAGTAGCTGTCCGGGTCCTCCGGTGGAACCGCAGTCGGGCACACGACGACCTCGGCCCCGTAGGCCAACAGCACGTTGCGCTTGTCCTCGCTGACCTTGTCCGGGCAGACGAAGACGCACTTGTAACCGCGATGCTGGGCAACCAGGGCGAGCCCGACACCGGTGTTGCCCGATGTGGGTTCGACGATGGTGCCGCCCGGCTTCAGTTCCCCGCTGGCCTCAGCGGCGTCGATCATCTTGGCCGCGATCCGGTCTTTGGAACTGCCGCCCGGGTTGAGGTATTCGACTTTTGCCAGAACCGTGCCTGCACCCCCGGGAATGACGGTGTTCAGCTGAACCAGAGGTGTTCCACCGATGAGGTCACTGATGTGCTGCGCAATCCGCATGCGCTTATGGTGTCAGGCCATTTCTGGCAGCGCACACCCGCTCCGCTGGATTCGGAGGCTCCCGGCTTAGCCGGTGGCTTCGCGGATGTACTCCCCGATCTGGCGGAGCGAACGCACGGCCTCCGGCAGCAGCGGCGCCGCCAGCTGGAAATCGTGAACCTGACCGGGCCAGACGCGCACTTCTGCCGGTACACCGACCGCGGCGAGCCTGCTTGCAGCCAACTCCGCGTCGTGCAGCAGCACTTCGGATCCCGAGACATGGATCAGGGTCCGCGGCAGGCCGGGTTTGATGTGGTCCAACGGTTCGTAGATCTCTTCGGGCTTGCCGTCGATTTTGTTCTTCTTTGCTGCGCCAGCAACAAGGTCTACCAGCGCATCAAAGGCACGCGCGGGAAACATCGCGTCGGTCTTGATGTTGGGATGCGCCTGTTTGTATTCCTTTGCCAATTGCAGCAACGGCGAGATCGCGACCAGTGCCGCGGGCACATCCCCTTCCTCCTGCGCGAGCCCCTGCAGGCGTTGCGCGAGGGCCAATGCGAGGTAGCCGCCCGCGGAGTCGCCGGCCAGCACAATCTGGTCAGGGTCGTATCCGCGCTCGCGCAGCCATTGGTAGGCGTCATGACAGTCGTCGAGGGCCATCCCGATCGAATGCTTGGGCAACAGGCGATAATTGACCACGAGAACGGGTGAATCAGCAAACTTCGAGAGTGCTTCGACAAGTCGGCCGTGCGAGTTTGCTCCACACGTCAGAAACGCGCCGCCGTGAAAATACAGAACCATCCGCCGGCTGCCGTCCGCAGGCAGTACTCCAGGTGCCCGCACCAACTGTGCCGAAGCATTCGGCAAGCTCACCGTCTCTCGAACGGTGGCCGACACCGGAAGCAGCACCCGCGACGCCAAGTCGATGAGGCCCCACGGCCACGGCAGGTTGGGGACGTGGCTACCGACCGCCAAGACCGGCCGGATCGTCAGCCGTGACGCCAGTGTGGCTACCCGCGCGGCCACACTGGGACCAGATTCCAGAACCTCGACTGGTGCGCCGTCGTTGGTGGCGAATCGACGTGCCGCCACCCGGGGTGCCTTGTGTACCTGATGTGGACGAATGGCATTTCGGGGTGAACCCGATACCTTGCTCGGTGCGGTCATGCTCAACACTTCCTACGTCTTTGTAGTCCGATACAGCATGTGACGTGACAGCTAAGCCTGCGGTTCAGTCCGTTTGCGAAGCGCTCAGCCAACCACTGGAACTTAGCTTGTCAGCACTTTCTTAGTAGAGCGTTTGAAGAAGCTGATTCGATACCACAATTCGTCCACAACGTAATGGCGTAATTGGTCAGCTAGCCACGCAAATCGCGAAGCCGTTCTAAAATGGTTGCGTGACCATCCGGGTGCCGCGTCGTTCGGCGATCGCCCTGGCCACAGCAGGTGCCCTCGCCTCGACAGGCACGGCCTATCTGGGCGCACGCAACTTGCTGGTCAGCCAGGCGACGCACGCGCGCACCGTCATTCCCAAGTCTTGGGACATCCCACCTCGCGCCGACGGCGTGTACACCCCAGGCGGCGGCCCGGTGCAACGGTGGCAGCGCGGCATGTCCGCGGACCTGCACCTGATGATCTTTGGGGACTCGACCGCCACCGGGTACGGCTGCACGAGCGCCGAAGAAGTACCGGGCGTGCGGATCGCCCGCGGGCTCGCCGAGCAGACCGGCAAGCGCATCCGGTTGAGCACCAAGGCCATCGTCGGCGCGACCTCGAAAGGCGTTCGCGGCCAGGTCGATGCGATGTTCGTGGCCGGACCGCCGCCGGAAGCGGTCGTGATGATGATCGGCGCGAACGACATCACCGCGCTCAACGGGATCAGCCAGTCCGCGCAGCGGTTGTCGATGACGGTGCGCAAGTTGCGCTCGCGTGGCGCGGTGGTGGTCGTCGGTACCTGCCCGGATCTGGGCGTCATCACCGCCATCCCGCAGCCGCTTCGCTCGCTCGCGCACGCTCGAGGCCTGCAGCTCGCCCGCGCCCAGGCCGCGGCCGTGAAGTCGGCCGGCGGCATGCCCGTCGCGCTGGCGAATCTAATGGCGCCGCAATTCCGGGCCACACCCGAGGTGATGTTCTCGGCCGACGGCTACCACCCCTCGGCTGCCGCGTACGCGGTAGCGGCCGATGCACTGCTGGTCGCTCTCTGCGACGCGCTGGGCGAGAAGGTCGACCGCCCCGTAGTCGATCTGCCACCCCAGTCCAGCCCGCCCGAGCTCGCCGCCGGCCCCACCCGGCTCGGTGTGATGTCGCTCCTGCTGCGCCGGCCGTCGCCGGCTTCGCCGGCCCGTTCCTGATCGGAAGTCATACCGAGTCATACCGACCCGGGGGGTAACGGCTAGATTCGTGCTAGCCCGTCGGATTGGGCGCCAGCATCCGTTTTCGCGGCGCCCCCGCACCCGGTTTTGAACGGTTTGGAATGTTTTGGAATGTTCAGAAAGGTCATAGTCATGCCGGAAGCTGTCATCGTCTCAACTGCCCGCTCGCCGATTGGCCGCGCCATGAAGGGGTCGCTGGTCAGCATGCGGCCCGACGATCTGGCCGTCCAGATGGTGCGCGCCGCGCTCGACAAGGTGCCCGCGCTGAATCCGCACCAGATCGACGACCTCATCTTGGGCTGCGGCCAGCCCGCCGGCGAGTCCGGATTCAACATGGCGCGTGCCATCGCCGTCGAACTCGGCTATGACTTCCTGCCCGGCACCACGGTCAATCGGTACTGCTCGTCTTCGCTGCAAACCACCCGGATGGCCTTCCACGCGATCAAAGCCGGTGAGGGCGATGCATTCATCTCCGCTGGCGTGGAGACGGTGTCCCGGTTCGCCAAGGGCAGCGCCGACTCGTGGCCAGACACCAAGAATCCGCTGTTCGGCGAAGCTCAGGAACGCTCGGCCGCCGGGACCGCGGGCGCTGACGAATGGCACGATCCTCGCGCTGACGGGAACGTGCCCGATATCTACATCGCGATGGGTCAGACCGCGGAAAACGTCGCCCTCATGACCGGCATCAGTCGCGAAGATCAGGACCACTGGGGCGTGCGCAGCCAGAACCGTGCCGAGGAAGCGATCAAGAACGGGTTCTTTGAGCGCGAGATCTGTCCGGTCACCCTGCCGGACGGCAGCACGGTCAGCACCGACGACGGCCCACGAGCGGGTACCAGCTACGAGAAGATCAGCCAGCTCAAGCCGGTATTTCGGCCCAACGGCACCGTGACCGCGGGCAACGCCTGTCCACTGAACGACGGAGCCGCCGCCCTGGTGATCACCAGCGACACCAAGGCCAAGGAGCTGGGCCTGACCCCGCTGGCCCGCATTGTGGCCACCGGGGTCAGCGGCCTGTCCCCGGAGATCATGGGCCTGGGCCCGATCGAAGCGTCCAAGCAGGCGCTGCGGCGGGCGGGCATGTCGGTCGGGGACATCGATTTGTTCGAGATCAACGAGGCCTTCGCCGTACAGGTGCTGGGTTCGGCCCGGGAGCTGGGCATCGACGAGGACAAGCTGAATGTGTCGGGCGGGGCGATCGCCCTGGGTCACCCATTCGGCATGACCGGCGCACGCATCGCCACGACGCTGCTGAACAACCTCAAGACCTACGACAAGACGTTCGGTCTGGAAACCATGTGCGTCGGCGGCGGCCAGGGCATGGCGATGGTGCTCGAGCGCCTCAGCTAAGGCCGCTCGTACCGGGCGCGAGCAGACGTGAAAGCCCCCGCACGCACGGCGTGTCGGGGGCTTTCGCGTCTGCTCGCGAAACTAGTCGTTCTGGAAATAGCTGAGCAGGCGCAGGATCTCCAGGTACAGCCAGACCAGGGTCACGGTCAGGCCGAGGGCGATACCCCAGGCGGCCTTTTCCGGCGCACCGGCGCGGATCATCTGGTCGGCGGCGTCGAAGTCGATCAGGAAGCTGAACGCCGCGATGCAGATCATTACCAGCGAGAAGATGATCGCAATCGGTCCGCCGCTGCGCAGGCCCAAGCCCTGGCCGCCGCCGACACCGAACATCGCCAGCAGGAAATTACCGAGCATCAGGAAGACCGCGCCGAACAGCGCGGCAACCACCATTCGGGTGAACTTGGGGGTAACCCTGATGGCGCCGGTTTTGTAGACGACGAGCATGCCAAAGAACACACCGAAGGTGCCGAGAATGGCCTCCCCGATCATCGTCCCGGCGTTCATTGGCTTGCCGGCCAGGGATACCTGGAAGGTCAACAACAGCGAAATGGCACCAAGGGCCAGGCCCTCGAGTACCGCGTAGCTGAGCACGATGGCGGGGTTGTCCTGCTTGCGGCCGAATGTTGCGATCATCACCAACACGAAGCCACCCAGCGCGCCGACGAGGGTCAACGGAGCCGCCAGGTGCGGATTGCCCGCCGCCAGGAAGAAGGAGACGACGGCCGAGATCATCAGCACGGCCAGCGTGATGCCGGTCTTGGTGACGACGTCGTCGATGGTCAGGGGGCGTGAAGCCTTGGTCTCCTGATAGGGAGCAGCGTAGGGGTCTGCTTGGTAATACCCTTGCTGCACCTGGGCCGCGCCAGTACCGAATTGCGCGTATCCGCCCCGCCCTTTAGGCAGGGAACGAAAAACCGGGTTGCTAGTCTCCCGCACCGTCGGATCCTCTCTGATGGCTGTGAGTTCGAGCTGTACGAACACAGACTCAACGATCAACGGCCCGCCCGGGTTCCCAGCGGAGCTGCCGTTATCTGGGCATTCCGGGATTCGGATGTCGTCGTCGGGGATAAACATAAACCCTTACCCGCGAACAGCGCTGCACTGGCAACGATCTAGATTGCTGGTCGAGGCTCGGGCAGCCCCCTGGGCAGCTTCTTTGGGTTTCCTCGGGCAGCAGGTCAGGCAAGATTCTCAGGAATCTGGCGCGGTATTCGGGCAATTATCTCTGCTAGGGAGGCCAGGACGTGATGAGCGGCAGGACCGGGGAGTCCGACGAGGTCTTGACCCGCGTCGACGGCGGGGTCGGCCGCATCACGCTCAACCGTCCCAAAGCGATCAACTCCTTGAACCAGCGGATGGTTGACACGCTGAGCGCCGTACTGGCCCGTTGGGAAGCCGACGATGCCGTGCGCGCCGTGGTGCTGTCCGGAGCGGGGGAACGCGGTTTGTGCGCTGGCGGCGACGTCGTCGCGATTTATCACAGCGCCCGCGATGGAGGCGTCGAAGCACGGCGTTTCTGGCGGGACGAGTATCTGCTCAACGGCCACATCGGCCGCTTTGCCAAGCCCTACGTGTCGTTGATGGACGGCATCGTGATGGGCGGCGGTATCGGCGTTGGTGCGCACGCGAACGTCCGGGTGGTCACCGAAACGTCGAAGCTGGCAATGCCCGAGGTCGGCATCGGCTTCATCCCCGACGTCGGCGGGGCGTTTCTGCTGTCCCGGGCGCCCGGCGGCCTTGGTCTGCACGCCGCGCTGACCGGCGCGCCGTTTTCCGGCGCCGACGCCATCGCGATGGGTTTTGCCGACCACTACATTGCGCACGACCAACTCGACGCATTCACCCAAGCGATCATCGACGACGGCGTCCCGAGTGCGCTGGCCGCCCACGCCGTCGAACCACCGCCCAGCGAACTTGTCGCACAACGGGGTTGGATCGATCGGTGCTACGCCGGCGACACGGTCGAAGACATCATCGCACGATTGCGGGCATTTAAGGGAAATGGGGCGGGGCCTGCTCAAGACGCCGCAAACCTGATCGCCAGCCGCTCTCCCATCGCGCTGTCGGTGACGCTGCAAGCGGTGCGTCGCGCCGCAACACTGAAAACTCTGGAAGATGTTCTGCAGCAGGACTATCGGGTGTCGTCCGCGTCCGTGCGTTCGCACGATCTGGTTGAGGGCATCCGCGCGCAACTAATCGACAAAGATCGCAATCCGAAGTGGTCTCCGGCGACGCTGTCCGCAGTCACCGCAACCGATGTCGACGCATTTTTCGCGCCGGTCGACGACGATTTGAATTTCTAGAAAGGCAGGGTTGGTGGCATCCGCAGGAGACAATACCGAGTACGAAACTATCCTGGTCGACCGCGAGGAGCGGGTCGCGATTATCACGCTGAACCGGCCCAAGGCGCTCAATGCGCTCAACAGCCAGGTGATGAACGAATTGACCAGCGCAGCAACCGAACTCGACCACGACCCGGGCATCGGCGCGATCATCATCACCGGTTCGGCCAAGGCATTCGCCGCCGGCGCAGACATCAAGGAAATGGCCGAGCTGACGTTCGCCGACGCGTTCGGTTCCGATTTCTTCGCCACCTGGGGCAGGCTGGCCGCCGTACGCACCCCGACGATCGCCGCTGTGGCGGGCCACGCACTTGGCGGCGGCTGCGAACTGGCGATGATGTGTGACCTGCTGATCGCCGCCGACACCGCGAAGTTCGGCCAGCCGGAGATCAAACTCGGCGTGCTGCCGGGCATGGGCGGGTCACAACGGCTCACCCGGGCGATCGGCAAGGCCAAGGCCATGGATCTCATCCTGACCGGTCGCACCATCGACGCCGCCGAAGCTGAACGA
Source organism: uncultured Actinomycetota bacterium (assembly GCA_963715905.1). GTDB lineage: Bacteria > Actinomycetota > Actinomycetes > Mycobacteriales > Mycobacteriaceae > Mycobacterium. The sequence goes on from CAVQSX010000019.1 coordinate 205,810, forward strand.
AGCGGCCTGGTTTCGCGGCTGGTGCCGGCCGACGACCTGCTCACCGAGGCCAAAGCCGTCGCGACCACCATTTCGCAGATGTCGCTTTCGGCAGCCCGGATGGCCAAGGAAGCCGTCAACCGGGCTTTCGAATCCACGCTGTCCGAAGGACTTCTCTACGAACGGCGGCTGTTTCATTCGTCGTTCGCGACCGCGGACCAGTCCGAAGGAATGGCGGCGTTCGTCGAGAAGCGCCCTCCCAACTTCACCCACCGGTAGGACGTTTCAATGAGCGACCCAGGTTCTGCGACAACCGCCACTGGCGACGGGTCAACCGGCGCAGACGGATCGGCGGAAGCCGACCCAGCAGCCACCCCCGAGCCCAGCCCTGCCGGTCGCTCACGATGGGTCAATAACCCCTGGTGGGTCCGCCATTACACATTCACCGGTACGGCCGTCGGCCTGGCATTCATATTTCTTTCGACGACGCCGTCGCTGTTACCGCGCGGCGCACTGTTCCAAGGCCTCGTGAGCGGGTGCTCGGGTGCAAGCGGGTACGGACTGGGCGTCTTCGCCGTCTGGCTTGTCCAATACATGCGCATGAAAGATTCCAGCCCGCCACCCCCGCGCTGGGCATGGTGGGTGCTGATCCCGGTCGGCGTTGTCGGCATGGTGCTGATGGCAATCTGGTTCCACGTCTGGCAAGACCAGGTGCGCGACCTGATGGGGGTCGAACACCTCAAGTGGTATGACTATCCGCTGGCCGCAGTCCTCTCGGTGGTGGTGTTGTTCACGCTGGTCGAAATCGGCCAACTCATCCGCAAGCTCCTTCGTTTCCTGGTCGGTCAAGTCGACCGGATCGTGCCATTTCGCCTCTCCGCGACCATCGTGGTGGCCCTGCTCGCGGTGCTGACTGTCACCGTGCTCAATGGGGTGGTGCTCAAGTTCGCGATGCGTACCATGAACAACACCTTCGAATCGGTGAACGACGAGATGACACCCGACACCTCGCGGCCGACGAGTCCGCTGCGATCAGGCGGCCCACAGTCGTTCGTGTCGTGGGATTCGCTGGGTCATCAAGGCCGGATCTTTGTCAAAGCCGGCCCGACCGTCGATCAACTCACCGCATTCAACGGAGCCCCGGCCGTCGAGCCGATCCGGGCTTATGCGGGACTGAACTCCGCGGACGGCATCACGGCGACCGCTGAATTGGCGGCCCGGGAAATTCAGCGCACCGGCGGATTGCAGCGCGCCGTCGTCGCGGTCGGCACCACCACCGGCACCGGCTGGATCAACCAGGCCGAAGCCGACGCGCTGGAATACATGTACAACGGCAACACCGCGATCGTGAGCATGCAGTACTCGTTCCTGCCCAGCTGGCTGTCCTTTCTGGTGGACAAGGAAAATGCCCGACGTGCGGGACAGGCACTATTCGAGGCGGTCGACAAACTCGTCCGGCACATGCCCGAGGCCCAACGTCCAAAGCTCGTCGTATTCGGCGAAAGCCTCGGATCGTTCGGCGGCGAGGCGCCGTTCATGAGCCTGAACAACGTCCTGGCCCGCACCGACGGCGCCTTGTTCAGCGGCCCGACATTCAACAACACCATCTGGACCGACCTGACCGCCAGACGCGATGCCGGTTCACCGCAATGGTTGCCGATCTACGACTACGGCAAAAACGTTCGGTTCGTTGCTCGCCCAAGCGATCTCCTGCGCCCGGACCCGATGTGGGACCACCCGCGGGTGGTTTATTTACAGCACGCCTCCGACCCGATCGCCTGGTGGACTCCCGACCTATTGTTCAGCAAACCGGACTGGCTGAAGGAGCGGCGGGGCTACGACGTGCTGCCACAGACCCGCTGGATCCCGGTGGTGACATTCCTGCAGGTCTCGGCCGATATGGCGGTGGCCGTGAACGTGCCAGACGGGCACGGCCACCACTACGTCGCCGATGCCGCCAATGGCTGGGCCGCGGTGCTGTCGCCACCCGGGTGGACGCCGGACAAGACGGAACGGCTGCGGCCATTACTGCACGCCGACGCCTCTGCTGGCGGCTCGAGCGGCTAGATCCGGCCCTTTTAGATCCAGCGTCGAGTGCCCGCGTCGACCAGCGCGCCGAGCCGCGCCCCGCTCGACTCACCGGCCAGCTCGGCCAGCACGCCGGCACCGGCCAGTGCGTGGTATCCGCCGACGACGTCGGTGGCGCGGGTCAGGCCAAGGTCCAGTAGCGCGGCGGCCGCCAGGCTGGAGGTGTAACCCTCCGAGCACACGATCACCCATTCGACGTCGTCGTCGACGGCATCCAGCAGTCTGGCGTTACTGGTCGGGTCGCAGCGCCATTCCAGGACGTTGCGTTCGATCACCAGCGCGCCCGGTATCCCTCCCTCGCGCAGGCGCTGGGCCTCCGGGCGGATGTCGACCAGCACCGCTCCGCGCCGCAGCGCGTCGGGCACCTCGGCGGGGCTGAGGCGCCGGTACCGTCGCCGGGCGGCGTCCAAAACACGGTCGATACGGCTCATTTCGTTCCTTCAGGTTGATCGGTCAATTCGGTGCGCTGGCGGCGCAATCTGTTTCGCTCGGTGACCTCGTAGTACGACATGGCCGTCAGCGGGGGCGAGTAGGCATGAACGCTCAGGGTCGGCTGAGCGGGCGCGGACTGGCGGGAAGGTGCCGCCCGTGGCGCCCACACCACGTCGTGTACCCAACCCAGCGGGAACCCGGCCTGATCCCCAGCATCGAGCCGACGGCGACGCAATTTCAGTCCATCCCAACGGAACTCGTTGAGCGATCCGGAAATCACGGTCAGCGCACCGAGTGAACCGCCGTGGTCGTGCAATTCGGTCGCATGGCCGGGAACCCAGCTGATCAGCCAGACGTCCAGCTCATCGTCGCCGCGGATGCGGGTGAACCACCGCTCCGATTCCGGCACGCCGTCACCGGGCAGCAGATGGTCGCAACGTCCGCTGAGTACGTCGTCAGCGGCTTGGTCGGTGGCGTGCAGTAGGTCGGGCACCCGCAGCCGGGTGGGTCCCGAAGATGTTGACGGCATGCTCAGTGGTCGGGCAATCGGATGTATGGCAGGAGATACAGACACGAGGAACTCCAGAGTGGACGGATCGGACGAGCGGCGGCGTTACTGAGGCCGACAACACTCACAAAATCCGAAGCGCTCGATCACGCCGCAAGTGTTGCATAGATTGACACCGTGCGCGCTCACCTTCGCCAGCCCCAGCGGTGGGCCACGGCCTTTCTTGCGGCTGGAATCGTCGGTTCGTCCGGGGCCGTGGGCTGTTCGCGTGACGCCCACGACGCCGCCAAGACCACCTCCTCGTCGGCTCCGTCCTCGTCGGCCCCCAGCGGCCCCGATTCAGCGCCGCCGGGCGCCATCGGACTGTCCCCCGCGGGCGTGACGACCAGGGTCGATGTCCCCGCGAATTCCACCGAGGAGGAGTACTTCCAGGCCTGTCACGCCGCAAAAGTGTGGATGGAAGCCCAGCCCAAGGCCGGTGGCGCGGCGTTCGAGCCGTATCTGGCGATGGTTCAGGCATCACCATCGGGCACCGCAGGCAGCTGGAACCTCCGGTGGACGGACCTCACCCCGGCCCGGCAGGCGGCCTTGATTACCGCGGCGCAGGCCGCCGCCAACGAAGAATGTGGGTAACGTTCGACCTCCGCTTCGAACGCCTACGCAATTGAGATCACGGGTGCACGAAATTGCCGACCCGGCCGCTGGACAGTCCGTTTCGCCGCGCAAAATTACGGGATGCCTCGCGATGGAGTGACGCGCCCGCGGGGGTCATCACCCACTCGGGTGGCACTGGCCCTCGGCAGTGGCGGCGCCCGGGGCTACGCCCACATCGGGGTCATCGAAACGCTGCGGGAGCGCGGCTACGAAATCGTGGGTATCTCCGGCTCCTCGATGGGCGCCGTCGTCGGGGGCCTCGAGGCCGCCGGACGACTCGACGAGTTCGCCGACTGGGCGAAATCATTGACGCAGCGCACCATTCTGCGATTGCTGGACCCGTCCATCAGCGCGGCCGGGGTGCTACGGGCCGGAAAGATCCTGGACGCGGTGCGCGACATCCTCGGCCCGGTCACCATCGAGGAGTTGCCGATCGCGTACACCGCGGTGGCGACCGACCTGTTGACCGGCAAGTCGGTTTGGTTTCAGCACGGTCCGCTCGACGAGGCCATTCGAGCCTCCATCGCAATACCCGGGGTGATCACCCCGCATGAGGTCGGCGGACGCCTGCTCGCCGACGGCGGGATCCTGGACCCGGTGCCGATGGCGCCGATCTCGGCGGTCAACGCAGACCTGACCATCGCGGTGAGCCTCAACGGCAGTGAGGTAATCGACAACCGCGAGGCGGAGCCCGGCGTTACCGTGGAGTGGTTGAACCGCATGTTGCGCAGTACGTCTGCGCTGCTGGACCGGCCAACCGCGCGAGCGGTGCTGAGCCGTTTCGGTGCCGACGGTGCAGATGCCGAAGCCGGCGACGACGAGCCCGATGACTCCGATGAGGCCGAGGCAGTTCCGCTAGAGATTCCGCTCGAAGTTCCCCGAAAACTAGGCAGCTTCGAGGTGATGAACCGGGCCATCGACATCGCGCAATCCGCGCTGGCCCGCCATACGCTGGCGACCTACCCGCCCGATCTGCTCATCGAGGTACCTCGGTCGACGTGCCGGAGCCTGGAGTTTCACCGGGCGGCGGAGGTGATCGACGCCGGCCGGGCACTGGCGAACCGGGCCCTGGATGCCCTCGCAACAGAGGCGGAACAGTCCGGGCCACCCGCGATCGAGGGCTGATCTAGACGCCCAGGAACCGCGCGACGGCCGCCGCTTCACGGCGACCCTGCTCGCGTCCGGCCACCGCCGAGGCGACACGGCAGCGCGGATCCAGCGCGTTGGGCCCGAAAGCCGCCACCGAGTCGTCGTCGGCGAACACGGTGAACGTGGAGCCGGCGAATGCCGCGACCTCGGCAGCCAGCCCGGCGCCGAACGGCGACGGTGCATCCGCGCCCGCGGGCACCAGCAGCACGGCCACGTCGCAGTCGCGCGCGACGTCGAGGTTGACCGAGCTGGAAATCCCACCGTCCATGTAGCGTCGGCCCCCGATTGTCACCGGCGGCCACGCCCCGGGCACCGCACAGCTGGCCGCCACCGCGTCGACCAGCCCGACCCCCGATTCCCTATCGAAAACCACCAATTCGCCGGTGGCGATGTCGATCGCGGTGATTCGCAGCGGCCGCTCGGGCCAATCGTGCGACGGCAGGCGTTGCGCAATTACCCTACGGCGGAAGGCTTCTGGGACGGTCTCGGTGCCAGCGGCCACCGCGCCGATGCGCCGCATCTGCTCTCGCGTTTTATCCGGCGAATCAACGTAGGGTTCCTGTAAGGCGGCCAGGAAAAGTTCGGTGATGGCGGCGATGTCGGCGCCGGAATCGATCTCGGCCGACGTCTCGGCGACCTGCCGATCGAACAACGCCTCGAGCGTTCCGCCGGTACCGATCTGCGCCGCAACGGCCGAACCGGCCGAGGTGCCGACCAGCACATCGGAATCCAGCAGCAGCCGCGCCGCGACCGGGGACGCGTCGGAGATGCCGCGCAGAATTCCTGTCTCCCAAGCGATTCCCGCAATTCCGCCGCCAGCCAGTACCAGCCCGCGTCCGCTTGCCACGTTTAGGTGTTCATGCCGACGTACGCTGTGCCTGTTGGGCATGCGCGCTCAAATCCTGGTGACGAATCAGGTGCCTGGGCAGGTCAGGCAATACCAGACTTCGAGTGACCCGCAGGGCGGAGTCGACGTGGACCAGCTCCCCCGGTGCAATCAAACACCAGCGTGGGTCGTCGTCCATCCGTTCAGTGGCGAACACGACCGACGGGCGGGTCGACAGTTGCGCTGACGTCGCGTGGATTCGCTTGGTGCGCAGGTTGAATTCGGGGTTGGGCCCGGCCGCCTGGTGGCCGTCGGACCGATCTAAGACGTAGAGCTCATTGGACTCGGGGTAGCGCAGTGCCCACATGTCGGTGGCCGTGCAGAGCAAGATGTTGGCCGCGTAGATCGGCACATTCGCCGCCAGCCATCGCACGGCGTCGACCAGACCCGCTGTCACGTCGCCTTGAGCAGCCCTGATCGAACCGGTGATCAAGGCGAATACCCGCTCGGAATCCGTCTGGCCCAAAACCAGTTCAGCAGTGCCGATTTCACGCAACCGTGCATCGATAATATCGAGCCCCTCGACCACGCCGTTGTGCGCGAAGATCCGGCCGTCCTGCAAAAACGGGTGGGTGTTGTGGACGTCGAGCGAGCCGGTAGTCGCATAGCGGACGTGGGCGATGAAGGTCGTGCCGGTCAGGCTGTGGGCTTCGGTGGCGAAGGCCGCGTCCTGCCAAGCCGCTATCGGCTCCTTGTGTAGCTGCGGCAGGCCGTGCTCGTCGAAGAGGCCCAACCCCGTGCCGTCCGGGTTCCTCCGACTCTGCTCGGCCAGGCTGTCCGGCGCATCGAGCAGCCAAAACGTCGCGGAAACGACTTCGGTCCCCGCGTGCAAGCCAAAGAGCCGACACATAATGTCGACGGTAGCGAAGTCAGCCCGTCAGCGCGTCGGACAAGTCGCGCAAGGCCAGCCGCGCGTAGCCCTTCCAGATCCGGGCGAACAGCGGGAGCGCCCACGCCGTCAGGGTCGACTTGCGGTGGATGCTCCAGCGCCAGGTGACCTCGCTGCCGCCGGCGGCCGGGGTGAAGATCCACTCGCCGGCGACGTGGTCGACCAGCATCGCCATCGGGCCCCTGACCTGGGTCAGCAGGTAACCAAACGATCTTGGTGGGTCGACGCTGGTGAGTTCTTCACGCATGCTGCCGCCACCGGCCAGCAGGACGGTTCGGGTTTGGCCCGCGGCATCCCACGCTCCGGTCTGCTCCCGCACTTCCTTGATCGGTGGCATCGGGCCGTGCCAGCGCTTGAAGAGGTCCGGCAGCGGCATCGGCAGTGTGCGGTGAAAGGCTTCCTCGACTGGGACGGGCATGACCAGTGATTCTGCGACCACCAGCGGTTGTGCCATGGGCATAACGCCTTTCAGCTGTCCGCGCGCAAGCTCGGGGCGGCGCGGCCGGTGATGAGTGGTAGATCAAAGGCCGAACCGGTTGCCCACTGAATGACACGTACGACCCGCAGGCCCATCAAATCGTTCTACACCATCGACGCGAGCCGCATTTTTGTGTGCGCAGGGCTCTCTGGGCTGTACGTGGCCCAACTGGCCGGACATACCTTCGGCCAAAAACCCTATGGACCCGGTCTGCGGGGTCCTAGGATGCATTGATCTTGTTTGCGGTCGTTGGCGTTCGGCGGCGCAGCGGCTACCCCCTGGGCTGCAGGGACTTGGCGGGAGGTGCGGATGCCGTTTGTCATCGCAGCACCCGAGATGATGGTGTCGGCGGCTTCGGATCTGGCCGGCATCGGTTCCATCATCGATGCGGCCAACGCGGCCGCGCTGCCAATCACCGTGGTGATGGCCGCGGCCGGTGACGAAGTGTCGGTGGCGATCGCCGCACTGTTTTCCAGCCACGCCCGGGCCTATCAGTCACTCAGCGCGCAGGCGTCGAGCTTCCACCAGCAGTTCCTGCAGGCAGTGCACAGCGCGGGGATTTCATATGCGGCCGCCGAGACGGCGAACGCCGCGCTGATGCAGACCGTGCAGAACGACGCGCTGGGCGCGGTCAACGCGCCAACCGAGGCGTTGCTGGGTCGCCCGCTGATCGGCAACGGCAGCAACGGGGCGCCGAACAGTGGGGCAAACGGCGGGTCCGGCGGACTTCTGTGCGGCAACGGCGGCAACGGCGGGTCCGGCGCCGCCGGGAAGCCCGGCGGCAACGGCGGTAGCGCCGGATTGTTCGGCAACGGCGGCAACGGCGGCAACGGCGGCGCTGGCCGCACGGGCGCCCCGGGCTCAGTGGGCGGCAGCGGCGCGAGCGGGGGTGCCGGCGGTACCGGCGGACTGTTGCACGGTAATGGCGGTAACGGCGGCGAAGGCGGCACCGGCGGCACCGGCGGGGCCGGCGTGGCCGCAACCACCATTGCAGCGACCGGCGGCACCGGCGGAAACGGCGGAAACGGCGGTCTGGGTGGGGCCGGTGGCCAGGGGTCGGTGTGGTCCGGCCATGCGGGGGGCGAGGGCGCGGGCGGCCGAGGCGGAACCGGTGGGGTCGGCGGCCAGGGTGGCATCGGCGGCGCGGGTACCGATAACAGCGCCAACCCCGAGACGGCCGGCGGCGCCGGCGATACCGGCGGCGTCGGGGGCAACGGCGGCAACGGCGGCCTGGGCGGCAACGGCTCGGGCGGGCAGGCCGCTTCGGGTTCAGCCGGCAACGGCGGCACCGGTGGGACCGGCGGCACCGGCGGCCAAGGCGGTGTCGGCAACACCGGTACCCAGGGCGCCGCCGGCGGTGACGGCGGCGTGGGTGGGGCCGGCGGGCAGGCCGGCTCCGGCGGCGGCGGCCAGCAAGGCGCCGGCGGGCACGGCGGCACCGGCGGCGGCGGCGGCACCGGCGGACAGGGCGCGGTGGGCACCGACAACAGCGGCACCCCCGGACTGGCCGGCGGTCAAGGCGGCACCGGCGGCGCCGGGGGCACCGGTGGCAACGCCGGCCTCGGCGGCACCGGCTTGGGCGGGCAGGCCGCTTCGGGTTCGGCCGGCAACGGCGGCCAAGGCGGGGTCGGCGGCACCGGCGGCAACGGCGGCGCGGGCAGCTCAGGTGCGGCCGGCGGGGGCACCGGCACCCAGGGCACGGCCGGCGGCGCCGGCGGTACGGGCGGGGCAGGCGGGCAGGCCGGCTCGGGCGGCGGCGGCCAGCAAGGCGCCGGCGGGCAGGGCGGCACCGGTGGTGGCGGCGGCACCGGCGGACAGGGCGGCGCGGGCACCGACAACAGCGGCAACCCCGGGGTCGCCGGCGGTCAAGGTGGCACCGGCGGCGCCGGCGGCAGCGGCGGCGCCGCCGGTGTTGGCGGCAGCGGCGCGGGCGGTACCGCGGCCGCCGGTGCGGCCGGCAATGGCGGCCAAGGCGGGGTCGGCGGTACCGGAGGCAGCGGCGGCGCCGCGGCCGCCGGTGCGGCCGGCAACGGCGGCCAAGGCGGGCTTGGTGGCAACGGCGGCAACGGCGGCGCGGGCACCCAGGGTCCGGTCGGCGGGGGCACCGGCACCCAGGGCGCGGCCGGCGGCGCCGGCGGTACGGGTGGGGCGGGCGGACAGGCCGGCTCGGGCGGCGGCGGCCAGCAAGGCGCCGGCGGCCAGGGCGGCAACGGTGGCGGCGGCGGCACCGGCGGACAAGGCGGCGCGGGCACCGACAACAGCGGCACCCCCGGGGTGGCCGGCGGTCAGGGCGGCACCGGCGGAATCGGGGGCAGCGGCGGCGCCGCCGGCAATGGCGGGGCCGGGTCCACCCAGGGCGCTGCCGGTGCCGCGGGGGCAGGCGGGCAAGGCGGACTCGGCGGGGTGGGCGGCGCCGGTGGCGCGGGCAGTCCCGGCGGCAACGGTGGCGATGGCGGCACCGCCGGAATCGGCGGCGCCGCCGGAATCGGCGGCACCAACGGCGATGGCGGCCAAGGCGGTTCGGGGGGTCAAGGCGGCATGGGTGGCGCCGGCAGCACCGGCGGCACCGGTAGCGCCGGTCAAACCGGTGGCTCCGGCGGTCAAGGCGGCGACGGCGGCACCGGCGGGCAGGCCGGCAACGGCGCCGGTGCCGCGGGCGCCGCGGGCGCCGGTGGCAACGCAGGTGGCGGTGGCGCAGGAGCCAACGGCGGGGTCGGTGGCAGCTCGGGCAATGGCGGCACAGGCGGCAACGGCGGCAAGGGCGGCGCTGGCGGGAACGGTGGGGCGGCCACCGCCGGCGGCGTCGGTGGGAACGGCGGCGACGGCGGCGATGCCGGCGCCGGCGGAAGCGGCGGGCTGCCGGGTGTCGGCGGCGTCGCCGGCGGCAGCGGCGGCAACGGCGGTGATGGCGGCGCAGGCGGCCTGGGCACCAGTGGGGGCGCCGGCGTCAACGGCGGCAACGGCGGCAACGGCGGCGCGGGCGGCGCCGGCGGCAGCCCGGGCCAAACCATCAGCAAACAGGTCGCCGCCGCCAACAACGTCTTCTACGGCAGCGGCGGCAACGGCGGCGCCGGCGGCACCGGCGGCACCGGTGGCACCGGCAACAACGGCGCGCCCGGCGATAACCCGGGCTTTGCCGGCGGCGCCGGCGGTGACGGCGGCCAAGGCGGTGCAGGCGGCGCGGCTAACCAACCCGCGACAAACCACGGCTTGTTCGGATCCAACGGCAACGGCGGTCCCGGCGGTGACGGCGGCGCCGGCGGCGGTGGCGGCAGTGGCGGCACCGGCATCAGCAGCGGCGGGGGGGACGGCGGCGCCGGCGGTGACGGCGGGGCGGCCGGGGCGGGCGGAGCGCCCGGCAACGGCTTCGATTCCGCGCCCGGGAACGAAGCGCTTCCGATCGGTACCGGCGGAACCGGCGGAGCCGGCGGCGCCGCGGGCGCCGGCGGCAATGGCGGGCAAGGCGACAGCAACTTCAACGGCGGCCAGGGCGGCAACGGCGGCCAAGGCGGGGTCGCCGGCGCGGGCGGCAGTGGCAGTGGTGTTGGGGGCACCTTCAACGTCCAAGGCGACAACGGTGGGGATGGCGGCGCCGGCGGCGCCGGCGGCAACGGCGGTACGGGTGGTGCAGGCGGATTCGGGGCCAACGGCGGAACGGGTGGCAACTCCGGCCAGGGGGGCACCGGCGGGAACGCCGGTAACGGCGGCGCCGCCCAAACGACCGGCCCCGGGGGTTACGGCGGCGAAGGCGGCGCGGGCGGCGACGGCGCCACTGCAGGGGCCGCGGGCGTCGGCGGTGTCGCGGGCACCGGCGGCAATGTAGGCGCCGGCGGAATCGGCGCCAACGGCGGTGACGGCGGCAACGGCGGCAACGGCGCCAGCGGCGGACCCGACGGCACATTCGGCACCAACGGCGCCGGCGGAACGGGCGGGACCGGCACTCCCTCCGGCGGCAACACCGGCAGCACCGGCGCCCCCGGCGCGACCGGCGGCACGGGTGTCAGCACCTTGGTAAACGCCACCGTCCCACTGACCATCAGCAATGGCACGAATCCGGTTGTTTACATCTCGATAGACGGCGGACCGATGGTGCCCGTGGAGGTCGACACTGGATCCACCGGCCTTGTTATTGAAAGTCAAGCCCTGCAAGGGCAGAACCTCGGCGCCGCCATCGGATCCGGTTCGGCGGGTTACGTCGGTGGACTGACCTATAACTACACCACCTATCAGGCCACGGTGGGTTTCGGAAATGGAATCGTCACCGCGCCAACCGGAGTCAACGTCGTCAGCGGATCGGCGGCACAGTCCTATTTCGCCGGCTACGGCGTGGACGGCGTGTTGGGCATTGGGCCCAACAACGGCTACCCGGGCACCAGCACGGTGATCACGGCGTTGCCGGGCCTGCTCAACAATGGCGTGCTCATCAACGAACCCCAGGGCGTACTGGAATTCGGTCCGAACCCGCTACCCGCCGGAGCGTCGGTTACCGGAGCGCCGATCACCACTGTGGACGTACAGGTCAATGGCGGTTCTCTGCAAAACATTCCGGTGATGATCGATTCCGGTGGTCTGTATGGAACCATCCCGTCATCGGTGCTCGGGACCGGCCAGGTCTCCGGAAACGTGCCGTCGGGAACAGTCATTTCGGTCTACACGCCCGACGGTCAGACGCTGCTGTACTCGTATACGACGACCGGGACAAACAGCCCGGCGATCACGTCCGGCGGCAGAATGGAAACCGGGTACGAGCCGTTCGCGCAGCAACCTATCTACATCGGGTATAGCCCCAGCGGTACCGGGGTGACAACCTTCGACACCTGACCCGCGGACGGGCCTGTTCAGTCGTGCGCCTCGATCACCTGGTAGACATCGTCGGCGTAACGAGCGCGGATGGTCTTCTTGTCGTACTTCCCGACGCTGGTCCGGGGAACCTCGTCGGCAAAGGCCCATCGTTCGGGCAGCCACCATCGAACAACCTTGTCCGCCAGAAACATTCGCAGATCGCCGGCACCGACCGACGCCCCTTCGTTGAGAACCACGACGGCCAGCGGCCGCTCCTGCCAGCGCTCGTCGGGAACTCCGACGACCGCGGCCTCGAGCACATCGGGGTGGGCGATCAGGCAATTCTCCAACTCGACCGAGGAGATCCATTCCCCGCCGGATTTGATGACGTCCTTGGCCCGATCGGTCAGCGTGATGAAGCCCCACTCATTGATGGTGCCCACGTCGCCGGTGCGCAACCAACCGGATTGGAACTTGGACGCATCGCGTCCCTGGTAGTACGAGCCGGTGATCCAGGGGCCACGAACTTCCACCTCCCCGACGGCCTCGCCGTCAGTGGGCAACACCTGGCCGTCGTCGTCGACGATCCTGGTTTCTACCCCGCAGACCGGCTGGCCCTGCATCGCGCGGAACGCCCAGTGCTGGTCATCCGGGGTTCCCGGCGGCGGCCACGCTATGGTCGCCAGTGGCGACGTTTCCGTCATACCCCACAACTGCCGAATCTGAACGCCGTAGCGGTCCTCGAAGGTGCGCATCAACGACACCGGTACAGCCGAGCCGCCGCAGACCACCAGTCGCAACGACGATATGTCGTGGTCCGGGTCTTTCTCCAAGTGGTGCATCACGTCGTTCCAGATGGTCGGCACGGCACCGGCAACCGTGGGGCGCAGCTTTTCGACCATGTCGATCAGAGAGCCAGGGTCGAGGTGGCAGTCGGGCAGCACCAGGTCTGCGCCCGCCATCAACGCGGCATACGGCAATCCCCACCCGTTGGCATGAAACATCGGAACCACCGGCAGCACGCTGTCACTGGACCCGAGCCCCATGGCGTTGGCCGTACAGGCCGCCATGGTGTGCAAGTAGCTCGACCGGTGGCTGTAGACCACGCCTTTGGGATGGCCGGTGGTGCCACTGGTGTAACACATTGCGGCCGCGGAATTCTCGTCGATTGTCGGCCAGTCGAACTCGGTTGGCTGGCCGTCGATCACCTCGGCGTAGCGCAGCACGGTCTTGCCCGAATCCTGCAGCGGCGCCAGGTCTTGATCGCCGACCGCAATCACCGTGTGCACGGTGTCCATGCTGGGCAGGATCGGCCCCAGCAACTCGGCCAGCGACATATCGACCAGGATCACCTGATCTTCGGCCTCGTTGGCGACATAGGCGACCTGGTCGGGGAAGAGCCGGATATTGAGGGTGTGCAGGACCGCACCCATCGACGGCACCGCCAGGTACGTCGTCAAGTGTTCGGCGTTGTTCCACATGAATGTTCCGACGCGCTGGTCGCCGGTGACGCCGATGCCGCGCAACGCATTCGCCAACCGGGCGGCCTGTTGGCCGACTTCGTGGTAGCTGCTGTGCCGGTAACCGGCGGTCGTCGCCGTGCTGACCGTGCGCGCGCCGTGTACACCGCAGCCGTGCCGCATGATCCCGGCAATCGTCAAGGGGAAATCCTGCATCGTGCTGTACATCGTTGTACCGCCTTAGTGTCTCGGCGCAACACCGCCTGATGTCCGGTGGGGCGAATGTTATCGCCGCACCGAACCATGCGAAAACGGGTTCCCCCCGAGAGGGCTTTATAAGGAGTTATCCGGAGCCAAACCGGCTGCTCGGTCGCACGGCTAGGCGAGTACCGGCTCGTACTGCAGCAGCAGCTCGGGTATACCCCAGTGCGACGACGCGTCGCTCTGGTGCGCCGCGCCCTCGATTGCCGGCGGGGCGCCCGAAGGAATGGTCGAGCCAATCGGTGCAACGGTGACCGTGCCGGAGTAGTCGGCGATGTACAGGCATTTTCCGTCCGGGCTTTCGACCACGCAGGACGGCTGCATTGCGACGCCGAGTGTGCCGATGACGTCAAAGGTGAGCGTGGACAGCACCGTGACGCTGTGGTCGCTGACCAGGTAGGCGCGTTCGCCGTCGCCGCTCAGCGTCAGGCCAGTGAGGATGCCACCCATCTCACCGATCTTGCGCGTGTTGGCGATCTTGTTGGTGCGAGTGTCGATAACGTCGACGACTGCGCCTAATCCGGCGCCGTAACTGGCCACATAGGCGACGACACCGTCTGGACTGAGGGCGACGTCGCGGATGGGCAAACCGATCTGAACGGTGTCGATGACGCGCAAGCCCGCGTGGCCACGGTCTGATCCGCTGGACTTCTTCGAGTTCTTCCGGCGCCAGCGGGACCCTTCACGGTCCGTATCTTGGTCGGACGCCTCGGGTGTGCCGATCACGACGACCTGGCCGCCGGCCGCCCCGTTGGTGCCGACGTACAGGCGACTCCCATCGCAGCTGACCCGCACGGATTCGGCAGTGGTGCCGGGCGCATTAAACAGGTCCGAAAGATGCGCAAGGTCGATCATCTCGACGCGCTCCGTCGCGGTGTCCAGAACCGCTACGTCAGCGCCGCGAGCGCCATTCCGGCTGGCATAAACGTGCTTTCCGTCCGGGCTCACCACCAGGTCGCTCACGCTGAGGGCCAGCGGATGAGTCGCGATAACCATGTTGGTGGACAAATCGATGACCCCGATCGAGTCATACGCCGCTGACACGATGCTGACGTACGCACGGTTGGCATCCTCGCTGCCCACCGCGATCGCGAACGGCTCGTTGACGCCCTCCATTGTCTCCAAGACCCGGTAGGTGTCGGTGTCGATGACCGAGACACTGTCTCGGCCATAGTTGGTCACCATCAGACGCTTGCCGTCGTGGCTGGCGGCGATACTGCTGATCGGACCGTTGTTCACCGGAATCTCAACCAGCACGGCGCCCGGAGCAACCTCGCGGACTCGATCAGCCTGGCTGTCACGGGCCGCCTGTCGGCTGTTTAGAAAGTTCATGTTGGTCCCCCCAAATTGCTGTGTTCGTCGGACCTCTACGCGGACGCCAGGCTCGCAATCCCCGGTGCGATCACTCGGGGCGACGCTGGCGGTCAGGATCGAGCGGACCTCAACCAAAGGCTCCGTTCTGTCCACCCTGCACAAATTCTACCGGCCGAATTTCGACATAAAAGTTTTCAGCTTCGGCACTGTTACCTAAATCACGATATTGCCGCAGACTATGCTCAGGCCGGGATTTACCTGCGATCTGCCAGATGCCCCATGGCGAACGGCACAAGGGGTTTCAACAGCGTGATTCGTGCTGTGGCAATCGACCGAATCGTCCGATGCGCGCTTTCATCAATAAGAAATTCTCGGAATTATCGGCAAAGAGGTAAATGTCACACGGGTCGTCTCATAGCGCGTCGTGATTGCGCTCGCCGGTCCGGATACGGACCACACTTTCGATCGGGGAGACCCAGACTTTGCCGTCGCCGATATTCCCGGTGCGGGCGGCTCCGACGATGGCGTCGACGACTCGCTGCACAAACTCGTCGTCGATGACCACGTCAATTCGGGCCTTCGGGACGAAGTCGACGGCGTATTCGGCTCCGCGGTAGACCTCGGTGTGCCCTCGTTGCCTGCCGTACCCCTGGACTTCGGTGACGGTCATACCCAGCACACCGGCGACCTCGACGGCGTGCCTGACGTCATCGATCGTAAATGGCTTGATGATTGCGGTGATCAGCTTCATGATTATCAATCATCCACTGGCTCAGCGGGTCCGGAGTCTGGCTTCGCGGCACGCGGCGCCTTTGGCCAATTGGCTCGACCGCTCACCGTAACGAGCGATTCGTCCGGGTACGCCTCTTCATCATGCACACCCAGGTCGCCGGATTCCAAGACGTCGTCGGGCAGCCGCAACTTCATAAATAGGCCAAGGACTTTCAGGATGACGAATGTGACGAGGGCATCCCAGACGATGACTGTGGCCGCGGCGCCGGCCTGGATCAATATCTGTTTGGGATGGTGGCCGTACAGCCAGCCGGAGAAGCTCACGTCCGTCCCTGTGCTGCCGCCCAGGTATTCAACAACCTTCGGATCAGCGAGTACTCCAACGAGCAACCCGCCCGCCAAACCCGCCACACCGTGCGTATGGAACACACCCAGGGTGTCGTCGACCTTCTTGAACGGCTTGGTTTTCCCGAGGAAATTCCAGGAAAACCAGACGAGGGTCGAGGCGACGACACCGATGATCATCGCGCCGAAGCTATTGACAAAGCCGGCCGCTGGGGTGATGGCGACAAGGCCGGTAATCATGCCGTTGATGGCGCCGAGGAATGTGGGCTTGCGCTGCTTGCTCAGGAAGATGTCCCAGACCACCCAGGTGAGCAACGCGACGGCGGTGGTGAGGTTGGTGTTCAAGACGGCCAATGATGCGTCGGCACCGGCGAAATACGGGTCACCGCCGTTGAACCCGTTCCAGCCCAACCACAGGACGCCGGCGCCGACCGCAGCCAGGGGAAGGTTATTCGGCACGGCGTGCTCCCGGTCACGCTTCAGCCTCGGACCGATCACTGCGGCGGCGACGAATCCGCTTGTCCCGGCGGCGAGGTGAATCACGTACCCACCGCTGTAATCCAAGGCCCCGGCCTGTGCCCACCAGCCGCCGCCCCACAGCAGGAACGCGTTTACCGAGTAAGCGAACGTCGACCAGAGCGGCACAAAGATCAGCCACACCTTGAAGCTGATCCGGCCGATCACGCTGCCGAGAAACAGCAGCGGGGTGATGCCGGCGAACACGAATTGGAAGTACGCCAGGGTGGTCTCCGAGAAGCGGAAGGACGGCATGGTGCCGTCCAACAGCGGGATCATGGCTATCTGCTGGTTGTTGCTGCTCAGGATCGTATGGGGAATCCCGACCGCCGCCCGCAGGATGCCCGGGCCGAGCTTCAGCGGCTGACCGAAGCCCATCTTGAAGCCCCACAACACCCACACGACTAGCACCAGCGAAAAGCCGGTGAAGGCCATCAGCATCGTGTTGACAGCCCATTTCTTCTGGACAATTCCGCCATACAGGACGGCTATGCCGGGGATGCTCATCAGGCCGACCAGAGTGGCCGCCACTAACTGCCAGGCGTTGTCTCCGGGATTCAGCCAATCGGGATAAGGCAACATGGTTCAGACACACCCCAATTCGAGCCAGCGGGCCTATTGGAATCAGCTGCAGTGCATATCACGCCGCGACGTTTCGAAGCGTCGAATAGCAATGTTTCGGCGGGATTTCCGAGGGTTTAAATATTGATTTCACTAGGCGGCCGCCATGTACCCGCTGCCAAGTCATGATCCGTCTAGCTGCATCTTTAGCGTCCAGCCGGGAATCGCCGTGCAATCGACTCTGGCCGGGGAATCGTCACTAGATTGAGAATTAGCTGACAACTTTCTGCAATTTAGCTGGACAAATCCTGGAAACTATTTGTGGAAATGCTGGACGCCGCTGACGGCAGCGTAATTTTGCTGCCGAACCTACCAGGTTGCTTCTCGCGCGAGCGTAATACAAGCAATGTCAGCACATCCCGCATCCGAGACCACAATGGCGCCACCGCTACATTGGCTTGCCGTCCAGATCAATATCACATGCGCCTAGCTGAACTGAGTGTGCGGGCGAGCCAAGGCTGCGCCGTCGACGACGATGTCGAGTTTCTCGTTGTAGAACGCCACCAGGCCGGCGATCGGGGCGACGGCGGGTAACGGGTAGTGGTAGGTCCAAGCGAGGTCGAGACTCACGTTTTCGCCGACACGCACCGACCAATACCCGGACGTCACCCCTTTGTACGGACACAACGTCTGCGTCGTACTCGGTTCCAGATGCTCGAAGTCGATATCGGTCGGATCGATGTAATACCTTGTAGGTAAACCAGTTTCGAAAAGAAGCACGGGTGCGTGGGTGTCGGCCAGCACGACGCCGTCCAGCTCGACCCGAATGTGCCGGTGTGAGCGCAGCGCGTCGACCCGCGAGTAGGGATTGCGCGGGTGGCCGTAGATCGGCTCGTCTTCCTCGAACCAGCGCAGTGGTTCCCATTCGAATCGCACGGTGCCGGCGACGGGGCTGTCGCTGTCCGCGTCGAACACCCGCGCGGCCGACTGGTGGGTCTGGCCGGCGCCGACCAGGGAGTGCAGCCGCGACGGGCCGAGCTGCACCTTCTGCGGATGATTCTCGTCGCGCAAGAATCCGGTGCGGACATCCGTCAGCGGCACGTAATACGCTGGATAGTAAGGGATTTCCCACACATAACGGGCCGCGACGGTGTCGAAGACCAGCTCGTGGCCAAGGTAGCCGCGCACCCGACGGGGCGCGGGCTCGATGCGCCCACGGGTGGCGGCCATTTCGGGATAGTCACGGTCTGTGCTCATGGGTCACCTACTGATTCTTGGAGGCCAGGCCGGCCGGCGCGTGGCCGATCGCTTTACGGATGGCCTCGGCCAACGCCAGCGCGCTCTCCTCGGTGAGTTCGAGCGCCACCCGCGCTGATGGGCCCAGCTCCGGATTGATCACGTCGATATTGACCGTGTGGGTGTATGGCGCGTGCACCGCGTGGTCGATGTATACCGTCGCGCGGTCGGCGCCAAACCAGCCCGTCGGGCCCTTGCCGCTGCCGTCGATCTCGACGTGCTCGGTCAGATATGTGCACATGGCCGGCTGCACCTAGCCTTTCAGATGGGTAGCGAAGAACTCGTTGATGTGCCGCCAGCCGTCTACCGCGGCCTCGGGCCGGTACGCGGGTCGGTCGACGGAGAAGAACGCGTGACCCGCGCCATCATAGGAATGGAATTCGTGCGGCTTGCCCAGCTTGGTCAGCTCGGCGTCCAGCGTGGCCACCGCGGCGGGCGTCGGGAACTTGTCGTCAGCCCCGAACAGGCCCAGCAGCGGACAACTCAGGGTGGGTGCCAGGTGCAGGATCGGTTTCATGGCCTTGGGCAGTCCCTCTCGGGCATCCGCGACGACATGCCCGCCGTAGCAGTCCACCGCGGCGTCGAAGGGCAGCGAGCACGCCGCCAGGTAGGCGTGCCGTCCGCCTGAGCAGTGCCCGATGACGCCGAACTTCCCGTTAGCGCCCGGCAAGGCGCGTAGGTACTCCACGGCGCCCGCGACATCGCCGACCAGGCGCTCGTCTGGCACCCCGCCCGCCGCACGCACAGCCGCGGCCGCGTCGTCGGGAGAGGCACCTGGCGCGTCGCGTGAATAGAGGTTCGGCGTCACTACGTGGTAACCGTCGACGGCGAGCCGCCGCGCGAATTCTTTAGTTTCTCGGTCGTAACCGGGCATGTGATGGATCCATACGATTCCACCACGCGACCCGTCCGCGAGCGGCCTCGCAAGATAGGCCTCGATTTCATCGCCGCCGTGGCCGGAGATGGTGATCGTTTCCGCGCGCATGGCATCTGGGCTCAACGCGTTCATCGCGATGCTCCTTGGCTTGGCCGCAATGAGGTGCGGAGCGCGTGCGGCTCGTCCGGTTCGCCCCGCCGAAACCAAAGTATCCGAACTCCGCAATGCCCAATCCCGCCCCAGGTCAACGCCAGGTCAATCCAGCCAAGTCCGGCTCCGTATCACTGCCGCCGATCACGCACCTTGTAGGTCGAGGGCCACGACTTTCGCGCTTCGTCGCCGGTCAGCGGAGTGCCCATGCCGCCGACCTTGACGCCGTATGCCTCTTTCCCGGGACCGACTTCGCGATTGGCGTGTTCCTGCGCGAGGTAATAGAGCTCATCGATGGTGGCCTCGTCGTAGGCGACGAATGACGTCTCGCGCGCGACGTCGTCGATCCCGGCGAGCATCCTGTCGGGCAGGAACCGCGACGCCAGCGCCGCCAGTCCCAGCAGCGAGAACGGAACGACCCAATAAAAGAGGAAGGACAGCGGGGTCCTGGTATCGAGAGTCGTGGCTTCTTTACCGGCGGGACCGTGCACCGTCGGCGGGATCGCCGACGACACCGTCATGGCGGCGAACGCGGCGACCCAGATCCAGGTCAGGAGCCGCACCACCCGGCCGAACAGCTCGGTCTTGATCACATCGGCGGGCTGTTCGGCTGCGGCGAACTCATGCACGAACGGCTTTCCGGTCAGCACGCTAAGCAGCGCCACCAGGAAGATCCCGGCGTTGCCCAGCGGCAGTATCCACTGTCCCAGTGCCGATTGGGTGAGCGTAAACGCGAGAACCGTCAGCACCCCGAATGTCGCGACCGCGCCGATTTCGAGCGTGCCCCCCGGCTTCCCGTTGGCCCGCCCGAGGACAACCGCGATGACGGCGATCGCCAAGGCCGCCAGCACGGCAACGGCGACAGGAACGTTACCGACGAGCACCCAGTAAACGAGCCACGGCGCAAAACCACTCAGCATGCCCACGGTTGGTCAGTGTAGGAGTGCCCGGTTTGCGCCGAATCGGCTAGGGGTTTCCGTTCTTCCCGGCGACGCCGCCAGACGAGCCGGCGCTGCCGCCGATACCCCCACTGCCGCCGTTCACGCCGTCGCCGCCGTCGCCGCCATTGCCGAACACCCCTTGGATGGTGGTGCCGCCGTACGTCACCTGGTTGCCACCACCGTCCCCGCCGTTGGCAGGCCCGACGCCATTGCCGGCATTGCCACCGTGCCCGCCGGCACCGAAGATCGCGCCGGCGCCGCCGCCGGCTCCACCATTCCCGCCTGATGCGGCGGTGGAGGCTCCGCCGGCACCACCGATGCCGCCCCTGGCAAACGGCAACCCGGCACCGGCGCCGCCGGCCCCGCCGGCACCGCCCGTCCCGCCAGAGGACGCGCCGCCTACGCCACCGCCGCCGCCGGTGCCCAAACCTGAAAGCGCCGCGCCAAGACCCCCGGCACCGCCGGCGCCGCCGCCGCCCGAACCGGTCCCGCCGGCACCGCCGACGCCGCCGTGCGCGTCGCCCAGCCCCATGAGGACGGGGACGGCGGCCTGGCCTCCTGCGCCCCCGGCTCCACCAAAGGCGCCGAGGCCGTTGCCGGCGCCGCCGATACCGCCGGCACCGCCGCTAACGAAGTCGAACGCAAAGAGGCCGCTGGCGGCGCTCACGCCGCCGGCACCACCAGCACCGGCGATGCCGGCGGCGTTGCTGGCAGTTCCGCCGGCGCCACCGGCACCGCCGTGCGCGAAGTCGATCCCGAATAGGCTGCGATCGAAGCCCACGCCACCGGTACCGCCGGCACCGCCGCTGCCGCCGTCACCACCGGCACCGCCGGCACCGCCCAGGCCAAAGATGTAGCCCTCACCGTTGCCACCGTGGCCGCCCGCGCCGCCGGTTCCGGTGACCGCAGTGCCACCAGCACCGCCGACGCCGCCGATGCCCGCCATCAGGCCGCCGCTACCGCCCGCACCGCCGACACCGCCGTTGGTGGCGAACGTGGAGCTCCCGCCCGCCCCGCCTGCGCCGGCGTGGCCGAAGAACAACCCTGCCCTACCACCAGCACCACCGGCACCACCGGCAGCCGTTGCGGTGGCCGCCCCGCCGGCCCCACCGGTCCCGCCGTTACCGAATAGCCCGGCCGCCCCGCCGGCGCCACCGGCCTGGCCATCCGCCCCGGACCCACCGGCACCGCCGTTGCCGAACAAGATGCCGCCGGCCCCACCCGCCTGGCCAGTCCCTGTCGCGCCATTCGCCCCGTTGCCGATCAGTGGACGCCCCAAAAACTCCCGAGCGGGCGCATTAACCGCAGCCAGCGCGCCGTTCTGGGCGGCCTGCAGCGGCGAGGCATTAGCCGCTTCCGCGGCCGCGTATGCGGCCCCGGAACCGTTCAATGTCTGCACCACCTCGGCATGAAACGCCGCCGCCTGCGCACTCAGCACCTGAAACTGCTGGGCGTGACTGGAAAACAACGACGCAATCGCCGCCGACACCTCATCACCTCCGGCAGCGATCACCGCGGTGGTCGGAGCCGCCGCGGCCGCGCTGGCCGCCCGGATCGTCGAACCGATATTCGTTAGGTCCGAAGCCGCTGCCGTCACGAACTCCGGCGCCGCAATGACAAATGACATGTGATTCCCCCCAAATAAGGAACGGGCATTCAAGTGACGATCCGAGAGCGCACCAGAACCAAGTTGACGGACGTGGCAAGGAAAACTCTACCGCCGTCGGGCACGCAAGATCCCGGATTTGACGGGCATTTGTAGACGCCGGCGAAGGCGACGGCGACCTGAGGCCCGGACGCGTGCGCCGCACTCGTGGGCACGCTGCGCACGCGCCAGTGCGCACCGCGGCAAGTGCAACGTGGCTGGGTCACGTCAGCGCGCGGTTTCCACCAAGAACCGGGCACTGTGGACGCCGTGGTTCATATGGAACCCATATATCGAGCCCGACCGCCCCGAAATCGGGTGCCCCCAGTCGGACTCGAACCGACACTGTGCGGATTTTAAGTCCGCTGCCTCTGCCAATTGGGCTATGGGGGCCCGGCGGCGAATCTAGCGTGCGCAGGCCGGATTCGGACATCCCACCCCACCCCGACTTCGCCGTCAATCCAAGCGTGCACCACAGCCGTGCTTCGCGTAGTATCCGCGCGCCGCACGTCTCATCACCGGATTACCGCCGGACTCAAGATGACACGGCTATGTCGGCCCACCGGAGCTTGTTAAAACTGCCCGCGTCCACGTTAAGAAGCCGTAAACGGCCGTCACCCTAACCCTTTCCATCGGGAATGTGGTGAGGGGGGAAATTAGCCTTACGCCAACACACAGTGCCCCGTACGCCAATGCACAGGGTCGACCCAACGCAGGGTTTCGACAGGTCCACAAAGTAGGAGCAGCAGATGTCATTACTGAAAACAATTCCTGAAGAGTTGATCGCCGCGGCAACGCAGCTTGAGGGCATCGGGACTTCGCTGGAGGCGCAGACCGCGGCCGCGGCGGCGCCCACCACCTCCATCGCTTCGGCGGCTTCTGACCAGGTATCGCTGCTGCAGTCTGGAATCTTCTCCGCCTACGGCACGCTCTATCAGCAAATCGCCGCGGAAGCTCATGCCATTCAACAGCAATTTACGAGCACCCTGGGGTTGAGTTCCGGTACCTACAGCGCCACCGAGGCCGCCAACGCGGCCCAGTCGACCACGGTCTCGCCGTGGGCCCAGTTCATAAACACGATCTTCGGTGGTACTGGCAACACAAGCGCATACAACCCGCTCACCCTCTCCGGCAACGGCGCCAACTTGATCAGCTTCGAGTCCGGCAACTGGGCCTCGGCCATGTCCGACTGCCTCGGCATGGCCGGCGGCGGCCTGATCCCGTCGGACGACTTGGCCAACCTCGCTGGCACCGCCGGCGACAGCGCGGCCGTGGCCGGCGCCGCGGATGTGAACGCGGTCGCACCGGCCGGCATGGGAGGAATGGGCGGCGGCATGGGCGCTATGCCGATGGCCGGAATCGGCCAGGCGACCATGGTCAGCTCGATGTCGACGCCACCGAGCTGGGCCGGCACGATCACCCCGGTTGCCATGACCACTGGCGCGACGCCGCTCACCACCGGCTGGACCGGCGCGGCACCGGCAGCCGGTGCGCCGATCGCAGCCATGCCCGGCATGCCCGGCGCGGGGGCTACGCGGGGCTCCGCCCTGGGTGCACCGCGCTACGGCGTCAAGCCCATCGTCATGCCAAAGGTGAAGGCCGTCTAGACAGCGGTCTCGCGTACTTAACAAGAATCGATATTCGGTCGTAGCGAAAAGGAACGGATACAAAAATGGTATTGGATTTTGCAGGTATCCCACCTGAGATCAACTCAGCACTCATGTACTCGGGCGCAGGCTCGGGGCCGCTGATGGCGGCCGCAGCGTCGTACAACAACCTGGCCGCGGAGCTGAGCACCACGGCTACCTCCTGGGAGTCGATCATCACCAACCTGACCACCGAGTCGTGGCGGGGTGCCGGGTCGGTGGGGGCAGCCGCCGCGGCCGCGCCCTATGTGGCGTGGCTGGGCTCCACGGCAGCCGCGCTCGAGCACGCGGGCGTCCAGGCTGCCGCATCGGCGGCCGCTTACGAGGCGGCGTTTGCGGCCACAGTTCCCCCTCCGATCGTCGCTGCCAACAGAGCTACACTGTCGGCGCTCGTCGCGACGAACTTCCTGGGCATCAATACCCCGGCGATCGCGGCCACCGAGGCCCACTACGCCGAGATGTGGGTGCAAGACGCCACCGCGATGTACACCTACGCGGCGGCCGCGACGTCCGCCGCGGCGCTGCAGCCCCTGACGCCGGCGTCGCCGACCTCCAGCCCGGTTGCGGCGGCTACCCAAGCCGCCGCGGTTCCCGCGGCCACTGTGCAGCCGATTTTCACCCAGCTCTGGGATGCATTGCCTAACTCTGTGCAGACCTTGCTGAATTCGGTCGACAGCGCCTACGGCACCCCGTTCATCACCAACTTCATTCAGCAGATCGGTGTCACGGCGGCATGGTTCGTCGGCAACACCATCCCGACCGTGGCGTCATACGCTCACACGATCGCCGCTGCCGAGGCGGCCGCCCCGGCGGCCGCGGCCAGCTCCGTCACCCCCGTCGGCGGTATGGCCCTTCCCATGGGATCCCTGGTGAGCAGCGTGGGCTCGGGGGGCGGCTTGGGCGGCGCGGTGTCCGCGGGCCTCGGCGAGGCAGGCTCGGTCGGCGGGCTATCGGTCCCGGCCAGCTGGTCGGCGGCAGCTCCGGCAACACTGGAATCTTCTACGGCGCCACTGGCAGGGTCGGGTTGGACTGCGGGCGTCGAGGAGACAGCCGGAAGCGGAGGGATCGTTCCCGGGATGCCGGGGATGGCAGGTGCCGCCAAGGGCGCCGGTGGCTTGGCCGGCCCGAGGTACGGGATCAAGCCGATCGTTATGCCGAAACCGGTCGGGGTCTGATTCGATCGGGGTCTGATTCCAAAAAACCAGGGGCACTTGTCACGCGTTTGAGGCCGGCAGTTAACCCCTGGGCCGTACGCTATCCGTCATGCGGCTAACCACCGCATCAACTGCAACTGCAAAGACTTTCACAGACGCAAAGTTACGAAACAAGGAGAAGGAAATATGGCAACACGTTTTATGACTGACCCGCACGCGATGCGTGCGATGGCTGGCCGGTTTGAGACTCACGCTCAGACGGTCGAGGACGAGGCTCGTCGTATGTGGGCGTCGTCGCAGAACATTTCGGGTGCTGGCTGGAGTGGCACCGCCCAGGCGACGTCTTACGACACCATGGGTCAGATGAACCAGGCGTTCCGCAACATCGTGAACATGCTCCACGGTGTGCGCGACGGCATGCTGCGCGACGCCGGCAACTACGAGCAGCAAGAGCAGGCTTCGCAGCAAATCCTCAGCAGCTAGTTCCCGAATCCAACAAACTTTCACATTTAGGAGGGCATGACAATGACCATCAATTACTCGTTCGGCGACGTGGACACCCACGGTGCCACGATTCGCGCGCAGGCGGCATCGCTCGAGCAGGAGCACCAGGCCATCGTTCGCGACGTGCTGGCTGCTGGTGACTTCTGGGGCGGCGCCGGTTCGGTGGCTTGCCAGGAGTTCATCACCCAGCTGGGTCGTAACTTCCAGGTGATCTACGAGCAGGCCAACTCGCACGGCCAGAAGGTGCAATCCGCCGGTAGCAACATGGCGAGCACCGACAGCGCCGTCGGGTCCAGCTGGGCCTGATAGCACACGCTCCACAACGACGGGGCCGCACACCGAAAGGTGTGCGGCCCCGTTGTTTGTGCACCGAGAAAGGTGCGCGCGCTACCCGGCGACCGGCGAACGTGGAATAAGCGACGAGCGGAATCCGACCCGCTGAACCGCACCGTCGGACTCGCGCCCGACCATCCCGCCCAACGGCAACTTGGAGACGGTGGGCCCGCTGGCCAGTGCGGGGGCCGCGCCCCATCCGCCTGGCATCGCGTTGGCGTCCATCAAGGGGATCGGCGTAGTCATCGAAACCGCGTCGGCCCAACTCGGCGGCACCGACAGGGTGCCCAACGACGCCGCTTGACCCAGACCGGCCACGGCTCCCCCGTCCATACCTCCCAGACCGCCAAGTGCCCCCAACCCCTGGATGCCACCCAGGCCGGAGGCGCCGGATATCGAGCCAATGCCCGCAAAGTCAAGTTGCAAGCCGTAGACATCCATACCCGTACCGCCGAAGTCGAGACCGAGACCGCTGAAGTCGGTACCCAGGCCGGACACATCGCCGGCAACGCCCGCCACATCGAAGAGCCCGTTGAGAGCGCCGTTACTGCCAAGGCTGGAAAGTATCCCGGTCAGGCTCGAGAGGGCACCGGCGGCGCCGGCGGACTTGGCGGTCTTGCCCGACGCACCAGTCAGGCTCGACAGCGCGCTGGCGGGAGAGGAAGCGGCCGACGCGGCAAGACCGGATACGTTGCCTACCGCCGCGGACGACAGCCCCGACCCGGATACCGATCCGGGTGTCGCCAAATTCTGCAGGGCTTGGGTTACCGCGGACATCAGCTGGGTCGACGATGACCGGGCTTTGGCGCCGAGGGTCTGGGCGACCGCACCCGCCTGCGCCGCCAGCCCATTCGGATTAGCCGTTTCGGGCGGCGACGAGAATGTCGAAAATGCCGATGCGGCAGCCGAACTGGCGGCATAGTTGTACATCGCCGTGGCATCTTGCGCCCACATTTCGCTGTACTCCGCCTCGGTCGCCATGATCGCCGGCGTGTTCTGCCCAAACACATTGGTCGCGAGCAACGTCGCCAGCTGAACCCGGTTGGCCGCGACCAACGGTGGCGGGACCGTCATCGCATAGGCCAACTCGTAGGCCGCCGCGGCGGCGGTGGCCTGGGTGGCCGCCTGCTCGCACTGGGCAGCGGTGGTGCTGAGCCACACCAGGTACGGAGCGACCGCGGCCTGCATGGCCATCGAGGTCGGGCCCGTCCAGGATTCGTCGGTCAAGGTCGAGATCGCGGACTGGTAACCAACCGCGGTGCTCTGCAGCTCGGCGCCCAGCGATTCCCAACCCGCCGAGGCGGCCAGCAGCGTCGCAGGACCCGGACCCAGATACATCCGGGCGGAGTTGACTTCCGGTGGCAATGCTCCAAAGTCCATCGCCTATCCCTCTCCTCGGTTGAGTTTGCTGACCCGCGTCACAACCCGCTCCCGTGGGCGAGCGCATCGGGCGGCCACCACAGCGATCGAAAGAAGGCGGGGGACGGCGACGGGTTGTCGGCCGACGGGAATGACCGAAGCGGTTCGCGCGTCGGTCATCGGAACGCCGATGTCTCGCAATTCGGCGCCAGCCATCAACACCGCTCGGAGCGGTGTATTCACAGGCTTTGTTACGAGATAAATTGAGATCTCCTGGAATTCGTAACTTTTCGTAACTTGACGTTAACGGGGGGCGGGACAACGTCGTCCTGAGCCACCGCGCTGGGGATTTATCCGCGGAAGCGGGTGCTGAAAAGCCCCATCACTTTTATAGTGAAATCCCTTAGCGCACTGATAATTTGGTGACTTAGGCCGCGCGCGGGTCAACCTCACTCATGCCAACAACTATATCTTCCAGTATTTTTCGTAATCCGGTCAATCTCAAGCTGACACATCAGACACATATAGAACACATATTTGTACCCGCCTCAATATGGGCGGTGGACGGGAATTATATTTGAGGATGATATGAACTCTGTGACAATATCATTTGAGCTGAAAGAATCCAGGAGCATGACGGCAATGTCGGGATACGCGGGTAGCCAGAGGCCGCGGCAGGCGATCCTCGGGCAGCTGCCCCGGATCAACCGAGCCGATGGATCACCGATCCGGGTTTTGCTGGTCGACGACGAGCCGGCGCTGACGAACTTGGTGAAGATGGCGCTACACTACGAAGGCTGGGACGTCGACATCGCGCACAACGGACGCGACGCCATCGCCAAGTTCGACAAGGTCAGCCCCGACATCCTCGTCCTCGACATCATGCTGCCCGACGTGGACGGACTGCGGATTCTGGAACGGGTTCGCGAATCGGACACCTACACACCCACCCTGTTCCTCACCGCGCGCGATTCGGTGATGGACCGGGTCACCGGGCTCACCGCCGGCGCCGACGACTACATGACCAAGCCGTTCAGCCTCGAAGAGCTGGTCGCCAGACTGCGCGGTTTGCTGCGCCGCGCCACTCAGTTGACTCCGCCCGCCGCTGAGACGCTCAATGTCGGCGACCTGCGAGTTGATGCCGCCAGCCGCGAGGTCACCCGCGACGGCACGCCGATATCGCTGTCCTCGACCGAGTTCGAACTGCTTCGCTTCCTGATGCGCAATCCCCGCCGGGCGCTGAGCCGCACCGAAATCCTGGACCGGGTCTGGAACTACGACTTCGCCGGACGCACCAGCATCGTCGACCTCTACATCTCCTACCTGAGAAAGAAGATCGACTCCGGCAGAAAGCCGATGATCCAGACCGTCCGCGGCATCGGATACATGCTGCGGCCACCGGAATGACCCGTGAGCCCAATACGGCATCGGGAGACACTCCGCGGTGGTTCCCCAGTTCGCTGCGCCGCCAGTTGCTATTCGGCGTATTGGCAGTCGTCACAGTGGTATTGGTGACGGTCGGCGTCGTCTCGGTGCTGAGCTTGCGCGGCTACGTCACCACGATGAACGACGCCGAGGTCGCCAAATCACTGCACGCATTCAATAACTCATACACCCGATACCGCAACGGCGAACATACCTCGGCACATCAAGACACTCCGCCGGTATCGCAGGCGCTGTTGGAGTTCACCGGACAAACCCCGGGAAACCTCATCGCCGTCCTGCGCGACGGGGCCGTAATCGGCTCGGCAGTCTTCTCCGAAGACGAAGCACGACCCGCTCCGCCAGATGTGGTCCGCGCCATCGAGGCGCAATCGTGGCCGGACGCCCCGCCGAAGACCGAAAAACTGGGCAGCCTTGGCTCCTACCGGGTTGACTGCATCTTCGTCGGATCCGACATCCTGGTCGTCGGGGTGTCGCTCAACCTCGCCGACCGAATCATCGCCCGCAAAAACATCACCACCGCAGCCCTCGTCGCCGCCGCGTTGGCGGTTACCGCGGGGCTGACGATTTGGGTGGTCGGGTACACCCTGCGCCCGCTGCGCCGCGTGGCGGCAACCGCCGCGGAGGTTGCCGCAATGCCACTCACCGACCACGACCATCGGATCGACGTGCGAGTGCGACCGCAGGATACCGACCCGGACAACGAAGTCGGAATCGTCGGACTCACACTAAACCGGTTGCTGGACAACGTGGATAGCGCGCTGGCGCATCGCGCCGAGTCCGATCTGCGGATGCGGCAATTCCTCACCGACGCCAGCCACGAGTTACGCACTCCGCTGGCCGCGATTCAGGGTTACGCCGAGCTCACCCGCCAAGACAGTGAGGCGCTGCCGCCCACGACCGAGTACGCGTTGGCCCGCATCGAGTCCGAAGCGCGCCGGATGACGTCGCTGGTCGACGAGTTGCTGCTGCTCTCCCGCCTGGGCGAAGGGGAAGATCTGCAGACCGACGACGTCGACCTGGCCGATCTCGTCGTCAACTTGGTGAACGACGCCGCGGTGGCGGCACCCAGTCATCATTGGGTCAACGAGTTACCCGACGAACCGGTCTGGGTCCGTGGGGATCATGCCAGGCTGCACCGGTTGGTGAGCAATCTGCTCACCAACGCGCGCGTACACACACCCCCGGGCGTAACGGTGACCACCGGAATCACCCGGCACCCCAGCGGCCCCGACGGCCCCTACGCCGAACTGACGGTGCAGGACGACGGTCCCGACATCGATGCCGACGTCCTGCCTCGGCTGTTCGAGCGGTTCATCCGCGCGGATAAGTCCCGGACCAACGGAGCAGGTAACGGGCTGGGCCTGGCTATCGTCAGTTCGATCGTCAAGGCCCATCACGGCTCGGTTACCGCCGAATCCGGACACGGTCGCACCGTATTTCGGGTGCAGATTCCGATGACCGAAAATCCGGTCCCGGATACCGCGTAAAAGAATCGGCGGGAAACCCGGCAAAGCCGCAAATGTGGCAGGTCGCACCGTAAAGAAACCGTAAAGGCGACATCTCCCGGCTCCCGGCGCGCATAGCCTCGTTCTCATGTCCGTGGTGGTGTATCTCCTGCTGACGCTGGCGATTTTCGCAGCGCTCAGCTTTGCCCTGAAGTTGGGATCGTGAGCGTCGCTAACATTGTAGGTCTTGTCCTCTCCATCTTGGTCGCGCTGTTACTTGTTGCAGCCCTTATGTATCCGGAGCGCTTCTAGTGAGTGGCACAGCAGCGGGTGTGGTGTTCCTCGCTATCCTCGTCGTCGCGTTGGCGGCCGTTCATGTGCCGTTCGGCGACTACATGTACCGGGTCTACAGTTCCGAAAAGCACTCGCGCACGGAGCGATTCATATATCGCTTGATTGGCGCGAACCCGGAAGCCGAACAAACCTGGGTTGCTTATGCCCGCAGCGTGCTGGCATTTTCAGCGGTCAGTGTCATATTGCTGTTCGTCTTGCAACTGGTGCAGGGAAAACTGCCGCTGCACCTGAACAATCCGGCGACACCGATGACGCCGGCGTTGGCCTGGAACACCGCCGTCAGCTTCGTCACAAACACCAACTGGCAAAACTATTCCGGCGAATCGACCGACGGCCATCTAGTGCAGATGGCCGGTTTCGCGGTACAGAACTTCCTTTCCGCCGCTGTCGGCATAGCGGTCGCCATCGCGCTCGTCCGCGGATTTGCCCGAAGCCGTACCGGTGAACTCGGCAACTTCTGGGTGGACCTGACCCGCGGCACACTGCGCATCCTGTTGCCGATCTCTGCCGTCGCCGCTATCGCACTTATCGCCGGCGGCGCCATCCAGAACTTCCACCTCCACGACCAGGTCGTCAACACGCTGGCCGGTACTCCGCAGACGATTACCGGCGGTCCGGTCGCCAGCCAGGAGGCGATCAAGGAATTTGGCACCAACGGCGGCGGCTTCTACAACGCCAACTCGTCGCACCCGTTCGAGAACCCGACCTCGTGGACCAACTGGATCGAGATCTTCCTGCTCCTGGTCATCAGCTTCTCGCTGCCCCGCACATTCGGTCGCATGGTGGACAGCAAGAAGCAGGGTTACGCGATCGCCGCGATCGTGGGCGTGATGGCAGCTTTGAGCGTCACCTTCATGATGCTGTTCCAGTTACAACACCACGGGACGGTCCCCACCGCGGTGGGCGCCGCAACCGAAGGGACCGAACAGCGCTTCGGTGTTGCCGACTCCGCCGTCTTCGCCGACGCGACCACATTGACATCCACCGGCGCCATCGACTCGGTGCACGACTCCTATACCAGCCTCGGCGGCATGATGCAGCTGTTCAATATGCAGCTTGGTGAAGTCGCACCCGGTGGCACCGGCTCGGGCCTGTACGGGATCCTGATCTTGGCGGTCATCACGGTGTTCGTCGCCGGCTTGATGGTCGGCCGGACACCGGAATACCTTGGCAAGAAGATCAACCCGCGTGAGATGAAGCTGGCCGCGGGCTATTTTCTGATCACCCCGCTCATCGCGCTGCTCGGCACTGCCATCGCGATGGCGCTTCCAGGCGAGCGTGCCGCAATGGCAAATAGCGGTCCGCACGGCCTATCCGAGGTGCTCTACGCGTTCACCTCGGCGGCCAACAACAACGGTTCCGCTTTCGCCGGCCTGTCGGGCAACACAGTCTGGTGGAACACCGCTTTGGGCTTGGCGATGGCACTCGGCCGATTCCTGCCGATGGTTATGGTTCTCGCCCTGGCCGGTTCGCTGGCGCATCAGGGCATGACGCCCGAGTCGAGTGGCACCCTGCCCACCCATAAACCGCAATTTATCGGCCTGGTGGTTGGTGTGACAGTCATCCTGGTTGCCCTCACCTTCCTGCCCGCGCTGGCGCTCGGGCCGCTCGCCGAAGGGATCCACTGAAACCATGACGGTAACGACGACAACCGATTCGGTCACCGCGCCGTCTTCCGGTCACGCGCCCCCCGAACGGCTCAGGGGTGGGGTGCTCGACCCGAAGCTGCTGCTGAAAGCCGTGCCGGACGCAGTACTCAAGCTCGATCCGCGTACCCTGTGGCGCAACCCGGTGATGTTCATCGTCGAAATCGGCGCGGTCTGGTCGACGGTGCTCGCGATTGGCGACGACAGCTGGTTCAGCTGGCTCACCGTGTTCTGGCTTTGGCTGACAGTCATTTTCGCCAACCTGGCTGAAGCGGTCGCCGAAGGACGCGGCAAAGCACAGGCCGACGCGCTGCGTAAAACCAAGGCCGACACCATGGCGCGCCGGCTAAAGGGGTGGTCACCCGGGAGCCCGGGCACGCCAGAAGAAGTCGCGGCACCGCTACTGCAGCAGGGCGACATCGTGGTGGTCACCGCCGGTGAGGTCATCCCCGGCGACGGCGATGTCGTGGAAGGCATTGCATCAGTTGATGAATCGGCGATCACCGGCGAATCGGCACCGGTTATCCGCGAATCCGGTGGCGACCGCTCGGCGGTGACTGGTGGAACAACGGTGTTGTCGGACCGCATCGTGGTCAAAATCACCCAGAAGCCCGGCGAGAGCTTTGTGGACCGGATGATCGCGCTCGTCGAGGGTGCGAATCGCCAGAAGACGCCGAACGAGATCGCGCTCAATATCTTGCTTGCGGCATTGACCATCATCTTCGTATTCGCGGTAGCGACGCTGCAGCCGCTCGCGATTTACTCCAAGGTCAACAACCCTGGTGTGCCCGATACGGCTGCGCTCAACAGCAACGGCATCAGCGGAATCGTCCTGGTGGCGCTCCTGGTGTGCCTTATTCCCACCACAATCGGCGCACTGCTGTCGGCGATCGGTATCGCCGGCATGGACCGGCTGGTCCAACGCAACGTGCTGGCTATGTCCGGCCGCGCGGTCGAGGCTGCCGGTGACGTCAACACCCTGCTGCTGGACAAGACCGGAACGATCACGCTCGGGAATCGGCAGGCCTCGGAATTCATTCCGGTGACCGGAGTTACCCATGCGGATATGGCTGACGCCGCGCAGCTGTCCAGCCTTGCCGACGAAACCCCCGAGGGCCGCTCCATCGTCGTGTATGCCAAAGAAGCCTATGGGTTGCGCGCGCGGACCCCTGGCGAGCTGGCCCACGCCTCCTGGGTGGAATTCAGTGCGACGACTCGAATGTCGGGTGTCGACCTGGACGGGCGGCAGCTGCGAAAGGGCGCGGCGAACTCGGTAGCCGAGTGGGTCCGCAACCACGGAGGAACCGTTCCCGTCGAGCTCGGCGAGATTGTCGACGGCATCTCCGCCGCGGGCGGAACCCCGCTCGTCGTCGGCCAGGTCAACGGTGTCGACTCTGAGGGCGGTCGCACCGAGCAGGCGGAGGTGCTCGGCGTCATCCACCTCAAAGACGTGGTTAAGCAGGGCATGCGTGACCGGTTCGACGAGATGCGCCTGATGGGTATCCGGACAGTGATGATCACCGGGGATAATCCGTTGACCGCCAAGGCGATCGCCGACGAAGCCGGGGTTGACGACTTCCTGGCCGAGGCCACCCCCGAGGACAAGCTGGCGTTGATCAAGCGTGAGCAGCAGGGCGGCCGGCTGGTCGCGATGACCGGTGATGGCACCAACGACGCGCCGGCGCTGGCTCAGGCCGATGTCGGAGTGGCAATGAACACCGGCACGTCCGCGGCCAAAGAGGCCGGCAACATGGTCGACCTGGACTCCGACCCCACTAAGCTCATCGAGATTGTGGAAATCGGCAAGCAACTGTTGATCACCCGCGGCGCGTTGACCACGTTCTCCATCGCCAATGACATCGCAAAGTATTTCGCGATCATCCCGGCAATGTTCGTGGCAGTCTTCCCGGGCCTGGACCTGATCAACGTCATGCGGTTGCACAGTCCGCAATCGGCGATCCTCTCCGCGGTCATCTTCAACGCGGTCGTCATCGTCGCCCTGATTCCGTTGGCGCTGCGCGGTGTTCGGTATACGCCCAGCCGCGCATCGAAACTGCTCAGCCGCAACCTGTACATCTACGGCCTGGGTGGCATCGTCGCCCCGTTCGTTGGGATCAAGCTCCTCGACTTGCTGGTTCAACTGCTTCCCGGGATGGCCTGAGATGAACTTCACCAACACGATTCGCCAGTACTGGGCCGCGCTGCGCGCGCTGCTCGTGTTCACCGTGATCTGCGGTTTCGGCTACCCGCTGGTCATTTGGCTGGTGGCCATGATTCCCGGACTACACGACAAGGCCGAGGGCTCGATCCTGACCGCCGCCGGCAAGCCAGTCGGCAGCAAGCTGATCGGCCAGTCGTTCACCGACTCCTCCGGCAACCCCCTACCGCAGTACTTCCAGAGCCGGCCATCGGCCGCGGGCAGCAACGGATATGACCCCACGGCGAGCGGCGGCAGCAGCCTGGGACCCGAAAACGTCCTCGACACCCCCGCTGATCCGGCCAAGCTGGCCAGCGGCTCCAGTCCTGCTGACGCCGGTTTCAAGGCCGGCCTGCTCACCCTAGTGTGTTCGCGCAGTGCGGCAATAGGACAACTAGAAGGCGTAGACGGTTCGCGTCCGTTCTGCACGGGCGGCGGGGTCGGGGCTGTGCTGGCGGTGCTGGGCCCCCGCGACCAACGGGGCTACGTAGTGCACCCGACCACGGTGGTCAGCGTCAACGAACCGTGCACGACGACAAAACAACCCTTCCTGAGCTTCTACGAAGGAGTCCGGGTCGAGTGCGCAAAGTTCGGCGACGACTACTCGAGCGGCCAGGTCGTGCCCATTCGGGGAGCCGCCCCGGACGAACCGCAAGTACCAGCGGACGCCGTCACGGCCAGCGGCAGCGGCCTGGATCCCGACATCTCGCCCGCCTACGCCGACATCCAGGTCGCCCGGGTGGCCAAAGCCCGGCACGTCAGCCCGGATCAGATCCGTGCGGTGGTCGCGCAGTATCGCAGCGGCCGGGACCTTGGATTTTTCGGTGAGCCATGCGTGAATGTCCTGCA
Source organism: uncultured Actinomycetota bacterium (assembly GCA_963715905.1). GTDB lineage: Bacteria > Actinomycetota > Actinomycetes > Mycobacteriales > Mycobacteriaceae > Mycobacterium. Next base: position 240,686 of record CAVQSX010000019.1, read on the forward strand.
ACTTAATCTGCAACTCGACCACCGGTATCCGGTCACGAGCTAGTGCCACGGGGGCATCATGGTTGACGTGAGCAACGTCAGCCTTCGCGGCGAGCACCCCAAGCGCGGGGAGTTACGCATCTATCTCGGTGCGGCGCCGGGAGTCGGCAAGACATTTGCGATGCTCGGCGAAGCACACCGGCGTTTGGAACGCGGCACCGATCTGGTGGCCGCCGTAATCGAGACGCACGGGCGCCGCAGAACCGCTGAGATGCTTGAGGGCATCGAGATCATCCCGCCACGCTATATCGAATACCGCGGCGGCAGGTTTCCCGAACTCGACGTACCGGCCGTTTTGGCGCGGCATCCGCAGGTGGTGTTGGTCGACGAGCTCGCCCACACCAATACACCGGGCAGCAAGAACGAAAAACGTTGGCAAGATGTCGAAGAACTGCTGGACGCCGGAGTCGCGGTGATCTCCACGGTCAACATCCAGCACCTGGAGAGCCTCAACGACGTCGTCGCACAGATCACCGGCATCGAACAGCAGGAGACGATTCCGGACTCAATTGTGCGGGCTGCTTCGCAGGTGGAACTCATCGATATCACCCCGGAAGCACTGCGCCGCCGGCTATCCCACGGCAACGTCTATGCCTCGGAGAAAGTCGACGCCGCGCTGTCAAACTATTTCCGTCGCGGCAACCTCACCGCGCTAAGGGAATTGGCGCTGCTGTGGCTAGCCGACCAAGTGGATACCGCACTGGCCAAGTACCGCGCGGAGAACAAGATCACCGACATGTGGGAAGCACGCGAACGTGTCGTGGTGTCGGTTACCGGTGGTCCCGAATCGGAGACGTTGATACGGCGGGCGTCCCGAATCGCATCGAAGTCCAGTGCCGAGCTGATGGTGGTGCATGTGGTACGAGGCGACGGGCTGGCCGGCCTGTCGGAGCCCCGGATGGGCAAGATTCGTGAACTGGCGAGCAGCCTCGACGCTTCGGTGCATACCGTGGTCGGTGACGACGTACCGACGGCGCTACTCGATTTCGCCCGTGAGATCAATGCCACGCAGCTGGTGATCGGCACCTCCCGCCGCTCTCGGTGGGCGCGCGTCTTCGAGGAGGGCATCGGCCCGACGATTGTGCAGCGGTCCGGCAAGATCGATGTGCACATCGTCACCCATGAGGAATCCACCCGCGGATTTCGGATAGCGTCGCTCGCGCCACGGGATCGGCGTGTCACGTCTTGGCTGGCGGCTTTGATCGTCCCCTCGGCCATCTGCGCTGTCACGGTGACATTGCTGGATCGCTATCTCGACACCGGCGGCGAAAGCGCGCTGTTCTTCGTCGGAGTGCTGGTGGTGGGCCTACTGGGAGGCGTTGCCCCGGCAGCACTTTCGGCGGTGCTGTCCGGACTGCTGCTGAACTACTACCTGATAGCCCCGCGACACAGCTTCACCATCGCCGAACCCAACAGCGCTATTACCGAGCTGGTACTGCTGCTGATCGCGGTCGCGGTCGCGGTCCTAGTCGACGGCGCGGCCAAACGCACCCGGGAAGGCCGGCTGGCCTCTCAGGAGGCCGAGCTGCTGACGCTGTTCGCGGGATCGGTGCTGCGCGGCGCGGACCTCGAGACGCTGCTGGAACGCGTACGGGAAACCTACTCGCAGCGCGCGGTGAGCATGTTGCGGGAGCCCAGCGAAGAAGATCGTGCCAATGGCAGGCACAAGGGCTACTTGATCGCCTGCGTGGGCAATGATCCATGTGTGACGGTTGAAACCGCTGACACCGCGATCGAGGTCGGTGACGAAGAGTTCTGGATGCTGATGGCCGGCAGAAAACTCTCCGCGCGCGACCGCCGGGTGCTCAGCGCGGTGGCCAGACAGGCCGCGGGCCTGGTCAAGCAGCGCGAGCTCGTCGAAGAAGCCGGCCGATCGGAAGCGATCGTGCGGGCCGACGAGCTGCGGCGCTCGCTGCTCTCCGCGGTCAGTCACGATCTGCGCACACCGCTGGCGGCGGCGAAAGTCGCGGTGTCGAGCCTGCGCGCCGAAGACATCGCCTTCTCCCCCGAGGACACCGCCGAACTGCTGGCCACCATCGAAGAGTCCATCGACCAGCTCACCGCGCTGGTCGGAAACCTGCTGGATTCGTCGCGGCTGGCCGCAGGAGTGATTCACCCGGATCTGACCCGGGTGTACCTCGAGGAAAGCGTGCAGCGCGCGCTGGTCAGCATCGGCAAAGGCGCCACCGGCTTTTACCGATCCGCGATCGACCGCGTCAAGGTCGACGTTGGTGACGCCGTGGTGATGGCCGATGCTGGGCTGCTCGAACGGGTCTTCGCCAACCTGATCGACAACGCACTCCGATATGCACCCAACTCCGTCATCCGGGTCAATGCGGGGCGGGTTGGTGACCGGGTTCTGATCAATGTGATCGACGACGGACCAGGGATTCCGCACGGCGCCGAGGATCAGCTCTTCGACGCTTTCCAGCGACTGGGCGACCACGACAACACCATCGGTGTCGGTCTGGGGATGTCGGTGGCACGTGGTTTCGTCGAAGCGATGGGCGGCTCGATTCAGGCCGGTGATACGCCCGGCGGCGGACTCACCGTCGTGCTGGATCTGGCCGCGCCGAAGAGTCAACAATGACGCGCGTGTTGGTGATCGACGACGAACCGCAGATCCTGCGCGCGTTGCGAATCAACCTGTCCGTGCGCGGATACGAAGTCGTCACCGCCTCGACCGGTGCCGGCGCGCTGCGGGCCGCCGCCGAACATAAGCCCGACGTGGTGATCCTCGATCTCGGCCTGCCCGACATCTCCGGAATCGAGGTGCTTGGCGGGCTGCGGGGTTGGCTGACCGCGCCGGTCATCGTGTTGTCTGCGCGTACCGACTCCTCGGACAAAGTCGAGGCCCTGGACGCGGGTGCCGACGACTACGTCACGAAACCATTTGGCATGGACGAGTTTCTGGCGCGGTTGCGAGCGGCCGTTCGCCGCAACGCGGCCGCGTCCGAAACGGACGAGCCTGTTATCGAAACCGAGGCATTCACCATTGATCTAGCCGCTAAGAAGGTCACCAAGGCCGGTGTCGAGGTGCATCTCACCCCAACCGAATGGGGCATGCTCGAAGTTCTGGTCCGCAATCGAGGCAAGCTGATCGGCCGCGAGGAGCTCCTCAAGGAGGTGTGGGGGCCTGCGTATGCTACCGAAACTCATTATCTGCGAGTGTATCTCGCCCAACTACGCCGCAAACTTGAGGATGACCCGTCGCATCCCAAACACCTGTTGACCGAATCAGGCATGGGCTACCGCTTCGAAGCGTGAAACGCAACGGCGCGAAGTCGGCCGGCCCTCCGCGACCATCAATATGGTGCCGGCAAGCGTCAAGATCCCGCTAAGAGACCTATCGCGCCGTTTTCCGATCGGTTAAGAATGAATTGTGATCGATTGGCTTGACTGCCGGAAGGTACCCTCTTCGCCCGGGCTGGCTACGGCATGACCAAATACGATTTCGCACAGCCCAATCAGCGATTCAAGCGAATGATCAACCTCTCCGCCGGGTTGTTGTCTACCCTCGCGGTGGGGATCTTCGCAGTGACCAAATCAGCCGAGTGCGCGTGGTTGCTCGGTACTGCTTTCCTCGCTTTGGGGCTTTTGCTGATTCGGCCCAACCCCCAGCACCGCGCCGTGACCTCCGTTGTGGAGATGTCACGCACCGAGCGTCCCGAGTTCGCCAAACGGGTGAAACATCGAGTCTTCGTCTTCGTGGGCTCGGCCGACCTTGCCGATATGCAAGCAGTGCGATACGGACAATGCCTCCATGCTGACGACCTGACTGCGGTGCATTTCGAGTTGGACCCGGCTCGGGCGGCGTTGTTGCAGGATTACTGGGATCGCTTCGAGCACGACACCAAGCTGCAAATGGTTGTGTGCCCTGCCCGCCGGCTGAATCTGGCTGCGCAAGAGCTGGTCCGGCAGGCCGTGGACGGTCATGCAGATACCAGGGTGACGGTGCTGCTGGCACGACGCACGTATCCGCCACTGGCAGGGCTATTTCTTCATGATCGCACCGCGGACAAGCTCGCCCGGCTCATCAGTCGTATCCCCGGCGCCACTCCACAGATCGTGGTCTACGACGTGGAGGCCCGCATCGCCCACGCGACTCGCGCACAGCGGAAATCGGCTGGCCAAGCATCGACATCAACGCCGTTCGCGTCGAGCGGTGCTGCGCCGTTCAAGCCAAGGCGAACAGGAAGACGATGGAGGCAGACCGTGACGAAGTTGAGAGCAAAGTTGAGGTCGGCTAAGGCCAGCCCGCCGCCGGCGAAGCCAGTTGCCATGGACTACGCCACCTGGGCCAGAACACACCACATCCACGGAAACAACGGAGGCTCGGCGGGTTAAGGTATCTCGATTCAGCCCGCGATCGACAACACGATGCCGTCCAGGATGTCGTGTTCGCTGACGATCAGCTCATCAATGCCGGCCCGCGCGCGGAACTCGCGCGCCAATTCCTGGACTACGATTGCGCCGCCGCCAATCACGTCGGCACGGCCTTCGTGCATCGGCGCCAACGCCGCACGCTGAGCCCGCGTCATGCCGATCAGCCGCTCGCAGACCGCCAGCAGATCGTCACCGGCGACCCGCGAAAGATGTATGGCGGCAGCATCGTACGCCGTCATGTTGTGGGCGAGCGCGGACAGGGTGGTCATCGTCCCGGCCAGCCCGATCCAGGTCCGCGCTCCTTCGACGGGCACCACACCCAGCGCAACGTCCAGTCGCTCGCGCACCACCTGGCGGGCCGCCTCGACTTCCTTCGCGGTCGGCGGGTCGGAGTGCAAGCATCGTTCGGTGAGCCGCACACAACCGATGTCCGCTGAGTAGCTCGCGATGACGTTGTCGCCGCCGAGCACGATCTCGGTGGAGCCGCCGCCCAAATCCACCACAACGAACGGCGCACCCGCGCTGTCTAATTCGCCCACCGCGCCGCGAAATGACAGTTCGGCTTCCTCGGCTCCGGTGATGACCTCCGCGATCGAGCCTGGGAGCACAGCGCCCAGCACGTCGGCCGTCATCGCGAAGAAGACGTCTCGATTGCTGACATCGCGGGCCGCCGAGGTGGCGACCATCCGCACCCGCTCAGCACCGTGGAGCCTCAGCAGGGCGGCGTAATCGACCAGTGCGCCCCGGGTCCGGGCAATTGCATCCGGCGCAAACTGACCCGTGGCGTCGACGCCCTGACCGAGTCGCACGATCCGCGTCTCACGATGCACATCGCGCAAGTCGCCGTCCGCCAAACCGGCCCCAGCATCGGCGATCAGCAGCCGAATCGAGTTGGTACCGCAGTCGATACCGGCGAACCTGCTCACCACGGGCCGGCTCCCACCACCGGAGCCATTGCCGGCTGCGCGGCCAGCAGCGCGACCGCCTCGTCACCGAGCGGGTTCAGCCCGGGTCCCTTGGCCAGCGAATGCGCGATCAGGACATGCAGGCACTTGACCCGGTCCGGCATGCCGCCGGCCGAGAACATGGTCCCCAGCGGTTCGATCGCATCGCGCTCGGCCAAATAGGACTCGTGCGCACGCCGATACCCGGCGGCCAATTCGGGGTCCTGCCCCAGCCTCTCGGTCATGTCGCGCATCAGCCCCGTCGTCTCCAATCTACTTGCGGCCGCGGTGAGAAGCGGATGGGTCAGGTAATACAGGGTCGGAAACGGAGTGCCATCAGGAAGTTTCGGTGCAGTTTTCACGACTCCGGGTTCACCGTTGGGGCAACGGTAAGCGATCTCGAGCAGGCCGCGAGGCTCTCGACCGAGCTGACGCGCCACCGCTTCCAGGTCGGCATGATCAACCACCGGGCGGGGTGGGATTCGGCGGGTCCGGCAGGGCCGGGCCGGGCGGTCCCGGAGTCGCCGGAGGCGGCGGGGATGCGGGCGCGTTGGCCGGTGGCAGGTGCGGCGAATCCGCGATGGTATGCCACAGCGAGGTGTACCAAGGGTCGCTGCTTGCCGGCTTGGGCGTGTCGGTCCCGGGCTGCGGGGCCACCGCCGCTGAGGGCGGAAGCTGCACCTGGAACGGGATGTCTCCGGGCATGACGAAGCCGAGTCGTTCACGCGCCTGGGCCGCGATATAGGCCGGGTCCGCGAGCTTGATCTTCTTCTGCTCGAGGTCGGTGATCTGGCGGCGCAGCGCCGCCTCGCTTGCGGACAATTGATCCATCTCGGTGCGCTGGGCGAAGTAGGTCCGTACCGGGCCGGCGATGGTCAGGGTCAGCACACAGGCGAGCGCGGCCATGATCGCCGCCCGGCGCGCGGTAAAGCCCAGCCGCTGATCGGACCGCTGCTCGGCGGATTCGGCGATCTGCCGCTTGATGGGTTCGACGACGTGTTCTTGCAGCGTTCGGGTCGCGTTTCGGACGGCCTGCGGCGCCGTCTGTGAAGGTCCGGAGGCCCCCGCTGCCTTCGTGGACCGGGCCGTCCCTGCCGCCCCGGAAGTCCTAGTGGCGCGACGGCCACGGACCGATCCCGGGCGTGATGCCGGGGAGCGGCGCTTGGGATCTGGCCGTTTCGCTTCGGGCATTCGGACTCAGCCGCGTTTCACTGTTCGACGTTATTTTGGGTCCAGCGCGTAGCGCGGAAAGGCCAGGTCGCCGGCGTAGCGGGCGGCGTCGCCGAGGGCCTCCTCGATGCGCAGCAGCTGGTTGTATTTGGCGACGCGCTCGCCACGGGCGGGCGCGCCCGTCTTGATTTGCCCACTGCCGACCGCCACCGCCAGGTCGGCGATCATGGTGTCTTCCGTCTCGCCGCTGCGGTGGCTGATCATGGTGCGGTATCCGCTGTGGTGGGCGAGCGCGACGGCATCGAGCGTCTCTGTCAGCGTGCCGATCTGGTTCACCTTGACCAGCAACGCGTTCGCGACGCCTTTTTCGATGCCTTCCTCGAGACGTTCGGGGTTGGTGACGAAGATGTCGTCGCCGACGATTTGTACCCGGTCGCCGATCGCCGCCGTCAGGGTCGCCCAACCAGCCCAGTCGCCTTCGAACAGCGGATCTTCGAGGGACACCAGCGGGTAGGAGGCGAGCAGTCCGGCGTAAAAGTCCGTCATCTGCTCAGCGGTGCGGGTCGCGCCCTCGAACGTGTACCCGGAGCCCTCGGTGTAGAACTCGTTGGCCGCTGAATCGATGGCCAATGCCACGTCTACACCGGGCTTGAAGCCCGCCGACTCGATGGCCACGCTGATCAGGTCCAGTGCGGCGGTAGTGCCGGCCACGTCGGGCGCGAAGCCGCCCTCGTCGCCCAACCCGGTGCTCAGCCCCTGCTTTTTGAGGACGGATTTGAGCGCGTGGTAAACCTCGGCACCCCAGCGCAGCGCCTCGACGAAGCTCGGCGCGCCGATGGGCGCGATCATGAACTCCTGGATGTCGACGGCGGTATCTGCGTGCGCGCCACCGTTGAGGATGTTCATCATCGGCACCGGCAGGATGTGCGCGTTCGGGCCGCCGATGTAGCGGAACAGCGGCAGCTCGGCCGAGTCGGCGGCCGCTTTGGCGACCGCCAGCGACACTCCCAGGATCGCGTTGCCACCCAGCCGTGATTTGTCTGGAGTTCCGTCGAGGTCTACCAGCGCCTGGTCGACCAACCGCTGGTCGTCGGCGTTGAGCCCGATCACTGCGGGTCCGATCTCATCAAGGACGGCTTGCACGGCCTTCTGCACGCCTTTGCCGCCATAGCGCTCGCCGCCGTCGCGCAACTCGACGGCCTCGTGCTCCCCGGTCGAGGCACCCGAGGGCACCGCCGCGCGGGCAAATGTTCCGTCGATCAGAGCTATCTCGACCTCGACGGTGGGGTTGCCTCGGGAATCGAGGATCTCGCGCGCCCCGACCTGCTCAATAATCGGCACTGGAGTTCTCCTTGCTTGAACTTGTCTGGTAGCTGATGCCGGACCCGGGCAGCATTCAGCGTAAGGCCTGTGTCCGGCCCCATCCTTCTATAGCGGGCGTCCCGCCGCATAGGCGGTGGCCCAGTCTCGCACCGCCCGCAGGTAAACGCCGGAATTGTTATAGGCCCGCAACGCCGTTATCCACCCGCGGGAGGTAGCGAGATCCTTTCCTCGCCAACACAAATAACCCGCCGCCGTGAGCGCGGCATCGTCGATGTTGTCGGGGCTGACGACGCCGTCGTTGTGTGCGTCGACCCCGTACAAACGCCATGTCTCCGGGATGAATTGCATCGGTCCCATCGCGCGCGTCACCCCGTCGCCGTCCGTCACGTTCACTTCGCTGTCGACGATGCGCATGTTGCCATCGCTACCGTCGAGGCGTACACCCCGAATGGGGGGACGCACATCACCGTTCGGCGCCAGTGTCGCACCCCGATACGTGCCGTGGTGACTCTCGACCTGCCCGATGCCCGCCAACGTGGTCCACGCGATGTGGCACTTGGGGTTCTCGACCTCGGCGACCCGGGCGGCATAGGCGTAAGCCTCCAACGCGATGACCGGAATCTCGAGCGCACCGGAACGTTGCTCCGCCCAGCTGCGCAGCTGATCCGCGGGACGGCCGCTGGCGTGCGTGTCGACCGCGGGCACCGGGTCCCCGGGGGGCGGCGGCACACCGTCAGGGATAAACATGCTCAGCTGCCAGGTACAACTGGACGCAAGAAGCATCGCGGTCGCCCCGATCACGGCGACCGCGCGCAACCAGCGCCTCGGCGACACGGTGTTCCCTAGCAACACCCCAGTAACTCCCAAATACCCAGCTCGACCACGACCATCGTCCCATGTGTTAGCGAATTACCGCCGCCGCCGCGAGGCCGCAAAGCACCGCCGCGATGCAATTAGTCATGCTGACCAGCGGACTCCGGCTAGTCCGCATCCTGCGGCTCAACGACGACATCACCGTCGTCCGCCGCTTCCGGCGCCGGCGGCTCCGCGACGGGATGTTCACCGGATGGCCAGTGGGTGCGCCATTCCTGCTCGGTGATCTCGCCCAGCGGAGCCACATCGAACTCCGCTGGAACGCCGTCCCCCCGGCGCGCGGCCGCAATCGTTCTCTCCACCATACGGACCGTGTCCACGAACTCTAAAATCGCTGTGCGCAGTGTGCTTTCCGCATCGATGTCAGCCGAGATGGAAACCGTGGTGATGTGGGCCGGGATCAGCTCGGCCGGCACCCCGGCTTTGCCGGCACGCTCAATCACCTTCTGCGCCAGCGCCAACGCGGGCTGACCGGTGTGGACGTCGTCCATCACCGAGTTCCGGGATTTCTCCGCCGCCTTGCGTTCTTCCCACTGCAACAACTGATCCTCAAGCGAGATCGGTTGACCGGCAAGCACTCCAGGTACCCGGTTGCCCAGCTTTCGCATCAGCGTGGTGGCAACGTCGTCAATGGTGAAGGGGACCTCTGGCGCGTCCTCGGCAATGCGTGCATGGAAGAGCACCTGCAGCAGCACGTCGCCGAGTTCTTCGCGCAGCTGATCGGCGTTGCCGCTGTGTACCGCATCCAGCACCTCATAGGTCTCTTCGAGCAGGAACTTGCGCAACGACTCGTGGGTTTGCGCACTTTCCCATGGTCCGGCGGTGCGCAGCTTGTCCATCATCGCGACAGCGTCCACCAGTCGTTCGCCGCGCGGTGTGGCCGGTGCCGAAATCAACCGGGCTCCGGCGGCCAATCGCGCGGTGACCGCGGGGTGGTCGGAGTCCGATGACAGCAATACCGGTGCTTCGTCTGCGGAGTGCACGGGCCGCGCCGCGGGCAGCGACCAGGGCACCGCAACGGGCATTTCCTCGGTGTATTGCACCTCGCCGGTGAGGTGCTCGATCGCCTCGATCGGGACCAGCGACGGGCGGCGCGGGTCGAACAAGACGACGATCATCGCGCTTGTCGCTCCTCACTTGATGTCGACGGGCTGGTTAAACCAATCTCTTGCTGCGGTTTTCCTTGTAGTGCCGTTACCAAGTTAGCCACCATCTGGACCAACTCCAGATCCCGGATGCGCGGAGCGCCGATACCGCCCTCCCGCGGAATGGGGACCTGCACCGTGGCCGTGGTGGCACGGTACTGCGCGCTCGGGTACATCCGCTTGAGTCGCACCTGCGCGGAATCCGGCAGGTCGACCGGCGACAGTCGCACTGTCGCCGACGATGGGGCCGACACTTCGGTGATACCCGCACCCCGACACACCAACCGGAGCCGTGCCACCGCGACCAGCAGCTGAGCGGGTTCGGGCAGTACCCCGTAGCGGTCGGTGAGCTCCTCCACCACCGCGTTGATGGCCGCGTCGCCACCCTCAGAGGCCGCCGCCGCGGCCAGCCGCCGGTAGCCCTCCAGCCGGAGCCGATCGCTGGCGATGTACTCCGGCGGCAGGTTTGCGTCGACCGGCAAGTCGATGCGCACATCCTTGGGCTCTTCGGCGGTTGTGACCGTTTTGCCATCAGCGGCGGCCCGATAGGCCTCGACGGCCTCACCGACCAGGCGCACGTACAGGTCGAAACCAACCCCCGCGACGTGCCCGGACTGCTCGATACCCAGGACATTTCCGGCGCCGCGGATCTCGAGGTCCTTCATGGCGACCGCCATGCCCGCGCCCAGCTCGTTGTTCTGCGCGATGGTCGCCAACCGGTCGTAGGCCGTCTCGGTCAACGGCACCTCCGGCGGATACAGGAAGTACGCGTAGCCACGTTCCCTGCTGCGCCCGACCCGGCCACGCAGCTGATGCAGCTGAGACAACCCGAACGTGTCGGCGCGCTCGACGATGAGCGTATTCGCGTTCGAAATGTCCAGGCCGGTCTCCACGATCGTGGTGCACACCAGGATGTCGTGTTCGCGGTTCCAGAACCCCTCCACGGTGCGTTCCAGCAAGTCCTCAGGCATCTGACCGTGCGCGACGACGACCCGCGCCTCGGGCACCAAGCCGCGCACCCGCGCGGCGGCCGCATCGATCGAGCTGACCCGGTTATGCACGTAGAAGGCCTGCCCGTCGCGCAGCAGCTCCCGACGCAGCGCGGCGCCGATCTGCTTGTCCTCGTGCGGGCCGACGTACGTCAGCACCGGGTAGCGCTCCTCGGGCGGCGTCAGGATGGTGGACATCTCCCGAATCCCGGCCAGGCTCATCTCCAGGGTGCGCGGGATCGGGGTGGCACTCATCGTCAGCACGTCGACGTGGGTACGTAGCGACTTGATGTGCTCCTTGTGCTCGACACCGAACCGCTGCTCCTCATCGACCACGACGAGGCCCAGATCCTTCCAGCGCACGCCCGTCTGCAGCAGCCGATGCGTGCCGATCACGATGTCCACCGATCCGTCGGCCATACCGTCGATCACGGCGCGCGACTCGGCGGGATCGGTGAACCGGGACAAGCCCTTGACGGTCACCGGGAACCCGGCCATCCGGTCGCGGAACGTCTGCAGATGCTGGTCGGCCAGCAGCGTGGTGGGCACCAGCACGGCCACCTGTTTGCCGTCCTGAACCGCCTTGAACGCCGCCCGCACCGCGATCTCCGTCTTGCCGTAGCCGACGTCGCCGCAGATCACCCGATCCATCGGCACCGGCTTCTCCATATCGGACTTGACCTCAGTGATCGCGGTGAGCTGGTCAACGGTCTCGGTGAAGCCGAACGCGTCCTCCATCTCGGCCTGCCAGGGCGTGTCCGGCCCGAACGCGTATCCGGCGCTGGCCTGCCGTTTGGCGTACAGCGAGACCAGCTCGCCGGCGATCTCGCGCACCGCGCGGCGGGCCTTGGTCTTGGTGTTGGTCCAGTCGCTGCCGCCCAGCTTGCTCAGTGCCGGAGCTTGCCCGCCGACGTACCGCGACAGCTGATCCAGGGAATCCATCGGCACGTACAACTTGTCGGCCTGCTGACCCCGCTTACTCGATGAGTACTCCAGCACCAGATACTCACGCCGGGCGCCGCCGACCGTGCGCTCCACCATCTCCACAAACCGCCCGATGCCGTGCTGATCGTGTACCACCAGATCGCCGGCCGTCAGCGCCAGCGGGTCGACGGTGTTGCGGCGCTTTGCCGCCAGCCGCTTGCCGTCGACGGTGGTGGCCCGGCTGCCGGTCAGATCCGCTTCGGTGATGACAACCAGGTTGGCGCCGGGTATCACAACGCCGCCGTGCAGCGGACCCTTGAGCACCCCAACCACACCGCTTTGCGGAGCGGCGCCGGCGTCCAGCATGGCGGCCGGGGTGTCGGAATCGGCCAGCCGCTCCACCACCCGGTGCGCGGTGCCGGTCCCGGGCGCGACCAGCACGGCGTACCCGCCGGTCGAGACATGGGCGCGCAGCATCGCGAAGATGTCGTCAATGTCGTGCTGGTGGCCGCGCGCCGACGGCGCGGCCCGGATGTCCAACTCGATCGCCGCTTCGTCGCTGAGCTGGCTCAACGTCCACCAGGGATGACCGGACCGGGCCGCCGCGGCCCGCACGTCGTCCAATTCGGCGAATCCCGATCCGCCCAAGTGTTCGATGTCGACGGGCGCAGCGCTCCCGGCTTCAGGCCCCATCGCGGCCACCGACCAGGACGCCTCCAGGAATTCCCGGCCGGTCTTGATCAGGTCAGCGGCCCGGGTACGCACCTTTTCCGGGTCGCACAGCAACACCGGTGTGCCCTCGGTCAGCTGCTCGACCAGCAACGCATGATCGTCAGGCCGTAGCACCGGCAGCAGCGCTTCCATCCCGTCCACGGGGATACCCTCGGCCAACTTGGCCAGCATGTCGGTGACACTGCCGGTGATCGCAGCTTCCGCTGTCGGCCGCTGCGCGGCCGCTCGCGCGACCAGCTCGGCGGCCCGCGCCCGCACGTCGTCGGTGAGCAGCAGTTCGCGGCAGGCCACCGCGATCAGCGTCTCGACCTCGATTTCCGGGATGGAGCGCTGATCGGCGACCGCGAACATCCGCATTTCGGTGACTTCGTCACCCCAGAACTCGACACGCACCGGGTGCTCGGCCGTCGGGGCGAAGATGTCGAGAATCCCTCCGCGAACGGCGAATTCGCCGCGCCGGCCGACCATGTCCACCCGGGTGTATGCCAAGTCGACCAGCCGGCCAATCACTTCCTCGAAGCCGATCTCTTGACCGACCCGCAAGGTGACCGGCTCCTGATGGCCCAGCCGTGGTGCCATCGGCTGCAGCAACGAGCGCGCCGCGGTCACCACCACGCGCAGCGGCGGGCCCAGCCGGGTGTCGTCGGGATGGGCCAGCCGGCGTAGCACCATCAAACGGGTGCCGACGGTGTCGACGCCCGGTGAGAGCCGCTCGTGCGGCAGCGTTTCCCAGGACGGGAAGACCGCCACCGCACTGCCGAAAACGCCCCGCAGTTCAGCGGCGAGGTCGTCGGCTTCGCGCCCGGTGGCGGTGACCACCAGAAGGGAACCCCGCTGTGCCAGCGCACTGGCCACGAAAAGCCGCGCACTGGCAGGGCCGACCAGGCTCAGTTGAGTGGGTGCATCAGCGCTGGACGCGATGAGCTGCTGCAGGGTCGGCGCCGTGAGCGCCAATTCAACAAGCCCCGCCATCGGGGTTTCTGGGCGAGCCGGCCCCGGTGCGGTCATGATGCCGCCATTCTAAAGGGCCATCGAGGAGCACCGAACCCCGTCAATATTGAGCCCGGGGCCGTCAAGGGATCGTAAGGAACGCGGCACCCGGCACCGCGCGGGCGCAGGTTGGGATCATGACATTGCTCGACATCCTGCCGTCTCGTGGTCGCGCGCCCCTGCCCGTCGTGCTGGACTCAAACGTCGAGATCGCCCGTACCGCGGGTCTGGCCCACCGGCGCCAGCCGGTGCTGATCGGGATGACCCCGGACATCGACATCCACGGACACCGCGCGATCACCACCGGCATCAGCGACCACAAGTTCGGGTTCACCCTCGCTGAGGGTCGGGCCGCCGACGCGGTAAAGCAGGTACTGGCACATCCCTACCTCGAGCTGGTCGGGTTGCACTGCCGGATCGGCTCACAGGCAACCAATCCGGCGCTCTACGGCGAAACGATTCGCCGGATGATCGCGGCCATGGCCGACATCCGAGCCACACACGGAGTCATCCTGACCGAACTCAGCATCGGCGGTGACCGGCAACTCACCCTCGAAGAGCTGGCCGACGTCATCGACGACGCACTGGAAGAAGCCTGCGCGGCCGAACATTTCCCCCGGCCGACCGTCGTGGTTGAGCCCCGTCGGGACATCGGTGGCCGGGAACCAAGGGGCCTCTAGCCGGCTTTGCCCGGCACACCCGGGGCACCGGACGCACCAGGCGTGCCAGACCCACCCACGACACCGTTACCGTTCTCTCCCGTTCCGGCAACTCCCCCGACGCCGCCGGCCCCGCCGGCGCCACCGGCTCCCCCGGTGCCGGCGGAACCAACGGGGCCGTTAGCGCCCTGGTGACCGAACAGGCCACCTGCGCCGCCCGAGCCGGGCGCGCCGCCGTCGCCGCCGGCACCCCCGGCACCGCCTTCTCCTCCGTGGCCGCCGGTGCCCCCGTTCCCTCCAAAGCTCACAGCGGTAGCGCCGGTGCCGGCGTTGCCTCCCGTGCCGCCGTCGGCTCCGATTCCCCCCAAACCTCCGAGACCACCGCCTCCGCCGAGTCCACCGTCGCCGACCAATAAGCCGCCGCGCCCGCCAGCGCCCCCGGCGCCACCGTGACCACCGGCACCGGCCGACATTCCGGTTCCGCCGGTCCCGCCGTTCCCACCGGCGCCGCCGCTGGCGTTGAAAAGGCCGGCACCGCCGTTGCCGCCGTTGCCGCCCGTTCCTCCGCCTGCGCCTCCAGTGCCTCCGGCGCCACCGGCACCGCCTAGATCGGCCTCGAGTAGGCCGCTGGCGAAACCCCCGTCACCACCGTTGCCCCCGGCATCGCCAAAAGCACCGGTGCCGCCGTTGCCGCCGGCGCCGCCGTTAGAGGAGACGCCACCCAGCGATTCAGTGGCGTTGCCACCGTTGCCGCCGTTGCCCCCGGGTGCCGGTGACGTACCGGCGAAGGCGTCACCGCCTCTGCCTCCGTTGCCTCCAGTGATCACCTGACCGAAGTCGTTGCTGGTGCCGTTACCACCGTTGCCGCCGGCGCCGCCGGCCATTCCGTTCTGTGTGCCAGAGCCGCCCGGCTGGCCACCGGTACCCGCCGGAAATCCGTCGGTGCCCGGGGCACCGGCCGGAGCAGTGCTGGTCGGAGCGGCGGGGGTTGGGTTGACACCGTTCGAACCGGCTCCACCGACACCACCTACGCCGCCGGGCCCCCCGTTGCCGAACAGCAAGCCCGCGTTGCCGCCGGCGCCGCCCGCACCCCCGGCGGCACCGACCCCGCCGACCCCGCCGGCGCCGCCCGCTCCGCCATTGCCGATCAGCAATCCGCCGTTGCCGCCGGCTCCGGCCGCCGCCCCTGGACCGCTGCCGACCCCGGGTCCGCCGGAGCCGCCGGCTCCGCCACTGCCGATCAATCCGGCCGAGCCACCGTTCGTCCCGGCAACACCGGCAGTGGTGCTCGTATAGCCGTTTCCGCCGTTGCCGAAGAGCAGCCCTCCCGCGCCGCCGGGCTGGCCCGGCTTGGTTGAATTGGCGCCATTGCCGATCAGCGGGCGCCCCAACGCCGCCTCTGTGGGCGCGTTGATCACGTTGAGCAGACCTTGTTCCGCGGTCTGCAACGGCGAGGCATTCGCGGCCTCGGCGCCGGCGTAGGCACCAGCGCTAGCGGCGATTGCCTGCGCAAACTGCTGATGAAACGTGGCCGCCTGGGCACTCAGCGCCTGATAAGACCGGCCATGGTCAACGAATAGGGCCGCAATCGCCACCGACACCTCATCCGCGGCCGCGGGCAGCAGCGCGCTGGTCGAAGCCGCCGCCGCCGCGTTGGCGGTACGCAATGTCGAGCCGATACCGGCAATTTCGTTTGCCGCTGAGCCCAGCACCTCCGGTGCAGCGAACACGCAGGTCATCGCCAACCTCCCAGACTCGTCCCCTCGGCTAAATCACCTGCGGCCTTTGACCCGAATCTGGGCCGCTCCCTGCGTTCGATGACGCTTAGCCCGGGCTATCTCAGTTTAGGATCCGCACTGGCGCAATACAATCGGTGGCCCGAGCGAGACGCTGATGCAACCGAAGCGGGGACGTCTGCCCCTCCGAGAGGCTGGCTTACCGCCCGGGCAAGGTTGACCACGAAGTGGACTCCGTCCGCGCCGCTAACGATCCCAGAACGCGCGTGGGCGTGGCCTACTCGTCCTGCAACCGAGGGTCGGCTTCCAGGTGGGTCAGGCCGTTCCACATCAGGTTGACCAGATGCGCGGCCACCACTTCTTTCTTGGGCTCCCGGGTATCGAGCCACCACTGCGCGGTCATCGACACCGAGCCCACCAGCGCCTGGGCGTACAGCGGCGCCAGGTCCGGATCCAGGCCGCGGCGGGCGAAGTCGCCGGCCAGGATGGAGCTGACCTGGGTGACCGCATCGTTGAGCAGGCTGGAGTAGGTGCCAGAGCTGATCGACGCCGGTGAGTCGCGAATCATGATCCGGAATCCGTCGGTGCGCTCCTCGACGTAGGTGAGCAACGCCAGTGCCACCCGCTCAACACGCACCCGGGACCGGTTGTTGGTCAGCGACGAGGTGATGCCGTCCAGCAGCGCCGACATCTCGCGGTCGACCACCACTGCATAAAGGCCCTCTTTGCCGCCGAAATGCTCGTAGACGACTGGCTTGGACACGTTTGCGCGCTGGGCGATCTCCTCGATGGAGGCACCTTCATAGCCGCGTTCGGCGAACAGCGAACGGGCGATACCGATGAGTTGCTGTCGGCGCTCGCTGCCGGTCATCCGGGCGCGCGGTGCCCGCACTTCCTTCTCGGGCTCTTTATCCGGCGCGGCCACGTCAATCAGGGTATCGGTGATGTCCGGCAGCCGGGCACGACGGCCGGCCCGCGTAGCATCTAGAGTTTGTCGGTGCGGCCCATCAGCGGGCCGAGGATAGGCAATCCGTCGTGGTGTAATCGGCAGCACTTCTGATTTTGGTTCAGATAGTTCAGGTTCGAGTCCTGGCGACGGAGCTTCGGCGGGTTGCCGCTTTTTTGCGTCCGGTGCAGGTGGAATGACACCCTTGACGGCATGACGTTCCGTGGTGACACCGCAGTCCTGGTGCTGGCGGCCGGGCCCGGCAGCCGGATGCGTTCAGACACCCCGAAGGTGCTGCACGCCATCGCCGGTCGCAGCATGTTGTCCCATTCGCTGCACGCGATCACGAAGGTGGCGCCGCAACGTCTGGTCGTGGTGCTCGGCCATGACCACGAGCGAATCGCGCCGCTGGTCGCCGAACTGGCCAACGCCCTCGGACGCAGCATCGACGTCGCGCTGCAGGACCGACCACGGGGCACCGGGCACGCCGTGCTCTGCGGCCTGTCCGCGCTGCCCGATGACTACGCCGGCATCGTCGTCGTCACCTCCGGCGACACCCCTCTGCTGGACGCCGACACCCTGGCCGAGCTGATCGCCACCCACAGCGCGGTATCGGCCGCGGTGACGGTGCTGACCACCAAGCTGGACGATCCGTCCGGATACGGCCGCATCCTGCGCACCCAGGACAACGAAGTGACGGCGATCGTGGAACACATGGACGCGACGCCCTCGCAACGCGAGATCCGCGAAGTCAACGCCGGCGTCTACGCCTTCGACATCGCCGCGCTGCGGTCAGCGCTGAGCCGGCTGAGTTCTAACAACGCCCAACAGGAGCTCTACCTCACCGACGTCGTCGCCATCCTGCGCCGCGACGGCGAGACCGTGCACGCGCAGCACGTCGACGACAGCGCGCTGGTGGCCGGCGTCAACAACCGTGTCCAGCTGGCCCAGTTGGGCGCCGAACTCAACCGCCGGATCGTGGCCGCCCACCAGATGTCCGGCGTCACCATCGTCGATCCGGCTACCACCTGGATCGACGTCGACGTGACGATCGGCCGCGACACGGTGATCCATCCCGGAACCCAGCTGCTCGGCCAAACTCAGATCGGTGGGCGCTGCGTCGTCGGCCCGGACACCACGCTGACCGACGTCACCGTCGGTGACGCCGCTTCCGTGGTCCGCAGCCACGGCACATCGTCGTCGATCGGTGCCGGCGCCACCGTCGGCCCGTTCACCTACCTGCGGCCCGACACCGCGCTCGGCGCCGACGGCAAACTCGGCGCGTTCGTCGAGACCAAAAACTCGACGATTGGAACCGGCAGCAAGGTTCCGCATCTGACCTATGTCGGTGACGCCGATATCGGCGAGCACAGCAATATCGGCGCGTCCAGCGTCTTCGTCAACTACGACGGCACGTCCAAGCGGCGCACCACTGTCGGCTCCCACGTGCGCACCGGGTCGGACACGATGTTCGTGGCGCCGGTTACCATCGGCGATGGGGCGTACACGGGTGCGGGCACCGTAGTGCGCAACGACGTCCCGCCGGGGGCGCTGGCGGTGTCCGCGGGCCCACAACGCAATATCGAAGACTGGGTTGGGCGCAAGCGGCCGGGCAGCGCAGCCGCCGAGGCCGCGCAGAGGGCCTCGCAAGTGTCCAGCGAGAAAACAGACCCAGCCCACGAAAAGACCGCTAAGACATCCGAGCTCGAATAGTCATCATGAATTCGTTGTCTGGCAACCAGGCCTTACGATGAGTCATCCATCTCTATCTGGACCCCGATACGGCGAGGGCGGCACGTTGAGCCACGACTGGACCGATAACCGCAAAAATTTAATGCTCTTCTCCGGCCGGGGCCATCCGGAGTTGGCCGAACAGGTCGCCAAGGAACTCGACGTCCACGTCACCGCGCAGACGGCGCGGGAATTCGCCAACGGCGAGATCTTCGTGCGCTTCGACGAATCCGTGCGGGGCTGTGACGCCTTCGTCCTGCAATCCTGTCCCGCCCCGGTCAATAACTGGCTGATGGAACAGATGATCATGATCGACGCGCTCAAACGGGGCAGCGCCAAGCGGATCACCGCCGTCATGCCGTTCTACCCCTACGCTCGGCAGGACAAGAAGCACCGCGGCCGCGAACCGATTTCGGCCCGGCTGGTCGCCGACCTGCTCAAGACGGCGGGAGCCGACCGGATCGTGACCGTCGACCTGCACACCGATCAGATCCAGGGTTTCTTCGACGGGCCCGTCGACCACATGCGTGGGCAGAACCTGCTGACCGGCTACATCAAAGACAATTACCCCGACGACAACATGATGGTGGTCTCCCCCGACTCGGGCCGGGTGCGGATTGCCGAGAAATGGGCCGACGCGTTGGGCGGCGTCCCGCTGGCGTTCATTCACAAGACCCGTGACCCGCGGGTGCCCAACCAGGTGGTCGCTAACCGCGTGGTCGGCGACGCCGCGGGCCGCACCTGTGTCCTGATCGACGACATGATCGACACCGGTGGCACCATTGCCGGCGCCGTGAAGCTGTTGCTTGAAGACGGGGCCACTGACGTCATCGTCGCGGCCACCCACGGCGTGCTGTCCGAGCCGGCCGCCGAGCGGCTGGCCTCGTGCGGCGCTCGGGAAGTGATCGTCACGAACACCCTCCCGATTGGCGAAGAGAAGCGTTTCGCCCAACTGACGGTATTGTCCATCGCGCCACTGCTGGCCAGCACCATTCGCGCCGTCTTCGAAAACGGCTCAGTCACAGGGCTATTCGACGGAGACGCCTAGATGGCCGGTAAGCTGCACAAGGCGGTCATCTATCACAACCCCAAGTGCAGCACCTCACGTAAGACGCTGGACCTGTTACGGGAAAACGGTATTGAACCCGCCGTTGTCCAGTACTTGAAGAACCCGCCGACGCGGGACGAGCTGGTAACGATGATCCGCGACGCGGGTATCGACGTGCGCACCGCGACGCGTAAGCGTGAAGCGCTCTACACCGAACTCAACCTCGCCGACGCTACCGACGATCAGTTGCTCGACGCCATGGCCGAACACCCGATCCTGATCGAACGGCCGTTTGTCGTCACGCCGAAGGGGACCCGGCTGGCCCGACCGATCGACGCGGTCCGCGAGATTCTGTGACGGCACGCACAATCGGGCTGCTAGCCGTCATGGCAGTGACAACGTCCGCGATTGCCTGCGCACCGAAACCCCCCGATTACCAGTCGATCCTGGCGACCAGTTCGACACCTACTACTACCACCACCAAGGCGACCGAAAAGCCGATCCCGCTATCGCAGTATCTGGAAAACATCGGCGTCACCGGACAGCAGGTGGCGCCGAATTCCTTGACCGATCTGACGGTGTCGATACCGACGCCACCGGGCTGGTCGCCGTTCAGCAATCCGAACATCACGCCGGAGACGGTGATCATCTCCCAGGGCCGCAAGTATCCGACCGCAAGACTGGTCGTGTTCAAGCTGCGTGGGGACTTCGACGCCGCCCAAGTTGTCAAGCACGGCAACGACGATGCCCAACTGTTCGAGAACTTCACCCAACTGGACAATTCGACGGCGGATTTCAAAGGATTTCCGTCGTCGATGATCCAGGGCAGCTACGACGTCGACAACACGCGTCTGCACAGCTGGAACCGGATCGTCATTCCCACCGGATCACCGCCCGCCAACCAGCGTTACCTGGTTCAGCTGACCATCACCAGTCTGGCGGACCAGGCGGTCGCTCAGTCTTCCGGCATCGAGGCGATCATCCGCGGATTCGTGGTTGCGGCTAAGTAATCCCCGCGAAAGTGCAACTACCTACCTATTTCTCGAGTAGCGCCGCCGGTAGTTGCACTCTCGCGGCGCTACAACTCAGCTGCTGGTCGTAGGCTGAGCAGCATGAGTGATTGGACTGCTGCAGATCTCCCCTCGTTCGCCGGGCGCACCGCCATCGTCACCGGCGCCAACAGTGGGCTGGGCGCAGTGACCGCCCGCGAGCTGGCAGGAAAGGGCGCCAAGGTAATCCTGGCCGTCCGCAACACGGACAAGGGTGCTGCCGCCGCCAAGCAGATGACGGGTGATGTCGAAGTGCGTCAACTCGACCTGCAGGATCTGTCGTCTGTGCGCCAGTTCGCCGACGGAATCGACAAAGTCGACGTCTTGATCAACAACGCCGGCATCATGGCCACTCCATTCGCGCTCACCAAGGACGGCTTCGAGAGCCAGATCGGCACCAACCATCTCGGTCATTTCGCGCTGACCAACCTGCTGCTGCCCAAGCTCACCGACCGGGTCGTGACTGTGTCCTCGGAGATGCACCGGATCGGCCGCATCAGCCTCGACGATCTGAACTGGCAGACCCGCCGCTACTCCTCCTGGCCCGCGTACGGTCAATCGAAGCTCGCCAACCTTCTCTTCACCAGCGAGCTTCAGCGACGCCTCGGGGCGTCCGGCTCGCCGCTGCGCGCGCTGGCGGCGCACCCCGGTTACTCGCACACCAATCTGCAAGGGCAGTCGGGAAACAAGTTCGGCGATGAGCTGATGTCAGCCGCAACCCGGGTGGTGGCCACCGATGCCAACTTCGGCGCCCGGCAAACGCTGTACGCGGCGTCGCAGGATTTGCCGGGCAACACGTTCGTCGGACCCCGGTACAAGTTTCTCGGCCGCACCCAGCCAGTCGGACGCAGTGGCGCCGCGCAAAACGCAGCCACCGCCGCCGCGCTATGGGAGCTGTCCGAGCAGCTCACAGCCACTAAATATCCGCTCTAAGGCACTTCTCACGAATCGCAGTGGTCACATCTGCCACGTTGGCCTCTGGAAAAGCCGGCGGGCGGCTTGCCCGACTCTCCGCGACACTTTGTGCTTCTCGTGCACTTACCGGCGGTGTCGCTGCGAGCTGGGCAAACGCGTTGTCGTCCGATCCAGAGACGCAAGTGGCAGATGTGGCGGCTGTGCTCAGATTTCTGCTCCGAGGTCCCGATGCGATACCCTGACCGAGCGTCACGGCGAGGGTGATTGGCAGGCTAGCCAGCACCGTTATCGACGGAGACCGACAGACCGTCGCGATCCTGGCCGTGCCCCCAGAACTAGGTGCCTAGCACACAGGAGCGAAAAAATGGCTAAATCAGCAGGCAACGCACTCAAGGTCACGGTGCGCACCGAGACCGGCAAGGGCGCGTCCCGGCGGGCCCGCCGCGACGGCAAGATTCCTGCCGTCCTCTACGGTCACGGCGCCGACCCGCAGCACCTGGAACTGCCCGGACGCGACTTCGCGGCCGTGCTCAGGCACGCGGGCACCAACGCGGTACTGGCCCTCGACATTGCCGGTACCGAACAGCTGGCACTGACCAAAGCACTCGACATCCACCCGATCCGCCGGAGCATTCAGCACGCCGACCTGTTGGTCGTGCGTCGCGGCGAGAAGGTCGTCGTCGAGGTCACCGTCGTCGTCGAGGGCGACGCCGGACCGGACACCCTGGTCACCCAGGAGACCAACGCCATCGAGATCGAGGCCGAAGCCCTGTCGATTCCCGAGCAGCTGACGGTATCGGTCGAGGGCGCAGCGCCGGGCACCCAATTCACCGCGGCACAGGTCCCGCTGCCTGCCGGGGTCAACCTGATTTCCGACCCGGACTTGCTGGTGGTCAATGTGGTGAACGCGCCGACCGCCGCGGACCTCGAGGAAGAGGGCTCGGGTTCGGGCGACAGCGGTGCCGCAGCCGCCGAAGAAGCGGGCGACGCGGCCGGCGAGGGCGAGTCCGGCGCGGACGAGTCCGAGTAGTCGGCTCGGGACGTGGCCGAACCGCTACTCGTGGTCGGCCTGGGCAACCCGGGAGAGTACTACGCCCGTACCCGGCACAACGTGGGGTTCATGGTTGCCGACGTGCTTGCCGCCAGGCTGGGCTCGAAATTCAAGACGCACAAGCGTTCGGGTGCCGAAATAGTCACCGGGCGGTTGGCCGGGCATGCGGTGGTGTTGGCCAAGCCGCGCTGCTTCATGAACGAGTCCGGCCGCCAGGTCGGCCCGCTGGCGAAGTTCTACTCGGTACCCCCAGCCGACATCATCGTCGTCCACGACGAGCTCGACATCGACTTCGGTCGCATCCGGCTCAAGCTCGGTGGCGGCGAGGGCGGCCACAACGGGCTGCGCTCGATAGCGACCGCACTGGCTACCAAGGACTTTCAGCGAGTACGCATCGGCATCGGCCGCCCGCCCGGACGCAAAGACCCGGCGGCGTTCGTGCTGGAGACCTTCAGCGCCACCGAGCGCGCCGAGGTCCCCACGATCTGCGAGCAGGCGGCCGATGCCACCGAGTTACTCATTGAACTGGGGCTAGAGTCGGCCCAGAACCGCATCCACGCATGGTGATTACGCCGAGTACGTATCGAGGAGTTTGAATAGTGAACACCGACGACCTGATCCTGGTGAGCATCGACGACCACGTCGTGGAACCGCCGGACATGTTCGTTCGACATCTCCCGGCCAAATACGTCGACGAGGCACCAGTCGTCGTCACCGACGCCAACGGCGTCGACCAATGGATGTACCAGGGCAGGCCGCAGGGCGTCAGCGGACTGAACGCGGTGGTCTCCTGGCCGGCCGAAGAGTGGGGCCGTGACCCCGCCGGCTTCGCTGAGATGCGCCCCGGCGTCTACGACGTCCACGAGCGCGTCCGCGACATGAACCGCAACGGCATCCTCGCGTCGATGTGCTTCCCGACATTCGCCGGTTTCTCCGCCCGCCACCTCAACATGACGCGCGAAGACGTCACCCTGGTGATGGTGTCGGCCTACAACGACTGGCACATCGATGATTGGGCCGGGTCGTACCCCGGTCGGTTCATCCCGATCGCAATCCTTCCGACGTGGACCCCGGACGGAATGTGCGCCGAGATCCGCCGGGTGGCCGCGAAGGGCTGCCGCGCAGTCACCATGCCGGAACTACCGCATCTCGAGGGCCTGCCGAGCTACCACGACGACGACTA
Organism: uncultured Actinomycetota bacterium; assembly: GCA_963715905.1. Lineage (GTDB taxonomy): Bacteria > Actinomycetota > Actinomycetes > Mycobacteriales > Mycobacteriaceae > Mycobacterium. Next base: position 264,519 of record CAVQSX010000019.1, read on the forward strand.
CTGGGGCCCGGTGTTCCGGACGTTATCCGAAGTGAACGTGGTGATGTGTCTGCACATCGGCACTGGTTTCGGGGCAATCAGCATGGCGCCCAACGCGCCGATCGACAACCTGATCATCCTGGCCACCCAGGTCTCGGCGATGTGCGCACAGGACCTGTTGTGGGGCCCGGCGATGCGCAACTACCCGGATCTGAAGTTCGCCTTTTCCGAAGGCGGCATCGGCTGGATTCCGTTCTACCTGGACCGCAGCGACCGGCACTACACCAACCAGAAGTGGCTGCGCCGCGACTTCGGCGACAAGCTGCCCAGCGACGTGTTCCGCGAGCACTCGCTGGCCTGCTACGTGACCGACAAGACATCGCTGAAGCTGCGACACGAAATCGGCATCGACATCATCGCCTGGGAGTGCGACTACCCGCACTCCGACTGCTTCTGGCCCGACGCCCCCGAGCAGGTGCTGGCCGAACTCAACGCGGCTGGTGCCGACGACGCCGACATCAACAAGATCACCTGGCAGAACGCCTGCAACTTCTTTACCTGGGACCCGTTCGCCCGCACGCCACGCGAGCAGGCGAATGTGGGGGCGCTACGCGCCAAGGGCGCCGACGTCGACGTCTCCATCCGCCCACGCAAGGAATGGGCTCGCCTCTACGCGGAAAAGCAGCTCGCCTGATTTTCCCGCGAGCAGACGCGAAAGCACCTCGTACACGGCGTGTTGAGGTGCTTTTGCGACTGTTCGGCGTTGTTTAGGTGACCAGCGGGACCGAGTTGGCCCGGCGCAGCTTGCCGGACGGGGTCTTCGGGATGGTCCCGGGACCGAGTACCACAACGTTGCGGGGCCGAACGTCGACCTCTTTAATCACCTCGTGCGCCACCTGATGTTCGATCCGGCGCACCTCGGTCGCGTCTTCGAAAGCGTTCGCCTCGACCGCGACGGCGAAAGTCTCCCGCGCATGTCCCGCGTCGAGTCGGACGGCCACCGCGCAACCCGGACGCACGCCTTCGACCCGGCCCGCGGCCCGCTCGATGTCGGTCGGGTAGATGTTGCGGCCGGCCATGATGATCACGTCCTTGACGCGACCACACACCACGACGTGGCCGTTTTCCATCTGATACCCGAGGTCACCCGTGTCGTACCAACCCTGCTCATCCTGAGCCGGCATGAACCCGCCCATCGTGAGGTAGCCGGGGGTCAGCGACTCACCACGCAGCTCGATGACGCCCACGCCACGGGTCGGCAGGATCGTGCCGTCCTCGCCCACAACGCGGATCTCCAGGTCCTTGAGCAACGGCCCCAGCGACGCCAGCCGACGGGTGTTGCCCCTGGTGGCGGGAACCGCGCGGCGCAGCGCGGCCAGCAGGTCCGCGTCAACCTCGTCGACCACCAAGCCCGCATTGCACTCGGAGAAGGACACCGCCAATGTTGTCTCGGCCATGCCGTAGGCAGGCAGGATCGCCGACGGGCTCAGGCCGAACGGCCTGCCTGCGTCCAGCAGGTCCTCGACGTCGGCGGGCTCGACGGGCTCGGCGCCCGATAGCGCGAAACGCAGGGTGGACAGATCGAAGTCGCCGGGCTTCGCGTTCCGGCGTAGGCGTTTGGCGAGCAGCGCGTAGGCGAAATTGGGCGCCGCGGTCATGGTGCCCTTGTACTTGTCGATGAGCTTGGCCCACAGCAGCGTGTCGCGCAGGAAGTCCATCGGGGTGACCTTGACCAGCTCGGCACCGAAGTACATCGGGATGGTGAGGAAGCCCACCATGCCCATGTCATGGAAGCACGGCAGCCAGCTGACCATGACGTCTTTCTCGACGTCGTATTGGGCGCCGATGAACATCGCCTCAGCATTGGAGTAGATGTTGCTGTGGGTGATCTGAACGGCCTTGGGAGATCCCGTCGAACCGCTCGTCAACTGCATCAGCGCCAGGTCATCCTCGCCGACCTCGATGGGGTCTACCGGATCCGCCGCCAGCAGGTCGGCAACGGTGAGGACTCTGATGCCCTTTTCCTCCAGCACCGGGATCGCCACCAGAAACGGCTCGGAAACGATGACCGCCTTGGCCTCGATCATGTCGATGACGGTCATGGTGTCCTCGGCCCACACCACCAGGTCGGTGCGCGGGGTGGGCTGGTGCAGCATTGTCAGGCTAGCGCCGCGCATCCACAGGCCCTGAGCGGTCGGGGCGATTTCCACCGGCGCTCCGGCCAGCACGCCGATCGCATCGCCGTGGCCTACACCGGCGGCTTGCAGCCCTCCGGCTACCCGACGCGCGCGCTCATGCACCTCACCCCAGGTGTGCCGAACGGGGGCATGCGGCTCGCCCGTCACCATGCCCTTGGAGCCCTCGCGGGCGTTGCGGAACATCGTTTCGGTAAACCTGCTCACAAGAGCCTCCTCGGTTCCGGCAGTTTGCCCCAGGCACCGGATTTCATGTTCCACCCGCCGAGCCCCACTGGGTAGCAGGCGCGTGAGCACAATTGGGGAAAAGTTGTGTCTCGAATAAGTGATGAACCGGCAACCCGGCGTCCAGTCGCGCGGTGAGCAAAAGCGCCGCCGAGTCGTCCACCGGAATCGGCGGCCGACGAGAACATTCTCTGTTGCTCAGCGGTAATCATCACCGCGGGCCATCTTAAGCTCCTCTTAAGTAACTGCCAAACTCTTGCGCCATGTGAGTCTCATTTCACAGTTCAGAGGGGGTGGGCACGACACGAGCACCGGGCACCGGTCCGCTCGCGACCCGGACGGTGCGACACACACCAACCCCCACCAGCTCGCTGCCGACATCGACAGCCGAGGCCGCCGAGGCGCAGAGAAACGCGCACGTCGGGCCGGAGCCGGACACAATGCCCGCCAGCGCGCCGGCAGCCACCCCGGCCCGCAACGTGCGCCGCAGCGCCGGTTCCAGGCTCACCGCGGCCGATTGCATTTCATTGCCCAGCAGCGGTGCCAGCTGCTCGGGATCCCCCGCCGCCAGCGCTGCCAGCACCGGTCCCGGCTCCGCGAGCTGGGGCGGGTCTCCGTCCGCCCTGAGTCGGTCCAGCTCGCCGAACACCGCGGGAGTGGACAGCCCGGTGTCAGCGAACGCCAGCACCCAGTGAAACGTGTTCCGGGACAACACAGTGGCCAGTTCCTCGCCGCGGCCGGTGCCCAGCGCGGTGCCACCGTGCAGGGCGAACGGCACGTCACTGCCCAACCGCGCCGCAAGCACGCGCAGATCACGGCGGGGCACATTGAGCTCCCACAGCGAGTTCATCGCGACCAGCACCGCTGCGGCGTCCGCGCTACCACCGGCCATCCCACCGGCCACCGGGATGGATTTGTCGATCATGATCGACACGTCGGGCGCACGGCCGACGTGTTCGGCCATCAGCTCCGCCGCCTGCCAGGCGAGGTTGCGTTCGTCAGTGGGCAGCTTGCCGGCGCCCTCGCCGACCAGTTCGAGGGACAGCACATCGGCGTTGCGTACCGTCACCTCGTCCAGCAGCGAGACGGCATGGAACACGGTGGTCAGCTCGTGATAACCATCCTCGCGGCGATCACCGACCGCCAGATAGAGGTTCACCTTTCCGGGCACCCGGACGGTGACCGACCCGGTGGGCTCCCACTGCGCGGCGGCGCTGCCGTCAGATGCTGACACCGCAGCAGACTATCTCTGCACCAGTCGCACCGCGCGTAACGATGCCCCAGAAACGGCGGTCAATGGAGCACGCTCGACGTCAGTTCGCGGTCAGCTGGCTGATGCCGGGATCGGCGGAACGTCGCAGCAACCGCACGAAGTCCTCGACGGACAACGTCTCACCCCGGCGGGAAGGGTCGATGCTGGCGGCGAGCAATCGATTCGCCGACTCGTTGCCCGAACCCGCCCACTCCAGAAACGCATTGCGCGATGTCTTGCGCCGCTGGGCGAATGCGATGTCCACCAATTGGAATACCTGCTTGCGGAAGGCTTCGTCGATGGGCCACGGCGCGGTCTCGTACCGATCGATGCGCACCAGCCCCGAATAGACGCGCGGAATCGGCCAGAAGACAGTCGGCGACACCACGCCGCAACGGCGAACCCGTCCGTAGAAACGCATCTTCACGCTAGGCACGCCATACTCTTTGCCACCCGGCTCGGCGGCGAGGCGTTCGGCGACTTCGGCCTGCACCATCACCGTCAGGGTCTGAATCGACGGGAATTCGGCCAGCAGATGGAGCAGCGCCGGAACCGCGATGTTGTACGGAAGATTGGCAACGACGGCTGTGGGCGCTACCGCCAGCTCGTCACGGCGCACCGACAAGACGTCGCGGTTCAGCACGGTGAGTCGCTGGATCTCGCTGTGGGAGTGTTCGACAACGGTCTGCGGGAGCCGATCGGCCAGCACCGGGTCGATTTCGACGGCGATCACGGTGGCGCCGCGGTCGAGCAAAGCCAACGTCAGCGAACCGAGGCCTGGGCCGACCTCCAGCACCAGGTCAGACCGGCTGATCCCGGAGGCCGAAACGATCCGGCGCACCGTGTTGGCGTCGTGAACGAAGTTTTGGCCGAGTGACTTCCGTGGCCGGAGGTCGAGTTCTTTGGCTAACCGCCTGATTTCGGTGCGCCCGAGCAGCCGAATTGTCAGCGCGCACCGGCTCTGCCGCTGCACACTGGCCATGCTCCCCAACCCTGGCGCGCCTGCGTCACCGAAGCGACGGCGATCTGCTCTTCACGAGTGGCCAGGTCGGCACGGGGGGCGAAGCGCAGGCCGCCGCTGGCCTCCCAGGTGCCCTGGTCGAATTGCACACCACCGTAGAAGCCATTACCGGTGTTGATGGCCCAGTTTCCGCCGGCCTCACAACTCGAGATGGCGTCCCAGATGGATCCGTTGCTCACCGCGGGCACCTCGGTGCCGGGCTTGGCGCCCACCCGCAGCACTGCGTCGCGGGCCGGCGCAACCACGGTGTTGGCGACCGGCAGCCGGCCGGTCTCGACACCGTTGACCATGGCCACCGCGAACGTCACGTCCTGGGTACCCGGGCTGCCCGGGTCTTCGACGACCTGCCGGCTCATGTTCATATCCGGGTCCTCGATGCGACGCGAGGTCGGCGGCAGCGGGATCCGCTCGGTGACCCGCTGGATGCGGTTGCGGGTCACTTGGATCTGCATGCCGTCGACGATCGGTGCTGCCGCGCCGGGCTCCACCTGGTCGCTGTCGAGCAGCGGCGCGCCAGCGACGTTGAGCAACCCGGCAACATTAGGCGCCGCGAGGTGCACGGTCCGAATCGCACCGCCGTCGTTGAGCTGGACGGTCTTGGCGCTGACGACCGGAAGGGCCATTCCGGCCAGCGGGACCCGGCTGGCGCGAGACGCCGCGGCCGGGGCGGTGTCAGTCATCGCGAGTTGAGCCAGCGCCTCGTCGACGGTGGTCGCCGTCGTCCAAACCTGCTTGACTTCCTGTCCATCCAGCGAGATCTGTAACGGCCGGCCGCGCCGCAGCACGATGTTGTCGGCGTTGTGCACCCGCGCATCGGCGGCGGGGTAGACATCGTCGCGCCCGTCGACGGCGAACCCGTTCTCCCGGATGATGTCGATCACCCGCGACCTCATGGTCGTCACCTGCATCGCGCTTCCATCGACAGTCAGCGTCACCGTCTTACTCGCGGAAACCGCCATGCCACCGGCCAGCGTGAGCGCAACCAGCAGGCCGCCGACGACCATCCGCAACACCGGTGAAGGGGTTTGATGAAGTTTCGTTAGGACATTCAATGGACGCAGACCTTGAACCTCAACCACCACTTCAACGACCTTTTCAACTCACATAGGCAATAAGAGGCCCACACGGCCCACTCGTTTGATCACAAGACGGTAACGAACCGTCCAATGTTGAGCAACCCGCGCGCGACGTTTGTCGGGGAAATCACGCGGTATTCACCCGCGTCTTCAGGCCAGCCCATACACCCGGCGGGCGTTGCTCGTGGTGGTCCGTGCGATCTCTTCGGCATGGCGACCTACCAGTTCAGCGACGGCTCGAACGGTGTAGGGGAGGCAATACGGCTCGTTCGCTGCGCCCCGGAAAGGGTGCGGGGTCAAAAAAGGTGCATCGGTTTCTACCAAAAGCTGGTCCGTGGGGATCAATGGCACGGCTTCGCGCAGCGCATGAGCGTTACGAAAGCTCGCCGTTCCGGACAAGCTGAGCAGCCACCCCGCGTCGATGCAGCGGCGGGCCATCGCGCTGTCCGACGAAAAGCAATGAAAGATCACCGTGTCGGGGGCGCCCTCGGCCCGCAACACGTCGAGCACCTCCGCGTCGGCTTCCCGGTTGTGGATCATCAGCGGCTTGTCGTATCGCTTGGCCAGGTCGATATGCCAGGCGAAGGCCTCGCGCTGCACATCAGGCTCGGCGCAGCCGTCGAGGCGGCTCGGCCAATACATGTCCATTCCGGTTTCTCCGACGGCCACCACCCGCGGGCGGGCGGCCAATTCCTCGATCTCGGCGCGGGCGGCATCGGTCAGCGCGGCCGCGCGGGTCGGGTGCAACGCCACCGCCGCATAAACTCGCGGATCCCACGCGGCGGCCCGGGTCACCCAGCGCGCCGAGTCAAGATCATCGGCGATGGTGACCATTGCAAGCACGCCGACCGCCTCGGCACGATCAGCGATGGCAGTGACGTCGGCGGCGTTGTGGGCGCCGCACGCATCGAGGTGCGTATGGGCGTCGATCAGGGGCGCCAGGGGCTCCGGCGGGGGCGGCGCTTCTCGTCGACCGGGTCGGTTGGAGCTCACGCGCCCACAATAGGGTGGTGTCTCAATGAAGCCCTATTACGTCACGACCGCGATCGCGTATCCGAATGGTGCGCCCCATGTGGGCCACGCATACGAATACGTCGCCACCGACGCGATCGCCCGCTTCAAGCGGCTCGACGGATTCGACGTCCGGTTCCTCACCGGGACGGACGAGCACGGCCAGAAGGTCGCCGAGACGGCAGCCACCGCGGGTCTGCCGACGGCCGAACTGGCGCGACGCAATTCCGACATCTTCCAGCGCATGCAGGAGAAGCTGGACATCTCCTTCGACCGGTTCATCCGCACCACCGATGCCGACCACCACGAGGCGTCGAAGGAGATCTGGCGCCGGATGGAGGCGGCGGGCGATATCTATCTGGGCACCTATTCCGGCTGGTACTCGGTCCGCGACGAACGATTTTTCAGCGATTCCGAGACTGATCTCAACGAAGACGGCACCCGTGTCGCGGTGGAAACCGGAACACCGGTGACCTGGCGCGAGAAGGAGCAGACGTATTTCTTTCGGCTGTCGGCGTACACCGAGAAGTTGCTGGCCCACTATGAGGCCCACCCGGACTTCATCGGACCTGAGGTGCGGCGCAATGAAGTGGTCAGCTTCGTCTCCGGCGGGCTGGAGGACTTCTCCATCTCGCGCACGACGTTCGACTGGGGAGTTCAGGTACCCGATCACCCCGACCACGTCATGTACGTCTGGGTCGACGCGCTGACCAATTACCTCACCGGGGCCGGCTTTCCCGATACCGGCTCGGATTTGTTCCAGCGCTACTGGCCTGCCGATTTGCACATGATCGGCAAGGACATCATCAGGTTTCACGCCGTCTATTGGCCGGCGTTTTTGATGTCGGCCGGAATCGAGCTGCCCCGACGGGTTTTCGCGCATGGATTCTTGCACAACCGCGGCGAGAAAATGAGCAAGTCGCTGGGCAACACCGTCGATCCGGCGGCGCTGGTCGACACCTTCGGCTTGGACCAGGTCCGGTATTTCCTCCTTCGCGAGGTGCCGTTCGGCCAGGACGGCAGCTACAGCGAAGAGGCCATCGTCAACCGGATCAACACCGATCTGGCCAACGAGTTCGGCAACCTGGCGCAACGGTCGTTGTCGATGGTGGCCAAGAACTTGGGCGGGGTGGTGCCCGAACCGGGCGAATTCACCGACGCCGACACCGAGCTGCTGGCGACGGCCGACAGCTTGCGGGACCGGGTCCGCAGCAGTTACGACGCGCAGGCGATGCACCTGGCCCTGGAAGCGATCTGGCTAATGCTCGGGGAGGCGAACAAGTACTTTTCGGCGCAGCAGCCGTGGGTGCTGCGTAAAAGTGGGTCATCGGTGGACCAGGCGAGGTTTCGTACCGTCCTGTACACCACATGCGAGGCGGTCCGGATAGCGGCGCTGCTGGTACAGCCCGTCATGCCGGAGTCGGCCGCCACCATGCTGGACCTACTTGGGCAACCTGAAGACCAACGGGCGTTTACTGCCATCGACGCTCGGCTGGCTCCCGGAACAGCGCTTCCGCCGCCTGCCGGCGTGTTCCCCCGCTACCAGCCGCCGGATCCCGAAGTCGAGTGAGCGGACCGAAACCCTCTTCTATCGCTGATATGCGACGGCAATAGTAGCGCCGTGGAGCGACGACGAAACCAGTAAGCCTGCGTTGTTCGCGCTGGAGGGGTTGCCCATTCCTGCGCTCGATGTCACGACCAATATCGCATGCGGGGGAAAGCGTTCACGTTCACCGTTTGCTAGCGACTGCAAATAAGACGCGATGGTGATGCTCTGATGGCGCAACTGGTTGCAATATTCTAGCTCCAGGCTCCGAAACATTATGCCAGGTCAGGCCGCTGCCCCGCAACGGAAAAACCTCATTAAAATTCTATTCAGGCCACGGTAAGCGATATCGACCCCCGTCCGATTAAACATTGCGTCCGTCTTTTTAAGAAGCTCGAAGCATTTCCGTAATGGTCGTGATCTAACTCCGAGATTAAAGCCCGCAACGATCGGAAAGAGCATCGACTTGGCGTTACTTTTCAGCGTCTTCCCGATGAAGCTAAGGAATTCGAATCCTCAACTTCCCGATGCGAACGATCCTCTCGCTACGTTTGGTGAGACAAGCTGGGGCACCGAGGCTAACACATGCCGTTCACAGGGTCGACTGCAAGTTACGGAGAGTGGCTGTTGACTCTACTGTGGACGGGCTGTGTGCCTTGCCCAGCAAACAAGCCCGAGCCTTGCACTGTTGGGGGCCCTACGGTGCGGTTTGTGGAAAGACATCGTTCGCAGTCGGGAGCTGAATGTGCGGAGTGTCACGGGTTCGTCACATTGACGAAGGGTCCGGGTTTCGGCTAGGAAACGCGGCGTCCGGTATATGAGCACCGTCAGATTTGTAATATGATCACTCATCGGTAGGCTCAGCCGTTTTTTGCATTCCTTGGTTCTGGATTTCGGCAATGAGAAAGGTTCCAACCTTCTTTTAGTATCCAGCAGAGGCATGGTTCGTAGAACATGCCACCTAGGAGGGGCATGGTTTGCAGAAGGCTCAAGAACCCGCCTGAACGTACTCAATGCGCCAGATTTACCGACTGGAAGTTGGCGCCCCTTGGTATGAAGGGATGCCAATGACCATTATCTCGCTGAATACCACGAGCGTCGAGGAATTCCGCCTGGAGGAGAGATTCACCTGGCATGACCCGGACATCGACTGCACGTTGGTCATTTCGCAACCGTCGACTGATCCGGCCTTATGGGCGGAGTACACACTCGGCGCGCGTCGCAGCTATCGCAAACACGGTGTCGAGTGTGCTCTCGATGTCGACGCGCTGCGCACCGGGGCCGACACCCAGTTGTTCTTTGCCGTGATCGATCGCGCCGGAAAGATGGTGGGGGGTGTGCGAGCCAAGGGCCCGCTGCAGTCGGCCGACGACTCGCATGCGGTCGTCGAATGGGCAGGGCAGCCAGGCCAACAGGCGGTCAGCGATATGATCACCGACCGGGTTCCGTTCGGTATCCTAGAGATGAAGTCGGCATGGGTGACCGACGATCCGGGTCAGAATCGCTGTGTTGCCACCGCTCTGGCCCGCAGCGGTTTCCATATGATGGCTCTGCTTGATCTTCAATTTTGCATGGCCACAGCCGCCGCATACGTCCTGAACCGGTGGCGCTCATCCGGAGGGGTCATAGCAAGCATTCCCGCGGCGCCCTACCCAGACGAGCGCTACCAAACAAAAATGATGTGGTGGGATCGGCGCGATTTCGTTAATCATGCAGAACCGGAACAGGTTGCCAAAATACTTAAGGAAACAACGCAACTGACTCGAGATTTTCACAGCCGATATGGGGCAGGAGCCATTCTTTTCGGTGAAGCGTGAGAATTAACCGAGCGGCCGCATCGTAGGGCGAGTGGACATTCTCCGAGGGATCTTGCTTATCCCGTGGCGGTTGGATGCAACCGAATTGTCAGGCGGCGAATCCCCCGTCGTCGAGAAGTCCATTGGTTCGACGGGCCTGGCGAACAGCGTCTCCATTGCAGCGCCATCAACCGGACGGGACAGCAGGAAGCCCTGCGCCCGATAGCACCCCAAATCAAGCAGCGCCTCAGCTGCAGTGGCAGTCTCCACGCCCTCCGCGACGACCTCCAGTCCGAGAGCGTGCCCTACTGAAACGATAGCCTGCACGATCGCCAGATCGCGCGTGTCGGTGCCGAGATCGCGGACAAATGATCTGTCGATCTTGAGTATGTCGACCGGGAGAGTCTTCAGATATGCCAACGCACTGTAGCCAGTGCCGAAGTCGTCGATAGCGATCTCTACGCCAATTTTTTTCAGTCGGCCAAGTATTCGGCGTGTGGTGTCGATCTCCTGGACCACGACCCTTTCGGTGATCTCTAGGCATACCGCGCCGGGATCGATCGCGAACTCGTCGAGGGTTGTGGCGACCGCGTCGACAATGTCGTTCGCGACGAGTTGCATTGGCGATATGTTGATCCGCAGCACGGCATCGCGCCCCACGCCACGTGCACGCCATTGTCCGAACTGTGCACAGGCCGAGCGCATCACCAGACGGCCGAGCTTCCCCGCCAGATTGATCGATTCGACCAGCCCGATGAAGGAGTCCGGCATCAGCAGCCCTCGAGTTGGGTGTTGCCAACGGACGAGCGCCTCGGTCCCGCGGATCTCGCCGGTGCGCATGTCAAACTCCGGCAGGTAATGGAGCACCAGGGCGCTGTCATCGCTGTCGGTGCTCCCTGCCAGTTCCAGTTCGATGTCGTTGCGGACCTTGTCACGTTCGGACATGGCCGCGCTGAAAGGTGCGACGTTGGCCCCGCCGGAACTCTTAGCCGACCGAGCGGCCTGATCGGCGCGACGCAGGAGCTCCGAAGTGCTGTCGCGTCCCGGTAAACCGGTAGCGACACCGACACTGACGGAACGGCTGAGATTCTCTCCGTCGATCACGACGTGCTTGTCAACTCGCTCCTGGAGCAAATAGGCAAGTGCCAAGGCGCCCTCGGTGTCCATCGGCGCAGAAGGCACGACGATGAACTCATCACCGCCGAGCCGGGCGGTGGCCGAGGAGACGTCTGCGGCCTCGCGCAGCAACTCGGCGAAACCCTTGATGAACCGGTCGCCAGCATGCTGACCGAGGTGCTCGTTGACGACCTTGAAACGATCCAGATCGAAAAACAATATCGCGACTGGCCCCGGCTGACCCTCAGCCAGGCGTTCGCCGAGGTGGGCGATCAGCGCCCTGCGGTTCAGCAGGCCGGTGAGGTCATCATGTTCAGCCAGGTAGCGGACGCGTTCTTCGGCGACGACGCGGGCCTGCAGTTGAGCGAATAACGTGGCGATCGCCTGCAGCGCATTCAGCTCGTCCGGTAGCCATTCGCGGTCTCCGAACTTGCCGAAGCCCATGATGCCGGTGGTGACGTCCCCGGACAGCAGCGGCACGCAGGCGAGGGAGACAGCGGGAACGCCGGTGCCAGCCTCCTCGAGATTGTTTTGATAGTCGGCGTTTGCAGGCTCGGGACGCAAAACGTCGGGCACTTTGAGGTGTTCGGCCCTCGCAAAGACCGAGTCGGCGTCGGAGAAATACACCGTACTGATCGGGTCAGGGTCGGGAACGTCCTCACGCGGCGGCCATTCAGCAACGAGCACTGTCGCGTGGATCGTGTGATCATTGTGGCGCAGAAAGCCGAAGTCCACGCCGAAGTGGTCGACCAAGTTGCGCAGCACCCGTTGACTGATCGCGGCAGAATTACCCGCGGTGGCCGCCATCAACTCGGCGGCGGCCGCAGTGACCAAATCGTCCAACGAGCCCGGCATCCCCATAGGGTAGCGGGTCATGCGCCAGAGTTACATTGCGATGGACGCATATCGTTTTCCGTTTGAGGGGTGAGGGTTATGCGCGCGCATGCGCGCTGCCAGCGCTAATGAAAGGTGGCGCACGGGTATCGACCCCTCAAGTTGCTCGTCGCAGGGTGCCCCCAGGCGAACCGGACCTGCAATAGTCTGGCACCATGACCGAGCACGACACGACCTCTTACAGGGCAAAGATCCTGGACCCTGATGAGTCCGCCGATCGCGCAGTGTTGGAGCGGTTGCGAGCGGACCCCGAGGTGGAATTCCTTGACCACTGCGACGCGCAACTTTTAGGTCTGCGAAGTCTTCGTCCGGCGCCCTGTAGCGACATCCTGGCTGAACCGCGTCGGTGGGTCTACTACCCCTGGCGGCGTACCGTCGTTGCGGTGCTGGGCCCGCGCGGATTTCGGGCGCTACGACTTGATCGCAATAGAAACAGCATCACCACTCAAGAACAGACCCGGCTCCACTCGCTGACCATTGGCGTCGCTGGTCTTAGCGTCGGTCATGTCATCGCCCACACCCTTGCGGCACAGGGATTGTGTGGCAGCCTTCGGCTGGCAGATTTCGATCATTTGGAGCTATCGAATTTGAATCGGGTGCCGGCCACGGTATTCGATCTCGGGTTAAACAAAGCGCATGTGGCAGCACGCAGGATCGCTGAACTCGATCCCTACCTAGCAGTGGATGTGTTCGACGCTGGACTCAACGCGGACACCGTCGACGCTTTCCTGGACGGACTCGACATCGTCGTCGAAGAGTGCGATTCGCTCGACATGAAGGTTGCCGTGCGCTTAGGAGCCCGTGATCGACGTATCCCAGTCTTGATGGCAACCAGCGATCGCGGAAGAGTCGATGTCGAACGCTTCGATCAAGAACCCGAACGTCCGATCCTGCACGGACTGCTTGGCCCGCTGGACATCGAGCTGTTGCCGGGAATGAGTAGCCGGGAAAAGATCCCTTACATGCTGCGTTACGACGAAGCCCAACGTGTATCGCCCCGCACTGCTGCGTCACTCATTGAGATCGACCGATCGCTGTCGACCTGGCCGCAGTTGGCAAGCGATGTCATCTTGGGCGCTTCAGCATTGGCCGAAGCGGTTCGCAGAATCGGACTGGGTGAAAACCTGAGATCCGGTCGGTGCCGTATCGACATTGGCTGGGCACTCAATCAACTCGACGAAGTCGAGATGGCCCAGCAGCGCCCTGCGCCTGAAAACGAGCATCGAAACAACCCAACACTTTCCACAGTCAACAGCGCTCTTGTCGCTGCCGCTATGCGCGCCCCCTCGGGCGGAAACAGCCAGCCATGGCAACTCGACGCGGAGCCGACCAAGCTCACCATAAGCATTGCCACAGAACATACTTCAACGATGGATGTGGGCTTCCGCGGCAGCGCTGTCGCACTGGGTGCAGCCCTATATAACATCAGAATCGCCGCCGCCGCCCGTGGGGTACTCGGGCCGGTGAGCATCTCCGAAGATGTAGACGGATCTCCGCTACGGGCCACGATGCACTTCGAGAACGGTAACGACCCTGCCCTCGCCGATCTCTATGAACCGATGCTCGCGCGCGAAACCAACCGCCATGGCGGAGCGCTTCAGTCACTCGACGACCAGACGATCAAGTTACTCGCCACCGCGGCCGAGCGCGAGGGCGCGCGTCTGCACCTACTGACCGAGCGAGACGATCTTTCGCTGGCCGCAACGATTTTCGGCTCGGCAGACCGCATCCGGTACCTGACCCCACAGCTACACAAAGAGATGGTCGCGGAACTGCGATGGCCGGGAGATCCCGACCCCGACACCGGTATCGACGTGCGCACCCTCGAACTCGACGACAGCGACCTGGCTTTATTTGATGTCGTGCGCCGGCCCGACGTCATGGCTTACCTTGCGGAATGGAACGCCGGCAGCGCACTGGGCGACGGCATGCGCGAACAAGTCCTGGCCAGCTCCGCGCTGGCGGTGATCACCGTGACCGGAGCGCATCTTCGCGACTACGCCCGTGGCGGGTCAGCCGTTGAGGCGGTATGGATTATCGCCCAGCGCGAAGGCCTCGCTGTCCGGCCGTTGTCACCGGCGTTTCTGCATGCTCGAAATACTACCGATCTCAATGAGTTATCGACTGGCTTTTCCGGGGAATTGGGGCAATTGCAAAGAGATTTCGTGCACCTTACTGCGATCGATCCCGAGGAATCTATCGTGCTGGTCTTGCGGTTCACCACCGCACCGCCAGCGTCGCTACCGAGTCGCCGCAGTCTAAGCCGAGTCCGTTCTCAGCGCCTCTAACACGACGCTGCCGCGCGGTGATGTCGCGTCGGAGAGGGCCGCTAGGGTGATAGCCAGCTCAGAACGGTTTCGCCGTGAATCCCCAACGCAACAACGCCGAGTCGCGGCGGGCCTGACCGCGCAACTGAGAATCAGGCGTGCCACTTAAAGCGTTCGGTTTGCCGCGCGCACCGAACATCCAGCGCGCCTGCAGGTAGGGCAACGGTGTCGAATGGCCGCAGTGCATTCCTTGCAGTCCAGCTACAGCAAGCTCTTTCGATAGCTCTGCGATGGTGAACGCCGCCGCCTCGCTTGCGATTGCATCTCGGCGCAGGACAGCTGGCGAGGCTGGGTCGGCGAGCAACAGCATGTTGGGACAGGCTGTCGGGTCCCGCATGCGCTGAAAATCGGAGATCCATACTGCGGCCGCGCTGCGGCGTTGGACGGCGGCGATCTGGCTGAGCGCACCACGCAAGTAGTCGAAATCCGGTAGTTGATGCAGGGTCCACATGCAGGAGATCGCGTCCCACGGACGCGTTGAAATCGACCCTGGCAACGCCGCGATGTCAGCCCGCTGCAGTTCGACACGTTCGCCCACGCCTTCAGCATCGAATAGCTCTCGCGCCGCGGACAGCATGTTGGGCGCCAGATCGACAGCGGTTACTTGAACATCGGGCCGTCGACGCAGGATGGCACTAAGCGCACGGCCTGAGCCGACGCCAAGATCCAGCAGGTGACCGCCCGGGGGCAGCAGCGCGTCAAGCGCGCGAGCGCAAAAATCGTATACCGCCCGGATCCCAGGGTTGGATGCGCCGCCGGTTTGAAACTGTGCAACAGACTCCGGATCGTCCATCACCATCGGCTCAGGAATGCGCTCACGCCCTGCTGGATGGAACCGCTCGCGCAAAACGATCCCAGGTACCCGCCACAGCGGCCGAATTCTCTCCACCCTCAACCTCTCATGGACTCTGCGTCATCGATTCCGAGTTACGTTCTCGCGGTCGTTAGGTACCAGGCGAAACTGTCATACATGATTATCAACCAGACTCGGGCGTCTCCACTGGCCGCCCGTTGACTCTCGATGTCCCGACGTAGATAGCCTGAATACTGCCCGTTCAGCGGGGGTAGGTACGCTTTGACCTGCGCGGTCTTTGACCTGCGCGGTCTTTGATAGGCGTAGGCAGCGTGATCCCCGGGAGGTAGGCGTGGTTCGGGCCCTTGCGAGCGACGGACTCAAGTCCTTACCCCTACCGCCGGTGAACCCGATGCCTTTCCGCCAGCGCGTCGCGGCGGTGAGGGAATTCAGCACGGGGACGGAGAGGCTGCGTGATGCCGGCGGGCGGGTGACTTTTTTCACGTTAGGGCCGCGATGGCTGATGCCGCCGATGGTGTTGGCAACATCACCAGAGGCGATTCGCGACATCCTGAGTACCAAAGATGATTCCGTGGACAAAACAACCCCGGTCTTCGAGCAGGTGCGGCGCATCATCGGCGCCAGCCTTACTGATCTCCCCTTCGAGCCGTGGAAGTCACGTCGACGCACCCTACAGCCAGTGTTCACCAAACAGCGGGTGAACGAGCTCGGCGGTCACATGGAGCAGGCGGCACAGTCGGTAAGCGAAGGGTGGCGTGAGGATGCCGTCATC
Source organism: uncultured Actinomycetota bacterium (assembly GCA_963715905.1). Classification (GTDB taxonomy): domain Bacteria; phylum Actinomycetota; class Actinomycetes; order Mycobacteriales; family Mycobacteriaceae; genus Mycobacterium. The sequence continues at coordinate 280,543 of CAVQSX010000019.1, forward strand.
GATTTGGACGCCGAATGCCGCAAGATCACGTTGCGCGCACTCGGACGATCGGTGCTCGGTCTCGACCTGGAACAGCGGGCCGATGAGGTTGTTGAGCCACTGCGGGTTGCGTTGGCTTACGCGGTCGGGCGCGCAACCCGCCCGCTGCGCGCCCCAGGCTGGTTGCCCACCCCGGCGCGCCGGCGTGCGCGAGCGGCAAGCGCCAAACTTCATACTCTGACGCAGGAGATTTTGCGGGACTGCCGCGCCGATCCGACTCGAGTCGCACCACTGGTCCACGCCCTCATCGCCGCTGAGGATCCCGAGACCGGAAAACGCTTGTCCGATAGAGAGATTTGCGACGAGCTGGTCATGTTTGTCTTTGCTGGCCACGACACCACGGCTACGGCCTTGACATATGCTCTGTGGTCCCTGGGCCACCACGCCGATTACCAGGACCGCGTCGCCGCAGAAGTGGCAGCCCTACCGGACCGGCCGCTGACGTCCGGCGACCTTCCCCAGCTGGGCTACACGGTGCAGGTGATACGGGAATCGCTTCGCCTGTGCCCTCCCGCTCCCACGGGGACACGTATGGCCTGCCGGGACGTTGAGGTGGGTGGCTACCTGGTGCCGAAGGGCACCATGCTCGTTGTCGGGAGAATGGCCGTACATCGCGACCCGCAACTTTGGGACGATCCACTTCGATTCGATCCCGAGCGGTTCAGCCCGGAGAACTTCAAGGCTCTCGATCGGTGGCAATACGTGCCGTTCGGCGGCGGACCGCGGTCGTGCATTGGTGACCATTTCGCCATGCTCGAAGTTACGCTCGCCTTGGCGACGCTCATCCGCGGAGCCGAATTCCGCTCTCTCGATGACGAATTTCCGCTTGCATTGCACTTCACCATGATTGCCGGTGGTCCGATTCGTGCCCGCGTTCGACCGCGTCTCTAACCGCGTTGAACCCAAAGATGGTGAAATGACGCGAGGTCAGCCGCTGGGTCCAGGTTCAATCAGAATCCTGCGCCCATGTGGAAGTTAGCCGGGCCGAGTTTGCCTGTGCACGGGTTGCTGACGATGAGGTGTTCGCGGGCGGCAAGATCAATGAATTCGATGACGGGATCGGCGCGCAGCTGCTGCCAATACCGCATTGTCTTTGCGGGTTGCCGCGTCGAGAACTTCAGCGGTGCAGCAACTGACCGAGACACAACACAAGACCGAGCCGGCGTCGGACTCCTTCGATGATGTGCCTGACTCGGTCCAGGCTGGCCGCACCGGAACGAGCAATCCGACACGAAGTCGAGTGAGCGGAACGAACTCCGATCCGGACGCTTTACGCGCATCGCCCGCAGCGGCCGGCGGTCCCCGTTTCCTTTATCCGGCGTATACCGGGGTTTGCACCACGGTGGGACGGAAGCCGAACCTGGGCGTAAAAGTGGTGGGAGCATCCATACCGCGCGTCGCGTTTGGTCGCATTGGCATCCCGTTGAGCATGCTGTCCGGCCCGGCCACCGCCGGCGCCGCGCTGACGCCGGCGGTGGCGGCCGGCAACGTCGAGCCAACGCGGCTGAATTCCGGAGCCGCCGCGGCCCAGCTCTGCGGCACCGAGAGAGTGCCGAGCGAGGCGGTGCGCCCCATACCCGCGGTCACCTGAGCGCTGCCCAGGCCCGAGCCGAAACTGTTACTCAGAGTCGATCCCAGCATCCGGATTTGGTTGGCGAGGACGGCCGATCTCGGGCCAAGCGATCCGACGAGTGAACCCGCCGAACTGAGCGCCGACATGCCGAGAGTCGACATCGACGTAGCCGATCCAGTCCCTGAGGCCAGGCCGATGCCCGAGGTGAGTGCCGTCGACGAGGATGACATCGAGGAAGCGATCGAGGCCAGTTCCGTCAGCGCATCAGGCGTCGCAACAGTTGTCAGCGGTGTGGACATCGCGAAACTCAACGGGCTGGACATTGCTGTGGTAAACGGTGCCACGGTCTGCGCAGATGTACCCGCAGAAGTGGTGAAAGCCTGCGCGACCGCCTCGGACTGCGCAGCCAACCCGGCCGGCCCGGTGGTTGGCGCCGGCGCGGTAAACGGGCTCAGCACCGACGCAGCCTGCGCCGCGACCTGATACGCATACATCGCCGCGGCGTCTTGGGCCCACATCTCCATGTAGTCCGCTTCGGTGGCCATAATCGCCGGCGTGTTCTGGCCGAAGAAGTTCGTCGCGATCAACGCCATCAACAATGCCCGATTCGCCGCAATCACCGGCGGAGGCACAGTCATCACGAACGCCGCCTCGTAGGCGGCCGCTGCCGCCTTGGCCTGCGCGCCAGTCTCCTCAGCTTGCCCTGCAGTGGCAGTTATCCACACCACATATGGTGCCGCGGCGGCCGCCATCGCGGCCGACGACGGACCCAACCATCCACTGGTCAGGTCCGCAATTACCAAGCCGTAGGACGACGCGGTCAAATACAACTCCGCAGCCAAATCATCCCAAGCCGCGGCGGTGGTCAGCATAGGGCCCGAACCCGGACCGGAATACATCAGGCCGGAGTTGACCTCCGGTGGCAACGCCGCGAAATCGAGCATCTTAACCGCCGAAAACTCTGCCGACCGCGATCGCGTTGGCGGCCTCAGTGGCCGTATATGATCCGGACCTAGTCCCCAAGGTGTTCACCAACAACTCGTGAATCGCAGCGGCTTGGGCGCTGACGGCCTGATACATCCACGTGTGGACACGAACGACATGCGCTCCTCCTCACGGAAACGGACGCACCCACAAAGCGCGCATAGCGGCTGCTGTGACGTCCGGTCGCAGCGACCGCGGGTCGAACCACGTGCAAACGATGATCCGGCTTTAGGCCACTATACATACTTTTTGACTGATTTGCACGATTGAACAGACTTCTAGTATTGGCGTAACGGGGGGTAGAAGCCCTTCAGTGTCGAGGCGAGGGTGTCGCGTTGCGGTGGCGTGCACCCAGGACTCCCTCAGAGGGCCGGCGATGCGCAGCGCCACAACCAACCCGGATCTAGGGCTAATCGCCACGCCCTCCCGACTCGTGCTGATCGCTGCTCGCCGCAACCATGCGCATCGCGCGCTCACGCAGGTCAGGCGGATATCTCTGCGAGGAACTGCCCGGTAAGACCGTGCGGTCTGTTGACTGGTCGTTGTTCAGGGTGTGCTGATGCTTTCCGCATTCAATTAAACTAAATGTTGGTTATCTGCTTTTATTACCATCTAATAGTATGTAAGCTGCAACATCGGCATACATATACCCTCGCGCTCACGCGCCGGCGTAACACCCATACGGGAAGGGGCCATTCAGGTGCCTGGACATGTGCATTGCAACGCACGGGAGCTTACTGAGGTGGCGGGTATGGGACGCGTCCGATGATCGAGATGGCCATCGTGGGACTCGGCGCGTGGGGTCTGTGCGTCATGGAACGCACGGTGAGCCGAGCCCGCCAGGTAGGGACGCCGGTGCGCCTGCACCTGGTCGAGCCCGCTCAGCTCGGAGGCGGCGTTTACTCCGCCCAGCAGCCCGACTTCTTGGTGCTCAACAACGCCTGCGGTCAGCTCTCCCTCTACGTCGCCCCCGACGGGGACGCCCTCCCCCCCTACGCCGTGGGCCTGCACGCATGGGCGGTGGTTCGCGGCTACCGCTGGGTGGGTTACGAGTGCCGCATCGGCGCCGGGGGTGACCCCATCCTGCCCACCGACTACCTGCCACGGCGGTTGATGGGCGAGTACCTGGCCTGGTTCTATGACACGCTGGTCGCCTACGCCCCGCCCAACCTCGAGATCGTCCGGCACTACTCAGCCGCCATCGACATTTCGCAGGCCCTCCAGGGGCGCGAGGCGGTGCTGCTCGACAACGGCACGACCCTCACTGTTGACCACGCGGTGCTGACCTCGGGGCACACCTGGAACCAGGAGCGCGGGGCCGACGGGGGCGTGCACTACCTGCAGCCCTACCCAATCGAGTGCCTCGACCAAACCGCTCCGGCCGGATCCTCGCTGGCCGTGGCCGGCATGGGCCTAGTCGGCTTCGATGTCCTCGCCGCCCTCACCATCGGACGCGGCGGGACCTTCGAGGACCGGTGCGACCGGGCCGACCGCATACGCTACGTGCCCTCGGGCCGGGAGCCGACCATCACCCTCTACTCGCGCTCGGGCGCGCCGTACTGCGCCAAGTCGGCCACCGGCGTCGACCCCTACGGCCAGTATCAGCCCGTGGTCTGCACGCCCGAGGAGTTCGCGGCGCTGACCAATCCGGGCGGGTCGCAAGTGCGGCGACACGTGGACTTCCGCGCCGAACTCCTTCCGCTCGTCTTCGCCGAGATGCAAGCGCGCTACTACATCCAGGCCGCCTTGCTGGCGGGGGGCGACGTCGAGTCGACCGAGGTCCGCGCCGTCCTCCGCCAAGGCTGGGTCGACGGGCACTACGAGAAGGTCGTCGACGGTCTCGAGCCGCGCTACGGGCGCTTCGACCCGGCGACTCACCTCTTCGCCGGGTCAGATCGCCACTACACATCGGCCGCCGATTACCAGGACCAGGCCTACGAGATGATCGAGGACGACCTCACCGAGGCCCTGCGACCTGGGGGGAGCCCGGTCAAGGCGGCCCAGGAGGTGCTGCGCATCCTCCGGGACCAGCTTCGTTCGGTCATCGAGTTCGGTGGTCTCTCCCTTGACTCCTACGTCGAGTTTCAGTCCAACGTCCGAGGCCGCATCAACCGCTTGGAGGCGGGCGTGCCACCCATGCGCTCCCAGCAGCTGCTGGCGCTGCTCGACGCCGGAGTGGTACGTATCTCGCTCGGACCTGACCCGGAGTTGGCCCCCTGCCCCGAGGGTGTCCGCCTGAGCTCCACGGCTCTCGACGAGCCGACGGCCGTGACGGTCGACGGGGTGGTGCGGGGCTATCTCGACATGCCCTCGCTCGCCCGGTCGGGCTCGCCCCTGCTCAACCGTCTTTACGCCAAGGGAAGGCTGACGCAGCTCAGCTACGGTGATACGGCCGTGGGCAGCGTGGCCATCAATGAAGAATTTCACCCCTACGACACCGAGGGCCGGCTCCAGCCCAACCTCTCCGTGCTGGGCGTGCTCACCGAGGGAGTGCGCTACTTCACCCACTACCTGCCCTCGCCCCGCAGCCGCCTCCGGGCCGTCTACGACGCCCAGGCCTGCGTCGAGGCAGTGATCGGCTGAGACGTGACGGATTACACGACCGGACGGGTTCGGCCATTGGTGGCGGTGGGCTACGGGCCGCGTTGCGTTCCAGTGATGCAGCTGGCCGAGGCGGCCGCCGGCCTGTGCGACCTGTTGTGGATGATCGACACGTCCGTGCCGGGGATGGGCGAGATGGCTGGTCTCCTCAACCGGTTCGGCGCCGTTGTCGACCTCGACGGCATGAGCACCGAGCAGATGATCAAGACCCTGGCCGACTGGGAGCCCGACGGAATCACCACCTACCTCGATGCCGGTATGATCGAATTTGCTTGTGTGGCAGAGGATTTAGTCCTCCCCTTCCACAGCCAGGCGACTGCCGCCGCCCTCACCGACAAGGCCCGCCAACGCCGGGTCCTCGCCGCGGCCGGCCTCGATATGCCCCCCTGCCACCTCGTCCGCCCGGACCAGTCCGCGCGCGAGCTTTTGGCAGTCGAGGCCGAGGTGGGGTGGCCCGCCGTCCTCAAGCCCCGCTCGGCCCAGGGCAGCCGCTACACCTTCCTGGCGCGCGACCGTGCCGAGCTCGAGAATCTGCTCGTCGCTCTCGGCCCGGGCCGCCCCGACATGGTCCTCGAGGGTTACCTGCGTGACGATCCGGCCCGGGACGGCGACCCGTACGCCGGCTACGTGTCGGTCGAGAGCATGGTCGCCGACGGTGCCATCAGCCACCTGGCCCTGACTGGGCGCTTCCCGCCGGCCGAAAACTTCCGTGAGACCGGGTTCTTTATCCCCGCCGCCCTCGACGCCGGGAGCCGCTCGGCCGTCCTCGACCTGGCCACCCAAGCCATCGAAGCCCTCGGGGTGCGAACCGGCTGTTTGCACACCGAGGTCAAGTTCACACCCGAGGGGCCCCGCATCATCGAGGTCAACGGACGGTTGGGCGGCGGTGTGCCCGAGATGCTGGAGCGGGCAGCCGGTGTCAGCCTGCTCGACCTCACCCTGCGCGTGGCACTGGGCGAGCAGGTGTCCGTCGACGGGCCCGTGGCCACCGAGCGCATCGGCTACCGCTTCTTCCTCCAGCCGCCGACCGTCTCGGCCACTGTGACGGCCATCGAGGGCATCAACGACTTCAGCGACCGTGCCGAGGTGGACACGGTGAGCGTCCACCAGGGTCCGGGGGCCGCCCTCGACTGGCGGGACGGCTCCGGCAACCACATCGTGGCCGTAGTCGGCTCGACCGACGATGAGGAACAGTTGCGGGCTGCCTACCGACTCCTCCACCAGGAGGTCACGGTCACCTACACAGATGTGAGGCATTAACAGTGGGGGTTCGACTGGCCGGGGCCCCTGACCTGGGGACGGCGACGGGCTGGGCCGAGGGGCCCGCGCGGTGGACGTGTGCCCTGGTCAACAACATGCCCGACGCCGCCTTTGGCGCCACCGAGCGACAGTTCGTGGGCCTTCTGGACGCCGGGTCCGGATGCGAGACGGTCGTCCTGACCCGCTACACGATGGCGGGGGTGCCCCGGGGCGAGCGGATCCGAGCCCGTATCGCCGCCGAGTACCGTCCCCTTGTCGACATCACCTCGGACCCCCCCGACCTGCTGGTGGTGACCGGCTCCAACCCGATCGAGTCCCGCATCCAGGACGAGCCCTACTGGTCCGACCTGTGCGGGCTGCTGCGGTGGGGAAGCGAGAACGTGCCGGCCATGGTGCTGTCCTGCCTGTCGGCCCACGCCGCCTTGGCCGTCTTCGACGGCGTCGAACGGACCACCCTGCCGGTCAAGTGCACGGGTGTCTTCGCCCAGGAGGCCGACCCGACCCACCCTCTGGCCGCCGGCTTCGACGGTCCCGTCGTCCTGCCCCACTCGCGACTCAACGCCGTGCCCGTAGAGGCGGTGACCGCTGCCGGCTACGCGGTGGCCCTTCAGTCGGCGGAGGTAGGGTGGAGCGTGGTCACGAAGACTGTGGGCCGGTCCGCGGTCGTGCTGGTCCAGAGCCATCCCGAGTACGATCCCTCGAGCCTCGTCCGCGAGTACGCCCGGGACGTGCGGCGCTACGCCAGCCACGAGTGCGACCAACTGCCTCGCCTCCCCCAGAACTGCGTGGCCGCCTCCGACTGGGACGGGCTCCGGCGGCTGCACGAACGGGTGGTAGGCGGCGAGCGGGACCCGGCCCTGGTGGCCGCCTTCCCCTTCGACGAGGTCGGCGCCCGCGCCCCCTGGCCCTGGCGGGCCGCGGGCCTGTGTCTGTACGGCAACCTGTTGAGCACCATCCCGAAGAGGAGCGCCTCAGGCCATGCATGACGAAACCATCGCCATCCATGGTGGCTACACAGCCGACGGGACGCGGGCCGTGGCCGTGCCCATCTACCAGACGGTGGCCCACGACTTTATCGACGCCGCCCACGCCGGTGCCGTGCTCGACATGGAGACGCCCGGCTTCCACTACAACCGGCTCAACAATCCGACCCTCGACGTCCTCGAGCGGCGCATCTGCGCCCTCGAAGGGGGGACGGCGGCCCTGGTGGTGGCTTCAGGTATGGCCGCCGTCAGCTACGCCATCCTTACGGTGGCCAGTGCCGGCTCGAACTTCGTGGTGGCCCCCCAGCTCTACGGTGCCACCTTCACCTACTTTGCCCACGTGCTGCCCACCCTGGGCATCGAGGCCCGCTTCGCCGTCGACGACCGAGCCGAGTCGATCGCCCCCCTTATCGACGAGAACACCCGCGCCGTCTTCTGCGAGACCATCGGCAACCCGGCCGGCAACATCGTGGACCTCGAGGCCGTGGCCGCCGTGGCCCATGCGGCTGGCGTGCCCCTCATCGTGGACAACACGGTGGCCACGCCGCTCGTGCTCAAGCCCTTCGAGCACGGGGCCGATGTGGTCGTCCACTCACTGACCAAGTTCGTCGGCGGCCACGGCACCACCCTCGGTGGAGCCATTGTGGACGGCGGCCGGTTCCCGTGGGCCGACCATCCCGACCGCTTCCCCATGTTCAACCAGCCCGAGCCCGCCTTCCACGGCGTCGTCTTTGCCCGCGACTTCCCCGAACGGCCCTTCACCGTCCGGGCCCGCTCCACCCAGCTGCGCAACAGCGGCGCCACCCTCTCCCCTTTCAACGCCTTTCTGCTCCTGCAGGGCCTTGAGACGATGGCTGTTCGGCTTGAGCGCCACGAAGCCAACGCCCGGGCCGTGGCCGACTACCTGGCCGCCGACCCCCGGGTGGCCTGGGTGAGCTTCGCCGGCTTCCCCGACCATCCCTACCACCACCTGGTCGAGCGCTACCTGCACGGGCGCGTGCCGTCCATCGTCACCTTCGGGGCAGCGGGGGGCTATGACGCGGGACTGGCCTTTTTCGATGCGCTCCAGCTCATCAAGCGGCTGCTCAATCTGGGGGACGCCAAGACCCTGGCCATCCATCCGGCCTCCACAACCCACCGCCAGCTGTCCGACGAGGAGCTGGTGAAGGCCGGTATCCGGCCGGAGACGATCCGCCTGTCCATCGGGATCGAGCACATCGACGACATCATCGACGACATCGACCAGGCCCTGGCCAAGGCGATGGCCGGCGTGAGCCGGCTGAGCCGGCTGCGCCGACGCAGACCGGCGTTGTCTTTAGTGCCGCCGGGGGCTTTGATATATCTCTGATTTACGGAGAGCGGGGGAATGAACATGCGACGGCTGACAGTGGTAGTGGCACTGGCGAGCGCGTGCATTTTCGTTGCTTCTTGTAGCAGGGGTGCGCCCCCACCGATTGCGACGGATGGCCTCGAACGGCTGCTGCTTAGCCCCGCGGAGATCAACACCGCGATCGGTACTACCGGGTTAGTCGCCAGCGGAGCAAGCACCTTTATGCGCGACGACAGTGCCAATATCCCGGACAAGAATTGCCGATTCAACCTCCCAGTGCAGGCCTCGGTCTATGACGGCAGTGGATCGATCGCCGTGCGCAGACAGGACCTAAGCGACGCCTCTCATCAAGTCTGGCAGGCGGTTGTGTCGTTTCCCGCTGCCGACGATGCGGCGCGCTTCTTCAGCGCGTCGGCCCAGCGTTGGTGGGCCTGCTCGATGCGCCAATTCCACACCATCAACCCCGGCCAGCCCGACAGCGTCTGGACGGCGGGGCCTATCGCCATCACCAACGGCACCCTGAGCATCACCAACACTCAAGTAGGCAATGGCGGATTTGCCTGTCAGCGTGCGTTGGCCGTGAGCAACAACGTGGCCATCGACGTCGCGGTGTTCGCCGTCAACCCCGCCCACGCCGCGGTGTTCAACGTCGTCGACCAGATCGTGGCCAAGGTGGCCAAGCAGTAGGTAGGCGCAGATCCCGGCGAGCACCTCACTAGATCACGTGGCGTCGAACTGCTTCGACTTTCCCGACCACAGTCGGTCTATAGAACCGACCTCGTGCACACCGACGTCCGACTCCGGCGCGCCGTGCCGGCGGAGTACGTCGATCAGTTCCATCCGCAGATGCTGAAGGTCGCATGAACCGTCGGTCACCACGGACAGGTCGACACCACGTTGCGTCTTGCCCACGAAGAAGTCGGCGACGCCGGGGGTGGCAAGGACCGTCTGCTCGAAGGCCGCCCGGGGCACCAGGGCACCGCTTTCGTATTGGAAGGATCCGTCGATCCGACCGTTGACCGCTGTGATGCGGCGATGGGCACAACCGCACGGACACGGCTCGTCGGACATCGTCACCGCGTCTACAAGGTCGTAGCGGATCAGCGGCTGCGTCAGGTTGAACAGGTTGGTCAACAGCAGCCGCTCCGCAGGTAGCCCATACGGCACGACATTGCCATCAGCATCCGCCGGCTCGAGAATCACCAGGTCGTCGGCGACGTGCATGCCTTCTCCAACGCCGCATGGAAAGGCATAGGTCCCCTCCGAGCAGCCCCAGAACTCCGAAGTCTCGACCCCCCACGCGGACCGAACCGCCTCCCGCACAGGCCGGGTGCAGACCTCGCCCGCGACGCTGACCCACGTCGGCGTAATCGTCAGTCGTCCTGCGATCGCCTCCAACGCCAACTCCCGCATGAGGCTCGGCCACGCTTGCAGAGCCTGCACCGCGGGACGCGCGTTGTTGAGGCCGTCGACAATCTCGTCCAGGGGTTGCGTGCCGCCGAAGCAGTGCGATGCCGGCCCTCCGCTTTCAAAAGTGCTGAAGGCGTGGAAAATCCCCGACTCATGCCGAGTGCTGGTAGCGAAGGCCTGCGCCAAAACCGCTTCCGGGTCTTCGCCGCGTCGCCCGGTCCAACGCGAACCCTGCATCACAAAGGTGACGAACGCGTCCCAACCATAGACGTGAAGTGCTTGGGTTCCTATGTATCCGGAGGTGACGATTGCCTGGTACTCGTCGTCCAGGTATCCGCGATCGCCGTCCGACTGATCGAGGTGTTGTTGGACCCGGGCAAGTGTCAATCCGGGGACCGTGACCACCCGGTCGAACTCCGCCATCATCTCGGCTCTGGTCAGGACCGGCAAAGCGGGGAGGTCGGCCTCGGTGAAGTTCGCCAGATCGTGGCCTGCCAGCCGGTCCCGCCAGAATGGCGAACGATCGGCGGCGTACACCAGCAGATCCCGAAGACGCCGTTCGCGTTCTGCGGCGAGACGCCCCGCGTCCCAGCGCAGTCGGCGCACCCCCTTCAGGTACGCATCTTGCAATTCGGCGCGCTGCCGCCGAACCAGCTGCTCGTAATGTCCCCCCGACGTCGCGCCAGTTGGCGTTGCTTGCACGGAAGGCATATTAGCCTAGGCGCCGCGGCCCCGATCTCCATCTAACTGAGTTGCAACGACACAGACGGCTCAGGCCCCTTCGTTCGGCGAAGACAAGCCAGCCTCCTTTAGTAAGCGTCGCTCGTCGACCTTGCTGGAAGACGTCAAGGGCAAGTCGGCCACTAAGACGAATTTATCGGGCAGCATTGCTTCTGGGAGCCGTTCGCTGGCGGCCTGGCGGACGGCGAGAGGGGTGAGCTCGCCGTCCGGCACCACGAATGCGACGACCCCCAGATTGCCCTCCAGGTCGAAGGTCGTGCACGCCGCGGATGCGACCCCGTCGATACCACCGAGCGCGTCGGTCACCTCGACCAGCGACATCCTCACACCATGTCGCTTGATGACGCGGTCCGAACGCCCCATGTATACGTAGTTGCCCCGGTCGTCGCGGAAGACGAGGTCACCAGTGCGGTAGAGGGTGGTTCCTTCGACGACGTCCGTCCGTAGCACAGCTGCGCTCAGCGCCGGGTCGTTCAGATATCCAGCCATGAGCTGCGGTCCGCCGATGTACAGCTCGCCGATCACCCCAGGACGATCCACCAGTCTTCCGTGCTCATCAACAAGGTGGAACGAGCTCCCGGGATGAGGCTGACCGATCGGTACCAGCCCCGCGTCGAGCAACTCGGGCGTCAGTTCCAGATGGGCGGCGGCGATGGTCGTCTCGGTCGGGCCGTAACGGTTCACCACCCGCAGTCCCGGACTGGCGGCCCAAACCGCCCTGATATCGGCCGTGGACGGCGCTTCGCCGCCCAGGGCCATCACTCTCAGCGGGGTGTCAGCCAACCGCGCCAGACGGCCGCTGGCCCGGAGCAACCGGAGGTAGCTGGGAGAGAAGCTGGTCGCCGTGATCCCCTCGCTGACGACAATCGAGAAGAACCGGCGCGGGAACAGGAGGGCTTCCCGGTCGGGGATGACGAGCGGGACGCCGCGCACGAGCGGAGGAAAGATGGCAGAGAAGGACCCGTCAAAGTGCACGGGCGAAACGCATAGGGCTCGGTCGTCCGCGGTGAGTCCGACGGCGTCGGCGCATGCTTCGACTGCGGTGAAAAATGCCTCGGGGGGAATCTGCACCCCCTTAGGGATGCCGGTCGTCCCCGACGTGTAAATAATGTAGGAGACGGGGCCCGTTACGGGTGGTGGCGTGCGCCCATCCGCGACGCTCAACGCCGAAATCGAAGTCCACGCGGTGCCGACGGGAAGTCCCGTCGGCGCGGTTTGGTCCGGGCCTGCGGTGATCACCTGTGCGGGCCGGCAGTCAGCCAAGATCTGCGCACGGCGGAGATCTGGATCGGTGATCGCCAGCGGAACGAACGTGACCCCCGCCCACAGACAGCCCAGTGCCGCCACCACGAAGTCCACGGAATTGCCGATCAGCACGGCAACCCGATCCCCGGGCTCGACGCCTTTCTGAAGCAAGCCAGCGGCCACTCTCCCAGCTGCGGCACGCAACTCGCCCCGGGTCAACGCGCGATCCAGGTCCTTGACAGCGGGCCGACCCGGGGCTCGATCGGCGTAGTCCAGCACCGCACCGAGCACGCCGCGCTCCGTCACGCCTTCTCGCAGGTGCTGCACGGTCGCTATTCTCGCTCACATATCGTGTGGAACTCTCGCTGGGGCGACCAGCGTCTGATGGAAGGCACCGACCGAGCCGGCAGATGCGACCTGGGGTGTCAGGCGTCCGCAGCTGCCGGGTAGGCACCTGAGCGGCACCGGTGCCCAAAGGCTCGCGAACTTCATCGGCGGCGAGTCGCAAGGACTGAGCCGCTCCTTCGGCTTCCAGGGGGACGGTTGCGGGCGCCGACTTTCTCCGTGAGGTAGTCGTCGGTCCACCGCTCCCGCGCGGGCCGGCCCTCTATCGCGCCGGAGATGATCACCGGGCGCTGCGCGAAGAGGAAGCGCTCTTCGAACTCCCGGCGGCTCGGGCGCTCCACCCGCGGGACCCCGAACGTGCTTTTGACTTCGTCAAACACGGGCTTCTCCAACCGCGGTGACATCCCAGGGGTGCGGATGCTTGCACCGGACTAGGAGTCGAATTACATCACGTTTCCCAATCTTTCGGTATGCGAGAAGCTAATTCAAATGATTGTCGGCATGGTCGCACTCAAGTGCCGCCGCGCAAGCCCAGCGGCGGCGCGCAGCCGCCCAAGGGGCCGGGTAGCTGTGTGAGTGGTGTGACTTGGTGGATCCACGCATCGACCGAATCGTGCGGGCAGCCGTTCTCACGCTGGCTGCCGTGACGGCCTGCGGCAGACTCCGGGGCTAGGTGCCCGCGAGCTGGGCGACCACAGGTGCGAAGGACTCCATGGCCTCGCCCGGCACCACGATGTTGGTGAAGCCCCACCTCTCGCGGCGCTCCAGAAGCCGCTCACACAATTCGTCCTCGGTGCCGATCAGGACGATTGGAAGCTCGAGCGCGTCCTCGCCCGGAAGGCCGAGCATGGTTGCGGTGCGCGCGGCAGCGCGGCGGCTGGCGACGACTCTGACGGCGACGGGCGCGATCTGCAGCTCGAGCGAACTGAAGCGCTCACCGGCCCCCTCGCGCACCCATGCCAAGCAGCGATCGTAATGATCGAAGGTGGCTCGGCTCGCCAGGTCGCCACCTTTTTCGCCCGAAGCCAGGCTGGTGTTCACGCCCACGGTGTCCGCTTGTTCGGCAGCAACCATCAGTATCCGCCTACTTCCGCCCCCGACGATGACGCGAGGTGGGGAAGCCGGGCGAGGATCACAGCGCGCATCGCGCACCGTGTAATGCGTCCCTGCGGATTTCGCCTCCCCCACGCTCCACAGCGCCTTCATGAGAGTGAGGCTCTCGGCCAGCCGGTCGACGCGGACAGCCGGTTCGTCGTACTCGATCCCCGCTTGCTCGTAATCGCTGCGGAGCCAGCCCGCTCCAAGACCCACCTCGACCCGCCCTTCGGCCGCCAAGGCGAGCGTGGCGATCTCCTTGGCCAGAACCACAGGGTTGCGGAGGTCGTTGTTCAACACGACGGGCCCCACTCGGAGGGTGGAGGTCGCTTCGGCGGCCACGGTCGTGGCTACGAGAGGCCCGAACTGGGCGTCAAGGTGGTCAAAAACGTACAGGGCCGAGTAACCGAGATCCTCGGCCATGCGGGCCTGGTCCCGCCAAGCCGACATGGTTGGCGCGAGAGCGGCGTGCACGCCGAATCGAAACGGGAGCATATGTCGTCGCACCTCTACTACTCAGTCATGAAAGCCGGCTCTTAACCGACTGTAGGTCATTGGATTGTCTCCATATCATGCCGTATAGTACGCGTTATGCCAATAGCAGTACGTACAGTCGGTTCTGGTTCCTCGCCGGCAGACATTGCGAAGGTGCTCAGCGAAGACGGGTGTGTGGTTATTGCCGACCTCGCAACACGCGAAACGATGGATCAGATACGGGCTGAGCTCAAGCCGCACATCGCTGCCACCAGCGGAGGCAACACTGACTTCCTGGGCGAAACCACCCATCGGACCGGCGCCCTGATTGCCCGTTCCCCGACCTCTCGCTCACTGATTACCCACCCGACGATCATCGACACGCTCGACCTCGTGTTGGGCGACCACGCCAGCACCTTCCAGGTTGACCTGACCCAGCTAGTTACCATCGGACCCGGTGCGCCGGCACAGATGATTCATCGGGATCAGTGGTCGTTCGATCGCTACCAGTTCCCGAGGGGCTTCGAAGCCGAAGTCGGCACCATGTGGGCCGTGACCGACTTCACTGAAGAGATGGGTGCGACACGGATGGTGGTGGGCAGCCACCGGTGGGAGCACGATCCCGACGAGGTGGACCCCACCCTGTCGTCCCCAGCGGTCATGACCAAGGGTTCGGTGCTCTTGTACACGGGCTCGGTATTCCACGGCGGGGGCGCCAACACCACCAAGACCAGCCGGATCGGGATGAACGTGGGCTACTCGCTCGGCTGGCTGCGCCAGGAGGAAAACCAATATCTCGCCTGCCCGCCCGAGATCGCCCGCACCCTCCCCGAGGGGCTGCTCAGGCTGATGGGCTACCAGCGCGGCTCCTACGCCATCGGCTACGCGGACGACATGCGAGAACCCTTGGACTGGCTGTACGGCAGCCCGGCGTTTATGTCGGACTTCTACGAATACCGCCGCGCCGCGCGCAAGCGACTCAAGGCGACCGGGACGTACGTGCCGTCCATTGGGCCCGACACTAATTAATAGGTTGAACCACGGGAGAAATGTGAGGAATGCGTAATGCAGGACCAAATTCGTGACGTCTTGGCTAGTCATGGTCGTATGGCGGTCGACCCACGCGAGGTGGACGAACAGGCCGACCTCTACGAGCTCGGCCTGACGTCGCATGCGTCGGTCGATGTCATGCTCGCGCTCGAGGACGCATTTGACATCGAGTTCCCCGATGAAGTGCTCAAGAAGTCGACCTTCGCTTCCGTACGCAATATCCGGGAGGTAGTTGAAGGTCTTGTCAAAGCGCCTGCATGATCTCCCTGCCGGGTGAGGTTGACGGGCACCGCGTCCGCGCCGGATGCGATGTCGTGGCCATTGAGGATGTCCAGGGCTCGCTGGCGAAATTCGGGGACCGGTATCTGCGCAAAGTTTTTACGGCGAGCGAAATCAACGACTGCCAGGGCCGCAACCACGTCCACAGATTGGCGGCCCGGTTCGCCGCCAAGGAAGCAGTGATCAAGGTATTCGCAGAACCCGACATGCCGTTTCCCCTGCCCGAGATCGAGGTGACACGGGACGGTCCGCTGCCTCTGCTTCGTCTCAGCGGTTCGGTCGCCGAGCGGGCACGACACCAAGGCTGGCTCAGCTCGTCTTTGTCGCTTTCACACGCCGATTGCCACGCGATGGCCGTCGTTCTCGTGGTCTGTGGTTCGGCCCGGTCCGAGTAGGAAACTTGATCCGCCAGCGTGGATTCGCCCCGCAGTGCCCGAAACCCATCGTGAGGCCAGAATCGAATCGCGCTGGTCGCGGTCGAGGCTCCAAACTTCTCAGGGCGACTCAGTTCGGTGCCGGGTAGCACAATGGTCCCTGCTACCGCTTGTGTTTTGTGGGACGGAGCTCACGGCTGACATGTTCGAGCAGAAGGATCGCCCAGCAACGCAATCCATTTCCCGGCCTCAGTCGACAGCGTTGTTTCAAAATGGGGTTCTGAGCATGTGCACGTCCAAGCACAGCAAAACTGGGTCACGCCCGGGTTGTTCCGGCGCGGCCCGCAAGGTCGAGGTGGGCGCGCGATGACTCGCAGACACGATCCGGCATGGGTTTGGATGATCAGCGCGTTCGGCGGCGCGCTCGCGCTTGCCGTGGCCGTTCTGGCCATTTACGGCACCGGTCCCGATGGCCTCAGGGTGGGCCTGCGCGTAACCGCGCGCTGGTCCTTCCTGTTTTTCTGGCTTTCCTATACCGGCGGCGCAATGGCCACCCTGTTCGGCCGAGCCTTTGCCGGGCTGGCGCGCCAGGCGCGAGCGTTGGGCCTGGCCTTCGCCACCGCGCTTCTCGTCCATATCGGATTTGTCGTCTGGCTGGGCGTCGTCATCGGCGGGCCTCCGCTGCAGGGCAACTTGTTGTGGTTCTTTCTGTTGGGACTGTTCTTCACCTGCCTGCTGACGCTGCTGTCCTTTGGAATCGGAATGCGCATCCTGGGGCGTGTGTGGCGGCCACTGCTCTTACTGAGCACGACTTACATTCTGATCGCCTTCGGCCGGGATTTTGTGGTGGGCGCACTCGCCCAGAAGACACCGGATTGGCTCTACGCCGCCGAATATGTACCGTTCGCCCTGTTGAGCCTTATTGCCATTCCGCTGCGCCTTGCCGCGTTTCTTCGCCAGCGCTTCGGCCTGCGTTCGGTCACGGCCTGACGCAAGGCAGTGTTGTGATCCTGCGCGATCAGCAAGCGCCCACACGTCGAGCGGGCGTGAACCGGACAGGCATGGAGTGGATGCCGTTGATCAGCGTCGATGGCATGCGCTCGATCGGCCCCGCAAGCTCCATGTGCTTCATCCGGCTCAGCACCTGCGATACGAGGGCCGCGGCCTCCACCCGAGCCAAGTTCGCGCCGAGGCAGAAATGGGCGCCGCCGCCACCGAATGCCAAGTGCAGATTGGGCTTACGAGTCACATCGAAGCGTTCGGGATCGACGAAGTGGGCCTCGTCCCGATTGGCCGACGGGTAGAACATCGCCACCCGGTCGCCCTCCTTCACAGGCACTCCGCGTAATTCGGTGTCCTTCGTGGCGGTGCGGAAGAATGCAATGAACGTGCTGACGTAGCGAAGCATTTCTTCAACCGCGCTCGGCAGCAGCGACGGCTCCGCCTCCAGCTTGACCCGCTCCTCCGGATGGTCCATCAGCGCGCACATGCCGCCGGCGACCAGGTTACGGGTCGTGTCGCCGCCCGCATTGATCAGCAGTAGGAACACGAAGTTGAACTCCCTTTCGGTGAGGCGCTGTCCGTCGACCTCGGCATGCAGCAGCGATGTCGCGATGTCATCGCAAGGATCCGCACGTTTGCGCGCCACGAGTTCCCTTGAGTACCCAAACATCTCGGCGGCCGCCCTGATGGCGCGCGAGCCGCCTATCGCACCGGTGTTCATGATCTCGGTCAGCTCGTAAAGCCGGTAGCCGTCTTCCAGCGGAATGCCCAGCAGTTCGGCGATGACGTATGACGGCAGCGCCCCGGCGACCTCGGTGACGAAATCGCACTCGCCCCGCTCGATGACGCTGTCGACCACGTCGCGCGCCATGTCCGTGATGCGTTCGTTGAGCTTCGCTACCTGGCGCGGCCTGAAGCCCTTGCTGACCAGAGCGCGCAGCGCGGTGTGCCGCGGCGGGTCCATCGTCAACATCAGCACGCCCCGCTGGTCGGCGATGTCGTCGGGACCGGGCACGTCGAAGTGCACCCCCGTTGCCTCAGACGACCACGTGGCGCTATCGCGGGACACGGCAAAGATCTCGTCGTATCCGGTGAGCGCGAGGAACCCAGGCCCATCCTTGTACGGGTGCCATGCCACGGGCGCGCACTCGCGGAGCTTCCGAAGCGCATCGAAGGGCATCCCCGACGCGTATGTGTCCGGATCGGCGAGGTCGACACCGCCGATGCTGATCGCGTCTTCGGTCACCCCCCCTCCTCTCTGTTGATGATCACGCTCACGTCTCACGCATTTCCGGCGCGGGCACTAGCTGATTCGGTGACTCGCAATCGACCAGTCGACGTGATGTCCGAGACGGGGATGTGCTCAGGAGGGGAAAGTGCAGCTACCGGCAGAACGGCGTTGCGGATCGCCGCCAACATCGCCGGGTGATGAGCGGAATGATCGCCCGTGGGTGTGGCGATCAGGCGGGGCGGCTGCGACTTCCGTTGCAGCCGGTCAAGGGCTGCCCGGCCGCCTTTGGCAGTGAACTGCTCCGCATCCTCGGGCGAGGCAATCACCGTCACGCCGGTTCCACCGTGGGCAAGCGTTGTCAGAACATCCTCGGGCAGAAACACGAGTCCGACCCAGCTCAACACCCGCAGAACGTATCGCGGGAGGTGGCTGTGCATAGAACTCTTCGTCCGCTTCCGAGTCGGGTTGACAAGTGCTTTGAGGCGCATTATCCGCCTGGATTCGGAGGGGCCGCCGTCCGTCCCACTGGCCGCAATGGCGTTTAGCGTTTTCTTCCGAAAGCCCCACTGCTCAAGCAAGGTGGGGGTGACGCGCCAATTCCACACCACGAGGTTGACCAGGATCGCCGACTGCGCACCGATATTGCGGGCGGCCTGAGCTGCGTACCACGAGCCGGAGCAGATACCGACAAGCTCGAGTTTGCCGGCGTCTTGGCACGCATGTCTGGCCACCGAAATCGCGTCGGTGATCTCAGCCTTGGAAAACACCCTGCGCCAGGGTTCCCGGCGGATCTGGCCCGACAAACCCTCTCCTGCCGGGTCCCAGCGCACCGCCTGTGACCCGGCCGCTGCAACGCGACGTGACAATTCGACCCACTCCCGGACGGGTCCTACGTGCAAGTCGTGGGACGTCACGAAGAACAGCACGGTCTTTGCGGGCCCGGGACTACGACGTCGGGGCAGCGTGCGGATGGCGAATAGGCCGTTCGGCTCGATTCGTTCGATGCTCTCGAAAACGTCGACCCCGTCGGGCCCTTCAGCGGGCATGGTCACCGTTGTCAGGTATTGGGGCGCGGCGGGATGGGTGCGAGTGGGAACGTTTTCGTCGATCCAGTCGACGATCGAATCGACCGCGGTGAAAGGGATCGGTAACGGTATCGGCAGCGGATGAGCGCATTCCGGCAAACCGCCCCTAACGATCGAATCAACTCCCTCGGCCGACGCCAGGGCGATGACGCGCTTGTCGGTCTCGGCTGGTCGCCCCACCACAAGTACGTTGTCGACGCCACGGGCGCCGACTGGATTGGCACCCATCCGCAGGGCGGCGAATTCTGCGGCGGCGTGGTCGCTCAACCGCCCGCCGTAGATTGACACTTCACCGGGCGTAGCAGCGTCTTCGCCCACCGACAACCGGAACAGCGTGGTGTGTTCCCGAAGGTAACGCCTGCCCGTTCCATAGGGATCGAGGTAGACCACGCGGTTGACCGTGTGGGATTGGGCCAAGTACTCGTCGAGAATCAGGCACCCGGCACGTATGCCGATAGCGGTGGCCGACTCCGCGCCGATCAGCGTGAGGTAGTCGAGCGCGTGGCCCACGCTTGCCACCCAGTTGGCCACCGCGTCATCACGGACCTGTGCGTATGCAGAATCACCCAAGCCGAGATAGTCAAAACGCAGCACGCCGAAACCGCGGCGCGCCAGGCGGTCGGCGAGGATCCGGTGTAGTCGGACACTGTCCATCCCCTCCTTTCCGAGCGAACCACAGATCAGTACCCCACCCCTGATCTGGTTATCGACCGGCAGATGAACCACGCCGAACAATGGCGAATCAGACGGTCCGAAAAATGTCGGCACCTCTGTCGTCGTCAACGGCATGTTGCCCTGGCTCCACGGTCGGCTGCTCTGGTCGGCGGGACGATCAGGCACGACAACTGTGCAAACTGAGTATCATCACCACGGGAAATATACATACGATCGGTTTGTGGGTTCCGGTTCACAACAGACACAATAAGCGCTATTCTGGAATTGACATACCCATAGTGAGGATGTTCATGGATTTCCGTACCTTTGTCCGGACGCTGGTGCTGCGCTGGAAACTCGTTGCAGGCGCGCTCCTGGCGTGCCTGGCAGGTGCCGCAGCCCTCACGGCTCTTCAGACGAAGCATTACCAGTCGTCGGCCACCATCCTGATCTCGTTCACCCCCGTGACGACGTTCACCGATTTGTACAACGAAGCGGACGCTGCGCAAAAACTGCTGTCGTCGTACGCCACCATCGCCAGAGGGTCCACCGTGGCTCAGCGTGCGGTCGATCAGCTCCACGTCCCGATGAGCGCCGACGCTCTGGCCGGCGCGACCCGTGTGGAATTTGTGCCGGACTCGATGCTATTCACCGTCACCGTCACTGACACCGACGCCAACCGGGTGGCGGCGCTGGCCGGTGCGGTGGCAGATCAATTCGCCGCGGTTGTCCCGACGCTCGGCACGGAACCCGTTTCATTGGCGAAACTGAAGACCTGGACCGAGCCGCCGGAAGCCAGGGCGACGGTGGTGGAGCGACCCGGCGTACCCAATGCCCCGATTGCGCCAACGCCCACGCGCAATATGGCCCTCGGACTCGTCGCGGGCTTGATGCTTGGCATCGCAGCCGCCCTCACTCGCGAAGCAACTGATCGCTCCATACGCAGCCGCGAGCAGTTGGAACAGCTTTCGGTTTCACCGAGTTTGGCTGAGCTGCCCGCACGGCCTGGCAACGCACCGCGGTTTGGTACCGATAGGTCATTCGACGACGCGATACGCAGCTTACGCACCCGATTGCTCAGAAAGATGGGACCTGAGGTGCGGCGAGTGTTGGTGACGGCGCCGTTCGGCGGCGAAGGCACCACGACGACGGCGCTGAATTTGGCGCTCTCGTTCGTCGAACTCGGCGAAAAAGTTCTGCTCATCGAGGGCAATATCCGGCGACCAGCGATCGCCGGCTTGATGAAAGTCAACTCGAAGCTCGGATTGGCCAACGCGCTCGCCGGCTGCGCTGTCCCCGGCGAAGCCGTTCACACGACGCCCGTTCAGAACCTGTGCGTCCTCGCATCGCAAATCGCCCGCGACGACGAGACCTTGCCCCGCAGTGCGGACCTGCCGGACGTGCTCCGGGACTTGTCCACACACTTCGACCGACTGGTGATCGACAGCCCGCCGGTGCTGGCCACTTCCGACACCGGCTTGCTGGCCGGCGCTGCGGAAGTCACCGTGTTGGTCGTGCGTGCGGGGCGCACCACCGTCGACGAGGTCGCAGACGCACTGCATGCCCTGCGCTCAACCGATACCGACGTCATCGGCACTGTATTGACCCATGCTCGGGTGTCCCGGCACGCTAAAGCTGCTTTCCGGACGTACTGGCGAAAGCCCTACCGCGCAAAGCTCATTGGCGCATCGTGATCGTGTACGCGCGTGGTCGCCGGCGCTTCGCGCTCTCCGGGGCGATGCTGGCGGCGTTCCTGTTCGCGTGCTTCCTCTTCGGCGCACTATCGGTGCGCAACGCTCGTGGCCTTGCGCTGATCGGCGTGATGTTCTGCGTGGCCCTGTATCGGATCAAACCGCAGTTGATGGTATGGGTCGCGCTGTTCTCGGCGTTCGCGACCCTGCCCGCGGACTTGCACACCGGCATGGTCTTCGGCCCGGTGACGATCTGGGGATCCCACGTCGCGCTGCTGCTGGCGATCTGTTACCTGATCCCAATCGTGCGACCAGGGATGTCCGCCTACCTGTTGCCGGGAATGTTTCTGTTCACCGTGGTCTACTTCACCGTAGTTGGGTTCGTGACCGGACATGAAGCCAAGAACGTGGTGTACGAGGCGACATATCTGTTCGAAATGATCGGCGGGTTCATCCTGGGACTGCTGGTCGTGTACTGCGATTACGTCATGGGGGCGATGCACGCCGTCGCCGTGACGTTGTGGTTTTCGGCCGGCATGGTTGTCGCTGGTTCGTTGCACGTCGTAACGCTGGCCGGCCGGACAGAAAGGATGACTGGAGAAGGCGGGGGATGCTCTGGGATGGCGCAATGCGCGGGCGCCGCGGCCTTCCGCGTGATCACCGCCGCCGAAACGCCGGCCATGGCCGCGTTGACCGTACTGGTCGCCGCTTCGATCGTCGGCCGTGTCCGGCCAGCGATCTACCTTGCGCTGGGCCCGCCCGCCTTGGTCATTTCGGTGCTAACGTTCAGACGCATCACGCTGATCGAGATCTCGGTGGCCGCCGTCGTCATTTTCGTCGCCAGCTTGGGCTGGTCGTCCGTGCGCCGGACAGCCATCTTAGCCGTTGCCGGCGCGGTGTTATTGGCGGTAACGGTACCGGGGTCGCTGTTCCTGCTCCAGCATACGTCGGCCGGGGACTGGCTCAGTGACCAGTTCACCGGGTTCAATAACCGGGTCCTCGGCGGTGTTTCGTCTAAAACGTTCGCCGTGGACCAGTCGGCGCTGGACAGGCTGGCCGAAGACGCCAAGCTCCATCGCGCGATCGCCGAGGCTCCGGTGTTCGGCCACGGGCTGGGGTATGCCTACCAGCTGCCGTTCGGGAAGGCGGGCGGTTTCCGCGCGACCCTTAACACCACTTACTCTCACAACTTCTACCTGTGGTGGCTGGCCAAAGCCGGGGCGGTGGGCATGGTGGCGTTTGCGCTGTTCGCGCTCACACCGCTGATCCGGGCGCTGCGCTGCGCGACGCCGCCGGCCAAGATCAGTGCGGCGGTCTGTGTCGGCCTGATCGTGGTGTGCATCTTCGAGCCGATCCCGGAGGAGCACGGCGCCTTGACCCTGGGCCTGGCCCTCGGGTCGGCGATGGCGTTCGCCAGCCGGCGACGCACGGAGCGGTTGGGCGCCGAACAGACACCGGTGCTGACGGACGCCGAACAGACACCGGTGCTGACGGGCGCGGCACAGTGAACGCGAGCGTGCAACCGCCGGTACGTGTTTTGGCGGGACGGAGGCAGCGATCTGATTCTGAATCGGTGCTCTCCCTCGACGCGATGGTCGACCAGGACCGCTTCGTCTGCCCACACTGCGCCAGCCCAGTGCGTCCCGAAGTCGGCCGGTAGCGCTGCACCGGTGCGCACTGCATGCTCGAGTTGCTCGGCTCTGACGATGCCACGGCCAGCCAGCGGCCCCGGATCCTCGGTGGCCGCGTACGAGACGGCGCTGGTGCCCGGCGCGACGTGCACTCCGACCCCGCGTAGCAGAGCCCAATTAGCTTCTCGTGCAACACATCCGCGTGGATCCGCCCACGCAGGCTGCGCAGAGTCGGACGGGCCGTGAACGAGACGTACTCGGTCTCGTAGTCCGCGTGGAGAGCGCCTCTGCGGGCTGTCGAAGGTCACCCACAGCGGTCCGCCGACTCGACTCGACCAGGCACGGTAGTTGCGTGAGGTGGCCACCGGTCGGGGCGACGAAATGCCTGCGCGACTCGCTCACGAGGCACACCTTCCGTCCGAGCTTCTGCAAGGTGCCCAGCAAGCCGGATGCCCAGCGCGATCCCAAGGAGCGTCGGGTTGGCCTGACTCGAAGTCGGAAGGACAGACGTGCTCGCAACGTATAACCCGCGCACCCCGTGGACCTGCAGGTGTGGGTCCACGACGCCGCCTTCCGGAGCCTTCGACATCCGAGTGGTTCCGGCCTGGTGGAAGCCGGCTTTCTCCCCTATGAATGCACGTACTGAGCCCTCGACATCGTCCGTCAGCCACTCCACATATCCGACACCGTGGCGGCGAAGGTGCTCATCGATTGCGACGATGGTCTTGCGCACACTCTCATAATCGGCGTCGGAGAAGTGCATGTGAGTGCGAATCCGCCGCATGCCGAGGGCATCACGCTCGTCGGCCAGCTCGACCCGACTGTCCCAGTGGGGAAGATGCTCGCCGTGGTATTGGAGTAAATAACGATTGTCGGCGCTCTTCACGAAAAAGCCCGGCGCCTTCCGGCCCTTGCGGAGGAACCGGGCATAGCAGAACGTGACCGCGAACCGGATCGACGGGAACAGGTCTCGCACGATATTGCGCAGATGCGCCAGGACCCGGGGAGAGCCGTCAGTCTTGGTGTGCGCCTCACGAATCCCCCCGGCGAGCATGAAACGGCCGACCGGCGAGATCAGGGTGAGGTAGACGCCCGACAGAATCCCACTTCCGTGACCCGGATCGCTGATGGGCGGGTTCACCAACCAGACAGCGGCGTTCGGCATCCCCAATTCACGCTGTCGGTCTGGATCGACGGTAAAGCGACGGCGAACGTACACCCCCTCGTTGTCCCGCTCATATCCATAGATGACCTGGTCGGTGGCGAAATGCACCCGCGCGACCCGGCCCTCGACGTGGGCCATGTACCAGCGCCCGAGGTGCCCGCCGGCATTTCCCAGCCCCGCCGGATGATGGCGATCCGACGCAAGCAGCAGACGGGTCGCCTCCAAGCCACCCGTCGCGATGACGTAGTCCCCCGCAACGACCCTCCCCTGCCGACCATCCAGTGTCTTGACAACGAGATGGTCGACGGAGGCGCCGGCTTCAGTCGTCACGATTTCGGTGCAAGTGAGGCCGGTCCACACGGTCAGACCGGGGGCGTCTCGCAACGCGGCCCCGTACTCGCGCCCGAAACGTGTTGGTAAGGACCAGCGCTCGAGGTCGGTCGTGCGCACCTCACCGTCGGGGAGCCCGACGACCATGTCTCGATGCGCGACGTCCGGGATATCACGCGCATTGAATGCCGCCTGACCGCACACCGCCCAGTCACAGGCCCTCTGGAGGTACGGCTCAACATCCTCATACCCGATCGGCCAGGGCGCCTGCGCTGTGATAAGCCGGTCCTCGAAATCGATGGGGTCGAACTTGACACAGCGTCCGCCCCACAGCGCCGTGGTGCCTCCCACCTGCCGACGGACCGTCAGCTCACTACGCGAATGGAAGTAGTCATCCTGGCGCGAATCTAAAGTCGCCAGCCCCTGGGCCGCTTGGTCGGTGCGCTCGAGACCACTTTCGATCAGCGCCACCCGAACGCCCGATCTCGCGAGTTCGAGCGCCGTCACGATGCCGATCGGTCCGGCCCCGACGACCACCACATCGGTCTCGATCGTCATGCTCGCGGCGAACTCCCCCGGGCCACGGATCATGCGGCAGCGCTCCGTCGAAACTCCTCAACGAGAGCTTGGAACCGCGTCAAGACTTCCGCGTCCAGCGGCGACGAGACGGCTCTCGCCGCTTCGGCGACCCGTCGTGGGTTGGTGGTGCTGTAAAGAATCGCGCGGCACCCCGTCGCCGTGGCAGAAGATCCGAGGATCAGCTTCGGGAGCACGCCGGGAGCGAGCGGATCGATCTGTAGAGCCTCGCGCCAATATCTCGCCAACTGTGCATCCGCCAGCAACCGCCCTGAGAGCACCCCGTACGACCTCCCCAGCACGCCAAATGCGAGATCGGCGGGACGCGGCGAAGGGTTGAGCAGGTCACTGAGAAGTTGACTCACGCCCTCAGGTGCGAATGCCCGGGCAAAATCTACCTCGAGTCCCGTGTCTTGAGAGACGCCCCAGGCGCGAATCTTGCCTTGTTGTCTGGCGCGTTCGAAGAACTGGCGGAGGCCATCCGTCGCAACCGTGTCTCCTGGCCTCGGGGCGTGCACGAACAAGATGTCAACGTAGTCGACGCCCAGCGCCGCGAGGCTCTCGTCAAGGCTGCGTGCCGCGACGGCCGTGTCATACGAACGGGCGGTCTCGAATGGTGCCTTGTGCCGTTTGACGGCACGCCGCACCGCCGGCGCTTTTCGGAGCAGTGCGCGCGCCGGCGCCTGAAGCCGGCCGAAGCGCCGAGCCGCACCGGACGCATCGATGCCGAACTTGGTGGCAACGGTCACCGCGTCGCGGTCGACCGTGCGCAAGAAAGCCCCCAATTCTGCCTCTGCCATGCCAAGTCCGTACATCCGCGCGATGTCGAAGTGTGTCATCCCGCTATCCACCGCGGTGCCGAGCACAGCCATCCGCTCCTTTCGAGACGGCGACCGCATCAACCCGGCGCACCCAAAACCGACCGCACTTACTTTCAGCTTCGGTCCCGCCAGTTCAACCCGTTCCATGGCTACACCCCCTCGTAGATCCTGCGAAGCTGCGCGTCGATGACTTCAGGGCCACGCGTCGCCGCCATGTGCGCCTGACCCTGTAGCCCATCACGTTCAGCCAGATCCGGATCGCGCAGGTAGCGGCCGATCGCCGCCGCCAACGCAGGCGCGTCACCAACGGGCACGAGCATGCTGGGGTCTGACGCAATCTCCGGTGTGCCACCCACGGGCGTTGAGACAAATGGTCGCGCGCCGGCGAGGGCCTCCGTCAATATCATCGGCATTGCTTCAGCGACTGACGGAAGTGCGACCACTCGAACCGACCGCAGCAATTCACGGACCGCATCTGGATGTATCGGGCCTTCAACTGACAGGCGCTCTGTCGGCGGCGGGGCGTAGTCGTCGGCGAGACCGACTATTCGACAACGCCCTTGGATGCCCTCGGCGAGAAGCAACCGCCAGGCCTCGACGAGTGTGTCGACACCTTTTCGCAGACCGATGGTGCCTGCGAAGAGCACCACGGCTGGCGTCGAACCGGCCCCCGGCGCCTCTCGATCAATCGCGATCGGGTTCGCCACCACGGAGGTTGGTATCGAGGGCGCCAGCTCCATCGCCACGGCACGCGCCTCCTCCGACAAGAGGATCACGTGGTTCGCATGGTTCAACGTGGCACCCACAATGCGGGGATGGGACCGGGCGAACTCGGGAAAGTCGTAGCCATGGACGGTGACGACGACCCGAAACCCTTGACCGCTCGCCAGTCGAATCAACGTTCCTTCGCGCAGCCACGCTCCGCCGTTCGTCATATGGAAATGCACGATCGTCGCGCGGAAGGCCCGAGTTAGCGCTACCGCCGAGCGCCCAGTGAGAAATAGGTTCTTCAGATGACCCGGCCCGTTCCACGTCGAAAGAACGCGGATCTCGTCCGCGCCGATCTTGTTGTCACGTATAACTCGGATCACGGACTGCGTCCCGCCAAAGCTGTACATATCGGGCCCTACGTGAATGACGTGAATGGCCGCGTTCGTTCGCCCACGACGAAGGCCACGCGTGTGCCGGGTGAACCGCCCCGCCGTGGTCCACATCTGATCCTGGTCCGCCATAAAGCGCATAGGCACCTGAGTGTTTCGTTAGCTAGAAATGATCAATCGACGGAAGGTGACGGCCGGAGCGATCACGCGAAACCGAGGCATCAGGGCCTCGCGCTGCGCGGTTGCGAGCGGCACGTGCGTCTCCTAACAGAACCAAACCGACGCGGGGTGGGCCGCAGCCCTCGCGGTGGTGTCCGGGCGCGGCGATCAAAACGGGGTCAGACTTACAAACCGATTACTGATGTTACTGCCACTATACATACTTTTCGAATGAAGTATAGCCTTGAACCGGGCTTGCGGTACTTAGGATCCTGTCAAGGAGACCTCGTAAGCTGGTCCGAAGTTACCGTGAGGTTGAGGAGAGACATGGGCCGCCTGCTCCTAATCGCGTCCTCCGGCGGGCATATCTACGAAATGTTTTGCCTGCGGGAGTTCTGGCAAGACAAGGACCGGTACTGGGTGAGCTTCGGAACCACCGACGCCCGCTACCTGCTGCGTGACGAGAAGGAGATTTACTGGGCGGCGCACCCCACCGTCCGAAACGTCCCCAACCTTCTGCGCAACCTGGTCCTGGCGCTTCGGCTGCTGATCCGCCACCGGCCCGCCATGATCTTGACCACAGGTTCGGGCGTGGCCGCCCCCTTCCTCTGGCTGGCCTGGCTGCTGCGGGTCCCCACCGTCTTCGTCGAGTCCATCACCCGCATTACCGAACTCTCGCTCACCGCCCGCATGGTGAAGCCCTTCGCCTCCCGCTTTCTGGTGCAATGGCCCGAGTTGGTCGACCAGATCCCCCGCGCGGAGTACCACGGGAGGATCGTGTGATCTTCGTGATCATGGGGATGGAGGTACATCCCTTCGACCGGCTGGCGCGCGCGGTCGACGAGCTGGCCCGAACGGGCGCCCTGGGGGAGGACTTTTTCGTGCAGCTCGGGGCCTGCACGTACGAGCCGCGCCACGCCCAGTTCGAGCGCTTCCTGTCCTTCGGAGACATCTGTGAGCAGATCCAGCGCGCCTCGGTGACCGTCACCCACGCCGGCGCCGGATCGACCCTGGTCTGCATCGAGCAGGGCAAGCACCCGGTGATGGTCCCCCGTCGCTCGCGGGATGGAGAACACGTCGACGAGCACCAGCTGCCGTTCGCCGAGAAGCTGGAGGCGGCCGGGCTGGTGACCGTGGTCCGAGAGATGGAGGAGCTACCGGCGGCCATCACGGCGACGCGGTCTCGGTCGGCTCCGGCCGATGCGCTGGGCCGGGCCCGCGAGCTGACCGGGTGGCTGGAAACGTACTGGGGGGGACTTGCCCGCGGGCGGGGCGATGGGTGGGGCCGGAGCGGCCTTGGCGCAGACAGCCCACGCCCGTAAATTTATCGACCCTCGCAAAAGAACCTGGAGAGACATCCAAAACCGCTATCGATTTCTAACAGCTGACCGCGGTTCGGAAAGCGCTCGGCCAGAAATGAGTGTGTGACGGCATGATCCCGCACTTGGAGGGTCTCTGTCTCGAGTCGCTGGCGGCCCCTCACGGCCTCACACCTACTGTCTAAACAACGGTTCCAACGACGGCGATTTTAGTTCAGGTGGCGATTGCCCGCGGGGGGCTCGCCAGAGTTCGTCGATTAGGGACTTTGTCTGCCGGATGTTCGCACGGCTAGACGCGCCAAATACGATCGACTGGATCTGCGGTTGCCCGCAGACGTAATCGATCGCCTCGCGTGGCGGGATTGCGCCTGAGGCCAGGACCGACATCGCGATCAGCCGGAAGCGGCGTTCACGGATTGTTTTCTCGTAAAGATCTATACCCCCGCACATCCGGAAGCCAATCTTGTTGATATTGGCACACACGATGGGGTTCTCGATCCCTTGCCCATCGAGCACATCGAGGAGGCGCGGGACGTTCATCGTTATGAAGCCCGGCTCGGCATTGTACTTATGCTTCACGTGGTCGGTAAATAACGAGAAGACCTCATCCATTCCGAGTCCGAGCAATAAGTCGGTAACGACGTTCTGGATGAAGATGATGGGGGTCGAAAGTCCGGCGAACATCTTCATCTCGGCATCGACCAAGAGCTGCATTATTGGCTCGATGTCCTTGCTGGCGATGGCGACGCCACCCTTGAACATCGACTTGACGGCCCCGGTGTCCGGCAAAAACTTCCGAAGCGCCTCGAGCATCCCGAACTCGGTCACAGCATTCGCATACTTGTGCGCATACGGCATGCACGGGTAAAAGACGTAGTCGGGGTACTGAGCCTTGGTGGCTCGGAAATGATCGCAGATTTCGCCAACACGATCGTGGGTCGTGCAGAAGAACGTGCGGATGCCTTCCTGGTAGGCGGCGTCGAGCGTCGCGAGCACCGCCGGGAGGTGCTGGAAGCGCATCGCCTGGGCGCGCGCCTTTTCCTCGGACATATGGTTGACGCCGAAAAATTGGTTGTCTCCGAAAAGCACACGGTCCATGGTCAAGATGCCTTCGACGTTGCGAGTTTCCTGATGCGGGCGACAGTCTTGCGGCGGAATGAGACGCGCGGGGACCCGCCCCCCGCCGGCTGCGATGGCGGGGCGGAGGGCGCGGTGAGCGCGGCGCCGGTAATCATGTCGACCACACGATCGACATCGAGCGCCGAGCGAAATGTGTTCTCGCCATTCACGCGGTTCTTCTTCACACTCTTGGCGAAATAGTCGATCTGCGCCGAGTACTCCTCGCCGCGGAGGTAATACCAGACCTCCTCGGTGAGGTCTGTCGTGTACCGGATCGTCCATCCCTTTGCCAAATCGGGGAGCTCAGGGTGCATCTCGCGCAGATAGATTTGGCACTCCTGCCGATCGGCGATGATGCGGCCGTTAGTTCCCCACACCGATACCTTTGTCGACATCTTGCGGAAGCTCTCGTCGCTCCAGTTCACGCACAGCTGGCCGGTTGCACCGTTGGCATAGCGCATCGTGCAGTAAACCTCGTCGTCGACGTCGCGCGAGAAAATACCATGGCGGACGACTCCGTCGACCGACTGGGGGACGCCGGCGATGAAGTTCATGAGGTCGATGGCGTGGCACGCGTAGTCGTAGAGGGCGCCGCCGCCTTCGGCCTTCACCCCGCGCCATGTGCTCCCCTTTTCGCGGAGGACGACCGGGCCGTATGCCTCCGCGCGCACGTGGTGTAGGCGCCCGAGCGCCCCCGATGCGACAATCCGTGCCGCCTCTTTGAAAGCACCCACAAAGCGGTAGTGGTAGCCGACCTGGGTGATGAGCCGACTGCTCTCCGCCAGGGCCACCAGGCGCTCGCCATCCCTCACATCAAGGACGAACGGCTTCTCGCAAAAGACATGCGTCCCGCGCGTGAGGGCCTTCTCGACCATCGGCGCGTGCAACTTCGACGGGACGGCGACGACAACCGCTTCGGCCTTGGTCTCCGCCAGCATGCGATCGAAGTCGTCGTAGCAGGGGAGACCGCTGTACTTGGTCAGGATGTCCCGCACGTAGCCGACCGAATCACAGGCACCCACCACGTCGAGGTCTGGGTGCGAACGAAGGATCGCAAGGTGCGACAAACCCATCTTTCCCAGGCCGACTATCGCCGTTCTAATCATCGGCTGCGGTGGTAACTCGCGCGCGTCGCCTTGCACGGCGGAAATGCTCAGATCTTCTGATTGCAGTGCACCAACCGGTTCCGGTGTCACGGAGCCCTCCTGCTTGTAGGAGCGATCGGCGCGGCTGTGGACCGACCTAGCGAGCGATCAGCCAGCACCTCGGTGATGACGTGGAGCAACCCATCCGCGGCCCGGTCGACGGCGAATCTGTTCGCGTAGTGGCGCGCTGAGGCGGCTCCGCGGCGCGCGGCAGTGCATGGATCGGCCAGCTGGTCGAATGCGCTGACGAGTCCAGCGATGTCGTCGACACCGACCGGGGGGCAGCCTGGCGGCTGGAATTCGGGCAGGCCACCGACCGTGGAAACAATCGGCATGACACCCAGCTGCATCGAAAGCACCTGCACGCCGCTCTGCGAGGCGCGCCGATAGTGGGCAATCGAACCCTTCGCGGAGGCCAGTGTCGTGATGACATCGGAGTAGCGGTACTTGCCCGGGCGCCACCGGGCGTGTTCGGGCAGGGTGCAGGCGCTGAGCGGCCCATCGCCGAGTAAAACCAGATCGTCACCGCGCCAGCCGCCGCCGCCAACATGTCGCTGCCAGGCCTCAAGCACAACTTCAACGTTTTTGTATTGGTTGAGCCGGCCGATCAACACGAAGTCGCGGCGCCCTTCGGGGCCGGCGAGCGGAGGAACCAAGGCCGGATCGAGGTCGCTGCAAAGCGGCAAAATATGCACGCGGGTGCCGGCCACATCGCGCCGGGTGGCGACGGCGGCCGCGACATAGTCACTGTAGGTAACGGTGGCTGCCGAACCCGCACCCCAGCGGTCGATTACCGCACGCTTGTAGGCGGGCAGCTGTTCGGCCGGGTCGTGAGGACGGTCGTCGTGCACCAGCTGAACGCGTGGGAGCCGCCCGGCCAACGCGATCCAGCGCGGATCGGCGACCAGCTCGGTGAGCACGACGTCGGGCCGATATTCGCGGACCCGGCGCCAGGCCGCGAGGGTAGCCGGCCAGGTCGCAGCGCTGAGGAACCGCGGATCGAGCACCAGCTCGTAGTCACGCGCCGCGTCGGATTCCGGGTGCTGGTCGGAGGTCACCAGCAGGACGTCGACACCACGCCGGCGCAGCGCTTCCGCCTGCACGCGCGCCAGCGGCCGCATCCACGGCGAAAGCCACAGCACCCGAGGCGAATTCACCGCGTGATCCTTATAATTGTGTCTCTCCTTAATCGTGGCGATCGAAAAGGCCTAACCATACAAGACCGATAATCCGTATCTAGGCTAGATTACATACTTTTTGGATCACTTCTGTCCGAATCATAGATCTGTAGTATTGGCTTGTAAACTCGGTGAAGGGCTCGGGGACCGGTGGAAGGTCGCCGACGAGCCGCAGACTCAAGATGTGCGCCGCGTTGAGGATGACGAAGGCGTCATCATCGACGTTCCTGCCAGCGGTGGGCGTACAAATCGCCGCAGGTATGGCCCGAGGCCCTGCCGCTGCTGTACTTGCATGGATTGTCCAGCAGCGATTTCGGTCCGGCGTTCGTGGTGCCGCTAGCGACGATCGGCCCGCGTCGATCGCCCCGGGCCGCAGGCGAGGGCGGTGAGATTCGCAACGTGCAATCTGGTAGAGGTCGTCCCGGCCGAACATCGGCTCGCCAAACTTTCAAGTGCAGTGAAACTCAGGCCGGCGTCGGGAGGAAAACGAAGTTGTTGACGTAAACGCCGCGGGTCGCCCAGCCGTCTTTCCAGCCGCCGATGTTCGCCGGGTTCTGGTGTTCGGCCGGCCCGAACTCGTCGATGGGCCGCCGGATGCCGTCGACGTCGAAATACCCCATGTAGCCGAGCCCGGCCAAGAATTCGGTGATCGCCGCGACGGCGTGCGGGTGATGGCGCTCTTCGGCCTCGACGTAAAGCGTCGGCCGGTTGCGCTTGAGCGTGTCAGCGGCGCCAAGCAGCACGGCGAGTTCGTGGCCCTCGACGTCGATCTTGACGAAGCCAACGTCGTCCAGCTGCAGATCGTCGAGCCGCCTAACTTGCACTTCGATAGTGCCGACTGGACTGCCGTCCTCGTCGTTCAGGGCATTGTCGCTATCGATCGTGCTGCGGCCAGGATCGGACTCGAGCACCCGCATCTTCGTTACTCCGGGCCTATCCGATAGCGCCGCCGCCTCGACGCGGACCGCGCTGCCAACCGCCTCGAACATCGCCGCGAGCGCGCGAGCCTGCATCGGCTGGGGTTCAAACGCGATCACCGACCGCGACGCCGCCAACATCGCAATCGCAAATTCGCCGTCGGCGGCTCCGATGTCCAGCGAGACACGGTCCGGATCACACAGCGATCGCACCAGCTGCACCTCCGGTTTGGACTCGCCGAGACGCTGCAGGATGCGGTACTTGCGCCGCCAGAACCAGCTTGGTGCGACGGTCTTTGCCAGCGGCGCCAGCCTTCGTTTGACCACGACTGCGACAGACATTTACGGAAGCCTCCTTCGGGGCTTTTCAGCACAACTTAACCGACGCGCGTAACCATTGTGTGGACGAACTCAGATGAACTGCATAGTCGAGTATCGGCTGGCAGCGCGTGTGACGTAGTCCGTGTCGGCTTGCCGGCACGTACCGTAGCCTGCGAATTCACAACACCTCATTGATCGCATTGACGTAGGCGTCAACCATCGCGTCCACGGTGTAGTGCGTGCTCATGTGCTCGAAGCCACGCTGGCCAACCGACGGCAAAACGGCAGGGTCCGCCAGGATCTCGGCTAAGCATTCCCGCCAACCCTCCACCGACACGTTCTCGACGAGGAATCCGGCCTTACCGAAATCCAGCATTTCCGGGACGGCGCACACCCCTGAGGACGCCACCGGCACGCCGCGGGCCATCGCCTCGACAATCACCATCGGGAACGCCTCGTGACGACTTGGCACGCAAAGCAGGTCGGCGTCGGCCAGCGCTGGCCCGGGGCCGTCCGACCATCCACGCCACTGCACCCGGTCGCGTACCACGGCAGGGGTACGGGCCTCAAGTCTCGCCCGGTCGGGACCGTCACCGAACATCGACAGTGTCCACGGCAATTCCGTCAGCGCGCTGAGCGCGTCGATCAGCACATCAAGATTTTTGTGCTCGACGATCCGCGAGAGCACCACCAGGTGCGCCGGATCACCGGCCGGGCGGATCCTCGGCCGCGGCGGACCCGGCACGACGACGCCGTTGGGTGCCACAAAATGCTGCGGCCTCAGCCGATAGTGCTCGGCCATCATGTCCCAATGTCGTTGCGCCAGCACGATGAAACCGTCGGAGCGGTTCATGGCGGCAACCAGTGGGCGCGCATAGACAAGCATGGGGGGAACGTGGGGGGCGACCAGCCAGCGCCGGCCGGCGCCGGCCGCCCGCCACAGCGCGGCGAACCCGGTCTCGGTGTTGGTGTCGCTGCTGATAACCACCGCCGGACCCTCGGGTAGGTCGACCTGCGGCGCCCACCAGGGTTGGCGCACCACCCGCACGTTATGCGGAATCTCGTTGATCAACGGACCGAACCGCTGCACGCAGGCGATGGTGACCGAGTAGCCGCGGCGCGCCAATTCGGTTGCCAGCA
Organism: uncultured Actinomycetota bacterium; assembly: GCA_963715905.1. Taxonomy (GTDB): domain Bacteria; phylum Actinomycetota; class Actinomycetes; order Mycobacteriales; family Mycobacteriaceae; genus Mycobacterium. The sequence continues at coordinate 314,910 of CAVQSX010000019.1, forward strand.
CCGTCTTCTGCCGCTCGGCACCGCCGTAGACCAGCCGGTTGGTGGTGATCACGATCGCCGGCAGCCCGGTCCGCTGTTTGGCGCGCGCCGCTCGGCGTGCGGCGCGCCTCGACCGCTGCAGTCGGTCCAAAAGCGTTGTGCCGGCGAGGTATAAATTCGCATGGTGAGCAGTGTGTTGGTGCTCGAGGCATAACGCAGTATTGGCGCGCAACAAGTCGTTAATGCGCCGACCCTCGGCGACCGAATAGTCTCCCCCGCGCGCCGACTCGAATCCGTTCGTATCCGCGGCGGTCCCAAAATTACCGTGATCGGCGCCAAGTTCGTCAGCGAGCGCAATGCGCCAGCCCGCCGCGCGCGCGCGGGCCTGCCAGTCGGCTTCTTCGCCGTAAAGGAAGAACTCCTCATCGAAGCCGCCCAGAGCATTCCAGGCCGCGCGGCTGATCGCCAGGCAGGCACCGCCCACATAGCCGTCGATGCTTTGCGATTCGTTGGGCTGGCGGGCATACAGCTGTGAGAACCGGGTGCCGCGCAGCGAATCGGAGTAGCCGGCGGCCGCCACCAGCAACCGGATCACCGTTGCGCGGCTCGTCGCGATGTCCCACGGCGCCGCACCAGGAGCGCCGTAGTCATTCAGCATCGGCGCTACCGCCCCCACTCCGGGTTGGCGGAGCAACTCCCTGGTCCGGGTCAACGGCCCGCGCAAGCGGCAATCGGGATGCAGCACCAGCAGATCTGTGTCGGGAGGGGTGCGCTCCACCAACGCATTGACAGCCGCGGCGAAACCGAGGTTCACCGGCCCCAACACCCAGTGCGCCCCGGGATACCGCGCGGTGAGTTCTTCGCGACCCGGATATCCCTCGCCGCTGTTCTCGTACACATAGACCGGCAGCTCAGGAAGATATTCAGCGACGCGGTCCAGGCACTTCTCGACCAGGTCGTGGCACTTATACGCCACGATCAGCACCGCGAGGGGTCGCTCGGACCGCGGGAGGGGCACGCCGCGGTCCGAGCGCTTCAGATATGCCCGATCCAATTCACGGTTCATGCCGTCAGCTGCTTTCCGCGCAAAGAGGCCAACGTCGACCAGGTGATCGGGCCGGCCGCCGCGCTGGTGGCGAGGTAGACAGCGGCGGCGGCCACCAGCACCAAGACCACCTGGTGGCCCGAAAGCAACAGCACGACAACGACACTCGCTCCCGTTGGTATCAGCAATCGCAGCAAGAACATCAGCGGCGTACGGTAACCACAGTGACGGTGCAGCCACCAGCTGGAAATCACTATGTTGAAAAACTCCGTGCACACCAGCGCGACGCCGGGCCCGACAGCGCCGAACCGTCCGGCAAGGGCGACATTCAGCGCGACGTTGAGCGCGAGGGTGGCGATCGTCAACCAGACCAAGACCTTTTGATAATGAGCGGCGACCAGGCCTTGGCCGAGGGTGCCGCCGACGAATCGCAGAGCCGCCGCGACGAACAACAACGCTAGCGTCGGCGTCCCGCGCTCGACGAACGCCTTGTCGCCGAAGAATCCGATCAAAGGTCCGGCCAGCAGCGCGCCGACAACCGCGATAGGGACGGCGACGAAGAACATCAGCTCGACGCTTCGGCGCAAAAAGCCGGCGAACGCGGCCACGTCACGCGCAAACAGCTCGGTGAACGTCGACAGCGTCGACTTAAGGAAGATCAGCGACACGACGATCGTGTTGAACGCGATCGTGAGTGCCAAGCCGTACACACCTACCTCGGAATGGCTGCTCAGCAGGGACAGGATCACGCCGTCGGCGCGACAGTAGAGGAGTCCGACCACCATGAATCCGATCAGCGGCAGGCCTTCCCGCAACAGATCGGCGGCCTCCCGCGGTGCGAAGAGTGGACGCACCGAGATGTGCCGCGCCGCCGCAAAGCCCTGGATCAGCAGCTGCACGATAGGCGGGATCAGTTGCGCGACGGCAAACCAGATGATCTCCGATCGCGCAGCGACCAGGCCTGCCACCATCGCCAGCGTTGCCAGTCGAGCGGTGATGTCGGAGATGGCCACCGCGGAGAACCGAACCGTGGCCATAAATACCGGCTCGAACCGTGTCGCCATCGTCTGTATGAGCAGTCCCCCCGACAGCACAACGAGCATCACACGCACGTCAGAGTCGCCATAGACGAGCAACCCTGACCCGGCCGCCAGCGCGGCGAGCGGAACGCAGTAGACCAGCGCCAGGCCGCTATTGACGCGGACCAGGCGCTCGAGGTCGCCGCGGCCAGAGGTCACGCGGCGTACGATCACGGTGGCGAAACCCAGATCGGCAAAACTGGTCCACATCCCGACGAACGCGACCGCGATGGTGAGCTGACCGTAGCGCCCGGGACCCAGGTAACGAGCGGTCATAGCTACGGAAACAACCGAAGCCAGCATCCCCAGCGCCCGGCAGATCAGCTGGATCGAAAACGCGTGCGCGATCTGCGACTGCGGCACAGACGGCAGGACCGCGACACCCGCCACCGATTCAGTCATGGCTGTGGCTCACTCAGTATGCTCCGTCGCTGGCCAAGACCGCTTTCAGCGTCTTTGCGATGATCATGAGATCACCGGCCATCGACCAGTTGTCCACATATGACAAGTCCAACCGGACCGATTCGTCCCAGGACAGGTCGGAACGGCCGCTCACCTGCCACAATCCGGTAACGCCCGGCTTGATCAGCATCCGTCGCTTCACTTCACCGTCGTAGTTCGCCACTTCTCGTCTCAACGGCGGTCGCGGCCCGACGACGCTTATTTCCTGCCTCAGGACATTGATGAATTGGGGCAATTCGTCGATGCTGAAGCGCCGGAGTATTCGGCCGACGGCGGTGACCCGGGGGTCCTCGCGGATCTTGAAGAGCATGCCGCCCGCGCCTTCGTTCAACGCCAGCAGGCGGTCGAGCTGCGTATCGGCCCCGTCGACCATCGTCCGGAGCTTCAGCATATTGAAGGGCTTCCCGTCAAGGCCGATGCGTTCGGATCTGTAGAACACCGGCCCTTTACTCGTGAGTTTGATCGCGATAGCAGATGCAATGAGAAGTGGCGATGCTGCGATCAGGGCCGCCAGGGAGAAGCAGACGTCGAAGGCCCGCTTCTGAAAACACTTGGCCTCTTGATATTGAGGTTTTTCGACCTGTAGCAGAGGGAACCCCGCGACCGGCCGCAGGGCCAATCGTGCCGTGGCCACGTCCATCAGCCCGGGGGCGATCACCAGGTCGACGTCCATGGTCTCCAACTGCCAGATCAGCTTTGTGATCCCCTGCACACCGAAACGCTCCGTGCCGGTCACCGCCACGGTGTCCACGTTGCAACGACCAACAGCCGCCAGCGCATCAGTTTCATCACCGAGGATCGGGATCTCCTGACCGTGAACAATAAGCGTCTTGCCACGGGAAGACCCGTATCCTGGAATTCCCACTCCCACCACGACGTAGCCGTCACTGGGATTGCGGGTCAGTTGGTGCACGAGGTGTGAAACCCCTGGGCGGTCTCCGATCGCCAAGACCATCGTCTGACATTTGCCGCGAGCGCGCATTCGGGCGAGGTGGTGACGCCACACGACGCGACTCGCCAACAATCCGATGGTGCCGAGCGGAAGCGCAATTGCCAAATAGCCTCGGGCCAACTCAATTTTGGCAAGCAGAGTTGCCATCGCGATGATTCCGAACGTCCAGAATGACGCGGTGCTGACGCGCCGATACTCATCGATTCCTGCTCCGATGACGCGGGGTGACCTGGTGTCAAAAACTGCGATAGATGACAGCCAAAGGGCCGCGAAGAGAACCGAGTACAGCGTCATCAACTGACCCGGATAACCCGCGGTCCTTGGGGACTCTCCGAACCGTACGTACTGCGCGAACAGTACCGCAGCGCAGACGATCACCGAATCAGTGATACGGAGACGGCCCGAATAGCGGCGCTGCCAGCGGCGAGTGGTCTTTTCCGTGGGCGGCAGCACCGAGTGCGCGGTGAGAGGCACATGCCCGTTTCGGCTGCGCATGGCGACAGGCGCATGGCCGTTTCGGCCGCGAATCGTCGTGGTCATGGCTGGCTCGCTCATGCGGTCGACGGTTCCGGCGAAGTTGGATGTCGGGCGGCGCCGGGTATCTGGGCGTGTTCGCTGAGCGGCATGCCCGCGCGGCACAGTCCGGGATAGCAGCCGAGTGGGGCGCACAGTGAATCCCTTAGGCTCGGCACCAGATAACGGCGGGCCAACCGTTGGGGCTTGCGGGTCGACCAGCACAACCATGCCGGCCCAATCCACTGCATCCGCGGGGTTGGCGCGAGATCGCCTTCGGCTGTGCGCACGGCCGGACAGCGGGCAACTCCGAGGGCGGCGCCACCGTGGCTGGCCGGGCTCCTCGAGAAACAGCCGTTCACTGCCGTAGTCGGCAGGACGATCCAGGCACGACAATCGCACAGACCGGATATCGTCATGAGCGGTAGTCTACATACCGTTCCGATGGTACGGAAGCGAAATCCAAGCCTAAAGTATTTACCTCTCCGACAGTTTTGCGGCTGCGAAAGGTCTAAAAGAGCGCTGTTCCACCGGCCCGCCCGGCGGGACAATCCAACACGACAACCGTAAACACCGAAGACCGTCACGCTGACACCTATACATACTCTTCGGATTATATGGGAGCTGAAACCAAGCTTGGAGTTTCCACTTTCACCAAGTTGGCAGCCTGGAAGGATTACGACAGGCGGCGTTCCCGGTCCGGCCTGTGCCCCTTCCTGTCACACGGTCTCCGGCGCGTGTCCGTTGGTCGGCACGTATATGACCGCCGGCTGATACCCAGGGGGGGCGTGTCCATTTGTCGGGAATGTAGCGGGCACAGGATATTTCGGCGTTGCCGGGAGTCGCGGGGCCGTCGGGTCGTCCCCGTATCCGGCGGCTGGTGGGCGCGCCACGAATTTAAGCCGTGACCCGTATTTGAGAGCAGCAGCGCCCGCGCCGACTCCAGCGCCCACCGCTGCGGCCCGCCCCAGCCCGCCGAATGGGAGTGGGAAACCTAGTCCGGCGGCAACAGCGTCGCCCGCCAACGGCACAGCCCCAGGAGACAGCATCGGCAGCCCAGCCGCCCCCACCATCCCAGCCGGAGCCGTAGCGGCCCAGCCCCAGCCCGGCGGCACCGACAACCTCCCGACCGAGGCCGCTTGACCTATGCCCGCCAAACCACCCAGGCCTGGAAGACCGCCGAAGCCGCCGCCGAACCCTGACCCCATGGCAGCCGGAGCGGCCGCCGCCCCCGCCGCCCCCGCCGCGCCAGCCGCCTGGGCGGCCTGTTGGGCGGCGATTGTGGCGGGTGTGAAGCCCAAATTCATAGAGCTACCCATAAGGGGCCCGAGCGTGCTGCCGAGCGCGCTACTCCCCCCTGAAATGACTAACCACTCTGGCATTGCGCCGTATTCGGCTATCAGACTTTCCTCGAGGCTTCCAAGCGAGAACCCGGACGACGAGGAGAAAATCCCTCCGGGCGTCGTGATCGCGGCCGCCGAGGAGGATGTCCCACCTAGAAGGTTATTCAGGAGTGCCGAAAGTCCCGACGTCGACGAACTGGGCGACACAAGGCTCTGCAGCGTCGTTTGAATCGAGGAGAGTAGCTGCGACAGCGTTGACTGCGCTCCTGTGCCAGTCGACGTGCCGGTGGCCTGCGCAGCCGCAGCCGCCTGCGTGGCCAATCCGGCCTGGTTGGTTGTCTGTGGTGCCGCGGTAAACGGCTTCACCTGCGCGGTGGTTGCCGCCGAGGTCGCGGCATAACCGTACATTGCCGCGGCGTCCTGGGCCCACATCTCGCCGTATTCGGCCTCGGTGGCCGCGATCGACGGTGTGTTCTGACCGAATATGTTGGTCTCGAGCAGCGTGATCAGCTGAGCGCGGTTCGCCGCGATCTCGGGCGGCGACACCGTCGCCGCGAACGCCGCCGCATAAGCACCCGCCGCCGCTTTGGCCTGGGTGGCCGCCAGCTCGGCCTGTCCGGCGGTCGCGCTCATCCACGCCGAGTACAGGGCGGCCGCGCCCGCCATCGCCGTTGACGACGGACCCAGCCACGGCCCACTGGTGAGCACCGAGATCGCCGACCTGTAGGAGGACGCCGCCGACTGTAATTCGGCGGCCAACCCGTCCCAGGCGGCTGCGGCGGCCAGCATCGACCCCGCACCCGGACCCGCATACATCCGTCCGGAGTTGATCTCCGGCGGTAACGCCCCGTAATCCATCGTCAAACCTCTGTGAGCTCAGTGGACCGCGGCTGCGTTGGCGGCCTCGGTGGCCGCGTACGCACCCGCGCTAGTCGCCAAGGTGCTGACGAATAGTTCATGAATCGCGGTGGCTTGAGCGCTCACCTCCTGGTACAGGGCACCCTGTGCGGCGAAGTGCGCCGCGGTGAGCGCCGACACTTCGTCAGCAGCCGCGGGAACCACCCCGGTCGTCGGGGCTGCCGCCGCCGCATTCCCGCCGGCCACTGCAGAGCCGATGCTGCCCAGCTCTCCCGCCGCGGACGCCAGCATCGCAGGCAGTGCGGTGACGAACGACATGTGCTCCTCCTAAACGGAAGCAGGCCGACCAGAGGCAGACCGGTCGCACGGCGGCGGGTGCCACCATGGGTGCTGAATACCAATGATACACCTAGCTACCCACAATACATACTTATCGGAATAAGATGAGCGATTAAGCCAACCTATAGTCTTGGGTGGAACCAGGCATGTATACATCCCGGATTGGACCTCCACCTCTGGGTGTTATCTCACGAAGTCGGAATGGACTTCTTGCATCGTCATTCGTCTCAACCTTCTGCGGTGGACATCCCAACGCCACCTGGTCCGAACACAGCCGTGTTGCAATCCGCCCCAATATGAGCGGCGCCGTCGACGCGCACCGCAGGGGAGACCAACGTCGGCGTGATGCCGCCCATCGCCGCAGCTCTGCTTGGAGCGGCGATCGAGGCGCCTCGCGCTAGCATACCAGTAATGCGTACAGATTGATGTGTACATACTATACGGATGCCACAGACCAGCCACAGCAACTTCGAGTATATAGACGCCGGGACGAATCGACGAAGACGAGGAGTGGCCAGTGCCCGTATTGCCGACGAGTAGGATCCCCCTCGACATGGGGCAGCTCAGCAGGCGCGGTTTCCTGGCCGCCGCTATCGCCAGCGGACTCGAGCTGACCGTTGGCACAGGGCGGTGCCGCGACCAAACCAGCAGCAGCGGCGGGGCAGGCCCGGTTCGTGCTGCCGCGCGCCAGCACCCGGGCCTCCGTCCGGGCCCCGGCGTAATACCCTACAGCAGCAACATCGAGTTCCCGAACCCGATGCGCGGCCAATATGAGGATCTACTGGTCGCGGAATACTGGCAGGGCACGTCATACGCAGGCACCGACAACTTCCAGCGTTACGGATGGTCGCAGATCCAGCCGATTTCGCAAAACTCGTTCACCTGGACACAGGTTGACAACGACATCGCCGCGGCGGCCGAGGCGGGCAAGCGTTTCGGAATGCGGGTCATGGCTTTCGCCCCGGGCTTCGGCCCCGACACCGCCATGCCCGGCTGGCTCACCAGTGTTTCCGGCGCCACCATGACGTCCAGCGGCAGCGGTGGTACCGCCACTTTCCCCGTCTGGAACAACCCCAACTACCTGGCCTGCGTCCAGAACCTGATCACAGCGATAGGGAACCGCTACGACAACGACGAACGCCTCTCCTGGTTCGAGATTTCTGGGTACGGGGATTGGTCGCAAATGGTTTGCAGCGCCGAGCGCGACCTTTATGGGTTGTCGTGCCCGGCGCCCGACCAAACCATCGCCCAACTCGGCTACTACATGAACACCTGGGCCGACGTCCTGACCATGGCCAACGTCACGGCAATAATCGGCTACCACGTCGCCGCGTTTCCGAACACGAGGATCGTGACGGCGTCACACCCGGAATTCGTCAGGCAAATGGTGCTGGGCACCAACTTCTCAGGTCAATCGACTGCTTCCACCACCGAGCCCGCCATTCCGCCGGGCATTCGTTACGACGGTCTGGGAGACGAGGACCAATATTTCATCGGATGGGGATACCCGGGGGATTACTACGACAACACGCCACTCGCCGAGGCCTATCTCAGCCATTGGACCAAGGCTCCGTTTCTGACCGAGTGGTGCAACTATTACGGCAGCGAGGAAACCAGCACCTCGTTCCTGCCCACCGCTATGCAGGAAGTGGTCAACTACAACGTATCGCTGGTGGGATCGACCCTCACGAGCGGTGGACTATCGGGCCTCGCCGCCCCTTTGAGCGACAGCGATTACGAGGTCTATCTGCGGCTGATGATGTACAGCGGCTACAGGTACTCCGCGGCCGCGGCCGTCTCGGGCAGCAACGTAACGGTGACGTGGACGAACTGGGGTGTCGCCCCGGCCTATGACAATTGGCAGATCATCTACCAGGTCCGCAACCAGTCCAACAACATCGTCCAGGCAGTCGTCTCGGCCTACAGCTTCCTTTCGCTGGGCGCGGCGAGCTACGGACCGCCCTACAACTGGGGCGGCTTCGTCCAAGGCAAATACGCCACATCAACGCCCGCAGGCGACCCAACGCCGATCACGGACACCGACACATTCGTCCTGACGTCGCTGCCGTCGGGCCACTACACCATCTGGGTGCAGGTCGCCTGGGCGCAGCACAAACCCAACGCTACCCACACCTTCAACGCCCCGCCGATGTCGTTGGCGCAGACGGGCCGCGACGGGACCGGTGCCTACCAGATCGGCGCTTTCAGCGCGAGGTTGCCCCTGTCTTCGTGGAATTTTGAGATGGCGGTTCCCCACCTGAGTCCTGCCGCATGGTAGGTCTCGGCGGTCATCCGCACAAACACCGACCGGGGAAATTCTTCGATTTCGTGTTGGCGGAATGAGCCTGGACCTTCGGCCGGCGTCGCGTCGGGACGGGGGTCGACATCCCATACGGGGGCCTGACGTACACATTTGCTCGATTAGCTGTGGGACTGTTCGCACGATGATGAGATTCGCCCGCGACGCTGCGGTGGTGCTGCTGCTGGTGATGCTGGCGCTGCCTCGGCAGCTGTGCAGACAGTGTGAAAGCCCGCCGATGGTCAGGCCGCGAGCAGGCCACTCGCTCGGCCCGTAATTCGAATCACGACGGTGGCCGGATCAGGCGCAACTCGACCGCCGCGCCCGCGCGCCTCAGCTCCATCGCAGACACAAGCCAGACAGGAAGGATAGCGAACACTCGAGCGGCTACCCGGAAAGGCTTCGACCGGCGCTGCCCGAGATGGAACAACAACTTGTCCTGCTCCCGTCGCCGAACTTCGAAACGCCGACGAAACGCCGCCTCAAACTCCGTCCACGGCCGGTAGCAGACCTCATCCCGCATGAACGTCCCGAGGTCCCCCCACCACTCGTCGAAAGAGGCGTGCTTTTCAATCCACATCGCGATCCCCCGCTCGTAGAACCAGCGAACGTACCGTTCACGCCAGCGCGCAGGCAGCCTGTGATAGAGCGGGACCCCCAGGTGGCCTTCCATGACAATTTCCCGCGTGGGCCACACGTGAACATGCACGCCGTCCGGTTTGGTGACACGAGCCAGCTCGTCCAACACCGGCCCCAGGTTGTGGACGTGCTCGAATACTTGGTTGGAGCACACGAAGTCGAAATGCTGGTCCGGGAAAGGCAGTTTCCCATCATCGGCGACACGCACGATCCGATTGGCGGTGTCCGCCGCGATGCTCGACATGGTACCGGCGTATCCCGGCTCGTCGCCGTAGTAGGTGTCGGCGCCCAGGAAGTCGTCGAACCCTCGTTCGCCCGCGCGGGTTATGAGTTGCCCCGATCCGCACCCGAAGTCCAGCGCCCGGATCGGGCCCCGTTCAGCCCGTAGCCGCTCGTAGATCGCGAACAGATAGTCATGATTTCCATCTCCGCCAGCCATGGGAGTAGATGCTACGGGCGCCGTGACAGTGGGCGCAGATAACGGTGTGACGTGGATGGTCCGGGATCGCATTTGGCGCTCTCAGGAGCAGATCGGTTGGGAATCGAGGATGCCGCGCAGCCAGTCGACGGTGCGCTTGATGCCTTCGGTGAGGTCGGTGTCGGGTTTCCAGCCGAGCACCCGGCCCGCGCGGGTCGAGTCCAATGCGCTCGCATGAATCTCGCCGGTGCGGGCCTCGGCGTGATCGGGCGCACGCGACACGCCGACCACCTCAGCGATCAGGTCGTGCAGCTCGGTGGTTGTCGTCTGTTCGCCGGTGCCGATGTTGAAGGTGCCGGTCGTCGTGATCGGCGCTTCCGCGGCGCACAGGAAGGCAGTCACGACGTCGTCGACGTAGACGTAGTCGCGGGTGGCGCTGCCGTCGCCGTAGATGGTGGTGGGACGGCCGGAGATCATCGCACTGCCGAAGAGGCTGACCACGCCGGCTTCCCCGTGCGGGTCTTGGCGTGGCCCATAGACGTTGGCCAGTGCCAGACAGATGGGTGCTAGCCCGTACATGCCGGCGTAGGCGCGCATGTACAACTCGCCGGCGACCTTGGCCGCCGCGTACGGGGAAAGCGGGTCCACTGCAGTGTCCTCGGTGGCGGGCAAGGTGGCCGACGAACCGTAGCGGGCGCTTCCCGAGGACGCGAAGACGATCCGCGGTACTCGCGCCTGCCGGCTCGCTTCCAGCAGGTTGACGGTGCCCAGTACGTTGTTGCGGGCGTCAAATAGCGGATCATCAACAGAGCGGCGCACGTCGACCTGGGCGGCCAAATGGAACACGACGTCGGGGTTGGAGCGCGCCACTGTGTGGGACAGCTCGGGGTGCCTGACGTCCACCGCGACGAAAGTGAAACGGCCGGGGCCTTTGTATCGGCGTGCCGAGTCGAAGTTGGTGGCGGGGGTGCCGGCGCTGAGATTGTCGACCCCTGTCACCTGATGTCCTTCCTCCAGCAGGCGGTCAACGAGGGTGGAACCGATGAATCCGGCAGCGCCGGTGACGAGGGTGCGCATTATCGGCGATCTCCAGTCTGACGGTGAATTATGGACGGCGGCAACCGGTTTGAGGCAGAATCGCCGATGAGGCCGCCGCAAGATCTCCGTGTACGCGCGCGGCCAGTACAACCCGCCACCGCCTGGACATTCGCAGACCGGTGTCCCGATCCTGTTTGCCGACCCTCGGGCGGCCTAAGCTTTGGGGCGCTACCCAGTTGATAGCTCAGCGCATTAACTGCCGTCTGCCTAAGGTCCATGTTGCTCCTACCAGGCCGGCGCGGAGGCGGGCCGCGGCTACCGGCGGCAGCCCCTAAGTGTGACCATACCGATGATGCATTCGTGTTGCAGCTTACATACTAATTGGCACATCAGAAAGTATCAACACGACTATCAGTCTTTGATTCCTTGGCAAAGCATCTAAATAGTCAAGATGTCATGTGCAGAACAGACCGCGTCGACCGGCAGAAAACTTCGACGGAACGAGAGCCGCCCCAACGAGTCAGGATGTGGTCGACGTGAAAACGCCAGGGGTGCAGCTGCGACCACCACGAGTCCTTCAATTCGCCTTGACCGGACAACCAGTTTGGGTGGGCCCGCGGCGTCTACCGGATCGGAGATCTGAAGTCACCGGCTGGCGTGGCAGATCCCTAGCTAGCTGACTTTCTCTGCGCGGTCACGGCGCTGAGCGTCATCGGATGGTGGGCGGGTCGTGGGGTGGAGGGTCCGCTGCCAAGCGGGGCCGTCAAGGCAAAGGGTACCGAGGATAACGAACACCCCGGCCAGGAGCGCTCCCCCAATGACATCGCTGAGCCAATGAACGCCAAGGTACAACCGGCTGAAGGCAACGATCACCACGCCACCAACCACCAAAACCGTCGCCAGGACGTGCACAATACGGCTCCGCCCGATCGCGATGCACACGGCGATGATTCCCAGCAGCGCGCCGATCCCGGCCACATGCCCGGACGGAAACGGATGATGTTCGGCACTCAATTGCGATCCTGCTTGGATTTCCGCTTCGGTCACTGGGCGGTAAATGATCGCCCCGATCACGGTTCTGGCGAGCACAGCCCCGGCGACCGTGCCAATCACTACGACTCCCGGCCTCACTGAACGAGCACGCCAGGCGAGCAGTGCTCCGCCGATTAGTCCGGCCACTGCAACCGTGACGGGGTTGCCGAGCCGTGCGGTTATCCAGGACACTTCGTCGAAACCGTGAGATCGATGGAGGTTGTTTCCGATCCAAGACGCAGTCGGAGCATCTAATGCGGTTACCCATCCGTGGACGTGCACGCCTATCGCCAGCCAGGCCAAGGCCAACACAAGCCCAGGCAGACTCAAGACCGTGGGTATCCCCCAGCCGCGAGACAACCTACCAATAACCAACAACAACTCCGATGCTCACGAACACGACGGCCCCAGATCACCAACTGACATTGTGCCCTGGCACGGAACGCCAGGCCCTGCCAGCGCCAACACCGATCGCCGCCACCCGCCGACCTGGAGGAGCCCGCCGCGGCGTGCACGCTCGAAAGGACCGCGCTGATCGTCGCTAACGGCGCACTATCGCGGCGCTATCGAGGCCGACTCCTGAGCTCGCCGTCGGCGACTGGTTCGGGCGCAAATCGCGCCACTCAGACGACAAAACAGCCTAATCCTGCGTTGTAAAAAACAGGGTCAAACCCCAGGGGACGCTATCGCTCGTCCGTCCACAGCCGTTCGGTCAAGTTCTCGAACGTCACCAACACAACTGGATCATCGGAACGCATCAGCGCCGACTTACTCATCCTGGCCCGCACGGTCCAACCCTCACAGTGCTCCAGCTCCACAACCAGATTCGCGAGCGCATCGACGCCAGAGAGCGCACACAACTCCGGCGGCACGGTATGGAAAACCTCAGGGAACGCCGCCCCCGCCAACCGATCCTGCCCGTACCCCACCATCTCGGCAAAAGCTGTATTCGCAAACAAGATGATGCCGTCCCGCGCCATAGCCAGAGAAGGAACCGGGATCCGCTCCAACACCACCACGGCAGGCAACCGCGTCAGAATGTCCACCGGTGCATCCCCGGGGCTCCCAGTTCGGCGCCGCTCGATCCACCGACTGCCTTTCGTACTAGCGCCCCCAAAGCGGCAGTCATGCACGCCCTCCGCAAGCACGCTCTCCGGCTGTATCGTCACGATCGACATGTGCTCCTCCTAAGGGAAGCGGCCCGACCGCAGGCGGCGGGCTACGGTTGCCGGCGCGCCTGGGTGTGACCGTATGTATATACCGATAATGCAGCTAGGGGGGAGCATACATACCGCATAGTCACGCTGGTAGGTAAAAACCGCACCATCAGTACACGAGTAACATGAATGACATAAGTGCGGGCGAGAACACCAGTTAGAGCAGACCGTGGACCTTACGGAGAAACCGATGCACATGACGCCGCCCGGAGGCGTGTCAGCACACTGGGCACATACCACGTGGGTCTATCGTGGACAGTACGGACTCGACGGCGGCATTCCCTACGCGTGACGTAATCTCGGTACGGGGCAACCGCGAGGCGGGAGGGTGATGACCGAGACCAACGAACGACCAGTCGGCAGCACACGCCAACGACTCATCGCCGCCGCATCACGCCAGTTCGCCCAGCGCCCTTACAGCATGGTCAGCCTCGATGACATCCTCACCGAGGCCGAACTCACCAAAGGCGCGATGTATTTTCACTTCGCGTCTAAGCAAGCACTGGCCGCAGCGATCATCGACGACCTCACGCAGATGAACCGCGCAGCCGTCACCGAGCTGGTCGCCCGCAAAATGTCGGGACTAGAAACAGTGATCGACCTGGTCTATCTGCTTGCCGTTCAAGACACCCAAAACGAGGTGTCCCGAGCCGGCATCCGACTGCTCGACACCCTGGATAACACCTCCCTCACCAGCGCACCGTGGCAATCATGGATCGAAACCGTCACCACCCTCATCCAAAAAGCAGCCACCGAGGGCGACATCGTCAACCACCACGATCCCGAAGACATCGCAAAAATGCTGGTGGCGCTGTGGGTGGGGATCCGGCGCATCAGCGACCTCGACCAGCCCGAGCACCACCTCGACAACCTCAAAAAAGCATGGATACTCGCACTACCCAGCTTCACCAACCCCGACCGAATCGACTACTTCACCCAATTCATCAACCGACGCCACGCACTCGCCGTGAAGAAAATTTCCGCTGAGGCACTCTCACTCGACCTCACCACCGTCGTCGCCCTAACCTGAGGCTGACGCCGCCCGCCAAAAATCCCAATGCCGCCGACACGGTACGGATTAAGCCAGTTTGATATCTGCAAGCATGCTTATAGTATGATTATGTTGATATGTCCACACTCGCGGTGTACTAGTACCATGCCAAGCATGAGTATCCGCGGGCTACTGACTCGAAAGCAGACCGCGGCCCTGAAGAAGACATCGACGGACACAGCGTCGCCGCCCGGCGTGTCAGCGTGGGCCGTACATCCGGCGGGTCCCTCATCGGGGAAGCTGACTCGGCAGCGGAATTGCCGTGGCGCATCGACCGCGACGATATAGGCGGGGCGATGACCGAGATCAGCGAAAGACGAGCCGACAGCACACGCCAACGACTCATCGCGGCCGCATCACGCCAGTTCGCCCAGCACCCTTATAGCATGGTCAGCCTCGATGACATCCTCGCAGAGGCCGCGCTCACCAAAGGCGCCATGTATTTTCACTTTGCGTCTAAGCAAGCACTGGCCTTGGCGATCATCGACGACCTCACCGAGATGAGCCGCGCAGCCGTCACCGAGCTCGTCGCGCGCAAGATGTCGGGACTGGAAACAGTGATCGACCTGGTCTATCTGCTTGCCGTTCAAGACACCCAAAACGAGGTGGCCCGAGCCGGCGTCCGACTACTCGACACCTTGGATAACACCGAACTGGCTACCACATTGTGGCAATCCTGGGTCGAAACCGTCACCACCCTCATCCAAAAAGCAGTCACCGAGGGTGACGATGACGACGACCACCACGATCCCGAAGACATCGCGAAAATGCTGGTGGCGCTGTGGGTGGGGATCCGGCGCATCAGCGACCTCGACCAGCCCGAGCACCACCTCGATAACCTCAAAAATGCGTGGATAATGGCACTACCCAGTTTCACCAATCCCGATCGAATCGACTACTTCACCCAATTCATCAACCGACGCCACGCACTCGCCGTGAAAAAGGTTTCCACTGAGGCACTCTCACTATGACCCCACAGCACTGCCGCCGCCTCGGTGCCCACCGCCGCGAGTCGCGCCACTGTTAGCCTTCAGCCACGGAGAACACATACGTAACGCCGATTGGCGACGCGCAAACACACGTCAACCGCACTTCGGAGGTCTAAGAACGATGGTGCCCCAAGCCCGGTCTGAAGCCACCCACCAAAAGATCCTCAATGCCGCGATGGATTTGTTCAGCGAGGTCGGGTATGCGGCCGCAGGGCTAGGCGAGATCATCGAACGCGTGGGAATGACGAAGGGCGCCCTCTACCACCACTTCGACTCCAAAGACGCGCTGGCAACCGCAATCATCGAACAAGGCAGCAATCTAACCCTCGACGCATTCCGCAATGTCTGCGAATCATCCTCGCCCGCGCTCGAGAACATGATCCACGGCGTCTTCGTCGTCACAGACCTCCTTGTCTCCGATAAAGCCGCCCGCACAGCGGAACAACTCACGCGCGGACTGGCCGAATTCAACAGCACAGCCGCCCAGGTTTGGAATAGTCGACTGGACGCGATGACGGCCCAAGCCGCACGCGCAAGCACCGAAGGCGACCTCCGTGAAGGCATCGATCCCCACGTGGTCAGCGAATCAATCCTCAACGCCATGCTCGGTGCACAACTGTTCGCCAAGACAACAGACGGCAACGATCACATCAAGCGACTAACCGGATCCCTGGAACTTCTCCTCCCAGCAATCGTGGCCGACACATCACTGGCCTACTTCCGCGAGTTTCTCGCCCGCGAATCCCTACGCCAGCCAACAGGCCACCCCAGCTCCTGACCGACCTCACCAACCGCGCGGTCGCTCGTCAATCCACAGCCGATCCGTCAAATTGTCAAATGTCACCAACACAACCGGATCATCGGATCGCATCAGCGCCGACTTACTCATCCTGGCCCGCACCGTCCAACCCTCACTATGCCGCAACTCCACCACCAGATTCGCCACCACGTCGACCCCAGAAAGCACGGTCACCACGGCCGGCGCAGTATCGAAGATCTCCGGGAACGCCAACCCGGCCAACGTGTCTTGCCGGTAACCCACCATCTCGGCAAACGAAGAATTTGCAAACAGAAGAATTCCGTCACGCGCCATAGCCAGCAAAGGAACCGGAATCCGCTCCAACACCACCGCACCAGGCAACCGCATCAGAATGTCCATCGGTGAATAACCGGTACTCCGACTACGGCGCCGCTCAACCCGCCGACTGCGGTCCAAGCCAGCGCCGTCGCGGCTATGGGCGTCGTTCGAGGGGCTGGCGAGCAACCGCCCGTTGGATGTGCGTGGCGCGGGCGTCGGCGTCTCTGACTCGTTAGGCACGAACGACATATGTCCCTCCTGATGAATCAGGCCGATGCGAAGACGGCGCCGTGTTTGCGGCAGCGCCCAGTCCGACTTGAAGATACTGACTATGCACCCACATCGACAACATACATACTGGACGTCGAGATGTACTCCTGTTAACAAACTGGCAGTCTTCTAGTACAGTCGCGAACTAACAAGTTAACGTGGAGTACCCGCTGGAGCCGCGGGGCGTGTTAGCACTGGACGATAACCCCCCGGGGGGGTCTATCGTCCAGGAGACTGACTCGGCGCGGCATTGCCTACGCGTGACGTAATCCCGGTACGGAGCAACCGCGACGAGGCGGGAGGGTGATGACCGAGACCAACGAACGACCAGTCGGCAGCACACGCCAACGACTCATCGCCGCCGCATCACGCCAGTTCGCCCAGCGCCCTTACAGCATGGTCAGCCTCGATGACATCCTCACCGAGGCCGAACTCACCAAAGGCGCGATGTATTTTCACTTCGCGTCTAAGCAAGCACTGGCCGCAGCGATCATCGACGACCTCACACAGATGAACCGCGCAGCCGTCACCGAGCTGGTCGCCCGCAAAATGTCGGGACTAGAAACAGTGATCGACCTGGTCTATCTGCTTGCCGTTCAAGACACCCAAAACGAGGTGTCCCGAGCCGGCATCCGACTGCTCGACACCCTGGATAACACCTCCCTCACCAGCGCACCGTGGCAATCATGGATCGAAACCGTCACCACCCTCATCCAAAAAGCAGCCACCGAGGGCGACATCGTCAACCACCACGATCCCGAAGACATCGCAAAAATGCTGGTGGCGCTGTGGGTGGGGATCCGGCGCATCAGCGACCTCGACCAGCCCGAGCACCACCTCGACAACCTCAAAAAAGCATGGATACTCGCACTACCCAGCTTCACCAACCCCGACCGAATCGACTACTTCACCCAATTCATCAACCGACGCCACGCACTCGCCGTGAAGAAAATTTCCACTGAGGCAGCCTCGCGTGACCTCGAAACCACCGCCACCGCCTCAACGCACACCGACCCCTAGCCCACCACGGTTGACGCCCACCACGGTTGACCTTCAGTCTGTGTGTGGCAGCAGACGGCAACGATCACATGAAGTGACTAACCGAATCCCTGAGCGAGTACACCAATCGCGCTAGCTCTCGTCCACCCACAGCCGCTCAGTCAAATTCTCAAACGTCACCAGCACAACCGGGTCATTGGACCGCACCAGCGCCGACTTGCTCATCCTGGCCCGCACCGTCCAACCCTCACTATGCCGCAACTCCACCACCAGATTCGCCAGCGCATCGACCCCAGAAAGCGCGGTTACCACGGCCGGCGCGGTATCGAAGATCTCCGGGAACGCTAACCCCACCAACGAGTCTTGCCGGTAACCCACCATGTCAGCAAACGAAGAATTCGCAAACAGAAGAATTCCGTCACGCGCCATGGCCAGCGAGGGAACCGGAATCCGCTCCAACACCACCACAGCAGGCAACCGCATCAGAATGTCCATCGGTGAATCGCCGGCACTCCCACTACGGCGCCGCTCAACCCGCCGGCCGCCGTCCAAGCCAGCGGCGTCGAGAGGATAGTCGTGTGGGCCAGTATCACGTACCTGCGCATCCGCCATGAACGGCACAATAGCAATGGAAAGGGGATCGAAACAGGAAATTGGCAAAACAGTGAGACCACAACGTGCCGTGAACCGGATTTGGGCTGGGTTTCATGTTGCGGATGACTATCCTGATTACCCTGTTCGTCATCCCTAGTTTGCAGTAAATGTCAGACGGATGCCGGTTTGATTTGACACCGATGTGTTCCCCGAATGAGAGCTATCGGTCGGCACCTTGCGCCCAATGGTGAGCGCAGGTGGGCACGACTGCTACTCGGGCCAGGGCCATCCGCGCCACGCAGCGACAGCGTCAAGCACGGGAACCACGTTGGTGGCCCACCAAATGTGATGGTTTGGATGGGTGGCACGCTTCCGCCACAAGTCCGCGACTTGGTGCAGCCAAGTCAGCACAACGGCAACGCGCTCGTCAAGGCATTCACCGTCGCCGATGTCCGCGTCCGCTTGGTCGCGAGCGGCACGCAGCGCATTACGTTCGCGGTTTGCGAGGCCGCCCGCCCGTATCCGCTGACTGACGACTGTGGCCAGATCGGCTTGCTCCACCTGACAGCTCACCATCAGGATCATCAGGTACTCATCGATCAGCGCCGGCTGACCCGGCCGCGCACCGCCCCAGTCCACGATGCTGGTGACCGGACCCTGCACGTCGGCCATCCGGACGTTCCCGGGGGTGTAGTCGCCATGCGTCCAGCTGACTGGCAGACGCCGACGAACGACGGCCTGCCGCAACAGCGCTCCAAGCCGATCCACCTGCCCAACCCGGTTGGGATCCAGCCGCCGGCACATGTCCGTGAGACCCGCCAGTGGTTGGAGGACCCATCGCCGCAAAAGGCAGACGTTGTCGACGACAACAAACGTCGCAGTCCGCCGGTGCAGCGGCGCGATGGCGCTCAGGGCCGCGGCGGTCAACTCCTCAACACGGTCCGGGTGGCGCGCCAACACCTCCGCCAGATCCATTCCCGGCCGATAGGACTCCACAGACACGGTCGCATTGCTGCGCTCGTCAAAAGCCAGGATCCGCGGCAGCAGTTCACGCCATTCTTCGTCGAGTCCCTGGTGGATGGTGAGTTCGGCGAGCACGCGCCGCTGCGTGCGCAGTTCGGCGGCCCTCAGGCCACGCGCCACCTTCAACACCGCCGCGGGCGGTCCCTGCTCGGGACGCAGCAGGAACATGGCCGTGTCGCCGACCAGTTCTGTCGGCGGCGTGCTTAGTTCGATGTCGAGTAGACCGATCGGGAGATCATTCACCTCAAACGGCGACGATGACGATGGCCCTGTGGACTCGTTCTGCTCCGTGCTCATTGCTAGCCGACCACCGCCGGCGTGGTACCGATCCCAGCAGCACGACGAAGCTGCCGCGCTGCCTGCACAAGTTGCACAGAAACACCAGAACGGTGGTTGCCCAGGTCGGCAGGTAGACCCCGGCTGAGGGTCGGGTTCGAGGATGAAACGCTAGTCACTTTTCGGCTGCCAATCTGTAATGTAAAGCGTTACACGACTTGCGGTCTGAGCAAGAAGAAAGCCGTAACAGCACGTCAGTCGACCAAAGCTTGCTCGTTGTGCGCGGTCGGCCGGAAACCATGGTTTTTGGTTGGCTCAGCGTCGGCGAACCCGTTTCGGCGCCAACTGATGGCTCTGTTGACCGCCATCCGCCCGGATTCCATCTTGCCTGCTCCTAACGGGCCACCGCGGACGCGAGCCGCGGCTATCGCGGCACCGCCGAATGCGACCATACCAATGATGTGCCTTTATCGGTAGTTTTCATACTAATCCGCTCAAACTGCTGGCAATAATCGGACTGTCAGTCTTGATCTCCTCATAAACAGGCTTCCTCGCCCACCGGCGGTCGCCGCCCAATCGGGACGGCTGGGCTGCCAACGGGCGTCTAGGTCGACGACACAAGTGAGACAGCTCACAATTGCCACTCCGCTTGTCACGCCTGGCCGGTCTGCGGTGTCTCAAAGGCATAAGTCCCGCGAGAACAGGAGAACGCAATGACCGAGATGGCCCAGTCCAACCAAAGAACCCACGTGGTCGTCGTCGGCGGCGGATACGCCGGAACGTTGGCCGCCAATCATCTGCGGCAGCGCCCAGATGTCGACATCACGTTGTTAAACCCGCGGGCGGTCTTCGTCGAGCGAATCCGCCTGCACCAGTTGGTCGCTGACACCCACGCCGCGACGGTCGATTACGCGGCGTTGCTCGGGGACGGCATCCGGCTGGTGGTCGACAATGCCGACCACATCGACACCGGTGCCCGGCGGATTCTGCTGGCCTCGGGTGACGAATTGACCTACGACTACCTGATTTACGCCGTTGGCAGCACCGGCGCGATACCCGACGCGCTGTCCAAGGTGCCCGGCGCGATCGAATTCGCACACTCCGTCGCCGACCTGGAAAGCGCGCAACGGCTACGCGACGCACTGGCCGACCTGCCCTCTGCGAACGCGCCCATCACCGTCGTCGGCGGCGGACTGACCGGCATCGAAACGGCTTCCGAGCTGGCCGAGCAAGGACGCCCGGTGACTCTGGTCTGCGGCGGCATCCTCGGGTCCTCGCTGAGTAAACGTGGCCGGCGGTCGGTGGCCGAGCGGCTGCGCAAGCTCGGCGTCAACGTGCTGGAATCCGTTGCCGCCAAGGAGGTCCGCTGGGACGCGGTGGTGTTGACCAACGGCGCGACGCTGCCCAGCGCTGCCACCGTGTGGACGGCCGGGTTTGGTGTACCGAATCTGGCCACCCGCAGCGGGCTCAGCACCGACGCCCTTGGCCGACTGCTCACCGACGAGACGCTGACCAGCATCGATGACGAGCGGATCGTCGCCGCCGGTGACGCCGCGGCGCCGTCGGGCCAGCCGTTGCGGATGAGCTGCCAGGCCGCCTTGCCGTTGGCCGCGCAGGCGGCCAACACCGTGCTCAGCCGCATCGCGCAGAGCACGCCCGCACTGCTCAACCAGGCATTCGTCGGTCAGTGCATCAGCCTGGGCCGGGCCCGCGGAACTTTTCAGCTCTCGCACACCAACGACACCCCGGTGAACCTGGTGGTGGCCGGACGAGCCGGCGCGTCGATCAAGGAAGCGGTGTGCAAAAGCACGCTCTGGTCGATCCGGCGCGAGGCCGCCAAACCCGGCTCGTACGTCTGGCTCAAGGGCGGCACGCGGCACGGCAGGGTGCGAAAATCCCCGCTTCTGTCAAGCTAGGGCGATGCGAATCGACCGGCTCGGCGATCTGGGCGGGGCGCCGCGCGTGCTGCGCGCGGTGGGTGACGCCACCAGCCGGCTCGCCCTGCCGCGGCCGGCCGCGCTGACGGGCGACTGGTTCGGTTCGCTGGCGGTGATCGCACCGAGTCTTTCAGTGCAACCGGTGGACCTCGACAAGACATTCGCCGTTCGGCAGGGCCCGCCCGATGCCGCCGGTTCCGCAGCGGTTGGCGGTGGCTGGGTCGGGTACCTGTCCTACCCGGACCCCAGCGCCGACGGGCGGCCGAACCGGATCCCGGAGGCCGCCGGCGGCTGGACCGACTGCGTGCTGCGTCGCGACCGCGACGGGCAGTGGTGGTATGAGAGCCTGTCCGGTGCGCCGATGCCGGATTGGCTGACCGCCGCCCTGGCAGCGCCACCGGCACCGGCACACGATTGCCGGATCGACTGGGGCACAGCTGACCGGGAGGCACACCGCGGCGGGGTGCTGGCCTGCCTGGAGGCAATCCGCGCCGGCGAGGTCTATCAGGCGTGTGTTTGCACGCAATTCACCGGGACCGTCACCGGGTCACCGCTGGACTTCTTCATCGACGGCGTCGCACGCACCTCGCCGGCCCGGGCGGCCTTCGTCGCTGGACCGTGGGGTGCGGTGGCGTCGTTGTCTCCCGAATTGTTCCTGCGGCGCAGTGGCAGCCTGGTCATGTCGAGCCCGATCAAGGGCACCCTGCCTTTGGACGCCTGGCCATCGGCACTGCGGGCTTCGGCCAAAGAGGTGGCCGAGAACATCATGATCGTGGACCTGGTCCGCAACGACCTCGGCCGGGTCGCGATCACCGGCACCGTCACCGTGCCCGAGCTGCTGGTTGTCCGGCGGGCTCCCGGGGTGTGGCACCTGGTGTCCACGGTTTCGGCGCGGGTGCACGCCGATCTGCCGACCTCGGCCCTGCTGGAGGCCGCCTTCCCGCCGGCCTCGGTCACTGGGACACCCAAGCTGCGTGCCCGTCATCTGATTGCCCAATGGGAGCAGCACCGCCGCGGGATATA
The DNA here is from genome assembly GCA_963715905.1 of uncultured Actinomycetota bacterium. GTDB lineage: Bacteria > Actinomycetota > Actinomycetes > Mycobacteriales > Mycobacteriaceae > Mycobacterium. Next base: position 337,363 of record CAVQSX010000019.1, read on the forward strand.
TTGCGGCACCGTCGGCTTGGCTTCCCCGCTGGCCGGGTGCGAGCTGAACGTCGCGATCCGTACCGTCGAATTCGACACTCAAGGTGGCGCGGTGCTCGGGGTCGGCGGCGGAATAACCGCCGACTCCCATCCCGACGCCGAATGGGAAGAATGCCTGCATAAGGCGGCTCCCATCATCGGGATGCCGTCCACGGCCCGTGCAGCACGTGTTGGTTAGGTAACCTACCAACCTCTGCAAGCTGGGGGATTTGGCGAATTTCGCACATCGCGGACCGCGCAAGCTTAAGCTCGGGAGCTGAGAATGCTGAGGTGTGCCGATCGCACGTCAACTGCTGGAGGGATCGTTGATGAGAATCGCCGTGATAGGCGCCGCGGCGGCCGCCATGCTGGGCGGAACGCTGGCGGTACTGCCGATCAGTTCGATCTCAACTCCGGCATCGAGTGCAGGATGCGGCGGCGGATGTCAGCGCCTGGCGGCTGTCCTGATCCCGGCTCCAGACGCCCCGCCGGGAGCGGCGCAGCCGGCGGCGGCCGGGCCTTCGGAGCCTGTGGCGCAGGCGGCGCCGGCGGCCCCTGGTCCGGCACAGGTTCCAACAGCGGCCAACGTGATAGCGCCCGGCCTCGGCGCCGGGCCGGACGACTCGTCAGCCGCAAGCGCGGTGCCCGGGGTGGCCGGGCCCGGTGTCAGCGGACCGGAGTCCGGTGCTAGTAGCGTCACGCTGCCGGGCGGCGAGACCGTACCCAATATTTCCGACGTCTACAACGATCCCCGAATCACTAACGCCCTCGGCACCGCCGAGACCATCGCCGCCGTACCCGCCGGAGTCCAAGGAGCCCAAGGGGCCGTCGCGGTCGCCCAAGGCGTCGTGGGCGTTGGAACCAGCCTCGTTAGCACCGTCAGCACTGCTGCCATAGCCATCGTTTATCTGCAGGAAGCAGGCATCCTGCCGAAGAATCTCACGACGGCCAGTGTCGCCGCACTCCCCGCGGCGGCCAGCGTCAATGCCAATACGCTGACTGCAGCGGCAGCGGCGATACCGAAGGTGGGTTTGCCGGCACTACCGGCCGGTGTACCGGCCCTACCGACGGGTCTACCGACCGGACTACCGACGAGTCTTCCGACGGGACTACCGGCGGGTCTGCCGGCCCTGCCCGCCCTACCGGCTCTGCCCCATGGTCTACCTGCCCTGCCGGCCCTACCGGCCCTACCGGCGGGAGTACCGCCGCTACCGGCGGGTGTACCTCCCATGGAGGCCCTCCAGGCCCTCCTGTCGCGGATACCTCCACTACCCACTTCGCTACCACCAGGGGTGGCGCTACCGGCGCTGCCGGGGCCGCCCCCACTGCCGAACCTGCTGGCCATCCCGCACCCGCCGTTATGCACGCCGCACCTCGGCATCATCGGCTTCTGCCTGCCCTGACCCGGCGTTTAGGGTGCGCCTGATTCGGCGGCCTCGCGGCGCGATCTCACGACCGCGTCGTAGAGCTGGCGGGAACGTACCCCCGGATGCGCCTCGGCCACCTCACCACAGGCGTCCTTGACGCGAACACCCGCCGCGACCAGTTCCTGCACCTCACTGACGAGGGACGGCAGGTCGGCCCGCGGAATCGCGCCGGCCAGCACCACAGTGATCTCGCCGAGCACGCCGTCGGCCGACCAAGCCGCCAGCTCGTCAAGCGACCCGCGTACCACGTCCTCGTGCACCTTCGTCAACTCCCGGCAGACCACTGCCCGACGTGCGCCGCCGAGTACCTCGACGGCATCACGCAAGCACCCCGCCAGCCGGCGCGGCGACTCGAAGAACACGCAGGTGCGACGCTCGCCGGCCAGCGAGCCGAGCCATGTTCTGCGCGCCGCCGCCTTGCGTGGCGCGAAACCCTCGAAGCAGAACTTCTCCGCCGGCAAACCGGACACGGCGAGCGCGGTGGTCACCGCCGACGGCCCGGGCAAGCAGGTCACCCGAACCCCCGCCTCGACGCATGCCACCACCAACCGGTAACCGGGATCGCTGATCAAGGGCATGCCGGCGTCGCTGACCACCAATACCGTCGCACCGGCTTCAACCTCGCCCACCAGCACGGGCACCCGCGCGGCCTCGACCTGATCGAACAGGCTGACCACCCGGCCGGCGATGCGGACGTCCAGCGCTTTGGCCAGAGTCCGCACCCGGCGGGTGTCCTCCGCCGCCACCACATCGGCACTGCCGAGCGCGTCGACGAGCCGTCGCGACGCGTCCGAGGGCTGTCCCAACGGGGTCGCACCGAGAAGCAGGCGACCAGCTGTCATGACGGACAGCCTACGATCGAGGCGATGACCGCTGCGCCACGCGAAAGCTCTATGCCAATGGAGGTCGCCGAGCAGGAGCGTGTAGTACCCATCGTCAGTCCTGGTCCGCTGATTCCGGTTGCAGATTTCGGGCCCACCGATCGCGTGCGCGGGTGGATCGCGACCGGAGTGATCACGCTGCTGGCGACGGTGACCCGATTTTTGAACCTGGGCTCGCCGACCGACGCCGGCACGCCCGTCTTCGACGAGAAGCACTACGCGCCGCAGGCCTGGCAGACGCTGCACAATCATTGGGTCGAGGACAACCCCGGGTTCGGCCTGGTCGTGCATCCCCCAGTCGGCAAGCAGCTGATCGCCGTGGGCGAGGCCATCTTGGGTTACAACGGATTGGGCTGGCGGTTCAGCGGTGCGCTGCTTGGCGTGGTGATGGTGGCGCTGGTGATGCGCACGGTCCGGCGGATCAGCCGCTCGACGTTGGTAGGCGCGATCGCGGGTGTGCTGCTGATCTGCGACGGCGTCAGCTTCGTCTCCGCCCGCACAGCGCTTCTGGACGGGTTCCTCACGTTCTTCGTTGTCGCAGCGTTTGGCGCGCTGATAGTCGACCGCGATCAGGTTCGCCAGCGGATGCACGTCGCGCTGCTGGAGGGCCGCAGCGCCGAAACCATCTGGGGCCCGCGGCTGGGTGTGCGCTGGTGGCGCTTCTCGGCGGGGATCCTGCTCGGATTGGCCTGCGGGACAAAGTGGTCCGGCTTGTACTTTGTGGTGTTCTTCGGTGCGATGTCGTTAGCATTCGATTTCGCGGCGCGTCGTCAATACCAGGTGCAAAGACCCGGGCTGGGGACGTTGAAACGCGACCTGATCCCCACTGGATACGCGCTGGCCTTCATCCCGTTCGCGGTCTATATGGCCAGCTATGCGCCATGGTTCGCGTCGGAGACCGCCATCGACCGGCATGAGGTCGGTCAGACGATCGGTCCACATGGGATTGTGCCGATGCCCGACGCGATTCGCTCGCTCTGGCATTACACGGCCAAGGCTTTCCAATTCCACGCGGGCCTGACGAATGCCGCGGGCAACCACCACCCGTGGGAATCCAAACCGTGGAGCTGGCCGATGTCGTTGCGGCCGGTGCTCTACGCCATTGATCAGCAGAACGTTCCCGGTTGCGGCCCCGAGTCCTGCGTCAAGGCGGAAATGTTGGTCGGCACCCCCGCCATGTGGTGGCTGGCCGTCCCGGTTTTGGGATACCTCACCTGGCGAGCGGTGATTCGCCGGGATTGGCGGTATGCCGTTGTGCTGACTGGTTATTGCGCCGGGTGGCTGCCCTGGTTCGCTGACATTGACCGCCAGATGTACTTCTTCTACGCGTCGACGATGGCACCGTTCCTGGTGATGGGCATCGCGTTGATTTGCGGCGATATCCTCTATCCCCGCCGGCCGGCGGCCAAGTACCGGCGCGGCCAACGCTCCGAACGACGCACGCTGGGGCTGATCGCGGTGTCGTGTTATGTGGCGTCGGTGGTGACGAACTTCGCTTGGCTGTTCCCGGTGCTCACCGGTCTGCCCATCACACAAGAGACTTGGAACATGGAGATCTGGCTGCCCAGCTGGCGCTAGTTCATTCCACGCCGCGAAAGTGCAACTACCGACGGCTCCACTCGGGAAATGTGTTGCCAGTTGCACTTTCGCGGCGCGTTTAGACCGAGTCGCGGGCGACGGGACACGACATGCAGCGGGGCCCGCCCCGGCCGGTGCCCAATTCAGATCCCGCGATGGTCAGCACTTCGATGCCCGCTTGTTGCAGCCGCGCGTTCGTCTGCACGTTGCGCTCGTAGGCTACGACGACGCCGGGCGCCAATGCCAGCGTGTTGTTGCCGTCATCCCATTGCTCGCGTTCGGCTATGACGGGATCCAAGCCGGTATCGATGACTCGCAGCTTGTCGATCCCTAGCGCGTTGGCCGCAGCGTCCAGAAACGGCGTTTCATCGCCGATGGTCACGCCATCGGAGGTCTGCTGAATCGTGAACGCCGAGAGTGTGTCGACGATGTTCGCGTACATCACCACCGTGTCGGTGTCGACCATGGTGCACACCGTGTCCAGATGCATTTGCGCCCGGGTCTGAGCAATCGGTACGGCCAGCACGGTATTCGCGAGGTCATCGTCAAAAAGACTGCGCGCCAGCGCCTCCGCGCCGGCCGGCGTGGTCCGCTCGCCGACGCCCACCGCTACCACACCGGGGGCGAGCAATAGCACGTCGCCACCCTCGACCGGGGCGGTGCGCGATTCGTAGGCGCGCCGCACCCCGGTGAACCGCGGGTGATGGGCATAGATGATGTCGGTCAACGACGCCTCGCGGACCCGCGCCCGCAGCGCCAGCGTCGGAATCACCACCCGCGACCCGATCCATATCGATGAGTCACGGGTGAAAACCAGATTGGGCAATGGCTCGATGACGAAATCCGCGCCGTGGTGCATGCGAAGCACCAGGGAAACGTCGGTCCTCGCGTCAACCGGCAGTTCGTTGAACGTCATTCCGGCCATTAGCACGTGCGCCAGCCGAACCGGGTCCAGCCCACGCAGATAGGCCGAAACATCCTGCGCCAAAAGCGTTCCAAGTCGGCGCGCATCGACTGCGGCGGCGACCCCCTGCACCCGGGCGGCCCCACTGTGCTCGAGCGCCTCGGTCAGCAGCTCGGACAGCAGCAGCACCTCCACGCCGCGGGAACGCAGCAGGTCGACGAACTGGTCGTGTTCCTCTTGCGCCCGCGCCACCCAGGGCAGCCCGTCGAAGAGCAGCTGGTCGTTGTTGCGTGGGTTGAGGCGGCGCAGCTCAGCGCCGGGCCGGTGCAGGATGGCTACCCGCAGCGCTCCGACCTCGGAATTGGTCCCCAGCTCAACGACACCCACGCCTAAAACCGTAGCCGCGGCTATCTCAGTGGTCCCCATAAGGCGCATCGCCACACATTTGATCGAACGAATGTGCGATAAACTGTCTGGCGTGGAGATCGCGGTACAAGGCTCACTCTTCGAGCACAGCGAACGCAGACAACTCCGGGACGGCGCGTTTATCGAGATCCGTTCCGGCTGGCTGGCGGATGATCCCCCGGCTGGCCCCCCTGCTGGTCAAGACCTGCTCGACCAGCTCCTGGCGACCGTGCCGTGGCGAACCGAGCGCCGGCAGATGTATGACCGGGTGGTCGACGTGCCCCGGCTGGTGAGTTTTCACGATTTGGCCGTCCAAGATCCGCCGCATCCCGCGCTAACGCGGCTGCGACGGCGGCTCAACGACATCTACGCCGCTGAATTGGGCGAGCCGTTTACCACCGCCGGATTGTGTTGTTATCGCGACGGCTCCGACAGCGTCGCCTGGCATGGCGACACCATCGGTCGCAGCCTTTCCGAAGACACCATGGTCGCGATTCTCAGCCTCGGGGCCACCCGCACATTTGCCATGCGGCGACGTGGCGGCGGCCCGTCGCTGCGGTTGCCGCTCGCGCACGGCGATCTGCTGGTGATGGGTGGATCGTGCCAACGCACCTGGGAGCACGCGGTCCCCAAAACGTCGTCGGTCGTGGGCCCGCGGGTCAGCATTCAGTTCCGGCCGCGCGACGTGCGCTAGATATGTTCAGCGGCGACCGCGCGGATGCTGAAATAGCAAATATGGGAGCCCCTTAGGTTCCGTGTTGCTGCAAAGTGATTGTACGGAAATCCCCAAAGAAAATGGCTCAAAGGCGCTTTATACGAACCAGATCGGATGGCGTGAACTACATGTGAACTGGTCAGCCGACGCCCTAGCAACCAACCGGGAGGGAAGCCAGCTTGGGGCTGCCGCCAGCACCCACTTAGTGACCCGCGGGCGTCCAACCGACGGGTAGTCGCTTGATGCCGTGGATGAACGCCGAGCGCAGGATGGCCGGTTCCTCGACCGCAACGATATCGGGGACGCGGTTGTGCAACTCCTCGAACAGCACCCGGATCTCCCGCCTGGCCAGGTTGGCGCCCAGACAGAAGTGGACTCCACCGCCGCCGTATCCATAGTGCGGGTTGGGGTTTCGAGTGACGTCGAACAACCATGGGTTGTCGAACTTGGTTTCGTCGCGGTTGGCCGAGTTGTACCACATCGAAACCTTGTCGCCGGCCTTCATCGTCACACCGCCGAGTTCGACGTCCTCGTTGAGATTACGTCGCATGAAGATCACCGGAGTGGCCCAGCGCACGATCTCCTCGACCGCGGTGGCGGCGACGCCGTCGAAATCGGCCCACCATTTGTCGCGCGCATCGGGGTAGCGGCTCAACGCCACCATGCCGTGACTGATGGCGTTGCGGGTGGTCTCGTTGCCCGCACCGGATAATAGGATGAAGAACGAAGCGATCTCCGCAGTCGACAGCCGCTCACCGTCGACCTCTGCCCGCACCAGGTTCGAGGTCAGATCGTCGGCGGGTTCGGCCCGACGGGACTCGGCCAACTGGGCGCCGTACGCGGCGAGGTCAAGCACCGCCTGAATCGCCTCGTCGTGGCCGGTGGTCACCTCCTCATCACCGGCTCCCAAGATGACCGACGTCCAGTGGAAGACCTTGTGCTGGTCCGCTTCGGGGATGCCCATCATGTCGCAGATGATCTGCAGTGGAAGCGGACCCGAGAGGGACTCGACGAAGTCCGCCTGTCCGTCGGGGTGGTTGGCCACCATGTCGCTCACGAGTTGCCGCGCCCGGGTACGTACGCTTTCCTCGATGCGGGCCACCATCTTGGGGGTGAACGCGCGGTTGACGATCGATCGCAGCCGCTGGTGGCGCGGGTCGTCGAGGTTGATCATCGATCCGCTGAACTCCGCGATCGCCGGGTCGATCTCGATCAACGACACGCTGGTCGGGATCGAACTGAACACTTCCGGGTGCCGACTCGCATGGTGCACATGGTCGAACGACGTCAGTGCCCAATGTCCGGGGCCCGATTCGAATCCGGGTATGTGCGGAGCCTCGAAAAACGCTATCGGCGCTTCGCGGCGCAGCGTGACGAACGCCCCGTCGCGGAGGTCGTCGTCCCAACTCCAGAAATCCAGTGATCCCAAGTCAACATCGCTCAACGGCACCTCCGGTGGCGGTGTGCCGTTTTCGCGGTGCGTGATACCCGAGTCAATCGCTGTCATGGTGACCTCCCGGTCCGACCCTGAGTGTGACAACCCGCCACGTCGGTGGTCCAGAAAACTCGCTGTGACGCGTTTTCCCGAGGCCGATAGGTCTCCGGCAGTGCAATCACATGCGACATATCCACCACCCCTTATTAACGGGTATGCCGTCAATGGTAATGAGGTGATGATGGTGTGCACGAGTAGTCCGCTACTCGACTTTCGAGTTTGGGCTGTATCCGAACGTCGCGATTAATTAACGCGCCCGCCAATTTAGGCAACTAATTGACGCGCCAGCCAATTCGTCTGCACTCTTAGCTATGGCTGTATCGCCGCTCCCTAAGCGGCGACGAACGCATCCACGCCCCGAACACCGCGCGCATAGACGGACAGTTGCATGAGCAGCTAGATGCGCGATAGCGCCTCGTAGGCGGAAAAATATCCTCGCTGTTTGGCAAGCCGTGACCGATTCAATCCCAATATCGCGCACCAGCGTCAGCGCAGGTCAGAGTAAGTTTTTGGGGCGAACTACCAGTGGCGCGCCCAATATGTGCCCAACGACCTGCTAGGGACCGATCGCTAATCGGCGCCACTCCCATCGACGCGCCTGGCTAGGTCATCCCGTTGTTCCCGGGTGCGCCGAGGAGGAGCAGGCTGCCGGTACCGCCGGTACCGGCAGTACCCGCCGGCAGACCAGTCCCGGCGTTGCCGCCGTTCCCACCGTTGCCGACTATCAGCCCACTATTGCCGCCGTTACCGCCGTTACCGCCTTTGCTGGTAAGGGCCTCCGCGCCGGCGCCGCCAACGCCGCCGCCGCCGACGAGCAGGCCGGCGTTGCCGCCGTGACCGCCATTGCCGCCGGTGGTGCCGCCGATCCCGCCGGCACCACCGGCGCCACCCGAACCCAACAGTATGCCGCCGGCCCCACCAGCCCCACCAGCACCGCCCGCGGCGAGGGCAAGGCCGCCGACGCCGCCGGCACCGCCGCTCCCGTACAGGAAGCCGCCGTTGCCGCCGCCTCCACCGGCGCCGCCCACGCCGCCACCACTTTCCTCTCCACCTGCGCCGCCAGCGCCGCCGTTGCCGAACAGCCCACCGGAGCCACCGGAGCCACCGGAGCCGCCCCCGCCGGAGCCGCTGCCGAGCGCCCCGCCCCCGCCGGTGCCGCCGGAGCCGAAGAGCATGCCGCCGCCGCCGCCGATGCCGCCGGCCCCACCGGTGAGGCCGAATCCGCCGTTGCCACCGGCACCGCCGGCGCCGAACAGCCCGGCAGCCCCGCCAGCGCCGCCGGCCCCGCCCGTGCCGCCACTAGCGGGCCCGCCGTTGCCGCCGGTGCCGCCGATGCCGCCCAATAACCCACCGGCGCCGCCGCTCCCGCCGGCGAAGCCGATGCTGCCGCCTCCCCCGGCGCCGCCGCTGCCCAACAGTCCCGCAGCCCCGCCGTTACCGCCCACGGCGGACGAACCGACCTGGGCGGATCCGCCGGGTCCGCCGTTGCCGAACAGCCCCGCGGCCCCGCCGTTACCTCCGGCGGGGTGGGCGACGCCGCCGGAGCCGCCGGCCCCACCGTTGCCGATCAAGATCCCGCCGGGCTGGCCGTTTGCCCCGGTTCCCGGCGCGCCGTTCGCGCCACTACCAATCAGCGGTCGTCCCAGCAGCGCCTCGGTGGGCGCGTTGATCACGCCCAGCAGATCCTGCTGCAGGGTCTGTAGCGGCGACGCATTGGCGGCCTCGGCGCTGGCGTACTGCCCCGCACCTGCATTCAGAAGTTGCACAAATTGGCTATGAAATGCCGCCGCCTGTGCGCCGAGCGCCTGATACGCGTGGGCGTGCGCGTCGAATACCGTGGCGATGGCCGCCGACACCTCGTCGGCGCCCGCGGCCAGCACCCCGGTTGTCGGGGCCAAAGCCGCCACGCTGGCCGCGCGGATGGTCGATCCAATTCTTGCCAGATCCGATGCCGCCTCCGCCGTTATCTCCGGCGCCGCGATCACATACGACATATCAACCACCCCTGATCTGACGGGTCTGCCGTTAATGGTAATAAAGTGCGGATGGTGTGCGCGAGTAGTCCGCCACCTCACTTCGACAGTTTGGGGCCGTACCCGAACGCAGCCGATTAATTAACACATCAGCCAAATTCGGCAATTACTTAACGCGCCGGCCAATTCATCTGCGCTCTTCGCCAGTGCTGTACCGCCGCTACCTAAGCGGCGACGAAAGTATCGTCGCCCCGAGCACCGCGCGCCCAGACGGACGGTTGCATGAGCAGCTACGCGCGCGACAGAGCCTCAATGGCCACGACATCTAGAGCAGGCCCATCACCAGCACTTGCAACGCAAGACTCCACGGCACAGCAAGGGCAACCAAGTAGCAGATTTCCAGAACTGCAGTGCTTGTGTAGTCGCGAAAGCTCGCTGGTTCGATCCCAGTATCGCGCACCACGCTAACCCCAGCTCGCAGTCGGTTTTCTCGCGCAAGACGGGCCGACGTGCCCCAATCGCGCCCAACGTGCGGATGCCGGGTTAACCCGGCCCGCCGTCACCGCCGGCGCCGCCCGCGCTGCCGACGCCGGGGCTACCGGGGCTGCCGGGGACGCCGCTGGCACCGACGCCACCGACCCCACCCGCCCCGCCGATACCACCGGCTCCGGGGGCGCCGTCACCACCATAGAAAGGAGGCGCCAAGGGGAAGGGGCTGGTGTCATAGCCACCATAGCCGCCGGGGCCAGCGCTACCGCCGGGCCCGCCGGTACCGCCAGCGCCGCCGGCCTTGCCCAGGCCCACTCCGGACCCACCGGAACCACCCGCCCCGCCCGCGCCGCCGAGGCCGCCGGCCCCGCCCACCCCGGCAGAGGCATAGAAGGCGCTGCCGCCATCGCCACCGGCCCCGCCAGCTCCGCCCGCAAAGCCGGTACCGCCGGCCATGCCGGGCGCGCCCGCCGACCCGACATCACCGGCGCCGCCGTTGCCACCCACACCTCCGGTCCCGCCGGCGACGAATTCGACGCTGCTACTACCGCCGTTCCCACCCGTACCACCGGCCCCGCCGGCGACGCCAAAGCCGGCACCGCTGCCCCCGGCCCCACCCGCACCGCCGGCCCCGGCGGCGCTGGCGGGACCGGTGCTGAATAGTTCACCAACATAGCTGGTTTCGCCGCCGACCCCACTTCCGCCGCCGGTGCCACCGTTCCCACCCATTGCACCCGGGCCACCGGCCCCACCGGTACCGCCAGCCCCACCAGACCCGCCGGCGCTGAACACCCCACCAACCCCGCCGACCCCACCATCCCCGCCAACCCCGCCGGTGCCGCCCGTGGTGCCGGTGCCACCTGAACCGCCGCCGGCCCCGCCGGCCCCGCCGACCCCGCCAACCCCGCCAACGCCCAACAGCTTCCCACCGGCCCCACCGGTGCCGCCGGCCCCGCCATTGCCACCGGGCCCATCGATACCGCCGGTGGTGCCAGCTCCGCCGGGCCCGCCGGCCCCGCCCTTGCCGAACAGAAACGCCGACCCGCCCGCCCCACCAGGCTGACCGGGCGCCCCCGACCCACCGTTGCCGCCATTGCCCCACAACCAGCCGCCGCCGCCACCAGCCTGCCCGGTACCCGCCGCCCCATTAGCGCCGTCACCGAACAGCGGGCGCCCCGTCAGATCCCGCACCGGCGAAAACAGCCCCAGGCTCTGGGCCTCCTGCATCACCCCCCGCAACGGCGAGGCATTAGCCGCCTCGATGGCCGCATACGCGCCGCCCGCGTTACTCAGGGCATGCACGAACTGGGTATGAAACGCTGCCGCCCGACCGGTGATTGCTTGATACTCCTGGGCGCGGCTAGCAAACAACGACGCAATCGCCGCCGACACCTCATCACCGGCTGCAGCTACCACCGCCGTCGTCTGCGCCGCAGCCGTCGCATTAGCCGCACTGAGGTTAGACCCAATTCTTGCCAGATCCGATGCCGCCGCCGTCATCAACTCCGGGTCCGCGATCACATACGACATATCCACCACCCCTGCTTAACGGGTATGCCGTCAAGATTAATGGAGTGGTGATGGTCTGCACGAGTAGTCCGCTACCCCAGTTCGAGTTTGGGGCTATATACCCGAGCGTCGCGATTAATTAACGCACCAGACAAATTTAGCCAATCAATTGACGCGCCAACCAAATTCATCTCCACTCTTCGTCAGCTGCCAGCCCTGGCAGAAGACCGACCGACCAACGCTGGCGAAGTCCGTCAACTGCCACATCACCCGCTGGGCCCAGTCAACTCCGAATCGCGCCCACAGCTTTGACGAGCAGGTCGCGGGCCCGTTGCGTGTCGACCTTGGCGACCGGCTGATCCGGGTTCACCAGTGGATTCGCCGTGACGATCACCTGGTAGTCGCCGAACTGAGCGGAGTAGTCGTAGAGCTCGCCCGCGTGGGCTGAGCCGCCAACCTGCATCTGCCGTACCTCACGGATGCCCAGCGTCTGCGTCCCGTCGATCTTCGGCGCATCGACCACCTCGTTGCCGCCGCGCATCTGGGGACCCGTGAATGTCACCTTGCTGCAGTCTTTGCCCGGCGCGTCCAGCGGCAGAGCCTGGGAGGTCTCGATTGCGATGACGACGAAGCGGTTGCCGCCGCCCTCGGCGGAGACCGCGGCCATATTGCCCTGGACGCCCGGTGGCATATCATTTCCGGCCGCGGCTTTTGCGCAGTTCGGCGGGTCGAATGTCAGCCCGTCGGGCAGTTTGCGGGAGGAAAAGAATTTGGGATCGATCGCCCGTTCCGCAATGTCCGCGACTTTGAAGTCGGGCCCGAAGCTTGACTTCACGGTGACGACCTTGCTGATGTCCACGTTTGTCGCGGGCGCGTTGCCACCCGACGAGCAGCCCGCGAGCATGCACACGGACGCGGCCACCAGCCCCAGCTTGAACACCGTGGTCAATCTACCCAAGGCGGGCCGCTTAACTGCGCAACGTGGACACCGTTTTGACCAGCAGATCAGCGGCGAATTGCGGAGTCAGCGTCGGAAGCACTGAACCAGGGTCGGTGGTGACCGTGGTGAATGCGTAGTAGTCGCCCAGATACGCGATGAATGTGTATGCCCGCGAATCTATTTCGGTACCTGACTCGACGGACGTCTTGATGTCGACCATCATTCCGAGCGTGTCGGTGCCGTCGATGTGCGGGGGGTCGATGAGCCGAACGCTGACCGTGGTGTGCGCGGCCGCCATGGTCCACTGGCCACATGCCGTGACGGCGTCGCGGTCCAGGGCGACGTCGCTGTGCAACGGGCCCGGCTGCGCCGGAAAGCCCACCAGCACCGCGTTGACAATGCCGCCGCTTCCCGATCCGGACACCCCCTGCGCGGATCCCTCGCGGCCATCTTGGGGGTCGGGGCCGGGGTCGGCGAGCGCCCCGCACTGTGTCGGCTTGGCCGTCGCGTCGGCCGCCAGACCCCACATCACCCGCGGTGAAGCCGCGCCGGGAATGACCGTGCTCACCTCATAGCCGGGCGGCAGCTCGCGGACGACCTTCTTGATGTTCGCGGGGTTCACGGCGACTATCGGTGCCGGCCCGGACGGCGCGCCCGAATGCGGTGCGGGCGATCGCCCGCATGCGGCCACTAGTAGCAGCATCGCCGTGCCAACCCAGAACGGCCGCATGCATGTTCATATCACGGTATCGGCCCATCAGGTAGCTTGACGCCTGTGTGCACACGCGTTCTCTGGAACACCAACGACCTGGCGATATTGACCGGACGCAGCATGGACTGGCCCGAGTCCACCGAGCCGCTGATCGTTGCGTTCCCGCGGGGACGCCGGCGAGATGGCGGCGTGGCGGCCGGCGAGACGGTCGTCGACGAGAACCCACTGCGCTGGGCCAGCAGGTACGGGAGCCTGGTCACCACGGTCTACGGCATCGGCGCCATCGACGGCATCAACGAACGCGGCCTGGGCGTGCACGGGCTCTACCTAAAGTCGACCGACCTGGGTCCGCGTGACCCGTCGAAGCCGGGCCTGCATGCCGGGCTGTGGGTGCAGTATCTGCTCGACCAGGCCGCCACCGTCGGCGAGGCGCTGACGTTGATGGACGATTTCCAACTCATCATGGTCGGCGCCCATGGCCACGACGCCACCATCCACCTCGCTATCGAGGACGCCACCGGTGACTCGGCGATCGTCGAGTATGACCACGGCCGCCAAGTCGTGCACCACGGCCGCCAGTACGCGCTGATGACCAATGACCCGACCTATACCGAACAGCTGGAACTGCTTTCACTGCAGGATTTTTCGCACCCGACCAGGGAAATGCCGCTGCCGGGCAACGTCAACGCCGTTGACCGCTTCCAACGCGCGGCGTACTACCTGGCACTGTTGCCCAAGCCGCAAACCATCCGTCGGGCGGTGGCAGGCGTGATGGCGATCATGCGCAACGTCTCGGTGCCGTTCGGCGCGCCCTACGGAGACTTCGGCATTTACGACACCGAATACCGGACGGTTTCGGATCTGACCCAGAAGGTTTACTACTTCGAGCTCACCACCAGCCCGAACACCATCTGGATACACCTCGACGGCCTCGACCTCGCCGAAGGCGCGCAGCCGAGCGCGATCGACCCCTACGACGAATCGCTGATGGGCGACGTCACTTCACGATTCACCCCGCATCAGTCAGCATTCTGACCGCTCGGGTCAGCCGACCGCCTCGATCACCTGACGGGCAACGCGTCTGATCTGCTGAGCCACATCGCGCTTGAGATGCAGGTCATGTCGGTTCGGCACATCGATGACGGTGGTGATGACCCCGACGTCTTCGCGTTGCCACACCGCGCCGTGGTGGTCCAAGATCGTGCGCATCGGCGCATTATCAGAAAGCATTCGCGCGGAGAACCTTTCAACTCCGTCGACCTCGGCGGCGATGGACAGCGCACCGATCAGAAAGGTCCCGATCCCCCGGCCCTGATAGGCGTCGGCGACGGTGAACGCGACCTCGGCGACGGTCGGATCGGTCTCGTCCCGAACAAAGCGCGCGTCGGCCACCGGGTCTGCCCCGTCGGTCACCACCCAGACGAAGTGATCGACGTAGTCGACCTCGGACAGGTAATGCATCAACTCCGGGGTGGGCGCCCGCGCCGTCATGAACCGCCGGTACAACGTCTCGTTGGAAAATTGGATGTGCCCGTGCACGGCCCGCTGGTCGTCGCCGGGCAGGACCGGGCGCAGCATCAGCAGGCTTTTATCGCGAACCCGTATCGGGATCGGCGTGATGAGTGCGGCAAGGCGCTGGCGCACCGTGCGCAGCAGTCGCGGCATCACCCCGGGGATGTGCGCCATTTGGGTGAAGGCGTCGTCGTCGCCGATCCACCCGGTCAGCGGTTCGGCCGTGATAACCGTCGCGATCCGCGGGACGTCACGCAGCAGGGCAATCTCTCCGACGATCGTGCCAGGGACCGCTTGTCCGACAAGCACTCCGCCGTCGGGGTCGACGTGTTTGAACTCGGCGGAGCCCGACGAGATCAGCAGGAAGGACACGGCTCGCTCGCCCTGCTGCATCAAGACCTGGCCGGCGGCGGCGCGCAGGGGCTGAACGCAAGCCGCCAATGGCAGCAAGTCCTCGATGGGGCATCCCGCGAAGATGTCCATGTTCGCGAGTTCTGCTGCTCGCGCGGCGGTCGACTCGGCCACAACTCAGGCTATGAGCCGGTCATGCGTACTGGTTGGCCGGGGCGTCGACACGGGTGGCGGCGAGCACACGAAGCGTCGGGATCGGCGCCCTTCTCAGCCGAGGTGCCCCCGGATTCGCATCCGTCTCAACCAGACCTTCCACCCTCAGCCAGGTGTTGTCTGCGAACTTCAACGCGGCCCCGCCGGTGCCCACGGTGTCCCAGCGCAGATGGATGCGGGCCAGTTGGGCATCGGCGGCGCAACAGATGATCACGATGCGGGCCAGGTCCACGCCGCCGGGTTCGTTCAGTACGAAGCCGGTGATCGTGACCAGCCGGTTCGTCAGGGATCCCGAGGTGTCCTGAGCCGCTCGCATCAACACATCGGGTAGCGAGACCTCGGGAGCACGCCCGGGCGGCAGCGGCGGAAATCCCCTGGGAGAAACGTCATTGGACGTAGTCCGCACCGAAGCCGCTTGCGGAAGCAACGCCGGCGGCGACACGAAGATCAGCACCACGACCGGCACGACGAGCAACCACAGGACACCCGAGCGGTGGGAATGCCCATCTTGGTGATCGGGGTGACCGTGCACCGGCCCACCGCGGCGAATGTCCCCGACGATCGCTACCAGCGCGAGACCAACCAGCAGGACTGCGGTAATCGCCAGCCAGGGCAACAGTTCTGGTTTGACGTAACGGGTGAACGCGCCGGTGACGGTGACGAGCCCGATGCTCAACCCCACCAGCAGCAAGATGGTGTTCTCGGTTTCGCGGCTCATGCCGAACTACCCAGCACAAGCACGCCAACCAGCGTCCCCACCGCGCTGGCAACCAGCAACGTGGCGGGCGCGAAGCGGGCAGCGAACGCCCGCCCGAACATGCCGGACTGCATTGCCAGCAGCTTGACGTCGACGGCCGGCCCGACGACCAAGAACACCAGCCTGGGTACCAGCGGGACCATGGTCAAGCTCGAGGCCACGAATGCGTCGGCCTCCGAACACACCGCCAGCGTCACCGCCAGGGCCGCCATCACCGTGACACCGAGGATCAGGTGCGCGCCCACGTGCTCGAAGACCCGCGGAGGCACCAGAACGTGCAAAGCCGCCGCCGCGGCGGCGCCAACGACCAGGTAGGCGGCCGCTTGCAGAAAATCCTGACGAGCCACTTCGCAGAAAACCAGCCACTTCGATCCGGACTCGGGAGGGTGCGGCGGCAGCCGGCGGGTGATCCACTCGGTACGACCCCATCGTGACCACCCCCAGCCCATCAGCACCGCGGTCAGGAATGACGCGGCCACGCGGGCCAGCACCATCTTCGGCTGACCGGGAAACGCGACGGCGGTCGCGACTACCACAACCGGGTTGATGGCCGGGGCGGCCAGCATGAACGTCAGCGCCGCCGCCCCCGCCGCCCCGCCGTCTCCGAACAAACGTCGCGCCACCGGCACCGAGCCGCACTCGCATCCCGGCAGCGCCGCGCCGGCCAGTCCGGCGGCCAGAACGGCCGGCTCGGCTCGCCGGGGCAGCCACCGCACCAGCCGCTCGGGCGAGACGAACACCGCGATCAGCCCGCTGACCAGCACACCTAATCCCAAAAAGGGCACCGCCTGGACGAAGACACCGCAGAAGACGGTGCCCGCGGTGGCCAACATGTCGTGGCTCGCCACGGCTGCGCGCAGCCAGGCTCCCAAGATCGCGAACACCACCAAGCCAAAGACGAGCACTTCCATGGACCCGATAGAGCCGAAGCGCCGCACGTGCCCCGCCGTCATTGCGGCCGTCCGGCTAGCTGCATCTGGTCAAGCGTAATGAAAATGATTCTCGCTGCACGGCACCGGCGTCTGCACCCGGGGCGCCCGCCGCGGATGCGTGAGGCGCTAACGTCAATACCACCGACGACGGAGGTACACATGGCTGGGCAGATACCACTGGTCGACTATCTGGTGTTGGACTCCGGCGAGCCGCACCTGGTCGCGCAGGAGTGTGCCACCTGCGGCGCCCGGTTCTTCGACCGCCGCAACGCCTGCGCCGGCTGCTTCGGCACCGAGTTCAGCTCCGTCCCGATCGCGACCGAGGGCACGGTGCGCGCGTTCACCATCGTCGCCTTCGCGGCGCCGGGAATCCCGACCCCGTTCGTGGCGGCGGTGGTCGATTGCGCTGGAACTCAGGTCCGCGCCAACCTCATCAACATCACACCCGATCCCGAGCACGTTCACGACGGCATGAAGGTGCGGCTTGCCACCTACTCGCTCGGCGCCGACTCCGACGGCACCGAGGCGATCGGATTCGGTTTCGAGCCAGTCTCATGACGAAGAACGTTCCCACCCTGACGAAGGAGCACCGATGAGCGCCAGTGACGAGGTCTGGATCCTCGGGATCCGGATGACCAAGTTCGGCAAACAACCCGACCTCGACACCGTCGACCTCGCCGCCGAGGCCGCCATGGGCGCGCTATCCGACGCGGGCGTCACCATGAAAGACATCGGCGTCATCGCGGCCGGCAACCTGATGAACGCGAGTGCCGGCATCGGCCAACAGTTGCAGAAGCAGATCGGCCAGACCGGCATCCCGGTGTACAACGTCGCCAACGCGTGCGCGACCGGCGCCACCGCGCTGCGCACCGCCATCATGGCGGTAAAGGCCGGCGAGGTCGATTACGGCCTGGCCGTCGGTGTCGAGAAACTCGCCGGCGCGGGCCTGCTCGCCGGCGGCTCGTCGAAGAAGGATGCCGACACCTGGACACCGAAGGGCCGGTACGGCGCGGTCGCACCGGTCGACGGCCGGATCGGCACCGAGACCATGCCCGGCGTATTCGCCCAGATCGGCACGGAATACGGCCACAAGTACGGCGGAACCAGCTTCGAGCTTTTCGCCAAGATCAGCGAAAAGAACCACGCCCATTCAACTCTCAACCCGCTCGCGTCCTACCAGAAGCGGTTCACCCTCGACCAGATCATGAACGACGTGATGATCGCGTACCCGAACACGCGCCCCATGTGCTCGGCCAACTGCGACGGCGCCGCGGCCGCGGTGGTGTGCAACGGCGAGACGTTGAAGTCGCTGTCGCTCGAGCAGCGTCGGCGGGCGGTGAAGGTGTCGGCGTCGGTGCTGACCACCGACCCCTACGAAGAGGGCTGCCAGGTGCTGCCGAACGTCAACACGCTTACCCGCAAAGCCGCCGAAATCGCCTACGCCCAAGCCGGAATCGCCCCAAGCGATCTCGACCTGGTCGAGTTGCACGACTGCTTCGCCACCGCCGAGCTGGTGCACTACGACAACCTGATGCTGTGCGAAGTGGGCGGCGCCGCAGACTTTTTCAACTCCGGCGCCACCTGGCGGGACGGTTCGACACCGGTGAACGTGTCGGGCGGTCTCGAATCCAAAGGCCATCCCATCGCGGCTACCGGCATCGCCAACATCTGGGAGATCTGCCACCATCTCCGCGACGAGGCGGGCGACCGCCAGATCCAGAACGCGAAAGTCGGCCTCGCCCACGTCATCGGACTCGGCTCGGCATGCGGCGTGCACATCCTAGAAAAGTCCGCGGTTTAACTACAGTTCGGTCCCGAGGTAAGCGACGATCGCGTTGG
Source organism: uncultured Actinomycetota bacterium (assembly GCA_963715905.1). GTDB lineage: Bacteria > Actinomycetota > Actinomycetes > Mycobacteriales > Mycobacteriaceae > Mycobacterium. The sequence continues at coordinate 356,013 of CAVQSX010000019.1, forward strand.
TCAGACCCCGCCGCGCCAGGTCGAGGTCCGAATAGCTGCCGAGCTGCCGCTCCGACGTGATGCCGCGCATCGCACCTGGAATGAAGGTGGCGACTTCACGCACTCGGTCGGGGTCCACGTTTAGGCCGGCAAACGCGGCTTGACAGGTTGCCAGCCACCCCTGCCCCCACGACCGCAACTCCGCAGCCGTGCGTGGATAAAGACGTTCGAGTTCAGCGGGGTCACGTGGCAGCGCGGCGCGCAGGTTTTCGATCGCTCGAGAGTCGGTCGCCGTAAGGCCGTCGTACAGGGTGTCGATGATCCTCTCGACGCGCTTCTGCAGCGGCGCCGTGGTGTCGGCGGATACGAACACGTCGGCCCGACGCTCCGCGGTGCGGTGCAGAACCGCGGCCCACAATCCGTCGGCGTCGCCGAACTGGTACTTCACCGCACCCCAGGTGGCGCCGATCAGTTTGGCGATCCGATTGGCCGAAACGGCCGCGGGGTCGCCGGTGGCCAACGCCTTCAGTGCGGCGTCCAGCATGCTTGCGCGGGTGGCATTGCCGCGCCGATTCGTGCGCTGCGGCCGAATGGCCGTGTCGGTCATCTTGCAGATGATACGGCCGGCCCCGACCATTCGTTTCGATGTTTCGCAGAACCCTCGTTGATTTTGCGGACGGGGACACTATGCTTCATTTCGAAGAAGGAGTAGCTCAGATGGCGAAACCACCGCTTTCGATGAAGCCGACCGGCTGGTTCCAAGTCGCGTGGTCCGACGAGATCAAGGTCGGCGAGGTGCACAAGATGCACTACTTCGGCCAGGAAATGGTGGCCTGGCGTGCGCAGTCGGGGCGGATCACCCTGATGGACGCCTACTGTGAGCACCTAGGCGCTCACCTGGGTTTCGGCGGTCACGTCGAAGGCGAGGTCATCGAGTGCGCCTTCCACGGTTGGCAGTGGGATCGCGAGGGCCGCAACGTCTGCATCCCCTACGAGAAGCGGCCTAACAAAGGACGCAGGATGCGCACCTATCCGGTGGTGGAGCGCAACGAGTCGATCTACATCTGGCACGATGCGCCGGGTCGCGAACCCTTCTTCGACGTCCCCGACGTATTCGCCAGTTTCGAGGATGGCAGCAGCCTGGCCGACTACTGGCCCCGCGCCAGCCTCTACGAACAGAAACTTGAACTGCATCCGCAGTACGTCCTCGAAAATGGGGTCGACGTCGAACATTTCAAGTTCGTGCACAAGACGCCTATCGTGCCGGTGTTCACCCGGCACGACTTTGACGAACCCGTGTCCTACGTCGACTTCACCATCACCTTCGAGGGCGACGAAAATCAGTCGATCGACGACGTGAAAAGTGGCGTCGAGGCGATCAACGCCGGACTCGGTATCGCGGTGACCAAGAGCTCCGGCATGGTCGACAATCGCACAATTTCGGCCGTCACCCCCGTCGACGAGAACACCTCCGACGTTCGGTTCACCGTCTACATCGGCCGCACCCCAGGCAGTTCCGACCCTGCACGTCAGGAGAGAGCCCGAAACAAGGCACAGGAATTCGGGCAAGAGGTCATCCGGCAGTTCAGCCAGGACATCTATATATGGTCGCACCAGCGTTATTCGGACCCGCCTGCATTGTCGCCAAAAGAGTTCAAGGGCTTCACCGCGATCCGCGAGTGGGCAAAACAGTTCTATCCCGACGGTCGAGGCGGCAGCGCCGCGGAATTGCGTTCCACCGCTTCCGTGCCCACGTCCCAATGACGGAAGGCGGCAAACCAGTGAACGCCCCAATCCGGGTCTTCCAGGTGGCCACCGGCAACGTCGGCACCGAGATGATCAGGAGGATCGCGACCCAACCCGACCTCGAACTCATCGGATTGCACTGCTACACAACGGACAAGATTGGCCGCGATGCCGGCGAGATTGTTGGCCTGCCCCCAATCGGAGTAATCGCAACCGGTTCGGTCGACGAGATCATCGCGGCCAAGCCCGACGTCCTGACGTTCCACGGCGTGTTCCCCGATGAAGATCTGTACGTGAAAGTCCTTGAGGCGGGCATCAACATCGTCACGACGGCCGACTGGATCACTGGTAACCACCGAAACCAGAACCATCCGCATTCCTCCGGCCAAGCAACCACCGAGGTTCTGCGGCAGGCGTGCCTGAATGGCGGGTCGACGTTCTACGGCACCGGCATGAACCCCGGGCTGTGCCAAATCCTGGGGGTAATCAACTCCTGCAACGTCTCCGAGATCGAGAACATCACCGTCATCGAGTCAGTCGACGTGTCCTGCCACCACTCGGTGGGCTCCTGGCAGATGTGCGGATACGGTTTGCCCGTCGACGATCCCCGCATCCCTGGCATGCTGGAGGTCGGCACCCGGGTATTCGCCGACGGCGTGTACCTGATGGCGGACTGCTTCGGGCTCGAACTCGACGACGTCATATTCTCGTACGAGCTGGGCGCCTGCACCGAGGACATCGACCTAGGCTGGTACCAGCTGCCCAAAGGCTCGCTGGGCGCCAATTACCTCAAATACCAAGGCATCGTCGACGGAGCTCCGAAAGTCGAAGTGCATCTCGAGTGGCAGATGACGCGCCACACCGAGCCGCGCTGGAAGGTTCAACACTGCTACATCACCAAAATTCAGGGGGATCCGTGCATCTCGAGCACGCACAAGATCCTGCCTAAGCCGGGCGTCAACATCTACTCGCCGGAAGCGGTTGCCTCGATCGGCATGACGATTACCGGGATGCCCGCCCTCAACGCGATCTCAACGGTCGTCTCCGCACCGCCGGGCCTGCTCACCAGCGCCGACATTCCCCTGCGCGGCTTTGCCGGGCGGTTCAAGACGTAGACACGTCGCGATGGCCAGTGCGGCGGGCGAATCCGGTATAGCTGCGTATCAACGGAAGTGTGGCCATCGTGGCGAAGCCCGGTTCGGCGTCGCAGACGGCGGGCACGGCGTTGAGCACTTGCATGCCGGTCGCCACACTGGCCGCGCGGACGTGCTCTTGCATGCTGGCCGGGCGGCTGAAACTGGCCAGCGAGATGAAGTGCGTTTGCATCGAGGGATCACCTTCGATGGTCAGCGTCCACCCATCCCTGGGTTTGGGCCAGTGCGAGGGATATTCGTTGCCGACCGTCCACAATGTCTCGATTTCGACCAGTGCCTCCCCGCCGCGTCGGCCGACCCAGTTCCACCGCTGCCCCGCGGTGGTGCCGGCCTTCAGAACGTGATCGAAGATCTGATGATCGTGTTGGGCGGCAACAGGCTCCACCGACGCCGTCACTTCGTCGATGTCGGCGCCCAGCGCATCGGCCAGCAACCAGACCTCTTCGATGAATATCGAGCTGTTGAATTCGAGGAAGCCACCGGCGCTGGTACTGACCTGGTCGAGGGGTTGCCCGAATCGCATGTTGTCGAACGTGATTGAGGTGCTCTCGTAGACCGTCCAGTCGGCTCGTTCCTGCAGTGTGATCTTGTCGATCGTTCGACTCATCCCCGACAGCGCGAGCGGCAGCACGCCAGACAGGTTGCCGGGGTTCAGGCCGCTGCCGTGCACGGTGCTGTTTCCTTGCGTGCAGGCGGCCAACAACCGCTCCCGATCTGCCGGGACGGCGCGATCGGGGTGGAACAGAAACGCGGTGGTGACGACGTTCGCGCCACTGGCCAGGATCGCGCAGACGTCATCGAGGGACGCGGTGCGCGGCGTGTAAATCACGCAGTCGGCGCCCAATGCCAGCACGTGTTCGACGTCTGTGGTGGCGGTGACACCGATGGGGTCACGGCCGGCCAGCGTGCCGGCGTCGACGCCGTCCTTGTCATCGGAGTAGACCTTGACGCCGACCAGCTGCAAATCGGGTCGGTGATCGATGACGGCCGCCAGAATCTCGGCTCCGACGGTGCCCGTGCCCCATTGCACGACCCGGTAAGAGTTACCGGTGCGTGGTGGAGGTGTCATTGCAACCCGCGTCAGTTACAGGGGGCGTCGCCAGGCGTGTAGTAAGGCACCCCGGCAGGAGTCAAGCATGGCGGCCTGCCCGCGGCGGCCTGCGCGGCCGCTTCGTCGTCTCCAGCAACCGCCACTCCGACTCCGGCAACCGCCGCGTCGCCGGCAATGTGCGTGCATCCACCAACGTCGACGTGGCGGCCACCGGCATCGGCGCAGACCTCGGCGTTGCTCACTGCGGGCGTCTGGATAGTCGCGATCGCAGCGGGTACTGCGGCAAGCGCCGCCACCATTGCGAGGCCGACCGCCCAAGACCTAATGCTTTTGCTCACCGTGGTCATCTCCTCATCGAAACAAACCTCGCCACCGGCGTGGCAGTTGGAGTGTAGCCGCGCCCAGCCGGTGCGTCGGCCGGTTCAGTTGCACCCGGAGGCGTTGACCCATCTGCCGTTGTAGCCGACGCATCCGTTGACGTTCGGGTACGGGTCGTACGGCATCGGGGCGTAGTAGGCGGGCGGGGGAACGTAGGGTGCGACGGCGTCGGCGATGTTGGCGCAGCCGCTCACTTGCACCCGTCGTCCGGCGCTGGCACATACGTCGGCGTTGGCGACCCCCGTGGGTTGGACGGTGAGGATCACAGCAGGTACGGAGACGATTGCCAGAACGCTGGCTGCCATGACGGTCCATGACCGTGTCCAGTTAGTCATATCGGTGCCTCTTTCTAGGAGCCGAGCGGTGGCGCGAGGTCGCAGCGGCTTCTCAGGTCGGTGAGGGGCTGGCGGATACCGTTGATCTCGGACTCGACCTGCGGGTGGGCGTCCATATAGGTCTTCACGCGGTCATGGATTTCCGAGTTCGGCTGCCCCTTGAGACCGGTGAAGAAGTCGTTCACGTCCGGGTGGCTGAACAGATAGGCGCCCATGGCCGTTCCGACGGTGCCCGACGCCACCGCGAGGTCACCGGCCGTGCAGTTGGGCGGCGGCGGTACGGGGGGCACGGGATCGGCGGAGGCAATTGAAGCCCCCGCAATCAGCATCGCGCCGCCGGTGATCACACCCAGCCCTGCGCTGCGAAGAGAACGTACTGAGATCAACATGGAAACTTCCTCACTCGACGGCCGCACGACCAGCGGTTCTGCCAGCTAAACACACCGCCTTAAGAAATCCTTGCGAAATCCTTGCGACTGACACTTCCGGACGCCCGCGCCGATCCGATTTACCCTGGATGCGTGACCAGCAAGCAAGTGCCCGGTGGGGTGGTGCATGAGCTACCCACAGAGCTGGGCAAAGCCCTCAGCGCCAATTCCTCCGCCCTCGCCGCCTGGCGGGACATCACGCCCCTGGCGCGCAACGAGTTCATCTGCTGGGTCGAGGACGCCAAGCAAGAGACGACCCGACAGCGCCGGATTCGCCGGACGCAGGAGCAGCTGGAAGAAGGCCTGCGCCGGCCCTGCTGCTGGCCGGGATGCAAGCACCGCGAGCGCACCGGCAAGCCTTAGCGCAGATGCCGTAGCTCATCGAGAACCACATCAACCGCGTCCTCGGACAATCGGGCGGGAAATGCGGGCATCACCCGGTCGATGACGCCATCACAACGCGCCGACAGCGCGCCGGCCAGCTCCGGCAGCGGAGCGACCACGGCGAAGGCCCGCAGCACCTCATCGTCGATGAGTTCGCCCATGGCGTCCCATTCGCCTTCTCTGGACAGCCGGTGCAGTTCGACGTGCAGGTCGCCCCAGCCGTGTAGGTCGAGCACCGTGCGGTAGGCGGGCGTCGAGCCGTAGAACGCGACCTGCTTGCGGGTGTGCGCGGCCGACGCCACCATCTGCTCGTCGGTCTCGCCCGTGACGACGAAGACGGGACAGGAAACCTGAAAACCGTTGCGCTCGCGACCCGCTCGCCGCAAACCCCGCAACAGCGCGGGCATCGTCACCTCCTCCGAGTACCGCTTGGTGGTGAATGCATGGGCCAGCAGGCCGTCGGCGACCTCGCCGCTCAGCTCTGTCATCGCCTCGCCGACGGCGGCGATGAAAATGTTCGGTACACCGTGCGCCATCGGTTCCGGAGTGAACATCGGAGTCATCAGCGTGTGGGTGTAGAAGTCGCCCTCGAATCGCAGTCTTGTCCCGTCATGCCACGCGGCCCAAATCGCATGCAGCGCAGCGACGAACTCGCGCATGCGCCGGACCGGGTGGCTCCACGGCATGCCGAAGCGCTTCTCGATGTGCGTCCGGACTTGTGTTCCCAGCCCGAGGTTGAAACGGCCCGCCGAGTAGGACTGCAGGTCCCAGCCAAGGTTCGCGACGGTCATCGGGGTCCGCGCGAACGCGACGGCGATGCTGGTTCCCACCTCGAGGGTCGAGGTGTGCTCCGCCGCCATGAGCACGGGAAAGAACGGGTCGTGGTTGATCTCGCCCGTCCAGCAACCGTCGTACCCGCGCCGCTCGAGCGCGGCGACTGTTGCCGGGACGCGGGTGAGATCGCTGGGTATGCCTCGGTCGATCCTGAGGCCGGCCGCTCTCACCACGGATATCGACGCTACGGTAGGGAATTCCGTACGGTCAACGATCGACGCTCGCGCAGTCCGGCGCCCGACCCGTGAGGATGCAACTGGTATGAAGCTGACACTGCGCGAGGCCATCCTCGGCGCGTGGGAATTGGTGTCGTTCGTTGCCCGCGACGTGGCCGCCGGCGAGGACCGGCACCCACTCGGCACAGCGCCACGCGGCCTGATTCTGTATACCGCCGACGGCCACATGTCGGCCCAGCTGGCCGAGTCGGACATGAGTGAATACATCGCGTACGGCGGACGATTCTCGGTCAACGAGGAGACGTCAACCTTGCACCACGACGTCACCATCTCGATGATGCCGGAACTGTTGGCGCAACCGCAGTTCCGGAATGCCAGCGTCGACGGCGACCTGTTGACTCTCTCGGCCACGAGATCCGACGCCGCGGGCGTGACGACGCACAGCAGCCTGGTGTGGCGGCGGCCATCGCCGAAGCCGCGGAACGAATGACGAGCGAGTGACGGGACTCGAACCCGTGTAGACGGCTTTGCAGGCCGCTGCCTAGCCGCTCAGCCACACCCGCATGAGGCACCACCTTGCCAGCCCACGCCACCGACAGGCCAGTGTTTGGCTCGGCGCGATCATTTCCGTGGCGGCAACTAGAGGGATAAGCGCTAGCGTCAGTTGAAGCATCAGCAACCACGAACCATCCCGGGTTAGGAACCACCGTGAACATCGCACTCTGGGTCGTCGCCGGTCTACTCTCCATCGCCTACCTCGCGGTGGGCGGCATGAAGATCGTCAAGTCGCCCGAACAACTCGCCGAGAACCCCAACACGGCAGCGGTCGGCGAGGAGCTATCCGCACCCGCGATCAAGGCCATTGGCGCGATTGAGGTAGCCGGAGCGTTTGGTCTGATCCTGCCCTGGCTCACCGGCATTGCCCCTATCCTCACGCCGATCGCCGCGCTCGGGCTCGTTGCGGTACAGATAGGCGCGATGGTCTTCCATGGCCGTCGACGTGAATACAAGCAATGGCCGATCAATGTGGTCTTCGCGGGGCTTGCCGCGTTCGTCGCGTGGGGCCGCCTCACCGGGTTCGCTGGGTGAACGCGCCCACTGCGGGCAGCGGGATCTGCCCCGATGGGCGAAGATGAGTGGGTGGACGACGTCGCTGAAACCCAACTGGCCTGGGACCTAGCCGAGCTTGTCAGCGTCCACATCTCTGAGCGCGATCGCACTGACGTACACACCGCCATTGGTGGGGGCGATTGCTACGCCGCTATCGGGACCCTGCTCAAGGCGATCGTCCGGGCGAGAGTACCAGTGCCTAGCATGCTTGCAGCCAGGATCAGCGACTGGCGCGCCCCATATGTGAACCATGTCGACGCGCCCCGATTAAACGAATTACTCACAGCCATAATCCCGTTGACCGGTAACACCGACGTCAGCTGAGCCCACCCCATGCTGTAGCTGTGGGGTGACGTACTTCCCGGTGAATTGACGGGCCGGATCTCGATCCCGCTGTTACCTGAGGACTACCGGCCCGGTCGGTCCGCTGTGTGGACCGATGCGATCAATCCCTTCCAGCCGGGTGGCACACTCCGACGATGACCTCAACGGTGAGCCGCCGGCCGGGGCGTCCCCCCGCGGCGAACGCGGGCGACACGCGTAAATGCATCGTGCGTGCCGCTCGTCAAGTTTTTAGCGAACGGGGCTACGCCGGCGCCACGTTCCAGGAGATCGCCGTCCGCGCTGACCTGACCCGGCCGGCGATCAAACACCACTTTCCCAGCAAGCAGATGCTTTTCCGGGCAGTGGTGGATCACACCAACGAACTGGTTGTGACCTCAGGCATTGACCGAGCACTCGCCGAAACCGGCCTTCTGAGGCGGCTATCGGCGTTCATCGCTGTCGCGATGCGCGCCGGTAGCGAGAACCCTGCAACGGCAGCGTTTCTGGCCGCCACCGTGGTAGAAGCACGGCGGCATCCGGAACTGAGGACACTCGATAATGACGCGGTCGAAATCAGCCGGAGCTTTCTGCGTTGGGCCGTCAAAGACGCGGTCGAACGTGGCGAGCTCAGCGCCGATATTGACATCCCGGCATTGACCGAAGCGCTGATCGCGCTGCTGTGCGGGGTGGGCTTCTACGCCGGCTACGTGCGGCGCCCGCACGACGACATGGAAGCCGTCACCGCGCTGTTGTGCCGGCTGCTCTCCGGCGCGCTCTGGCGGCGCGAGACTTAAGCG
>CAVQSX010000020.1:0-17422 GCA_963715905.1 uncultured Actinomycetota bacterium
GACCTGAGCTAGAAGGGCGGCGGCTGCCGACGGGTCGCTCCCGGGCCGCCCTGCTACCGATGCATTAAATAGCGATCGCTTCCACGACGCTAAAGGGTGACGCCGTCTCAACGACCCGGGTCAGGCGAAATCCGGCGCGTTCCAGCAGCCGGCCGTATTCGTCGGCGGTGCGCTCACGCCCGGCGGCACAGACCAACATTTGCAGGTCCATCCACTTGCCCGGGAACTCGCGACCGTGGCGTGGGATGACGAACTCGACGAGCAACACGTGCTTCCCGATCCCGGCGGCAGTCCGCACGCTGCTGAGTATTTTCAGCGGGTCGTCCTCGGGCCAATCGTGAATCACGTTCTTGAGGACGTAGGCGTCGCCGCCTTCGGGCACGATGTCGAAGAACGATCCCCCGACAAGGCGGACTCGGTCAGCGACATGGTGTTCGGCGAGTACGGCCGAGGCTCCTGCCACCACTTCGGGCAGGTCGAACAGGATGCCGCGGGCCTGTGGCGTCGCACTCAGGATTGAGGCCAGCAGCCGGCCATGCCCGCCGCCCACGTCGACGATGGTGGTGTAACGGCTGAAGTCATATGCGGCGGTCACCGATGCGACCGCGAGTTCGCACATGCTCGTCATGGCGCGATTGAAGATTTCGGCGAGTACTGGGTCGTCGGCTAGCAACTCGAACCCCGGTTTGCCGCGTAGCTTGGGGATGACCGCCTCGCCGGTCCGGACGGCATCCGTGAGGTGGCTCCACATCTCGCAATGGTCGGGCAGACCCACAAACTTGGCCATTGCGGCCAACGACACCTCCGCGTCGCTGCGCAGGGTCTCCGCCAACGGGGTGAGGTCATATCGGCCATCGCGGCGCCGACGAAAGATGCCGCGCGAGATCAATGCCCGCAGCAGTCGACTGACGGTATCGGCATCCGCGTCAACCGCGGCCGCGAGCTCGTGCGCCGTGAGCGGCCCTTTGGCCACCGCATCGGCAATTCCGAGATCGGCTGCCGCAGTGATCGCCTGGGCGCACCAACCGCCCGTGATCATTTCCATCATCACGGCGGGAGCCGGAAGCATCCGTCGATGCAGCTGACCGACGCGATACCGCACAGTTTCGATGGCCCGCACGACTTTGGCGGGCGGAAGCTTCGACACGACCATGGGGTTCAGCTCATCCCAGCAGGAAGTATGGACATGTCGCTACTCCTTCGATAACTCGGTCTTGGCCCATGTGAAGGTCCGTCGAACTGAGGGCCGCTGGTCACGGTTTGATGGTGCAGGGCCACACATGCGCCTGACACGCGTAGTTGACTACCTGTGCTTTGGGGTGGGGTTCTGACCGGAGGCCTGCATCGGCGTTGAACCCAGGGTTCATCAAGGTGAAGTGGGCGAGACAGGTCGCACTGTCGGTTCAGGACGTCGGATACGTGTAGAAACCCTCGCCGGTCTTGAGGCCGAGCTTGCCCGCATCGACATAGTCCTGCAGCAAATCCCGCACGTTCTGGGGCAGGTGCGGAAACTCGTCGGCATAGTGATTCTCGATGTCTAGGACAACGTCAAGGCCAACCAGGTCCATCATCTGAAACGGCCCGGCCGGCACACCCCAATTGACCTTGAACATCCCGTCGACATCCTCGGGACGGGCCACACCCTCGGCGACCACGGCCAGCGACTCACGCTTGATCGCCGCCCAGATGCGATTGAAGATGAAGCCGGTGCACTCCCGGCGCGCCTCGAAGGGGTGGACTCCGAACTCGGGCAGCACGGTCAGCAGGGTGTCGAGCAGGCCGCGGTCGGTCTCGCCGTCGGACATCAGGTCGACCGCGTTGATCTCCGGTGGCATGTAGAAGTGCATGTTGCACAATCGCCGTTTGTCCCGGACATTTTCGGCCAATAGGCGCGACGGATAGGACGACGAGTTGGTCGCGAATATGGTGTCCGGCGCCGCCGCCTGGTCGATCTGGCCCCACAGCGGAATTTTGATCTCAAGCTTCTCCGGGACCGATTCAACGACCAGCCACGCCCCGTCTAACGCCCCTTCGAGTGATCCGGTGCCCGTCGCGCTGCCGACTTGGCCAGAACCTCGCTTCGCCACCACCGCCGGTAGGGTTTGCGACACATATTGGGTCGCCTCGGCACGCTGTTCGGCGCGACGCGCGTAGATTCGCACCGATCCGCCGCGGCTCGCGAACATCAGCGCGACGCGGCGCCCCAGCGTTCCGGCCCCGACCACTGCGACCGGGCGGTTCCGGATGTCCTCGAATGTATACGTGTATGAGCTAGCCACACAGGCATGCTAGGCCGTGCCGTGGTCGCCGCATCCGTCACGAGTCGACAAAAAAGGGCGGGACTGTTGTTCGTTCCAGTGGCTTCTAGGCGGCGGTTTTATACGTTGGGTCTAGAAAAGTGATCCGATAAAGGCCAGCGCAGCTCCCAATCCAAATACCGCTAGGACAAGCCCTATTGCTACGACCGCGGATGCGAGGATCGGTAATAAGAGAACACCAACAACCGGTAGTAAAACGGCTGCCAACGCGATATTTATCAGGTCGTTCATAATGGGGCTTGTTGAGGTCGCTGCTTGGCTCGCGGCGGCGGCAATCGAACCCGCGCTCAACGAGCCAGCGTTAGCGGCCTCGGCGTGGGCGTAGGAGCCCGCACTGGAAGTCAACTGCTGCACAAACTTCTCATGGAACTCCGCCGCCTGACTAGCCAGCGCCTGATAGTCCTGTGCATGCTGGGAAAACAGGTGTGCGATGCTCGACGACACCTCATCGGCGGCGGCCGGAATCACTGCGACGGTGGGGGTCGCCGCCGCCATGTGCGCCGCGCTGATCGTCGAACCGATATTCGCCAAATCCGTTGCCGCTACGGTCATCAACTCCGGTGCTGCGGTCACCAACGACATATCTTTCCTTTCAACTGGTCCTCGTCGAAGCATCGGCACGGCGCGGCCCGGCGCGGCAAAACCATCGCACCAACCGCCACGTATCCTATGGCTTTCGCGCGTACCGGCTCAACAAGCACCGCGAGCTTTGCCCGTTGTTCACCAGCTGGTCAAACTTCTTGGCGGTGACGTTGTTCTCGATGCCGGAGCTGTAATATTCCGGTGCCGAAAGGCCCTGTGCGCGATCCGATTTGACAGAATGGTTCGCTTCAACTATGGCTTCGCACCGAGTGCCCGCGAAGATTGCCGAATCGCAAACTGCGGATGTCCAATTGGGGAAGCTGTTGCGCGTGCGCTAAAAAAGCAACGGGATCTGTTGAGGCTGCGAGTGCGCAGGTTCAAGCAGTTCGGGCCGGTTATTGCGCACGCTGTTGACCAGCGTGGAGATCTCACGCAGCTCGATGCCGCGGACATCCGGCGCCTGCACCAGCAGCTCAGGGTCCAGAGCGGCATCGGGATTCAGCCAGGCATCCCAGGCATCTTCGGTCAGGATCAGGGGCATCCGGTCGTGGATCTCGGCCAGCTCACCAACGGCGTCGGTGGTGATAATCGTGCAGCTCAGCAGGGGTTCCGCCTCCTTGGCAGCCTTCCATACCGACCACAGCCCGGCCATGAACAACATGTCGCCGTCACCGCGGTGCATGAAGAACGGCGTCTTGGCGGTCTTCTTGCCCAGAGCCGAACCCGGATTGGTCCGCCATTCGTACCAGCCGTCCATGGGCACCAGGCAGCGCTTGCTCTTCGCCGAACCGCGGAAGGCCGGCGAACTGGCCAGCTTCTCGGATCGCGCGTTGATCAGCAACGGGCCCTTGCTATCTGGCGCGCCGTCGGGACCCGGCTTGACCCACGGCGGCACAAAGCCCCAACGCATCAGCCGGACCCGACGAGTTGCTACGTCGTCGGGCTCGCTGTGGCGGGACACGACGGTCGCGATCATCGCAGTGGGGGCCACGTTGTAGTTGGGCTCAGCTCCACGCGCTGATGCGCCGGTCGCCTCGTCTATCGCGTTGATTTTCTCAGCCAGCAGAGCGGGATCCGTCGTGATTGCAAACCTTCCGCACATAACGTCCATGGTGCCCTGTACCCACGACACCTGCCGACACGGCAGGATGAAGCGGTGAGCACCGAGCCCCTGAAAGCCTGGACGGCACCGTTTGCGCCGGCGCCGGTGCGTGCGACGGTGACCGTCCCGGGCTCGAAGTCGCAGACCAACCGGGCACTGGTGTTGGCTGCCCTGGCCGCGGCACAGGGTCACGGCACCTCAACCCTCAGCGGAGCGCTGCGCAGCCGCGATACCGACCTGATGATCGGAGCGCTGAGGACCCTGGGCTTGCAGGTCGACGGTTCCGGGTCCGAACTAACGATCAGTGGCCGAATTTTTCCGGGTTTCAACGCGCGGGTGGACTGCGGTCTGGCGGGCACCGTTTTGCGATTTGTTCCTCCGCTGGCGGCCCTGGCCGATTCGGCGGTGAATTTCGACGGGGACGAGCAAGCCCGCGGCCGGCCCATCGCTGCACTGCTGGATGCGCTGCGCGGCCTCGGCGTCCGGATCGACGGCACCGGTCTGCCTTTCCGTGTGCAAGGCAGCGGATCGGTCGCCGGTGGCACCGTCGCCATCGACGCGTCGGCATCCTCGCAGTTCGTGTCTGGCCTGTTGTTGTGCGCGGCGTCGTTCACCGAGGGCCTGACCGTGCACCACACCGGCTCCTCGTTGCCGTCGGCGCCGCACATCGCGATGACGGTGGGGATGCTGCGACAGGCCGGAGTCGACGTCGATGACTCGGTCGACAACCGTTGGCAGGTGCGACCCGGTTCGGTCGCTGCCCGGCACTGGGAGGTCGAACCTGATCTCACGAACGCTGTTGCGTTCCTGGCGGCGGCCGCGGTCAGCGGCGGGACAGTGCGGGTCACCGGCTGGCCAGCGACCAGTGTCCAACCGGCCGACAACATCCTTGATATCTTGAAGAAGCTTAATGCTGTTGTTATCCATGCTGATTCAACGCTCGAGGTGCGCGGGCCGGCATCTTACAATGGCTTCGAGGTCGACCTACGGCCCGTCGGTGAGCTCACGCCGACAGTAGCGGCACTGGCGGCACTGGCGACCCCGGGATCGGTGTCTCGGCTCACCGGCATCGCACACTTGCGCGGCCACGAAACGGACCGGCTGGCGGCGCTCAGCACCGAGATCAACCGCCTCGGGGGCGACTGCCAGGAAACACCAGACGGTTTGGTGATCGCCGCGACACCGCTGAAGCCAGGCACCTGGCGCGCGTACGCCGACCATCGGATGGCGATGGCGGGCGCGATCGTCGGCCTGCGGGTGGCCGGCGTCGAGGTGGACGACATCGCGGCCACCGCCAAGACACTGCCGGAATTCCCGCGACTTTGGACGCGCATGTTGGCCGGTCTTCCGCCCGAGGGAAAGTCCAGCGATTGAAGCTCGGCGACTATGACGAGTCTGACGTCAAGGTCCGCTCCGGCAAGGGGACGCGGCCCCGAACCAAGACCCGCCCGCAACACGCCGACGCAGAGTCCGCGATGGTGGTCAGCGTGGACCGCGGGCGCTGGGGTTGCGTGCTGGGCGGTCGCCCCGATCGCCGAATCACGGCCATGCGAGCGCGCGAGCTCGGCCGCACCCCGATCGTCGTCGGCGACGACGTCGACGTCGTCGGCGATCTGTCCGGACGCCACGACACCTTGGCCCGCATCGTGCGGCGGGGTCCGCGGCGAACCGTGTTGCGGCGCACCGCCGATGACACCGACCCAACCGAACGAGTGGTCGTGGCCAATGCCGACCAACTGCTTATCGTGGTGGCGCTGGCGGACCCTCCCCCACGCACCGGCTTGGTCGACCGGACGCTAATCGCCGCCTACGCCGGCGGGCTGGCACCGATTCTTTGCCTCACCAAAACCGACCTCGCCCCACCCGAGCCATTCGCCGAGCAGTTCGTGGACCTGGACCTGACGGTGGTCGCCGCGGGAGTCGACGACCCCCTGCTCGCGGTGGCGGAGTTACTCCCCGGCAAGATCACCGTGCTGCTCGGGCATTCCGGGGTCGGCAAGTCGACTTTGGTGAACCGTCTTGTGCCCGAAGCTGATCGGGCCGTCGGCGTGGTCGACGGCATCGGCAGGGGGCGGCACACCTCAACACAGTCAGTGGCTTTCCCACTCGGTGACTCGCTGCCGGGTTCCGGCTGGGTAATCGACACCCCAGGTATCCGGTCGTTCGGGTTGGCCCACATCCAGCCCGACGACGTGCTGTCGGCTTTCGCCGATCTGGCTGAGGCCGCAAAGGACTGCCCGCGCGGCTGCGGACACATGGGGCCGCCGGCCGATCCCGAATGCGTGCTGGACACCTTGACCGGACCGGCCGCTCGTCGCGTCGCCGCCGCCCGCCGACTGTTGGCGGCACTCAGGGAGACTTGACCAGCCGCATGCCGAGCTCCTCGAGTGGCACCGAATGCCCTTCGGCGCACCGGATCTCCACGTCGGCCTCGGCGCCACAGCCCTGGTGAGTCAGCCGCAGCCTGTCGCGGCCCGGCAGGTGGCGTCGCCCCCACTGGAACATCGCCCAGACCACCGGCATGAAATCGATGCCGGCATCGGTCAGTACGTACTCTTCGCGGCTGCGCTGCCCCGGCTCACGGTAGGGCCGCCGGGTCAATAGTCCCAGGTCGACCAATTCGGCCAGACGCGCCGAGGCGGCAGCATTGGTGATGCCCACCCGGCGGGCGAAGTCGTCGAATCGGGTGGTGCCGTAGTAGGCCTCGCGCATGATGAGCATGGCGGATTTGGTTCCGACAGCCGCCATGGTCTTTTCGATCGCACACTCGCCAACCGCCGACCACGCATCGCGGTCGGCGAGCGGCCCTTGCAGAAGTGTCATGCAAATCACCTGCCCCTCTGGGTTGTTTTTAGTATATCCAGATGTTTTCCTGGGTATTGTTAGGAGTACCTAGCCTCTAGACTCAAGGAGGAGCCATGACCGGTTATCAAGGCCGCGACGCCGTCATTGTCGGCGCTGTGCGTACGCCTGTAGGCAAGGGAAAAGCCAACGGCGCGCTGCACGACGTGTTGCCCGCTGACTTGCTGGCGCACAGCCTGCGCGAGCTGGTGGCACAAACCGGCGTGGACCCGGTGCAGATAGACGATGTGATCGCGGGTGCCGTCACACAGGTCGGCGACCAGGCAGTCAACATCGCCCGCAACGCGCTGCTGGGTGCCGGATTCCCCGAATCGGTGCCCGGCGTCACGATCGACCGCCAGTGTGGCAGCAGCCAGCAGGCCATCAGCTTCGCCGCCCAGGGCGTGCTGGCCGGCGCCTATGGCCTCGTCGTCGCCGGCGGCGTCGAGTCGATGAGCCGCGTCCCGATGGGCAGCTCGGTACTACCCGGCAGCAACCCGTTCGGCGAGGGTATGCCGCAGCGCTACCCCGAGGGCCTGGTGCCACAAGGCATCAGCGCGGAATTGATCGCCGCGAAGTGGGGCTTCTCGCGCACCCAGCTTGACGAGTTCTCCGCCGACAGCCACAACAAGGCCGCCCGCGCAACCAAGGACGGGCTCTTCGACAACGAGCTGATTCCGATCGCCGGCCTTACCGCCGACGAGATCATCAGGCCTGCCACCACGGTGGAGACGTTGGCCACCTTGCAGCCCGCGTTCTACAGCGACGCGATGAAAGCCCGCTTCCCGCAAATCAATTGGTCGATTACACCGGGCAACTCGTCCCCGCTATCCGACGGCAGCGCAGCGGTCTTGATCACCACCAGTGAGATGGCCAAGAAGCTGGGCTTGCGCCCGCTGGCCCGGATTCACACCACGACCGTGGTGGGCTCCGACCCGCTGTACATGCTGACCGGTGTCATCCCGGCGACCGAGAAGGTGCTACATCGTGCCGGCCTGACGCTGGCCGATATCGACCTCTTCGAGGTGAACGAGGCTTTCGCGCCCGTCGTACTGGCCTGGGCAAAGGACGTAGATAGGGAGCAGATCGGCATCCTTGAGCGGACCAACGTGAACGGTGGAGCCATCGCCATCGGGCACCCGTTGGGTGCCAGCGGTGCGCGCATCATGACCACGCTGGTCAACGCGCTCGAACAGCGCGGCGGTCGGTACGGGCTGCAGACGATGTGCGAGGGCGGCGGGATGGCCAACGCCACCATCATCGAGCGGCTGAGCTGAGGCCACTCCCAAGTGGGGGTCTGGGATTAGCGAGCTTGCAGTCCGTCGAGCACGGCGTTTAGTGTCTTCACGCCTTGGTCGCGGGCTGCACCTTGATCGGGTGCATTGGCGATAAACAGGGCAGTCTCATCAGCGGCAGCGAGTAGGACATGGGCCAGTACGTCAACAGGCTGTCCAGCAGCAAGGTCGCCTTCCTCGACGGCGCGCTGAAGCATCGCGCGGATGGCTCCCAATCCATAGAGGCTTTCGAGTTCGCGCCATTTGACCCAGCCCAGCACGGCAGGTCCGTCAATGAGGAGTATTCGCTGGACATGGGGCGTGAGAGAAGCATCGAGAAACCCGATTAGGCCCTGCCTCAACTGATTCAATGCCCCGTCTGCTGGATCGGCCAGGTTCTTTGCGGCCTCCATGACCAAGTCCTGCTCGACGGTGATGAACACCGCTTCAAAAAGTGCCTGCTTGTCGTTGAAGTGGTGATACAGCGCGCCTCTAGTGCCGACTCCGGCCTCTGCGACCACTTCCTCGGTGCCGGTGTGGTGATAGCCCTTCTCGACAAACAGTCGGCGAGCAGCGTCGACCAGCGCGGCGCGGGTGGCCTCGGCTTGCGCGGCACGTCGCGCCTTCGGGTCGAGCCCCTCCTGGCCCCGCGTCATCATCACAGCCTATTGCATACAGGTCGCATGCCACATACAGTCTGAATGTCACATACAGACGGTATGCGGGAAGCGCCAAACTGTCGCTGCTTGCCTGACGTGGAGGTTCACTTATGTCTCATCCTGTCGATGTTGTCCGCAAGTTCTGTGCGCTGATGGAACAGCGCAACTCGGAGGCTTTGAGGCCACTGCTCGCCGAGGACGCGGTGTATCAGAACGTAGGAATGCCCGCGTGTACCGGAGTGCAAGCCATCGTGGAAAACATGGGCGCACAGTTCTCGATGTTCCCCGATGCTTACGCATTCGAGATCGTGAACATCGCCAGCGACGGACCAGCCGTTCTCACCGAACGACTTGACTACATCCAGGCACCCGACGGAACCAAACCAGCAGTACCGGTGATGGGCACATTCGTCGTTGACGACGACGGCAAGATCGCCCGCTGGACGGACTATTTCGACATGTCATTGACGGTCAAGCTCTTGCAAGGCGAAGACATCAGCACACTGGTCCCTGCCGCATCTACGTAGTAGACGGGCCGTTCACCCACCGACTCGCATCCAACAAAAATCAGTCAAATGAACGAGAGTCCGTACGTTGTGACCTATCTCGCCCATCGTGCTGGTCTGGGCCCACGACACCGGCGCTGACCTGGGCAAGATCAACGTCAATGGTGGGGCCATCGCGATTGGCACCGCTCCGGCGCCAGTGGCGCCCGCATCACGACCACGCCGGTCAATGCGCTTGAGCAGCGCGGCGGTCGGTACGGCCTGCAGAAGATGTGCGAGGGCGGCGGCATGGCCAACGCCACCATCATCGAGCGACTCGGCTAGCTGACCGCGCCCCCGCTAGACCTTGTTTGGCAGGCGGCTTGCGCCGTCGTCACATGGGGACGCCGGCTGGGCTGGGCGCTCATCCACGTCGACCACTTCCCCTCCGAGTATGGGCCGGGCTGGCCGCTCCGCTCGTAGAGGCCCTGTGGGTCATAGATCTTGGCGCTGGGCCACGGCCAAGGACAGACGACGGAGGTTGCAGCGCCCGACCACCTGGTGACGGCCGTGTATGTCAGCCCGTAAATCATGAAGGCGAGGTTGACGACGACGAGCATCACCGCGAACGAACCCAGTGCAGGCCGATGTTTGAAGATGCCAGCACGCCGCGCGAGTTTCTCGGCGACGGTTCGTCCGTCGTCGTCGCGGTAGATCATCACCGCAGCCGGGATCATCAGGATGTTGATCAGCGATGATTGCCATAGAAGCGGGAATTGCCAGCGTGTGCCTGTGAAGATCGAGCCGAACGGGATCACTTGCGTAAAGGTGTACAGCCCCAGTCGGACGCACAGTGCCTCCATGGCGAAGTCGTACACGAAACCGAATACGAACACGAAACCGGACAGACTGACCAGCGGGTGCCGCCACACAAACGTGTCCAGTGAGCGATGGGCCTGGACACGACGTAACGCCCAGATCGCCGGAAAGAAGGGCGGCACGACGAACATCGAAATGGCCGCAATGAAGAGCGGCTCGATGGTCGGTGACACCGACACCAACGGCCAATCCTCGGGCCAGTGCCATAGATCGGGGTTATATGCCGCGAACGTCGCCCAGTTCATAATGGGGTCCAGCCACGCAAGCGTGGTGACTGCCAGGGTCATCAACAGATACGGATGCTTGGGGTAGCGACGCCACAGAACGACGACCAGGCCAATGATTCCGATTAGCGCCAGATAGCTGAAGATCTCGACCGTCACGATCCAGTGTTGATAACCAAACAGCGGATCGGACAGTGGATGGGGACTCCGGTTGGGGTTGCGGATACGCGGGGACACTGCGCCGTAACGGGCATTGTGGACGATCAAGCCGAGCAGCACGATGCCAACAATGGTGGCCACTATCAACCAGGGCTTCTGACTGCGGCGCTTGGTCGGCTGGGTATCGACCTGTGCGGTTGTCATGAGCTCCTCAACAGCGCGCTGCAAGGCGTCGTCGCCATGTTCTGCATATTGACCTAATATTTGTTCAGAGGCTAGCGAGGGCTTTATGCAGCGTCAATGGGCTGGTCTCGCAGGCAAACGGACGAAACGCGAGATGCTGCGCGGCGCTCGCGGTCTAGTTCCGGCTGGCCAACGCCACCATCATCGAGCGGTTGAGTTAAGCCCGCCTCGCCGCCCGAGACCGACCACCAGGGAATTTTTCGTTCGTATGATTTCGCTGACGAATGTCATTGACGGGTGCCAATGAACTAGATACCGTGACGCTATGGGGTCACCGAACGCCGTCGCGGATGTTGAATCGCCTGTCGTAGGGGCTCGAGAAATGCGACGGTTGGAAACGCGGGCACGACTCTTCGATGCCGCACTGGCTGAGATTGGCCGGTGCGGATTGGCCGGTGCAGACGTAAGTGCCATCGCCAACGCGGCAGGGGTGGTGCGAGGCACGTTCTACTTTCACTTCCCGACCAAGGAGCACGTCTTAGTCGAGTTGCAGCGAAACGAAGAAATCAGGATCGTCGCTGAACTCAACCACGCGCAGGCCGAAACCGATGACTTGTCGTCGGTCCTGGCACAGTTGGTTCGACACGTGATCGCCTCCGAACGCCGGGTAGGTCCGGTGGTCTTTCGAGGCATGCTGGGATTGCACTTCTCCGCAACCCGACCGGCTGAGGACCAACTATCCGAGCATCCGCTCGCGGAGTTCGTGATTGCCGCGATCACCAATGCCCAGGCGGCGGGTCGAGTCCCCGCAAGGGCAAACGCCAGTGAACTCGGAGTGTTCTTCATGACCGGACTCTTCGCACTGCTCGCCACTGGCACGCAAGATTCCACGACAGCGGACGCCGTCATGGATCGGTATGTAATGACGATTGTCAAGGGAATGGAAACACGATGAGCAACAACGGGATCGACGGGTACCGAGACTTCTTGAAGAGGCGCGACGGGAAGGCCGATCTGTTGAATCGACGCTTGGCGAATCGCGAAGACTTCTTCGACAGCATTAAGACCAATGCCGTCCGATCAGCGCGCCCTGTCGACCGCCCGACCTTCCTGCGGAACCTGCGCCATAGAAGGCCGGAAGCGGGATTGGACAGGAAGATGCTGTTTCTGTTGGCCACGGCCAAGCTCAATCAGGCAGAACGATTCGGGGTCGGCCTCGGCGAAACCTACGGCGTCAACAGCGACCAGAACCTGCCGCCGGAACGGGTGTACCTCGAACTTGAAGAGCACTACCACACTCGGCTGCTGGCACACGTGCTTGACGTATTCGACCTCACATTCCAAGTGGTGCCCCCACCGTTTGTCATGCGCCAGTTCGTCAAGACCGGGGTATTCATCCCGGAGCGACTCGGATTCGTGTTTGTCGGAGCGGCAGAGATGGCTGGCTGCGTGATGTTCGACGAACTGCGCCGCGTCGGCATTGAACTGTTCGCCGACGAACCCGAAGTCTCCGAACGGGTTTCGCTGCTCTACAGCGAAATTCTCACCGACGAGGTTGGCCACGTCGGCTACTGCGCATCCCGATGCACTACCGCAGAGCGGGCAGTGATGCGTTGGCTCTACCCGCGCATCGGAAGGCTGTTCGCACACCAAACCGCCGAAATCAACCTCCTCATCGACCCTGCAAAGCTCCGCGCCCGCCTCGACCGCCCCTTCGACGTTGAGGAACTGACCGCCGGGCTGAGCAACGAGACGTATCTAGTCACGCATCCGTGACGACGTGTTGACCGGGTCGCAATGGCCTGGGCAAAGGAGCGGATACCGGAGCTGCATCCTGGACAAGACGAACGTCAACGGCGGTGCGATCGCCATCGGCCACCCGTTGGGTGCCAGCGGCGCCCGCATCATGACCACGCTGGTCAACGCGCTCGAACAGCGCGGCGGTCGGTACGGGCTGCAGACCATGTGCGAGGGCGGCGGCATGGCCAACGCCACCATCATCGAGCGATTGGGCTAGTAGGTTCGGCAGCAACTTCGGCGTGACGCTACGCAGCCCGGGCGCAATTTGGCCCCTGGCTTGTTGATTGATCTTTTCGACGCGGCATGTAGCCGCCTATGCTGGTGAACCTGGACCTCGGGGGCCCGAACCGGCGGAGGCTCTGATGATCGCAGCAACCGCGTGCCGCGCCTGCGGCACCGGGCCGCGTGAAGGTGCGCGATTCTGTGACGTTTGCGGCGCCCCAGTTGCCGAGCAGGACACCCGTGCGGAGTACAAGCAGGTAACCGTCTTGTTCGCCGATGTCGCGCGCTTCATGGACATTGCCGAGGCGGTGGGTGCGGAGCGGCTTCGCGAGATCGTGGCGGACCTCGCCGACCGCTGCTTGGCGGTGGTGCAGCAGTACGGCGGCACGGTGGACAAGTTCACCGGCGACGGCATCATGGCGGTATTTGGCGCGCCAAAGGCGTTGGAGGACCACGCCGTCCGTGCGTGTTTGGCGGCCTTGGGCCTTCAGGAGGAGGCGCAGCGGCTTGCCGTCGACGTCCGAAGGCGCGACGGAGTGGAGCTCAAGTTGCGGGTGGGACTCAACTCCGGTGAGGTGATCGCCGGCGAAATCGGCGCAAGACCTTTCGGTTACACCGCCGTCGGGGAGCAGGTTGGTTTTGCACAACGGATGGAGTCGGTGGCACCGCCAGGTGGGGTGATGCTCAGCGCGTCGACAGCGCGACTCGTTGATGGCGCTGCGACCCTCGGCGAACCTGAGCTGGTTCAAATCAAGGGCACCGAGGAGACGGTGCCCGCCCGTCGGCTGCTGGCCGTGGGGGATGGCCATCGCACTGTCGGGCGTGCTGAGTCGAGTCTGGTGGGTCGACGATGGGAGATGGCCGCTGTCGAGGGCTTGTTGGACCGCGCAACCGACGGCTATGGCGCGGTGGTCGGCCTGGTGGGTCCACCGGGCATTGGCAAGAGCCGTTTGGTACGCGAGGTTGCCGCAATGGCATTAGCACGCGGTGTCGACGTTTTCACCGCGTTCGGCGAATCACACGCCAGCGACATCCCGTTTTACGTCGTGGCGCGGTTGCTGCGCGCAGCGTTCGGCGTGGGTGACCTGGACGCCTCGGCCGCCCGCAGCCAGGTACGGGCCCGGGTGCCCGGCGCCGAGCGGGAAGACTTGTTGCTGTTCGATGACCTGCTGGGCATCGCCGATCCCGAGACGAAGCTGCCCAAGATCGATCCGGATGCGCGGCGCCGGCGGCTGACGGCGCTGGTCAATGCCGCGTCGCTGGCCCGACGCACCCCGGCCGTCTATGTCATTGAGGACGTGCACTGGATCGACGAGGTCAGCGAATCCATGGTTGCGGACTTTGTTGCGGTGATCCCGCAGACGCACTCGCTGGTGCTGATCAGCTACCGTCCCGAATATCGGGGTGCGCTGAGCTGTGTGCCCGGCGCTCAGTCCATCGCCCTTGGGCCGCTGAGCAATTCGGAGACGGCAGCGCTGGCCAACGAGTTGCTGGGGCCGGACGCCTCGGTCGAGGGCATGGCCACCAAGATCGCCGAGCGGGCTGCCGGAAATCCGTTTTTCGTGGAGGAAATGGTGCGCGAACTGGCCGAGCGTGGTGTGCTGCGTGGAAACCGCAGCACCTACGTTTCGACAGTGGGCGCTGCCGAGGTCAGCGTGCCCGCCACCGTGCAGGCAACGATTGCCGCCCGGATCGACCGACTCGACCCGGTGGCCAAACGCACGTTGAGTGCTGCGGCGGTTATTGGCTCGCGGTTCGACGCGGGCCTGCTCGAAACTTTGGGCATTGAACCCGTTGTCGAGGATCTTGTGGCTGCCCAACTCGTTGATCAGGTGGGGTTTACCCGAGAAATGGAGTATGTGTTCCACCATCCGCTGATTCGGACCGTGGCCTACGATTCGCAGCTCAAATCCGACCGTGCCGAACTACACCGACGGCTGGCCGCCGTAATCGAAGCCCGAAACCCGGCTTCGGAGCAGGAAAATGCCGCGCTCATCGCCGAACATCTCGAGGCCGCCGGTGATTTGCAAGCCGCCTACGGCTGGCACATGCGGACTGCGACCTGGGCGACCAATCGCGACATAAACGCGGCCCGACTGAGCTGGGAGCGTGCCAGGAGGATCGCCGACGCATTGCCAGCGGATCACCCAAACCGGGCGGCCCTGCGTATCGCCCCGCGCACCATGTTGTGCGGGATCGCCTTTCGAGTGCATGAACGTGTGGTTGGCACGCGGTTCGACGAACTGCGTGAGTTGTGCATCGCCGCCGGGGACAAGGCGTCGCTGGCCATCGGGATGTCAGGACTGGTGATAGATCACGCGTTTCAAGGCCGGATGCGCGAGGCGTCGCGGTTTGCATCGGAACACGTGACCCTCCTCGAGTCGATCGGCGATTCGACCCTGACGGTGGGCCTGTCATTCGGCTCGATCTACGTCAAGATGGAGTGCGCTGAGTGGAATGACGTCCTTCGGTGGTCACAACGGGTCATCGACCTCGCCGACGGCGATCCGTTGAAAGGCAACTTGCTTGGCGGGTCACCGTTGGCAGCCGCCATCACGACGCGGGGTATGGCCAGTTATTGCCTGGGCCGTGCCGGATGGCGCGAAGACCTGCGACAGGGCCTGGCCATGGCCCGCAGTGCTGACCCGT
Organism: uncultured Actinomycetota bacterium; assembly: GCA_963715905.1. GTDB lineage: Bacteria > Actinomycetota > Actinomycetes > Mycobacteriales > Mycobacteriaceae > Mycobacterium. Next base: position 15,378 of record CAVQSX010000020.1, read on the forward strand.
TGGCCTTTGCCAGGGCCGTCATCTACGCCTACGGTTTTGGAATACCGATGGGTGTGCTGAGGCCCGACGATCACGCGATGCGGGAGATCGAGGACGCGCTGCAAATCGGCGAACGGTCCAGCGACAATACTGCGTTGACCTATGCACGGATACCGCTTGGCCTCGCACTCGTGCACCGGCCGACGGCTGCCGAGCGCGACCGGGGGCACGAGCTGCTGGCTGAGGTCAGCGAACTGTTCCTGCGCGGCGAAGCGTACAACCTATCCGAAGAACCGATCGTCAACGTCTTCTGGAACCGTGAGCGGGCCCGCCGCGGACATCGCGACGACGCTATACCGCGCATCCGGGCCGCCACCGACCGAATGGCCCTCGATGGACAACTACTGTCGTGGGGCATTCCGGCGACCGGCGTTCTCGTGGAGACGCTGCTCGCTCGCGCGACCGACGGCGACGTGGCCGAAGCTGAGACCGCGACCGAGCGGTTGGCGGCGGCGCCGGCCAACGGCGGTTCAGTTGTGCGCGACGTCTGGCTGCTGCGGCTGCGTGCACTCCTGGCGAGGGCTCACGGCGACGCCGCAGCTGCCGAGGAGTGCTGGGATCGCTATCGCAACATGGCGAGAACGCTTGCCTTCGAGGGGCACATCGAGTGGGCAGAGGCAACTCCATGACCGCGGTCTTTTCCTAACGGGCAGCGTCAAGCCACCCGGTTTCTTTTTGGTTCGGCGGCTGATTCTGGCCGACGCGGGTGGCTTAGTCGCGTGCGTCAGACCTGACTTGCTCACAATTCGGGGTTCGCGGTGGTCGCGGGGGCTGGGGCCGGCTTATGGCCAATGTGTGGATCCTGGGGACCGTCTTGGGCGCGACCTGGGTGGCGTGGGTCGGGCATCGTGGTTCGGCGCGTGGGTCGTCGTGCTGATGGCTGTGGTGGGCGGCGGCGAATCAGGTTGTGCTGCTTGGCGAATGATGGCGGTCGGATCCCGGCGTGGATTGGGTGGCCGAGATTTGTCGGACCTGGCTGCGATGATGGGGTTATGTCTTCGATCGCATCGCCTGCCGCGGCAGTGAGCCCTGCTGAGCGTCTTGAGGTGTTGTTCGAGGAGTTGGCGCAGTTGGCCGGTCAGCGCAACGCGATTGATGGGCGCATCGTGCAGATCGTCGCCGAGTTGGATCGCGACGAACTCTGCGGCGCTACGGGCGCACGCTCGGTCGCGGCGTTGGTGGCGTGGAAGCTGGGTACCTCGTCAGCGAACGCGCACACCATCACCACCGTTGCGCGCCGGCTCGAGGCGTTTCCGCGTTGCGCGCAGGGCATGCGGCAGGGTCGGCTGTCACTGGATCAGGTCGGGGTCATCGCGGCGCGCGCGGGTGAGGGATCTGACGAGCATTACGCCCAGTTGGCGCGGGTCGCCACGGTCAATCAGCTGCGCACCGCGGTCAAGTGCGAACCGCGACCCGAACCCGATCCTGGGCCGCAACCGCAACCCTCGATCACCAAGACCTCCAGCGAGCAGGGTAGCTGCTACCGGATCACACTTGGCCACCTGGACGCGGCGAAGTTCGACGCGGCGCTGGCGTCTCATCGTGATGCGCTGATCGCCGAGTACAAGCGCGATCACGGCAATCGCGACCGCGGATCAGATATCGCGCCCCCGTTGCCGGGCACCCTCGAGGCGTTTCTGCGCCTGGTCGAGGCCGGATGGGACGCCGAAGCGAGGCGGCGCCCACACGGGCAGCACACCACGGTGGTGGTGCACCTCGACGTCGAGCAGCGCGCCGCGGCGCTGCATCTGGGTCCGCTGCTTTCCGAGGCCCAACGCCGATACCTGACCTGTGATGCCACGTGCGAGGTTTGGTTCGAACGCCACGGCGAGGTCATCGGCGCCGGGCGGGCGACCCGCGTGATCAACCGGCGGCTTCGCCGCGCCCTCGAGCACCGCCAGCCCATGTGCGCGGTCCCAGGCTGCGGTGCTACCCGCGGTCTGCACGCACACCACATCCGGCACTGGGAAGACGGCGGCCCCACCGAGTTGGCCAACCTGGTGCTG
>CAVQSX010000021.1:0-18337 GCA_963715905.1 uncultured Actinomycetota bacterium
CGGAGTTGAGGAATGTTAATGCCACCCAACGGATTTGACGGTAATGCGCCAGTCGTTGTCGCCGGCGGAGGTGTCGTAGGCATCACGTTGGCGCTATTGTTGGCCAAGAGCGGTGTCGCCACAATTGTGCTTGAGCGCGACCTCGACCCGCGCGATCTTCCGCGAGCCCATGCCATCAATCCGCGCAGCCTTGAGGTGCTCCGAGAGCTGGGAATTGGTGCGGATCAACTGCTGCCGGTCGCCGCGCCTAGAGAGCTGACCAGCGAAGTCCGCTTCGTTACCACCATGACCGGACACTGTTTTGGTGCATTGCCGTACGAACGGCAGGGTGACTCGATCGGTGGGTTCGCGGCGATGGGCACGGTGAACGTTCCGCAACCGGCCTTGGAGTCGGTGCTATTCGAACTAGCTGCAACGCAACCCCTGATCGACGTGCGGCGCGGCCACGAGTGGATCGCCTCCGAGCCCATCGGTCAATACATCGTGTCGACCGTTCGTACCAGTAGTGAGGATTACGTCCTCGGGTCGCGGTTCTTGGTCGGCGCCGACGGGGCCGCCAGCATGGTTCGCGACAGCCTCGCGATTTCCATGTCGGGTCCCGACGATGTCGGCTCGGCCGTCTCAATGACGTTCAGCGCCGACCTCACCGGCATCGTGCGGAGCCGTCCCGGCGTGCTGCACTGGGTGTTTGCTCCCGCGTTGAGGGGTGTCCTACTTTCCTACCTCCCCGACCGGCTGTGGACCTACATCTTGTGGCTGCCAGCCGGGCGGGTAGACATGACCCAATTCTCAACGGAGAAGACGGCGGTGGCCATCCGCGCCGCGCTGGGGCCAGCCGCGCAGGATGTGCCGCTGAATGTCGTGGCTGTGACGCCGTGGCGGGTGTACGCGCAAGTGGCCGACCAGTATCAGAGCGGCCATGCCTTCCTTGCCGGGGACGCCGCGCACCGCTTCCCACCTACCGGGGGTCTGGGTCTGAACACCGGAATCCAAGATGCCCATAACCTCGCCTGGAAGCTGGCCGCGGTCATCAACGGGTGGGCGTCGGAATCGTTGCTGTCGACTTACGAAACCGAACGCCAGCCCATCGCCCGGCGAAACGCCGAGCAGTCGCGGTACAACCTCGAGGCCACCGACGCACTCGACATCTTGGTCGAAGCCTCACACGCTGACGATCGGGCTGACTCATCCGACCCATCGCACACAGATCGCCGACGCCATCGAGCACCAACGGCCGCACTTCGACTCAGTCGCGCTCCAACTCGGCTGCTCATACGATCATCAGGCCGAGCATATCGACGTAACGATTTCACGCCCCGCGCGAGGCAGGAAGCGACTCCCCCACGGCTGGCTGGACATGGACAGGACATCCACGCCCGTAATGGATCTGATCAGCCGCGACGGCTTCACCGTCCTGATGATGGACGGGGATATCAACGTACCCGCTCATGTCGGCAATGCCCCGGTAGCAGTGGTCCGGCTTGACCGGCACGCCGCCGACGTGGCGCAATGGTTGTACGAAGTGGGCCTGGACAGCGCGGCGGCCATTTGATCCGACCGAACGGACACATCCTCGACGTCGCCGAAGACCAGGATGAGGTTTCGCGTTCGGCGACGCGATGGCGTCGCTGCTCGGCGGCCCACGGGGCTGTCGCGACGGCAGAACGAACGACGTTTTGTCGGTCGCGAGCGCCATCGAGCCACAGCGCCGCCAAGAATTCGACTATCGGGTCTATTGCCGACGACAACCGCACCGCTTTTCATCTCACGCACCTTCCCTCGCCAAACCGAGTGTCCCAAACCAGCCTAACCGTATGGTCTATGTGTCGCAGGCGGGCAAAGGAGGCCGTGAGATGAAAGTCGGAGCCGAGATGGCTGGTCTGACCAGCAGGAATGAGTCCCCGACATGCGTCTCCCGGGTCTGACAAGAGCCTGCGGACGGTACGGACGTCTAGGTGGGTAGCACCCCGTCGCTCGTCACAGCCGGTCCGAGCGATATGCACCGCAACAACGGACACACAGTGCCCCGCCCCGGGCGCCGTACCGAACGGCCGGCGTACGCCGGGCCGCGGTGCGTTTTGCCACGATTCCGTCGCGTAGCACGGCCACGATAGGGCGCGGTATGCAGCTCTCTTCGAATATGCTCGCTACACGATCACGGATTCGATTTCGCTGAAGCTTCCGGCCGGCGAAATTGCGGTGCAGGCATGGACATGCTCAAAGTCACGGCCACGCCTGCGCTGCTGATGGCCATCCCGTTCGGCGCATGGATAACGGTCGTCGCCTCGGGGCTTGTCGATCGGATCGGGGCCGGCTCGCTACTCGGCGCGGCAGATGGCGTCAGCGTTCTCCGGCATGGTGCCCCGATCACCGCGGGCCTGTCGATGGGGACTGCGGCATCGGCCATCGCTTCGGACTTCGGGGCACGCGCAATCCGCGAGGAGCTCGACGCAATGCGGGTCATGGGTGTTGACCCGGTCCGTTCGTTGGTCGTACCGCGCTTCCTCGCGTTGCTGCTGATATCGCCGATCTTATGCGCGGTCATCATCGCGTCGGGAACCGCTGCCGCGTTCACCCTGGCGGTGACGGTCAGCGACGTGGCACCGGGAAGTTTCTGGATGTCGTCGGCACCTTCACCAAACCGGTGGATGTCTCGTTCGCCGTGGCCAAGGTCGTCATCTTCGGGGCAATCGTGGCGATAGTCTCGGCGCTTCGCGGAATGGAGGCCAAAGGCGGCCCGCGCGGTGTCGCCGACGCCGTCGATTCGTCGGTCGTCTTGAATGTCGTGGGATTATCTTCGCGAACTTGGCGATAACGCAGCTGGAGACGATGTTTTTTCCGACGGCGGTGGCGTAATGGCTGCCGGTCGTACTGCGGTACCTTCGGCCTACTTCACGACTCGATTGTTCGCGGCACGGCGCTGCGCGAGGCGTTCCGCACAGCCGGGCAGTGGATGGTGTTCATTACCCAGACACTCTGGTTTGTGCCGCTGACAATCCGCCGCTATCAGCGTCAGACACTGCAGCAAATGAACAGCCTGGCCTGGGGCCGAGGCTCGATCATCGTCGACGGCGGCGTGATCAGCGTGCTGCTGCTCCTAGGTATAGCTGTCGCCGCCGTGGTGGCCATTGAGTCATTTGCGGTTCTCAATATTATCGGGTTCGGTCCGCTGTCCGGCATTGTCTCTGGGGTCGGTTGCATCCGCGAGGTCGGACCACTGGCCGGTGGCATCGCGTTTGCGTCGCAGACAGGGTGCCGGATGACGGCCGAAATCGGTGCCATGCGTATCGCTGAGGAAATCGACGCCGTCGAAGCTATGGGTTTGCGTCCAATACCGTTTGTGGTGGGCACTCGGCTGGTGGGCGGCCTGCTGTGTGTGATCCCGGGATACATCGCAACGTTGGTAACGACGTTGCTTGTCATGGACATCGTTATCCGGGTCTTTCACCACCAGCCCGGCGGGACATATAGCCACTACGTTGTCGAGTTTGTGACCCGCGCGACCTGGTCTACTCAGTGCTCAAAGTTGCCATCTACTGCGCGGTGGTGACGTTAATCCATTGCTACTACGGATACTTCGTTACTGGCGGCCCGGTTGGTGTGGGTCTGGCATCTGGCCGTGCCGTGCGGGCGAGTCTGGTCATGATTCTGGTCCTGGACTTCACTCTGACCGTGATGCTGTGGGGCCTTCGACCGGTATTCGTGTTCAAGGGCTAGGGGAACGGACTTGCTACTAAACACTTCGACGGAATCGGAGGCGCGAACCCTCACGATCGTCGGCGCCGCAACGGCGTTGGCCACCGTCCTCGTGCTCGCAATATTGATCGTGGCTCACCCGTTCCGCAGCCGACCGAACGACCGGATCACCGTCGCGATCGACGCGCCATTCGTCGGCCAAGGCGTCGCCAAGGGCACGGCGCTGGTCATGCACGGGGTGAAGGTCGGAGAGATCACGGCCATTACCAGTTCGCCGCGCGGAGGTGTGCGCCTGGATGCGGACCTGCAGAGCGGTCCGATCCAGGGCCTAACCGACGCAATGGATATCGACTTCCGGTCCATCAACTATTTCGGCGTTACCGGAATCAACCTCACCGCAGGTAGCGGCGGCCAGGTACTCCGTGACGGGATGCGGATCAATAAGGTGCCAACGGGAAACTTCACCCTGCAGGCATTGCTGTCGCGGCTGGGATCGATCTCTAGCGCCGCACTGACACCTCAGCTGATCGGGGTGATCGACAGGGCCACTCGATACACCGACGCGCTTGACCCACTCATCGAGACCGTCGTGATCGCCGCGAACGCCGTTACCAAGGTGCAAACGGTGTCTACCGCCCAACTATTAACCAATACAACGGGACTCAGCGTTGCCTTGCCGTCGTTCCTCGACGCGGCGATCGACACCGCCGACCGTTTGGACCACTCCAAACTCGACACCATGACCGAGGACTTCTACCGAAACCGGGCGTTGATCAGTAGCGATCTCGGAACCAAAGCCCTGTTTGACAGATTCGGGCAATTAGAGGGCAAACGTATGACAGAGTTGCTCCCGTTCATCGAGCTGGCCCAATCGCTGACCGACATCGTGCCGGGATTGATCAGGCCCGAAAGCATCGAGCACGAAATCATGGAAGTGCGCACCCGGTTCGAAAAGCTCTATGCCGGAACCCCCGAACAACGCGCCCTGCAGGTGCGGATCGTGCTGGACAGCCTTCCCGGCGTGGCGACGCCGCTTGCGGCTATGGGAGGCCCGCAATGAAACCCAGAGCGGCTTTGTGGCGACTTGCCCTCAGCGGTGTCGTCGCCGCCATCCTGCTGATCCTGGTCTTGAATATCATCACGCAGCCAGTGGCGGCGCGAACCCGCGCCTACACCGCTGAATTCACTGATGCATCAGGACTACATCTAGGTGCCGACGTCCGGGTTCGCGGAGTCCGCGTCGGGAAGGTCGAATCGGTCGAGCTCAATCGGCGGGATCGACAAAGCGTTGCCACGGTCGGCTTTGGACTCGACGCGCAGTACGGTGTGGTGCCCGCGACCCGGCTCGCCATCAAATATCAGGCTCTCACCGGGGCGCGGTACCTCGATGTGGTGAACGCAACCGAAAAATATTCGCCGTCTGAACTTGTCACCCACGTGCCGACGGCGATGACGCAGCCATCATTTGACATCACCTCATTGTTCAACGGGCTGCAGCCGGTGATCGCCACGTTAAGTCCGGACCAGATAAACACCTTCACGACGAACGCCGTCTCTTATCTCGAAGGTGATGGTGGCGGCCTGGAGCCGATGCTCGACAGCATCCGCAAACTCACGGAGTTCGTCTCGGATCGTCAGCAAGTCATCGCGACACTGATGCGCAATCTTTCAGAACTCGCCGGGGGCCTCAAGGGGCATTCGGCCGACCTCATAAAGATCATCGACCTGTTCAACCGGCCGATCGATGGCGCTCTACAGGTGATCGACGAGTTTCGAAAGTCGGATCTCTACGGTCCGGGGTTCCTGGCTGCCGTGCTGCGGGTGTTGAGCAGCGTCGGATTCCACCCCGGGATGAGCGGGGATGACATCGACTTCGCGTTGGACCGCGCGGCCAGCAACACAGACAACTTCATCGAAGCCTTCAAATTTCTTCCGGTGATGCGGGACAACGTTCCAGAGCCGTCTGAAAGCGGTGCGCCGGTGCCGTGCAGCCATGGTCACGCCCAGCTGCCTGAGCAAATGGACGTACTTCTCAATGGACAGAGGGTAGTCTTGTGCAACCCGTGAAGGTATGGCGAAACCCCCTGGCATGGGGGGTGTGCGCGCTGGTGATGGCGACCGTGGTGGCGCTGGTGGCGGCCATGCTCTACATACATCCACCGGGCCAGAAGATCGTCACCTTCTTCACCCAGGACGCGGCATCGATCCGCCCCGGCGACCAGGTGCGAATCGCCGGTGTCAACGTCGGCAAGGTAGACGGTCTTTCGCTGGATTCCAACCAGGTGCGGGTGCGAGTAGGCGTCGATGACTATGCGTTTGTCGGCAACCAGTCCCAGGTCCAGGTTCGAATGCTGACCGTGGTCGGCGGGTACTACGTCAACCTCGTGTCGCTGGGTGACAGGCCATTGGGCAGTACTCCTATTCCCGCCGAACGCGTGACGATGCCCTACAGCCTGATCAAGACGCTTGCCGACGCAACGAAGATCACCGACAACGTCGATGCAAAGCCGATCAGCGAGTCCCTGAACCAAGTCGCGCAAGGGCTTTCGGGCACCAACGTGGAGTCGATCACCGCAGTCGTCGATGCCGGCAACAGCCTCATTTCAACAATGGATAAGCAGCGCGGGCAGGTGTCCGCCATCCTCAATATGTCCGACGAATACATTCGGAGCCTCAGTGATTTCGGCGGTGAACTAAAAGAGATGGTCCGTAAGGTGTCGATTCTCGAGCAGACCCTGACCATTTACAGCAAGGGCTTGGGTGTTGCTCTTACGGGCGTGGCCGACGTCCTCCAAGTGCTAGGGACGCTCGGCGAGTTCTACGGGAATCACCGCGATAAAATTCTGGAAAAGATCCGCAATTGGCAAAAAAAGGCGCTGTTTTGGGATGACCGTGCGGGGTCGATCGTCCGGGCACTGCGTCTGATCCGGAACAAAGTTGAACGGGTCCTTGACGCCCAGAACGCGACGCCGGAACTGCTGGCCACCGACCTCTGTATCCCCGTGCCGGGGAAGCCATGTTGAGGGCCGGATCGGGTTGGCGCCGCGCTTCTAGGGCCGGCGTCGTTGCGTTGACCGCGGCGGCCGTGGCGACTTCGGGCGCCTCGTGCACGTCACACCAGAGCCGGCAGGGCGCTGCATTCTGCGCGATCATGCCCGATAGCGTCGGGCTGTACGAGGGTAACCCGGTCACCCAAATGGGCTATCAAATCGGCACCGTTACGACCATCACCCCCGCGGCCCGTGACGTCCGGGTGGAGTTCAACCTCGCTGAACCGCGTCGGTTACCTGCTGACGTCAAGGCCATCATCAGGTCGACCTCAATCCTGGCCGACCGCTCGTTGGAGCTGGTCGGAAACTACGAAGCGGGCCCGCAACTGGCCCCCGGCGGGTGTGTTCCGTTGAACCGGTCGTCGACTCCCAAGAGCCTCTCGGAAGTCATCGGATCGGCAACAAAATTCGTCAACACGATCAACCCGCAAAGCTCGACGAACATCGGCGATGCCGTGCGCGAACTCGATCAGGCGCTGCACAACAACGGCGCCGGCGTCAACCGGTTGCTGACCACATCGTCGGACCTTCTCGACAGCCCCGACCAAGCGATCAGTGACATCGGCTCAATCACCACCAACCTGGCGCATTTGAGCTCGGTACTCACCGAAATCAGAGGGCCGGTCAAAGAGATCCTGTTGGATGCGCAAGCGACCACACCGGATTTCGTGACGGCACTGCAGGCGGCTTGGCGACTCCTGGATGCGCTGCCGCCGACGATACGTGCGCTCGCGGATTTCGAAACCGAGATAGGCACGGAGACTCAATTCACCTTCGACAGCACTGCGGTCTCCCTGCGCAAGATCAGTGCCCACGCTCCCCGGCTGGCGAACTTGCTGAATGTGCTGCCGCCGTGGATCAACAGCGCGGCCAACATCATCAACAACCACCAGTGGCAAACCCTTCGATACCGGCCGCCGCTGTACCGGATCCGGACGCCCGATGGCCTTCTGACGTGCAACATAATGAACGCATCAGTGCCCGGCAGTTGCGCAGACGTGGAAGGCCAGCCCTACGCGGTAGACGTCGCATTACTGCAGTACGTCCTCACCCAGGCGGCGCAGCGATGAACCGCCGGATGAGGCTGGTCGCCTTGGTCGTCGCCGCCGCCGCCACGTTGTCGTCGTGCGCGTCGATCAGCGTCGACGCATTGCCCCAGCCCGGTAACACGTATCCCGGCGGCTACAACATCGTCATCGAATTCGAAAACGTCCTCAACCTTCCCGAGCGCGCGAAGGTAGTGCTTGACGGCATCACCGTCGGTGTGGTGACCAACGTGGCGCTCAAAGGCCACCGGGTGGACGTCACCTCCCGCATCGATCCCAGCGTTGTGGTCCCGTCGAACGTTCATGCGGCGTTGCAGCAAGCAACCGTGTTGGGAGACGTCTCCGTCATCCTCGACCGCCCCCAAGCCGACCACCAACCCGGCCGCCCGATGGAGCCCGGCGGCACGGTCCCTCTCGCGCAGACCACGTCTCCGCCACAACTCGAGGACACCATAGCCAACATGGCAACGTTCGTGTCGAGCGGATCTATCCAGCGCATCCAGAACACCATCGTTGGCCTGAACCGCGTGACGCCTTCGGAGCGGGGAGCGGTGCGCAATCTCTCGTCCCGGGTCGCAACCGACCTGTCGGACCTCTCGAACAACATCGACGATGTCGATAAGCTGCTCAACGGAGTGTCGGAAACGGGCAACGTCCTGTACTACCGAACCCCGCAATTCGAGCACTGGTTTACCCCACAAGGCATGCTTGGCTTTGATCGCGCAACAGAATACGCAACGGTCTCCGTGACTACCGGCATTCCGCGCATCGGCAGCTTCTACTCGCAAGGGTTCTACCTAGTGCCGTTTTTGCAGTCGCTGGGCACTGCATTGGGATCCCTGCAGAAGTCCAAATGGGCATTCGAAAGGGAGTATCCCGCCTATCAACATCTTCTGACCGATTTCTTCCTTCCGCAGGACCATTATCCGGCGATCAATATCACGTCAATCGTTGGCCCCGACGGCCGGGAGCTCTCCGGCAACGTGCAAGACGTGCTGCGCATCCTAGGTGTGACGCCATGAAAATACGGGATCTAGCGTCCTTCGTCGCGTTCGGCTTGATGATCGCGGCCTCCGTCGGCTACGTCGGCTCGCTCGGGATTCGGGTGAATCCACCTCCGCAACGCACCAACGTGGCGATGACCGTAGCCGATATCAACGGTCTTGTTGTCGGTTCAAATGTCCTGCTGCGCGGCGTGCCCGTCGGGAAAGTCAGCAACATCAAGGCGTCGGTGAGCGGAGCGTCTGTCGATTTCTATATCGACAACCAATACCGCATTCCTGTCGACTCCGATGTGCGACTCGACAACCTGTCTGCGCTCGGCGAATCCTATATCGGTCTGATGCCGCGCAGCGAGAATGGACCGATGCTGCGCGACGGCGAGCGCATCGCAACGGAGAAGGTAATCCAGCCGGCATCCATATCGGAGCTGACGACAAGCATTGTGCGCGTTGTCAATCAGCTAGACCCCGGCGCACTGCAACGCATCATCGCTGAGGGCAATGCGGCGTTGCCAGACCCAAACTCCGTGCTGCCCAACCTCGCTCATACCAGCCAGCTGCTGAGAAACACCGCGGCGGACATGCGTGGCCGCGGTTCGCTGGTGCTGGACAACTTCCAAACACTGCTGCGTAACGCCGGATGGTTGGGCCCTGTGCTCGCCGACACCAGCACTTCCGTCCGGGCGACCGGCGAGAATCTGCAGCACGCACTTCTATCGTCATTCGGTATTACCTACGCTGGCGCGCCGAAGACGCTCTACCTGACGATGCGGTACCTCGACCGTATCGTGAGGTTTCTGGATAACAATGGCGGTGACTTAAAGGTGCTCGGCGAAGCGTTCCTACCGCACGTCAAGAGTATCGCCGGCGCACTGATGAACTTCGACCCCAGTCAGATCCTGGCCAACTTCTTGGCCACATTGCCCGAGGACGGCGCGATCACGTTGCACGTGACGATCCCCCCAAAATGAGCGGGTGCGGACTTGAGCGAGAGAGATTGAGAAAGGTACACAAATGACCGATGACGAACCGGCTGCCGGCGAATCCGACAGCGCCGAGACCGACGCACCCAAGCCGGCAACTATGAACGAGGCCGCGAAGGCGGAGGTGGCCGAGACCGACTCCGAAAAGACCAGCGAGGACGAGTCCTCCACCAGCGAACTCGAGTCCGAGGATAGCGAGAAGAAGCCCGAGGACAAGGAATTCGGGAAACGGCAGCTGTCGATCTCGGTTCGCAGCCTGATGGTTGCTGGGGTAATTGCTGTTCTCGTCGCCGCCGTCGGCGTCTTGGGGTGGCTATATGTGGGAGCGCGCAGCAAGCTCGACGAGCAGGCACGTCAATCCGAAAACGATGTCCGCGCTGAGAAAGTCGCTCTCGACTACGCGGTCAACGCGGCGGCGATGAGCTACGAGGACCTGAAGGTGTGGAAGGAGAAACTTGTCGCGGGCACCAGTCCGGAGCTGAAGGACAAGCTGACCAAGGCCGCGACATCGATGGAGCAGATCCTGGTTCCTCTGCAGTGGACATCGACGGCAAGTCCGCTCGCGGCCAAGGTTGTCTCCAAGAACGGCGGCGCCTATGTCGTCGACTCGTTCGTCACCGTTCTCACCAAGACGATGCAGGCCCCGGATCCGCTGCGATCCACCGCGACATACAGCGTCACGATCGACACCACCAAGAACTGGCAGATCAGCGATGTCGGCGGAATCGGCGCCGTGGTGGAACAAAAGTAGAACGGCAGGGGTGAGAAATGGCTCCGTCATGGCCACAAGTTTTGTCGAGGCGAGCGTCTACGTGCCTGCTGATCGCATTATTGGGGACGGCCCTCGTGATTGGGCCTGCTTCTCATGCCGACCCGGCCAGCGACAGCGACCTGATCGTGCCGTTACCCGTGGTGACGCCGACGGCGAGCAACTGGACTCCGAAGTTTCCTTTTCCGTATAACCAGACGAGAGGAAGCGTCACCGACGCCGATATCACCGCTGAGCGGGAGATGTGCCAGTGGTTCAACGCCCAGTACGAAATTCTGGAACGTCAAATCGACAGGGTGCAGTTCAACCGCATCACGCCTGATGGACCCGGCGTCATCAATGGGGCAGGCAGTGACTGGGACTACAGCGTTGGCGATATTCAGCATCAGGTCGACATCGTTACGGCAAATATCGATCAATCGGTGTCCTTCCTCGCTCCGCGTGCCCAGGCCCTCACCCAAACCAAAAACGATTTCGGCGACAATTATTTTCCGCTTTATCAAGGCGAAAGCTTCTACCACGTCTGGCAGTACCTGGCGGCTGTGAACGACGGCATCAAGAGTCATCAGCCTGACTGGTTCACCGGTCCCGCAGTGCAAAGAGACAAGCGCTGGGGTAGCAAGATCATCCACTCAGATGTCTGCAAATAACGATTCCGGCGTGCGACCCTGTCGCGCCTCCAGGAGCGGTGCGGCGGCGACGCTATGCGTTGTTTTGGCCGGCATGTGGTCGGCACCATCGGCATCGGCGGAACCGGCGCCCGACCTCCAAGATGCGGTGGCATCGCTGCGCAGCGACGCGCCATGCAAACCGTTGCGCTACGACCCGATTGTCGAGCAGGCAGCGGAAGTCATCAATCGACTCACCGACGACTACGTCAACCACACCGCCAGGCAAGAACCCATCTCGGACCCGGTGCCCGGACTCAAGGATCTCGGCTACCACGGCAACAAGGGCACGACGCTGCAAGGGGCCGCCAAAAACGACGCCGACGCGATAAAGGGGATGCTGCTGGAAGGTTCTGCCGCCATTCCTGACTGTTCCTACACGGACTTCGGAATCAGCCTGCGGCGAAACGAAACAACGGGTTACACGTTTACTTCCTTGGTGTTGGCCGGACCATGAATGCCACTACCTACGACCGCCGCGATCCAGTCCGACGCCGACACCACCAGGAGAACAAATGATCGCTAGCAAACTGCCAGTGGCCGCGCTCGTCGCCGGGGTTTCGCCGTTGCACTGGCCCCCCCTGCTGTTGCGGACGATAGCGTGACCTATGAGATCGTTTCGGCTGACCACCTATGTTGGCGTGGTCAATGTCGAGTACAACGACCACTCTCAGCGAATGTCATTGCAGGGCGTGCCGCTCCCCTGGCGGCAAAACGTGACGGTGCCCAGCGCGCGCAGCCAGACAGAACAGGGTGCCGAAGTCCGCGCCGATTGGCGACCCGTCGCGGCGCCGTCGAGGTGGGTCACCGTCCGGATCTATGTCCGCGGATCGCTGATCTGCGAGAACACCCTCGATGTAGGCAACGTCACCTGTTACGGCAGCACACCGTTCATCAACGGCTGACGGTCAGGTCGGGCACGTCCCGTAGCTGAGGCAGACGTAGGACCGCCTGTCGTCCCAGTCTTTGAGCCAGGTTCCTGTCGGCGTGATCAGGAATCGGAAGTCACCGTGCTCGCAGTAAACGCTGGCGTCCGGCATGGTGGCACACGTCGTCGACTCATAGGTGACGTAGCTGCGAGGCGGCAACGTCTGCTGGGCTTGCCCGGCGGGAAATTGTATGGCCGCCGTCCAGCCGTAGTGCACGCCGCGGTTCCCGTTGTACCAAGCGATGTTATGCACATCTGGCGGCGCACCCGTAATGTCGCCGACGCAGCCGAAGCTTCCCCAGTGCCAGATGCCGCAGTTGAGTCCAGAGGGTGACAGGAACCAGACACCCGGACGATCAGGCAGGAAGAAATCCTCCGGTTGTCGTTGGTCGTACCACACCGCGATGTGTTTGAGTTCCGGGAAAGGGCTGACTGGAGCATCGTCGGGCGGGTCGGCGTGGCTCAAAGGCGGTGGCGAAAGCCAATCCGATCGCAAACGTAGCAGCCGCGAAACACCGACAGACGCCGATTCCAATGCGCATCTTGGTTCCCTTCATTGCGCACATCCCGACGTTGGTGGCCCGCAGCTCAGGACTGACTCTCCGCGGCAGCAGCGAGTATCCAGTTTCTGAACTCAACGGCGAGATGCTGGCGGTGATGCTCGAAAGTCTGCTCCGGGCAAGCCGCCGGAAGATACGCGGTGAGACTCGCATTGAATCCCTGCGCGGTGTCGCCGAACTGGGTCAGCATGCGTCCCACCAAAGTGCCGTCAGTCAGGGTCATACGGCCAAGCCGCCGAAACTGGTACTCCGACTCGGGAAGCAGTTGGTCGACCACGGCTGCATCCCATATCGCAGCGCCGTCGTAGGCGGGAAGCTTTATCAGGCTGACGAAGGAGCCGAGCTGCTCAACGATGGTGACCGTCGCGTCCGGATTCGGTGCGATCACGAAGTGATCGGGCTCGGCGGCCAGCATCACGCTTTCGTTGTCGAACTGGCGGTCCAGCCAGTGCAGGAAAGGAGTCGCTTTGAACCCTTTGACAGCCAACACCGTCGTCACAGGCTTTAACTCACCGTTAGACTTCCGCGCCATCTCGCGGAGAAAGTCGACGCCCTCTTCGATCCGAGGACTCAGTACGTGCAACAAACCCTCGCGTCCGATGAGCGCCTTGAGTTGAGCCAGAACCGTGCGAGCGTGCGACAGCTCGAAGGCGTCGATTCCACCCTCCGCGGTGGGGCCCGAGACTAACTCGACGACACAATGCGTCGTCTCTCGGCTATCAGCTACCGCTTGTTTGATCATCTTCGATCCTTCGACTGGCATTCACAGGGCTGGCGGTCCTTGAGATAACCACGACGCTTCGCCTAAACTATAATAATGGTAATAAGGTTTTATCGCAACGGTCTTCGGGCGAGCGATAGATAATGACGCGGTGACCGACATGGAAGCAATAGAAGAATCGGGCCTGTCGGACGGTCTGGACGAGGGCATCCGGGTGGAGCGGACCGAACTCATCGCCTGGCTACTAGAACAAGGTTTTGACGTGGAACAGATCCGGAGTGAATTGGCACCGATGCTGCTGCCGGTCCGCCGAGCGCTGGGTGACGACAGCAACCACGTGTCGGCGCGGACGATCAGCGAAGTTCACGGCATCAACTTGGAGCTGCTGCTGCGCATCATGGGGGCATTAGGGCTGCCCAGAGTGGATGATCCGGATGCGGTGATCCACCTGCACGCGGATGCTGAGGCCGCGGCGCACCAACAGCAGCTCATCGAGCTCGGTCTCGATGCCGATCGTGTGGTCTTGATGGTGCGCAGGCTCGCGGAGGGGCTCTCGCGCGCGGTCCCGGCAATACGGTATGGCGTCATGTCGACGTTCCTGCATCCGGGAATCACCGAGCTTCAGGTCGCAAAGGCACATGAGGCGTTGGCGCGCCAGGTCGCGCCGCTGCTGGGCCCGATGATTTGCGACATTTTGTTTGTGCAAAGGCGGCGTGCTGTGGAAGGCGAGGAGCTCAACGCCGGCGAGCGAGCGGCCGGCGCGCTTCCCGGGGCTCGTCTACTTGCCGTCGCGTTCGCTGACTTGGTCGGATTCACTCGCCTGGGCGAGGCTGTGCCGCCGGAGGACTCGTGGGGCACGTTGAACACCTGGGAGATCTGACACGTGGAATCGTGAATCCGCCCGTGCGATTGGTCAAGACGATCGGCGACGCGGTGATGCTGATCTGCCCGGATCCTGTCAAGCTGGTCGACGCGATGCTGGGCGTTGTCGGAGGCGGCCGAACGCGACGAGACTCTGCCGGATCTGCGGATCGGTATCGCATCGGGTTGGGCGGTGAGCCGCGCCCGGGACTGGTTCGGCAGCCCGGTCAATGTTGCCAGTCGCATCACTGATGTCGCCGGGCCGGGCGCAATACTGGTGGCAGGATCTGCGCGAGACGCGGTTGGCGACGCGGAGGGGTTCGCGTGGTCCTTTGCCGGAGCACCCCGGCTCAAGGGCGTCAAAGGCCGAACGAAGCTGTTCGAGGCACGCCGGGCGACCAACGAGCGGGACCAAGGCCGCCGCGAATCATGACCGTCGTTCGAGCACGCTCATCGACATCGGTGCCGATTCGACACCGCACAACGATCGCCCGATGTTCTCCATCCAGGTATCAAAGGTGAATGCCGAGTGCAAGCTGCCGGCGCGACAGTTGCGTGCAATCAGCTGAAGCGGCTGCCGTTTCATGATCGCCGACGCACCGGATGCCTGAAAAAGCGTCTCGACCGCTGAGGCGCAAGCATCCCAGACATAGGCAGCGTCGGCGTGGAGCTGAGTGGTTTCATCCTCGGCAGGGTCTACCCCTTCGATCTCGTATCGGTCCAATTGGGATACAGCGCCGTCGGCTACCGCGGATGCGGCCCGGATCTGCGTGTGGGCGTGGCCGACGGTGAGATGGGTGATCGGCGCGTCGATCTGGTTGGAGTAGGGCGAGTACGGGATGCTTCGCTTCCCGACACTGCCAAGGAAGATCTCCATGGCGTGGTCGGCCATGCCGAGCGCGACACCGGTGCTGCTCACAAGTGAGCGCGCGAGGCCGCCGCGCCGTGGCCCGACGCCCTGCGCCGTGAGCTCGCCGACGCGCACTGAAAGCTGCTGGGGCGTGACGAAATGATCGTTGGGGACAAACAGCTCGCCGTCCGTCTTCACGGTCTGGCTGCCCGTCCCTGCCAGACCAATGGCGTCCCAGTCGTCCATGACGACGAAGGATTCTTTGGGTACCAGGGTCATTCCGACCTTCGAGTCGTCGCTCTCGTCGTAGAAGACGGCGAGATATCCATGGGACGCATGGACGCTTCCGGTGGCAAATGGCCAGACACCCTTGATCATCCAGCCGCCGTCGACTTGTCGTGCGGTGCCCGACATTCGACGGCTGGTGCCACCCGCAGCGAACGTTCGATTGCCCACCCACGGCGCTTCGTATACCGGCGCGATGACGTTCTCGGCAAAGGATGCGCTCCACTGGTTGCCACCGGCCGTGGCCCAGACCACCCAGCCGGTTGCTCCGCACCCAGATCCGAGTGCGCGGTAGATGTCAAGCAACTCGCGAGTGGTGAAGTCTGCACCACCGTACCGGCGCGGAGTGGTCAGGCTGAAGACTCCAGCGGCGTCGAGCCGCTCAATGGTGTCCTGAGGAATACGGTGCTGTTGTTCGGCCACGGTTTGGTGATCGCGCAACCAGGGCTGCAACTCTTGGACGCGGGCGAGGACGTCTTGAGCGCTCGGTTGCTCCACGGTTGCGGCGGGGCTCGTAACAGTGGCGTTCATGATCCTCCTGGTGCGCTGTAGCAGCGAGGCAGTGACCGTCGTAGTTGCGATCGCGATCGGTGACAGCTCGCCATGGACGTCGAGCGGGGCGGTAAGGGACCGCCAAAGCAAGATACGGCCCGTGTCTTACGGTTCGACGCTACACCACATCCCGGAGATACGCAACGTATCTACCCCAGGTGGCCTCGAGTCGTGTTCGACGGCAGGAAGCACACTCTCCGGGCGTGCGAGGTTAACGTCGCTGCGTATCGGGCGCCATCACAATGCACCGCGCCAACGACGGGCGGTCAGCGCGAGATCGCGGCGATGAGAGGCAAATACACGGTGTCGAGCATATCGGCGAGCGTGTCGCGATCAACGGCATTGTGGGTGAAGAACAGTTCGTTGCGGACAAGGACACCAATGACGGTCGCAGCCCGCGGGGGGATGTCGCGAAGACCGATCTCGCCGCGTTCGCGTGCGCGTTTCAGAGCGCGAAGGATGGTCCTATCGGCCAATCCCGCGATCTGGGCCTCGAGGATGTTCAGCAGTTCCTCGTCGGCATCGGCGATGAGGCTGCGATAGGTCTCGATGCCGATGACGTGAAAGTTGTCGAGTACGGCACCGAACAATGCGAGCAAATCGTCACGCAGGGACTGTGTGGTGGGGATGTCTTCTGAGCTCCAGCCCAGCCCCGGCAACGCGTCGACGACCATGTGCGCCCGGGAGCGATACCGCCGATAAAGCACCGGCTTGCTAGTGCGTACCCGCCGCGCTATGCCTTCGAAAGTCACCCCGGCGTAACCGGATTCGGCGAGTTCGGCGCGGGTCGCGTCGCGGATCGCCGCCATCAAGACCTCGTCGCGGCGTCGTAGGACGACGCCTGAGTCCGATTCACTTCGCGCCAAAGACACGTTGCGTATCTTAGCGCATCGCGCCCCGGGTCGTATCTGAGGAGATAACGCCGACCGATCGAGACGCCGGCTCCCGGGCTCAGTCCGTGGACTGGCGTCGCAGAACGGGGTCGGTGCCGTCGCGCTTGCCCAGCTGGACTTCTGGCAGCTTGAACCATCCGGCGGGGCTGTCGTCTTTGCGCATCCAGTCAATGAGCAGCGTTCGTTTCGCGATCTTCCACACGCCGTCGCGCTTCTCGAAGCGGTCGACGTAGCGCGCCCACAGTGTGACAAACGCGGCGTTCCATTTGTGAAACGAGGTCGCTTCATGGTCGGCGTTCAGATAGGTCTCAACGAACGCGACATCACCGTCGAGTTCGATGAGAATGTTGCCGATGTGGTGGCGAGTCCGGACGAATAGGAGCATCTCCTTGGCGAGGAAGTCACAGAATCCGTCGGCCGGTCCGACGTAGACATCCTCAGGAAACTGGACCCATGCGTCGTCGTGGAACGCTGCTCGGACAAGGTCCATTTGCACGCGGTCTAGCCCACGGGTGTAGCGGGTCAGCACGTCCTGGATTTCAGCCCGATCGATTAGTTCTTCTAGTTTCATCCGTTGTGCTCCGTTCTTTTGACCAACTGCTTTGAATCCATCGAAGCCCCGCAGTCCCATTGTCGCAGCGAAGCGGTCTGCACCTAGCCCCGCATTACGGGGCTTGACTGGGCGGTTCTCGCCGACGTGACGCGCCGAATTCTGCCCGGTGATTACCGCTCACGGATGTGCTGCTGCGGCGGCCTTGATCCAGTTGCTGAATTCGACGGCAAAGTGCCGACGGTGATGCTCGAAAATCTCCTCCGGGCACGTGGCGGGAAAGTAGACGGTCAGATTCGCGGTGAAGCCTTCCTCAGTGTCGCCAAACTGGGCCAACACGCGCCCGAACGCCGTCCCGTCTTCCAGGGCAAGGTTCGTCGCCTTCTTGAAAGGGTAGTCCGACGGCGGCAGCATCTCGGGCGCCTTGGCGGCCCACTCGATGTCTCGGCCGAAGCTCAGCAGAAACGAGCAGACGTGGGGTCCGAGATTTTCGACTATGTGTGCGGTCTCATCCGAGTGGCCCGACCGCCACGAAGTGTTCCGGTTGGGCCGCTAGCATCGTGGCCTCGTCTGTCAGGGCTTCATCCATCCAGCCGACGAACTCCGAAGCCTTGAGGCCTTTCACGCCTAATATTGTTGTCGCCGAACGAAACTCGCCGTTAGACTTGACAGCGTGTTCGCGCATGAAGGCATTGCCGTGCTCGATGTCGTCGGCGAGCAGGTCCAATAAGCCTTGACGGCCGATCAACGTCTTGAGTCGGCGCAGCGCGCGGCGGGCATAGAAGATCTCGTACTCATCGACGCTTCCCGTCCCGGCTGGCCCGGACACCAACTCGACGGCGAAGGAGAGGGTTTTGCTGACTGGTCATTGCTGTACCTCAATTCGAGAGTGACGCGCCAGTGCCGACCGACGCGAAGCGTCGG
>CAVQSX010000022.1:0-21955 GCA_963715905.1 uncultured Actinomycetota bacterium
ACACCATAGCCAACATGGCAACGTTCGTGTCGAGCGGATCTATCCAGCGCATCCAGAACACCATCGTTGGCCTGAACCGCGTGACGCCTTCGGAGCGGGGAGCGGTGCGCAATCTCTCGTCCCGGGTCGCAACCGACCTGTCGGACCTCTCGAACAACATCGACGATGTCGATAAGCTGCTCAACGGAGTGTCGGAAACGGGCAACGTCCTGTACTACCGAACCCCGCAATTCGAGCACTGGTTTACCCCACAAGGCATGCTTGGCTTTGATCGCGCAACAGAATACGCAACGGTCTCCGTGACTACCGGCATTCCGCGCATCGGCAGCTTCTACTCGCAAGGGTTCTACCTAGTGCCGTTTTTGCAGTCGCTGGGCACTGCATTGGGATCCCTGCAGAAGTCCAAATGGGCATTCGAAAGGGAGTATCCCGCCTATCAACATCTTCTGACCGATTTCTTCCTTCCGCAGGACCATTATCCGGCGATCAATATCACGTCAATCGTTGGCCCCGACGGCCGGGAGCTCTCCGGCAACGTGCAAGACGTGCTGCGCATCCTAGGTGTGACGCCATGAAAATACGGGATCTAGCGTCCTTCGTCGCGTTCGGCTTGATGATCGCGGCCTCCGTCGGCTACGTCGGCTCGCTCGGGATTCGGGTGAATCCACCTCCGCAACGCACCAACGTGGCGATGACCGTAGCCGATATCAACGGTCTTGTTGTCGGTTCAAATGTCCTGCTGCGCGGCGTGCCCGTCGGGAAAGTCAGCAACATCAAGGCGTCGGTGAGCGGAGCGTCTGTCGATTTCTATATCGACAACCAATACCGCATTCCTGTCGACTCCGATGTGCGACTCGACAACCTGTCTGCGCTCGGCGAATCCTATATCGGTCTGATGCCGCGCAGCGAGAATGGACCGATGCTGCGCGACGGCGAGCGCATCGCAACGGAGAAGGTAATCCAGCCAGCATCCATATCGGAGCTGACGACAAGCATTGTGCGCGTTGTCAATCAGCTAGACCCCGGCGCACTGCAACGCATCATCGCTGAGGGCAATGCGGCGTTGCCAGACCCAAACTCCGTGCTGCCCAACCTTGCTCATACCAGCGAGCTGCTGAGAAACACCGCGGCGGACATGCGTGGCCGCGGCTCGCAGGTCTTGGACAACTTCCAAACACTGCTGCGTAACGCCGGATGGTTGGGCCCTGTGCTCGCCGACACCAGCACTTCCGTCCGGGCGACCGGCGAAAATCTGCAGCACGCACTTGTATCGTCATTCGGTATTACCTACGCTGGCGCGCCGAAGACGCTCTACCTGACGATGCGGTACCTCGACCGTATCGTGAGGTTTCTGGATAACAATGGCGGTGACTTAAAGGTGCTCGGCGAAGCGTTCCTACCGCACGTCAAGAGTATCGCCGGCGCACTGATGAACTTTGACCCCAGTCAGATCCTGGCCAACTTCTTGGCCACATTGCCCGAGGACGGCGCGATCACGTTGCACGTGACGATCCCCCCAAAATGAGTGGGCGCGGACTTTAGTGAAAGAGATTGAGAAAGGCACATCAAATGACCGATGACGAAACGGCTTCCGGCGAAACCGCCGGCGCCGAGACTGACGCAGCCGAGCCGGCCACTGTGGACGAGGCCACGAAAGCGGAGGCGACCGAGACCGACTCCGAAGCGATCAGCGAGGACGAGTCCTCCGCTGGCGAGGTCGAGTCCAAGGGCAGCGACAATGCGGCTAAGGACAAGGAATTCGGGAAACGGCAGCTGTCGTTCTCGGTTCGCAGCCTGATGGTTGCCGCGGTGATCGCTGTTCTCGTCGCCGCTGTGGGCGTATTGGGGTGGCTATATGTGGGAGCGCGCAGCAAGCTCGACGAGCAGGCACGTCAGTCCGAAAACGATATCCGCGCTGAGAAAGTCGCTCTCGACTACGCGGTCAACGCGGCGGCGATGAGTTACGAAGACCTCAAGGTGTGGAAGGAGAAACTTGTCGCGGGCACCAGTCCGGAGCTGAAGGACAAGTTGACCAAGGCCGCGACATCGATGGAGCAGATCCTGGTTCCTCTGCAGTGGACGTCGACGGCAAGTCCGCTCGCGGCCAAGGTTGTCTCCAAGAATGGCGGCGCGTATGTCGTCGACTCGTTCGTCACCGTTCTCACCAAGACCATGCAGGCCCCGGATCCGCTGCGGTCCACTGCGACATACAGCGTCACGATCGACACCAACAAGAACTGGCAGATCAGCGACGTCGGCGGAATCGGCGCCGTGGTGGAACAAAAGTAGAACGGCAGGGGTGAGAAATGGCTCAGTCATGGCCGCAAGTTCTGTCGAGGCGAGCGTCTACGTGCCTGGTGTTCGCTGTATCAGTTGCGGCCGTCGTGACTGGGCCTGCTTCTCATGCCGACCCCGCCAGCGACAGCGACCTCATCGTGCCGTTGCCCGTGGTGACGCCGACGGCAAGCAACTGGACGCCGAAGTTTCCTTTTCCGTATAACCAGACCAAAGGAAGCGTCACCGATGCCGATATCAACGCTGAGCGGGAGATGTGCCAGTGGTACAACGCCCAGTACAGCATTCTGGAACGCCAAATCGACAGGGTGCAGTTCAACCGCATCACGCCTGATGGACCGGGCGTCATCAATGGCGCAGGCAGTGACTGGGACTACAGCGTCGGTGACATTCAGCACCAGGTCGATATCCTCGGGGGAAACATCGACCGGTCGGTAGCCTTCCTGGCACCGCGCGCCCAGGCCCTCACCCAAACCCAAGACTATGTTGGCGACAACTACTTCCCGCTTTATCAGGCCGAAAGCTTCTTCCACCTCTGGCAGTACCTGGCGGCTATCAACGACGGCATCCAGGCCCATCAACCCGACTGGTTCACCGGTCCCGCAGTGCAACGAATGAAGCGCTGGGGCAGCAAGATCGTCCACTCAGATGTCTGCAAATAACGAATCCGGCGTGCGACCCTACCGCGCCATCAGGTCCGGCGCGGCGGCGACGCTGTGCATTTTTTTTGCCGGCATGTGGTCGGCGCCGTCGGCGCTGGCGGAACCCGCGCCTGACCTCCAGGGTGCGGTGGCGTCGCTGCGCAGCGACGCGTCGTGCAAGCCGTTGCATTACGACCCGGTTGTCGAGCAGGCAGCAGAAATCATCAATCGACTCACCGACGACTACGTCAACCACACCGCCAGACAAGAACCCGTCGCGGACCCGGTACCCGGGCTCAAGGATCTCGGCTACCACGGAAACAAAGGCACGACGCTCCAAGGGGCTGCCAAAGACGACGCCGACGCGATAAAGGGGATGCTGCTGGAAGGGTACGCGGCCATTCCCGACTGTTCCTACACGGACTTCGGAATAAGTCTGCGGCGAAACGAAACAACGGGTTACACGTTTACTTCCTTGGTGTTGGCCGGACCATGAATGCCCCTACCTACGACCGGCGCGATCCAGTCCGACGCCGATACCGCCAGGAGAACAAATGATCGCTAGCAAACTGCCAGTAGCCGCGCTCGTCGCCGGGGTTGTCGCCGTTACGCTGGCCCCCCCTGCTGTTGCGGACGATAACGTGACCTACGAGATTGTTTCGGCGACCACCTATGTCAGCTCGGTCAATGTCGAGTACAACGACCACGCTCAGCGAATGTCATTGCAGGGTGTGCCGCTCCCCTGGCGACAAAACGTGACGGTGCCCAGCGCCCGCAGCCAGACAGAACAGGGTGCCGAAGTCCGCGCCGATTGGCGACCCGTCGCGGCGCCGTCGAGGTGGGTCAGCGTCCGGATCTATGTCCGCGGATCCCTGATCTGCGAGAACACCCTCGATGTAGGCAACGTCACCTGTTACGGCAGTACACCGTTCATCAATAGCTGACAGTTAGGTCGGACACGTCCCGTAGCTGAGGCAGACGTAGGACCGCCTGTCGTCCCAGTCTTTGAGCCAGGTTCCTGTCGGCGTGATCAGGAATCGGAAGTCACCGTGCTCGCAGTAAACGCTGGTGTCCGGCATGGTCGCACACGTCGTCGACTCATAGGTGACGTAACTGCGAGGCGCCAACGTCTGCTGGGCTTGCCCGGCGGGAAATTGTATGGCCGCCGTCCAGCCGTAGTGCACGCCGCGGTTCCCGTTGTACCAAGCGATGTTATGGACATCTGGCGGTGCACCCGTAATGTCGCCGACGCAGCCGAAGCTTCCCCAGTGCCAGATGCCGCAGTTGAGTCCAGAGGGTGATAGGAACCAGACACCCGGACGATCCGGCAGGAAGAAATCCTCCGGTTGCCGTTGGTCGTACCACACCGCGATGTGTTTGAGTTCCGGGAAAGGGCTGACGGGCGCATTGTCGGGCGGGTCGGCGTGGCTCAAAGGCGTGCTGGCGAAAGCCAATCCGATCGCAAACGTAGCAGCCGCGATACACCGGCAGACGCCGATTCCAATGCGCATTTTCTTGCGCCGCTCAGGACTGACTCGCCGCGGCAGCAGCAAGTATCCAATTCCGGAACTCAACGGCGAGATGCTGGCGGTGATGCTCGAAAGTCTCCTCCGGGCAAGCCGCCGGCAGATACGCGGTGAGACTCGCATTGAATCCCTGCGCGGTGTCACCGAATTGGGTGAGCATGCGTCCCACCAAGGTGCCGTCGGTCAGGGTCATCCGGCCAAGGCGCCGAAACTGGTACTCCGACTCGGGAAGCAGTTCGCCGACTACGGATGCATCCCACGTCGCAGCACCGTCGTAGGCGGGAAGCTTGATCAGGCTGACGAGGGTGCCGAGTTGCTCAACGATCGTGACCGTCGCGTCCGGATTCGGTGCGATCACGAAGTGATCGGGCTCAGCGGCCAGCATCACGCTCTCGTTGTCGAACTGGCGGTCCAACCAGTGCAGGAAGGGCGTCGCTTTGAACCCTTTGACAGCCAACACCGTCGTCACGGGCTTTAACTCACCGTTGGACTTCCGGGCCATATCGCGAAGAAAGTCGACACCCTCGTCGATCCGCTCACTCAACAGTTCCAGCAAGCCCTCGCGGCCGATGAGAGCCTTGAGTTGAGCGAGAACCGTGCGGGCGTGCGCCAGCTCGAAGTCCTCGATCCCGCCCTCCGCGGTGGGCCCCGAGACTAACTCGACGACACACTGCGTCGCCTTTGGGCTGTCAGCTACCGCTTGTTTGATCATCTTCGATCCTTCGACTGGCATACACAGGGCTGGCGGTCCCTGAAATAACCGCGACGCTTCGCATTAACTATAATAATGGTAATGAGGTTTTATCGCAACGGTCTTCGGGCGAGCGATAGATAATGACGCGATGACCGACAGTCAAGCAATAGAGCAATCGGGCCTGTTGGACGGTCTGGACGAGAGCATCCGGGCGGAGCGGTCCGAACTCATCGCCTGGCTATTCGAGCAAGGTTTTGACGTCGAACAGATCCGGAGTGAATTGGCTCCGATGCTGCTGCCGGTCCGCCGAGCGCTGGGTGACGACGGCAACCACGTGTCGGCGCGGACGATCAGCGAAGTTCACGGCATCAATTTGGAGCTGCTACTGCGCATCATGGGATCATTAGGGTTGCCGAGAGTGGATGATCCGGATGCGGTCATCCACCTGCGCGCGGATGCTGAGGCCGCGGCGCACCAAAAGCAGCTCATCGAGCTCGGTCTCGATGCCGATCGTGTGGTCTTGATGGTGCGCAGGCTCGCGGAGGGGCTTTCGCGCGCGGTCCCGGCAATACGGTATGGCGTAATGTCGACGTTCCTGCATCCGGGAATCACCGAACTTCAGGTCGCGAAGGCTCATGAGGCGTTGGCGCGCCAGGTCGCGCCGCTGCTGGGCCCGATGATTTGCGATATTTTGTTTGTGCAGCTGCGGCGTGCTGTGGAAGGCGAGGAGCTCAACGCCAGCGAGCGGGCGGCTGGCGCGCTTCCCGGGGCTCGTCTGCTTGCCGTCGCGTTCGCTGACATGGTCGGATTCACTCGCCTGGGCGAAGCCGTGCCGCCGGAGGATCTGGTGAGACTCGTTGAACGCCTGGGAGATCTGACACGTGGAATCGTGAATCCGCCCGTGCGATTGGTCAAGACGATCGGCGACGCGGTGATGCTGATCTGCCCAGATCCTGTCAAGCTGGTCGACGCGATGCTGGAGTTATCGGAGGCGGCCGAACGCGACGAGACTCTGCCGGATCTGCGGATCGGTATCGCATCGGGTTGGGCGGTGAGCCGCGCCCGAGACTGGTTCGGCAGCCCGGTCAATGTTGCCAGTCGCATCACTGATGTCGCCGGGCCGGGCGCAATACTGGTGGCAGGATCTGCGCGAGACGCGGTTGGCGACGCGGAGGGGTTCGCGTGGTCCTTTGCCGGAGCACCCCGGCTCAAGGGCGTCAAAGGCCGAACGAAGCTGTTCGAGGCACGCCGGGCGACCAACGAGCGGGACCAAGGCCGCCGCGAATCATGACCGTCGTTCGAGCACGCTCATCGACATCGGTGCCGATTCGACACCGCACAACGATCGCCCGATGTTCTCCATCCAGGTATCAAAGGTGAATGCCGAGTGCAAGCTGCCGGCGCGACAGTTGCGTGCAATCAGCTGAAGCGGCTGCCGTTTCATGATCGCCGACGCACCGGATGCCTGAAAAAGCGTCTCGACCGCTGAGGCGCAAGCATCCCAGACATAGGCAGCGTCGGCGTGGAGCTGAGTGGTTTCATCCTCGGCAGGGTCTACCCCTTCGATCTCGTATCGGTCCAATTGGGATACAGCGCCGTCGGCTACCGCGGATGCGGCCCGGATCTGCGTGTGGGCGTGGCCGACGGTGAGATGGGTGATCGGCGCGTCGATCTGGTTGGAGTAGGGCGAATACGGGATGCTTCGCTTCCCGACACTGCCAAGGAAGATCTCCATGGCGTGGTCGGCCATACCGAGCGCGACACCGGTGCTGCTCACAAGTGAGCGCGCGAGGCCGCCGCGCCGTGGCCCGACGCCCTGCGCCGTGAGCTCGCCGACGCGCACTGAAAGCTGCTGGGGCGTGACGAAATGATCGTTGGGGACAAACAGCTCGCCGTCCGTCTTCACGGTCTGGCTGCCCGTCCCTGCCAGACCAATGGCGTCCCAGTCGTCCATGACGACGAAGGATTCTTTGGGTACCAGGGTCATTCCGACCTTCGAGTCGTCGCTCTCGTCGTAGAAGACGGCGAGATATCCATGGGACGCATGGACGCTTCCGGTGGCAAATGGCCAGACACCCTTGATCATCCAGCCGCCGTCGACTTGTCGTGCGGTGCCCGACATTCGACGGCTGGTGCCACCCGCAGCGAACGTTCGATTGCCCACCCACGGCGCTTCGTATACCGGCGCGATGACGTTCTCGGCAAAGGATGCGCTCCACTGGTTGCCACCGGCGGTGGCCCAGACCACCCAGCCGGTTGCTCCGCAACCAGATCCGAGTGCGCGGTAGATGTCAAGCAACTCGCGAGTGGTGAAGTCTGCACCACCGTACCGGCGCGGAGTGGTCAGGCTGAAGACTCCAGCGGCGTCGAGCCGCTCAATGGTGTCCTGAGGAATACGGTGCTGTTGTTCGGCCACGGTTTGGTGATCGCGCAACCAGGGCTGCAACTCTTGGACGCGGGCGAGGACGTCTTGAGCGCTTGGTTGCTCCACGGTTGCGGCGGGGCTCGTAACAGTGGCGTTCATGATCCTCCTGGTGCGCTGTAGCAGCGAGGCAGTGACCGTCGTAGTTGCGATCGCGATCGGTGACAGCTCGCCATGGACGTCGAGCGGGGCGGTAAGGGACCGCCAAAGCAAGATACGGCCCGTGTCTTACGGTTCGACGCTACACCACATCCCGGAGATACGCAACGTATCTACCCCAGGTGGCCTCGAGTCGTGTTCGACGGCAGGAAGCACACTCTCCGTGCGTGCGAGGTTAACGTCGCTGCGTATCGGGCGCCATCACAATGCACCGCGCCAACGACGGGCGGTCAGCGCGAGATCGCGGCGATGAGAGGCAAATACACGGTGTCGAGCATATCGGCGAGCGTGTCGCGATCAACGGCATTGTGGGTGAAGAACAGTTCGTTGCGGACAAGGACACCAATGACGGTCGCAGCCCGCGGGGGGATGTCGCGAAGACCGATCTCGCCGCGTTCGCGTGCGCGTTTCAGAGCGCGAAGGATGGTCCTATCGGCCAATCCCGCGATCTGGGCCTCGAGGATGTTCAGCAGTTCCTCGTCGGCATCGGCGATGAGGCTGCGATAGGTCTCGATGCCGATGACGTGAAAGTTGTCGAGTACGGCACCGAACAATGCGAGCAAATCGTCACGCAGGGACTGTGTGGTGGGGATGTCTTCTGAGCTCCAGCCCAGCCCCGGCAACGCGTCGACGACCATGTGCGCCCGGGAGCGATACCGCCGATAAAGCACCGGCTTGCTAGTGCGTACCCGCCGCGCTATGCCTTCGAAAGTCACCCCGGCGTAACCGGATTCGGCGAGTTCGGCGCGGGTCGCGTCGCGGATCGCCGCCATCAAGACCTCGTCGCGGCGTCGTAGGACGACGCCTGAGTCCGATTCACTTCGCGCCAAAGACACGTTGCGTATCTTAGCGCATCGCGCCCCGGGTCGTATCTGAGGAGATAACGCCGACCGATCGAGACGCCGGCTCCCGGGCTCAGTCCGTGGACTGGCGTCGCAGAACGGGGTCGGTGCCGTCACGCTTGCCCAGCTGGACTTCTGGCAGCTTGAACCATCCGGCGGGGCTGTCGTCTTTGCGCATCCAGTCAATGAGCAGCGTTCGTTTCGCGATCTTCCACACGCCGTCGCGCTTCTCGAAGCGGTCGACGTAGCGCGCCCACAGTGTGACAAACGCGGCGTTCCATTTGTGAAACGAGGTCGCTTCATGGTCGGCGTTCAGATAGGTCTCAACGAACGCGACATCACCGTCGAGTTCGATGAGAATGTTGCCGATGTGGTGGCGAGTCCGGACGAATAGGAGCATCTCCTTGGCGAGGAAGTCACAGAATCCGTCGGCCGGTCCGACGTAGACATCCTCAGGAAACTGGACCCATGCGTCGTCGTGGAACGCTGCTCGGACAAGGTCCATTTGCACGCGGTCTAGCCCACGGGTGTAGCGGGTCAGCACGTCCTGGATTTCAGCCCGATCGATTAGTTCTTCTAGTTTCATCCGTTGTGCTCCGTTCTTTTGACCAACTGCTTTGATCCATCGAAGCCCCGCGTCCCATTTCGCAGCGAAGCGGTCTGACCTAGCCCCGCATTACGGGGGAAGAGTGGGCGATACTCGCCGGATACCGCCAGTGCGGCTCACGGATGTGCTGCTGCGGCGGCCTTGATCCAGTTGCTGAATTCGACGGCGAAGTGCCGACGGTGATGCTCGAAAATCTCCTCCGGGCACGTGGCGGGAAAGTAGACGGTCAGATTCGCGGTGAAGCCTTCCTCAGTGTCGCCAAACTGAGCCAACACGCGCCCAAACGCCGTCCCGTCTTCAAGGGAAAGGTTCGTAGCCTTCTTGAAAGGGTAGTCCGACGGCGGCAGCATCTCGGGCGCCTTGGCGGCCCATTCGATGTCTCGGCCGAAGCTCAGCAGAAACGAGCAGACGTGAGGTCCGAGGTTTTCGACTATGTGTGCGGTCTCATCCGAGTGGCCCGCCGCCACGAAGTGCTCCGGTTGGGCCGCTAGCATCGCGGCCTCGTCTGTCAAGGCTTCATCCATCCAGCCGACGAACTCCGAGGCCTTAAGGCCGTGCACACCCAATATGGTTGTCGCCGAGCGGAACTCGCCGTTAGATTTGACAGCATGTTCGCGCATGAAGGCATTGCCGTGTTCGATGTCGTCGGCGAGTAGGTCCAATAGGCCTTGACGGCCGATCAACGTCTTGAGCCGGCGTAGCGCACGGCGGGCGTAGAAAATCTCGTACTCATCGACGCTTCCCGTTCCGGTTGGCCCGGATATCAACTCGACGGCCAAGGAGAGGGTTTTGCGACTGGTCATTTCAGTACCTCAATTCGAGAGTGACCGCCGTGCCGACCGATGCGAGCGTCGGCCGAAAGTCTTGGTGCAAGTCGAGTGGTCCGCCAACCGAGCTTTTCTTTCAACTGTGTCGCGGGTTGAGTTGCAGGCCGCAGTGGACCGATCGCACACTTAAACACCATAACGGTTAGCATTATTTTTGCCAAACGCCGGTTCCCGCCGCTCCGTCGCCGCTCTCGTGACCGTGCTGTGAACGGTGGTGGCGACCTGAACTCGCTGGCGCGCGAGCCGTGACCTACTTTGCGGTGATCGCTTTGAAGTAGCGGATGTCGCCAATCTCGTTGGAGAGCACATGACCGGTGTGATCGGGGGTTTGGTCACCGACCGGCTGCGGAACATCAGGGTTGCCGCTATAGCTGATCAGTCGAGAAATTCGGTGCTTAATACGCCAGCCCTCGTGGGTACGGACGAGTTCGTCGTCGTACCAACCCGTGCCGTGCCAGGTCGGACCCCCCTCGGCCGCGTGTCGGATGAGCAGCCAGTTGCCGTAAGTGAACGCGTAGGCCTTGTCGCCGTCGACATGCACCAGGTGTCCCATCATCGTGTGCTGATGGCCGTCGAGCGTCTTGTGAAAATCGGCGAAGGCGCTGACCAGCGCGGCGCGCGTCGGCCAAGCGGCACTGGCCGGCCCAAACTCCGCCCGCACGTCGTCGGTGAAGATACGCTCGAATAACTCCCATTGGTGCGAATCGAGCGCAAGAGCATAGAGATTGAGAATCTGGATGATCGCCGTCTTGTCTTCGTACTCGCTCACTTCGGTGCGCTCCAATCCTTGGCCTGCTGATTCGCGACCCGCATCGCGCTGTTCGACAACCGCGCTCACCATGACGATCTCGCCATCAACTATCATAATAGTAATGATGTTTAATGGCAATGGCCGCAGGATGGGCATAGGGCCTCGTTAACGCCCGGACATACCGGCTGGCACTCAGACCAATAGGCTTTGGATTGCCGGCGCGACGAGGGCGATCACCGTCTCGACGTCAGCGCCCGCGACGATGGGAACTCCGACGATGCGGCGTCCGATGATGAGTCCGACCAGCATCGACGACGCCAGTCCGGCGCGCAGCGCTGCATCGTCGGTGATAACCGGGCGTGACGCCATGCCATCAATTAGCCGGGCTTGGATGAATTCCCGCAGCTGGGCGCTCGCCTCTTCGTTGACGACGGCGGCGCGGAGCATCGCCATCAACGGCTCCGAATCTTGCGAACCCTCCCAGACGAGGAGGAAAGCCCTGACAACCCGTTGCCCAAGAGAGCCGTCGGGCCCTTCGAACGCTGCACTGAAGTGTGTCAGCGCGGCCGGCGAGATCGACATAACCGCGGCGAACAGCTCATTTTTCGACCCGAAGAACTGCATCACTAGTGCGGCGTCCACTCCGGCATCGGCCGCGACCCGCCTGATCGTCGTCGTGGCGAAGCCGTCGGTCGCAAACCGGACGCGCGCCGCGTCAAGGATGGCCTGCCGAGTCGTGCTCGTGCCTGGCCGACGGCCACGGCGCGCCGCCGACACTCGCGCGTTGTTGGCAGTCATGCTTTGAACCTACTGGTGCCGGTGAAACCGTCGCCCCACACCTCGAACGCGGGCAATCCCGCACCAACACCTTCCACCATCCCGAAAACTCTTCCACGAAGACGACCACGAGGCGGGCTACGGGGGTCCCACATAGCCGACCGCGCTCGCGGCTTAGATCGGACGTGATGCACAAGGGTCTAG
The DNA here is from genome assembly GCA_963715905.1 of uncultured Actinomycetota bacterium. Lineage (GTDB taxonomy): Bacteria > Actinomycetota > Actinomycetes > Mycobacteriales > Mycobacteriaceae > Mycobacterium. The sequence continues at coordinate 11,746 of CAVQSX010000022.1, forward strand.
GGCAGACCCGGGAGGACACCCGGGGGCGGCTCTATCGTCTCGCGCGGCCGGCTAGCACCCCGAACGCCGGCACTTCAGACAAGTCACTTCCCGGGTCTGCCTAATAAAAATCTACAACGTCGCGGCGTCGCCGGGTAGCAGCAAAGGCGGAATGTATGTACCCAGCAGCTTGCGACCCCACCATGCCCGATCGCGCCGCCATTCGGACGGCGTTGTGAAGCGGTACTCGTACAGTTGCGCGCGCACATAGCGGGGCGGTGCCTCGGGGAAGGGGTTGTGCCGCAACAGACGTAGCGTGGCCCGATCGTTACTCAGCAGCCGCTCCAACAGCGGGACCAGCCATTCCTGCGCGTAGGAGGGTGAGATCGCGGCGAACCACATCAACCAGTCCAGCCGCAGATGATAGGGCGCCCACTGTCGGGGCAGCCGGCGCACCGCACCGGGCTTGCCCTTGAATTCGTATTCCTTCCATACGGTTTGCATGCTCAGCCGGTCCTCATCGGTTCCCTCGATCACTACCTCTCGGCGAATCCGGCCGATGGCGCCGAACGCCCCGTAGGTGTTCACCAGGTGAAATGAGTTGAACGACATGTTCATCCGCTGCTGCGAGGACAGCATGTTGCGCACCGGCCAGTAGCTCAGGATCAGCACCGCGACGGTCAGCCCGATCACCAGGGCGGCGAACCACGGCGGCGCTGCCGCCACTGCCGGCGGCGCTGATATCGGCAACACCAAAGCGAACCACGACCGATCAATAGCGCTGAACGCCAGCATGATCGTCAGCCAATTGAGCCACGCGAAGTTGCCCGATGCCACCAGCCACAGCTGAGTAACCACGATGATCGCCGCGGCCACGCCGGCTACCGGCTGGGGTGCGAACAAACCGAACGGCACGATGAGCTGGGCGAAATGGTTGCCCGCCACCTCAATCCGGTGCAGCGGCTTGGGTAGGTGGTGGAAGAACCAGCTCAACGGCCCCGGCATGGGCTGCGTCTCGTGGTGGTAGTACAGGCAGGTCAGGTTGCGCCAGCAGGGGTCGCCGCGCATCTTGATCAGCCCGGCGCCGAATTCGACCCGGAACAGCAGCAATCGCGTCAACCACAGCGTCAGCATCGGGGGAGCGACGCGGTCATTGCCCAGGAAGATCATCAGGAATCCGGTTTCCAGCAGCAACGATTCCCAGCCGAACGCATACCAGGCCTGCCCGACGTTGACGATCGAAAGGTAGAGCACCCACAGCGTCAGCCACATCAGCATCGCGACCCACAACGGGGCCAGGTCAGCCACACCGGCGACGATGGCCGCCGCCAGCGTCGCACCGAACCATGAGACGCCGGCGAACAACCGGTCCGAGTAGCGGAAATGAAAGACGCTGGGAGTTTTCCAGAACGACCGCGCAGCCAAAAACCTTGGTACCGGAAGTATTCCGTGTTCGCCGATCAACGCGCGGAACTGCAGCGCGGCCGCGGCGAACGCGATCAGATAAATGGCCGCCACGCCGCGCTCGAGCACCAGCCGACCCAGCCAGTATTCGGGCGCCCAAAACCATCCCATGGCGGGCAAAATTACTCGTCCCGCGGCCGGCGTATCCGATCGGGCATGCTGACTACCGAAGCAGCCATGACGGCAAGCGAAATCAACGCCAGCAGTTGCACATACGCGGAATGGCCGGCGTAACCGTCGGCCGAACGCCACGGATGCCGCGACAACGCGGCCCCGGCCAGAATCAGCCCACCGGCGCTGAGCCCGACGGTGATCGGATCGCGCCACCGCGGCCGGTCACGCAACGCGTACCGCAGACCGAAGGCGGCGACCGCCACGACCACCCCGCCCACGCCCGCGATCACTGCCGCGGCTGCCAGCACCGCGACCGCTGCCCAAGGCCCGGGTGACCATGGTTGTGCGGGTGCATCATCGGGGCGCCCGGGGCGGCCGCGCCAGAAAGCCAACAGCGCCAACAGCGGCAGCAATGACAGCCCCACCGCCAAGCCGGCCCGGTACAGCGAATTGGACGCGAACGTCAGTGTGATCGTGTCGGGGCCGCCCGCGGGCAGCACAAATCCTTGCTGCCATCCGTTGACGGCTACCGGAGTCAATCGGAGGCCGGCGCTTGTGTGTGCCACCCAGCCGGGGTTGATGCTTTCGGGGATGACCAGCACCCGCGATGTCGCCGAGGCGGGGGCCTGCACTTCGCGGCGGCTCGGACCCCACGCGCCGATCGCGGCGGGAGTGGGGTGCGGCGTGCTGCCCGGGGGCAGTTCGGCGACGTCCGGCGTGAGCAGCTGCGTTCCGTCGACGACGAATGCGGCGCCCGGACTGATCAGCAACTCCTCTTGCCCCGGTGGTAGTGCGACCGGGTTGTGGTCGCAAGACAGCGCCGGAACCGGTTGGCCGTCCAGCAGTGCGCCCACCGTGGTCCGGATCGAGGTGTGCACGAACCGGCCCGCGATGGCGATGACCGGTCCGTGGTCGCAGTCCACGGTGATCTCCCGGGTGCGGTTGCGGGCGGCGTCGGCCGGAGCGATCGGCTTGCCGTCGGCGCCGAGTACCGCGACTTCGGCCAGCCCCGGCGGCTTGAGCTGGTCAAAGCCCAGCGCATTGCGGTCAATGATGTCTTCCCAGTCGAGCAGGCTCACGGTGACGGTATCGGTGACGCGGGGCTTCAGCGCGAGTGTCAGGGTCGGCGGCTCTCCCGACGTCAATTCCCGGACCTGTGGGCCGTCACCGAGATTGACGGCAACCACCGTCGGATGGGCGGGCAACGTCGACCGGCCGAGGACCAGTCGCAGCCCGGCGACCTCGGTAGGTCGCGGCAGGGTCAGCGTCAGCGTCGGTGCGGTCTTGTGTTGCACCACGCGCTGCGGTGCCGTCCACGCCGTGGCCGGGTCGCCATCGGTGGCCGCATACGCCGAGCCGAGGATGTCCAGCGGGTCGGAATCGCCACTGGCCCTGGTGGTATTCGGTTCGGCGACCAGGTCTGCCAGCCTGGGGCCCTGTCGTGGGCGCACCCACACCAGCGGGGTCACCGGGACCGGCTTCGGCACGGTCAGCGTGCGGCTGAAGTTGACCGGTTCCTCGGGCGCCAGCGCCATCGACGACGCGCAGCGGATGCTGTCGGGCGCCTGGGCGCAGCCCGGTCTGCCGAGCAGTTCCGAGCCCAGGTCCCAGCCCGCGATCGACGAACCCGGCGGCGGGCCGGGCACCAGCGCGGTGTGCCGCAGGTCGAGCGGGTGAGCGAATCCGGAAGCGTCGTACTGGGTGATCGACAGGTCGGTGATGCCGAATTGCACACCCGCGGATCCGTCGTCGGTTCCGGTGGCGGTGATCCGCACCCATGGGGTTTCGCCATAGGGCAGCGCCACGGTCAGTGGCTTGCCGGCCTCGTCGAACCTCAGTGTGGTGCTGCCGGTGGCGGTCTCGATCAGGATCCGGCGGACCTGGGCGCCCACGGCGGTCGCGCTGGGCGTGATGGTGATCGTGGCGTTGGTGACCGGGTGGTCGAAATCCACTTGGAGCCACTGCCCGACGGCCGCCTGCAGTGCGTTGGACACCCACGCGGTTGCCGGGTCGCCGTCGATCGCGGCCGCGGGTGAAACGGCCGGCGCGACGTCGGGCATTGCGGTGGAATCCGAGGACGAGCTCGACGCCGTGATCCGGCCGCCGGTCCAGCTGCCGAACACAGTGTCGGCGCCGGGCACCGGGTAATCGGGCACGCGGTTAAAGGTGCGCCGGGCGTCGCCGACGGCGCCGATCGCCGACGAATGCTGGTCTACCCGGCCATAATCGGTTTCGCGGGCCACCGGCGTGTCGGTCACCGTCACGACCGGCGCCGGCAGACCTGCGGTGCGGGCGTCGGCGCTCATCAGCACCGGGCCCAGCGCCGGGCGGCCTGATAGCCGTCGCCGCTCGTCGAGACGGAGCAGCGCTTCGGGGCCGCCGTCGACCCGGGGTAGTTGGTCGGTGTCGGTGAAGTACGGCGCGGCGGGATCGGCGACCCAGCCACCAACGGGCCCGACCCGGTAAATTTCGATAGCCGGGTAACGCGGGCGCAGTCCGCTGTCGGCGACGAAGCCGGCCAGGGTGCCGGGACCCACCGGCGCACCGAACTGCGCCACCCGCTGCAGCCCCGGCGAACCATCGATGGCGCGGTGCACCAGGATCGGGCGTGCCGAGCGCGACGTGTCAGGATCCAGATCGTTACGCAACACCAGGTAGGAAATGCCCTGGCGGGCAAGGGTATCGGCAAGTCCGGCGGATGGGCGCCCGGCGGCCAGCAGACGTTGAACCGAATCCAGCGCCCGGATGGTTTGCGGTGGGGTCAGCGGGATGGAATCGCGCACTCCCCATGGGGCGGTGCCGAGCACTTGGAGCGGCTCGTCGTGGGTGGTGCCCCAGACCTGGGTGGCGAACGGCGCACCGGGAATCACCAGCACCCGCCCCGGCATGGGAGTTCCGGTCCCGGTGTCGTGCTCGGTCAGCCAGTCCGCGGCCTCATGCCAGTACGGCGGTATCGCGGCGAACGCGCCGGGCGGGGTGAGCCGGCCGGTCCATGCCAGCGACGTACTGACCAGCAGTGCGGTCAGGGCGACGACCCCGACGGCAACCCGTTTGTCCCGCTCCGGATGGGCGAAGGCGCTTAACCACTCCTGCCGCGAGGGCCCGCCGGGCGCCAAGCCCGGCAGCGGCACACGACCCAGCAGTTGCGCGACGCCCAACACCACCGGGATCCGGATCACCGACCCCAGTTTGTGCACGTTGCGTAGCGGCGCACCGGAGCCGTCCAGGAACGCTTGCACGTGGTGGGCCACCGGCGACCCCAGGCCACCGCTGTAGCCGGCGGCCATCAGCACAACGCCGATCAGCAGCATCGCGACCAGTCGTCCCCGCGCCGGCATATCCCGGCTGGCCAGCCCGGCCAGTCCGGCAGCGGCGACCAGGCAGGTGCCGAGGATGGCCGCGGACCCGGTCACCAGCGGCGCGCCAGCGGTGGCGGTCGGCGCGACGAACGGGGTCCAGGCGTCGGTCCCGCGCAGCATCTCGACCAACGACGACCATTGCGTTGTGACGCCAGAGGATTCGATGAAGTCGAGGAAGGGCGGACTGATGGCCCGTAGCAGCACCAGCGCCACCACCCACCACAGCATTGCCAGGACCAGCGCCAGCGCCCACCACGCGGTGTAGCGCCACCACAACCTGTTCGGCCGATGACAGGCCCACCAGATCAGCGCAGGCAGGCACGCGGCCAGCGTGGCGATCGCGTTGACCGCGCCCATCAGCGCGACCGCCAGGCCGGCCTGCGCCGCGAGCGTTCGAACCGGCCTTGCTGAAGTTGACCCCGGGTTCCCGCGCAACGCGAGGATTGTGGGCAGCAACACCCACGGGGCCAGCATCATCGGCAGAGTTTCCGACGAGATCGATCCGATCGTCGTCAGCACCCGCGGCGCGAGCGCGAACGCCACCGCGCCCAGCACGCGAGACGTCGGACTGCCGATTCCCAGCGCCTCGGCGACACGCAGCAACCCCCAGAAACCAGCTGTGAGCAGCAGCGCCCACCACAGTCGCTGGGTTACCCAGCCGGGCGAACCCAGCACGTGGCCGGCCAAAAAGAACGCGCCGTGCGGAAAGAGGTAGCCGTAGGCCTGATTTTGCGCCTGCCCGAATGGCAGATCGCTATTCCACAGGTTGGTCGCGCGCGCCAGGAAGCGCAGCGGGTTCGCGGTGAGGTCGAGTTTCGTGTCGGGCGATGTCTGCCCGGGGGACTGCGCGAACGTCAGTGCCAGCGCAACCGATCCGACCAACAGCAACCAGCGACGGGAAAGCGCCGGCCCTGCCGCCGGACTAGGTACGGTTGCCGTACTCGACCCGGTTCAGCACCGACGAGGACGGATCGCCTCCGGGCAGTGGCGGCTTCGTGTCCTGCTGAACCATCAGGGTGATCCCGAAGATCGCGGCCGCGCCCAGCAGCAGACCAACCACCACGCTCGCGCCGGCGGGCGCAATGATCCGGTTCATCGATGGCTCCTTGGGGTTCGATCGTGGCATTGAACATCGATCTTGGCTTCCGGCCGCGTGGCTTCTACCAAGATAGCCACCAGGGAGCCGATTCGCCGCGCCCGGGCCCGGGTCGGAGCAACCCTACCGACCCTCGTCATGACAACATGGCCCGGTGGATGAGGTCGACTTCGGGCGCTATCGGCTGATCGAGCTGATCGGCGAGGGCGGCATGGGACGGGTGTTCAGGGCCCATGACCCCCAGCTGGGCCAGGATGTGGTGATCAAGGTGTTGCCGCCGGAGTTGGCCACCGAGCCCGGGTATCGGCAGCAGTTCCTGCGCGAGACGCAGACGGCGGCGCAGTTGACCGAGCCGCACATCATCCCGATCCGTGAGGCCGACGAGATCGATGGTCAGCTGTATCTGGTGATGCCAGTCGTCGACGGCATCGACCTGGCGAGCTTGCTGGAACGGGACGGGCCGATGAGCCCGCAGCTGGCGGTCCACGTGATCGAGCAACTAGCGGCCGCGCTGGACGCGGCGCATGCCGCTGGACTGGTGCATCGCGACGTCAAACCGTCCAACGCGTTGATGACCGCGCAGGGCGTTGTTTGTCTGACCGATTTCGGGATTGCCCACGGCTCTACGGCGACCAAGCTGAACAGCACCGGCACCATCGTCGGCACCTTCGCCTACATGGCACCTGAGCGCTTCGGCGCCGGAGTTGCCGACGCCCGTTCCGACGTCTATGCGCTGACGTGCGTGTTGTACGAGTGCCTCACCGGTGAGCACCCCTTTCCGGGCGACACCATGGAGCAACAGGCCGTCGGCCACCTGACGGTGGATCCGCCGCAGCCCAGCGTGGGTCGACTTGAGGTGCCACCCGCGTTCGACGAAGTCATTGCCCGCGGCATGGCCAAAGAACCCGACGAGCGCTACCAGACGGCGCTGGACCTCGCCGCCGCCGCCAGGCAGGCGCTCCCTGAGCCCATCGAGACCATCGAGACCGTCGAGACCGCCGCCGCCTTCGCGCAGGCCCCGCCCCAACCACCGCCCGCGGCCGGTTCGTCGGCCAGGCGCAGCCGCGCGCCCTGGATCATCGCCGGTGTGGTGGCCCTTGTCATCCTGCTGATCGCCGCCGCCATCGGGATTCGCGCCGTGGTCAAACACCACACATCCCCGAAAGCCTCTTCGACACCGCAAAGCGCCTTGACCAGCAAGCCGGCGGCCGCTCCCGCACCACCGGTGTGCGGCGACCCGGCGGCCATCCCGGATGCGGTGCCCGACCTCCGCGACAAGCTGGCGCAGCTGCTCATGGTCGGCGTGAAGAACGCAGACGACGCCCGGGCGGTGGTGACCGACTATCACATCGGCGGCATCTTCATCGGCAGCTGGACGGACCTGACGATTTTCAACGGCCCGCTGGCCGACATCGCGGCCAACGCCGGGCCGCTACCGCTTGCGGTCAGCGTCGACGAAGAGGGTGGCCGGGTGTCGCGCCTGAAGTCGCTGATCGGGACGTCGCCGTCGCCCAAGGAGCTGGCACAGACCCAAACGACCCAGCAGGTTCACGACCTGGCGCTGCAGCGCGGCCAGGCGATGAAGAAGCTCGGCATCACCATTGACTTCGCCCCGGTGGTCGACGTCACCGACGCCCCCGACGACAGCGTGATCGGGGACCCTCGTTCGGCTCGGACCCCAAGGTGGTCACCGCCTACGCCGGGGCATACGCGCAGGGTCTGCGGGATGCCGGACTGCTGCCAGTGCTCAAGCACTTCCCCGGCCACGGCCACGGCTCCGGCGATTCACACAAGGGCGGAGTCGTCACGCCCCCGCTGAGCCAGCTGCAGACCAGCGACCTGGTGCCGTATCAGACGTTGGTCACCGAGTCGCCGGTCGCCGTTATGGTGGGTCATCTGCAGGTTCCCGATTTGACCGTTGGTGACGATCCGGCGAGCCTCAGCCGAGCCGCTGTGCAGCTGCTGCGCACCGGCACCGGCTACGGGGGACCGCCCTTCAACGGCCCGGTCTTCAGCGACGACCTGTCCAGCATGGCCGCGATCTCGGACCGGTTCGGCGTCGCCGAGGCCGTGCTGCGCGCCCTGCAAGCCGGTACCGACATGGCGCTGTGGGTCACCACCGATCAGGTGCCCGCGGTCCTGAACCGGCTGCAGAACGCGGTTTCTGCCGGCGAATTGCCGATGTCGGCGGTCAACGAATCGTTGGTTCGGGTGTCGGCAATGAAAGGCCAAAGCCCGAAGTGCGGGCACTAAACCGGGGTAAGGCACCTGCGTATTGCTTACTCTGGAGTCAGATAGACGGGCCCGAAGGTCTCTAGGGGCCCGAAGGGCTTGAAAGGGTAAAGCCATGGCAGGTGGTACCAAACGGCTGCCGCGTGCTGTCCGGGAGCAGCAGATGCTCGACGCCGCCGTGCAGATGTTCTCGGTCAACGGCTACCACGAGACCTCGATGGACACTATCGCCGCCGCCGCCGAGATCTCCAAGCCGATGCTGTACCTGTACTACGGCTCGAAAGAGGACCTGTTCGGCGCCTGCCTGAACCGCGAGATGAGCCGGTTCATCGGCGTAGTGCGCAACGATATCGACTTCGAGCAGAGTCCGAAGGACATGTTGCGCAACATCATCGTGTCGTTCCTGCGCTTCATCGATGCCAACCGGGCGTCCTGGATCGTGATGTACACCCAGGCCACCAGCTCGCAGGCGTTCGCTCCGACCGTGCGCGAGGGACGCGAGAAGATCATCCAGATGGTGGCGGCGCTGGTGCGGGCCGGCAGTCGCACCCAGCGCCCGAACTCCGAGCACGAGATGATGGCGGTGGCGCTGGTCGGCGCGGGCGAGGCGATGGCCACCCGTGTCAGCACCGGCGACATCGACGTCGACGAGGCCACCAAGCTGATGATCGGCTTTTTCTGGCACGGCCTCAAGGGCGCACCAGAACAGCGCGAACACGTCGCCGAGGCGGACGACCCGACGGTCGCTACCGGCTAGCGCTGTCGGGCGCCGACGCGGCGAGTGGCATACATTCGTGCCGTGGCTCGCCGCAACATTGATTTCTTCTGCGCGGTAGTCATCGTCGGTCTGTTGGCGGGCATCGCCGGTGGGTCGGCGACGTTTGTATTGCGCTTTGTCCAGCACATGACGTACCACTACACGTTCGGCAGCTTTCTAGTGGGGATCAGCGGCGCCAGCCCGGTCCGCCGCATCGTAGGCCCGATGGTGGGCGGCGCGCTGGCCGGAGCCGGCTGGTGGGTTCTGCGGCGCCGGGCCGAGGTGCCACCGCTCGCGCAGACCATCGCCCGTCATCTCCGGATACCGCGGCTGGCATGGAGCATCGACGCGGCGCTGCAGGTGCTGCTGGTGGGCTCCGGAGCCTCGCTCGGCCGAGAAGGTGCACCACGCCAATTCGCAGCCGTCTTAGGCGATTTGGCGACCGGTTGGCTCGAGCGGCTGCCGAGCCGTGACCGGGAGATCTTGCTGGCCTGCGCGGCCGGGGCCGGACTGGGTGCGGTCTACGCCGTTCCGCTGGCCGGTGCGTTGTTCTCCTCGCGGATCATGCTGAACGGCTGGCATCCGCGTGTGCTGGGAGCTGCGTTGCTCACCTCCGCCCTGGCCGTCGCGACCGGCTCGGCAATCACCCACGATCAGGCGAGCCTGGATTGGCCGATCGGGGAATCGTCGTACCTGCTGACCGCTCACGGGCTGATACTGGCGCCGGTGACCCTGGTGGTCGGGTTGGCCTTCAACCGGATCATGGCCGCGGCGCGGCCGGCCAGGTTGATGCGGACCTGGATCTTGGTTCCCGCGCTCGCCGGGGCCGGCTTGTTGATGGGAATCTGCTCGTATTGGTGGCCCGAGTTGCCCGGCAATGGAAAGAGCGTTCTGACCGTCAGCCTGGCCAGTGGGATGACGCTGTCGGCGGCGGCGGTGATCTTGGTTCTGAAACCGCTGCTGACGGCTCTGTTCCTGCGCGCTGGCGGGGCAGGCGGAATGCTCACACCGTCGCTGGCCACGGGCGCGGCGGCGGGAGCGGTACTGATCTTGGCGGTCAACGCCGCTTTCGGGACGCATCTGCACGTGCCCGCGGTCTCGTTGTGTGGTGCCGCCGGGGTACTGGCGGTTAACACGGGCTCGCCGATCTGGGCAGCGATCTTCGTATTTGGGAACTCGCCCGCCCGCCGATCTGGCTGTTCGCGGTGT
>CAVQSX010000023.1:0-8750 GCA_963715905.1 uncultured Actinomycetota bacterium
GTTGAGTAATGCCGTTCCGCCTATGGTCGGCATGTGCCTGCCTTCGCTCCAGTTCCCTATTATTGAGCCTAGCCATATCAATATAGAGAGGTCATGCAGCAGGGTCAACGACGCCGAAAAGTAGCGTAACGTGCCCGCTCTGCAGCACCGCGAACTGTGACGATGCGGTAAGCAGCCGCCTGTCCTGACCGGATTGAGCGGCTGTCAGTAAGAACGCGGCAGGCCCAAACTGTGTTCTGCTACGAAATTGAGAATCATCTCCTTGGACACCGGCCCCATGTTGAGCATGCGTACCACCCAGAAGTATGGCGCGAGTTGATATTCATATGTCACGCCGTTGCCGCCGTGCACCGCGACCGCAGCGTCCAGCGTTTCCAGACCCGCTGACGCGCCGAGGTATTTCGCCATATTGGCGAGCTCACCGACCTCCGCTCCGCTGTCGTACAGAGCGCATGCGCGGTCGGTAACCAGTTCGGCGGCCTGCAGATGGATGTGCGCGGCCGCCAAAGGGTGAGCCACGGCTTGGTGTGCACCGATGGGTGTGTTCCACACTCGCCTTTCGTTGGCGTAGCTCACCGCCTTGCCCAGTGCATAGCGTCCGATCCCGGTGCACAGCGAACTTGTCAGGATGCGTTCGGTATTAAGACCGGTGAAGGCGACGGCAAGTCCTTTGTTCTCCACCCCGATCAGATTCTCAGCAGGTACTTCGACGTTGTCGAAGAAGACTTGGTGACTCTTGTCAGGCTGGTTCATCACGGTGCGGATCGGCGTCCACGAGAGGCCGGGCGCATCCCGGTCGACCATGAACACCGACAACCGGCCGCGCCCGCTGGCCTCGTCCAGAGCCGTACGCGCAACCACCATCACCAACTGGGCTGACTCCATGCCCGTGATGAAGACTTTTTGGCCGTTCAGCACGTAATGGTTACCTTCGCGCCGAGCGGTCGTCGAGATCCGGTGCGCGTTCGAGCCCGCGTCGGGCTCGGTGATGGCGAACGAGAGTCGGATGTCCCCGCTGGCGACCCCGGGCAGCCAGCGCGCCTTTTGCTCGTCGTTGGCGCTGCGGTCAAGGATGGTGCCCGTCACCCCGGACGAGAACAGCATTGACTGCATCGGACAACCCGCAACAGCCGCTTCATGAACCACGACGGCCAACTCACTGAGTCCCAGCCCACCGCCGCCGTATTTCTCCGGCAAATGGACTCCGAGATATCCGTTGGCGCCCAATGTCTTCCACAGCTCCGCGCAGCTACCACCATCATCGACTTGTTGTTGGTAGTAGTCCGGCCCAAACTTGGCGACGATCCCGCTTATAGCCTCACGCATCGCGCGATGCTCGACAGTATCCTCGATAACGGTGCCGGTTCGAAGCGTCATCGCCGTCCTCCTATGTTCCTTGTCCAGCAGGCCTAGTCGTGCGTAGTGGCGGTCCTACAGATCTCTGACAATCGGTAGCACGCGACTCGCGAAGGTTTCGACGATCCTCGATCGATGCTCGGCCGAATCGGCGGCGACCTGGATAAGCACGGTCTCCACTCCCGCCGACCGCGAACTGGGCCAGGCGCTCAGCTACCGCTTCAGGCGAACCGATCAGCAGGTACCGGTCGGCAAGTGGCGAAAAATCCTGACTGTAGGCCGCACTGACGGCACCGACACCGATACTACGCGCCCAGGACGAATCCACGTCGACGGCGGTCCAGGCGAACAGTGCCGCCGACACCGCGTCTGCAGCGCCGCTCATGTGTCGGCAGCCGCGCTGCGGACCTTCGCTAAGCCGACGCGCATCTGCTCGGGGTCGACCATGTAGGGCATCCATACGTCGGCGTACCGTCCGACACGGCGAAGAGCGCCATTCTTGCGTCCGCCCAACCAGATCGGTGGGCCGCCGGGCCGGCGTGGCGGTGGGTTCAGAGCGAGGCCGGAAAGCCTGGCGTAGGTACCCTCGAACGTCACCGATCCGCCGGCGAATAACCTGCGGATGACCTCTATGCCTTCGTCGAGACGGCGGAACCGAGTGCGCACGTCGACGCTCGCCGCGGCGAATTCGGGTGGAAACTCACCGCCTGCGCCGACACCCAACTCGAACCGGCCATCCGAGATGCAGTCGATGACACTGGCCATCTTGGCAACGACCGCCGCGGGATACAGAGGCAGTAATGCGATCGAGGTGACCAGACGAATGCGCGACGTCACCGCCGCCGCAGCGGCCAGCATCGCGAACGAATTCGGTGTCGGGCCATGGAAGAACAGGTGCTCACCGCACCCGAGATAGTCGAAATCAAGCGCTTCCGCACGGCGCGCTTCGTCCACCACGGTGTCCGGATCGTCGACGGTGATCCCGACCCTCATCCTTACCCGCGTTCCTTCCGTAACCACCCTGCCGAAAAATCGGTTGAGCGGGCATCACCGTCGTCTGGGAGGTCGCCGACGCGGTGGGTGAAACTGTCGACAGCATAAGCGATCTCACCAGTCTGGCCGGTGCCCTCCATCCGCCGCACGGCATCCTGGAGCAGGACCCTCGCTTCGGCGCCGTTTGCTCAATTCGGTTTGATGTCAGTCCGTTTAGCACCAGCAGTCCCGAAGCCGGGCAGACGCCGTCGACCCCGTAAGCCTGCATGTCAGAGTGAAGCAGGCCACAACCAACGCTGTCAAGAGACATTCATGTCCCTTAGCTCCTCGGCCGGTCAGCGCTGCGGTGTCCGCGCGCCCGTGAGCCGGCCGCACAGCCACAAGGGCAAAGTCAGAAGTTGGTTTGACGAACGACCGTTAACAGGTCGCAGAGACGATGAACTGCCCTGGACGGAACGATGCTCGCATCTGCATACTCGATACTGATTGCGAACGATTGTTACGCACAGGAGGTACCGTGGTCGCCCCATCCACCGAAGACACCGCCATTCAGACCCGGCCGGATATCGAGGTGCACTCCCCGGCCGATGGCCGGCTGGTGGGCACAGTTGCAGACATGCGTGCCGGCGAGGTCGAAGCCGTCGCCCACCGACTACGTGGCGCCCAGCCGGGCTGGGCAGCGATCGGCTTCGCGGGCCGCCGCAGTGTGGCTCGAACGCTTCCGGGATTGGATCCTCGACAACGAGGACCGCCTGCTGCGCCTCGTTCAGGACGAGACCGGCAAGACCTGGGGAGATTTACCGATCGGCGAAATCGTCGCTTCCGTCGACGTGCTCAACTATTGGGCCCGCAACGCCGAGAAGTTCCTGGCGCCGCAGAAAGCCAGCCCGCATAACGTGATGATGGCGACCAAACGAATGCGCGTCACCTATCAGCCCTATCAGCTCGTCGGCTCGATCACCCCGTGGAACGCCCAACTCGCGATGCAGATGCTCGACATCCCCGCCGCGCTGATGGCCGGTTGCGCCGTGCTCACCAAGGCCTCCGAGGTGACACCGTTGGCCTGGGCCGCGGCGGTCCAGGGCTGGAAGGAAATCGGCGCCCCGGATGTGCTCGACGCCGTGACCGGGCGCGGTGAGGCTGGGGCGGCCGTCGTCGACGTCGTCGACATGATCCAGTTCACCGGCAGCGTCGGCACCGGCCGGCGCATCGGCATGCGCGCGGCCGAGCGGATGATCCCCTGCTGCCTGGAACTGGGCGGCAAAGACGCGATGATCGTCCTGGCCGATGCCGACATCGATCGCGCGGCCAAAGCCGCGGTGTGGGGCGGCTTTTACAACGCCGGCCAGATCTGCGTCTCCATCGAGCGCGTATACGTCGAGGCTGCGGGCTACGACGAGTTTGTCGATAAAGTCGTCGATCTCACCAGAAAGTTGCGCGTCGGCACGGATGCTCCCGGCAGTTACGACGCCGACATCGGAGCCGTCGCTACGCCCCAGCAGCTGTCGATCATCGAGCGCCATGTCGCCGATGCGATAGCAAAAGGTGCGACAGTCGCCACCGGCGGCCATACCGTGGCGGGGCAGGGATTGTTTCACCAGCCCACCGTGCTGCTCGGCGTCGACGAGTCGATGGCCTGCATGGTGGAGGAGACGTTCGGCCCGACACTGCCAATCGTCAAGGTCGCCGACGCCGACGAAGCTGTGCGACGGGCGAATGACTCGGATTTCGGGCTCGCCGCCAGTGTGTTCACCCGCGACCATGCCAAGGGCCGGGCAATTGCCGAACGGATCGACTCCGGCTCGGTCAACGTGAACAACGTCATGACCAATGTGTTCCAGCTGCCGGTGCCGTTCGGTGGCCGCCGGAATTCCGGGCTGGGCGCCCGCCACGGCGGCGCTGAAGGCATCCGCAAGTATTGCTGGCCCAAGTCGATTATCGAAGAGCGGTTCAACCTGGCATCTGAGATCTATTGGTACCCAACCAACCCACATAAAATCCGATTGATGACCCGCGCGGCCCGCCTACTATCAGCCGGCGACTGGCGGCGCCGCCTGCAATTGCGCTGATCGCGGTCCGACGATTCGAGGCGCAAAGGTGCCCTGCGACCTGTCCGGCGAGGTGCTATCGCAATGACCCGTCTTTGCGGAACGATCGCAGTTATGGGTACAGCGAACCGGGCCGCCGGCCAGATCCGCACGCGGCGTCGCTCGACGGACCTGCGGGCGTTAATTGTGGAGGCCGCCGAGTATGCGTTCAGCCAGCTCGGCTACAAGGGCGCCACGATGGCCGGCATCGCCGGACGGGCCGGTGTCACCCGATCGGTGCTCACCCGCCACTTCGCCACCAAGGCAGCACTGTTCGCCGAGGTGATGACCAAGCCACTGCTGCAGTTCATCGACGAATGGACCCGGCGCTGGACCCGCCGGCTGGACGGGCAGCCCACCGAGCCCGAGTTGGTCTATGAGTTCATCTCCGATCTGTACCGCAACAGTCGCGCCCATGTGGGCGCGCTGCGGCTGTTGATGTTCTCCGATGAGCACCTCGAACCCGCAGTACGCCAACAGGTCTGGGGCACCCTAAATGAAGGCCTGGGCGCGGTGCTGGACATCGCGAACCGCGAGATCGGATCGCACGGCTATCCGACTCGTCACGTCGACGTGACCGTCCGGGCAATCATCAGCATGGTGATGGGCTACGTGACGTTGGACCCAGCGCTGTTGCAGACGGCCACCGCCGACGAAGACGAAGTGGTGACGCACCTGGCTTCACTGATCCTGTACGGCCTCGCTCTGCAACCCACGAGCTAAGGGACAATATTGTCCCTTGACAATCGACGACACGACACTCCACACTGAAGTCGCGACGGCGCACCGGCGAGGATCGCTGAGGACTCGGTCAGTAAGGAGTGCGAGATGACGACCATTTCGGATCCCACTGCGACGGATGAGCAGGACGGCGACACTTCGGTTGGCGCACAGCCTGTCCGGCAGAGATCCATCGCTAAGGGCGTTCTCAATCCCCAGTACCCGATGTCGTATTGGCAGATCGCCCTTTCCCATGACGTGGCCAGCGAATCGGTCATTCCGCTGCGGGTTCTCGAACGCGATGTGGTCTTGTGGCGCGACTCGGGCGGGGTGCTGCACTGCTCGGCCGCTCACTGCCTCCATCTGGGCGCCAACCTCGGGTACGGCGGCGAAGTGGTCGGAGACACCCTGCGCTGCCCCTTCCACGCCTGGCGTTACAACGGCGACGGGAAGGTCGTGCACGTACCGGGCCTCACAGAAGCACCCAAGACCAAGGCGTGTCTGCCGACGTATCGGGTGATCGAGCGCTATGGCACCGTCTTCTTGTGGAACGGGCCGGAGCCGGCCGACCACGAACTGCCAGACTTTCTTGCCGACGAAGGCATCGACGAGGACTCAATCATCTTCGAGCACGTCCGCTACAAGCTGCCCTTCCCGGCCAAGTGGTTCGTCGAGAATCTTCCCGACTCAGCGCATTTCGCGGGCCTACACCGGTTGGGGTCGTGGGGCGACACCGAGATCCTTTCCAAATCGGACACGACACTCGAATACATCTGCCACTTCTACGGCCGGGCCCCCTACGTCGGCTGGGAAGACCTCAAGCGCAGCTACCGGCGCGGCGAAATGTGGGGTGTGTCCGATGCCGCCGGCGGCGACTTCCATGCCACGACCTACGGCGGTGGCCTGCACCTGATCGATCTGACGACGGCGCCGCCGGACCTGGCGGAAAGCCGCTCCAAGGTGACCGCGCGTCTGCCGCGGGCCATGATCGCGCTCACCGAGAAGGTCAACGATCTCAGCGATAGCGCGCGGCTGATCCTCAGCTTCACGCCGGTCGACGCCGACAGTCACATCGTCTACCTGACGATGATCGTGCCGAAGATCAAGAATCCGGCATTACGCGTGATCGGTCGCCCGATCGTGCGGTCGTTGCTGGTGCGGCGCAACTGGTTTGCCATCATGCAGGACACCGCGTTGATGATCCATCGGCAGGAGCCCGAACACCCGGCGTACAACCGGTTCGACCGCGGCCTGGTCAAGTTCCGCCGGTTCTGGGATAGCCGGCTGCTCGACCGCGGGCTGTGGGCCGGCGACAACGTGCACAGCGCCGGCGCCCGGGCGGGCTGTGCGTGGCCGGACGACCCCACCAGGACGCCAAGCGGCAACGGATCGGCCGGCGGCGCGCTGTGAACCGCGACTTGGTCGGCAAGATCGCGATCCCGTTGGCGGCGAGCGCAGCGAGTTGGCAGATGTACCGCCGGCACCGGCGCCGTCGGTTGGTGCTGATGCCTAAGGGAATTAACGCAGCGCACGGAATCACGATGCGCCGCACCATCAAGGCAGCGCGGCCTACCTCGGCGGGCCGCTGAGCGCCATCCCCTTGGGGGCCGCAAGCGAACCGGCCCCGATCGAATACCCGAACGGAGCTGAGCATGACCGCTGCCACAGAACGCCGCGCCGTGATCGGCGTGCTGGATCCCGACGTCTACGCCAACGGGAACCCCGATACCTACGGGTTGCCGCTGGATCAGTACGCCTACCTGCGCGACGACGAGCCGGTCTACCTCCAGAAGTTCGACGACCCGCTGCTCATCAACCAGGTGTGGGTGATCTCCCGCTATGACGACATCCTCGCCATCGACCGCGACCCGGAAACATTCGCCGCCAACCTCGGTCACGTCAACATCTGGACCGTCAACCCGATCGACCCGACCATTGGCGGCAAACCCGCGATGCTCACCCAGGACGGGGACGACCACAAACGCCACCGCCAGGTCATCAGCCGCGGCTTCACGCCGACGGTCGTACGGCGCCTCGAGGACAAGTTCCGTGGCTACGCCCGCGCTGTCATGGACGAGGCGTTGGCGAAGGGCACCTTCAACTTCGTGACCGACGTCGCGCACGCCATGCCGATGGAGGCACTCGGGGATGTCCTCGGGGTGCCGCCGGCCGAACGGCCCCAGTTCTTCGACTGGGTGGATCGCTTCGCGGCCCCGTTCGACACGCGCCTCACCCCGTCGTTCGAGACGGCCCTGGAAGCGATCTTCAACCTCACGGCTTATGCGGGTGATCTGGTCGCACGTAAGAGGGCGTCGCCGGCCGACGATGTGGTTTCGCAGATGGTGCAGGCGGACAAGGACGAGACTCTCTCGGAAGACGAGATCCTGGGCAATATCGTGCTGCTGGCCAGCGGCGCCGCCGAGAGCACTCGCACGGCGTTGAGCCATGGATTGCATCAGTTGATGCGCGATCCGGACCAGATGGCCTGGCTGCGGGCGCACGCCGATGACATCCCGGCCACGGCCATCCAGGAGATGGTCCGCGTCGCAACACCTTTCCTGCACTTCGTGCGCACCGTCACCAAAGACATCGAACTGCACGGCCAGCCCATCCGCAAAGGTGAGCGAGTATGCATCCTGCTGGCCGCGGGAAACTTCGACCCCACCGCAATCGACGACCCCAACCGCTTCGACCTGTCGCGCAACCCCAACCGTCACCTGAGCTGGGGCCGCGGTCCGCACACCTGCCTAGGCAAGCACGTGGCGGCGCTGGAGATGAAGATCCTTGTCGAGGAACTACTGCAGCGGACCAAAGACATCCGCCCGGCTGGTGAAATCTCCTATATCCGTGACGTTTTCACCCGTGGTGTGTACGAACTGCCAGTGACGGTGACCCCGGTCTGACCGTGGCAGTGCCGCCAGAATATCGGTTGGCACGTTCTTCGGTGCCAGCGACTGGGAGGGTGGCGGTCTGCGGGAGCGAGTCCGTCGTGGCGGGCGTTGACTTGCGCGACCGAACCTGGGGCTACCGCGACGAATCGGCAATGTTCCCTGAGTACATCGGCCTGATCGCGGATCTAGACGGCGAGATGCTGACCGTGATGAAGTTCGCGCACGCCGACGGATCAGCCAGGGCGGAAGGGTTTTTGCTCGGTGAACGCGCGCGGGCGGTGACCGAACTGACCCAGATCGCCCGCGACGCCTCGGGACTGTTCGCCGCCGCCGAGATCACGATCGAAGGAAACGAGCGGGTGACACTGCGGGCGACGCGCCGTACCGGTGGCTTCTGGGTACCCATGGGCTGGGAGCGCATTGGCCCGACGATGAGCGCATACGACGAGTTTCTGGAACCAAGAACCGGAACCGGTCGCGTGGGACGCGGACTGGTCGAGCAGGGAATTATCCGAAGGCTCGCCTAGGTGATAAGGCTCGATCAGCCCGCGGGAAGCGCAGAGCGCGAACGACGCCGGCACGGTACGACGTACACACCGGTAACCTGCCCAGCGCGGCGAACGTGTCGAGGTCGGCGCACGAGACCGCCGGGCGACGGTCCTACACCGCGACGAAACGCCGACGCGGCGAGCGCAACTGATGC
>CAVQSX010000024.1:0-29009 GCA_963715905.1 uncultured Actinomycetota bacterium
CCAACACCCCCGACCAGATCAGCGTTTGACAGCTCGGGCGCGAACTTCGAACGATCACGATGCTGAGCGTAAGGCGGGAGAGGCGCGGTCACGGCGGATTCATACCGTAAAGCGTCGTTGCCACGTACCTTTCCAACACCTGCGCGCGAAGTCCGCGCGACTCGGGCAGTGTCAATAGCAAGGCATAGACACCGACGAGAAAGAACACACCGCTGTGAAAAGGGTCCGCTTTCTGCGGAATATCGCCACGCGCCCGTGCCTGTTCGAGCTCCTGGATGACCACAACCATCACTGGGTGATTCGTCCACACTTCCTGCGGTGGCCGGGACGCCGAAAAATGGAGCGCGAGAAAATCTTTGAATAAGTAGCTGCCTAGTCGGCGTTCCAGTAACTCGATCGCCATCGCTACCTTGGTCAATGCCTCCGCGGTAGTGTGCGGCTTAGTGAAGTATCGCGTCAGCCCTCGGGCGATGCGCTCCTCTTCGCGGCGTTCGAGTTCAATCAGGACGTGTTCTTTGGTAGGGAAGTGGAAGAAAAATGTGCTGGGCGCGACACCAGCGGCCGATGCGATCGCGCCCGTATCGGCCCCGGCCATCCCTGTCCTCTTGAACTCACCTATGGCGGCCCCAAGCAGGCGCTCGCGCGTCTGTAAACCTTTGGCGCCCCGCAGCGTCGAGGTGTGTTTAGCCACAGACATGGTGGGTTCCTATATCGCTCGGTGACGTCGGGAAGACCGCAATACTCGGACCAAAACTGAGTCAACTCAGATTAACTCTTCCCCGCGCCAGTTTGCCACGATAGTCTTGCCGAAGTTTGATAGCACTATTCCAACATGACTCGGCTATACCTACTCCGCTTGCTAGAGCATCTAGCCAATGAAAAAACTGATTAAAGTCAGAAAGGATGAGGCCGTGCAGATCCTCGCCGAGGCCGAAGAGTTGCCAAAGACGACGAACATCAAGACGCAGCTGGTCGCTCTATGGACGTCGGCGGCGTCGGCGCTGATCTTGTTGATCGCGTTCATTGCTTTCCCCGGATTTTGGCCGCCGATGTCGCCGACGCTGACGGCCGACGAGGTCGCCTCGTTTTATCGAAGCCACACCACCTGGATCCGGTTCAGCATGGTCACGTTCAACCTCTGCGGCATCATGCTCTTACCGTTCTTCTGCGTGGTTGTCGTGCAGATGAAACGGATGGCCAGCCAAAGCCAGGCATTCGCATACTGCTACCTGAGTGCGGTGGTCAGCGGTGCAACGCTTTTCGCACTTTCCGACGTCTTCTTTGCTGCTGCAGCTTTCCGGCCCGGGCGGGATGCAGATCTGGTCTTGTTGCTGAATGACCTGGGGTGGATTGTGTTCATTGCACCGGTCGGCATGATTCTGGCTCAGAACTTGATGCTGGCGTTGGCGGTGTACCACGACAAGGGTCCCGATCCGGTGTTTCCGCGTTGGGTAGGCCATCTTTCGTTGTTGACCCTGTTCGCAATGCTGCCGTCGGCGTGTGCGGCCGTGATGACCCGCGGGCCACTGGCCTGGGACGGTGCGCTCTCGTTCTGGCTGCGCAACGGGGCCTTCGCCGCGTTCATTGTCGTCATGTTCTTCGCCGTCCGAGGGGCCATTCATCGGCAGGCGGTCGTGGAGGGTGTAGCGCGGTGAGTGCGACGGTCTTGTCCGCGTCGGGCGGTGAACCGACCGATGCCGTCCGCGCCGACCCGGCGAGTAAGCGCGACTTGTGGATCGTGTTCTGGATTTTTCCGATTTTCTTCAGCCTGTTCGGCGTGATCTTCGTTCTGCTCGCCAGAGTCATTCCACCGCCGAGGCCCGATATCACGACCGACCAGAAAGTCCAGTGGTTCGCAGCGCACGCAACGACCATCCAGATCGGATTTGCTGCGGTATGTGTGGTCTTCGGCGGCGCGGCCATCGCCAATGGGTACGTCGCCTACCAGATGAAGCGCATGTCGTCAGGCCCGACATTCGCCTACACGTACATGGGAAGCATGGCCGTCGGCACGCTACCCGGACTGCTACTCGTCGCGCTCTGCTTTTTAGCGGCGACTTTCCGGCCGCGCCAGCCCCGCATCACCGCTTTGCTTTACGACCTTGGAATGCTTTCCTTCAACGGATCTTTGGGCTGCTTCGCCACCGGGTACCTGGCATTCGCGATCGCGATTCTCTACGACAAGAACCAAATCTTCCCCAAATGGCTCGCTTACGTGTCGATCTGGCAAATCGTCACCGAGGTCATCGCTACGCAGATGTGGGTGTCCTCAGCCGGGCCGTATTCCTGGAACGGGTCGATCGCATTCTGGTTGGCGGTTATCGTATTCGGCTTCTGGCTGAACTGTCAGGGTATTTACCTCAAATTCGCGACCGACCGGCAACCCGCCGGAACCCGGCCCGTCGATTGATCGGGGGTTCGCGATGACCAATACGGAACCGACGGCGATCGCGTCCGGACGGCCCGCCTCCATCGGCTCCGGGCAGGAACGCGGAGCGCACCTGCCCGGCGATGGCCACATGTGGTTCATGGTTCTGGGTGATCTCGTCATCTTCGGCGCATATTTCATCGTGTACATGGTGCAGCGTTCGATGGCGCCTGCGGCGTATCTGCAAGCCCAACAACACCTCAACATCACCATCGGGGTCCTCAACACTCTGGTCTTGGTGACTAGTTCCTGGTTCGTCGCACAGAGCGTGCAGGCAACGGCCAACGCCCAGCATGAACGCGCGATCCGACTGCTTTGTGGCGGCGGCGCCTGCGGGCTGCTTTTCATTGCGATCAAAGCCTGCGAATGGTCGATGGAGATTTCGCGAGGCTACACCACGTCCAACGAGTTCTTCATGTTCTATTACATGCTCACGGGCGTGCATGTGCTACACGTCGCACTCGGCATTTTGATCCTGGGAATCGTTGTGCGCGAGTTACGCAACCCACGGCGCCAGCGCCTATCCGTGGTCGAACAGGGCGCGACCTATTGGCACATGGTGGACCTGCTTTGGCTAGTCATCTTCGGCCTGCTCTACGTGATGAGGTGATTCGAATGAACACAACTGCCGCGCCGGCACGCGGTGACGCGAAAAAAGTCGGTCCTCGGGCCATCACTTACGCCTGGGCCGTGCTGTGCGCCATCACGATCGGTTCATGGTGGCTGGCGCCGGGACACTCCACCAATACGGCAACGCCTAGCATCGCCATCACCACCGCGGTGGTGCTGCTGGGATTCATCAAGGGCCGTTTGGTCATTCAGTACTTCATGGCGGTCAAAACCGCGCCGCGGTGGCTCAAGTTATCCACCGACGCCTGGCTCCTGACGCTATGGGCGGCGGTGTTCGTTATCTACCTGCATTGACCAGTGCGGGCATCTTGGCGGCGAAAATGGGAGAGCCTCTCAGACTTCGTCCCGTTGGCGTGAGGGTGCTCGGCCGCCGCTTTTGCGGGTGGCCACCAGGCCGGCGTCCCTGACCTTTTGGCCGTAGAAGGCGATGCGGTCAGCGGTCAGCGCGGGCGGAAGACCGAGGAGGGTTAGTGCCACCACGGCGGTACCGGTGGGGCCGAAGACGGGCGCGGTCACCATCACGACGTCGTAGGAGGTGGCCGGGTCCATCGACCCGAGCGGTTGGTAGTGATCCGGTTCGAAAGAGGCGGCCCAGCCACGGCTGCGGACTTCTTCGAGGACGGACTCCATCGGTGCGCGGTCTTTCGCCTTCGCCAGCCACGCCTCGGGGTCTCGCCACGCGACGAAGACGGCTCCGACGGGCGGCGACAGGGGTATGCGCTGTCCTGCGTAGGCCTCGATATCGCGAGGTCGGTGCTCTCCGGTCCGGCCGAGGAAGACGATGTCATTGCCCGCGTCAGCGGTGACGGCCACGCTCAATTCGAGTTCCGCGCCGAGCCGCTGCGCCTCGTCGTTCGCGCAGGCGATGGCCGGATGACATTGCAGGGCCGCGTTTCCGAGCGCCACCACCGAGGCGCCGAGACAGTAGGTGCGCAGCCGCGGGTGGCGGTTGACGTAGCCCGCGTCTTCCAGGGCGTTGAGCACCGCGTGCACCGAGGCGAGATTGATGTCGAGGCGGGCGCTGATGTCGGAGAGTGTGAACTGCTCCGGTGCGCTGGCCGCGAGAAAGTTCAGCACTGCGATCGAACGGCTTGCGGACAGGGCGGGGCGCGCCATACGATTAATTTTACAAAATATCTTTCGCTATTGCAAAAGGATGCACGTTGTGAAACTTGACTTGTTGTACGAGTTCCAGCCCAAGATCGGCCCACTACGCGAGCCGCACCCCTATGGCCAGCGTCGGGCGGAGCAACAGACCTACGATGAGGCGATCGCCGAGATTCAATACGCCGACCGGCTGGGCTTCAACACGGCGTGGGTCGTCGAACACCACTTCCGCGAGGGTCGCTCGGCCTGCTCCTGCAATGAGGCAGTGCTCGGCGGGCTGGCGCTGAGCACGGAACGGATCAAGCTGGGTTTCGGGGTCACCCTGACACCGGCCGGCTTCATCCATCCGGCCCGGTTGGCGGAGAAGGTGGCCACAGTGGACGTGCTCAGCCATGGCCGGGTCGAGTGGGGCACCGGGCGATCGACTCCGATGGAGCAGATCGCGTTCGGGGTGCCCACCGACGACAGGTCGCGCGATCAGTGGCGCGAAGCGATCGAGATCGTCATCGCCATGTGGGAGCAGTATCGGTTCAGCTGGGACAGCCCGACGTTCAAGTTCCCCGAGCGAGTCCAGATTCCCAAGCCCTACCAGGATCCGCACCCACCGGTTTGGCAGGCGGCGGCGAGCGAAAAGAGCGCGGTCAGCGCCGGCGAGCTCGGGCTCGGCTTGATGTCGCTGTCAATCCTGCAGCCGGTCGAGAAGATGGCCGAGACCATCAACGCCTACCGGACGGCTCAGGCGTCGGCGCGGCCCGAGAACATGCTGACCCGGGTGCAGAACGACCGAGTCGCCGTATACACGCTCGTGCACGTCTACGACGATGAGCAGGAGGCCGCCGCATACGGCCTGTGGGAGTCGGTGAACTGGTGGTACACCCACCTTGCCGAATTCCACTTGAAATATGAACTGGCCCACCTGAGCGACGAGGACAAGGCCAAAGTGTTTCCGTATTTCGAGGCGATCATCAATGGCGACACCCCAATCGAGCACTACCGCGAACAGGACATGATCATCGTCGGCACCGCCGAAGAATGCCTGCGCAAGATTCGGCGCTACGAAGAGGCGGGGGTGGATCAGCTGCTCTGTTACGTGCAGTTCGGCGACCTTCCGCACGAGAAGGTGATGCGGACCCTGGAACTGCTCGCCACCCGGGTCATGCCGAACCTGGACGAGCGCGACCACACCGCCAGAGGCGCTGAGCCCGTCGCCGCATCGGCTGCCGCCAATGATTGATTTCGGGTTAATGGGGAAGGGGGCGTTCGTCTCTGGCGCCGGATACCTTCCGGAACGCGCGGGGTTTGGGCGGCTGTGCTCGCTGGTGCTCGCCGAAGCGGGCGCGTCGGTCGCTTGTGTCGACATTGACGCCGGGCGGGCCGCCGGGACGGCTGATGAGATCAAAGCTGCTGGGGGAAAAGCCTTTCCGATCACGGCGGACATGACCGACCCGGTGCAGGTACGGCGGGCGGTCGACGAGGCGGCCGAGGGCTTGGGGTCGATCGACGTGTGCGTCGATATCATCGGCGGAGCCCGCTGGGGGCAGGCCGAGACCATCGGGTTAGACGATTGGAATTGGACTATTCAGAACAACCTAAGCCAGGTGTTCTATCTCTTTCAGGCGGTCGGTAGCAAGATGATCGAGCAGGGCCGCGGCGGCGCGATGGTGGCCCTTGCATCGGTTGACGGGATCAACGCCGCGGCGATGCACGCGCCCTATGGTGCCGCCAAGGCAGGGGTCATCTCGCTGGCCAAGACGTTCGGTCAGGAGTTGGGTCGCCACGGCATTCGGGTCAATGCGGTCGCGCCGGGCAACGTCGGGCTCGGCAACGAAGACTGGCCCGAAGGCCAATGGGCCGTCGACGCGGTGAATCCACTGGCTCCGCCGCGAACCCGTGACATCGCTCACGCCGTTCTATTCCTGGTCTCGTCCCTTGCCGCCCGCATCACCGGGCAGACGCTGATCGTCGACGGAGGGGCCGTCATCCGCGACCTGTGGGGCCTGCACGAGGCGATGATGGAGCGCTTCTCCGACGGAAATTACGGTGACTGACGAGGCCTTCCGGCGGTGACACGTTCGTCGGAGGTTGGGCCGTTCCTGCGCGGCTGTGTGTGGCCGGCGGCGTCCGGCGTGGCTTATCCGAGGGCAGATCCGGCCAATGCGCGACGAATGCCGTGCGACACCTGGGCCGCTGCTCAAGTGCCGGCGGGGGTGCGCCTGGAAATGGTCGGGACTGCAACGAGTATCGACGTCGGCTACGTGACGGCCACCGACGAACTCGGCTACCGCGGGTCGGGGGCCGGCTGCAGCTTCGAGGTGTGGCGCGGTGATCGGCAAGTCGACGCACAACCGGCGGTGCTGGGCCCCGGCACTGTGCGCCTTGACCTTGGCGACGGCGACGGACGCGTGGTCGTCTACCTGCCTGAGGGGATGAAGCCGGATGTGCGAAGTTTGGTGTCGGTCGGTGGCGACATCGCTCCTGTCCCGGCGCAGCCAATCTGGGTCGCCTATGGCGACTCGATCACCGAAGGCTGGTCGGCCAGCTCACCCGCGCGAGGTTGGCTCGCCACCGCAGGCCGTGAAAGGGCAATGGACACCGTCAATCTGGGCTTCGCCGGATCCGCGCGCGGCGAGATCGTCCTGGCTGAGCAGATCGCGGCGCTCGATGCGGATGTCATCACCGTGGCCTACGGCACTAATTGCTGGAGCACCATCCCGCACTCGGCGGACATGGTGCGTGCGAACACCGCGGCGTTTCTGCGAATCATTCGGGCCGCACACCGTGACGTTCCGGTGCTTGTCATCAGCCCGCTGATTCGGCCGGACGCCGAAGGCCGGCCCAACGCACTAGGAGCAACCCTCGCCGACATTCGTGCCGGCATCGAGCACGCGGTGGCCGAGGCGAACGACCCACTGACCGCGCTCCTTCCGGGTGCCGATCTGGTGTCGGCGGACCTGCTTGCGGACGGCATCCACCCCGGCGATGAGGGTCACCGCGAGCTGGCCACGGCGATCGGTCTCGAGGTGCAGCGATCGAGGAACGCGTGATGTAGCGGCAACGGGGCGGGATCAACGATCTTTACCAAACAATATGGTCATTCTCGTCTGAGGTGCGTAAAGTCTTGCGCTGGTGCGATGTCGCGCGGTAGACAGGGCCCCGAAAAGGAGACTTTGATGGCTGGCACTCGGGTTGTTCAGTGGACGACGGGCGCGGTTGCCCGCCACGCCGTCAAGTCGGTTCTCGAGCGACCGGATCTCGACCTCGTCGGCGCCTACGCCTTCAGCGCTGAAAAGGTTGGCCGCGACGTCGGAGACCTCATTGGGCTCGATCGCACGGTCGGCGTTCTGGCAACAGACGACGTCCAGGCATTGATCGATCTCAAACCCGATTGTGTCCTCTATATGCCGCTGCACCTCGATCTCGAGCACATGACACGTCTGCTGCGGGCGGGCATCAACATCGTCACCACGGCCGGGTTCGTAACCGGTCGTTCGATTGGTGCCTCAGCGCGCATCGAGTTGCACAACGCCGCGCTGGCTGGTGGCGCGAGCTTATTCGGCACCGGGATCCACCCCGGCCACACCGACTATCTGGCCGCCGTGGCATCGGGCATGTCGTCCGAGGTGAACTACGTGCGGGTGGTGGAAAGCATGGACTTGAGCCTATGGGCCGCCGACGCCAATCAGGATGAGTTCGGTTGGGGGCGTCCGGCAGGCGACCCAGGCCACGCCGAAGACATCGAGAAGGCGACAGTCATCGATATCGATTCCCTGGACCTCATAGCCGAGCTGTTCGGCTTCGAATTGACCGACACCCGATGCGAGGTTGACTTCGCCCTCGCCGGTGCCGATCTCGACATCCCGGGGCGCCCGATACGCAAGGGTCACGTGGCCGGAATCGACATCCGTTGGATCGGCAGCTCGGCCGGAGCCGACGTCGTCGAAGTCGCTCTGCGCTGGACACTGGGCTCGAATCTGGAACCGGCGTGGGAGGTCGGGCAGGGGTTCTCGCTGGAGTTGCGCGGTAATCCTTGCGTGACGGTACGTCTCGATATTCTGCCCGCCAACATCGAGTCTCTGACGATCGAGGAGATGGCCGGAATCGGTCGACTGATGACCGCGATGCCGGCCGTGAACGCGATTCCGATGGTCGTGTCGGGACCGCCGGGGATCATCACCTACGCTGACCTGCCCCCGATAACGTCTCGGGTTGTCCCGAAAGTCTGACATCGCGGGGGATCTACCCTCGACAACCGATAGGAAAGGTGACTGCAATGCCGCACGCCAAGCCAGCCGATCTACCCAATGCCGGCGGGGGCCGTTGGCCGGCGTCAAAAGACCATTTCCGGTCGGTGCAATGGGGAGATCTGGAGGTGGGGTACACCACCACGGCGCACGCGCTTGATACCACCGAGCTCCTCAAGATCGGCGGACTCGCCGGCGGCGTGTGCCCGTGTCCCCACTATGGCTACGTGTTCGAAGGATCGATCACCGCCGTGTACCCCAACACCAGCCGGCCAGACGAAGTGATCACCGCCGGCGAGGTCTACTTCATCCCGGCCGGTCACGTGCTCAAGTACAGCGAGCCGACGAACCATCTTGAGTTCAATCCCGCGTTCGCCCTGCAGGAATGCATGGACGCAATGCAACGCGTCGCAGACGTCGGTCAAGCGCCCGAATAGCGGTCCGATGGCCACGGTCATCGGGACGGTGTATCTGGTGCGCCCCCCGCTGCGGGAGAGCAACTTGGTCCTTGTTCAAACGAGAGGCACGTTCTACTGTGACTGTGTGTTTCGCTCTGGAAATGTAGCGCTGGATATGACGTGGTAGCGGTAACCCCTAGTCGGGTGATCCCCGCCGAGCTGACAAACCGCTACGAATCCGAGGGGTGGTGGACGGCCGAGACGCTGGGTGCGCTGCTGTCCAATGCATTAACGGCACAGCCCGATTCGATGTTTCGGATCTATTCGGAGGTCCGGCCATACACCGGAACGTTCGGCGACGTCGAGCGAATCGCGCGCCGGCTGGCGGCTGGACTCCGGGCGCGCGGGGTGGTCGCCGGTGACGTCATCGCGCTCCAACTACCCAACTGGATGGAGGCGGCCGCCACGTTCTGGGCATCGGCCCTCCTCGGGGCGGTCGTGGTTCCGATTGTGCACTTCTACGGGCGAAAGGAAATCAAGTACATCCTGACGGCTGCCCGACCCAAGGTATTCATCACCACCGAGGAGTTCGGGCGAATGACGTATCACCCCGACCTTTGCACGGAGGTGCCGATCGTCGGTCTGGTCGGACGCGACTTCGACGATCTGCTGGCCGACGAACCCATGTCAGGCTGCGCCGACGCCGACCCGGCGGGCCCGGCACTGATCGCCTTCACCTCTGGGACCACTCGCGATCCCAAAGGCGTTGTGCACAGCCATCAAACGCTGGGGTGTGAGATCCGTCAGCTCAACGATTATCAGCCCGCGCATCCCGCCGGACAACTCATGGCGTTGCCGGTCGGGCACTTCATCGGCATGCTCGGGGGATTGCTGTGCCCGGTCCTCAAGGGCGAGCCGATCCACCTGAGCGACGCCTGGGACCCCAGCCTCGTACTGAAGCTGATGGCGCGGGACGGAATCGGATTCGGTGGTGGACCGCCCTATTTCATCACCAGCCTGCTAGACCATCCCGATTTCACTGATGACCACCTTCAGTACATGCGCTACCTCGGATTGGGCGGATCGGCGGTTCCGACCACCGTCACCCGGCGGCTGACCGACCTGGGGCTCCTGGTGACCCGGTCATACGGCAGTACCGAGCACCCCTCGATCACCGGGTCGCGTGCGACGGCACCGCAGGACAAGCGGCTGCTCACCGACGGAGCTGCGCGCACCGGCGTGGAGGTCCGGCTGGCGGACGACGGCGAAATCCTCAGCAGGGGGCCGGATCTGTGCCTCGGTTATCTCGATCCCGAGCTGTCGGCGAAGGCATTCGACGACGAAGGGTGGTATCACACCGGCGACATCGGTGTCCTCGACGACGATGGCTATCTGACCATCACTGACCGAAAGTCCGATCTGATCGTCCGCGGAGGTGAGAACATCAGCGCCCTCGAAGTCGAGGAAGCGCTGCTGGCCATGCCTGAGGTGGCGGAGGCGGTCGTGGTCGCAGCACCCGACGAGCGCTTCGGCGAGCGGGTCGTTGGCGTGGTGCGGATCCGGCCGGGTCACGAGCTACCCGACCGCGACCGCTTGCGTGCGCACTTCGAGTCCACCGGAATGGCCCGGCAGAAGTGGCCGGAGGAGGTGCACGAGGTCGACGACTATCCCCGCACCGCGAGCGGCAAGGTGCAGAAATATGTAGTGCGACACCAAGTTAGATCTGCCAACGGCGAGGAGAATTAAAGTGGCTGGACGTGTTGACGGCAAGGTGGCCTTCGTTACCGGCGCGGCACGCGGGCAGGGCCGCAGTCACGCGGTCAGGTTGGCGCAGGAGGGCGCCGACATCATTGCGATCGACGTCTGTCAGCCCATCGAGAATACGACGGCACCGCCTGCGACCTCCGAGGACCTTGCTGAAACAGCTGACTTGATCAAGTCGCTGGACCGCCGCGTCGTCACCGCCGAGGTGGACGTGCGCGACTATGACGCGCTCAAGGCCGCTGTAGATGGTGGCGTCGAGCAACTGGGGCGTCTCGACATCGTCGTTGCCAATGCAGGAATCGGCACCCCGGGCGCCATGCTTGACGAGATGGACGAGCCGCGGTGGCAGCAGATGATGGACGTCAACCTCAGCGGGGTGTGGAAGTCGGTCAAGGCTGCCGTGCCGCACATCAAAGCGGGCGAGCGCGGCGGGTCGGTGATCCTGACTAGTTCCGTGGGCGGACTTAAGGCATACCCCCACATCGGGCATTACGTCACCGCCAAGCACGGCGTCGTCGGATTGATGCGGGCGTTCGCGGTCGAGTTGGGGCAGTATTCGATTCGGGTCAACTCGGTTCATCCGACACACGTCGCGACGTCGCTGCTGCACAATGAGTCGACATTCCGGGCGTTTCGACCGGACCTGGAGAATCCGGGCAAGGAGGACCTGGAGCCGATCTGTCGGAACTTCCACTTTCTCCCGATTCCCTGGATTGAACCCGAAGACGTCAGCAATGCGGTGTTGTTTTTGGCCTCCGACGAATCGCGTTACGTCACCGGGGTTCCCCTTCCCATCGACGCCGGCTGCTGCCTGAAGTAGGCACAGCCGCGCCGGGAAGGTGGGACGTCACCGTTGGTGGACCATCGGCATTCCCGGCACCGAGCTTCGCCCCTTGAGGACGTAGGGCGTTGCAATGGAGCCGATGTACACGTCGCGCATATCCGGGCCGCCCCACGCGACGCTTGTCGGCGCGCTCAGCAGCTTCCCTTCGGTATCCTCGACCACCACCGTGACATGCCCTCCGGGCGTCACCGCCACGATCCTGTTCGCGAGAACAAGTGTGACCCAAAGATTCCCGTCCGCATCGAAAGCGCAACCATCGGCCATCCCCCACCGCTGACCCGCCTGCGCGTCGTCGAATAGGGCCGGGGCGTGCGCGCCGTATTTCTCGGGCTGGCTCGACCCCAGCGCCGGACCGTACGGTTCCTGTTCGCCCAGGGTGGTGCCGACGATGGGGAACCGCACGGCATCGGCGGCCAGGGTACGGGCTACATAAAGATGCGTCTCGTCGCGGTCGAGGGCCATGCAATTGGGGAATTGGATGTTCTCGGCGACGACCGCCACCGACGACCTGTCGGCCGCGACGCGGAAAATGTAGCCGTCGGCGGTTCCCCGGGTAATGGTGTCGAGTAGGTCTTCACCGGACGCGCTGACCGAACACCATAGGGCCCCTGAGGAGTCCGCCAGAACGTAGTTCACCCATTTCAGCGGGTGGCCGTCCACTTCATCGCTCACCACTCGGGTGATCTCGCCGTTGCTCGGGTCCAGATCCTGCAGCACACCTGAGCCGAAGTTCGCGATGAGGAAGTGCCCCCGGTGGTCGACGGCGATTCCGTTGGGCTCGCCGCCCGCCTTTCCGATCCGCCGGATCGTGTTCTCGTCCAGGACCTCTGCGACTGCTGAGCCTCTATCCGATGCGAAGAGTCGGCCGTCCGAGGTGACGACCACCTGTTCGGGTCGTTCGATGCCGTGTCCGATGGGCACTAAATCGGTTATCTCGATGGACATTCCGGCCTCCCGACTGCTGTTCAGGCGGCAACTACGCAGCCTCGCGCCGTGATCAACCGTAGTCGGCGTGCCCACGACGTTCACCGTGAAGCCTACTGTCACGTGTCCGACGGCGAAACCGTTGATTGGTTGCCGCTGGCTCGTTCCGCGGGGTCATGGCCCTGGCCGGCCGGGTCGGTGCTTCGCCGTCGACGCTCGGGAAGCCATCGTCGTCAGCGCTGTATGTGGTTAGGGGCGAGCGCGACTCGTACGAAGGCTCAGCGGCGAGCGCACCCTTACGGGCCGTGTCGGCCTGTATTCGCGCCTGAGCGCGAGCCTTCGACACTCACCGAACGTCGCCCTATCAATCCACGTATGTCGTGAGCATTCGGTGACCCAGCGTTGTGCCCATAACGCGTGCTTTCGAACCTCGTTCTACCTCACGCAATAGTTCGAATGGCTCGAAGGCGTGGGTGCGCAACAATGCTATGTCAGCGCCGGCCCGATCCAGCGGTGCAGGTATGCGCGAAGTTCGGCGCTCGAGCGCGGTGGCTCGGGCGGCGCGATCACCATTGATTGGATTGTCCTTAGCAGGAATTCGACGAGTTCGTCGATGGTGGTGTCGTGGTAGCCGAGAGTCGTCCACTTGATGTGGGTCTGTTGCAGCATGGTGCGGCAGCGCGCGATCGCGTCGGGCGCCAACATCGATCGGCTGAATGAGTTGGACCGATCGTTGGCCAACAGCAGCGTCAACTGGGGTTCGCGCGGCAGCCGTTCGATGATGTACGCGACCACTTCCACCAGTTGTTCGGCGACGTTCATGTCCGCCGTGATCTTCTCGACGTCCGCTACGAAACCCTGGAGCGCGGTGTCGGCGGCGGCGGTGAACAACTCTTCGGTGCCGGCGAAGTAGCGGTAGACCGTCCGACGAGTGATACCGAGTGCGTCGGCGACGTCGGACACCGTGGTCTGCCCGGCCCCGCGGGAATCGACGATGCGCAGCGTGGCATCGACGATCCGTTTGCGCGCTTCGTGATCATCCGCGGGCGGTGCACCGGCCCATCCTTTGCGTCCCATGTGGCCTTGACTCTTTCGCTCGACTAGGGACAGAATACACAGAAGATACACATTGGCGCATTGTGTGTAATCATCGGTTCACCGGGAGAGATATGACTGACCTCGAAGTTCGCCGACCGAAGTTCGACTTCACCGACGACGTCCCTTGGGTGTGGAACCCGGCGAATCCCGGGTTCTCTTTCTTCATGAACGCCACCTCGATCATCGCGATCTGTTTCGAGCAAATGATCGTGGCCGCCGTGCAGGAGGCAAAGCCACTGATTACCGACCCCGAGGTGGCAGCCGAGGCCACTGCATTCCTGCGTCAGGAGGCCCAGCACTCGAGCACGCATCGCAAGCACGTCGCCGCGCTGATCAAGCGGTATCCTGGTCTGCAGCAGACGTTTGACGACGCGACCGCCAGTTTTGACCACATCACGGAGACGAGGTCCCTCGATTTCCGTTTGGCGTATATCGCCGATCTCGAGGCCTCGTTCACGCCCAGCTTCAAGATGTTGCTCGATAACGAGGAGACGCTGTTTCGCCCGGTGATGACCGCGTCGCCTCGCTCCTGATCTGGCATTTCGTCGAAGAGGTCGAGCATCGCAGTTCGGCGCTGGTGATCTACCAGGCGGTGGTGGGCCGGCCGTGGTACCGGCTCCGGGTGCTCCCCGCTGTCGTCAAGCACCTGACGAGCATTCTGGCGCTGATCGCCGACGGGGTGAATGCCCATGTGCCCGAGGCGGATCGCAAGGTCGATGCCCGCACGCTACTGCACACTCACCGAATGAAACTGGCACTGAAACAGCTGAATCCCTTCGGCGCGAAGGCCTCGACGGCGGAGTTTCCCGGTGCATTCGATTCCGTGCCGCGTAAGCAGTCGCTCGTCGCCGGCGCACGGCTCCTGATGAGTCAGACGCCCTTCCACAACCCGGCCCACTCGCCGTTGCCGGAGCTCGCCGGCCGGTGGTTCGAACGCTGGGATAGTGGCGGAGACGTCACACGCTGGTACTCCGCCGAGACAGCGGGCTGAGGCGCTCGATGGCCGGCCAGTGCAACGCCAGGTTCGACAAGCTCGCTCGATCGTTGGGTGACTTCACCTGTCAGGATGCGCCCGCGTTCGTTCACCTGCGCAACCCGTTCGGTTTGTCGAATTGGACACTGCCGGTGCTGGAGCTGATGATGGTGGCCGGCGCCGTTCTCGCCTTGCTGTACTCGATCCGCCGGCTGCGCCGTGATGGTGACCCGACGAATCTGGCGCTGTGGTTCGCCACCGTCATATACCTGTTCGTCGTGGAGATTCCGTTGTATTTCCCGAACATCTTCGGGGTCGAGGACAAGCTCGGCGTCGTGTTCGCGCACAACGCGTTCACGGTTCAGTTCCTGTTCGAGCGATTGCCGCTGTACATCATTGCTTTGTATCCGGCGGTGACCACTCTGGCCTATGAGATCGTCCGCAGCCTCGGAGTGTTCCGGGACCGTGGCATCGTCGTTGGTGCGATCTGCGTCGGCTTCGTGCACCACTGCTTCTATGAGGTCTTTGATCAGCTCGGTCCCCAGCTGCGCTGGTGGGCCTGGAATACCGACAACCCGCTCAATCATCCGCTATTTGCCTCGGTGCCGTTGACGAGCGTGTTCATTTTCGCTGCCCTCGGGCCCATCGTATGCACGCTCCTGGTGAAGCTTCTGGTCGGCCGAAAGGCGGACCGGGGAACGCAATTCAGCGTGCTGAGTCTGACTTGGCGTACCGTCGCAGCCGGGGCATTGGTGCCCGTCGGCGTTGGTATCCTGAGTCTTCCGTCGTCGGTGTTCGGCGGCGAGCATCCGAATACCACCGCGCAGGCGATCGCGTTGACGATCGGACTCGTCATCGTTGCGGTGATCGCGCTACCGGTCTTGATCCGGCAATGGTCACGCGGCCGGGGCAGCGGTGCCACGACGGCGCCGCCCAACGAGTTCGTCCGCGTCTTTGGCCCGGTTTATCTGGTAGTCCTCGGCGTCCTCTGGGCGAGCGCCCTTCCGGCATACTTCGGAGCAACCGACGGCGTCACCGCCGATGGCACACCGATCGGTAATCTCGTGTACGCGGTCGCATGCTTTCTTATCGCGACGCTGGCGGTCGCGGGCGTGGCGACGACGAGTTCGAAACAGTCGTTGGTGGTCGACGACCACGCGATACCTTCTCGGTGAACGGCGATGCCCACTTGCGGAGCGTGAAATATTGCCGCTGACTGCAATTTTCGGGATGCCCTGCACATGCGCGTGGCACCATGTCCCGGGCACACGGCGGCGTTGCGCGGTGGTTCTCTCAACTCATCGAGATGTCTTGTCCTGTTCTGGGACTGGTGATTTAACAAACTCCTCGTCGTAACGTTGCGATGGTGATGGTTCGCGTGGTTAGCAGCTAGGACAAGGCCGGTCCGATCCACCGCCGCAGATAGGCGCGGAGCTCGGAACCCGTCCTTGGTGATTCGGGGGGCGCAACGACCATGGACTGGATGATGCGAAGTAGGAACTCGACGAGTTCGTCGACAGTGCGGTCGTCGTAACCAAGGGCCGCCCAGTCGATGTGGGCCTGGTGAAGGAACTCTCGACAACGCGCGATCACGCTGGAAGACAGCATTGCGCGGCTAAACGTGTAGGAGCGGTCGTTGGCCAGCAGCAGCGCCAACTGCGGCTCGCGGGGTAGTCCTTCGATGATGAACGCCACCATTTCTATGAGCTGCGCTGTGACGTCGAGGTCCGCGATGATGCTCTTCACCTCCGCGACGAAGCCCTGGAGGGTGAGCTGGGCAGCGGCGGTGAACAACTCCTCGCTACTGGTGAAGTAGTTGTAGACGGTTCGACGGGAGATGCCTAGCGCGTCAGCGACGTCGGCCACCGTAGTCTGCGCCGCACCGCGCCTGTCCAATATCCGCCGCGTGGCGTCGATGATCCGTTTGCGTGCCTCCGCCTCGTCGGCGGGCGGCGCGCCGGCCCAGCCCTTGCGTCCCATTCAGGTCTTGACTCTCCGCGTCGAAAGTGAGAAGAATGCACATATATTACACGTATGAGCATTGCGTGCAATTGTGCCGGGCAGCGGATCGTCGCTGGGACGCGGTGACGAAGAGAAGGTCGACGATGACCAAGCTCCAAAAAGTAGCCGACAAGCCGGCGACCAGGTGGGCTCCGCCACCGCGGCCCCACTGGGTGCGATTGCTGAATCAGTTGGGGCGCAACCTCGGTGACGAGTCCGCGCTGGTAGCACTCGATGAAGCCTCGCTGCTGGCGACAGCTCAACGGGTGACGGGGCTTGCCGACTTCGGCGACGACGCATGGCGCGAACCCTTCGCCATCCTGCTGGCCGACATCGAGAACGAAGCCAAATTGAATCTCACCGGACGGCTGCTCACCCGCTACGACCTGCTGCGGTCACTGGTGTTCCGGCTTCGCATGGCCGAGGCGGAGAAGCGGCAGCCCCAGATTCTCGACGAGGAGATCCGGGAACCCATCATCGTCGCGGGTCTGGGTCGCACGGGGACCAGCATCCTGCACGAGTTGATGGCTCAGGACCCGCGACTGCGTGCCCCGTTGGGCTGGGAGATGCGCTACCCGGCGGTGTTGCCGGACGACGAAGACAGCCGGGTCGCGATGACGGCCGCCGAGGTCGACCTATGGCTGGAGGTGGTTCCGGAGTTTGCCCCGATCCACGAGATCGCGGTCGACGGTCCCGACGAAGACTCGGTCGGTCACGAGCACGCGTTTGCCTCTCAGGTGTGGGGCGCGACCAACCGTGCACCGAACTTCGACATGTGGATGGCCACCAAGGGTTGGACCCAGGCCTTCGCATTCGAACGACGGCTGTTGCAGCATTTGCAGTTTCGCAGGCCGGGTCGCTGGATTCTGAAGGGCGTCTACTCGCCCTGCCTTCCGGCTGTGTTCGCCGAGTTCCCGGACGCAACAGTGGTCATGACGCACCGCGATCCGCTGAAGGTGTTGGCGTCGGCGGCGAACATGTTAAGCACGCTGCGCTGGCAACGGTCAGACGCCGTCGACTACGACGAGATCGTCACTCCGCTCGGTTTCGGCATCCCGTTCGTCCTGGAAATGGTCGTCGAACAACGCAAGACCGGCGTCGTGCCCGATGACCGCTTCATCGATGTCCAGTTTGCCGACTTGATGGCCGACCACCTCGGGACTATCGGTGGAATCGCAGACCGGCTCGGGATGCCGCTGACCGACGAAGCCACCGACCGCATTCGCGCTTATCTCGCTGCCAAGCCGAGGGGCAGACACGGTGCGCATAGCTACCGCTTCGAAGACCTCGGCCTCGACCACGCCGAGATGCGTGCGAAGTTCGCGAACTACATGAGCCACTTCAACGTTCCCGAGGAGCATTGATGACCACCGAAACCGCCGAACTCGACGCCGCGTGGGCGTCGTTCTCCGATCGCGTCAAGGCTGCGGGCCAGAGCATCATTGGCTTCACCGATGATCCGCGCTTGCGCGCCGAGGGCTATCGCTACGTCGGGCGGCTGACCAATCTGGCTCACCAGATTTATCTGGAATTCGGAGATCCGTTGGCGCCCATGCTGTTCCGCTTCGGTGACGACATCACCCCGTTCGGCGCGACCAACACCGACAACAACTACTGCCGCACGATGATCGACCCGGCGGGCATCTACCGGATTACCGGCGACATCTCCGGCGTGAAGGAATTGCTCATTTCCATCCACGACGGCGAGATGGTGCTCGGCAAGGTCGCCGTGCTCGCCGAGGTGTCACTCGGCGACCTCAAGGTCGCCGACGACGGCAGAGTCGAATTGATCGTCGGTGGTCCTGAGCTGCCCGGCAACTGGATTCCGTTGACCGACGAGGCCGTTTACGTCAACGTCCGTCAGTTCGTTGCCGACTGGGAACGCGACCCGATCGCCGTCTTGACCATCGAGCGACTCGACGCCGCCGCGGTAGCACGCAACGTCACGCCGGCGTCCATCGCCACCGCGCTCGATAAGGCCGCCACCTGGGTAGAGGCCAGCGTCGCGTTCTGGAACATGTACTCCGACGGCATCAAGGCCATGACGCCGATCAACGAGTTCACCGCACCCAACCGGCCAGCCGGCGGAGCGGTCAACATGGTGCACGGCGCGTGCCGCTGGAACCTGCAGCCCAACCAGGCGCTGGTGGTCGAGTTCGAGGAACCGACAGCGACATACTGGTCGATCCAGACCTACATGCTGCACTGGCTGCAACCCTTGGACTTCGCCAACCGCGTCACCAGTCTCAACGACGGGCAGGCGCGCGTCGATGCCGACGGCAGGGTGCGGGTGGTGATCCATCCGCCGATCCGGGCGTGCCGAATTGGCTCGACACCTCGGGCCTGCCCGAAGGGTTGTGTTCGTACCGCTGGGTGCGGGCGAGCACCGAACCCACGCCGGTCGCCACCTTGGTGGAGATCGCGGATGTGCGGACTCACCTACCGGAGGGCACGCCTGCTTTCGGCCCCGATGATCGAGCTGCGCAGATCGCGGCCCGTCGCCGCGGCGTGGCACGCCGATTCCGGCGTTGACGAACAGATGACCCTTACCGCCGGACTCGGTCCATCGGGCGCCGATCCCGCCGGGTGGTTCACGCCGCCGCTGCCGAACGGCGCTGTATACGTCGAGCCGCACCCGCGGCGCATCGTCGCCCGATTAGACGGAAGGACCGTCATCAACACCGAGCATGCGCTGATGGTGCACAGACGTGGGCACGCGCTCAGTTACGCATTCCCCGCCGAGGAGATCTCCGGACTTCCGTGCGACGCGGTGGCCGAAGCGCCTGGATATGTCCACGTCCCCTGGAGTGCCGTCGACTCTTGGTTCGAAGAAGGCCGCCAGCTTGTGCACTATCCGCCCAACCCGTATCACCGGGTCGACTGTCGATCGACGAATCGGGGCCTTCGCGTGGCGGTCGGGGATGTCGTGCTAGTAGATACCGTCGACACCGTAGTCGTCTTCGAGACGGCGCTTGCGCCAAGACTTTACGTTCACCCAGGACAGGTCCGCATCGATTTACTCCGTCAGTCCGAGACGACGAGCTACTGCAACTACAAGGGCTATGCAACGTATTGGTCGGCGGTCATCGGCGTGGGCGTCCACGAAGACGTCCACGAAGACGTGGCCTGGAGCTATGAGGACACCCTGCCGGAGACGCGTCCGATCCAGGGCTTTCTCAGCTTCGACGAGAACCGTCTGGACGTGATCGCCGAACTGCCGGAGAGGCGCGGCGTCGCCGCGGACTGCGGCTGTGAGGTCTGACTGACGAGCAACGATTAACGCAACCAGGACGGAAGCCCCCCACCATCTTCGAGGAGGAAGTGATGACTGAACTGCCGTTACCCATCAAAGAGGCCGGCCGAGGTCGCGAACCGCGGGATGAAGCAAGCGCGCACCTGAGCACGGACGAAGTCATCGCGTACTTTGACCAATTGTCGAACTGGGGCCGGTGGGGCGAGGACGACGAACTCGGCACTCTGAACTTCATCACGCCCGAGTCGCGTCGTCGCGCCGCTGCCGCAGTTCGCCACGGCGAGAGCGTCTCCTGCGCATGGGAGCTGGGCGGGGGCTCAGGCATCGAACGCTCTACCTTCTCCGTGCCTTACATGTCCGCGGTGGCCACGGGCGACGCGGCGATGCCGGGATTCACCGAGGACACCCACTGGGGAGTCGCCAGTGAGCAGCTCACCTTCATGTTCCACGGAGGCGCGTACACCCACCTCGACTCTCCTGCCCACATGTTCTGGGACGGGAAGATGTACAACGGCCGTCCCGCCGACGAGGTCGATGCAACCGACGGGGCTCGTTGGTGCGCGGTCACCGCGGCGGCTCACGGGCTCTGTACACGTGGCGTGTTACTCGACATCCCCGCCGTACGCGGCGTGGACTGGCTCGAGCCAGCAGATCCGGTCCTGCCATCAGACCTCGACGCTGCATTGGAGCGGCAAGGCGTCACGGTCGAGGCCGGGGACGCCGTGCTACTGCGGACCGGATACGGCCGGTTCCGGCACGAGACGGGTCACGTGTGGGATGACCCCGGACACATCACCGAAGCGGGTTGGCACGCGTCGTGCCTGCCCTGGCTGCACAACCGACAGGTGGCCTTCATCGCCGCCGACACCGCCAACGATGTCGCCCCCTCGGGAATCCCCGACGTCTTCATGCCGGTGCACTCGGTCGGTCTCGTCGCGATGGGCCTCTGGCTTGTGGACAACTGCGACTTGGAAGGGTGCGCTGCCACCGCCGAGCGCCTGCGCCAGTGGGACTTCAGTCTCGCGGTGTGCCCGATCCGATTCGCCGGCACCACCGGCAGCCCCGTCAATCCGATCGCTACCTTCTGAGCTGGAGGGGATGACACTGAGATGAGTACGTGGATGCCACAGCCCCGGCCGGCCTGGGTGCAGACCTTGAACACCGTCGGCAGAGACGTCGGTGCCCCGGCCCTAGTACCGCTGGACGAGGAGTCGCTGCTGCAGGGCGCCCGCCTCGTGACCGGTCTGCAGGACTTCGGCGACGACGATTGGCGCGAGCCGTTCGGTCTTTTGATACGGGACCTTCCGGACGCCGAGCTCACCCTGACCGGGCGGCTGCTGGCCCGCATAGACATCGTGAAGTCACTCGTGGTCCGCCTCCAGATGAGAGAGCAGGAGCGGCTGAATCCTGAGATCCTTGAGCAACCGGTCGTCGAGCCTATCTTCATTACCGGCCTCGGTCGTACTGGGACGAGCATCCTCGTCGAGCTCATCGGCCGGGATCCCATGCTGCGACCGGCGCTCGGCTGGGAGTATCGCCATCCGTGCCCGCCACCGGAACAGGGCCGGCCCGATCCTGTGCGGATCGCCGCGACGGCGGCCGAAGTCGAGCTGTGGGACCAGGTAATCCCGGAGCTGCCTGGAATTCACGAAACCGCCGTCGACGAACCCGACGAAGACTCCATGGGCCAGATGCACGCCTTCGTCTCGCCCATATGGTCGGCGACGCACCGCGCCCCAAACTTCGAAGCCTGGGTCCTCGCCGACAACGGGAAGCTCGCACTCCGGTTTCATCGCCGGATCCTGCAACATCTGCAGTGGAAGAAGCCCGGCCGATTCATCCTGAAGAATCCCGGCTACCTGTCCTGTCTGCCTAACCTTTTCGCCGAATTCCCCGACGCCCGTATCGTGCAGACCCATCGCGACCCACTGAAGGTGTTGGCCTCCGCGGCCGACATGATGGCGACGGTGAGGTGGCAGCGCACCGACAACGTCGACTTCGGACCTATGGTGCAGCGCATCTCCTTTGGCTTCCCTTTCCTATTGGACATGGTCACCAAGCAGCGTGACGACGGGATCGTGCCCGCTGATCGTTTCGTGGACATCTACTACGCCGATCTGCTCAAGGATCACCTGGGCACCATCGCCTCGGTCTACGACCAGCTGGGGATGAAGCTGACCGACGATACGCAAGCGCGAATGCGCGCCTACCTGGAGGCCAAGCCGAAGGACCGCCACGGCCCCAGGTCTTACAGCTTCGAGAGCCTCGGCGTCGACCGTGCGGAGGTGCGGGATAAATTCGCCCCCTACATGGCCCGCTTCGGCGTGCCCGAGGAGCTGTAATGGATGAAATCACAGCCGCGATCGACGGCGCTTGGCAGAAGTTCGCCGAACGCATCCGAGCTGCAGGCGAACTCATCACCGGGCCGGATTTCCCGGGTGACCCGCGACTGCGGGCTGAAGGTTACCGCTATGTGATGCGACTCGCCGCCCAGGCCCACTATCTGTTCGTCGAATTCGGCGATACCGTCCGGCCGACGCTGTTCCCTCGTGGCGGCGACGTCTTCGCGTATGGCGCGACCAACGTCGACAACAACAACAGCC
The DNA here is from genome assembly GCA_963715905.1 of uncultured Actinomycetota bacterium. Taxonomy (GTDB): domain Bacteria; phylum Actinomycetota; class Actinomycetes; order Mycobacteriales; family Mycobacteriaceae; genus Mycobacterium. The sequence goes on from CAVQSX010000024.1 coordinate 22,265, forward strand.
GGTGCATGGTAGATCCCGGTGGCGTGTACCGGGTGACCGGCGACGTGGGCGGGGTCAGTGACCTGATCGCGTCCGTGTACGAGGGCGAGTTCGTCTTCGGCAAGCCCGGCGTGCTCGCCGAAGTCAAACTCGACGAGCTTCATGTCGGTGACGACGGCGTCCTCGAGCTATTTCTTGGCGGACCCGAGCGTCCGGAAAACTGGATGCCACTCCCGCCGGACGCATCGTATTTCGGCGTGCGACAGTTCATCGTCGATTGGGAGCGAGACCCGATCGCTACCCTGCACATCGAGCGAATCGACGCTGTCGACCCGGTAGGCAATCTGACGCCGGCGTCCCTTGCCGTTGCTCTTGACAAAGCGGCCAGCTGGCTGGAGGCCAACGTCAAGGTCTGGAACATGTACTCCACCCAGGCCGCGGCCCATGCACCGGTCAACGGGTTCAATCTCCCGAGCTACGCCGAGGGTGGCTCCGAATCGATGGTGCACGGCCCGTGCCTATGGCGACTGGGACCGGATGAGGCGCTCGTGATCGAGCTCGATCCGGCTGGGGCTGGCTACTGGTCGTTGCAGAACTACGTCCTACACTGGATGCAGCCACTTGACTTCGTCAACCGCGTAACAAGTCTCAACGCCGCGCAGGCCCGCGCCGACGCCGATGGCAAGGTGCGCGTCGTCCTTGCGCACCGCGACCCCGGAGTGCAGAACTGGCTAGACACCTCAGGGCTCCCAGAAGGGCTGTGCTCCGGCCGCTGGATCGGCCCGACGGCGCAACCAGAGATCCATGCGACGCTGGTGGACGTGGAATCCGTGCGGGCTTCGCTGCCAGCCGCCACACCCGGTTTCGGGGCTGCGGACCGAGATATGCAGATTGCGGCCAGACGCCGCGGCGCAGCACGACGATTCCGGCGTTAACGAAACCCGCCCAGATCAGCACCGACCTGCCCGCTCGATCCGAGGCGACCCCAGGTCGAGTGGAAAACATTGCAGGACAACGCAACTAAGCCCAACGACGCAACGGCCGTGGTATCACAATGACTTCTGCAGGACCGCCACGGTGTCGAGGTCGTTGAATGCGGCGATGGCTCGACGCAACCCCTCGAACGCGATCTCTTCAGATTGCATGCCACCCAGTCCCGCGGTGCTCAGGGAGGCCAGGAACGGCTGCACCGCCGACTGGCGATACCGGTTCCACAGCTCGTCGCGCTCGAGTTCGGGACCACCGGATGCGGCCAGCGCCTCGCGATAGAGGTCGAGAAGGTCGCGCTGATTCGCCCGGCGCTCTTCGGTCGTCATACCGGTGATCAGGCTGTAGGCGAGGTCGCGGGTCGGATGGCCACGCCGGGTCACCTGCCAGTCGAGCAGGCCGGCTTTCCCGTTGCGGAAGAAGACGTTTCCCGGATGCCCGTCACCGTGCAGAACGGTGTGTGGCGCGGCGTCCGTGAGGCGCGCGATGGCCGGGTAGTTCTCGATCACGAACCGTCCGTCCTCGATCGCGATGGAGGTCTTATTGGCTAAGCGTTTTGCCGAGAGCCGCATTATCGGCCGCGAGAGCGGCAGGCTGCGCTCGTCGGAGGTGGCGGTCAGCCACCCTAATGGCCCGTCTCCGCCCTTGGCGGGCAGGCGATTCCAGAAAGTGCCGTGAAGGTGCGCCAGCATCTCGACGAGCTGGCCGGCCCTGTCTTTGTCGATCGGTCGCAGCGTGTCGTAGAACTCGCAGGAGTCCTGCGACAGGTCCTCGAGAACGATCACGAATCGACCGGTAAGTGAATCGAAGGCGCAACCGTAGGTCTTCGGAACCCCGGAGAGCTCCGAGGAAAGCTGGCTGTAGAAACGCGCCTCTCGCTCGCCGAGATTTGCAAGCTCGCCTAGCATCCGGATCGCCGCAGTATCGGCGGACATCTTGACGAACACGGAATCCGGCACGCCGTCACCGGTGAGGGCAAGCCGGGACCGCGATGATGTTCCTGCAGAACCGTCGAGAAGAGCAACAGAGGTCACGGTCGTTCCCATGATCTTTGACAACGCCGTCGCGTCAAGGTCGCCGACGCGGCGGGGAAATGCCCTGGTGTTTCCCAGGGCGGCGTCGGTCACCAACCGTCCGACTCCGCGACCGAGATGCGCGGCCAAGCCCAGAATGGGCGCGACACGGGCGTTAACGTGTTTGAGCGGACCCGGTGAATCAAGATGTGGCGACATGCCCATGGTTGTGTATTCCTCTCGCTGAGTAAGAACCGCTATGCAGAACCCATGTCGGCGCGTACGGCGGCGACGGCTTCCAGGTAGTCGAGGTATTCCCCGAGGGTGTCGTGAGCGCGACCGACCGACACGATGGTCGCGCCGGCCGCGTCGGTGGCGGCCAGAATGTCTTGTGCACGAGACGGTTCGCGGATCGGATCCAGTTGTGCGACTGGTGGGAGGAGACGTCGAAGTCGGCGACCGTCGCGAGGTCTTCGACCGTCGCATTCACTTCCCACGGCCCGTGCGAACCTGGATGCAGTGTGACGACTGGGCTCGATATCGATAGTTGCATTGCGTCCTCAGCCTTGCATGTATCCGCCGGCGTCGACGGGTATCGATTGCCCCGTGATCGTCCGGCTTTCGTCGCTGGCGAGGAATAACGCCAGATTGGCGACATCTTGCGGTGCCGAGATATCTCGCAGCGCAACGCCTTGCAGCAGTTTGGCGCGATGCGTCTCATAGTCGAGGCCTTGCTCGGCGGCGGTTCGCTGCACCCAGGTCCGCCAGAGTTCGGTATCGATGCTGCCCGGCACGATGCAGTTACAGCGGATACCGAATTGGCCGAGTTCGAGCGCGACGGCCTTGGTGAAGGCGCGCAGCGAGGCCTTCGCCGTGACGTAGTGAGTCTTACGGACCATGCCGTTGTAGCCCGCGGTCGAGGAGAAGTTCAGGATCACCCCTGAGCCGCGGTCCTTCATCGACCGCTTCACCACCTCGCGGGTGCACAGCATCGCCGCAGTGACGTCCACGGCGATGGTGGAGTTCCAGTTCTCCAGCGTCTGCTCCCAGATCCACAGATCCTTCCCGGGTGCGGCCGCGTTGTTGCACATGATGTCCACATGTCCGAACTCGTCGATCGCCCGCGAGACCATCGCCGCGACGTCTTCCTCGTTGGTGACGTCGGCACGCATGGCGATGGTGCCGCCTCCGACGTCCGCGGCGGCCTGCGCGACGAGTTCCTCGCGACGCGCGGTGAGCAGCACCCGGGCGCCCTCGCGCACGAACGTCGCAGCCATCACCGGCCCAAGCCCGGTACTTGCGCCAGTGATGATCGCGACCTTGCCCGCCAGACGTCCCGCGCTCACTTGACTCCCTGGGTGAACAACTCAGCCAAGGTGTCACCGAATAACTCACGGCCGGAACCGGTCTCGTCGAGAAGCCGATTGGTGCGACGCTGAACTCGCCAGCCTGCATCCAACCGTGCGAGATCCCAACGGACCGCACTCACTCGCCAGAGGAAGAATCGCTCGCCTTCCCGCCTCATGATCAGCGAATAGTTGACCGCGGTAGCGGAGTCGCCGTCGAGCTCGATGAGCAGGGGTCCGGCGAAGTGGGCAACGCCGGCGGCGATCAGGCTTTGGTGGCCGGCGCCCTGCAGCATCGCATCGACGCCGGCACTACCCTGATGTGGCGTCCCGTTCGCGTCCCAGTCGTAGACACCGTCCTGGAGCCACAACTCGCCCGCGAACGATGTCAGTCCGGCGTCGGCCGCCGGACCATAGGACATGATCAGTCGGGTGATCGCCGACTCGTCCTCGAGATGGCGCAGTCGGGCCTGTAGTTCTTCGATGGTGTTCGGGTCCACGTCGATGTGCCTTTCGCCGATTCAGCTTTCGATGCCGTCGAACACGACGTCCATGAGCTCCTCCACGAACTCTGTCGTCAGGGGTTGACGGGTCAGGAGCCGGTACAGGAGCGCGCCGACGATCGTCTCGGCAACGGTGCTCGCCGGTACGCCCGCTTTGAGCTGGCCGGCGTTCTCTCCAAGTTGCAGCCGATCAATCAGAGCGCTCTCGGTCAGAGCCACGATTTGTTCGTGATACCGGGCAGCCACGTTGCTGTCTTCCGCCGATGCCGCAGTGCCTGCCAGTGCTATTGCGACGGCTTCTGGTTGCATGCTGATTTCGGCGAAAGTCTGCGCCCACCCGGTGATATCGCGGCGAACGTCGCCTGTGTCGGGCGTCTCGATGCCCGGCGTGCGGAGGTAGCCGAGCAGGATGCAGTCCGCGACCAGTGCGCTCTTCGACGGGTACCACCGGTAAACGGTCTGCTTACCCACCCCGGCGGCGCTGGCCACCCGCTCGACTGAAAACTTGTCGTATCCGCGTTGCGCCAGTTCATCCCGGGTCGCCTCGAGGATTACATGCCGGGCGGCTGAACTGCGTGTCCGCCCGGAGCGTCCGGCGGCTGCGGTGTGCATCATCGCTCAGCGTGTCCGCGCACCATCACGGCAACAGCTGGGTTGGAACGAGTTTGTCGAGTTCCTCCAGGGACCACGGCGGGGCCGTGCGCGGGTCGCCTCGGTAGATCGAACGCACCTCTTCGTAGGACGACCAGGCGGCGACGAGGCCGCCGGTCGCCGTGAAAACCTGGCCGGTCACTGCAGCGGCGGCGTCCGAGCACAGCCACGCCACGATGGGGGCCACGTGTGTTGCCGGCCCAGGGCCGGCCTTGATCGCTTCCCACATCTCGTCGGTGATATTGCCGTCTCGATGTTGTTGCTCAAACATTGGCACTGTCACCTGCGAGAGCCGGGTGGTGGCACCGGGTGCAAGACAGTTCGCCGTGACACCGCGGTTGCCATAGTCGTTTGCGATCGCCTTGGTCAGCGAGATCACCCCGCCCATCGCGCCGGCGAAGACGGGGTTTCCCAGCGTGCCGCGCGCGCCCTCCGACGTCGTTGTGATGAACCGCCCCCAACCCCGTTCGGCCATCCCGGGAACCGTCGCCCGGGCGAGCCAGAACTTCTGCGACAGGAACAGATTGATGAAGCGGTGATAGTCGTCGTCGGTGGCCGACAGGTCGCCGGGAAGTATCGCGCCCGCGCAGCCCACGACGATATCGACCTGCCCGTAAGTCTCTTCGGCGATTTTGACGGCGGCGGCTACGCCCGCGGACGTGGCAACGGAGTCGTAGCTCGCCTGAGCCGTGCCACCGCCTGAGCGGATCTCCTCCACAGTGGAGTCCGCGGCGCCGCGACTCTGCCCCGCGGCGAACTCGGAAGTGCCGAGGTCATTGACCACCACGGATGCTCCTGCTGCGGCGAGCGCGACGGCGCACGCCTTGCCCACGCCGTTGCCGGCACCGGTTACCAGGGCCACCTTGCCCGCCAGCCGTTTGCCCATGGGTATCCCTTCGCATGAATCGAGACGCAGCGTCTCGATAGATTTACAATAATGGCGGGATTTGTCAACCACCCGGGTTGCGGCGTGCTGAAATGAAGCAATGACTGAAGCTCGCGGCGACTTCGCCGTGAGTTCGCATCCCGACTGGGTACAACGACTCGCCAATCAGCGGGTCGCTTCCCTGACGGGCTTTATACCAACGTGATGTCCCCTCGACTATTTCGGTGCGGACGGTGGAAAGATTCCGCCGGGCGAGGTTTTCGTCAGGACGTATTCCAGACGCCGGCTTGTGAATAGCCAACGCCCAGCACGCTTCTCGTAGGTCTCGTGGTAGTAGCCGGTCGCCACGAAGTAGTGCTCTTCGCCGCCCTGATTCCACAGTGACAGGCCGGACATCCCCCAGATCCCGCTTGCCCGGCACGAAGACTCGAATACGATCTCGGGCGTGTGGGAATGATGGGCGGTTCTGAGATCCTTCATGATCTCGCGCACATTGGCGATCATCTCGGCTGCCGTCGTCCACGGCGGATAGTCGCCGTTGTGTGACTGGTGTTCAGGAGCATGGAGCGTCTCCAGAGAATCCCAGTCTTTCGTGTCTACGAAGCGGTCCCGGCGGGCCTTCAGGAGCTTGATCTCTTCCATTGCTTCGAGACGTTCGAGGATGCTAAAGCCGGTCGAGTGCTGGTCCACATCCAAAATCCGCTCCGTTCTTAAGGCCCGGAAGAACCTCCGAGGTGCGATTACCAGTTCACGAAATCACACTCAGGCGACCCAGCATCGGTCCCACCGGCTGCGGAATCGTCGTGTCACGCGACGCGATCACCGAGTCGTCCCGCAGGTATGGCGCTGACTCGGAACGCGGCACCAAATCGACGTATTGCTCGCCGACCGCCGACATGCTGCACACCGAGGCTTGCGCGTCGGCTGGAATCTTCGGCGACGTGTCAATTGACAGCGTGGCTTCAGCGCCGGTTGCCGTGGGCCCCGCCGCGGTAGCCTAGCCGATTTGCACGCCTCGGTAGGTGACGTTGCTGAACCGATAGAGGCCGCCGGTGTTGGGCAGCTGCAACTTCACTGTGAGCCGGCCGATCCCGAGCAACGTCGGCACCTGCATGTACTCAAATATCATCGCAGGCATACGGATCAACGACGCGATTGTGAAGATCGTCAGCTGCATGCGGACGAAGCGTGTCAACATTCAGCGACCCCCCGGCGATGACGGCTGGTCGACCGGCGCTACGCCAGTCGCGTCGGGTGCCACGAGAGCCGGCGCGCCCGCCGGGGCCGCCGATGGGGGACCGGCGGCGGGCGGCGGTATGCCGAGTTTCGTGACGTTCCCCCTGGGCCGATGAAATTTACTCGGAAAAGAACTCATATGGA
>CAVQSX010000025.1:0-35029 GCA_963715905.1 uncultured Actinomycetota bacterium
CTGTTCAAGCAGCGGCGCAATCGCGTGTACACGTTCGAGGATTCGGGCCTGTGACGGCGTTGCCGCGCCGTATCGGCTCGGGCTTCTGGGGACGTCGACGACGGTGGTCACAGTACAAACCCTCCGATCCGGGTCTGCGGAAGCTGGCCGGTCTGGAACACGACGAGAGCGGACTTCGGGGTGGACGACATCACTGCTCCTCGATAGCTGCCGGGCGCAACGCGGTTATCAAAGGCTGATATTGCGTTCCCGGACGCTGTGGCGTAGGACAGATCGTAGAGACTATATGTGATAACAGCAAGAGCGGGTTTGGCGGTTCTCAACTTGGCAGACCTGGACGGTTAGTCGCGGTTTGAACTGCAGTTATCCGGCGCAACGACGTTCGAAAGCGAGCACGCGCTGGCTATTGCAGGGTTTGACAGCTATGGATAGTTAATATCAGTACTGCTGCGCGGCCGAATTCGTCGGTTGCTGTTGTATCCGCTAGTCGAGAGGGCGGTAGATGACGACGTCCAGCGCTGAGCTACGGCCGGTTTCATCGCGCTCGGTGGCGGCGCAGGTGACCGAGGAATTGCGGCGGGCGATCCTGTCGGGGACGTTGGCGCCTGGACGGCAGTTCTCGCTGCGCGAGATCGCCGGGATGCTGAACGTGAGCTTCATCCCGGTTCGGGAGGCGCTGCGCAGCTTGGAAAGCGAGGGCCTGGTGGTTATTCGGCCGGGCCGGAGCACGATGGTTGCGCCGCTCGACCTTGACGATCTGCATGCAATCTACCGGTTGCGTCGAGAAGTAGAGCCTGAACTGGCGCGCCGCTCCTGCTTGCTGCTGACCGTGGATCAACTCGACGGTCTTGAGCGGGCGGTGACTGAGTTCGGCGACGAAAGCCGGGGTATGGATGCCATTTACGACAGCCATCTCAAGTTCCACCTAACGCTGCTGGCCCCGGCGGCCACTGATTGGGACATTCGCGTGCTCACCATGTTGTGGCGCGCCGCGGAACGATACGTGCGCATCGGATTCGGTCTGCTCGACGTCGACCCGCACGAGCACAAACGCCGCGAGCAAGTTCACGCGGATCTGATCGGCGCGTTCCGCAAACGCGATCCCGACGTGGCCTCCAGGGCGATCTACGACCACCTCGCCCGAAACGAACAAACCGCCCGCACGGCGCTGGATGCCTATCGCGACGACGCCGATCGAAGCGACTCGCCGCACAGCGGTGCGGCAAGAACGCGGTGAGATCGGCTACTGGCTAATGTGCGCCGAGCGTGCGTCGCTCAGCGCCGATAAATCCGCCCCCGATGTGTTGTGTTCCTTGATGATTTGCAGCGCCTGTGGATCGCGATCCGCGATAGCGTCGACCAGATCCACGTGCAACTGATATCTGTTTTTGACGTAATCGGGCAATGGCTGCTCATCGACGGATTGCACGGCCAGCAGGTGAGAGTCGATGATTTCCAAGAGATTTAGGTATAAGGATCGCAGAATCGCGCTGGGGCTGATTTCCGCGATCCGGGCGTGCAGATCCCAGCTCGTCCGGATGAACGTTGTGCTGTCGGCGGCGGAAGCGGCGACCTTCATCTGATCCAGTTTCGCGCGTAGCGCGGCAACGTCATGGGCCGACGCGTGCTCGATGGCGTCTTCGACCAACAGCGGATCCAGTGCGTTGCGCAGCCGTACCGCCTCGGCCACTGACGCTGCGTCGTCGCTGAGGGACAGCATCGAGTTACCGAGGCGCACCATGGGCGATTGACGGCTTGCGAACAAGCCGCCGCCTGGGCCGGATCGCACGGTGATGAGTCCGCGCGCCTGAACCATCCGCAGTGCCTCGTTAAATGTGCCGACTGAAACGCCGCATGAGGTACGAAGGTCTTCCTTGGTGCCCAAACGCTGCCCGGGCTCGAGGGACGCGGCCAGCTCGGCCAACTGGTCGGCGGCCTGTTCGGGCCGCGTCGGGTGCCGACGGGCGAGGCGAGGCTCCCAGTCAGTTCTACGTAAGGCCGGGGGATCGGTTGTCATCACCTTCATCTTCCGTCATCAGTCGCGCCGGCACCATGGCATATCCCTAATTGACCATTATCAATTAAGTTGAATCTATTGACACTGGTGGGCGCCGCCTGCAGACTCGGATTCATCGCCAGCCGGCCTTGGTCGACTCGAATGAGGCGGGAATAGGGTCGGGACCCGCACAACCGGTTCCGACGCTGCTGGATTTCGCCGAAGGAGCAGATATGGCAGTCGACGCTGGACGTGCTGACGAGGAGCTGAGCGGATCTGCTGTCGACGAAACGTCATCCGCCGGGGGTGGTATCGACGATGCCCCTGAAGCGGATGAAAGCACCGACAGTACGGAATCTCCGCGCTCTGGCGCCCGGCTGGCAATCGCGGTCAGTGTGGTGGCGCTCATCGCGCTGGGGGGGTTGGCAGGCTGGCTGGGCTATGGCGGGTACCAGTCCCATCGGTCCCAAGCGCAGAGCAGAATGTTCCTCGCGGTGGCCCGACAGGGCGCGCTGAACCTCACGACGATCGACTACACCCGCGCCGAGGCGGACGTCCAACGCATCCTGGATTCGTCGACCGGCACCTTTTACGACGACTTCGACAAGCGCTCACGACCGTTCATCGAGGTGGTCAAACAGGCGCAGGCGAAGTCGGACGGCACGATCACGGAAGCGGGCATCGAGTCCGAGCGCGGTGATGAAGCGCGGGTGCTGATCGCGGTGAGCGTCAACACGACTACTGCGGCGGCACCGTCGGCGGCACCGCGCGCGTGGCGGATGCGTATCTCCGTCCAAAAGGTAGGCGCCGTGGCCAAGGTTTCCAACGTTGAGTTCGTTCCATGACCGCTGCTGCAAAGAGCGCTGCCGTTAAGGAACGGTCCCAGGGCGACACCGATCAGGCTGTCGAGCTGGACGAAATCGACGCCGGGGACGTGTTGACCGGAGCCGATGCCGAGGCATCGCCGGCCGACCCGGCTCTCGCCAACGAGGCCGCGCGGGACGACGTCGGCAGCAAGGGACCTGGTAGTGCGCAGCGCTGGGTCCGCCTTCTGGCCTTCGGCGTGCTGCCGGCGCTTGTGCTGCTACTTGCGGTGGGTACGGCGTATCTGAAGTGGTTCGACGGGTCGACTCACGCAGCGCAGCTGGCGGCCGTCGACGCCCGGCAGGCGGCGATCGACAGCACGATCGCGATGCTCTCGTATCGGCCCGATACCGTCGACCGCGACCTCGGCGCGGCGGCCGACCGTCTGACCGGCGCGTTCAAGGACTCCTACGCCACCCTGGTGCATGACGTCGTGATCCCCGGATCTAAACAGCAGCAGATCAGCGCGCTGGCCACCGTCCCGGCCGCAGCGACCGTGTCGGTGTCGGGCAACCGCGCCGTGGTTTTGGTCTTCGCCGATCAAACCATCACCATCAGCCACGACACGCCGAGCAACACCGCGTCGCGGGTGCGCGTCACCCTCGACAACGTCGGCGGCCGTTGGCTGATCGCTGGGTTTGATCCGATCTAGGCAAGCGGGGGGAAGACCGACATGCATTATCGGCCAGTGGCTTTCGCTGTACTGATTCTCGTCGCCGGGGGCGGCTTGCTCAGCGCGCCCGCCGCACATGCAGACAACCAGCGCCTCAACGGCAGCGTGGTCGCCAATGTCTATACCGTTCAGCACCAACAAGGTTGCACCAATGACGTCAGAATCAATCCGCAGCTGCAACTGGCCGCCCAATGGCACACGCTTGACGTGCTCAACAATCGCAACCTCGACGGTGACGTCGGTTCCGACGGGTCCCGTCCCCAAGACCGGGCCAACGCGGCGGGCTACCAGGGCAACGTGGCGGAAACGGTGGCGATCAATCCAGCGAACGCGATCAGTGGCGTCGAGCTGATGAACCAATGGCTCTACAACCCATCCTATTTCGCGGTCATGTCCAATTGCGCTAACACGCAAATGGGGGTGTGGTCGGAAAACAGCCTGGATCGCACAGTCGTGGTGGCCATGTACGGTCAGCCGCAAAAGCCGGTCGACAACGCATCGGTTGGAACGCCACTAGGCCTTCCCCCTGCGGGGACGCGCCAAGAAAATATCCCGCTCGATCCCAGCCCCGACTATGACGCCAGCGACGAGCTCGAATTCGGACTCAATTGGTTCCCGTGGATCCTGCGAGGCACTTATCCGCCACCGGCCAATCCGCCGCAGTAACGGAAAGCAAGTGGGGAAGTGAGACCTCGTCTTTTGTTGGGCGCGTTGCTATTCGCCGCGGTCGCGGTCGGGCAAGGGGCGCAGACGCTGGCAACTCGAGCGAATGCCGCGCCGGCGCCAGAGGTCGAGTATCTCTACAACGTTGCTGTTCGCCGGCATTACGACTTTCCGGACAATGACGCAGTCGGCTACGGTCATCGGGTCTGCGACAAGGTCACTCAGGGCGAGAGCTACGCCCAAATAATGAATGACGTGAAAAGTGACGTCACACCCAGCGACGAATTCGCCGCTAATTACCTGGTCTCATACGCGGTTAATCTACTGTGCCCCGCCCAGATCTGGCAGTTGCGGAACTCAGCAGCGCACTACCTGCCGCCCGCAGGCTAGCATCGCGATCAGGCGCGCCTTTTCCCTCGGACCACACTGTCAATTCACGGCGCCGCGGGTCACTTGCGGCCCGGGCGCGGCTCGATGTCGCGACAACAGGCGCGCTGCCTGACCCGGCGCACCGAGTTGAAGCATTGCGGCCAAAGCTGTTTCGAGGATGACTTCCTGCTGCACCCGGCTACCGCCGATCGACGGGAGGCCGGCGAGCGACTCGAGGAGGTAGTCGAGTGCGGCGCGCGGCTCACCCTGCGTCAAGGCGATGAGTCCTTCGCCGATGAGGCGCAACGTCGTTGCCTGCGCGTCGGTGGCCCCCGGCACATCGATCGCGCGGATCGCGGCCGGATCATTCGCGGCGGCCAGCACCAGCAGCGCGTGGAACGCGATAAACGGCGTCTGCGGCGCATACGCGAGTGAGCCGACCTCGGCGAGCAGTGGCATCGGGTCGGGTGGAGTCACCCAGTCCGGATGCAGGCGTGCGCGCCATGCGAGTGAACCGGCATCGACGAGGCAGCGCACGTCTTTTGACTGGGGCGGGGCGAGAAACGCTGCGTATCGCCGCGCGGCGGCGGCCGCGTCGCCCATGGCGAGTTCGTGCAGGGCAGCGTGCCACTGAAAGTGCGGGAGGTAACGCTGTGTGCTGCCGTCGCCGGGGATCCAGTCCGTCAGCCATTTCAGCCCGGCTCCGTGCGCGTCGGTCTCGTAGTGCACGTGCGACAGAGCGTGCGCGGCGTTGCCGTTGCCGGGGTCGAGTTCGAGTGCGGCATCAGCCAAGTCGGCCGCGTCGTACCAGAGGCCCTGCTCGGTTCGGCCGTAGGCGCGCAGCCCCAGGTACCAGGGCGCCTCGCCGTACACGCCGGTGAACCGCTCGACGTACTGCCACGCGTCCGGCAACGCGTCGCCCGCGCCCGCGAACGCAATCGAGGGCGCGAGCACCAGCAATGCGACCGCGTCGTCGGGGACGCGGTCGAGGTGGTCGACGAGTGCGTCGGTGCCGGCAGCGTTTCCCTTTTCGCACCACGTTGCGATGGCCTCGACGTGGCTGCGGTCTTCGTCGCTGCCGTGTGCGAGCGCCGCGCGCGCCCGGGCGAGATGGCCGGTGACGGCGTCGGGACCGCCGGCTCGGTCGGGTCGTTCGGTGGCAATCATCGCGAGCGCGACGTGTGCGCGTGCGTGGTGCGGATCTTCGGCGACCGCGGCGGCGAAGGCGATCGAGGCGCCGTCTTGGACGGCGAGCAGGCGACGAACCCCCTCGGCATAGGACGCGGACGCGCCACTCAATTCCGGCGCTGTCCTGATCAGGGTGGGTGTCCGGACCGGGCGGTGGCGGGTTTCGTCGGCGAGCAGCTCCGCGATGGCGGCTGCTTGGGCGCGGATTTCGGGAATCGCGGTGGTCTCCCACACCTCGCCCTGGCGAATCGAGCCCAGACACAGGATGTTTGGGACCGTTTCCCCGGCCCCGTCGATGAGGTAGCCGTCCGGATCGAGCCGCACGCCGACACCGCTCGGGTGCGGTGACGCGACATCGGTGGCCAACAGGTTCGCCCAGAGCGCGCAGCGGTGCAGGGACCGCCGATCCCATGCGGTGCCGGTGGCGACCACCACCGCGTCAGCGCGCCGGCGCAGCGATCCGTCGCTCGTTGTCACGACCAGCTCAACGCTGTTGCCGTGCAGCGAGACATCGGCGACCTCGCCGGCCTCGATGATCAGTTGATCGTTGTCGATCGCGGCATGGATCGCATCGGCAATCGAGGGTGGCATGCGGTGGCGAAGGATCTCCCACTGCCGCAGGTCCTCGCGCAGGAACCGGCGCTGGTCCTCCCACCCCAACGACCGCCACAGCCCGGCCGTGCGCGGCCGCAGTGCGTCGATCACTTGTCGCCAGTCGCAACCGTTTCCGCGCGCGTGCGCGAGATCCGCGGCAAGCGCGGTGCGCACTTGCTCCAGGGAGACCTCGGCAGCGAGTGCATCGATGTTCGGTAACTCTGTCGGTGCGCCGGTGACACGGAACCGGCGCGGCAGCGCGCCGTGCCGCGACAGCAGCGTGACCGTGGCGCCGCGAGCAATGAGATGCAGCGCGACATCAACGCCGGTGAGTCCCGAACCGATCACCAAGACGCTCGCGGGCCGACGTGCCCCAAGCGCTGCGAGCGCGCCGGGCGCCCACGGATCCAGCACAACCTGGCCCTCGGTGCCTAGGGCCAGCACCGGAGCGAAGGCACGTTCCAACGAGTCGGGCATGCCACCTTCGGGGCGTCCAGCCGCGAGCACGACGGTGTCGGCCGACAACGAACGCCCATCGCGCAGCGTCACGCGCGCGGGTGCGCCCGGCAGCAAACCGACAACCTCGCGCAGTCTCGATCCGCACCTCGGCGGCCGCGAGTTGTTCTTGCAGGTAGCGCCCGTAGGCAAGACGTGGCGCGAAATCCTGCACCGGCGTGACAGCTCGTTCGTCGAGCCAGCGGCAGAAGTGATCGGGATCGTCCGGCCATACCGACATGCGCTGCGCGGGAACATTCAACAAGAACGTCGGGTCGTTGGTGCCATACGCCGCACCGGTACCGGGACGACCCGACGCGTCGATCAGCGTGATCTGCGCTTCGGGTTTGCGCCGGCGCAGATGTATCGCGGCGAGCACGCCGGCAGCACCGCCACCCACGATCACGACGCGCATCATGACGGAAGGTTATATCTTGCGGGCGGGTTGAGGTGCTTGATCGCTGCTGCTGGTGGCGTTGCGGGCGGCACACCTCCCGCGCAAAGCCCTTCGTGTGTTGCCCGCCGTCATCGTCGACACGACGTGCACGGCGCGCTTTTCTACCCGCCGGGGGCTGAGTACAGCCTGGGTCGCCTGTCAGCGGCTGGGTGGAAAGTCGACATAGCCCCACGTCGACCGCCCTGTCGTACGAAACCTACCGACCCCGATGCCAGTGATATATAGTGCACGCAATGATATTGTTCGTGCAATTGTTTTCCGGTGCCGTGGGGTGTGGCGGCAGGACGCTGAGTAGTTCGGCCCGGGGCTAGGAAGACACGATGGCACGACAACGCGAGGCCAATCCGGCGCCTGAAACCGCGCCTGAACGGGCGCACGAGGGCGACGCCTTCGGCGCGCGGCCATACGTTCGGATATTGGCGGGGTTGGGCGCAGTGGCGGCGATCGCGGTCGTGATCGCGGTGGCGGTCGGATTGTTTCGCGGCAGCTTTACCGAGTCGGTGCCTGTGACAGTGATTTCGCAGCGAGCGGGCTTGGTGATGAATCCCGACGCCAAGGTCAGGATGCGCGGCGTGCAGGTGGGCAAGGTGTCCTCGATCGAGCACCGCCCCGACGGCACCGCGGCATTGCATCTGGCGATGGATCCATCGACGTTGCATCTGATCCCGTCGAATGTGAATGTCGACATCACGTCGTCGACGGTGTTCGGCGCCAAATTCGTCGAATTGCAGGCACCCCGTGAACCGTCGTCGCGACCTCTGGGGCGCAATCAGGTGCTCGATTCGAAGCACGTAACCATGGAGATCGACACCACCTTCCAGCGACTTGTGTCCGTACTGTCGAAGCTCGATCCACCAAAATTGAACGCCACACTGAGGGCAATCGCTCAGGCGTTCAACGGACGCGGGGAAAAGATCGGCCAGACGTTGACCGACCTCAACTCTTTCCTAGCCAAGATTGAGCCCAGCTTGCCCAATCTGAGCCGCGACTTCGCCGACGCTCCTGCGGTGTTCAGTGCCTACGCCGACGCGGCCCCCGATCTGCTCAGCACGGCCGATAACGCAACCAGGCTCAGCGACACCTTGGTCGACGAGCAGCAGAACTTCGATGCACTTCTCGTGAGCAGTATCGCGTTGGCTGACATCGGCAATGACGTCATCGGCACCAACCGTCAACAGCTGACCACTGTGGCGCAGCTTCTGGTGCCCACTACGGATATTCTCAACCATTACCACGACAGCCTGCGATGCGGGATCGGTGGACTAATCCCGTTCATGAAGGTTCCTGAGCTGCCCGATCCGGGAATCGACATCAGCGCGACTTTTAACCTGGGGATTGAGCGCTACCGCTATCCCAAGGACCTGCCCAAAGTTGCGGCCAAAGGCGGAACCTATTGCCAGGAACTGGGTTTACCGGTCATGCAGCCGGGCTTTAGGCCGCCGTCGATCGTCGCCGACACCGGCTCCAACCCGTGGCAGTACGGCAACCAAGGCATTTTACTCAACTCCGATGCGCTCAAGCAGTTCTTGTTTGGCCCCCTCGACGGACCGCCCCGCAACACCGCGCAAACGGGACAGCCGGGATGACCAAAACATCAACCGCCACGGTCAAATTCGGTGTCTTCGCGCTGGTGATGGTGCTGCTGACCGCTTTCCTGTTCGTGATCTTCAGTCAAGGCGAGACGGGTTCGACCACGTCCTACTCGGCCCTGTTCAGCGACGCCTCGGGACTGACGGCCGGAGATAGCGTCAGGGTCGCCGGCGCGCGGGTGGGAACCGTCAACGACTTGTCCTTGGATCCCAACGGGCACATCGTGATCGATTTCGACCTCGACCGCAAGATCCCGCTCACCACCGGCACGAGAGCGGTGGTGCGCTATCTCAATCTCGTCGGCGACCGCTTTCTGGAATTGGCCCGTGGTTCAGGATCCACTGACCTGCTGCCTTCCGGCTCGCGGATTCCCTTGGACCAGACAGCGCCCGCGCTGGATCTGGACCTGCTCCTGGGTGGGCTGAAACCCGTAATAGAAGGCCTTAACCCGGCTCAGGTTAATGCGCTGACGACATCCCTCATTCAGGTCCTGCAAGGTCAGGGAGGAACCCTCGAATCGCTGCTGTCCAAAACGTCGTCGTTCACCAATGGGTTAGCGGACCACAACGAGGTCATCAAGCAGTTGATCGACAATCTGCGGTCGACGTTGCGGACGGTAGCCGACGACGGTAATCAGTTCTCCACCGCAATCGATCGCCTCGAAAAGCTGATTACAGGGCTGTCGGCCGACCGCGATCCGATCGGAGAAGCGATATCTGCGCTGGACAACGGCACCGCTTCGGTCGCTGATTTACTCGCCCAAGCCCGTCCGCCGCTGGCCGGCACCATCAACCAGCTCAACCGATTGGCTCCGCTTCTGGACAACGAAAGGGACCGCCTCGATGCGGGACTTCGGCGCGCCCCGGATAATTATCGCAAGCTGGGCCGTCTCGGGGCTTACGGCAGCTTTCTCAACTATTACATCTGCGGCATCACGTTCCGCGCCAGCGACCTGCAACGCCGCACCGTGGTCTTCCCGTGGGTCAAGCAAGTGACCGGGAGGTGCGCCGAGCCAGATGCTTAAATACCGCGGTCCGAAACTGATTCGCGCCGGATTCCTTGGCGCCATGGTCATCCTTCTGGTGATCGTCGCGTTGCTTCGCCCTCAGCAGCTCTTCTTGTACGCCACTGCCATGCGCTATCAGGCGTTATTTTCGGAGGCCGGTGGCCTTGCCGTCGACAACGCGGTGACGATATCGGGCATCAAGGTGGGCACGGTTACTGATATTTCGTTGCAACACGGCAAAGCTCGCGTCGTGTTCGCCATCGACAGCAAGTACCGACTCGGATCCCAAACGACTGCGCACATCCGAACCAGAACACTGCTTGGCGAGCGGGTGCTGACCCTGGAGTCGGCCGGTAGTGGTCGGATGAAGCAGCTTGATGTCATCCCGACTATCCGAACCTCATCGCCGTACTCGCTGACCGATGCCGTCAGCGACCTCACCGCGGACTCCGCCGGCATCAACACCGCATCGCTCAACCAGTCGCTGGATGCGCTCACGCAAACCATCGATCGCATTTCCCCGCAGTTGGCACCGACGTTCGACGGCCTGACCCGCCTGTCGCAGGCATTGAACAGCCGCAACGATTCCCTGCGCGAGCTGCTACACAGCGCCAGCGACGTCACCGCGATTTTGTCGCAGCGCAGCGAGCAGGTGAACACGCTGATCCTCAACGCCAACGATCTGTTGGGCGTTCTCGTCGAGCGCCGCGACGCAATCGTCGGATTGTTGGCCAACACCTCGGCCGTCAGCCGCGAACTGTCCGGACTGGTCGCGGATAACGAGAAGGACCTCGCGCCTGTGCTGCAACGCCTGAACCGAGTTAACGCCGTGCTCGAAAAGAACCGCGACAACATCAGCAAGGCCCTACCCGGACTGGCGAAATACACTTTGACGCAAGGCGAGACGGTGGCCAACGGCGCGTATTACAACGCGTTTATCCCGAACCTCGTGCCAGCGCAGATTCTGCAACCGTTCATGGACTATGCCTTCGGATTCCGCCGTGGTGTCAACGCCGGGCAGCCACCGGATCACGCTGGCCCGCGCGCGGAAATACCCTTCCCCGTCAACGGAATACCGCAACCAGGAGATCTTCCTCACCATGCCAATCCGTAGCGGGTTGAGGCGTGCCACTGGAGCCGTCCTCGTCGTTCTGCTGTTGGCCGGCGTCGCGTTCGTCGTTCGCCAAATGTTTTTCGCGCCCAAGATCGTCAGCGCCTACTTCAGCACTGCGACGGCCATTTATCCCGGAGACCAGGTTCGCGTCGCGGGAGTGAAGGTCGGCACCATTGATGCCATCGAATCCGATGGCACCAAAGCCAAGCTGACGATGAGCGTTGATCGCGACGTGCCGATCCCAAGCGACGCCAAGGCAGTGATCGTCGCATCGAACCTGATCTCCGCGCGCTATGTGCAACTAACCCCTCCTTATGTCGACAACGGGCCGCGGATGCGAAGCGGCGGGGTAATCCCACTCGAACGCACCGCTGTCCCCGTCGAATGGGACGAGGTCAAAAGGCAGTTGATGCGGCTGGCAACCGACCTGGGTCCGCAAAGCGGAGTGTCGGGTACCTCGATCTCACGCTTCATCGACAGCGCGGCCAACGCGCTGGGTGACGGCAACGGCGTCAAGTTGCGGGAGACACTGTCCCAACTATCGGGCACCGCAAGGATTCTCGCCGAGGGCAGTGGCGACATCACCAATATTGTGAAAAATCTGCAGACCTTTGTGACCGCTTTGCGGGACTCGGGTCAACAGATGGTCCTGTTTCAGAACCGTTTGGCAACGCTGACCAGTGTCATCAACGACAGTCGCTCCGATCTAGACGCAGCACTCAATGACCTGTCGACAGCGGTCCAAGAGGTCACCAGGTTCGTTGCCGGCAGTCGCAACGAGACCGCCGAGCAACTTTCGCGATTGCGCAATGTGACCCAGAACCTGGTCGATAGCCGCGGATCGATCGAAAACCTGCTCCATGCTGCTCCGACTGAGTTGGCCAACAGCGAAAACATCTATAACCCCGCGGTCGGGACGGTGAACGGCTCGCTGAGCTTTAACAACTTCAGCAACCCCGTGTGGTTCTTGTGCAGCATGGTCGGCGCCATCGAGGATGTCACCTCTCGCGAAACAGGCAAACTGTGCGGCCAATATCTAGGTCCGGCAGCACGCCAGTTCAATTTCAACAACCTGCCGCTTCAGACCAACCCCTTCCTGATGCCCACACCCCGTCCGGAAAAAATCATCTACACCGACCCCAACCTGGCACCTGGTGCAGACGGTTGGACACGCGCACCCGAACCGCCGCCGGCAATCTCTGCCTACACCGGACTCAACGAGGACGTGGCACCCCGAATACCCGCCCCGCCACCGGCTGTGGGTCCGAACCCGTACGCCCCGCCCGCAGGCGTTCAAGCGGGCCCAATCCCCGCGCAGTACCCAGGTTCGCCAATGCTCGGGCCGCCCACCATCCTGCCCGGACCGCCCACGACCGACGGGTTGCTGCTTCCCGATGCGGTAGCGCCGAGGCCCGCGCGTGTACCGCCAGCCGAAGGAACCCCACCAGCATGAGCCCCTCATCGGCCATTCGGCGCGCCACCGCCAGCGCCTGCGTCGTCGCGGTGACATCGACAGGCTGTGCCTTCCACGGCTTGAACTCGCTACCGCTGCCCGGCGCGGTTGGGCGAGGTCCGCACGCTCAGATCTTTCACATCGAATTTGCGAATGTTGCTACGCTGGAGGCAAATTCACCGGTGCTTATGAGCGATGTCGTCGTTGGCAGCATTAGCAAGATCACTGTGGAAAACTGGCATGCCGATGTGGACATTGCCGTCAAGCCTGATGTGGTTGTGCCCGCCAATGGCGTTGCTTCCGTAGGCCAGACCAGCCTGCTCGGTTCGTTGCATCTGGCCATCGATCCGCCAATCGGGCAACAGGCCGAAGGGCGACTCCAGCCGGGTGCAACCATCGGACTCAACGACACCTCGACGTACCCCTCTACGGAACAGACGTTGTCGTCGCTGTCGGCCGTCGTCAACGGGGGCGGGCTCGGCCAGTTTACCGATATCATCAAGACGTTCAACGTCGTGCTCGCCGGACGGCAGCCGCAAATCCGCGAATTGCTGACCCGCCTGGACAATTTCGTCGGTGTGCTGCAGGAGCAGCAGGCGAATATCGTCGCTTCGGTACGGGAGTTGAATCGGTTCGCCGGCACGCTTGCGGGAAATCACGACGTCGTTGACCGTGCTCTCAAGCGGATACCCGCAGCCATCAGCATCCTGATCAGGCAGCGGCCGCGGTTGACGGCTGCGCTCGAAAAATTGGGGTCCTTCAGCAAGACCACGACCGCGCTGGTCCGTGACACCAAGGGCGACCTGGTTCGCGACCTGACAAATCTCGAGCCGACCATCCGATCCCTCGCGGACGTGGGGCCTGATTTGGTGGGGGCCGCCGTCGCTGCGGCCACGCTTCCCTACACCCAGAACGTCATCGACCGCGGCGTGCGTGGCGACTACATGAACTTGTTCGCCACGTTTGACATCTCCATTCCCCGGCTCAAACGCAGCCTGTTCCTCGGCTCCCGCTGGGGCCAGGAAGACGACCCCGAACCCCCGGCGCCTGGCGATCCGTATTACCTGCGGTACGGCTATGCCCCGCTGCCGGCGGAGGTGGCCGATCACCTGCCAGACGGGTTTACCGTGGTTCCCCCCGCACCGTTGCCCGCGGGAGCGCCCACGACGGTCCCCGCTGTCGGCACGCCGAAGCTCGCGGAATCGTCAGCGCCGCAGCACTTTTCCCAATCTTCTCCGCCAGGCGTCCTGCCTGCCGATTTAGCGCCTCTCGACCAGGGCGGACGCTGATGCTCAGTCGTCTTGTGCGCATCCAGCTCATCATTTTCAGCATCGTCTCGGTTATCGGCATCCTTGCCATAACCTTGGTGTACATGCAGGTACCCACCCTGCTGGGCATTGGCCGCATGACTGTGACGCTGAAGCTGCCGATCACCGGAGGCCTGTACCGCTTTAGCGAGGTGGCTTATCGGGGTCTGCACGTCGGCACGGTGACCGGTATCAACCTGACCTCCGACGGTGCGGACGCAACGTTGTCGTTGACCCGTTCGGTGGAGATCCCCGCCAACCTTCAAGCGGAGGTACGCAGCGTCTCTCCGGTAGGCGAACAATACGTCGACCTACGGCCACGCACCGATTCGGCGCCTTACCTGCATGACGGGTCCGTTATCGAGAAGTCCGACGCGGTAACTCCCCAGCCGGTCGGGCCGATGCTGGATCAAGTCAGCGCACTTATCGGCAGCATCCCCAAGGACCGGTTGGGTCAACTACTCGACGACTCGTTCCAAGCATTCGACGGTGCGGGTTATGATTTCGGGTCCCTCATCGATTCGTCGGCAACCATCGCCAACAGTGCAAACTCGGTTTCGGATCGGAGCCGATCCCTCATCAACGACTCGGTGCCGTTGCTTGACTCGCAGGTGCAGACCTCCGATGCGATACGGACGTGGGCACACAGCCTGGCAGGAGTAACCGGAGAGATCGCGGCCCACGATCCGCAAGTGCGAACCATCCTTGCGCGTGGACCTGGCTTCGCACAGGAGGTTTCACGCCTGCTCGAGGAAGTCAAACCGACGCTGCCTGTCCTGCTTGCTAATCTGCAGACACTGGGACAGGTCCTGGTCACCTACAACGCCTCCCTTCAGCAGGTGCTAGTCCTGCTGCCCGGATGGATCGCCGCCAACCAATCGTACGGCGTTCCCTTCAACGATCCCTTGGGCATACCGAGAGGCGATTTCACCCTCTCGTTGAGCGACCCTCCGGCCTGCACGGTCGGGTTCCTTCCCCCATCGGAATGGCGATCTCCGGCCGACACCACGACCATTGACACGCCGGACGGGCTGTACTGCAAGTTGCCCCAGGATTCGCCCATTGCGGTCCGCGGAGCGCGAAACTTTCCTTGCATGGAGCATCCCGGCAAACGCGCGCCGACCGTCGAACTGTGCAACGACCCGAAGGGCTTTCAGCCTCTGACCATGCGGCAGCACACCATCGGGCCGTATCCCCTTGACCCGAATCTGATCGCGCAAGGAGTGCCCATTGACGGCCGGGCGCTGCCGAATCAGCTGACGTTCGGTCCTGTCGACGGCACGCCACCGCCTCCGATCGCGGCACCGCCAGGCGCTGAGCCGCCAACACCGCCAATGCCCGGCAATGATGAATCGGCGGGCGTCGCCGGTGTGGAGGGTGCGGCGCCCGTGGCGCCCAGTGCATTCGGCCCAGTCGGATCAAAGGGACCTTCGGTCGCGGTTGCGACCTACGACCGGCGTACTGGGCGCTACATGACACCCGACGGGCACCTCGAGCAGCTGCTGAACCTGCCCTCGGCCGCGGTGCCGAAATCATGGACGGAACTACTACCGACCACCTAGTCCGGCAGGGACGTCAGCGCCATCGGCGAGGCGGCGAAAAGCGGTGAGAGGAAACGATGCGGATATCTATGGTGGTCGCCCGAGCGATAGCAGCGATCGCGGTCTGCGCGGGAAGTCTGGCGCCAGTTGCCTACGGATCCGGCTACGGTATCGAATTGAACGGAACCTACGAGGCCATCTCTAACGGCGAGTGGGCGCAGACAAGTGAGGTCTTCATCGACGAGACGACAGTCAGGGCCACCTGGATCATCACGTCCAGTTGCTCTGACCCGACTGAGTGCACCGGTGAAGTGACCAGCGATCAGGGCTGGACAGCGAGATTGCGGTTTTCGGTGGACCGTTGGATGCTCGACCACCCGGTTTCAAACTGGATTCCATGTCTCGACGGAACAACTGCACCGGGCAAGCAGCAATATCGGTTCTTCGGATACGACAACGGAAAGCTGGACCACACCCAGACCAGTCACCTGTCCGGTACGGACACCACGATAGGCGCCAGCGGCGCATGCGGTGTCAACAAGCCCTTAGTCATCGAGATGCCGTTCACCCTTCGCCGGATCGGATAGCCAATGTGCCCAGCAGGCCTTCTTGACCGACAACACAGCGGGTGGATATCTTTTTGTTAAGTAACTTAACCGACACGC
The DNA here is from genome assembly GCA_963715905.1 of uncultured Actinomycetota bacterium. GTDB lineage: Bacteria > Actinomycetota > Actinomycetes > Mycobacteriales > Mycobacteriaceae > Mycobacterium. Next base: position 15,976 of record CAVQSX010000025.1, read on the forward strand.
ACCTACCGTGCGCTAGTTGGTTGCACCAGACAGCAGAAAGCAAGCAGAGATGATCCAGCAGGTCGCCCCGCCGACAAGTCGGACTCATCTGCGCACCCAACGGGAGATGCCGCGTCTTTGTACCGTGCAACCTGCTGGGCCCGGCCGATGAGAGGTCGCGGGATCAGATCCGGTGTGGAGCGGTCGCATTTGCCTCCTCGCGACGTCGCCCCAGCGGCGTCACGGCGCGGAAGTGGGAAGGACGCCGTCATCGAAGCGCTCGGGGTTGATGAGGCGCTCGTACTGGCGGAGGAAGCTGAAGCCGCCGCGGCAGAAGCGGCGGCTGCCGCTGCGAGCGCCCGCGCCCGCGTTCTGCGGTTGAAATACGAGAAAGCACTCTCCTCCAAAAAGTTGACGGTCGCCGACAACATCGGACGCGAAAGCGACGATTCGGCAACCGACGACCCCGACCCACTCGACGGCACAACAGCTGCCGATGACGTCACGCCAGAAGCCGAGCGCGCCGATCCCGCACAGGCGGCAGGGACGAAGGCTGCCGCAGACCCTTCCGATACTGCGCGCAGCTGGCTTCGGAAGGCTCGCCTTCCCAAGCCGGGCGGCAAAGCACTCCTGACCACACTCGCGATCGTGGTCCTCACCGGATTACTTGCCACCAGCGGATACATGGCGTGGCAACACCATCAGGCCACACAACGAAAGGAACGACAAGCCGAATTCGCCGCGGCGGCGCAACAAGGCATCGTGAAGCTGATGTCGCTCGACTTCCACCACGCAAAAGAAGACGTGCAGCGCATCATCGACGGCACCACAGGTCGATTTCGGGCTGACTTCGAAAAACAAGGACCGGATTTCGTGAAGGCCGCCGAGCTATCCAAGGCGGTGACCGAAGTCAACGTGACCGCGACGGGCATCGAATCGATGACCGACAACGACGCGGTGATCCTTGTTGCGGCGACCTCGCGGGTCACCAATGCCGCAGGTGCACAACAAGAACCGCGACAGTGGCGACTCAGTGTCGGCGTAGCCCGAGACAACGGCCAGCTCAAGATGTCTAAAGTCGAATTCATTCCATGACCGCCGAAGATTGCGTCGCGACTTGCGACGCCGAGGATTCCAGCGAAGAGGCGCGCGCAGACGCCATGCCGGCCCATGCACCCGCGGCACTTGGCAAAAGTCGATTAAGCCGGACTCTAATAACGGGATTGGCGCTGGCATTGGCGATACTGATGGCTGCCGCACTCACGGGGTGGTTGTACTTCAGCCAGCTAAGGTCCGATCAGCGGACAGATGCAGCAGAATCACAGGCCGTAGTGATGGCCGCGTCGGATGCCACGGTGGCTTTGCTCTCTTACTCGGCGCAGAGCCTCGACCGAGATCTTACGGACGCCAAGTCTCATCTTACCGGTGGATTTCTGTCGTACTATCGGCAGTTCACTGACAGCGTAGTTGTCCCGGCCGCCAAGGTGAACGGGGTCCAGACCTCAGCTGCCGTAGTTCGAGCTGCGATCTCGCAGATGCTGCCACAGTCAGCCGTCGTTTTGGTGTTCGTCAACCAAACCACAATCAGTAAAGACCATCCCGATCCTGTGCTGAGGGCCAGCAGCATCAGGGTTCACTTACAGCGGATCGACGGCAGATGGTTGATCGACGCATTCGACCCGGCTTAAGTTTTCCGGTGCGCCACTTGCCGAAGCGGAGGATTTGACTCATGGATCGCGCAGATCTACCCGGCGATACGGAACCGCGGTTACTGCCAGGACACACTCCAACGTGCTATGGGTGCGGCAGCGAGAACGCGTCAGGATTTCACCTCGAAGTTTGGCGTACGGGTGATGAGATCTATACCGATTTCGCCTTCGATGAGCGTTACACCGGTGGTCCCGGTCTGGCGCACGGCGGCGCCATCGCGGGCGTCTGCGACGAGTTGCTGGGGTTCACTGTCTGGCTGATCGGCGCGCCTGCCGTGACCCGCGCACTGACGATCGACTACCTTTCTCCCGTTCCGCTGCATGAAAAACACCGCATCACAGCGAAAGTCGACGGGGAGAAGGGGCGTGCGATCCATGTGTCCGCGCAGGGCGTGAGCAGTAGCGGGAAGCTGTCATTCACAGCGACCGGGATATATGTGCGGGTGCCGTTCGAGCACTTCGAGGGCTTCGGAACCATGCCGACGGCGCCGGATGAGCTTGCGCAGAAGCTAGCCCAAGAAAGTGGTCAGGCCTAATCGCGCCTGCACATCGAGATCGTCGGGCTCGACGATCGTGCACGTCAGTCGGTGCTGCCCCATCTCGTTTGTATCGTGTCGCGATCCGTCGTGGTCGCTCGCTATACGTACGAACATCCTCCTCAACCCCCTGACCTGCGCCACCTCGTTAAGTAACTAAACAAAGCGCAATATGTCGACAGACGAAGGGTTCTCGTCTCGACGTCTGACGCGCCGACGGGGCAAGGTTCGTTATTGACAGCGGCCCAACCAGTGGATAGCTTGCTTGTTAAGTAACTAAACAAAACTGCTCGCCGGCATGTGGGCGCCGAGCTTAAACGCGAAAGGTAGTGCCGGGAGTGACTGACTCCATCGAAGCCCTCCAAGGGCTCTTCGACGTCGACGACCCGTCCGGAACGTCCCGCGAGGAACTCGAGCCGCTCTGGATCGACGCGATCAACCAACGGTTTCAGCAGTGCCGCGGACGGATCCGCATTCTCGACCAACTCGCCGAGAAGGTAGGCATCACCGAAGTCACGAGTCTCGAAGAGGTTGTGCCACTGCTCTTCGCGCACACCGCTTACAAGAGCTATCCCGAGTCGTTTATCGACCGCGGGCAGTGGGACCGGATGAACCTCTGGCTCAACACGTTGTCGAAGGTTCCGGTCGAGGGAGTGGACATCGACGGGGTCGCCGACTCCGACGAGTGGATCAAACGGCTTCACGGGGCCGGTCACTACGTGTTCGCCACCAGTGGCACCAGCGGCAAGAACTCGTTTCTCAACCAGACCGCCAAAGACATTGCGTTCTCGAACAAGGTGACGGTACCCAAGAGCGTCGCGCAGGATCGATCACGGCCCGTGTTCGTATTGGGGCCCCGGAAGGCTCCTAACCGGGCGTCCGCGACGTTTAGCCACATGGTCGACGTGGTGGGTCGGCCCGATGCCGTGTACTTCCTCACCGACGCAGAACTGCGCGTCTCCGACCTGTCGGCGATGGCGCGCATGCGGCGACGCATCGGCGATGGCACCGCGACGCCATCGGAGATCGCGGAATTCGAGGCCGGGCTGAAACTGCGACGCGATTTCGCCGATCAAATGCTCGACGGTCTAATCGACAAGATCCTCGCTCACCGAGACGAGCCGATGTTGCTGGTCGGACTCACACCTCAGCTTTTCCGGGTGGTCGAGGCGGCGCGCGAGCGCGGTATACCGGAGGGCAGCTTCCACCCGGATACCCACGTCCTCAGCGGTGGCGGCGCCAAGGGCTTCGATCTTCCCGCCGACCACGTCGAGCAGATCATGGCGTTCATGGGGCTGACGTTGGACAACTTCACCCAGGGCTACGGCATGCAAGAAGCGAGCAGCGGTGGCCGGATGAATGAATGGGGACGTTACGAGTTCCCGGGGTGGATCATCCCGCTGGTGCTCGACGACACCGGCGAGAAGTTGCTCGGGTCCGGTAGCGGCCAGGTCACCGGCCGCATGGCGCTTTTCGATGTATCCATCGATGGGCGCTGGGGGGGCATCATCAGCGGCGATCGCGTCGTCATGGACTACGACCCGAGTCCGACGGGCCGTAGCGTTCCCGCGGTGACGGAAATCGCCAGGTACTCCGAGTTGGAGGGCGGCGACGACAAGCTCACGTGTGCTGGCACGATCGACTCGTTCGTTCGCGGTGCCGTCGGTGAATAGCTTTATACAACAAGGGATTTAAATGGTATACAACGTGGTGCAGTGGGCCACCGGCAACGTCGGCGTGCAGTCGCTGCGCGCTCTGCTCGCGGATCCGCGATTCGCGGTGGTGGCTGGTTACGTCTATGACCCGGCCAAGGCGGGCAAGGATCTCGGCGATCTGGCCGGAGCGGACCCGGCGGGCGTCGCGGCTACCAACGATGCCGATGACATCCGTGCCATCGACGCCGACTGCGTCGTCTACAACGCGCTCGGCGACAGCGGCGACGCCGCCCAGTGCCTGGAGGACATCTGCGGGTTTCTCGAATCGGGTAAGAACGTGGTGTCGACGGCGATCAGCACGCATATCCATCCGGAAGCAATCAATCCCGATGAGCGCGAACGACTCGAGAAGGCATGCTCCACTGGGCAGGCGACCTTCTACAGCACCGGTGTCAATCCCGGCTTTGCCTTCGATGCGTTCCCCATAGCGTTGACTTCCGTTGCGCGCCGCATCGATAAGTTGCACGTTCTCGAACTCGTCGACATGTCCGACTACACCTCCGAGTCGATCGTCTCCGAATTGATCGGCATGGGGATGAGCCCCGACACTTTGGCGCCGATGGAGTATCTGACCGATCTGCGCTGGAGCCCCTACTTTCCGTGTGTACAGCTGCTGACTGACGCGCTCGGAATCACCTACGACGAGTTCGTCATAAATCACACCAAGGCAGTGACCGACGTCCCGATCGACCTGCCGTGGGGACGCATCGACGCCGGCACCGTAGCGGTGCGCAGGATTGTCATCGCGGCGGTCAAGGCCGGTGCGGCGGCAGTGGAATACGAATTGATCTGGCGGGTATCCAACGATGCTGCGTCCCAATGGCCGTCAGGCAAGGCTCATTACGCGGTTACCATCACCGGCGATCCGACGTTGACGTGCCGGCTGGACATCGAAAGTGACACCGGTCGAGGCACCTCCATCGCCACAGCGATGGCCGCGGTCAACGCTATCCCCGCAGTGTGCGCCGCTTCGCCCGGCATCAAGACGCGCCTGGATCTGGGCTACTTCGGCGGCGGCTACTTTCCCGTCACCGCCCACGCATCCCTTTAAATGAGGAGACTCGCATGGTCCTGGATTCTGCCGTCGGCTCCGGCACGGTGGTCCCGCACGTCATCAAGGGCCGCGTGGATGTCAGCGCGACAAAGGACTTCGGTGCGTTCCGGTGTCCCGAAATCAACCTTGACGACCTGGTGTGGTTGCGTCACCAGCCTGGCCCGGCGTTCGACACGCCAATCCGGGACATCATCGATTTCCTGGTCGAGGTCGGCGGGGCGTTGGACTTCGACAAGAACGAGTTCATGCAGGAGGCACTGGAGCATTCGCTGGCGTACAACACTCTTGAGCGCCGGATCCTAGAGAACACCTATCGCACCGTGCCGTTTTTCTTCGATCGTAAGAACTTGGAATTCCAGGTCGAGCAGGAGACCGGGTGGGAAGCGATCGACGGCTGGCAGGAAGTTCGGCGGCCCTTTGGCAGCCCGGGACGTGTCCGCGCGTTCCCACCTCGGCTAGCGCACGTGATCGCCGGCAACACACCAGCTGTCGCCGTTACCACCATCGTGCGCGGCGCCCTCACCAAGGGCGTGCATCTGATCAAGGTGCCGACCAACGACTTGTTCACCGCGGCCGCGATCTTGCGGACCATGGCCGACGTCGATCCCGACCACCCCACCGTCAAGTCATTCTCGGCCGTCTACTGGAAGGGCGGGGACACTGCGACCGAGAGCGCGATCATGCGCCCGCAGTTCTTCGACAAGATGGTGGTGTGGGGAGGGGACTCCGCGGTCCGTAACGCGTTGCGCTACGCCGGCCCTGGATTCGAGATCGTGTCGTTCGATCCCAAGGTCTCCATTTCCATGGTGGGTCGCGAGGCGTACGCCGACGAAGCCTGCATCGACGACGCAGCCGAGCGCGCTGCCATCGACGTCTCCCTGTTCAACCAAGATGCCTGTGCGGCAAGTCGTTATGTCTACGCCGAAGGCGACATCGACCAGATCGACCGGTTCTGCGAACGGCTATTGGAGAAGCTCCGTCAGGACCGGGGGCTGTCGTCGGCGTTTGCCGCCCCGCTGCCGAATGAAATCCGAGACGAGGTTGAGGTTCTCAAGACGCTCGAACCGATCTACCGGGTATGGGGTGACTACTCGGGCGCCGGGCTGGTCGTGCGATCCGACGACCCGGTCGACTTCTACCCGATCTCCAAGACCGTCAACGTCGTTGCCGTCCCGTCGTTGGAGGAGGCGGTGCGCCACGCGAATGTGGCGACACAGACGGTTGGAATCTACCCTCCCCGGCGCGCCGTCGGTTTGCGTGATGCGTTGGCCTCCATGGGTGTTCAGCGCATTGTCGCACTCGGCGAAGTCGCCCAGGCCGTCGAAGGACTCCCACACGACGGGTTCTACCCGATCCGGCGCGTCATGCGCTGGGTTCTCGACGACGCGCCAGCCTGACTGATTACGTACCACCGACTAAGCAATCTGTCCGAATAAATCGATTGGAGCACAATGAAGTTCGGGATATTCTACGAGATGTTCGTCCCGCCGAGCGAGGCTGACGCCGAGGCGCGGATCATCCGGGAGACCGTCGATCAGATTGTCCACGCCGACAAACACGGCTTCGACCACGTCTGGTTGACTGAGCACCACTTCCTCAAGGGCTTCTCGCACATGTCCGCGCCAGAGGTGCTCTTCGGTGCTGCCGCATATCAGACCGAACACATCCGGTTCGGGTTCGGTTTGGCGCTGACCCCTCCGTCCTACAACCATCCGGTCCGCATCGCCGAGCGGGTGGCGATGCTGGATTGCCTGTCCAACGGCCGTGTCGATGTGGGCTCGGGCCGTTCGACGACACCGGCCGAACTCTATGGCTTTGGCATCGACCCGGAACAGTCTCGCGCCCAATGGCAGGAAGGGGTCGACGCCGTCGCACGCCTCCTCGCCGAGGAGGAGGTCGAGCTCGACGGCGAGTTCGTGAAGATGCCGGCCCGCACCGTGGTGCCACGTCCGGTGCAGAAGCCGCACCCGCCGCTGTGGGTGGGCGGCGTCGGGCCCGGCAACGCCGAACGTGCCGCCAAGAAGGGCCTGGGAATGCTCTTCTTCGCGCACAAGACCGACTACGACGGATTGAGCGAGGCCACCGAGGCCTACTATGCCAATATCGATAAGGCCGAGCCGATTTGCGGCCACGTCAACAAGCAGACGGCTGGCTTCGTCAACGGTCTGTGTAGCTACGACCGCGACGAGGTTCGCAAACTGGCGGCGCACAACACCGTTAAACACACGCTGCACGGCTTCGACTGGATGTCCAAGGGCTGGCCGGGTGACCAGCCGTCGCCGAGTTACGCGCACCTCGGCAGTGGCGACATCGCCATGCTGCGTGAGGCGACGAGGGCCGATCCCGCCGCGATCGAGGAGTTCATGATCAACGAGGGGTTCGTGATGGCAGGCAATCCCGACGACTGCGCGAAGGTGCTCGACGGATTCAAGGCCAGCGGCGTGGACCAGGTGATCATTCACATGCAGATGGGCGGGATGCCGCACGACCGCATCATGGAGTCCATCGAGCTGATAGGCAAAGAGCTGATTCCGAGTTACCGATGAGCGGCGGGGTCGCGGTCGTCACCGGTGGTGCCAGTGGAATTGGCCTCGCGTTCGCCCGTGCGTACGCCGAGCGAGGCGCACACGTGGTGATCGGTGACATTGATGAAGCGGCTATGGCGCAAGCGCGCGAGGGCCTGTCGGAGTCAGGTGCCGCGGTCGAGTGTGTGCGGGTGGATCTGCAGGATGCGGCGTCGGTGGCCCATCTCGGTGAGGTCGCGTCTAGATTTGGATCGCTTGTAGCGGTGTGCCTGAACGCGGGCGTAACCGCCACCGGCTCCACGGTGTGGGAAACCCCCGACGCCACATACGACTTCGTTGTCGGGGTGAACCTGCTCGGTCTGTTTCACAGCATCAAGGCGTTCGTTCCGAAGCTCGTAGCGCAGGGCAGTGCGGCCGACCTGGTGATCACCGCATCCATGGCCGGCATGGTGGCGTCGCCCTACAGCGCGGTGTACGCCGCCAGCAAGGCCGGGGCCATCGCGCTCGCCAAGTCGCTACGCGCCGAACTTGCGGCGGTGGCGCCCTCAATCCGCGTCGCCCTATTAAACCCGGGGATGGTCAAGACCAACCTCATGCGAACGTCGGCGGCACGCATGCCCAACGCGGCTTCATTGCCCGAAGACCAGGTACTGGGTATGCACGACGCGCTCAATCAAGCCGGCGTCGAACCAGGCGTCGCCGTCTCATGGGCGCTGCAAGCATTGGACAGGGACCAGTTCTGGGCGCTGCCCGTCTCGGGTGATCCGTTCGCCGCGATGTTGGATGCCGAACTCGCCGAACTTCGCGGGGTGAGTGCGGGGTGACCCGTCACCGGCCGGCTCGGCGTGATGGTGCCTTCGATCCTGCTGTCGATGACGCCTGTCGCTGACCGGCTTCGAGGTGCTCACCAATCAGCGCAGCCAGGGCGGTCTGCTCCGGTGCGGTAGGCAGCGGGTCGCTCGTGACCATCTGCGCCACCATCATGCCGACCGGGCTGGACCACAGCAGGTTGGCGATCCCGACGGCGTGGGGGGTGGAACCACCCACCGCGTCGGCGATGCGAGCGATGCCGGTGACCACCCCTTCGAGCTGGTCGGCGCCCAGCGTTCCCTGCATGGCGCGAGTGGCGATGAGGATCTCCAGCGCGGTCATGCAGGTGGGGCTGAAGAACACTCCCCAGGCAGCCGCGGTGAGCGATTCCGCTCTTTCCTTGGGATCACTGACCTCTGCGGCGGTGTCGGCGATCTGGTTCAGGGATGCGGTCAAGGTGGTGTTTGCGTGTTCGATGACCGCGGTCAGCAGTCCGTCTCGATCGCCGAAGTAGTACTGAATCACACCCCAGCTCACGCCGGCGCGGTCGATGATGTGGCGCGTGCTCGCCGCCGCGAAGCCCTCTTCTCGGATGCAGCGAATCGTCTCCTCGATCACCAGCGCCCGAGTGCGCTCGCCGCGTTCCTGAGCACGCGTGTTTTGACCCCGCACCGGGCGGGATGCAGGTTTGGCAGCTGCCATGGCTACTACATCACCACACCGGATGACGGCGTGGCCACTGCGGCCGCCCTAACATGAGGAGCGCAGTGGCGTGAGCAGTTCGTTCACGGGCCGCATCGTTCGAACGCGCGGTGTGTCCTCGCGACAAGGAGGGAAGGGGACGGCATGGCTGCTCGAGCATCGGGTCCGGGCCGGCAGTCCGCCAAACCTGACGACGCCATCGCAGCAGCGATTACCATCTCCCTGCTCAGGGTCATCAACAAGATCCAGCAAGGCCGACGAATCCCGCGGGATTACGGCGACGGGGTTTCGATGACGCTCCTCGAGGCCGAAATGTGCGCGCTGATAGCCCGAAACGACGGCGTCACGGGCAGCGAATTGTCCGAAGAACTCGCTGTGACACGGTCGGCGACGTCGCAGATCATCTCCAAACTCAAGGCCAAAGGCCTGGTCACGGAACGGGCTTCGGAACGCGACGCCAAGCGGAAACAGCTCTCGTTGACGCCTCACGGGCACGACGCCGCAGTTGTGGCCGATGATTTCAAGGCCGCCATGGCCGATGCGATATTCGGCGGCGAAAGCGCGACCGAGTTGCGCGCATACCTGCGGTTTGTGACCAAGCTCGAAGCCTTTCACGCAGGGGTGGTGACGCAGCGAGAGGGCGACGCCGACGTCGAAGGCGAGCCCTCACCTCGACGCTTGTCTTAACCCGCGGGTCCCCATCTCGCGCTGTCGTTCCCAGCCCCAGCTAAAGTCCGAATCCTATCGATGCCGCAATACTATTGCATACGCAATACAACGTGTTAGGTTGACTTCAACTACGGCCGAGGCGATCCCGCAACCTCTTTGCACTTACGAGACAGCTGATAGGACGCATCATGGTCACCACTGACACGACCAACCCGGTTTCGCCCGACCCCGAGGTGCCGGAGAAGTGGCACTGGTTGTCGCTCAATCCGGGCAAGCGTCGCACCGAGATCATCTACGTGGTCTGGTTCCTCGTATCGGTGCCCCTCCAGGGCTTTGTCACCGCTCACCTCAGCTACGACAAACCCAACGACTTCGCGCTATTGGCACAGGCTTTGGTGATGGGATTGGGCACCTTGATCTGGCCTCTGGTCTTCCGCACCGCGGATGACAAGGGTCGCCCGCTGAGCGACCTGTACGGGTTCCGGATGGGCATCTTCCTCACCGTGTGGGCGGTGCTCGGCGGCTTCATCGGAACCGATCCCTGGTACGAGGTGCTGCACGGCCACTTCGCCTTCAACACGGCACTCAATCCCAACGGTGTGCCGTTGTTCATGCTGCCGATGACGATCAGCGTCTTCGGCTGCTACACCGTCATCCTCGGCACGCTGTACCGAGTCATCACACAGCTTCTGGACCGAACCCATTCGGTCCTGGCACGCGACACCTGGCTCCGTCACGGCGTGCTCTGCGCAATACTGGCCGTGCCCATGCCGCTGGGGGAGACCTTCGCCTACTCCGGGTCCAACTACTGCTTCGACAACGGCGTCGGAATGTGGGGCCTCAACGTCTTGATCTACGGCTCGTGGCACTTCTCGGCGCTGTTGTTCTACACGAGGTTTGACACGCTGCCGGGGGAACGAACACCGCTCAAGACTGTCGCTGTCTCGGCCTTCGCCACCCTGGGCATCCTGATGGTGCTGACGGCGACCACCTCGAACTTCATTGCGCCCCACTTCGTGGATGTCCAGCACGGCCTTCGGCAGATCAACGACTGGAGCGCCCACAATTGCCTTGGACCCAAACCCTGATGGGGCACCGGGCCGAGTGCTGGCAGACGCTATTGCCGTCGAGTTGGAAGCCGTAATCGAGGCCGGAAAGCCTTAGCCCGTTGGGTAATCAAGGTCGACGCGAAAGTGCAACTACCGACGCGTTTTCCGAGTAACTCCGTCGGTAGATGGACTCTCGCGGAATTTAGCGTCAGGCGAGGACGAGTGCGGGCACGTCGGGCTTGTGCACGATCTTGTTCGGTACCTTGAACAGGTCGATCATGTTGCCGCCCATCACCTTCCGTTGGCCCTCTTCGTCGAGGCCCTGAAGGTCTTCGACCAGGGTGATCGGATCGGACATGCCTTCGGGGTGTGGCCAGTCGGATCCGAAGATGATCCGGTCGACACCGCACAGGTCGGCCATCTCGGCGAAGTCGTCCTCCCAGAACGGAGCGACGTACACACCGCGCTTGAACGCCACGACCGGATCCTCAAGGAACCCCTGCGGCATCTTCGAGTAGACGTCCTTGAACTGTTTCAACAAAGTGGGCACCCACGATGCGCCGTTCTCGACCGACAGGATTCGCAGATCGGGATTGCGGGTCAACGCGCCGTGGCAGACCATGGCGGCCACGGTGTCCTCGATCGGCCGCTTGCCCATCGCGACCATCCGGAACGACGTCGGCGAGAACGGTTTGAACTCGGTCGCGGGCTCCCAGTCGTTGAGGTACTCGGAGTATCCGCTGTCCGAGGCGTGCATCGACACCGGAATACCGGCCTTCACGCATGCGTCCCAGAACGGGTCGAACTCTTCGATGCCCATGGAGCGACTCCCGCGGTAACCGGGCACCGGCGCGGGCCGGACCAAGACGGTCTTTGCGCCGCGCTCCAGACACCACTCGAGTTCTTCGAGTGCGCGATCGACGCTGGCCAGGTTGATGACCGGAGTGGAGAAGATGCGGTCCTCGTAATTGAACTGCCAGGTCTCGTACATCCACTGGTTCAGCGCGTGGATGATGTCGAGGATGAGGTCGGGATCGTCCTTCAGTCGCTCCTCGACCAGGCTGGCCAGCGTCGGGAACATCAGGGTGTAGTCCAGGCCGAGCGAGTCGAGGACCTCGAGGCGGGCCGCCGGGTCACGGAACGCCGGGATGGCCTTCATCGGCTTGCCCATCACCTCGCGGAAGCTCTTGCCGCCGCTACCGTGCCGGAAGTAGTCCTCTTGGGCACCCGGCCGCGCAACCACCTCGAATGTCGGGTTGGGAATGTAGTCGCTGACCACGTTGCGAACCATGATCTTGGTCCGGCCGCGGACGTCGATGTAATCGATGACGCCCTTGCGGTGCTCCGGCAGGAATTGAGTCAGCGCTTCCTTCGGCTCGTAAAAGTGATTGTCGGCATCGAACACCGGATAAGGAAGATGGCGTGATGGCATGGGTGGTCTCCTGAAGCAGTCTGGTCTTGCGCGTGGTAATTACGTTACCACCTTCGACTGTAACGCAGCAACGCCCACCATCAAGGGGTTGGTCACACCGGGATTGCGCAGGTCAACGGGGTTTATCCGGGGGAGAACCGACCCGGACCCACGCGTCGTAAGAGAATGACGTTACCGCACGCCGTCGGCAGCGGGTGCCGTCGCCGCACGGTCGCGGGATGCGCGGCGGTGTCGGACGTACGCTCGTGTCATCATCGCGCTGTGACGGCATCGTCGGCAGGGCCCCGCAAGGCGAGCAAAACAGACCACAAGGAGCGATCAATCCCCATGAGCAAGAATCGAATCGCGGTTGTTGTCGGTGCGGCCTCCGGAATCGGGTGGGCCACCGCCAAGGCGCTGGCGGCCGAGGGCTGCACGGTTACGATCGCCGACCGCAACGCCGCGGGTGCCCAAGCTCGCGCGAAAGAACTTGGTAATCAACATAATGCGGCGACGGTCGACGTCGTCGACGAGACCTCGGTGCAACGGCTCTTCGAGCAGATCGGCCGTGTCGACGTCGTGGTGAACTGTGCCGGATTCGGCGGCGTCGGGCTGATTACCGAGCTACCGGCCGATCAATTCCGTGCCGTGATCGACACTTGTCTGGTTGGCGCGTTCCTGGTCATCAAGCATGCCGGCCGCCATCTCGGTGAGGGCGGCGCGCTGGTATCGATTACCTCTCTGAATGCCCGCCAACCCGCCGTCGGGATGAGCGCCTATTGCTCCGCCAAGGCGGGGCTGGCGATGCTCACCGAGGTTGCCGCGCTGGAGCTGGGGCCACAGGGCATCCGCGTCAACGCCGTGTCCCCGGGATTCGTCCACACCCCGCTCACCGAGCCGGTTTTGAGTGTCCCCGGCGTACTCGACGATTATCTGGAGAACACTGCACTCGGCCGGGCGGGCACACCCGAGGACGTCGCCGACGCCGTGGCCTTTCTGTGCTCGTCGAAGGCTTCGTGGATCACCGGCGAGGTGCTCGACCTCAACGGCGGCGCACATCTGAAGCGCTACCCGAACGTCATCCAACATGTCATGAAGCTGGCTGAGCAATAGGGCTGCCGTTGGCCGCGCGGCTACCCGGCCGCGTTGGGAAGCAGCGCCGGACAATTGCCCATATCGTCGGTCGCCAGCTCGAAATGCCACAGCTCGTTGGCATAGATCCGGCACAGCCCGAAGCGGGACCCGTGGGCGATGAGCCATTGGTCGGCGCCCGCGCCGCCGACGTCGACTGCCTCGCCGGTGACGTGCTTGGACATCGCCGGCGTCTGCACATACTGTCGTGCCGCGGCGAGGCTGCCGTAGGTCCGCACGGCGTCGTCGAGTAGTCGCTGCTGAAACTCCGCCGAACGCCAGCCCGAGGTGATGGTCATGGTGATGCCGTCCGCGGCAGCCGCGGTGGCGGCACTCTGGATGGCGCTCAACAACGCGGGGTCGAGGCGCCCGATCGCTGAGTGTTGTACGTCGAACGGTGTTAGCGTGCCGCCGTTTGGCAGGGAACCATCGCCGGCGTCGGCGGGAGTATCCAAAGGAACGCTGTGGTCGGCAAGTCTGGTCGGCAGCCCTGACTGATCGAGCGGTCCGAGCATGCCGAATGCAAGAGCAATGGCGGCGGCCAGCACAACCAATCGCATGCTCCGCCTCCTAGCTCTATGTGCCCCCTGCTTCGGTGACCAACATAAGTCAGACGTGGGCGGGCATGCTGTCCCAGCCGCGAACGGCCGACGACGATGAGAAGACGGCGTTGGGGCGGTCGATTTCCCAGTCGGGGAATCGGTTGAGTACTTCGTCGAGTGCGATGCGTCCTTCGATGCGGGCCAGCGCGTTGCCCAGGCAGTAGTGCGCCCCGACGCCGAACGTCAGATGCTGGCGCGCTGGGCGGGCGATGTTGAAGTCCTCCGCATCGGGGCCGAACCGCTCATGGTCGCGGTTGGCTGCTCCTATCAACGTCAACATCGCGCTGCCCTCGGGAACAATCTGGCCGTAGTACTCCACATCGCGCGTGACATACCGCGCCGCCTGCAAGGCCGGCGGCTCATACCGCAGTATCTCTTCGATGGCTCCGGGCAGGAGAGCTCGATCGGCAGCCAGGCGGCGGCGTTGATCGGGGTGCTCCGACAGCAGCTTTCCCGACCACCCGATCAGACGGGTGGTCGTCTCTGCTCCGGCAACGGCAACAACATTCATGAACACCAACAGTTCTTCGCGATGGAGGCGGCGCAGCGTGCCGGTTTCGTCTTCGAATTCGGCTTCGAGGAGCTCTGTGGTCAGGTCGTCGGCGGGATTTTTCACACGCCAGTCGATGAATTCGGCGAACATCTGACCAATGGTCATGACGCCGCCCCGATTATCCATCTGGCCACCACGTTCGATGGGGAATTGTCGGCCGTGGCCCTCTTGGACACGCTTCTGGAAATTTTCCGGGATGCCGAAGAGCATGCCGACCACGCGCAGCGGCATGATTGAACCGAGATCCTTGACGAAGTCGAACCGATCCCCGCCGACCAGGGGGTCGAGGCACCGCGCGGTGAATTCGCGGACCTTGGGCTCGAGAGCATTGATCTTGCGTGGCGTGAACGCTCGAGAGAGCAGATTGCGATGGATATCGTGGATCGGGGGATCTTCGAAGATGACGGTCCCGAGGGGAATCTCCATGCCGGACTTCAGAATTTCCAGTACCACGCCCTTGGCGGAGCTGAAGGTGTGGTAATCGACCAGTGCGCGATTGACGTCGTCGAACCGGCTCAGTGCGTAGAAATCGTGGGGCGCGTTGTAGTACAGCGGTGCGTCGTCCCGCAATCGCTTGAACATCGGATACGGGTCAGCGTTGAGGTCGGTGTCCCATGGGTCGTAGTAGATCTGGTTGGCTGTCTCAGCTGTCATGTTGATCCTCGTTCGTTTCGGGGAGCGCACGAACTCAGCGCGAAGCTGAGGGCTGCCTCATTCGTGTCCGGGCAGTTTGATTACCGACACATACATTTCGAGAATCGGCCGGTAAAGGTCGACGTCATCGAGTTGGCTTCCCAGCATGACGGAGTCAGTGGTGGCGACGAGCACTTGGGCGAACGTCATTGGCGGGATCCGAAGGGCTGCGCCGAGCCGTTCGATGCCCTCGACGATGAACTTCCCGAGCGCCTCGACAACCTCTGATCTCTTGGCGGCCACCCGTTCCCGCGCGTCGGGGTTTCGAAGTAGATAGAGGGTGAATTCGTGGCCCAGCGCGGCGTGCTCGGCGCCCCGGTCGATGCTCAGTTGGCGCCAGCGCTGGGCAATGTCGTCGAGTTCGCGCGCTCCCAGCTCGGTCGCCGCCGACAGCACTTCGGCGAAATTGTCGAAGTACCGGCGCCAGTACCGGTCGCTTACCGCCAAGAACAGATCTTCTTTCGCGGCGAAGTGCTTGTAAATGGCGCCTTTGGTGTAGCCCGCTGTATGTGCGATGTCGTCGAGAGTTGCTGACGTGAATCCTTTCTCGGCGAACACCTCCTCCGCGGCATCCAGGAGAAGCGCACGGGTGTGCTCGAGGCGTCGCTCCCGCGTCCAACGCTCAACCATGCCAGCGATTGTGCCAGGGAATCTCAGAAACCGCTTCATCTTTGAGATACTGACTGGTATGTTAGCGGCGACGTGGCGGCCGAAAGACTGTGATCAATGACTGCCCCGCCGACCGAAGACGACAACGACGAGCCCGAATGTTGAGCTCTTAGCCGATGCGTATCCGCTGGTCGAGCGGATACGTGAGCGGTGTACTAGCGAGACGCAGAAGGAGCCAGTGCCATGAGCGCACCGTCAAAGAAGACCGCGCCCCCTGTTACCGAGTCGCTTCCAGGAGCGGCATCGCTCGGCGCGCAGGTTCAGTCTCCCATCAAGCCCGTTCGGATCTGGGCCATCATCGGCGGCGCCATATTGGCTTTCCAGCTGTACGTGTGGATCAGTTGGATCACCGGACCCAATTTCGAGCGTGTGCCAACCGGGCCGAGCGATCCGCCGATGTACATGAAGGCGATTCTCATGACCTGGACGGGCGTGATTGTCGTCGGCCTGCCGGCCAGCCTCTATTACTTCATCATCAGGCCTTGGCGGCGGGAGCGGCGAATCACGCTTGACGGCATGCTCTTGGTGGCCTGCGGTCTGCTGTTCTTCCAGGATCCGCTGTTGAACTACATCAGCACGTGGAGCACCTACAACACCTGGATGTTCAACCGCGGCTCATGGGTGCAGAACATTCCGGGGTGGATGTCGTTCGGGGAACCGGGCCGCATGATGGCTGAACCCGTCTTGATGAACGCACCGGGCTACTCGTTCGGAGTTCTGCTCTGCACGATGCTTGGCTGCTGGGTCATGCGGCGCGCAAAGTCGCGATGGCCGAACATCAGCAACATCGGACTGATCGGCGTCTTGATCGTATGGACGTTCTTCTTCGACTTCTTCATCGAGGGCCTGTTCCTCATGCCGATGGGGCTTTTCACCTACCCCGGTGCAATCCGATCTCTGTCGATCAATGCCGATACCTATTACCAGTGGCCACTTTACGAAGGGATCATGTGGGGAGGGGTCCAGGCAGGTCTGTGCGCCCTGCGCTACTTCACCGACGATCGTGGCCGCACGTTCGTTGAACGGGGACTCGACCGTGTCCAGGGTGGCTTCGCCAAGCAGCAACTCACGCGCTTCCTGGCCATCTTCGCGGCGTGCAGCATGTTTTTCTTCGTTTGCTACAACATTCCAGCGCAGTGGTTCGCCATGCACCAAGATCCGTGGCCTCAGGACCTCCTGAAGCGCTCCTACTTCTTGATGGGTATCTGCGGCGACGGGACTGACCGGCCCTGCCCCGATCCCGCTCTACCGATTCCTGACAAACACTCAGGCTACATCAATCAGAACGGCCAGCTGGTACTTCCGCCGGGCGTGAAGCTTCCCACGACCGTTCCACTCGAGCGAGGCAAGTGAATTTTGTCGATCAGTCGGATGCGCATGCGCTGTAAGACAATTCAAAAGGAGGCCGCGTCATGACAGAACTATCGGACACGAAGAGTGCCCCCACTGTTACCGAGTCGCTCGACGGCTCGGCCTTAATCGGCGATGACGCTCAGTCCAAAGTCAAACCCGTGACGATCTGGGCGGCCGCCGGCGGGGCACTCCTCGCGCTGCAGCTATACGTATGGATCAGTTGGATCACCGGGCCCTATTTCGAGCGGGTGCCGTCAGGCCCCGGCGATCCGCCGATGTACATGAAAGTGCCGCTCATCGCGAATGCGGTCGGGGCCTGGATCGGCCTGCCGATTGCGCTGTGGTGGTTCATCATCCGGCCGTGGCGCCGCGAGCGGCGGTTCACCCTCGACGGCATGCTCATGGTGTCGATGGGCCTGATGTTCTTCCAAGATCCATTGCTCAACTACCTGAACACCTGGTGTACCTACAACACGTGGATGCCCAACCGCGGCTCCTGGTCATCGAATATTCCCGGATGGGTATCGCCGGAGGTGCCGGGCCATCAGGTCGTGGAACCACTTCTAACGAACGTGCCAGGGTATTCATTCGGAAATCTACTGATGGTCATGATCAGCTGCTGGGTGATGCGCAAGGCCAAGGCGCGCTGGCCCGGTCTCAGTAATATGCGGTTGATCAGCGTGACCTTCGCGTTCAACATCCTCCTCGACTTCGTCATGGAGGGTTTGATCTTCTTGCCCATCGGGTTCTACGTCTACCCCGGGGCGATTCGGGCGGTGTCGATTAATGCCGGCACCTATTACCAATGGCCCGTCTACGAAGGGCTGATGTGGGGCGGTGTGCTGACCGCGCTTTGCTGTCTACGCTACTTCATTGATGACCGCGGCCGGACCGTTGCCGAGCGCGGATTAGACCGCGTCCGAGGCGGATTCGCCAAGGGGCAAATGGTCCGGTTCCTGGCGATCTTCGCCGCCGTGAGCGCATGCTTCTTCTTTTTCTACAACCTCCCCGCACAATGGCTCGCAATGCATGCTGACCCCTGGCCCGCTGATGTCCAACAGCGATCCTACCTCAACGGCGGCATCTGCGGCGACGGAACCGATCAACCGTGCCCCAATCCTGTTCTGCCGATGCCGACAAAACGCTCCGGCTACGTCAACACCGACGGAAAACTCGTTCTTCCTGATGGCAAGGAGCCTCCACCAGTTGTTCCTTTCCGGGGCGGGAACTGACGTGCTGGCCAATAGTCAACCAGTCCAATCTACTTCCAGCGCACCGTTCTACCGGGCGGTCGGCGATGAGGTGGAGGTCTTTGGCGCGGCGGCGCGCCGCGGTCTGCCGGTTCTGTTGAAGGGCCCCACCGGATGCGGAAAGACGCGTTTCGTGGAGGCGATGGCCCACGGGCTCGACCGCGATCTGATTACCGT
This sequence comes from uncultured Actinomycetota bacterium, assembly GCA_963715905.1. Taxonomy (GTDB): domain Bacteria; phylum Actinomycetota; class Actinomycetes; order Mycobacteriales; family Mycobacteriaceae; genus Mycobacterium. The sequence goes on from CAVQSX010000025.1 coordinate 34,563, forward strand.
TGCGGGGCATGAGGATATGACGTCGGCGGATCTGGTGGGCCGTTTCCTGCTCAAGGGCGGAGAAACGGTCTGGGTGGACGGGCCCCTGACCCGGGCCGTGCGAGAGGGCGCCATTTTCTATCTGGATGAGGTGGTCGAAGCCCGCCAGGACACCACGGTAGTTATCCACCCGCTCGCCGATCACCGCCGCGAGCTCCCGGTCGATCGACTTGGTACGACATTGCCGGCGGCGCCAGGGTTCCAGCTAGTGATTTCCTACAATCCGGGCTACCAGAGCGTGCTGAAGAACCTCAAGGAATCGACCCGTCAGCGCTTCGTTGCCATCGAACTCGGCTTCCCGCCCGCCGAGACCGAGGCTGAGGTGGTTGCCTACGAAGCCGGGATCGATTCCGGGACTGCGCGTTCCTTGGTAAAGCTCGGTAACGCCATCCGAAACCTGGATAACTCACCGCTGCGCGAAGTGTCCT
>CAVQSX010000026.1:0-34833 GCA_963715905.1 uncultured Actinomycetota bacterium
GACGCTATTGCCGTCGAGTTGGAAGCCGTAATCGAGACCGGAAAGCCTTAGCCCGTTGGGTAATCAAGGTCGACGCGAAAGTGCACCTACCGACGCGTTTACCGAGTGACGCCGTCGGTAGATGCACTCTCGCGGAATTTAGCGTCAGGCGAGGACGAGTGCGGGCACGTCGGGCTTGTGCACGATCTTGTTCGGTACCTTGAACAGGTCGATCATGTTGCCGCCCATCACCTTCCGTTGGCCCTCTTCGTCGAGGCCCTGAAGGTCTTCGACCAGGGTGATCGGATCGGACATGCCTTCGGGGTGTGGCCAGTCGGATCCGAAGATGATCCGGTCGACACCGCACAGGTCGGCCATCTCGGCGAAGTCGTCCTCCCAGAACGGAGCGACGTACACACCGCGCTTGAACGCCACGACCGGATCCTCAAGGAACCCCTGCGGCATCTTCGAGTAGACGTCCTTGAACTGTTTCAACAAAGTGGGCACCCACGATGCGCCGTTCTCGACCGACAGGATTCGCAGATCGGGATTGCGGGTCAACGCGCCGTGGCAGACCATGGCGGCCACGGTGTCCTCGATCGGCCGCTTGCCCATCGCGACCATCCGGAACGACGTCGGCGAGAACGGTTTGAACTCGGTCGCGGGCTCCCAGTCGTTGAGGTACTCGGAGTATCCGCTGTCCGAGGCGTGCATCGACACCGGAATACCGGCCTTCACGCATGCGTCCCAGAACGGGTCGAACTCTTCGATGCCCATGGAGCGACTCCCGCGGTAACCGGGCACCGGCGCGGGCCGGACCAAGACGGTCTTTGCGCCGCGCTCCAGACACCACTCGAGTTCTTCGAGTGCGCGATCGACGCTGGCCAGGTTGATGACCGGAGTGGAGAAGATGCGGTCCTCGTAATTGAACTGCCAGGTCTCGTACATCCACTGGTTCAGCGCGTGGATGATGTCGAGGATGAGGTCGGGATCGTCCTTCAGTCGCTCCTCGACCAGGCTGGCCAGCGTCGGGAACATCAGGGTGTAGTCCAGGCCGAGCGAGTCGAGGACCTCGAGGCGGGCCGCCGGGTCACGGAACGCCGGGATGGCCTTCATCGGCTTGCCCATCACCTCGCGGAAGCTCTTGCCGCCGCTACCGTGCCGGAAGTAGTCCTCTTGGGCACCCGGCCGCGCAACCACCTCGAATGTCGGGTTGGGAATGTAGTCGCTGACCACGTTGCGAACCATGATCTTGGTCCGGCCGCGGACGTCGATGTAATCGATGACGCCCTTGCGGTGCTCCGGCAGGAATTGAGTCAGCGCTTCCTTCGGCTCGTAAAAGTGATTGTCGGCATCGAACACCGGATAAGGAAGATGGCGTGATGGCATGGGTGGTCTCCTGAAGCAGTCTGGTCTTGCGCGTGGTAATTACGTTACCACCTTCGACTGTAACGCAGCAACGCCCACCATCAAGGGGTTGGTCACACCGGGATTGCGCAGGTCAACGGGGTTTATCCGGGGGAGAACCGACCCGGACCCACGCGTCGTAAGAGAATGACGTTACCGCACGCCGTCGGCAGCGGGTGCCGTCGCCGCACGGTCGCGGGATGTGCCGCGGTGTCGGACGTACGCTCGTGTCATCATCGCGCTGTGACGGCATCATCGGCAGGCCCGCAAGGCGAGCAAAACAGACCACAAGGAGCGATCAATCCCCATGAGCAAGAATCGAATCGCGGTTGTTGTCGGTGCGGCCTCCGGAATCGGGTGGGCCACCGCCAAGGCGCTGGCGGCCGAGGGCTGCACGGTTACGATCGCCGACCGCAACGCCGCGGGTGCCCAAGCTCGCGCGAAAGAACTTGGTAATCAGCATAATGCGGCGACGGTCGACGTCGTCGACGAGGCCTCGGTGCAGCGGCTCTTCGAGCAGATCGGCCGTGTCGACGTCGTGGTGAACTGTGCCGGATTCGGCGGCGTCGGGCTGATTACCGAGCTACCGGCCGATCAATTCCGTGCCGTGATCGACACTTGTCTGGTTGGCGCGTTCCTGGTCATCAAGCATGCCGGCCGCCATCTCGGCGAGGGCGGCGCGCTGGTATCGATTACCTCTCTGAATGCCCGCCAACCCGCCGTCGGGATGAGCGCCTATTGCTCCGCCAAGGCGGGGCTGGCGATGCTCACCGAGGTTGCCGCGCTGGAGCTGGGGCCACAGGGCATCCGCGTCAACGCCGTGTCCCCGGGATTCGTCCACACCCCGCTCACCGAGCCGGTTTTGAGTGTCCCCGGCGTACTCGACGATTATCTGGAGAACACTGCACTCGGCCGGGCGGGCACACCCGAGGACGTCGCCGACGCCGTGGCCTTTCTGTGCTCGTCGAAGGCTTCGTGGATCACCGGCGAGGTGCTCGACCTCAACGGCGGCGCACATCTGAAGCGCTACCCGAACGTCATCCAACATGTCATGAAGCTGGCTGAGCAATAGGGCTGCCGTTGGCCGCGCGGCTACCCGGCCGCGTTGGGAAGCAGCGCCGGACAATTGCCCATCTCGTCGGTCGCCAGCTCGAAATGCCACAGCTCGTTGGCATAGATCCGGCACAGCCCGAAGCGGGACCCGTGGGCGATGAGCCATTGGTCGGCGCCCGCGCCGCCGACGTCGACTGCCTCGCCGGTGACGTGCTTGGACATCGCCGGCGTCTGCACATACTGTCGTGCCGCGGCGAGGCTGCCGTAGGTCCGCACGGCGTCGTCGAGTAGTCGCTGCTGAAACTCCGCCGAACGCCAGCCCGAGGTGATGGTCATGGTGATGCCGTCCGCGGCAGCCGCGGTGGCGGCACTCTGGATGGCGCTCAACAACGCGGGGTCGAGGCGCCCGATCGCTGAGTGTTGTACGTCGAACGGTGTTAGCGTGCCGCCGTTTGGCAGGGAACCATCGCCGGCGTCGGCGGGAGTATCCAAAGGAACGCTGTGGTCGGCAAGTCTGGTCGGCGGCCCTGACTGATCGAGCGGTCCGAGCATGCCGAATGCAAGAGCAATGGCGGCGGCCAGCACAACCAATCGCATGCTCCGCCTCCTAGCTCTATGTGCCCCCTGCTTCGGTGACCAACATAAGTCAGACGTGGGCGGGCATGCTGTCCCAGCCGCGAACGGCCGACGACGATGAGAAGACGGCGTTGGGGCGGTCGATTTCCCAGTCGGGGAATCGGTTGAGTACTTCGTCGAGTGCGATGCGTCCTTCGATGCGGGCCAGCGCGTTGCCCAGGCAGTAGTGCGCCCCGACGCCGAACGTCAGATGCTGGCGCGCTGGGCGGGCGATGTTGAAGTCCTCCGCATCGGGGCCGAACCGCTCATGGTCGCGGTTGGCTGCGCCTATCAACGTCAACATCGCGCTGCCCTCGGGAACAATCTGGCCGTAGTACTCCACATCGCGCGTGACATACCGCGCCGCCTGCAAGGCCGGCGGCTCATACCGCAGTATCTCTTCGATGGCTCCGGGCAGGAGAGCTCGATCGGCAGCCAGGCGGCGGCGTTGATCGGGGTGCTCCGACAGCAGCTTTCCCGACCACCCGATCAGACGGGTGGTCGTCTCTGCTCCGGCAACGGCAACAACATTCATGAACACCAACAGTTCTTCGCGATGGAGGCGGCGCAGCGTGCCGGTTTCGTCTTCGAATTCGGCTTCGAGGAGCTCTGTGGTCAGGTCGTCGGCGGGATTTTTCACACGCCAGTCGATGAATTCGGCGAACATCTGACCAATGGTCATGACGCCGCCCCGATTATCCATCTGGCCACCACGTTCGATGGGGAATTGTCGGCCGTGGCCCTCTTGGACACGCTTCTGGAAATTTTCCGGGATGCCGAAGAGCATGCCGACCACGCGCAGCGGCATGATTGAACCGAGATCCTTGACGAAGTCGAACCGATCCCCGCCGACCAGGGGGTCGAGGCACCGCGCGGTGAATTCGCGGACCTTGGGCTCGAGAGCATTGATCTTGCGTGGCGTGAACGCTCGAGAGAGCAGATTGCGATGGATATCGTGGATCGGGGGATCTTCGAAGATGACGGTCCCGAGGGGAATCTCCATGCCGGACTTCAGAATTTCCAGTACCACGCCCTTGGCGGAGCTGAAGGTGTGGTAATCGACCAGTGCGCGATTGACGTCGTCGAACCGGCTCAGTGCGTAGAAATCGTGGGGCGCGTTGTAGTAGAGCGGTGCGTCGTCCCGCAATCGCTTGAACATCGGATACGGGTCAGCGTTGAGGTCGGTGTCCCATGGGTCGTAGTAGATCTGGTTGGCTGTCTCAGCTGTCATGTTGATCCTCGTTCGTTTCGGGGAGCGCACGAACTCAGCGCGAAGCTGAGGGCTGCCTCATTCGTGTCCGGGCAGTTTGATTACCGACACATACATTTCGAGAATCGGCCGGTAAAGGTCGACGTCATCGAGTTGGCTTCCCAGCATGACGGAGTCAGTGGTGGCGACGAGCACTTGGGCGAACGTCATTGGCGGGATCCGAAGGGCTGCGCCGAGCCGTTCGATGCCCTCGACGATGAACTTCCCGAGCGCCTCGACAACCTCTGATCTCTTGGCGGCCACCCGTTCCCGCGCGTCGGGGTTTCGAAGTAGATAGAGGGTGAATTCGTGGCCCAGCGCGGCGTGCTCGGCGCCCCGGTCGATGCTCAGTTGGCGCCAGCGCTGGGCAATGTCGTCGAGTTCGCGCGCTCCCAGCTCGGTCGCCGCCGACAGCACTTCGGCGAAATTGTCGAAGTACCGGCGCCAGTACCGGTCGCTTACCGCCAAGAACAGATCTTCTTTCGCGGCGAAGTGCTTGTAAATGGCGCCTTTGGTGTAGCCCGCTGTATGTGCGATGTCGTCGAGAGTTGCTGACGTGAATCCTTTCTCGGCGAACACCTCCTCCGCGGCATCCAGGAGAAGCGCACGGGTGTGCTCGAGGCGTCGCTCCCGCGTCCAACGCTCAACCATGCCAGCGATTGTGCCAGGGAATCTCAGAAACCGCTTCATCTTTGAGATACTGACTGGTATGTTAGCGGCGACGTGGCGGCCGAAAGACTGTGATCAATGACTGCCCCGCCGACCGAAGACGACAACGACGAGCCCGAATGTTGAGCTCTTAGCCGATGCGTATCCGCTGGTCGAGCAGATACGTGAGCGCTGTACTAGCGAGACGCAGAAGGAGCCAGTGCCATGAGCGCACCGTCAAAGAAGACCGCGCCCCCTGTTACCGAGTCGCTTCCAGGAGCGGCATCGCTCGGCGCGCAGGTTCAGTCTCCCATCAAGCCCGTTCGGATCTGGGCCATCATCGGCGGCGCCATATTGGCTTTCCAGCTGTACGTGTGGATCAGTTGGATCACCGGACCCAATTTCGAGCGTGTGCCAACCGGGCCGAGCGATCCGCCGATGTACATGAAGGCGATTCTCATGACCTGGACGGGCGTGATTGTCGTCGGCTTGCCGGCCAGCCTCTATTACTTCATCATCAGGCCTTGGCGGCGGGAGCGGCGAATCACGCTTGACGGCATGCTCTTGGTGGCCTGCGGTCTGCTGTTCTTCCAGGATCCGCTGTTGAACTACATCAGCACGTGGAGCACCTACAACACCTGGATGTTCAACCGCGGCTCATGGGTGCAGAACATTCCGGGGTGGATGTCGTTCGGGGAACCGGGCCGCATGATGGCTGAACCCGTCTTGATGAACGCACCGGGCTACTCGTTCGGAGTTCTGCTCTGCACGATGCTTGGCTGCTGGGTCATGCGGCGCGCAAAGTCGCGATGGCCGAACATCAGCAACATCGGACTGATCGGCGTCTTGATCGTATGGACGTTCTTCTTCGACTTCTTCATCGAGGGCCTGTTCCTCATGCCGATGGGGCTTTTCACCTACCCCGGTGCAATCCGATCTCTGTCGATCAATGCCGATACCTATTACCAGTGGCCACTTTACGAAGGGATCATGTGGGGAGGGGTCCAGGCAGGTCTGTGCGCCCTGCGCTACTTCACCGACGATCGTGGCCGCACGTTCGTTGAACGGGGACTCGACCGTGTCCAGGGTGGCTTCGCCAAGCAGCAACTCACGCGCTTCCTGGCCATCTTCGCGGCGTGCAGCATGTTTTTCTTCGTTTGCTACAACATTCCAGCGCAGTGGTTCGCCATGCACCAAGATCCGTGGCCTCAGGACCTCCTGAAGCGCTCCTACTTCTTGATGGGTATCTGCGGCGACGGGACTGACCGGCCCTGCCCCGATCCCGCTCTACCGATTCCTGACAAACACTCAGGCTACATCAATCAGAACGGCCAGCTGGTACTTCCGCCGGGCGTGAAGCTTCCCACGACCGTTCCACTCGAGCGAGGCAAGTGAATTTTGTCGATCAGTCGGATGCGCATGCGCTGTAAGACAATTCAAAAGGAGGCCGCGTCATGACAGAACTGTCGGACACGAAGAGTGCCCCCACTGTTACCGAGTCGCTCGACGGCTCGGCCTTAATCGGCGACGACGCTCAGTCCAAAGTCAAACCCGTCACGATCTGGGCGGCCGCCGGCGGGGCACTCCTCGCGCTGCAGCTATACGTATGGATCAGTTGGATCACCGGGCCCTATTTCGAGCGGGTGCCGTCAGGCCCCGGCGATCCGCCGATGTACATGAAAGTGCCGCTCATCGCGAATGCGGTCGGGGCCTGGATCGGCCTGCCGATTGCGGTGTGGTGGTTCATCATCCGGCCGTGGCGCCGCGAGCGGCGGTTCACCCTCGACGGCATGCTCATGGTGTCGATGGGCCTGATGTTCTTCCAAGATCCATTGCTCAACTACCTGAACACCTGGTGTACCTACAACACGTGGATGCCCAACCGCGGCTCCTGGTCATCGAATATTCCCGGATGGGTATCGCCGGAGGTGCCGGGCCATCAGGTCGTGGAACCACTTCTAACGAACGTGCCAGGGTATTCATTCGGAAATCTACTGATGGTCATGATCAGCTGCTGGGTGATGCGCAAGGCCAAGGCGCGCTGGCCCGGTCTCAGTAATATGCGGTTGATCAGCGTGACCTTCGCGTTCAACATCCTCCTCGACTTCGTCATGGAGGGTTTGATCTTCTTGCCCATCGGGTTCTACGTCTACCCCGGGGCGATTCGGGCGGTGTCGATTAATGCCGGCACCTATTACCAATGGCCCGTCTACGAAGGGCTGATGTGGGGCGGTGTGCTGACCGCGCTTTGCTGTCTACGCTACTTCACCGATGACCGCGGCCGGACCGTTGCCGAGCGCGGATTAGACCGCGTCCGAGGCGGATTCGCCAAGGGGCAAATGGTCCGGTTCCTGGCGATCTTCGCCGCCGTGAGCGCATGCTTCTTCTTTTTCTACAACCTCCCCGCACAATGGCTCGCAATGCATGCTGACCCCTGGCCCGCTGATGTCCAACAGCGTTCCTACCTCAACGGCGGCATCTGCGGCGACGGAACCGATCAACCGTGCCCCAATCCTGTTCTGCCGATGCCGACAAAACGCTCCGGCTACGTCAACACCGACGGAAAACTCGTTCTTCCTGATGGCAAGGAGCCTCCACCAGTTGTTCCTTTCCGGGGCGGGAACTGACGTGCTGGCCAATAGTCAACCAGTCCAATCTACTTCCAGCGCACCGTTCTACCGGGCGGTCGGCGATGAGGTGGAGGTCTTTGGCGCGGCGGCGCGCCGCGGTCTGCCGGTTCTGTTGAAGGGCCCCACCGGATGCGGAAAGACGCGTTTCGTGGAGGCGATGGCCCACGGGCTCGACCGCGATCTGATTACCGTTGCGGGGCATGAGGATATGACGTCGGCGGATCTGGTGGGCCGTTTCCTGCTCAAGGGCGGAGAAACGGTCTGGGTGGACGGGCCCCTGACCCGGGCCGTGCGAGAGGGCGCCATTTTCTATCTGGATGAGGTGGTCGAAGCCCGCCAGGACACCACGGTAGTTATCCACCCGCTCGCCGATCACCGCCGCGAGCTCCCGGTCGATCGACTTGGTACGACATTGCCGGCGGCGCCAGGGTTCCAGCTAGTGATTTCCTACAATCCGGGCTACCAGAGCGTGCTGAAGAACCTCAAGGAATCGACCCGTCAGCGCTTCGTTGCCATCGAACTCGGCTTCCCGCCCGCCGAGACCGAGGCTGAGGTGGTTGCCTACGAAGCCGGGATCGATTCCGGGACTGCGCGTTCCTTGGTAAAGCTCGGTAACGCCATCCGAAACCTGGATAACTCACCGCTGCGCGAAGTGTCCTCCACCCGGATGTTGATCCTGGCCGGCGGCTTGTTCGCAGAAGGGCTCAGCCTGCGCAGTGCCGTCCAGTCGGCCGTCGTCCAGGTTCTCTCGGACGACAAAGATGTCGTCCGAGCGCTCGGCGAACTCGTCGATGCGGTCCTGCCCCGGACGTGACCGACTCCGAGCTGGGGTCCCCTAACCGATTCCGACTTCTCGCCACTTTCATCGCTGGGCGGTCTGTCGCTATCGCGGAGGCACCGGAAGGCCAGGTTGCCCACACGGACGGGCAGGTCATATTCGTCTCGGCAGGCCGACCGGATGCAGAACAGCGCCGCGAGATCGTGCTGCAGAGCGCCCTGCTTGGTGCCGGGAGCCTGGATCAGAAATGGGTGAAGGCTCTGCGAGGACGTCCCTCGGTTGCACGCCGCTACCTGGCAGTCGAAGGTCACCGAGTGCTTGCAGGGCTTGCCGGGGAGTTCCCGCTCGCAGCAATGCTTTGCCCCGACGAGGAACCGAGCACCGCAACCGTCTACGAGTCACTCGAAGTAGCAAAAGGCCGCGTCGAGGTCCCTGACCCACCGGCGTGGTTCGGAGTCATCAGACCCTCCCGCCTGCTCTCGGCTTCTGCTGGAGCCGGCGGGCCGGCCACCAACAAAGAGCTGCGTCTGGAATTCGACCCCTTCGACATGTCAGACGTGCCCGAGGCGGACGACGACGACGACGACGAGCAGTTCCGGGAGAGCAAGATCCTCAAACTCTTTGAGAACCCACTATTTAACTCCCAGGCTCTGTCGGACTATTTCCGGAAACTCTTGGGTGGCGGGCGCTCGCCGGCGGATGGCGCTGCCGGCGCGGAGACGCCGGTTCGCTCCGTTCGGCGAATGCGCGAGATCGGTGCAAATGCACGGCCTCTGCCGACGCGAATCCATTTCACCGACGACGGCAAGCCCGGCGCTGCCCTCGGCGTGGGCGGTGTGCTCTACCCCGAGTGGGACGTGCACAACAACCGGTACCGGCGCGAGTGGTGCCGAGTCATTGACTTTCCACTCACAGTTGCTGCCGACGTCTCCGACGCCGGTGTTCCGCACGACGACGTTCTCCGGCGACGCCTATCTCGGATCGGCCTGGGCCCCAAGGTTTTGCGCGGACGTCCCGATGGCGACGAACTCGACATCGAAGCGCTCATCGATTTGTTCGTCGATCTGCGGTCCGGCTACTCGCCACCCGAACATGTGTATCTGGACCGCCGCAAGCTTGCGCGCAACCTCGGCGTCCTCATTCTGCTCGATGCCTCCGGATCCGCCACCGATATGGATCCGGATGGCCTCGCGGTGCACGACCACCAGCGTCGGGCGGCCGCCACATTGGCCGTCACACTCGAGGAGCTTGGCGACCGCGTCGCCGTCTACGCATTTAGGTCCCAGGGCCGACACGCGGTCCACCTGCCGGCGATCAAAGCGTTCGGACAGCGTTTCGGCGCGGCCGGTCGAGCCAGGCTCAACCAGCTTCAACCGTCGAGCTATACGCGCCTCGGCGCTGGCATCCGAGGTGCGGGCGAAATTCTGAAGACCGAGGCCGGTACACCAAATCGGCTACTGGTCGTTCTGTCCGACGGATTTCCCTACGACGATGGTTACGAAGGCCGTTACGCGGAAGCCGACACCTGCAAGGCCCTCGAAGAGCTCCGCTTGGACGGCGTTGCCTGCCTCTGCCTTTCTATCGGCGCGGCCCCGGCCACGGGCGCGCTTGAACGCGTCTTCGGCTCCGCGAGCTATGCCAGCGCCGGGACCCTGGCCGAGCTGAGCCCGCGGATGGATGAGTTGTTTTTGTCCGCGCTGCGGGAGCTTAGCGCGCCGAAACCGCTGCCAGGATAAGACGTGAAGGTCATGCCAGATAGTTGGGCCTCAGCCATCGACGAAGGAACAAAAGATGCCGATTAGCGTCACTGACGATTTGTACTACGACCCTTGGGATGCCGACCTCAACGCCGATCCCTATCCGATGTTCAAGCGTCTGCGACACGAGGCGCCTTTGTACCACAACGCAGTTCACGACTTCTACGCGTTGAGTCGTTTCGACGACGCGAACCGCACCCTTACGGACCACCAGAGCTTCAGTTCGGCGCGTGGCGCCGTTCTGGAGATCATCAAGGCGGACATCGAGATTCCGCCAGGGATGTTTGTCTTCGAGGACCCCCCGCTCCACGACATCCACCGCAACCTGCTGGCTCGCGCGTTCACGCCCCGAAAGCTCAGCGCGCTGGAGCCCAAGATCCACGAGTTAGCACAGAAATTCCTCGACCCCCTCGTCGGCGGTGATTGCTTCGACTTCGTCAAGGATCTCGGCGCGGTGATGCCGCTGCGGGTGGTGGGCATGCTGTTCGGAATCCCCGAGGATTACCAACGCCGTGTTCAAGAGGATGGTGACAAGCACGTCCGCACCGAGCGCGGCGGGCAAATGACCGACAAAGCCGATGGCACACTCACCGACGGGCAGGTGCTCGCCGACTTTATCGACTGGCGCATCAACCATCCCGCTGATGACCTCACCACCGAGCTGCTCAACGCCGAATTCGAAGACGAGACCGGAAGTACGCGCAAGCTGCGTCGGGACGAGCTTCTTGTCTTCATGAACGTTGTCGCGGTCGCTGGGGCGGAGACCACAACCCGGCTGATTGGGTGGGCAGGCAAGCTACTGTCCGAGCATCCCGACCAACGCCGCCAGTTGGTCGCCGATCGCTCCTTGCTGCCACGAGCGATCGAGGAGATCCTACGGTTCGAACCGCCGGCGCTGCAGGTTGGCCGCTATGTCACCCGCGACGTTGAGTTCCACGACCAGATCGTTCCGCAAGGTAGTGCGATCCTCGCGTTGGTTGGTGCGGCCAATCGAGACGAACACCGATTCGGCCCGGACGCCGAGTCTTTCGACATCACCCGGGCGCCACGCCAACACCTCACCTTTGGCGTCGGTTTGCACTATTGCCTGGGCAACGCGCTGGCACGCATCGAGGGCCGCGTCGCCTTAGACGAAATCATGAACCGCTTCCCGGACTGGGAGGTCGATCTCGACCAGGCCATCTTCTCGTCGGCGTCAGCAGTGCGCGGGTGGGACAGCATGCCCGCCCGAATCTGAGCTCTTGGCAGGCTAAATGGAGTCCCAGAACCGGGTGAGCACCGCGGCGCCGCGAGCCGGATCCTCGATCATCCACCAGTGACCCAGACCCTCGAGGACTTCAGTCTGTGCTCCGGCCCGATTGGCCGCGCGTCGACGCATCTCCGGCGATCCGACGTACCCGTCCTCGGTAGCGAGGACGGACAGCCCGGGACGGCGCGCGGCGGCTTCGAGATTGCGGCCGGCGTTGGCGGTGGCCGGCTGTGCGGCAGAACGATAGAGGTCGAGAATCGCGCGACCCATGTCGGCGTTCTGCGCGGCGACCAGGGCCGTTGCGATGTCATGGCGGATACCCAAAGCGGTCAACTGATCGGACCGCTCCTGGACCGTACCGCTCATCATGGTGGTGACCAGTTCTTCACCAGCACCAGGTGTCTGCCACACCTGGGCCATGTCGTGCCACACGTAATCGGCATCGAAGATGCCGAGCACGTCACTGGCCCAACTCCTGACAAGTTCCGGACGGTGCATCACGACGTTAACGACGTGACCGCCACCCCAGTCGTGACCGACGAGATCGATCGGTCCGCCGATCCCCTCCAGTTCGCGTTCTAGCCAGTCGCGATAGCCCTCCAAGGTGGTTACGAAGTCCTCTGGCAGCGGTGCCCCGAATCCCGGTGGCGACAGTGTCACGACGTCATCGCGGACCAGCTCGTCGATAAGCGGACCCCAGATCGCTTCGGTCTCCGGATTGCCATGTACGAGAACCACTGTCATAGCCTCGTCCTTCACGCGTTCAGTTCGGCGAGCGCATGAATCTGCTCGAGGTAATGCGCCAGCGAGTGATGGAGGAACCGGGCGGACAGAATCGTCGTGCCCCCTGATTCCAGGTCCTTCAGGATTTCCCGCGTCGTTTCCGGCTCGCCGACCGGATCGAGCGGCTTTTCCGCCGGCATCACCACCTCGAAACCGGGAGGTAGTTCAAACGATTGCAGCCAGTGCGCGGCCGTGTCGATCGAGACGTAGTACGGGCACCAGCCGTCGGCGAGCGTGACCGCCCGTCGCAAGTGAGCGTTTGGTGCGGCCACCGATCCAGATCGGCATGTGCGGCTGTAGCGCACAGGGATCAACGGTCAGGCCATTAAACGAGTAGAACTCACCGTCGTAGGCCGGATCGTTGCTTGGCAGCGCCGCGCGCAGCGCGCGCAGGGCGTCATCGCCGCGGGCGCCGCGGTCGTCGAACGGTGCGCCGAGAAGGTCGAATTCCTCTTTCAGCGAGCCCACGCCGACGCCCAGTATTACCCGGCCGCCGCTCACATGATCCAGTGTGCCGTAGCGCTTTACGATCGCAAGCGGATGGTGATATCCAAGCACCAGGGTCATGGTGGCGAACCGGATCTGTTTTGTGCGGGCCGACGCGTAGCCGAAGGTGGCAAGCGGATCCCAATAGCGTGCGCCACGCCGCCCGGTTTCGGTAGAGGGTAGGCCGATGTGCTCGCTGCACGTCATGTGGTGGTAGCCAAGCCGATCCGCGGTCTCGGCGACTCGCCCGATGTCCTCGATGGTGGCGTCCTTTTCCCACTCCAATGCAGACCCGGCGACGTTCGTGACGACGGGCGTGGCGATGCCGATTTTCACTGCAAGGGCTCTTCGCCCGCGAGGATCGTGCGGTGCATGAGCCGGCCGCTATCGAACGCGTAGGGCAGCACTCGGTGCATGGTGCCGGTGTTGCTCCACATGAGCAGATCGCCCACCTGCCATTCGTGCCTGTAGACGTACTCGGGTTGCGTGGCCCAGTCACGAAGGCGCGCCAGCAGTGCGCGGCTCTCGTCCGGGGGCATCCCAATCACGTAATCCGCTGTCGCGCCGGCAAGTAGGGATTTACGCCCGGACTGGTGCGTCCACACCAGCGGGCACGTTTTAGTGGGCGACTTCTGCCAGAACGCGATCTCTTCGTAGCTCATCTCGGGGCGCACGTAGTACTGCGAACGCTCCGCGCTGTGCACAACTCGAAGGTCGGCGATGGCGTCCTTGTCGGACTGGGGCAAGTCGTTGTATGCCGCGTAGGTGTTGCAGAACTCGGTCTGCCCACCGGATTCCGATAGTTTGATGGCCCTGAGCAAGGCCGCGAGATTGGGGTAGGGCTGCAACGAGCCGTCGAAATGCCAGAACATCGAGCCCTTCAAATAGTCGGCTCGTTGGTTCACGTTCTTGTCGAGCGAGATCTTATAGATGCCGCCCTCGCCCTCGTTCTGCACTATATTGCCAAGGGTTTTGGCAAATGCGACCTGCTGTTCGTCGGTCATCTCCAAGCCCCGGAAGAAGATCACTCCGCGTCGGTCCAGGGTGGAGCGAATGGTCTCGGATTCCCGGCCGCTGAGCAGAGTGTCGAGGTCGGTCCGGAGTTCGCTGCCGATCCTCGGGGTGACGTCGATGATCTCCAATTGCGTCGAGGTAAGTCCCATAGTCGTCAACTGACTCTCGTGAGAATGGTTTTGGCTGAATGCTTTACGCGCGGTTGCTTCCACAACTCGACCGCCAGTGAGACGGTGATCAACGAATAGAGCAGGTTGCGTAGATTCGCGACGTCCTCGGGCAGAGGTTCGGCGTAGTCGAACTTGTCGATGTAGGCGACCGCTTCCTCGGCCTGGGGAAACACTGCGTCATAGAACGCCTGGATCTCATCCATGGAGCTGTTCACCCGCTTGACATAGCGTTCGTGCCCGTCCTCGATCGCCCATTCCGAAACCAGGTGTTCCAGTGACGAAAACTCGGGCGGCAGAGACGCGCTCATCGCTGAGCTTTCGCCTTCTCGCCGGCCTCGACGTAGTCGCCGACCACCTTATGCAGGTGGCGCAGCAAGATCTCTTCGTCGTTCATCGTGAAGTGGGTGAGGGCGCCGCTGTTCAGCATCGCCTGCAATCCCTCAGAAGGGCTGGCATCCTCGAGGATGATGTCGTTGAGGAACGTCACAGTCATCTCCTGCCCCAGCCGCTCTTTGTGGGTCTTCGGGGGCTGGTAGTACATCTCCGTTTCGAAGATGTGCGAGTGCGGCCCAGTGGGCCAGTGGGTGTGCACCGTAAAGCCTGACGCGCCAAAGATGATCACGAAGTTCGGGAAGAACTGGTACGAGTCAAAGCCGTGCTTCTCCGACTGGATGGGGTTGATCCCCGGCGGCATGGGACCACGATCGACCTTGGTCCAGGGACCGGCAGCACTGGCCTCCATCACACACTCGATGGGCTTGGAGTACGGAGTTTTCTGCGAGGGCTCGCCGGCAAACGAGAACATCCGGTGCGGACCCTTGAGCTGTAGGAACAACGCGTCGGTGAAGGGATTGGGCTTGTTCAGCGCCTCCTTGGCCTCCGCCGTGAGGTTGCCGAAGGACGACGCGTGCAGGTACGGCCCGTGGTAGCTCTCCGCGAAGCCGTCGACGAAGATCTTCCAGTTGCACTGCAACTCGGCCTTGAATCGGTATACCTGGTGCGGCCCTTCGAAGGGATAGCCCTCGAGACCCTTCCCCAGGTCGCCGAGGAAGTCGCGAACCGACTCGGTGTTGTCGGGGTTGAGATTGATGAAGATGAACCCTTCCCACACTTCGCACTGAATCGCCGGTACCCGGCAGTTGTCGGCATCGAAGTCGAGCAATAGGTCCTCGCGGGTGGCCGAATGCAGTGAGCCGTCCAGGTTGTAACGCCAGCCGTGGAAGCGGCAATACAACAACGGAGCGCGGCCCTGCACTTCCTCGAACGGGTCGTCGCTCCAAAGCATTTTGTTCCCGCGATGCGGGCAGACGTTGTGGAAGGCACGGATCACGTCGTCCTTGCCGCGCACGATGATGATCGAGGTGTTCAGAAATTGCATTTCGCGGGTGAAATAGCTGCCGGACCGCGGCACTCTCTCGACGCGCCCCATGTACAGCCAGGTCTTCTTGAAGACGTGTTCGCGTTCCTTGTCGTAGAACTCCTCGGAAACGCAGTCCTCAAGGGAGACCGGGCCGCGACCCAACTCCGGGTATGCATCGGCCCAATACCCGCTCGCCGGCTTCGTGACCAGGGTTTCAGTACTCATAGGAGTGCTCCTCACTCGGATCGACCGGACCCGGACTCCACCCGGCCGAACGTAACATTCGGCAGGACCTTCAAAAAGGGTCCAGAGCGCAACACGCTGTTCCATTTCTGGAACAATGCTGGAAATGGAGCAGAACCTTCCGTTCGACGTCGATGCGCTGCTGGTCTTCGGCAAGGTGGTGGAGTGCCGCAGCCTCTCGAAAGCGGCCACGCTGCTCGGCATGCCAAAATCCACCGTCAGCCGCCAGCTCAGCAAGCTGGAATCCGACCTCGGGATCAAGCTGCTGCGGATGAACACCCATCAGCTCACGGTCACCGACCTCGGCGAGAAGATCTACGACCACGGGGTGAAGATCCTGACCGAGGCCAATGGCGTTCGGGCGTTGGTGGAGGGCAGCAAGCAGGAGCCACAGGGTGAGCTGCGGGTTGCCATGCCGGTCTTCGTCGGCATCGACTATGCGTCGAGGGTCGGTGCCGCGTTCCTGAAGCACTATCCCAACTCGCGGCTGGACATCCGGCTCGTCGACGAGACGGTCCACCCCGTCCGGGATGGCTTCGACGTGGTGTTCGGAACCGGGCCGCTACAGGACTCGACGCTGATCGCGCGGAAGGTCTTCAGCCTCGAGTTGTTTCTTTGCGCGTCGCCGGAATTCGTCCGCCAACTGGCCGAACCTATCACCGCTCCCACGCAATTGAACTCCCTGCCGTTCATCGATTGCGGTGTCGGCGGCGGTCAACGCAAGCTCTTGGTGACCAAACAGACACGACGACACGAGCTATCGCCTCCGGTGCGCGCCCGGGTCAACAGCTTTCAGGTGTGCAAGCAGTACATCTTGCAAGGGCTTGGCATCGGCGCGATGCCAAACCAAATTATCTGCACCGACGAGTTGGCTGATGGCAGCGTCGTGCCCGTGCTGCCGGACTGGGGCGTCGAGGGGCTGGATGTGCACATGATCTATCCGTTCCATCTCTCGTTCTCGACGCTGATCAGCGCGTTCTATGAAACGGCGTGCGACATCATCGTCGAGAACTCAGCGCGAACCTGACCGCCGCCTCAACGGCCTGTTACCGCGAGGCATAATCCGCGCACACGACACGCCGCTGGGAGCCGCCGTAGCTTATATCTCGGCGAAATCAAGCGCATGGTCGCCACGTCGATCATCACCAGTCGAGCCCGAACGCTGCACGCAGCGCGTCGCATTGCGTGGCGAAGAACTCCCGCGAAACGGGCGCCTCCGGCGCAACGGAGTAGAAGCCGTGAAACGCGCCCGGCACGACGTTCACCTCGCAGGGCACGCCGGCGGCACGCAGTCGTTTGCCGTACTCGACATCCTCCTCGTGAAACAAGTCCAAGGTGCCGACGCCGATCCAGGCCGCGGGCAAACCGCTGAGGTCGGCCTGGCGCGCAGGCACCGCCAACGCCGGGTCGGTGTCACCTAGATACGCCGACCACCCGAACTCGTTGCTCGCCTTGTCCCAGAGGCGGAAGTTCTCCGTGTTTGCGTGCGTGCGCTGCGTCGCCCGGTCATCGAGCATCGGATACACCAACAGCTGGAAACACACTCGGTCATCGCCGCGGTCCCGGAGACGTATCGCCAACGCCGCGGCGAGGCCGGCGCCTGCGCTCGTCCCACCCACCGCGATGCGGGTACTGTCGACGCCGGGCACGTCGGCGAGCGCGCTCAACGCCTCATCACAGTCGTCGATCGCGGCGGGATAAGGATGCTCCGGCGCGAGCCGGTAACCAACCGCGCCGACGGTGATACCGAGTTCTGTCGCGTATCGCCCGTACAGCGGTTCGTCCTGATGGGCACTACCCGTGACGTACCCTCCGCCGTGTAGCCAGAGCAGCGCTGGAGCGGGTGCGACAGTGACGGCGGAGCCCCGCAGCACGCGCATGACAGCGCCAGACGGCAGCGGAATCGTCTCGATGCCCTCCGAGGATGTCCTGCTGATCTGCACGTCTCTTATTTTGCGCAGTCCAGGCAACATCGCCGCGTCGATAATGTGTTGGGGGAGTTCACGTGCCAGCGGTTCGAGATCGGGATGAAAGTCTTCCGACGCTGTCAAGTTCGACCCCATCTTCTTCGTTGCAGCGCTAGCTGGCGACGGCAAAACCCCTGTACGAGGCGCTTACTTCCGGATTCCAGGCCCAATGTACGCGGACGCGACGGCGCCGCTGGCTACGGCTGCGGAATCGCCCGGCCGTCGATCAGCGAAGCCAGGGTTCGCGCCAGGCGGGGTGCCCGGTCAGCAGTTTTTCGGCGCCAGGCGGGCCCCAGGTGCCGGGCTGGTACGACTCGACCGGCGGTGGCGAATCCAATAGGGGCTGGACGATGCGCCAGGTCTCGTCAACTGTGTCTTCCCGAGTGAATTGGGTGGAGTCTCCCTTCATCGCGTCGGAGAGCAGTCGCTCGTAGGGTTCGGGGGCTTCGCCGAGTTCGTCGGCGAAGATCAATGACAGGTCGACGGTTCGGGTGCGGTTGGCGCCGGGCATTTTTGCCTGAATTACCAGGCCGGTTCCAGGTTTGGGGTCAATGCGCAAAATGAGCTCGTTGGCGTCGGGTATGTGTGCGGTAATGGGCAGTCGGGGCGGCTTTTTGAAGACGACTCGAATCTCGGTGGCCCGCACCGGCAGTGCCTTTCCGGCACGGATGAAAAACGGCACGCCGGCCCACCGCCAGTTGTCGATCTCGAGGCGCAGCGCGGCGTACGTTTCGGTTTGCGAGCCTTCTTGGACGCCGTTGATCGCTTGGTAGCCGGCGTATTGGCCGCGCACGTAGTGCTGGGGTTTGACGTCGGGGATGGCCCGGAACACCTCAACGCGCTTGTCGCGCAGTCCGTCGGCGTCGGCCACGCTCGGCGGCTCGGCGGCGAACAGCCCGATCAGCTGCAACAGATGGTTTTGCACCACGTCGCGCAGCGCCCCGACCGCGTCGTAGAAGCTGCCACGGTCCTCGACCCCGAAGTTTTCCGCCATCGTGATCTGCACACTGGCGATCTGGTCACGGTTCCACAATGGCTCAAAAATCGTGTTGGCGAACCGCAGGAACATGATGTCCATCGCGGGCTCTTTGCCCAGGAAGTGGTCGATGCGGAGGATCTGCCACTCCTGCAGGTGCGTGCGCAGATCGTCGTTTAAGGCGCGGGCCGAGTCCAGGTCATGGCCGAAGGGTTTCTCGATCACCACCCGGGCACCCCCGGTCAGGTGGGCGGCGGCCAGGCCTTCGACCACCAGGCCGAACAGCGAAGGCGGGATCTCCAGGTAGAACACCGGGGTGTGCTTGCCTTGGATCGCTTCGCCAATGCGTTCATAGGTTTTCGCGTCGTCATAGTTGCCCGACACCAGTGATAGCCGCTTGGCGAAGCGGGCAAAGACCGCGTCCTCGAGGGTCTCGCCGCTTGATTGAATGGCCGCGCGCGCATGAGCCTGCAGCTCCTCATCGGACCAGGGGCGCCGGGCGACACCGACGATCGGACAGTCCAGAAGTCCGCGACGTTCCAGCCGGTACAGCGACCGGAATGTCATCTTTCTGGCCAGATCTCCGGTAATGCCGAAGATCACCAACACATCAGCCGGGGTGGTCGCCGGGTCGGTCATGGCACGCCTTTCTCGAAGTGGATGCCGAACCTTGAGCGGTTCTCGGGGGATTCGCGCGGCGCTCGGAACCCAACAATCGTTCGGGCCAAAGGGACAATTCCGGCACGCTTCTTTGCGTGGTCCTGCAGGGTGATCGGACGCCTTCGTGTCGGGATCTAGATCCCGTCAGCTAGGGCTGAGGCGTGCAGAATATGCCCGAAAAAGGAAACTTCACCAGAGCGGGATCCTGTGAAAAATGATCCCGCCTGAACAGTCAGTGTCCGGGCGCGACGGCGATCGACTTCGCGTCCAGATAGCCGTCCATGCCTTCGGGTCCGAGTTCGCGACCGTAGCCACTGCCCTTGACGCCGCCGAACGGCGCGAACGGGTCCATGGTGTAGCCCTGGTTGATCCCCACGGTGCCGGTCCGAATGCGCGCGGCGATGGCCAGTGCCCGGTCGGTGTCGGCGGTCCACACCGACCCGGCCAAGCCGTAGTCGGAATCGTTGGCGATGGCCACCGCGTCGTCCTCATCGCGGTAGGGGATGACGGTGATCACGGGACCGAAGATCTCTTCTCGCGCAATGCGCATGGTGTTGTCGGCGGCAGCGAACAGGGTGGGTTGGACGTACCAGCCGCGGTCGAGTCCGTCGGGCATTTCGGGGCCGCCGATGACACGCTTCGCCCCTTCGTTTTGACCGATGTCGATGTAATCGCGGACGCGCTGTTGTTGGCGCTGGGAGACTAGCGGGCCGACCTGCGTTTCGGGATCGCTCGGATCGCCTACCCGCAGTCCGCCCATTTCCGCAGCCAGCGCGTCGACGTACTCGTCGTGGCGCCCCTCGGGCACCAGGACACGAGTCAACGCATTGCAGATTTGGCCGCTGTTGGACAGGCTGGCCGATCGCACCCCGACGGCCACCTTCTCGGGCGCGGCGTCATCGAGGACGAGGGCGGCGGACTTGCCGCCGAGTTCGAGGCTGACCTTGGTGAGATTGGGTGCGCATGCCGCCGCGACCGCCCGACCCGCGGCGGTCGAGCCGGTGAACGACACCTTGTCCACGCCCGGGTGGCTCACCAGCAGCTCGCCGACGGTGCCGTCACCGGGTAGCACGCTGACCACACCGGGGGGCAGGTCGATCTGGCCGAGCATCTCGGCCAAAAGCAGGGCGTCCAAAGGGGATTCGGCGGCCGGCTTGAGCACCACCGTGCAGCCGGCGAGCAGTGCGGGCACCAATTTGGCGACGATGAGGAACTGCGGCATGTTCCACGGCACGATCGCAGCGACGACTCCGACCGGCTCCTTGCGGACGTGCACATCGGCGCCGAAGAAACCGGCCCGGGTCTCCTGCCACGGGTGCCGCTGCGCCAGGTCGCAAAAAGCGCGCATCATCATCGCTGGCAGCCCGACCTGGGCGCGCTGGGCGAACGTGATGGGTGCGCCGATTTCGGCAGTGATGGTTTCGGCCATCTCCGCGCGCCGTTTGTCGTAGACCTCGGCGAGTCGTTGGATGGCCGCGATGCGTTCCGCCGGGTCGGTGCGGCGCCAAGGCCCGGAGTCAAACGCCTCGCGCGCGGCGTTCACGGCCGACTCGATGTCGGGCCGCCCGGCGGCAGTGACTTCGGCGATGGCTTCCCCGGTGTGGGGTGAGATGACTTCGAAGACTTTTCCGTGTGTCTGCACTCCGAGTCCCATTCCCGCAATATCAACTACTTGTGATTAAGACTCTGACCATATACCGTCGGCTCGACGGAGTCATACGGATCACTCAAAACGGTGGTTGCTGAGCTATTCCGCGCCATCTCCTAAGCCCAGGGGTCCGTGCGAGATCGGAACGGACAGGAGCGATCGTGCCTCGATTTCCCAAGCCGCCGGAGGGCAGCTGGACGCAGCATTACCCTGAACTGGGCACCGAGCCGGTGTCCTACGAGGACTCCATCAACCCGGAGATCTTCGAGCTGGAGCGCGAAGCGATTTTCAAACGCGCCTGGCTCAATGTGGGCCGGGTCGAACAGCTTCCGCGCAAAGGTAGCTACTTCACCAAGGAGCTCAAGGCCGTCAACTCCTCGATCATCCTGGTGCGCACGACATCCGGGGAGATCAAGGCGTATCACAACGTCTGCCGTCACCGCGGCAACAAGCTGGTGTGGAACGACATGCCGCAGGAGGAGACCAGCGGTGTGTGCCGGCAGTTCACCTGCAAGTACCACGCCTGGCGTTACGACCTGGACGGCAAGCTGACTTTCGTGCAGCAGGAGGGGGAGTTCTTCGACCTCGACAAGAGCCAATATGGGCTGGTGTCTGTGCACTGCGAAGTCTGGGAAGGCTTCATTTTCGTCAACTTCGCCAAGGAGCCGGCGCAGTCCTTGCGCGAGTTCCTCGGGCCGATGATCACGGATTTGGAGGGTTACCCGTTCGGAGACCTGACCCAGCGCTTTTACTACCGGTCGGAGGTGAAGGCGAACTGGAAGCTCTACATGGACGCTTTCCAGGAGTTCTATCACGCGCCGATCCTGCATGCGAGCCAGTCGCCGACGGCCTATTCAAAGGCGGCCGCGGAGTCTGGTTTCGAGGCTCCGCACTACCGGCTGGAAGGTCCGCACCGGCTGGTCAGCACGTCGGGTATCCGCGCCTGGGAGATGGCGGACGAGATGCGCAAGCCGATCGAGGACGTCTGCCAGAGCGGACTCTTCGGGCCTTGGGACAAACCTGATTTGGGCGAGATGCCCGTTGGGCTGAATCCCGCGAAGTGTGATCCGTGGGGACTGGATTCATTCCAGCTGTTCCCCAACTTCGTCATCCTGTTCTGGGGTCAGGGCTGGTACCTGACGTACCACTACTGGCCAACGTCCTATAACACCCACATCTTCGAGGGCACGCTGTACTTCCCGCGGCCGCGCACGCCCCGCGAGCGCGTCGCCCAGGAATTGGCGGCGGTGTCGTTCAAGGAGTACGGGCTGCAGGACGCCAACACCCTTGAGGCGACCCAGACGATGATCGAATCGCGGGTGCTCGACCGGTTCGTGCTCTGCGACCAGGAAATCCTGATACGCCACCTACACAAGGAGACGGCAGCCTGGATCGACGACTATCGCCGCACCTCTGGCGTGGCCAAGGCGGGAGTGTGAATACGGTGACCGCTTTGCTGCCCGGCGAATTCGCCGACCTGGAACAGTTCGCTGAGTGGTGCCTGCCCAGCGAACCGCAGCGTTACGCGAAGAGGCTGGCGAGTTCGATGACCGAAATGAAGGCCTTTTACGACGCGATCATGCCGCGCGCCGAGGAGGCACTGGTCTACTGCGACAAGTTCCCCCTCGACGACCTGCCCGAAGACGTTGAGAACCTCATGCACCTGCTGTATTCGATGATCATGGTGTCGTTTCCAGTGGAGTGCTGGAAGCAGCCGCGGGTGCCCGACTCCGGTGCGTCCACCCTGGACTGCGTGTCCGAGCCTGTTCCGTGACCGGTCCGACAATCCTGCGGGCCGCGTGGTTGGCCGACGTTGACACCGGCCAGGTTCGCTCACCGGCGGTCGTTGTTGTCGACGGTGAGCGCATCAGCGCCGTCAATCCCGAAGGGCCACTACCGGATCCGGCGACCGTGATCGACCTGGGGGACGTCACGCTGCTGCCGGGTCTGATGGACATGGAACTCAACCTGCTCATCGGCGGCCCCGGCGGCCCCGAGGGCCTGCCGTCGCCGATGCACGGCGTTCAGGACGATCCGGCCTATCGCACCTTGCGCGGTGCGGTCAACGCGCGCACCACCCTGGAAGCCGGCTTCACCACCGTGCGCAATCTCGGGCTGATGGTGAAGACCGGCGGGTACCTACTCGATGTTGCGCTGCAGCGCGCGATCGATCAGGGCTGGCACGTCGGCCCGCGCATCTACCCGGCGGGGCACGCCGTCACCCCCTACGGCGGGCATTTGGACCCGACTGTTTTCCAGCGCCTCGCCCCCGGCATCATGCCGCTGTCCGTAGCCGAGGGCATCGCCAACGGTGTGCCCGACGTGATCGCCTGCGTCCGGTACCAGATTCGCCACGGCGCCAAGCTGATCAAGGTGTCCGCATCGGGCGGTGTGATGTCGCACAGCACGGGCCCGGGCGCCCAGCAGTACTCCGACGCTGAGTTCGAAGCGATCGCCGACGAAGCCCACCGCGCCGGTGTGCGGGTCGCCGCGCACGCCGTCGGCGACGCCGCGATCCGGGCCTGCATTCGCGCCGGGATCGACTGCATCGAGCACGGTTTCCTGGCCACCGACGACACGATCCAGATGATGGTCGACCACGGCACCTTCCTCGTCTCCACCACGTATTTGACCGAGGCGCTCGCGATCGACCGGATCGCGCCGGAACTTCGGAAGAAGGCGGAGGACGTCTTCCCGCGCGCCAAGGCAATGCTGCCCAAGGCGATTGCCGCCGGGGTGCGCATCGCCTGCGGCAGTGACGCACCGGCGATCCCGCACGGCCAGAACGCCAAGGAAATCGTCGCGCTGGTCGACCGTGGCATGACCCCGATGCAGGCCATCCGGGCCGCAACCGTGGTGGCCGCCGAACTCATCGACGCCGACGACGAGCTGGGCCGCCTGGCGCCTGGCTACCTCGCCGACATCATCGCCGTGCCAGGCGATCCCACCCAGGACATCTCCACCACGCTCGACGTCTCCTTCGTCATGAAGGGCGGACAGATCTACAAGACATCGGTCGCCGATGGTTGACGAGGATCCCGCCGTGGAACTCACGGACAACATTCTGTGGCTGCTCAAGCAGGCCTTCTACTTCTCCCTGACCACCGTCAACGAAGCGGTCAGCAGTCACGGCGTCAGCACAGCCCAGATCGGCGTGCTGCGCCAACTCGCCAACGAACCCGGCCTGTCCGGCGCCGAACTCGCCCGACGACTGCTGATCAGTCCGCAAGGGGTTCAACTCGCTCTCACCGCGCTCGAACGCCGCGGCCTGGTGGAACGAAAGCAGGACCCCCAGCACGGGCGCATTCTGCGGGCCTACCTCACCGGTGAAGGCCGTGATGTCGCGGGGACGGTGGTCAACGAAGCGATTGCCGCGCACGAGAAGGTGTTCGGCGTGCTCAACGCCGAAGAGCAGCGCACTCTGCGCGATTTGTTGGGCCGCGTGGTGGAAAAGGGCACCGGCCATGAGCTGTTCGATGACCATGTCGACAACTGACGCTCGCCCGGACTTTGTGCCGTTACGCGTCAAGCGCGTGGTCCGCGAAACCCGTGACGCCATCTCGATCGTTCTTGACGTCCCGGAATCGAGCGTGCGGCACTTCGGCTACCAGGCCGGACAATTCCTGACCCTGCTGGTCTGCGTCAACGGGCGAGAACATCGGCGATGCTATTCGATGTCGTCCGCACCGACGGCGGACCAAGATCTGCG
Source organism: uncultured Actinomycetota bacterium (assembly GCA_963715905.1). Taxonomy (GTDB): domain Bacteria; phylum Actinomycetota; class Actinomycetes; order Mycobacteriales; family Mycobacteriaceae; genus Mycobacterium. Next base: position 24,382 of record CAVQSX010000026.1, read on the forward strand.
CATCACCGTCAAGCGCGACCGCGACGGCGTGGTGTCGAACTGGCTGAACGATACGGCCGCACCCGGCAACGAAATTCACGCCTTGCCCCCGGAGGGGCGCTTCGTCCTGAGGGACACCGACCGCGACCTGGTTGCATTCGCCGGCGGCAGCGGCATCACGCCGGTGTTCTCGTTGCTGCGCTCGGCATTGGAGTCGACGACTCGCGCAGCCCGGCTGTTCTATGCCAACCGTGGCCGCGACTCGGTGATCTTCGACGAGCCTTTGGCCTCCTTGAAAGATATTCATTCCAAACGCTTCGTCTTACAGCATCATCTCGACGATGAAAGCGGGTTCGTGACGCCCGCGCAGATCGGAGCCTTCATCGCTGATGTCAAGGACGCCGAGTACTACATCTGCGGGCCGGGCCCGTTCATGGACATCGTGCAGACCACCCTGCGAACCGCAGGCGTCCCGACAGATCGGGTCCACCTGGAGCATTTCGAGGTGGCCGAATTGCCCCTCGGCCCGTCGGCCGATGGCGGCGAAGCGGTCACCGAGGAGGTGACCATCGAGCTGGAAAGGCGCAAGATCACCGTGCCCTATTCGCCGGGCGACAGCTTGTTGCAGACCGCCCGGATGGCGGGCCTGAGTGCGCCGTCGTCATGCGAAATCGGTTCCTGCGGAACGTGCATGGCCCGCCTGACGCAGGGCAGCGCCCGGATGATCAACAACGACGCGCTTGAGCAGGATGAAGTGGACGACGGCTGGGTGCTGACCTGTCAGGCCCTGCCGACCAGCCGCACCGTGCGGGTGGTTTACGAGTGAACGCCAGGAGGCCAACGGCAATGGGGCGCAGTCGATGAGCAGGGTAGCGGTCGTGACCGGCGGCGCCTCGGGCATGGGTGAGGCGACCTGCCACGAATTGGGCCGACGCGGGCTCAAAGTTGCCGTTGTCGACGTCAACGAGGAAGCGGCGCAACGTGTCGCCGACGATCTGCGCGCTGTCGGGATCACGGCCATCGGGTTGGGCGCCGATGTCACCGATCGACCCGCCGTCGAGAACGCGTTCGCCAAGGTCCGCAGCGAGCTTGGCGCGATCACTGTTCTGGTGACCAGTGCCGGGCTGTTTGACTTTTCGCCGTTCACCGAGATCAGCGCCGAGTCCTGGGCGCGGATCATCGACGTCAATCTGACGGGGACCTTCCACTGCTGCCAAGTCGTGCTGCCCGACATGCTGGACGCGAAATGGGGCCGGATCGTGATGATCTCGTCGTCGAGCGCCCAGCGCGGCTCACCGTTCGCCGCGCATTACGCAGCGTCAAAGGGTGGGGTGATGACCTTGACCAAGTCGCTGGCCCGCGAATACGCCGCAGACGGGATCACCGTCAACAACATCCCGCCGTCGGGCATCGAGACGCCGATGCAGCACCAGGGGCAAGCCGCTGGATACCTGGGTTCCAACGAACAGATTGCCAGCAACATCCCGGTAGGCCATCTGGGCACCGGTGCCGATATCGCCGCGGCGGTGGGGTTCCTCTGCTCGGACGAAGCTGGGTTCATCACCGGCCAGACACTGGGCGTCAACGGTGGAGCGGTGATGTGAAGTCGTTAGAACAGATGTGTTCGATAGGGAGGCTCGCATGACACGATCGGGTAGGCCAGTGGAGGGTTCCTGGACCGAGCATTATCCCGAATTAGGAACCGGCCCCATTTCATTCAGGGATTCGACTTCGCGTGAGTTTTACGAACTCGAACGCGAAGCGGTCTTCAAACGGGCCTGGCTCAATGTCGCCCGCGTGGAGGAGTTGCCTCGCGTCGGCAGCTATCTGACCAAGGAGATCGAGGTCGTCGGCGTCTCGGTGATCCTGGTCAAAGGCCGAGACGAGCAGATTCGGGCCTTCTACAATGTCTGCCGGCACCGGGGAAACAAGCTGGTGTGGAACGACTTTCCGGCGGAGGAGACGCGTGGTACCTGCCGGCAGTTCACCTGCAAGTACCACGGCTGGCGCTACGACCTCGACGGTGCCCTGAAATTCGTCCAACAGGAATCTGAGTTCTTCGACCTCGACACGGCCGAATACGGGTTGCGACCCGTGCACTGCGATGTGTGGAACGGCTTCGTCTTCATCAACTTCGACGACGAGCCGCGGCAGAGCCTGCGCGATTTCCTGGGCCCGATGATTACCGCCTTGGACGACTACCCGTTCGGCAAGCTGACCGAACGGTATGAATGGGTCGCCTACAACAACAGCAACTGGAAAATCTTCGCCGACGCGTTCCAGGAGTACTACCACGTCCCCTCGCTGCACTCACAACAGGTGCCTTCCGAGGTGCGCAACTCCGGTGCTGCATTCACCTGCGGGCACTTTCAACTCGATGGACCGCATCGGCTGGTATCGACAGCGGGAACACGCCGCTGGCTGCTGGCCCCGGAATACATGTATCCCATTGAACGGGCTACCAAGAGCGGTCTGGTCGGACCGTGGCGCACCCCCGACATCGGCGAACTGCCGGCAGGGCTCAATCCAGGCGGCATCGAGCCATGGGGCATCAGCAACTTCCAGATCTTCCCGAACATCGAAATCCTGATCTACGGCGGCTGGTATCTGCTGTACCGGTACTGGCCCACCTCGCACAACACCCATCGGTTCGAGGCCTACACCTTTTTCCACCCGGCGGGCAGTGTGCGCGAGCGCATCGAACATGAGGTCGCCTCGGTGGTACTCAAGGAGTTCGCGTTGCAGGATGCCGGCATGCTCGGCGGCACCCAGGCTGCGTTGGAATACGGCATTGTCGAAGACTTTCCACTCAACGACCAGGAGATCCTGGTGCGACACCTGCACAAGGTTGCCGTCGACTGGGTCAATGCCTACCAGCGCGAAACCGCGCCGGCGGGGGTGTGACCATGCCGGAAGCTATGTTGCCCAGCGCATTCGCCGAATTGGAGCAGTACGCTCAAACCTGGTGTCTAGCGACTGAAACCGAACGCTGGAACGCCCGGGTGAGCTCCACGATGCCTGAGCTGGGGGAGTTCTATGATGCGTTCTTCCCGCGCCTGGAAGAAGCCATCGATTACTGCGACAAGTTCAGCCTCGACAGCCTGCCCGACGACGCGCTCAACCTGTTGCACATGATCTATTCGCTGATCATGGTCGCGATGGCGGTGGAGATCATGCACCAACCCGTACCGGTCGATGCCGCCGATGCGGTCATGACCCGCACCGGCGAGCCGGTGCCCTGACTCCGGTGCCCAACCCCACTCGAACCATCCATGTTTTGGCAGAAAGGACAGACGATGAGTCTGCTCACCATCACCAAGCTGACCGATTCCGTCGGCGCCGAGGTCTCCGGCCTCGACCCGGCCGCGCTGGCTTCCGACGACCCGGTCGGGGGGGCAGTCTTGGATGCGTTGGAAGACAACGGAGTTCTGGTCTTCCGCGGTCTGCAACTGGACCCGCAGGCCCAGGTCGCGTTCTGCCGCCGGCTCGGCGAGATCGATCACTCCTCCGACGGTCACCACCCCGTCGCCGGGATTTACCCGGTCACCCTGGACAAGTCCAAGAATTCCTCGGCCGATTACTTGAGGGGGACCTTCGATTGGCACATCGACGGCTGCACGCCCCTCGAGGACGGATATCCGCAAATGGCTACCATTCTGTCGGCGCTGCAGGTCGCGGAGCGGGGCGGCGAAACCGAATTCGCCAGTGCCTATTCCGCTTACGAGGCCCTCACCGACGAGGAGAAACGGCGCTTCGGCTCGCTGCGTGTCGTGCATTCACTGGAAGCGTCCCAACGGCGCGCGCACCCGGACGCCAGTCCAGAGGTGGTGGAGCGCTGGCGATCCCGGCGTACCCACGAGCATCCGCTGGTGTGGACGCACCGCAGCGGCCGCAAGTCACTGGTGTTGGGTGCGTCCGCCGATTACGTGGTCGGCATGGATCTCGATGAGGGCCGCGCCTTGCTGGCCAAGCTCCTCGAACGCGCCACCGTGCCCGACAAGGTCTACAGCCACACCTGGTCTGTCGGTGACACCGTCATCTGGGACAATCGCGGAGTCCTGCACCGAGCCGCCCCCTACGACCCCGACTCGGCGCGGGAAATGCTGCGCACCACCGTTCTCGGCGACGAACCGATCCAATAATGAGCGACCGATACCCATTACGGCTGACGCCGCTGCCGGCCCAGGAGTGGGACGATGCCGCCCGCGCATCGTTGGCATCCCTGATACCTCCCGATAGGGCCAATCCCAGCGGCGCAGGCAATGTGCTGTCGACGATGGTGCGCCACCCGGACTTGACCGCGGCCTATCTACCGTTCAACACCTACCTGCTGATGAACTCCAAGCTTTCGCCCCGGATCCGGGAAGTCGCCCTGCTACGGGCGGTGCTCCGCGGCAACTCCGACTACCTGTGGTCGCATCACCTCCCCATCGCCGCGCGCGCCGGGCTGACTCCGGAGGACATCAGCGGCATCCAATCCGGCAACTGCCCCGATCCCCACGATCAGGTGGTGGTCCAGGCCGTCGACGACCTCACCGCCCACTACACCGTCTCGGAAGCGACCTGGGCGGAACTGGGCACGGTCTTCACCGACCAGCAGCGGATGGATCTGGTCTTCACGATCGGCGGCTACCTCTTGTTGGCGATGGCCGTCAACACGTTCGGTGTCCAGCCGGAGCACCCCTGAGAGTCCGCGGTTAGAGCTCCGGGCAGAGCGAGGAGATGAATTGCTGGGTCCGCGTTCGTGACTCGGTGCGGGCGCCGGCGTCGGCTCCCAGCGGCACGATGCGAATGGCGAGGTCCGTGACCCCGGCGTCGCGGTAACGAAGCAGTCGGGCCAGCACCGCTTGCTCGTCCCCGGCGGCCATGGTGTCGCCGACATCGGCCGCGTCGCCGTGTTCCAGCAGGCGGACGTAGTTCGGCGAGAAGTGGGCGTGGCCCAAGACTTCGCTCGCGTACGCCCGCGCATCGTCGACGTCGCCGTTCGAACACAGCGTGACGGGCACGCCGGCGACGATGCGCGGAGTTGGCCGTCCGGCATCCATTGCGGCTGAATTAATCCGTGGTGCGACGTGGTCGTGGATCGCGCGTTCGTCAGCCATCCAGAGGATGGTGCCGCTTGCGTGCTGCCCGGCGATCTGCAACATGGTCGGGCCGAGCGCGGCCAGCAGCACGGGCATCGGCATGGGGTCGGCGACATCGAACGGGCTGTGCACGCGGTAGCTGTCGTTCTCGACGTCGACAGGTCCCGGGCCGCCGAACGCGGCGTCGAGCACCTGGAGATAGTCACGCACCAACCGAACCGGACGATCGTAGGACAGACCCAATTGACCGTCCACGATCCAATCGTGCGACGGACCCAGCCCCAGTGCGAACCGGTCGCTGCATGCCAATTGAGTGGTCAACGCCTGCTGCGCCATCGTGACGGGATGGCGCGTCTGAATTGGCACCACGGCGGTGCCGATTTCGATGCGCTCGGTCACCTGGCCGAGCAGGGCGATCGCGGTCATGGCGTCTAGATAGCCGGGAACCTGCGGAACCCAAAACGACGTGAAGCCAGCGTCTTCGGCGGCTTGGCCGTCGGCCAACAATCCTGTCAGACGGTCAGCGCGCGCCCGCTCCTTGTCGGAGCCGATCATCAGGCCTATTCGCATCAGCGCCTCCGGCTACGGCACATAGCGGTCCCACTCGTACGGCACGACCGGGTGAAATGGCGCGGCCAACAGCGGTTCGATGGCTGTTGCTTCCCAACGCTTGTCGAGGATGGGCCGTAGCCGCTCCGCGGTGGCGACCGGGTCGTCGTCGAGGAAGCAATAGGTGAGTTGCTGCCCCGCCGGGGCGCTCGCCAGTGCCGGACCGACGTCGAGTGCGGCCGTTGACCAGATTCCGGCGACACCCTCCACCTCAAGCAGTTCGGTCGTGGGTGCCTCGTGCGTTTCCAGTAGCAGGTAGACGCCGCGCGCCGGCCACCACGGCAGCACGTCGGCGCCGGCTTTTATGCGCGCCGCGGCAAGTCGGCTCTGCACCTCGTAGACGCCACGCTCGACGTGCGGCAACAGCGGAAGTTTGCGCCCGGCATTGCCCAGCGCGTCGGATAGCGTGAGAAATCCATCCATGCCAGCGACATCGGCGAAGAAATAGGTCATGACGTGATCCACGGCATCGAAACGGTCGTGCCGCACCGCCCTGGCCGCGCGGCATGCGGGCGTTGACACGAGGCGCAATGAGGCCCGGACGGCGCTGAGCCGGTGCTGCTCGGGCCGGTGGTCGAGGGTGTGCCACTGCAGGTAGTCGGCGTCGGTGCCGTCGGGGTGTCGGGTCGCCATGGACACGAACGTGGTGGTGACGCCGCCGTTGCCGGTCGCGAGGATGTCGGGGATCTCGTCGGATGGTCTGCCGGGCAACCGCATCAGCGTTGAACCTCTCGGGTGGTCGAGTCGACGTCGGCGAGTTCGAGTTCCGGGTGGCGTGCCCGGATCATCCGCCGGAAACCGTCGCGCCAGCTGACCTTGGTGCGTCCGAGCACCTGGTGCATGTAGGTGACGTCCGGCCAGAGCGGGGTATGCGCTTCGGGCGTGTAGTCGAACGACGGCTCGATACCGACCAGCTGGCCCATGTACGCGCAGTAGTCCTCGACGCTCACCGTCTCGCTACCGGCCCAGTTCACGACGATGGGCGGCGAGGCGGCAACCTCCATGGCGCGGATTCCGAGTTCAACGTAGTCGTCCTCGTAGATCGGGTTGTAGTTGTTCGGCGCGTCGGGATAGAGCCGAATTGTCTTGCCCGCCAACATCATCTCGAATCGGTCGGACGGCGCCCCGCCCTGCGGGCCGTACGTTGAGCAGATCCGGATGATGGTCAGTGGAATTCCGAACCGCTCCGAGATCCAGCTGCACACCGACTCCGCGGCGACCTTGGAGAAGCTGTAATTCGCCCGCAGCGGCACGCCGGGACCGTCCGCCTCGGTCAGCGGGCGCCGGCCGGGATATCCGTAGATCGATCCGGTCGAACACAGCACGAAACCCTTTGCCGTGCGGCAATGATAGAGCAGTTCACCGGAGTTGTGCGCGTTCGTCTTGAGACAGCGCTGCCAGTCGCCGGTGCCGGTATCCACCGCGGCATGGAAGACGTAACTGAAGTCGTTGGGGACAGCGGAGAAGTCGCCCGTGGACATGTCCAGCGGCAGCGGCGTGATCCCGGCCGCGACGAGATTGTCGATGTCCTGGGGATCGCGCAGGCGCGCCGCGCCCCACACCTCGTTGCGTTGGGCCAGTGCCCGCGCGATGGGAAAGGCGATTTTGCCGGTGACTCCGGTGACGAGGATCTTCTCTCCGTCGAGCAAATCGCCCTCCTGCTGTGGGTGGGTGGTCTTACCATCTCCACAGTAATATGAAGTACTTGATATCTTGAAACGGGGGTGTCGACCGGAAAGGAGCGTCGTGCAGCTGACCTTTGATTCGGACGTTGAGGCGTTCCGATCCGAATTCGTCGCCTTCCTCGACGAACACCTGCCCACGCAGACCGAAGCGGCCGAGCGCTCCCAATCCACGTCGCACATCCCGGAATGGGCCCGACGCTGGCAGCGGTTGCAGTTCGATCATGGCTGGCTGTTGCCCGGCAATACACGGGAATTCGGTGGCCGCAACGCCACGCTTCTGCAGCAGTTCGTGCACCGCGAGGAACTATCCCGCCGGCGGATCTATCAGTCCTTCAACCCGCAGGGCGTGGGAATCATCGCGGCATCGCTACTGACGTTCGGCACTCCCGAGCAGAAACGGCGATGGGCGGTGCCGATCCTGCGCGGCGACATGACGGCAGCCCTCGGGATGAGCGAACCGGGCGCCGGCTCTGATTTGGCCGGCCTACGAACGACGGCCGTCCGGGACGGCGACGACTTCGTGGTCAACGGGCAGAAGGTGTGGACCTCTGGAGCCCACGACTCGGATGTCGTACTCACCTTCGTGCGCACCAATCCCGAAGCCCCGAAACACAAGGGCATCAGCGTCCTGATCATCCCCACGGACACCGCCGGCGTCGAGTGCCGGCCGTTCGCCTACGTGTACGACCGTGACCATCTCGATTTCAACGAGGTGTTCTTCACCGACGCAAGGGTTCCCGCCGAGAACTTGCTCGGCGAGCTCGACGGCGGTTGGCGGGTTGCCAACGGATCGCTGGGCCACGAACGCACCATGCTCTGGATGAGTTTCGCCGACCGGCTGCGCGACCTGGTGCAAGACGTCCATCCCGCAACCGCTCTCGACCGGGACCACTACGCCACCCTGGTGATGGACGATCAGGCCCTGCGCCTGCTGGGTTCGGCGGCGCTGGCCCGCGCATCGCGCGGAGAGGAAGACGTCGCCGCGTTGTCGGTGCTGAAGGTGCTGGGGTCGGAGGCCGGGCAGACCGCGACCGAGCACGCTCTGGCCGCCGCCGGCGCGGATGGGCTGATCCATCCCGCATCCACCTCCAACTACAACGCGCTCGGGATGGACCATTCGCCGCGAAGTTGGTTCGCCCGTTATGCGGGCAGCTTCGCAGGCACCATCTCCGGCGGCACATCCGAAATCCAGCGCAACATCATCGCCCAGCGGGTGTTGGGCCTTCCGCGGAGTTGAGTGTCGAGTCGAAAGCCGGAGCGACGAACCGCCGCAGAACCTCCTGTTCGGTTTGCTTGTTGCCGATAGGCAGGTAAGCAAGGGACAACACCACGTGGACGATCCACAGCGCCGCCTGCGGGTCGTCGTCGGTAAGTCCGGTGAGTTCGGCGGCGATTCGGCCAAGCACTGGTGACGAGTGCAGCTCGCTCAGTTCAAGTGCTTTGCTCGAACCATCATCAGTCGCCGCACCGGGTCCGACCCGATCTCTTCGAGTGCCACACTGATTGCGGTGACGACCCGCTCGGAGCCACTGAGACCCTCGACTGCACGCCGGACGGTGTCAATGATGCCCGCAGCGATGCGCATCAGAACCGCGTCTCGTATCTGCGCTTTACCGCCTGCATAGCGATAGATGGTGGCCCTCGAACAATGCACACGCGCCGCCAAGGTTTCGATGTCGAACGCATCCAACCCATCGCGGACAACGAGGTCAGCGGCGGCGGCGTAAATGCGATCCGCCGCCGCGGCGCGGCGGTCACCACCGACGACCCAATCTTCTCGAACCACTAGAACGCGCCTTAGTAACGTAGCCGGACTGTCATCGCAAATCTGAGACATTGACCTGCCATTGTCTCACGGTAAGCGCAGGCGGATGAGGTTTCGTGAGATGACAGCCACCTTCGCTGGCTACGGGCGATTTCAACTTCGCCGTGATTGCTTCATTCCGCTATCGTCGCCGCCCAGCGTGGAGAAATGACATCGCCGGAAGGTGGCCTCGGCATCGCCCTCTTTGACGATGCGTACCTGCAAGATCCACACCCTCTTTACCGGCACATGCACGCGGCTGGGCACGTCCACCGGATCGGTGATTCAGACTTCTATGCGGTGTCGAGTTGGAACGCCGTCAACGAAGCCGCCGCCCGGTTCGACGATTTCTCCTCGAACTGACCGCGACCATGACGTATCAAGCCGATGGAACGGTCGCCGCGTTCGCGATGGGAGAACTCGGCGGCGCGACGCAGGCGCTGGCGACGGCGGACGATCCCGCGCACTCGGTCCACCGCCGGACGCTGCTCCCGCAATTGGCGGCGAAGCGCATTCGGGCCTTCGAGCCGTTCATCGCGGAAACGTCCGCTCAGCTATGGGATGCCGGCGAACAAGGAGGCCGCATTGAATGGATGGGCGCCATGGCCAATCGACTGCCGATGATGATCGTCGGACGAATCATCGGCGTCCCCGACACGGACATCGACAAGCTTGTCCGGTGGGGATACGCCGCAACCCAATTGCTGGAAGGACTAGCCCCAGGATCAACTGGATGCCGCAGGCATCGCGGTAACGGAACTCAGCGGTTACATCGTCGAGCAGTTGCAGGAGGCCGCCGGCAACCGACGACACCTGCTTGGGGACCTTGCCAGCGCATGCGCCTCGGGCGAACTAGACGAGATCGCGGCGCAGGTCGCCATGATCGCCCTGTTCAGTGCCGGAGGTGAATCCACTGCCTCGTTAATCGGTTCCACCGATGGATTTTGGTGGTCCACTCCGACATCCAACAGCGGGTACGCGATCAACCGGAACTGCTCGGCGCCTTTCTGGAAGAGTTCTTGCGCTCCGAACCTCTATTCGGGCACTCCGCCACGGCGTCAACGACCACACGCTGTGCGGGACGGAACTCAAAGCGGGTTCACGCCTGCTGTGCTGTGGGGCGCGGCCAACAGGGACCCGGCGCACTTCGCGATCCCGCACAGTTCCGGCTGAATCGATCCGCTGGGAAAAAGCACATCACCCTCCGGCAAGGGTGCGCACTTCTGCATCGGTGCCACGCTCGCACAGGTCGAGGCGATATCGTGCTGGGTCAGCTCTTGGAGCGAACCTC
>CAVQSX010000027.1:0-31400 GCA_963715905.1 uncultured Actinomycetota bacterium
TCCCAACGCTTGTCGAGGATGGGCCGTAGCCGCTCCGCGGTGGCGACCGGGTCGTCGTCGAGGAAGCAATAGGTGAGTTGCTGCCCCGCCGGGGCGCTCGCCAGTGCCGGACCGACGTCGAGTGCGGCCGTTGACCAGATTCCGGCGACACCCTCCACCTCAAGCAGTTCGGTCGTTGGTGCCTCGTGCGTTTCCAGTAGCAGGTAGACGCCGCGCGCCGGCCACCAGGGCAGCACGTCGGCGCCGGCTTTTATGCGCGCCGCGGCAAGTCGGCTCTGCACCTCGTAGACGCCACGCTCGACGTGCGGCAACAGCGGAAGTTTGCGCCCGGCATTGCCCAGCGCGTCGGATAGCGTGAGAAATCCATCCATGCCAGCGACATCGGCGAAGAAATAGGTCATGACGTGATCCACGGCATCGAAACGGTCGTGCCGCACCGCCCTGGCCGCGCGGCATGCGGGCGTTGACACGAGGCGCAATGAGGCCCGGACGGCGCTGAGCCGGTGCTGCTCGGGCCGGTGGTCGAGGGTGTGCCACTGCAGGTAGTCGGCGTCGGTGCCGTCGGGGTGTCGGGTCGCCATGGACACGAACGTCGTGGTGACGCCGCCGTTGCCGGTCGCGAGGATGTCGGGGATCTCGTCGGATGGTCTGCCGGGCAACCGCATCAGCGTTGAACCTCTCGGGTGGTCGAGTCGACGTCGGCGAGTTCGAGTTCCGGGTGGCGTGCCCGGATCATCCGCCGGAAACCGTCGCGCCAGCTGACCTTGGTGCGTCCGAGCACCTGGTGCATGTAGGTGACGTCCGGCCAGAGCGGGGTATGCGCTTCGGGCGTGTAGTCGAACGACGGCTCGATACCGACCAGCTGGCCCATGTACGCGCAGTAGTCCTCGACGCTCACCGTCTCGCTACCGGCCCAGTTCACGACGATGGGCGGCGAGGCGGCAACCTCCATGGCGCGGATTCCGAGTTCAACGTAGTCGTCCTCGTAGATCGGGTTGTAGTTGTTCGGCGCGTCGGGATAGAGCCGAATCGTCTTGCCCGCCAACATCATCTCGAATCGGTCGGACGGCGCCCCGCCCTGCGGGCCGTACGTTGAGCAGATCCGGATGATGGTCAGTGGAATTCCGAACCGCTCCGAGATCCAGCTGCACACCGACTCCGCGGCGACCTTGGAGAAGCTGTAATTCGCCCGCAGCGGCACGCCGGGACCGTCCGCCTCGGTCAGCGGGCGCCGGCCGGGATATCCGTAGATCGATCCGGTCGAACACAGCACGAAACCCTTTGCCGTGCGGCAATGATAGAGCAGTTCACCGGAGTTGTGCGCGTTCGTCTTGAGACAGCGCTGCCAGTCGCCGGTGCCGGTATCCACCGCGGCATGGAAGACGTAACTGAAGTCGTTGGGGACAGCGGAGAAGTCGCCCGTGGACATGTCCAGCGGCAGCGGCGTGATCCCGGCCGCGACGAGATTGTCGATGTCCTGGGGATCGCGCAGGCGCGCCGCGCCCCACACCTCGTTGCGTTGGGCCAGTGCCCGCGCGATGGGAAAGGCGATTTTGCCGGTGACTCCGGTGACGAGGATCTTCTCTCCGTCGAGCAAATCGCCCTCCTGCTGTGGCTGGGTGGTCTTACCATCTCCACAGTAATATGAAGTACTTGATATCTTGAAACGGGGGTGTCGACCGGAAAGGAGCGTCGTGCAGCTGACCTTTGATTCGGACGTTGAGGCGTTCCGATCCGAATTCGTCGCCTTCCTCGACGAACACCTGCCCACGCAGACCGAAGCGGCCGAGCGCTCCCAATCCACGTCGCACATCCCGGAATGGGCCCGACGCTGGCAGCGGTTGCAGTTCGATCATGGCTGGCTGTTGCCCGGCAATACACGGGAATTCGGTGGCCGCAACGCCACGCTTCTGCAGCAGTTCGTGCACCGCGAGGAACTATCCCGCCGGCGGATCTATCAGTCCTTCAACCCGCAGGGCGTGGGAATCATCGCGGCATCGCTACTGACGTTCGGCACTCCCGAGCAGAAACGGCGATGGGCGGTGCCGATCCTGCGCGGCGACATGACGGCAGCCCTCGGGATGAGCGAACCGGGCGCCGGCTCTGATTTGGCCGGCCTACGAACGACGGCCGTCCGGGACGGCGACGACTTCGTGGTCAACGGGCAGAAGGTGTGGACCTCTGGAGCCCACGACTCGGATGTCGTACTCACCTTCGTGCGCACCAATCCCGAAGCCCCGAAACACAAGGGCATCAGCGTCCTGATCATCCCCACGGACACCGCCGGCGTCGAGTGCCGGCCGTTCGCCTACGTGTACGACCGTGACCATCTCGATTTCAACGAGGTGTTCTTCACCGACGCAAGGGTTCCCGCCGAGAACTTGCTCGGCGAGCTCGACGGCGGTTGGCGGGTTGCCAACGGATCGCTGGGCCACGAACGCACCATGCTCTGGATGAGTTTCGCCGACCGGCTGCGCGACCTGGTGCAAGACGTCCATCCCGCAACCGCTCTCGACCGGGACCACTACGCCACCCTGGTGATGGACGATCAGGCCCTGCGCCTGCTGGGTTCGGCGGCGCTGGCCCGCGCATCGCGCGGAGAGGAAGACGTCGCCGCGTTGTCGGTGCTGAAGGTGCTGGGGTCGGAGGCCGGGCAGACCGCGACCGAGCACGCTCTGGCCGCCGCCGGCGCGGATGGGCTGATCCATCCCGCATCCACCTCCAACTACAACGCGCTCGGGATGGACCATTCGCCGCGAAGTTGGTTCGCCCGTTATGCGGGCAGCTTCGCAGGCACCATCTCCGGCGGCACATCCGAAATTCAGCGCAACATCATCGCCCAGCGGGTGTTGGGCCTTCCGCGGAGTTGAGTGTCGAGTCGAAAGCCGGAGCGACGAACCGCCGCAGAACCTCCTGTTCGGTTTGCTTGTTGCCGATAGGCAGGTAAGCAAGGGACAACACCACGTGGACGATCCACAGCGCCGCCTGCGGGTCGTCGTCGGTAAGTCCGGTGAGTTCGGCGGCGATTCGGCCAAGCACTGGTGACGAGTGCAGCTCGCTCAGTTCAAGCGCTTTGCTCGAACTCATCATCAGTCGCCGCACCGGGTCCGACCCGATCTCTTCGAGTGCCACACTGATTGCGGTGACGACCCGCTCGGAGCCACTGAGACCCTCGACTGCACGCCGAACGGTGTCAATGATGCCCGCAGCGATGCGCATCAGAACCGCGTCTCGTATCTGCGCTTTACCGCCTGCATAGCGATAGATGGTGGCCCTCGAACAATGCACACGCGCCGCCAAGGTTTCGATGTCGAACGCATCCAACCCATCGCGGACAACGAGGTCAGCGGCGGCGGCGTAAATGCGATCCGCCGCCGCGGCGCGGCGGTCACCACCGACGACCCAATCTTCTCGAACCACTAGAACGCGCCTTAGTAACGTAGCCGGACTGTCATCGCAAATCTGAGACATTGACCTGCCATTGTCTCACGGTAAGCGCAGGCGGATGAGGTTTCGTGAGATGACAGCCACCTTCGCTGGCTACGGGCGATTTCAACTTCGCCGTGATTGCTTGACTCCGCTATCGTCGCCGCCCAGCGTGGAGAAATGACATCGCCGGAAGGTGGCCTCGGCATCGCCCTCTTTGACGATGCGTACCTGCAAGATCCACACCCTCTTTACCGGCACATGCACGCGGCTGGGCACGTCCACCGGATCGGTGATTCAGACTTCTATGCGGTGTCGAGTTGGAACGCCGTCAACGAAGCCGCCGCCCGGTTCGACGATTTCTCCTCGAACCTGACCGCGACCATGACGTATCAAGCCGATGGAACGGTCGCCGCGTTCGCGATGGGAGAACTCGGCGGCGCGACGCAGGCGCTGGCGACGGCGGACGATCCCGCGCACTCGGTCCACCGCCGGACGCTGCTCCCGCAATTGGCGGCGAAGCGCATTCGGGCCTTCGAGCCGTTCATCGCGGAAACGTCCGCTCAGCTATGGGATGCCGGCGAACAAGGAGGGCGCATTGAATGGATGGGCGCCATGGCCAATCGACTGCCGATGATGATCGTCGGACGAATCATCGGCGTCCCCGACACGGACATCGACAAGCTTGTCCGGTGGGGATACGCCGCAACCCAATTGCTGGAAGGACTTGTCACCCAGGATCAACTGGATGCCGCGGGCGTCGCGGTGACGGAACTCAGCGGCTACATCGTCGAGCAGTTGCGGGAGGCCGCCGGCAACCCACAAGACAACCTGCTTGGGGACCTTGCCACCGCATGCGCCTCGGGCGAACTAGACGAGATCACGGCGCAGGTCATGATGATCACGCTGTTCAGTGCCGGAGGTGAATCCACTGCCTCGTTAATCGGTTCCGCCGCATGGATTTTGGCGGTCCGCTCCGACATCCAACAGCAGGTACGCGATCAACCGGAACTGCTCGGCGCCTTTCTGGAAGAGGTATTGCGCTACGAACCTCCATTTCGCGGCCACTACCGCCACGTCGTCAACGACACCACGCTGTGCGGGACGGAACTCAAAGCGGGTTCACGCCTGCTGTTGCTGTGGGGCGCGGCCAACAGGGACCCGGCGCACTTCGACGATCCCGCACAGTTCCGGCTGAATCGATCCGCTGGGAAAAATCACATCACCTTCGGCAAGGGTGCGCACTTCTGCATTGGTGCCGCGCTCGCACGGTTGGAGGCGAAGATCGTGCTGGGTCAGCTCTTGGAGCGAACCTCACACTTCCATGCTACTGATACGGGGCGGTGGCTTCCGAGTCTCCTGGTGCGGCGCCTCGGGCACCTGCAACTCGCCTGCGAATGATCGGGACCTGGAGCCGGATCGGTCTAAGGGTGTGTCACCCACTCCGCAATCAGTGCCTCGACCGTCGTAATGGTGCCCAGCATCGCCATCGTGTGCGCGATTGCTAATTCGGCATAGTCAGCGGGAGTGCCGCCGACGGCATCGCGGGGTACCACTACCCGATACCCCAGCTGGGACATGTGGCCGGCGGTGAACGGCAGCGCGAGGTTCAATGACACTCCGGCAAGGACAACGTCACGCACTCCAAGGCTGGCCAGCACTGGCAGCAGTTCGGTGTCCAGGGTCGGATACAGCCCATGGTGGCGAGGGACAACGAGGTCGGCCGGCCCCAGCAGTTCGGGGATGACCTGGGTGGGTGTGCTGCCGGGCGTCCATCCCTTGGTGGCCGGGCTGAGGGCGCGCCAGAGGCGCGCCGAGCCGACATGGTCATTCCCGAGCAGGCCATCGAAGGTCGCGTGGACAACGGCGGCCCCGCAGCTTCGCGCCGCATTCAGTAGCCGACCGATGCTGCTGACCAAATCTTGGGTGTCGGCACCGAGCATCGGGAGCACGGGGTTAGGTCCCAGCACGCCGTTCTGACACTCCACGCAAACCACCGCCGTGGTGGATGGTTCGGCGGTCTGTCGGGATACGGACGACATCGGGCTCCTTTCGGTCACAGAAGATCGATGTCCCACAAGGCTTGCGCTGCAATTCCACCCGCGCCCAGGCGGTGGGCGTGCTCGGTCGTGCTGCCGAACTCGCCGATCCAGTCCTGCGCGCGTAGGGTCGCGAGCCACAGTGGGTGTGCTGCGGTGACGCCGATGGCGCCGTGTAATTGATGGGCGATCGTGGTGACTGGATCGACCACCTGTCCGAGAACGACTTTCGCGACCGTGACGGCCTGGCTGGTCTGTGCAGCGGCGAAACCGTATTCGTCGGCGGCGGCGACCGCCACCGTCGTTACCGCGCGTGCGCGTTCGATGTCACCGGCCATGGTGGCCAGGGCGTGTTGCACCGCCTGGAAGGCGCTCAATGGACGGCCGAACTGTGATCGTTCCCGGGTGTGGGTAACGGTGCGTTCGGCGGCGGCGTCCAGAGCGCCGATCGTCTGGCAGCAGCGCGCCCACGCACCGCGACAGGACAATTCGTCGGCGACCGACGTCGGCAGAGCGGTCAACTGATCGACGGGGATAGCGAATTCGATTGCGTCACGCGGCTCGCCGGCCAGATTGTGACCGGCCTGGATCTCGGGGCGGTGCATGATGCCTACGTGTAACGCGTCCGGCGTGCGCGCTGTCAGCACGACCGCGGCCGCTTGCTGCGCCCACGGCACCTCGCGGGCCGTTCCAGTGATCATGCCGTTCGAAATGACACCCTGCGCGACCGCGACCGTCAACGGCCCCGATGGCGCCTCGCGCCCGGCTTCGCGGAGTAGCCAGCACGCCAACAGGTCGGTCTCGGCGATCGGTACCGTTGCGGCGTGGCGCGCCAAGCCGTGCAGTACCACCGCGGCATCAGCCGGCATCGCCCCGAGGTCGGGTGTGCTGGTCAGCCGATCCAGGCCGGTCTCCTCCAGCACGCGCCACAGTGTGCCGTCAAATTTCTCGGGGCGGGTGCGCCTGCCGACGCGGGCATCGAAGGACCTGCGACCGATGTCGTCGACGAGCTGTCGCAATTCGGATGACGCATCGTTGGCCGGTGCATTGTCGATCACCCCGCCGGACAGCCACGTACTCAACGCAATCCCATCCCTCGTGCGACGACGCCGCGTAACACTTCGTTCGTACCGCCGCGCAGCGTGAACATCGGTTTGTGCAATCGGCCGCGGTCAAGCATCGCGCGAAGGCTTGGGTCTAGCGGAAGGCCGTCCATAAGGTCGGCGACTCTTTCCACCGATTCCTGCTCGAAGCGGGTGCCGAGATCTTTGACCAGCGCCGCCCGATTAGTCTGGTCGGCTCCATAAGACAGCGAGCGGGCGACCGAGATCGATAGCTGGCGAAGGGAAATCAGGCGTGCCAGCAGGTGGCCGACGTCGGCGACCGTCCGGTGGTCCGTCGGCGACGGGGATTCCGATAGTGCGTGCAGACACTCCACGATGAGGGGAGCGGTGGATAGGATCCGGTCGGGACCGCTGCGCTCGAACGACAACTCGGCCGTCACCTGAAGCCATCCGTTGCCGATCTCGCCGAGCACGTCGGCATCGCCGACGAACACCTCCTCGAAGACGGTTTCGTTGAAATGATGGTCGCCGTCCATTGAGACGATCGGCTCGATGCGCACACCCTTGGCATCGGTCGGGACGATGAACTGGCTGAATCCGGTGTGTCGGTGCCCCTGGTCCGGCGGGCTGGTCCGGGCCAGTACCACGATCTGGTGGGCGCGGTGTGCGCCACTGGTCCAGATCTTCCTGCCATTGAGTATCCAGCCGCCGCCAGTGCGGTCGGCCCTGGTCGACGCCGCGGCGAGGTCGGAGCCGGCCTGCGGCTCGCTCATTCCGATCGCCGAGAACAGTCGTCCTTTCGCGATGCGCGGCAGAATCCGTTGTCGCTGATCGTCAGTGCCGTAGGTCATAACCGCGGGTGCCACTTGACGGTCGGCCACCCAGTGCGCAGCCACCGGGGCGCCGTGCGCGAGCAGTTCCTCGGTCACGACGTAGCGCTCGATGTGGCTGCGTTCCCGTCCGCCGTAGGCGTTAGGAATGGTCAGGCCCAGAAAGCCGGCGTCCCCGAGTCTGGCGCTGAAAGCCTCGTCCCATTGCGACAGCCAGGCGTCGACCGTGGGCTGCCAGCCGAACTCGGCGCGGTCGTTGCGCAGAAATTCGCGAACCGACTCCCGTAGTGCGGTCAGTCCGGGTTCGCTGGCTGTCAGTTCCTCGAACACGCTCACCCGGTTGACGGTATCGCCGGCAGCGGCTGCGCGGGGCACATAGACGTTCGGTGTCAGTTCGGGGTCCTTTCAAGGTCCTTCCGTCATTCCTGCCGCAGTGCGTCCCGCGCTTGCCCGGAATGCTATAACTATATACCTTATTAAGTAACGAACCGGACGTAAGCGGGGTCTGACGGCTGTGAGTGAGATCCAATCTGTGGGCACCTACCTGCCCCCGTGGTGTCAGCATGACCAACGGGTGACCGGTCCAGACGAAGACGCTCTCACCATGGCGGTGGCAGCGGGGCGCGCCGCCGACCCGAACGCCTCGGCGCGTCGGGTGGTGATGGTGTCGCGGGACTTCCCGTTACTCGAGGGCGGTAACGGGGCGGTGCTGCTGGCCGGCCTGTCGTTAACCGCCGACGTACAGGTCACCGAGGTGCTCGGTGGTGCTCCCGCGGTGCTGGACCAGCTCGTGGCGGGTGAGGCGGGCACGCTTGTCATCGCCGCCGACGATTCGGACGCCGCGGCAGGCGCCGCGGCCGCATTGCTGGGCGACGCTGGCGCGGCCATCACGCCTGTCGCCCGGGGGAACCGCAGCCTACCTACCGTGGCTCGCGGCCAGGATGGCGTCCGCCACCGCTACGCCGACCCCCGGCTGCAGCGTGAGGTCGGTGTGAAATCGACGCTGGCCGGGCTCAACCTCCCCGACTCGCCAGTGGTTGCGGTTGTTGCCGGCGTGCATGTGAAGGAGCTCGGGTCGGGCTTTAATACCGTTGCCGCCCAGGTGGACCCGAGCAGTTCGGCCGCCGCGGTGATCCGACTGATCGCGGCCGCGATGGAAAGTCGCTCCGATGGAATGATTATCGCGATCGAGCAGTCGATGGTGACGGTCGCGCGCTTGACGAATGCCGGGACCGCGCCGACGGTGAGCCGAGACGAGACACTCGTGGGTGAGCTGCCCAAAACCCGCACCGCGCAGGGTGGTGGGATCCCGATCTCGTTAGCCGCGTATTCCCGCGCTTTCGAACCCAAACTGCGCTGGGAGGCGGCGATATTCGACGAGAGACCGGGCATCGACTCGGCCCCGGTGTTCCCACCGCGGGCGCGGGTCGATTCGTCCGGCGGCCTGGTCGCCGAGTACCGGCTGGAGCCGTTGCCACGCACCGGAACAATCTACACGCAAACCACTGTCCGTATTCCGGTCCCGGATCTGCCCAGCCCGTACTCGCTGGCGGTCGTCCAACTCGACGACAGCCCGATACGGGTATTGCTGAAGGTGACCGGGGCGGTCGCCGGCGGATCCAGCATCGGCCAGGCCGGTTCGGTTGTCCTGCGCAGGATCGCCACACGTGCGGGCATACCCGACTACGGGTACGCGTTCTGGCCGGGCCGCGAATCACAAGGCGCATCGCGGTGAGGCGGGTAGCGATGGTCGGCGCGGGCATGACGCCGTTCGCCGAACATTTTGAACTCGGCATCAAGGATCTGATCCCGATGGCCTACGCCGATTGTGTGTCACACGTCGATAAGGGCATCGACAAGTCCGAGGTCGAGGCGGCCTGGTTCGGCGAGCTGTCGACCACCGACGGCTTCCCCTCCGGGATCCTGGCGGACACCCTCGACCTCACCGACATCCCCGTGACCCGAGTCGAAAATGCCTGTGCGACAGGAAACGATGCCATCCGCAACGGGACACTGGCCATCGCGTCCGGACTCTACGATGTGGTGCTGGTGGTCGGCGCGGACAAGGTTCGGGAAACCGCGTCGGACACCACATTTTGGGACTGGGCGGCGATGACGCGGGACAATGCCTGGGACTATCCGCTGGGCTTGGTTGCGCCCGCCAACTTCGCGTTGCACGTGACCCGCTATCTGCACGAGTCGCCGGCCACCAAAGAGCACATGGCGATGGTTGCGGTCAAGAACCACTTCCACGCCGTCAAGAACCCCAAAGCCCAACTGCGCTACGAGATCACCGTTGAGCAGGCGCTGGCTGCGCCGATGGTGGTGGATCCGTTCGGGCTGTACGATTGCACTCCGCAAAGTGACGGTGCCGCCGCGGTGATTCTGGCCGCCGAGGATGTCGTAGACCGTTACACGGATCGACCCGTGTGGGTGCGCGGTGTGGGGTTGGGAATGGACCGGGTGATGCACCAACACAAGGCCGACATGACCACGTTCCCGCCGACCGTACGTGCCGCGAAGGCGGCGATGCGGATGGCCGGCATGACTCCGCGCGATATCGACGTCGCTGAGGTGCACGACTGTTTCACCGGTGTCGAGTTGATCAGCTACGAGGACCTGGGTTTCGCCAACCGGTTCGAGGCCTACAAGCTGGTGGAAGGGCGTGAGCATTACGTCGGCGGTTCGATCCCGATCAATCCCAGCGGCGGTCTGAAGGCCAAGGGTCATCCCCCCGGCGCCACCGGCGTGGCGCAGTGCTACGAACTCTTCAACCAACTGCGCGGCAAAGCCGAGAACCAGGTCGATGGTGCACGAGTTGGCCTGGCCCACAATATCGGTGGGCCGACCGCGGTTTCGGCCGTGACGATCCTCTCCAGCGACAAAAGCTAGGAACTCGGAAATGACCAGTTCATCTGCGCTCTCCACGCTGTCCGGTTACGAAGACTTCGCCCCCTGGCTGTTGGTCGAGAAGGCCGGCGCCGTCCACGTTGTCAGCATCAACCGGCCCGACGCACTCAATGCCGTCAACGAGGAACTGCACCATGCCTTCGCCGGCATCTGGCGGGGGCTAGAGCAAGACGATGACGTCCGGGCGGTCGTCACCACCGGCGTGGGCAAGGCGTTCTCGGCAGGTGGTGACATGGTCATGTTCGGCCGCTTGATCGACGACCCCGAGGCCCGGGCATTCCAGATTGCCGAGGCTCGAACGGTTTTCCAGGCGGTTATCAACTTCGGCAAGCCACTGGTGTCGGCGGTCAACGGGGCCGCGGTAGGCCTGGGGTGCTCCATCGCGTTGTTGTCGGATCTGCTGGTGATGGGCGAAAGCAGCTACCTCGCCGATCCCCATGTCCCGGTGGGACTGGTCGCCGGCGACGGCGGGGCCGCCATGTTGCCGCTGCTCATCGGGATGATGAAGGCCAAGGAGTACGTGTTGCTTGGCGACAAGATCACCGCCGACATCGCCAAGCAGCTCAACTTGGTGACCCGCGTTGCCGGTGACGACAAGGTGCTGGACGAGGCCGTGGCGTTGGGGGAGCGGCTGGCCGCGATGCCGGCGCAGGCGGTTCGAGAGACCAAGAAGGCGATGAACATGCACCTCTCGCGTGCCGCGCTCGGCGTGCTGGAGTATGCGCTGGCGGCCGAATACACCTCATTCACCACAACGGAATTCAAGGACCGCGTCGCAGCGTTCCGCGCCCGGTCAAAGAAATAAGACGGTCATTCGAAAAGATCGAGCACCGTCGACGTTTTAGACCCCTCGAACAAGAATTCCTCGGCCTTACGTAGGTGACGGCTCCATAACTCACCCGCTTTCTCGGCTTCGCCTGACTTGATCAGGTCCAGCACCATCCGGTGGGTCTTGGCGGACCGGCGCACCGCCTGTTCGGCCTTCGCGCCCTGGGTGGGTTGCAGCGACCGATTGGCCTTCTCGATGATGTGATGCAGCATCTCACTGACCATCTGAAGAGTTTTGTTACCGGACAGCTGTGCTATCGCGGCGTGGAAGTCGGTCAACTGATCGACGGCTGAGCTTCCCGGCGTGAGTTGGCCTTCCGCCTCGACGATCTGCTCGAGTTCGGCGATGACGGCAGGATTGCGGTCCTTTGCCAGCTGAACCACCATGGGCGTCTCGATGGCCACCCGAGCGTCATAGACGTCCTTGAGCGTGACGCTGTCGTACTCGAGCATGAGGCCCGCGTAACGGGCCAGCGTCTCACGCTTGGGCCTGGTCACCTGGGCGCCCCCGCGCACACCGCGATGCACGTGGATCAGCGACTCGGACTCGAGCACGCGAAACGCTTCGCGCAGGGTGGGCCGCGACACGCCAAACCGTTCCATCAGTTCGGATTCGGGCGGAAGCATGGCGCCCTCGGGGATTTCGCCGCGAACGAACATCCTGCGCAGCACGGTGGCCACCCGATCGGCCATCTTCGGCTCTCGAAGGCTGTTGACCTTCATGTGTTCCTCCGCGGGCTACTGGTCTGAAACGGTACGAAAATCGCTAACTATTTCAAGATTAATGGACGTACCGGCATTAGAACCCCATCGCCCGGCCCATCAGATCCTTCATGATCTCGGTGGTGCCGCCGTAGAGCCGTTGTACCCGCGCATCCCGCCATAATCGGGCGACCTCGTATTCGTTGATGTAGCCGTAGCCTCCGTAGATCTGCAGGCAGCGGTCCATGATCTCCCACTGGATCTCGGAGGTCCACCACTTCAGCCCGGCCGCGTCCCGGTCGGACAGCTGGCCCGCGTTAAGCGCCAGGACACACTGATCCAGATACGTCTGCGCCGCGTCGAGTTTGGTCTGCATTTCGGCGATGAAGTGCCGGTTGACCTGAAACTTGCCGATCGGTTGTCCGAACGCGATGCGCTCGGACGCGTAGCTCATCGTGAGCTCGAGGGCACGACGCGCCGCGGGTAGCGCGTAACACGCGATGCCGACCCGCTCGCTGGGCAAATGTGAAACCAGATGGTAGAAGCCCCTGTTGAGCTCACCGACCAGGTTGTCCTTGGGGACCCGGACATTCTCGAAGAACAACTCGGCGGTGTCGGCCGAATATTGACCGATCTTGTCCAGTTTGCGACCGCGGATAAATCCGCCCATGCCGTCCTCGATCATCAGGAGGCTGATTCCCTTATGTCGCGCCGATGGATCGGTCTTGACGGCGGTGAGGACCAGCTTTGACAGCAGGCCGTTGCTGATGAATGTCTTTTGGCCGTTGACGATCCACGCGTCGCCGTCGTCGCGCGCAGAGGTCTTAATGCCGGCGAGATCCGAGCCGGCGGCGGGCTCGCTCATCGCGATCGAGCCGATGTACTCCCCGGAGACGAACTTGGGCAGCCAGCGCTCCTTCTGCTCCTCGCTGGTCAAGTCGTTCAGATACGGAACCAGGATGTCGTTTTGAACCCCCAGGCCAATGCCCACCGACCCGGTGCCGAACATCTCCTCGGAAACGATCTGGTTGAACCGGAAGTCGTCGATCCCCAGACCGCCGTATTTCTCCGGCAGCGCCCAGCCGATCAGGCCGTGCTCGCCGGCGGAACGCCACGCCTCTCTACTGACTTTGCCGTCGCGTTCCCACTCCTCTGTGTGGGGCGCACAGTCGCGTTCGAAGAACGCTCGAGCGGTGGCGCGGAACTCGTCGTGAATGTCATCGAAGATATTGCGGCGCATGACTACTTCTTTCCGGTCCGATCGGCGCTCAGTGGCAGGAAGTGAGCACGGGCAGCGGGCGGCCGGGGGAGTAGCTGTCGAAGAGGTGCTCGGCGATCGTGTCCTCGAGTTGGCGGTGCGAACCACACAGCGAATCGATCTGGAAGCCCCGGGAGACGTAGCGATGCAGCTCGTGTTCGGAGGTCAATCCGATTGCGCCGCAAACCTGTAGCGCGACGTCGGCGACGGCGCGATGGGCGCGGCCCGCGGCCGCCTTGGCGCTGAGTGCCAGCAGTTCGTCACCGTGTCGCCAGGACTCGTCGAGCAGCGCTCGGACACCCTTGAGACGGGCCCAGGCATCGGCCAGCGCATGCCTCGGCGACTGGAAGGCTCCGATCGGCGACCCATACTGGACGCGAACGCTGATGTGTTGCACGGCGATCCGTAGGGCCCGCTCGGCTAGCGCGACGAGTTCGGTGGCCAGCCCACGGTGTGCCGCGGCGATGGTCCTATTCCACTCGGTGGACGCATCCTTGAGTGGCCCGCGCATCGGGCCGTACACCGATGTCCAATGCACGGACGGGTCAAAGGTGTTCAGCCGCTGCCCGGTCAGCTCGTCGGCGCCGACCACGCCGATCGACACCGTCCGCATTGGACCGGACACCGGGACCACCAGCCGGCCATGTCCGTCGAGCGGCCCGAGCATAATGCCAGTAACCCGGTCGGCATCGGAGCCGGGGGCAGCACCCTGGTCCAGATTGGGCAGCACGATCCCGTCCACCGGATCGTCTAGCAAAGTTGATAGCTCGGCGAGCATCGTGCGATCGAGGCAGTCGGTATGCGCCAGCGAGCGCCCTTGTGCGCGGAACAGGAGTTCGCAGGATTCGAAAGGATACTCGGCCTCGATGTCCGACCAACCCAGCTCTGCCAGCCGCGGGCCGATCGCGATGTGGTCGCCCGGGTTCTTCGCGGCGAGTTCGGCGAAGAGTTGGTGAACCGCCTCTTCGACCAGTGGCCAGGATTCGTCGGCCATTTTCTCGTCGGCCGGTGTTGTCACCGTTTCTCCTTCGGTAGCCCGAGGAGGTGGTCGGCGATGATGCCGCGCTGCACTTCCACGGCGCCGCCCATCACCGTCGCGGCCCGCGAATACCACCAATCCGCACGCGCGGAATCGAGTTCGGCGGCGCTGTCGGATCCGATGCCGGCGATCATCCACTCGCGCCGGACGTCGAGCACCAGGTCGTTGACCGCTTTCTCTGCGGTGCCGAACAACAGCTTGTCGATGCTGCTTTCCGGCCCGACGGGTGTTCCATCCGCCAGCTTGCGGACGGTAGCGGCGGTCCGTGCGCGCGCGCATTCGACGTCGATGTAGACCCGCGCGAACCGTTCGCGGCCTGCGGCGGTGGCGCCGCGTTCCGCCATCTCGGCGCGCAGCTTTGCCAGTTCCGTCGACACCTTGTTCAGTACTGCGTATCCGTACATGCCGCGCTCGTATTGCATCAGGTACATCGCCACGGCCCAACCGGCGCCGACCTCGCCGACGATCCGCTCGGCTGGGACGCGCACGTCGTCGAAGAAGACCTCGGCAAGCTCGCGGCGTCGGCTGGCCAGGGCGATGGGGCGGACGGTTATGCCCGGGCTGTCGGCGTCGATCATCAACATGGTCAAGCCGCGGTGCCGGCTTTCCGGTGTGCCGGTGCGGACGAGGGCGACAAGTCGTTTCGCGGTGGGGCCCTGGCTGGTCCAGATCTTTTGCCCGTTGACCACGAATCCGCCCGAGCTGTCCTCGACGGCCCTCGTGCGCAAGCTGGCCAGATCGCTACCCGATTCGGGTTCGGAGAAGGACTGGCCCCACCATTCGGAACCGTCGAGGTAGTGCGGCAGATGCTTGGCTGCGAGCGCGGGAGCGAATCTGATCAACGCGGGACCGAGCGTCTCGAGGGTCCACTGCTGGGCGGGTATGGGCAGCATCGCGTGGCCGAGCTCTTCGTAATAGACGGCGCGGTGGATCTCGTCGCCACCGAGGCCCCCGGCTTCCTCGGGCCAGCCGTAGCGGTTCCAGCCGGCGGCGTGCAGCCGCGACAGCACGGTTGCGTCGAAGGTCAAGCCGTCCTCGGTGCTGGTGCAGGCCGCGTGGCGCCATTCGTCGGCCCATTCGAGCTCCTGCAGATAACGGCGAAAGTGCTGGCGGTACAGCGCCACATCGGCGGCGAGGTCACGCGTGTCGACGCCTGCGCCGGGTGTGGACACCTGTCACCCCTCCCGTCCGGTTCGGGCCTGCCCGCTCCGCGATTAATCCGCTAAACAATTAGCTATTAAGGAGGTAGGATAGCGCAAATTGCCCGCCAAGCGAGAGGTAGTGCCAATGACGGCTTCCCCGGTCGCGCTGAACACTGTTGCGTTCAACCCGGAAACTCGGCTGTACATCGACGGTCAGTTGCGGATGTCGGCGACGGGTCGCACCGTCGACAACCTCAATCCCGCCACCGAAGAGGTCCTCGGGGTGTGCACCGACGCGGGCGCGCAGGATATGGAGGAAGCCATCGCGGCGGCCAGGGTCGCCTTCGACGCGACCGACTGGTCCACAAACCACGACTTCCGCCAACGCTGCCTGATGCAGTTGCACGATGCGTTGCAGGAGGAAAAGGAAGATATCCGCGCCGAGTTGATCGCCGAGGTTGGCTCGACGGTGGGGATGACCCACATCGCGCAGATGGAATGGCCGCTCGCCGACGCCATCCGGTACCCCGCCGACCTGATCGCGACCTTCCAGTGGGAGCGAATGCTCGCCCAGGACGCCAAGATGGGCGTGCCCTACAACCGCGTCGTGGTGAAGGAGGCGATGGGTGTCGTCGGCGCCATCACGCCGTGGAACTTCCCGTTCGAGATCATCAGCAACAAGGTGGGGCAGATCCTGGCCACCGGCAACACAATGGTGCTCAAGCCGGCCATCGAGACGCCGTGGAGTGCGCTGCGATGGGGCCGGATCATCGCCGAGAAGACTGACATCCCAGCCGGTGTCGTAAATATCGTTCCGGCATCGGACAACGACATTGCCCAAGTGCTGGTCACCGACCCGCGGATTGACATGATCTCCTTCACCGGGTCGACCGCGGTCGGCCGGCTGATCCAGCGGCTCTCGGCCGACACCATGAAGCGCAACATGCTTGAGCTCGGCGGAAAGTCGGCGTATTTGGTGCTGGACGACGCCGACATGACCCTGGCGCTGCCGGGTTGCATCGGCGCGCTGATGCATTCCGGTCAGGGCTGCGCGCTGGCCACCCGGATGCTGGTGCCCCGGTCGCACTACGAGCAGGCCGTCGAGGTCGCCACCGCCACCTTCGGCGCGCTCAGTGTCGGCGACCCCTCGGACCCGAACACGTTCTGTGGGCCGCTGGTCTCGGCCAAGCAGCGGGACCGGGTGCTGAACTACATCGAGATCGCCAAGCGAGACGGAGGCCGCGTCACCGTCGGTGGCGGCGTGCCGGACGGCTTGGACCGCGGCTATTTCGTGGCCCCGACTGTCGTTGCCGACGTCGAACCGGATCACACCATCTTCCAAGAAGAGGTCTTCGGGCCGGTCCTATCCATCACCCCGTACGACGGCGGAGACGACGGCGCCGTCGAGTTGGCCAACAACTCCACCTATGGCCTGGCGGGCGCGATCATGGGCTCCGACGAACGGGCCATGGCTGTCGGCCGTCGGGTCCGAACCGGCTCGTTGATGCTTAACAGCGCCATGTACTACGGCGCCGACGCTCCGTTCGGTGGATACAAGATGAGCGGCATTGGCCGACAGAACGGCATCGAGGGATTCGAGCAGCACCTGCAGACCAAGACGATCGGCTACCCGCTGTGAGCGACATTCTGAGCGGGATCCGCGTCGTCGAGCTGGCGGCGTGGACATTCGTGCCCGCCGCCGGCGCCGTGCTCGCAGACTGGGGCGCCGACGTCATCAAGGTCGAGCACCCCGAAACCGGTGATCCGCAACGTGGCCTGATCAACTCCGGGATCGTCACCGGCGCAGGGGGAGTGAACCATTTCGTCGAGCAGCCCAACCGCGGCAAGCGCAGCATCGGGCTCGACACCTCCAGCCCCGACGGACTCGAGCTACTGATGAAGCTGCTGGAGACCGCCGATGTGTTCGTCACCAACCTACTGCCGGATTCACGCCAGCGGATGGGCATCGACGTCGATCAGGTCCGGGCGCGCAACCCCAAGATCATCTACGCCCGTGGGCATGGCTACGGCACCAAGGGCGACCTGTCCGCGCAGGGCGGCTTCGATCTGGCCGCGTACTGGGCGCGCGGCGGGATCGGCGACGCGTACGCGGCCGGCGACGGCTCCTACCCTCCGGTCCAGCGGCCGGGCTTCGGGGACTCCTACGGCGGCCTGGCCATCGCGGCGGGTATTGCCGCGGCATTGGTAAAGAGGGAGCGCACCGGTGAGCCGTCGGTGGTGGACGTCTCCCTGCTCAACGCGGCAATCTGGCAGCTGGGCCCCGACATCGTCGGGGCCGGCATCACCGGCAGGGACATCCCGAAATTCCAGCTCGACGCGATGCCCAACCCGGTGGCCAGTATCTACCAGACGCGCGACAACCGGTTCATCGCGTTCGTGCTACTGCAGGCGGATCGGTTCTGGGCCGACTTCTGTGCGCGCCTCGGCCGCCAAGACCTGATCGAGGATGAGCGCTTCGCCGACGCGATGGTGCGATTCGGCAACCGCGCCGCCTGCATCGCCGAGTTGCGACAAGCGTTTGCCTCCGAGGATCTTTCGCACTGGGAGAAGGCGTTCGCCGGATTCGACGGGGTGTGGGACGTGATGCGCACTGCCCACGAGGTGCATGACGACCCGCAGGCCATCGCCAACGGGTACCTGCCGCGCGCCACCGACACGAACAACAACGAGTTCGCCCTGGCGGCCAGCCCGGTGCAGTTCGACGAGACGCCGCTGCAGCTGAACTGCGCACCCGGCCATGGCGAACACACCGATGCCCTGCTCGCCGAACTGGGCCTCACCGAGCAGGAAATCATCGACTTCAAGATCAAATCAGTTGTGTTGTAGTGGTGTCTGACGATATTGCCCGGCGTTTTCTGCACGTCAACCTCAACTGCGAGTCGCTGAGCGCTACCGAGCGGCTATATGTTGAACACCTGGGGTTGTCCGCACGGATGCGAACGGACTCGAAGGTGGCGATCGATGGCACCATTCTCGGGCTTGACGGTGAAACATACTGCGCTACTTCGTTTCTGTTCGATTCCAAGGGTGGACGCTCCGGCTGCGCATTGGAGGCGATCGAGTACCGGACGCCGCCACTGAGGCATGACCCGAGCGGTAATCCGGTTCGCCCGGGCATTCGCTCGACGCTGTTCGCGGTTCACGACTTGCGGGGCACGGCGGCGTCGCTGCGTCAGTCGGGATTCGTCGTCGGCGACTGCGTCGATGGCCTGATTGCCGGAACCGATTCGGTGTTGGTGCGTGATCCCGATGGCGCGGTGGTCGAGTTGTGTCAGAGTTCCGCTGAGCACGCGGCGTCAAAAGGGGCGCTGTTCGCCGGCATTAGGATCGCGGCGATCGATGCGATGGCCACCGCGGAATTCCTGACCGCGGTCGGCTTCGTGGAGATCGAGAAGCCCAGTTTGACACCGATTTCTGGTGAGCAACTGTCGCCGGCCGGCCCCGCTCGGTCGCGAGAGTGCGTGGTGGCCAGATACGTTCTGCCCGAGGACGGGCATCAATTCAGCCTTACCGTGGTCCAACATCCGGATACGCCTCCCAGCGCGGTGCCCTGGGGCGGTAATCGGCAGGGGCTGTACCGTTGTGCGCTTCGCGTCGAGAATCTGGCGAGGGCACTGGCTGAGTTACCGAAGTCGATTGAGCTGCAGGGTGAGCCGGTGTGGTGTCCGCTGCCGGGTACAACCATCGACGGCCTGCACATCGCGTTTCTGCGTTCACCCGACGGCGTGGTGTTCGAGTTCGTCGAACGCCCGAAGAAGTACTTCAGCTAGACGGGCGTCTCCGGTTTCATCTCGAATGACGCCTGCAGGTTGGCCGGCCGCTTACCCAGGCCATCTTTCGTCTTCCGGTTCCAGGGAGCCTCGATGAGGCGCTTGGTCTCATCCAGCATCGATTTGGGTTCCAGGTTGCGGTAGGTGTCGACCTCACCCGCGGCGACCGCTGTCATCGTTGCGTACACCGGCTCAGGGTCGAATTGCGCTCGGGGGAAGGCGAGTTTCGAGTAGTCGAAGATCCGATCCGATTCCTCGTCCTCCCAGCTCTCCCAGGTCTGGAACATCCGGTCGTTGAAGCCGGTCAGGAACGGGCCTGGGTTGACGGTTGCCACCTCGATGTTGAATTCCTGCAGCTCGTTGGCCATGGTCTCCGCAATAGCCTCGACGGCGTGCTTGGAGGCGGCGTAGATCCCGGTGAATGGATTGACGTTCAGTCCCTCCCGGGATGAAACCCAGACGATGCGACCCTCGCCTCGCTTGATCATTTGCTTGGCGATCCGCTGGGTCAATAGCAATGGGCCGGTGACGTTTACCTCGAATTGTCGGCGGATGTTGGCAGCGGGAATGTCGAGTGTCGAGCCACCTTCGCCAACGCCGGCGTTGTTCACCAGGATTTCGACGTCCCATGCCAGTGCTTTCTTGCGGTCCCCTGCGTCCGTTACGTCCAGCTTTTCGACTCGCAGGTTGACTCCCCGTTCGGCCGCCTGGCGCTTCAACGTTTGCACCTGGGCCCAGATCTCCACTGCGGCAATCACGTCGAACCCCTTTTCGGCAAGACGCATTGCCACTTCGTGTCCGAATCCAGTGCCCGCCCCGGTGATGAGAACCTTTTTCATGGCGTTGTCCTTTCTCGGCGAGTTCTTGATGGGCAGCCTGCATCAACGTTACGAGTTGGCTCCGGTTGCGCACAATCGATAAGACGTGGCCGTTACCCGAATTTTGCGGCACGGGTGAAACCGAGTGTGCAAGCACCGGCAACGCATTTGCCCATTCCGAGTTCGACTCCACGCGTCGGCGACTCGTGTTCGATTTCGTTGGTCGATGCGCCGAACTTGAGCCCGGCAATCGCCCAGGCGTCCTACTTGCCAACCCCGGATCGGCAGGAGGCGCCCGGTCGGATGCGCTGCTCGGTGGACTTGCCGAACATCTCTGCTTTCACGACGCGGTCGACCCGCCTGCGTGGACCGGCGAAGACTACGGGGTTCCTGGACCGTCTGGCTGGCCGCGCGGGCCGGCGAGAAAGCCGAATAGGGCACCGCTGGTCGAGTCGCCACATGCGTGGTGTCCTGGCTGGCGGTAATCACATCTGTCACAAGGGTTTCTGTGCTGAGTCGGCACAGTGTTTGCCCGCTGGCAGCGACAAGCTAAGAGCTGCAAGCGATTGCCACTCGTAGTCGCGCACGAGCAACGCCCCAACTTCCGGAGACTGGTGTTGCCGCTCCATCCTACTCGACGGGCAGTGGTCCGGCCAGGCCGCGCGGAGAGGTGCCATACAGCCAGCTGACGGCCTGACCGATCTCTGAGAACATCAGGGAAGCGCTATCTTTAGCGTGGTAGACACCGGGCGCTTCGGTGAAGCCCTGGATGCGGCTGAGCTTGTCGCCGTTTATCCGCAGGATCTGGCCGGTCAGCCAGGATGACTGTGCGGACTGTAGCCACGCCACCACCGCTGAACTGCGGCCGGGATCCAGGGCCGGGTCTTCGGCGGCCTCGCCGCCGAAGAAGTCGGCGCTTATCCGGGTCACCGCCAGGGGCGAGATCGCGTTCACGGCAACACCGTAGCGTCGCATCTCCACCGCCGTGACCACCGTCAGATTCGCGATGGCGGCCTTCGCGGCGCCATACGCGCTTTGCCCGACGTTGCCCCACAACCCTGCTCCGGAAACGGTATTGACGATGCGCGCGTCGATCTGATTGCCGGCCTTGGCCTGGCTGCGCCAATAGTCACAAGCGTGCTTGGTGACGGAGAACGTGCCCTTGAGATGCACGGCGATCACCGCATCCCAATCGGCCTCGGTCGCGCTGGTGATCATCGCGTCGCGGACGATGCCGGCGTTGTTGACGACGCCGGTGAGGGTGCCGAAGGTGGACACCGCGGTCTGCACCATGTCGGTGACGTCGTCCCACGAGGCCACCGACCCGGTGTGCGCGACCGCTTTGCCTCCGGCTTGGTCGATCTCGGCAACGACGTCGGCAGCCGGCCCCTGGGCGCCGCCGGTACCGTCTCGGCTCACCCCAGGGTCGTTCACCACTACTGCGGCGCCTTGGCGGGCCAGCTCCAGGCAGTGCGCGCGGCCGATGCCGCGCCCGCCGCCGGTGACCAGAACGACCCTTCCGCTCAAGGGGGTAGTCATGGTGCTCCTTATTCGAACAGTTCGGTGATGAGGTGTCTGCGTCGCGTCCAGTCGGCACCACGCAGGTCGGCGTGGCCGGATTCGGTGACGATCAAGTCGATGTCGTAGGCGGGCGTCGACACCGGTCGGCTGAGTTGAGATACCAACGGGGAGCGGCCCTTCGTGCGAGACGGCACGGCGATAATCGACGTCCCACCGCGAATTTTCGCCGCCGCGGCGCAGTAGTCGGGGTGGCCGCCGATGCCGCCGATCACTCTGTCGCCCACCCCTTCAACGTTGACCTGGCCGAAGGCGTCGATCTCGATCGCGGTGTTCACGGCAACGAACGGGCCACCGCGCGCCAACCGGGCCGCGTCGTGGGTGTACTCCGTCCCGTGCAGAATCCGCTTTCCGTCGGCCCAGTCATAGAGTTCGTCGGCACCCAGCAGATAGGTTGCCGACGGTGTGCCGATCAGCATGCCTCGCCGGTCGAGGTTAACCACTGCATCAGTAAGCAATCCGGTGTCAATGCGCAAGGGCACCGTCGTCCGGTTCAGCAGCGCCGTGCCGAGTGGGCCCGGACCATACTGCAGTTGTGCACCTTCCGGCACGAAGCGGAGCACGTTATCGGCGAGCGCTTCGTGGACTGGATCTGGCTCCTTTTGTGGCATCTGCAACGGGCCGTCATCGCTGCACCCCACGACCTTCACCGTCGCCGGATCCAAGGGTGGGCCCGCGCAGGCTGCGGGGGATTTGGTGTCCAGCACCGCCAGTACGGGGACGCCGGCGTCGATCAGGCCGCGTTGCCACGACACTTCCGTGCCGAACTGTATGACACCGTCACGTTCGACCACGCGGGTGATCAGCACATCGGGGCGTAGTACGTCGGACATGACCGCGGCGACTGCGGTCAACCGGGCGGGTACGAAATGCGCTGTGCCGCATTCCAGGAGACCTCGTGCACCCCAGCCGGGCATCAGCGTCACGACCTGACTGAAGGTGTCGGCCTCGACGCCATCCAGGGGTGCGGGCAGCCAGCCGAGCGCCAGTCGGATGTCACCGGCCTGCCGTGCCATCCTCGACAGCAACGCCCCGACCGCGTCGCCGTTCTGCAAAGTGCGGACCTGGCCGACACCGTCGCCCACCGCGACGGTGCTGCCGGGCCGCAACACCGAACGCAGCGCCGCCTCGAATCGGGAGGACGCCGTCACCGCGGTTCTTTGGGCAATCCCAGCACCCGCTCGCCGAGGATGTTGCGCTGAATCTCACTGGTGCCGCCCAGGATTGTCTGGGCCCTGCCCACCAGCATCTGATGCACCAGCTCGTCATCCGCGGGGTCGGCGCACGCATCGGTGCCGAGCACATCGGTGGCCAGGTCGCCCAGATCGCGGGCGGTTTCCGACGTCATCAGCTTGAGCACCGAGAAGGTCGGCGAGCTGAGATCGCCAGATTCGATGGCACGCTGCGAGGTGAATGTCAGCAGCCACATTCGCGCCCACAGCTTGGTCATCGCTCTGGACAGCACCGGATCCAGCAGGTTGCGGTCGCGCGCCGCCTCGACCATCCGTTCATGCTGCCGGAACATCGACACGGCTTGGGAACCGAGCGTCAGCCGTTCGCGACCGAGAGTGACGATGGCGATGTTCCAGCCCTGCCCGACTTCACCGATCAGGGCGTCGTCGGCGAGCTCGGCAGCATCGAAGAAGACCTCGTTGAACTTGCTCTCGGCGTCCATCTGCTTCAGTGGGCGCACGGTGACGCCGGGCGTCCGCATCGGGACGACGAACATCGACAGCCCGCGATGCTTATCCTGGCCGGTACGAGCCAGCAATAAGCCGTAATCAGACGACGCCGCAGCCGAACTCCACACCTTCTGGCCGTCGACACGCCAGCCCGTTGCGGTGCGCTCCGCGCGGGTGCGCACACCGGCCAGGTCCGATCCCGCACCGGGCTCGGAGAAAAGCTGGCACCAGATGTCATCGCCGAGCCGAATCGGCTCGAGGAAGCGAGCCTTCTGGTCGTCGGTCCCGAACTTGATCAGCACCGGCCCGACCAGATCGGCGCCGGTGATGTTGAGCTGACGAGGAACCCCGGCGCGCGCGCATTCCTCGGCGAATGCGGCTTGAAACGCCACCGAGGCGTCAGCGCCACCGAACTCGTGCGGCCAGTGCAGGCAGGTATAGCCGTAGCTCGCCAGATAGCGGTGCCATTGCTGTCCGGGACCGACGTCGGCCACGGTTGGGGTGGGCCCATAGTTGCGCAGCCCGGCGGGCTTGGGCGCGCTGTCCAGAAACCCGCGGATCTGACCGCGCAGCGCGTCGATGTCTTCGGTCTGAGCCGACACCATCACGTCCCGTTCGCCATCATTTCTCGTTGAGGTACTGGCCGTATTCGCCGGCTATCGACTCCATCGCGTTGAGACGACTTGCCAGCAGGACTATTTCGGACTCGTCGGCATTGTTGGCCCGGAGTTCCTCCAGCCGCGCCCGGCAGCGGCAGATCTCGCCGACCAGGCGCACCATGGCCTCGTCCTTGGTCAACAGGTCCTGATCTGTCCAGTCCGATACCGGCAGCTGCTCGATTCGGTCCACGCTCATGCCGCCCGCGGGAAGTTGTAGAACTCACGGGCATTCAGCTCGACCATGCGGTGTACCTCGTCGTCGGGCACCTTCTGCAGCGCCTGCGCCGCGCGCTCCCGGCTCTGTGGCCAGAACGAGTCCGAGTGCGGGTAGTCGCACTCCCAAGTGATCTTGTCGACACCGATCGTGTGCCGCACCTCGATGCCGAAGTCATCCTCGATGAAGCAGCCGTGCATGTGTTTCCTGAACAGGTAGCTCGGCGGGTGATCCTGGTTGATGTTGTTGTAGAAGCGGTGCTTTCGCCATACGCTGTCGCAGCGCTCCAGAACGTACGGGATCCAGCCGATGCCGCCCTCGGAGAGGCCGATCTTCAGCTTCGGATGCCGGTAGAGGGTATTGGAGAACAACCACTCCGTCATCGTGGTCATCGAGATGGTCCCCATCAGCGTGATGAACACGGCGAACGGCGCGTCGGGCGCACTCGGTGGCGGGAAGCCGCCGGAACCGAAATGCTGAGCCAGCACCAGGCCCGTCTCCTCCATCGCCGAGAGCAGCGGGTCCCAGTGATCGGAGTGCACAGACGGCAGGCCGAGCCGGTCGGGCAGGTCGGGGAACGTCACGCACTTGGCGCCCTTCGCGGCGACCCGGTGGATCTCCTTGACGCTGGCCTCGAGGTCCCAGAACGGCAGCATTGCGACGGGCACGAATCGATCGGGCGCCGTTGCGGCCCACTCGTCGAGATGGAAGTCGTTCCACGCGGCCGAGCACAGTCTGCCGAGTTCCTTGTCGTCGCCCTCAGCGAATACCGCGCCGGCGAAACGAGGGAACGACGGGAAGCATGTCATCGCCTGCACACCGTCGATGTCCATATCGGCCACCCGCGCCTTGGGGTCATAGCAGCCGGGGATCATGTCGTCGTAGCGCACCGGTTCGATGCCGTACTGCTCGGGCGTCTTGCCGGCGACCGCATTCAATCCGATGTAGGGGTAGATCCTGCCCTCGTATTGCCAGACCTGGCACATCTGGCCGGTGTCGGGTCGCGCCCACTCGATGATCTTCGGCCCGGCTTCGAGATATTTGGTCGGAAGCCGATCGCTCCACACCTTGGGGTGCTCGATTAGGTGATCGTCGACGGAAATCAATTCCATCCAGGGCTGCAACGGCACAGGTGCCTCCTCATGCGGACCGGCTTTCGTCGGTTAAATTATCAAAATATTTAGTTATTTAGCTCGATTCTAGTCACCCGCGAGGGCGACCGGCAAGGCTGCGCCGACGGCCGGCCAGCCGCTTTCTCACAGCAGCTTGGCCTGCGCGGAGACCCGGTCCCAGTGCTGACCCGGGCCGCCGAACAGCACCTCGTCGGTGCGGGCGCGCCGCAGGTAAAGATGGGCGGAGTCCTCCCACGTGAAGCCGATGCCACCGTGGATTTGGACGTTGGCATGGGCCGCGTTGCGCAGGCTTTCGGAACAGACCGCCTTGGCCATGCTTGCGCGCCAGTCGGATTCACCGGGCGGTGCCTGCAGGGCCGCTTGTGATGCCGAGCGGGCCCATTCGAGATCGACGAGCATATCGGTGCACTTGTGCTTGATGGCCTGGAAACTGCCGATCGGGCGGCCGAATTGCTCGCGGGTGCGGGCGTAGTCGGTGGCGATCTCAAGCACCCGTTCGCACGCTCCCACCTGCTCGGCCGACAGGACGGCCAGTGCCCGGTTTACGTTGCGCTCGATGAGATCGTCGGCCGGTCCTTCGCCGGTCAGCCGTACTGCCGGCGCGCCGATGCAGGTGATGGTGGCCATCGGCCGCGTACCGTCCAGCACCCGCTGGGCAACCACGGTGACGCCATCAGCGGTCCGGTCCAGCACGAAGACCGCGGGATCGCCGTCGACCGTCGCCACGACCAACAAGTCGTCGGCGGCAGCGCCGTTGAGCACATGGCGGACCACGCCGTCGACGCGCCAATCGTGGGCGCTGCGTGCGGCGGTGAGCGTCACGGCGGTACGACGCCACAGCCCCCCGTCGCCGGTGATTGCCGCCGCCGCGGTGCGCCGCCCGTCGAGCAGGCCAGACAGGCGGGCGTCGGGATCGCCGGTGTCGAGCAGCAGCCCGGTGGCCAGCACCGCCGACGCGACGAACGGCACCGGGGCGAGCACCCGGCCGAGCTCATGGGCGACGACACCCAGCGCGGAGGCGTCGCACCCGGCCCCGCCAAGGTGCTCCGGAACCGCGATGGCGACCACCCCAACCTGAGCACACAGCGCCCCCCACAGCTCGGTGTCCACGCCGCCGCAGCTGTCGTTGCCGTCGTAGGCCGTGGCACGGATCCGCTCTTCCGACGCGAACTTCTCGCAAGCGGCGCGTACCGACCGGGCAAGCTCCTGCCGTTCGTCGGTGGGCAACACCGTGTCAGCCGACACGTCGGCCCGGGGTGAACTTCACCGGCAATGCGGACACGGCATAGACCTCACCGGCGTCTTCGAAACGCTTTGGCTCGCCTGCGAGTTCGAAGTCCGGGAGGCGCGCCAGGATCTGGCCCAACATCACCTGGAACATCATCTTGGCGTAATGCGAACCCAGGCATCGGTGCATTCCCACGCCAAATGCCATCTGCTTCTTGGCATTGGGCCGTGACAGGTCCAGCGTCTCGGGGTTTTCGAACATCGCAGGATCACGGTTGGCCGCCGCAAACATCAGGATCGCCCGGTCGCCCGCGCACAGTGACTGCCCGTGGAACTCGGTATCACGGGAGACCGTGCGGGCCAATCCAAGTGACGGCGTGTACACCCGGAGCAGTTCGTCGGTGCCCTGCTTGATCAGGCCGGGATCGTCGATCAGCTGTTTTCGCAGCTCGTTGTCGCCGGTCAGGTGTAGCAAAACATTTCCGGTGAATCCGCTGGTGGTGTCCATGCCGCCCAGCATCATCAGGAACGTGTACATGGCGATCTGGGTGTCGTCGAGGGGTTCGCCGTTGATGGTGCCGCGCAGAATATCGCTGAACAGATCGTCGCCCAAACCCTCGGCGCGGCGCCGCTCCATGTGCTTGTTGATCTCGGCGAACAGCTCCATGCCCGCCACCGCGGCCCGCTCCGGGTCATGCGCGCGGTCGTGCACGACGGTATGCACCCAGTCCACCCACTCCATCGACCGGGACTCGTCGAACTTCAGCAACCGCAGGATCAACCGCGCCGGCACCGGCGTCGTCAACTCACCGACCAGGTCGCATTCGCCGCGCTCGATGAAGGCGTCGATGGCCTCGTCCGCCATCTCCAGGGTGGTCTGCCGGGTCCGCTCGGCCGAACCGGGGGAGAACTGGCGCAGGGTGACCTCACGCAGCTCTTGGGTGACCGGCGGATCGGATTCGATCGGCAGGATGGGGAAGGGCATGCCGCTGGCCGGGACCCCGACCGACGGGTAGGAGTTGAACAGGTCATCGTCGCGGGCGGCTTCGAACACCGATGCGTAGTCGACGAGCGTCCAGAAGCCGTCGTGGTGGCCGGAATGCGCGACCGGACAACGGGATCGGATTTCGTCGAACTTGCCGAACGGGTCTTCGCGGAACTCGGGTGAATGATGGTCGAGGTCCACCTCGGCGCGCTCCTGAGGCCCGGCGTGGGTATCGGTCATCGTTGGCGCGTCTCAGGCGTGGGCCAGCGCCGGCGGCTTCACGGCGTCCGGGTCGGGATTAGCGATCGGTAGCCCCAGGAACCGGCGGGCGTTGTCGCCCATGAAATCGTAAGTGCGGCGGCGGTCCATGCCCTCGGCGTACTTGAAGAAGCCCTTCGGCTCGGCCAGGCCCTCGGGGTGCGGGTAGTCCGAGCCGAACATAACCCGGTCCCAGCCGATCGTTTCGACGACATCGGACACCGATCCCTCCCAGAATGGGCTCACCCAGACGTTGCGACGGAACACATCGAGCGGGTGTTCCTCGAAGTTCTGCGGCATCTTCTTGTAGATGTCGCCGAGGTCGTGGAACAGCGGATGGATCCAGGCGCTGCCGTTCTCCACGCTGGCGATGCGCAGTTTCGGGAACCGGGTCAGGGTGTCGTGACAGATGAGACTGGTGATCATGTCGGAGATCTCGCGGTGGCCCAGCGTGACCCACTTGAACGCCGACATTTCGAACGCGCTGTTGGTGTCGGGGGGCTCCCACTTGCTGACGTATTCCTCCAGCGGGGGTTGGCTTGCGTGCAGCACGATCGGCAACTCGGCGCCCTCGACGTCGCGCCAGAACGGGTCGAACTCGGGCAGCGCTGGCGAGCGCCAGCCGCGGAAGCCCTTGACCGGTCCGGGTTTGATGAGGGCGACCTTGGCACCGTTTTCCAGTACGTATTCCAGTTCGCGCCGGGCGTTGTCGACTTCGGCGCAGTTGATCACCGGCGTGACGTAGAGCCGGTCGGCATAGGTGAAGTTCCAGGTCTCTAGCATCCATTCGTTCAGGGCGTGGATGATCGCCATCGTCAGCTCGGGATGCTCGGCCGCGGAGTGCTCGACGAGGTTGGCCAACGTCGGGTAGACCAGCGTCTCCCGCACGCCCTGGCGGTCCAGTTCCTTGACGCGGTCCGCCGGGTTGCGGGTGGCTGCGGGAGCCTCGATGGGCACGCCGGTCATCTCGCGCATCGTCAGGCCTTCGGTGTTCTGCGCCGCGTAGAACTTCTCGTGCGCGCCCGGGGCGGCGACCCGCTCAAAAGTCGGGTTGGGGATGTATTCGGTGATCTGGCCCATGATCGCGATCCGGGTGCGCTTGCCGATCTGGACGAACTGGACGGCCTTGCGGTAGCGCTCCGGCAAGTACTTGGTGAGCGCGTCCGGTGTCTCGTACATGTGTTGGTCTGCATCGAAGATCGGCGCTTTGGTGAACTGGGTCATCGGTGATCTCCCTGCTCGACTTTGGTCGATAGCGGCCCTGGCGGGTCGGTCAGCGTGGCTAGTCTATACCGTTAAATAGATATCGGTATAGCGAGCGATCGGAGCCGGCCGTTGACGGGTACCGCGGACGCCGACGAGATGACCTTGGGCGACATCGTCACGGACAACGCCACGAGGTTTCCCGACGTGCCGGCATACCGACTGGGCGACCGGACGGCGACCCACGCCCAGTTGCGCGACCGCGCGGTGCGGCTGGCGTCGGCGATGGCCGCCGCAGGGGTTCGGCGACAGGATCGCATTGCCGTGCTGAGTCGCAACAGCGTGGAGTTCGGCGAGATAATGGCCGCGACGCAGCTGAGTGGGATCATCATGGCCACGGTCAATTTTCGACTGGCACCGGTTGAAGTGTTTGACGTGCTGCGCCGAGTGGAGCCGTCGATAGTGTTCTGCAGCAAGGAATTCGCCGCCCTAGCCGCGGAACTTACACCCCGATTGCCGGTCCCGGCGTTGCTGGTAACCGATTTCGAAGACTTCATTGCCGGCGGGAACCCGGACGAGCCTGCATTCGTCGCACGCCCCGACGACGTCGCCTGCCTGGTCTTTACCAGCGGCACCACCGGGGCCTCCAAATGCTGCATCCTGGGCCAGCGGGAACTGCGGCGCGTCGCGTTCGCGATGAACGCCGAGATGCGGTCCGGCAGCGCGGACCGCGGGCTGATTAATATGCCGATGTTTCACTTCGGCGCCATCGGCATCATCGGTGGGCTGCATGCCCGTGCCGGAACGGTGGTGTTGCAGAGGCAGTTCGACGCGGCCGAGGCCGTGCGGCTGATCGCCGAACAGCAGATCACGCTGTTGCACCTGGCGCCGGTCATGTTGAGGACCCTGCTCGACGAGGTTACCGATGATCGGACGCTCGAAACGGTGCGCACCATCGTGTACTCGGCCGCGCCCATGACGCTGCCGACGTTGCAGCGGGCGCTGGCCATGCTGCCCGATGCCGGGTTTCTCAATCTGTATGGGCAGACGGAAGCGATCGTGTCGGGCTTGCCGCGTGAATTGCATGCCCTCGATGGCCCCGACGCGGCCAACCGGCTGCGCTCGGTCGGGTTCCCGTTTCCGGGCGTGCAGGTCAGGATCCTCGACGAGGACGGCCGCAATGCGCCAGTCGGCGAAATCGTCGTCCGTTCGGACTCCGTGTTCCGCGGTTACTGGCGGGACGAGGCGGCAACACGCATGATTCTGCGCGACGGATGGTGCCATACCGGGGACATCGGGCGTCTCGACCACCGCGGCCTGTTGTATCTGGTGGATCGCAAAAAGGACGTCATCATCACCGGGGGAGAGAACGTCTATTCGCCGGAGGTGGAGGAGGCGGTCGGCGGTCTCGATGCGGTGGCGGCCTGCGCCGTGGTCGGCGTGCCGGATGACCGGTGGGGCGAGGCCGTCTGTGCCGTGGTGGTGCCGCGTTCGGGCGCCACCCTGACGCTGGAAGCGATTCAGGATTTCGTTCGAGGCCGGCTGGCCGGCTACAAAATGCCGCGACGCCTAGTAGTCGTTAACGAGCTGCCGATATTAGCCAGCGGCAAAGTCGACAAGAAGCGGCTGCGCGCGGAGCTCGGCTCCGCGATCGAGGCGCATGGTGACGTCGCTCGGCGTTTGCGTCGCGAAGGGTTTGCTGATGAAGCTCCGTAGACAAGGAGGCAACGATGCCGGTATCGAGCGCCGCCATCCTGGCGGCGGGGCCACTGCCGCACCCGAACTCGCCGTGGCTGGTGGAGGTCGGCGGGTGGATCGCGTTCATCGCCGTCGCGGCGGTCCTGCTCTACCGCTGGGCCAAGAATGGCGAACCCGATACCGCGGCGCTGCTGTTCATCGGCTGTTTCGCCATGTGGTGGCACGAGTTCTACGCCGACTGGGGCGCTTACCTCTACTACAACCCCGATCTCGCGCTGCTGCCCTGGGGGCAGACCCCTTTCGCCACTCCTAACAAGCCGGTACACGTGCTCGACAAGCCGGTATACGTGCTCGCCGGGTACGGCTAGTTCTACGCCGGCGGCTTCGCGCTCATCCTCGGACTGTCCCGGAGGTTCCGGAACCGCTTCCCCACGCTGCACTACCTCATCGCGCTGATGGTTACTGCGCTGATCCCGTTCTTCCTGTGGAATCTGATTACTGCTGACGGCGTTTCCTTCTTCACCAACTGGTATCAGTACCTACACCCGGTGGGGCCGGCCATCGAAACGAGCAAGGGCGTTCTGCCGCTGCTGTATCCGGCGTTCCCATTCGTGCGTGGGTGCCCAATCGGAGAGTATCGAGGTGTTCATCACCCGTCAGCCCTGATAGCGTGCCGCCTAACTGGTCAACCCAGCCGGGTCGACGATGGTCGCCCGCCACATGCCGGACCCGTCGTCCTCCCTGCGCGCCATGAGAATCCTTCTTATCGTCGGCTTTGGACCGGTTTGACCGCGTATGTCAAAACTCGTCTTCGCCGACCGAGACGACTACTCGCCGACGATCAGTGCAGCTGGCCCTCGACGAACACACTTTCCGGAACTGCGTCATCTAGGCCGGGCGGGACGGAAACCGCGAG
>CAVQSX010000028.1:0-11383 GCA_963715905.1 uncultured Actinomycetota bacterium
GGGGACGGTCGGTGGTCACCGCGTCCGTGCTCCGGACGATCACAACCGCATCGACACCGGTGTCCATCGTTGGAACATAACATATGGAACAATCGGTGTTCTTCGTTCCAAGGTCGTAGATTGACCCCTGATGAGCAGCCCAACCGCGCCGACGCTCGAGCGGCCGAACCTGCTGCACAAAGTCATCTCCCCGAACACCGTTTTTCGGCGTGGCCCGCTGTTGTCGGTTGCCGCAGCGGTCGTCATCGACATCGGCGGGTCGCTGCCCGACTGCGCCATCGTTGCCGCGTGAACTCGAAATCCCTTGTCTTATCAACACTGTGGATGGCAACCGCAAGTAGCGCACCGGCGACCGAGTGCGCATCGACGGTGGCGCGAGCTCGATTCGAGTGCGACTAGGGTAGTGGGCGGCGGGCGATCTCTTTCGCTGCGGCCAAGTCGAGGCCGAAGCCGCGCAGCATCATCTCCGCGCCTCGCGATTCTGTCTTCGGGCCCCGTGGGACGCGGCCGGCCAAAATGGCCCGAATGGCGGCTAATGCCGCACCTACGATCGAGGTGAGGGCCAGGTCGAGATCGTCGATTGCGAATCGACCAGATTTCCGGCCGCGTGACAGGGTCTCCATGGCCCAGGGTGTTACCGCGTCCTCGAAAATCGCATTGACGCGGTCGAGTTCGACGAGAACCCTCGCCAGTTCAGGTTCGTCTCGGCCGAACCGGAGGAAGCGCCGGTAAGACGCCGATGCCGCCTCGGCGGGATCGGCGAACTCGAGCGCATCCGCGCCGATCCTTGCAGCCAGGCCGGCAAGTACCTCGGCCACGACTGCCTCGATGAGCGCATCCTTGGAGGGAAAATACGTGTAAAAGGTGCCGAAGCCGAGGTCGGCAAGGTCGGTGACATCGCCAATTCGAAGGTCTGACACCCCATTCTCGGCGATCAACCGGTGAGCTGCGGTCAGGAGCCGTTG
This sequence comes from uncultured Actinomycetota bacterium, assembly GCA_963715905.1. GTDB lineage: Bacteria > Actinomycetota > Actinomycetes > Mycobacteriales > Mycobacteriaceae > Mycobacterium. Next base: position 966 of record CAVQSX010000028.1, read on the forward strand.
CCGGGCTTCGGCCTTACGGCGATCGCGGCGTCCCATCGGGGCAGTTGACAGGGTCACGACAGCAGTATCGCATTCGATCTCTATCTCAATCTTGATTTTATAATCGAGTTCGATCATTATCACAGATATGACGGAAACCCCCTTGCCCACCGAAGCCGACTACGTGGTCATCGGGGCCGGACACAATGGGTTGACCGCCGGGTGTTATCTGGCCCGTGCCGGATTTCGGGTGGCCGTCCTGGAGGCATCGCCCACCGTGGGTGGCATGACCTCGACCAATGCCACGCTGCCGAATGCGCCAGGGCACTACTTCAACGAGGGCGCGATCCAATTGACGGGAATCTTCCGGCTCTCTGGGGTCGCCGAGGATCTTGAGCTGCATAAGTATGGGCTGCAGCAGATCTCGGTGGACCCCGCGCACGTCCAGTTGGCTCCGGACGGAAGCTCCCTGGCGATCTGGAAGGACGCCAGTCGCACCGCCGACGAGCTGCGACGGTTCTCGCCGAAGGACGCTCGAGCGTGGCTGGACATGTCCAACGCGCTGGCTCCGATCATGGACGTGGTCGTGGCCTACATGAAGTCGCATCCGCTCCAGCCGTTCAACCGCGAGATGGCTAAGTCGCTGCTGGGGGCAACCCGTCACATCAAGCGGGTAGTTGGCCTGCGGAATATGGTGACCGCGTCGCACACGGAGTTCCTTGAGGAGACCTTCGAGACCGAGTTACCCAAGGGCGCACTGGCGGCGATGGCCGCGTTCTCCCAGATGCGTCTGGACATGACCGCCTGGGCGATGATCTATCTCGGTGTCGTACAGAAGGTTTCGAACGCAATGCCGGTCGGCGGCACTGGCGCGCTGCCCGCCGCGCTGCATCGGTGTCTCACCGCGCTCGGCGGCACGGTGCACACTAATAGCCGAGTGCACCAGCTCGTCGTATCCAACGACCGCGTTACGGGTGTGCGACTCGAATCCGGGCAACTCGTCGACGCCCGCAAGGGCGTCCTGACCACCTGTAACCCCGTCGTGACGCTGAACGAACTGCTGCCGCCGGGCACGCTGAGCGCGAAACTGTCGACGCGCGCCAAGGACATTCCGATCCGTAAGACTCACGCCACGTCGCTCAAGATCAACGTCGCCCTCGAGGGCCGAGTGACGATGAAAAGGCACGAGGACTGGCGCGGCGACGGCCTGGACCTGCGCAAGTACCTCATCGCTTGGCACACCCTGGAAGAACAGGACGCCGGCTGGAACTCCCTTGTTCGCGGCCAGTGGCCCGACCCGGTTCCGGTTAGCTGCGCCATCATCCCAACCGCGGTCGATCCCACCCAAGCCCCCGAGGGGCGCGATAATTTATGGCTGTGGTCTGGCGTTATCCCGGTGACACCGGAACAGCCCTGGGAGGATGTGCGCGACAAGATCGGCGACGCCGTATTGCGCGATTCGGCACAGTATTACGAGGGGCTCGACCAACTTGAGATCGACCGGGCCGTACTCGGTGGACCCGATCTCGAAACGAGGTTCAATGCCCCGGCGGGCAACGTCTATCATGTCGATCCGCTGATCTCACGGTTCGGGCCACTGAAGCCAGCAGCCGGACTGGCCGGCTATCGGACGCCGGTCAAGGGGCTTTACCTCAGTGGCGCCGGCACCCACCCTGTCGGCGGTGTGTGTGCGCTGCCGGGAAAGCTCGCCGCCCAGACGGTAATTCGCGACGAGATGAAGAAACGATGAGGGCACGCGCACGGGGCCTAGTCGGCCCGTCCTCCGGGCGCTCGACCGGCCGCCGCACGAACGATCGTTTCAGCCTCTTGGGGCGGCAGCCCGAGTGAGGCCAGCACGTGGCGGGCGAAAGCCTCGTGTGCGTGCGCGCCGTGGCGACCGTCGAGGATTTCTCGGATCAGCGCGAACGCACCGCCGATCACTGCGGTGAGCAGGACCTCGATATCGGCGACTACGAAACGGCCACTTTCGATTCCGCGCTCCACGGCAATGCGCGCGTACGGGTGGACGGCGTCGCCGAACAGCGCCTGGGAGTGGCCGATGTTGACGATCAGGCGGGCGAAGTCGGGCTCGTCGTAGGCGAGCCGAATGACTCGAAGGTTGGCCAGTGCAACGACCTCGGCGGGGTCGGTGTTGTCGTCGACGTTGGTGATGATCGCCGACGTCAGGTCGGACAGGCTTTCGGTGATCACCGCTTCGAGGAGGTCTTCTTTGGACTGGAAGTAGTTGTAGAAGGAGCCCAACGCCACATCGGCTTCTTCGGTGATGTCCTGGATGCGCAGGCCGGCTACGCCTTTGGCGGCTATCAGCGTTCGGCCCGCGTCCAGCAGCAGGCGCCGGGTGCGCAGCCGCTGACGTTCGATGCGCGTCGTCGCCTTGCCGTCGGCGTCGGATTTCACACCCGGATTCTTACCGGATGAATCATAGTTCACTCTTGAAATTGTATTCATTGAATGCTAGCTTAGCCCTGCAGACGTGAACTGGCTCACAGCTGAGGAGCGGCGATGGTGACGATGGTGTTGGCTTCGATTCCTACGATTCCGCAGCCGCCAGTCGATGCGGTGATGCCCAAAACGGCGGAGACGATCTTCAACGTCTTCATCTTCATTCCGCTGGGTGTCGCGTTGGCGCTCGCGTTGCGCAAGCTGGTCAAAGGGCAGGGCCCGCTGCTGCTGTACTGCATCCTCGGCGGGGCATTGGCGGCCAGCTTCGAACCGGTCGTCGACGTGCTCGGCTTGGTGTTCTTGAAGGAGCGCGGTGCGCTGGGAACCTTCACGATCCTGGATCGCACGATGCCGCTCTACATCTGTTTCGTCTACCCCTGGTATGTCGGCGGGCTGGGGTACCTGGCCTACAAGCTGTTCAAACGGGGCGTCACGATGCGGGATCTGCTCTTGTTGTGGGCGGCGGATTTTCTGGTCGACGTGGTGCTGGAAAGCCCTGGCATCCTGGCGGGGACCTATCTCTATTACGGCCATCAGCCGTTCAACTTCTGGGGCTTTCCGCTGTGGTGGGGATTCGTTAACCCGGTGATGCCAATGGTGGCCGGCGCGTTGATCTTCCATATCCTTCCGCACTTGAACACGCCGTGGAAGCTGCCCGCGATAATCGCGTGCGTCCCGATGGCAGACGGCATCGCCAACGGTGCCACTGCCTGGCCGATGTGGGCGGCGCTCAACCAAGCGGATGTGTCCTACGTCTGGACTTACCTGGCGTCCAGCGTCACCCTCGGGCTGGCGCTGTTCTCAGTCTGGATCATCGGTTTGTCCGTTGTCGGTCGCGGCGAGCTGGCACATCCGGAGTCGGAGACGTTGTGGCACAAGCTCAAAGCGATCTCAGCGCCACCCTCGCGGTCGACCATTCCAGCCCCCGTCAGGGCCTAGGAGCGGGCATGGCACTTGCCACACATTCCGGTGACACCGATCTCTTGCTGCCGGTGCCGGCGGCCGGGGAGCAGTGGGATCCGCACCTGATCCACACCCACTACTTCGGCTTCTGCGTTCCCGAAGCGGCGATCGGCGCGTTCCTATACGTGCGCTACCAGCCGGCTTTCCCACTCTCCCAGGGCGGCGTCTGCATCTTCCAGGGCACCGACAATGTCGAACACACAGACATCGCATTCCTCGACTACGAGATCACGATGCCCTGGCCACGTGTCGAGGGCACGACGATCACCACCGATAACGGGCTGACCATCGATTTCGTAGAGCCGGGCCAGACCGCACGGATCACCTACCGTAGCGGTGACGGGGCCACCGCCATCGATGTCGTCGCCGAGGCCGTGACCCCGCTACTGGCGAGGGGGCATGTCATGCCGGGCGAGGAAGACCACCACGACGTGGCCCGCGAACCAGGCGGCACCGAACAGTTCATGCGCGTCACCGGCGAATTGCTGCTGGACGGCGCGACCCATCCGGTCGACTGTTATGCCCCACGAGACCGCTCCTGGCGCCAGATCCGGGTGGAACGCCGTGGCGCGGTTCCGGTGCCTCCCGTCGGCTGGTCACCGATGTATTTCGGCCCCGACCTGATTTTCAACCAGATCAGTTTCGAGCCGCTGGACACCAACCCCGCCTGGGCCGGCCTGTACGACGTCGGGGACCGCCCGTCGCATCACTTCGCCTGGATCCAGCGCGATGGAGAGACCCGGTCGATCAAATGGGTGCGCCGCAACGTCTTCGAGTATCATCCACGCATTCATCTGCCGGTCCGCCAGGAGATCACCGCCGAGGACGAAACGGGCGAGGTTTACCGGTTCCAGGGTGAGGCGATCGCGTGCGCATCGCTGCCGGCCTGGCCCAACACCTCGTTTCACGACAGCGTGTACCGCTGGACCGACGAACAAGGCCGGACCACTCACGCGACGTACCAAGAACTGTGGTTCGACGAATACCAGCGGATGATGAAACACCGAGCGTTAGCACCCTCACACCCGTAACAACAGCTCTTGCTCATGCTCTAAAAACTCCGCCTCGCAGGCATATTGACTCAAAGAGGAGAAAACGATGGCCCTTAAGAACATTATCGACACCGAGCTGGCCGCCAAGCGGCTCGCTGATTGGCTTGCGTCGAAACAGCCTGACGCCCACAGCATGGCCGTTACCGACGTGCAGGTACCCGGCGCAGGCGGACTCTCCAATGAGACGATTCTGTTCACGGCGAACTGGAGTGATGCCGGCGGTGAGCAGACTCGGGGCATGGTCGCCCGCGTGCAACCCGACGGCCCCGGTGTGTTTCCCGACTATGACTTGAGCAAGGAAGCGGCCGTGATCAGGGCGCTTGCCGATCACTCGCCGGTACCGGTGCCCCAGGTGTACTTCTTCGAAGACGACCCGTCTGTCTTCGGTGCGCCGTTCCTGGTGATGCAGAGGATCGACGGGCGCATTCCCGCGGACGACCCGCCGTTCACCGCGACCGGATGGGTGCTTGATCTGACACCGGATCAACGAACCCGGATGTGGCACAACAGCCTCGGTGTGCTGGCGCAGATCCACAGCGTGGACTGGCGCGCTCTCGGGCTGGAGTTCCTCGATACACCGGAGAACCACAGCGGTCTCGACGCGGGCCTGGCTCAATGGCGACGCACCTTCGAGTGGGCGGCCGAGGGTGAGCCAAACCCGACGCTCGAGGCCGCGCTGCGCTGGTTGGACGAGCACCGCCCGGGGCATGATGAACCCAAGGTCCTCAATTGGGGCGATGCGCGGGTGGGGAACGTCATCTTCTCCGACGACCTTGCCCCCGCGGGTGTGCTCGACTGGGAAATGGTGGTACTGGCGAGCCGCGAACAAGACCTTGGCTGGTGGCTGTTTTTGATGCGCCACCACACCGAGGGTGTCGGCCTCCCGCTGCCGGCGGGTATCCCCGACCGCGGTGAAACGATCGACTATTACGAGCAGACCACGGGTCACAAGCTGCATGACCTCGACTACTACGAGGTCCTGGCCGGCACCCGGCTGGCCATCCTGATGGTCCGTGCTGCGCACATGATGATTGGCGCAGGACTCCTGCCACCGGAATCCCCGATGGCGCAAAGCAACCCGGCAAGCCAGCTCGTCGCGAAGCTCCTGGACTTGCCTGCGCCCACCGGGGCCACCACCAGCTTCATTGGGAATCGAGGCCAATGACATGAACGCTCAGGTGACGTTTCAGCGAATCTGCGCGTACAGCGGCGTCATTTGCGTTCTGTTGTTCTTCGGCGGTTTTGTCGCCGCCGGTTTTCTGCCGCCGCTGTCACCAGCCATGTCAGCGACACAAGTCGCGGCCCATTACCAGACCCACACCGCGGGAATCCGGTTGGGCGCCGGGCTGATATTCCTCAGCTCGGGGTTCTATGTGTGGTTCACTGCGGTAATCTCCGGACAGATGCAGCGCATCCCCGGCGTGCATCCCACCGTCATCAACGCACAGCTGGCGGCTGGGGCATTCGCGTGCCTGACATTTTTGGTGCCGGCGCTGATGTTCGCCATCACCGCGTTCCGTCCCGACCGTTCGCCCGATGCGACCCTACTACTCAACGACATGAGCTGGATCATGTTGGTAATGCCCTGGATACCGTTCATGGCCCAGTACTTCGCATTTGCCTTCGCGATCCTGTCCGACCCCAGATCACAGCCGTTGTTTCCGCGCTGGCTGGCCTATTTCAACATCTGGGCCGAGTTGATGTTCACTCCCGCCATCATCCTGCCGTTCTTCAAATCCGGCCCGTTCGCCTGGAATGGCCTGTTCGTCTTCTGGATACCGGCGACGGTGTTCGTCTCCCTGTTCGTTGTCAACGCGACCTGCCTCATCAAGGCGATCAACTCCGAGTCCCGTGAATCATTTGGTGCCGGTGAGACTGGCGACGGCGAGATGCTAAGCCGCGAAACCAGTTCCACCTAGGGCTTCTCCCTGGGAGTTGTGCAAGATTATTCGTCTCAACCGTCATCTCTTCACCCCCGTCGGGTGCGGTCGAATTGGTCAGATGAAGCGTCCCGGTGGCACTGCGAGGGCACTGTGACGACCGAGTCGCTGTCTCGCAGGTTCCGCCGGTGCTGACCCCGGTTGCAGTGGCATCATCCCCTACCTGCCCTGCCACCGAGGCGCGCGTTTCTCTGCGAACGCAAGCGCGCCTTCCTTGGCGTCGGCCGATTCCCTCACCCGACCCGTAATCTCGCGCTGCCATTCAAACGCCGGAAGGTCGGTCCAGTTGCCCTGGTGCGCAAGAATCTTCTTCGTCGCCCTGACGGCCAGCGGCCCATTTGCAGCGATCTTCGCCGCGACGTCGCACGCCATCGCCAACGCCTGGCCTGGTTCGGCGAGCACGGCGACAAGCCCATGACGCTCCGCGTCTTCGGCTGTGATCGGTTCGCCCGTCAACGCGGCCAGCATCGCCAGCGAGTACGGCAGCGCTTTCGGGAGCCTCAGCAGCCCGCCTGCGGCGGCGACCAGCCCTCGCTTGACCTCCGGCAAACCGAATTTGGCGGCCGTGCTCGCTACTACGATGTCCGCGGTCAAGGCCAGTTCACAGCCACCGGCAAGCGCCCAGCCCTCCACCGCCGCAATCAGAGGCTTGGTCGGGGGACTTTCGGTGAGCCCGGCAAAGCCACGGCCCGGGATCGATGGTGACTCGCCACGCAGGAACGCCTTGAGATCCATACCCGCGCAGAACGTTCCGCCGGCCCCCGTCAGGATGGCCGCGGTGAGATCGTCACGGGACTCCAGGTCGTCGATCGCCGCAGCGATACCGGTGGCCACCGAGCTGTCGACCGCGTTCTTGGCTTGCGGTCGGTTGATCGTGATAACCATGACCCGGTCCGATGTGTCTATCAGCACGGTGTCGGTCACCATTTGCCTCCTCAAGTTTTGCCGCTACCGCTTCCCGCTAAGCCGAGATGCGGTCCCACAACTCAATTTCGCCTTCTGATCGAACCCTTGCCCCGAGACGGCGGCAGTGGACGAATTCAGACTCATCGGCATCTCGCAGTGCCCACAACTTGCTGGTGTAGCGATGGAGGCTGTACTCGGCCGTGATGCCCACTGCGCCGTGCAGTTGGTGGGAGCTCCGTGCCACCAGAGTCGCCGCGGTGGCCGCGCTGATGCGGGCCGCCGACACCGCGCCGAACCGTTGCAGCGCGGGCGTGCGGGCTTCCGCGCATGCCGTCGTCGCGCGGTCCAGCGCCGACTGGGCGAACCTGATCCGCACCGCCATCTGCGCCAGAGTCGTCGACACCGCGGGAATCTTTATCAACGGCGCACCGAATTGCTCGCGCTCCGTCACGTACCTGCGCGTCAGTTCGTATGTTCCCCAAGAGGTGCCGAGCAACGCAGCCGAGCGCACAAGAGCCAGACGATCGATGACCTTTGGGGCGGCCGGTCCACCCGGTATGTGCGCGACGGAAGCATTGTCAAGGCGGATATCCGCATAGGGCAAGTCCGCAATGTCGCGGCCCGGCTCCACGGTGATCAACTCCCCTGCCAGGGGGATGGTCACAACCGAGGATGCGGTCACGATGACTAGGCCGCTGGCCCTGTCGGCGAACGGCACTTGAGCCAAGTTGGCGGTGACGGATTTTGACGCTACATCCAGGTCAGGAACGGCGACGATCGTGTCGAAATTTTCAGCGGCGGCGACGGCGTCAACGGCGTAGGCAGCCGTCGACGCCTCGGCGATCGGGGTGCTCACCCCGGCACGCGCCAACTCCCGAACGACGACCACCAGGTCGGCCAGGCTCCCACCCGAGCCACCTTTTTCTTCGGGCATGCCGATTCCGGCGAGACCGAGATCGCAGACCCGGCCCCACACTGAACCCGGGTAGTCATAGGCGTTTTCGCTGGCATCTTCAGCGAGGTTCCTGATGAGGTCCGTCAGTTCGCGGGCAAATTCACTCACGGTCTAGTCTCGCTCTTCGCGACGATCGAAAGCAGCACATCCGAGGCGCCGCCCCTGATAGTGAACCCGGGTGAGGCCAAAAGCGCCTCTGCCAGTGAGTCTTTACGTGACGTCGGAAGCCCTACTCGGCGGGCGAACTCGATCACATCGTTTTCGAATTCAGTGCCTAGATACTTCAAACTCGCCGCCTCCACGACAGGCGCGCGACCAGCATCGAGGGCGTTGGCGATCTCCCAACATTGTCGCCGCAACGTGGCCAAGCGGGCTACTAATGCACCGAGCTCGACATCGTGACGTTCGTCAGAGGTACGGCGGAGGTGGCTGAGCGCTTCGGCCAGTAGCGGATAAGTGCTCAGCACCCGTTCAGGACCACCGCGTTCGAACGACAGCTGCTCGATCACCTGACGCCAGCCGTTTCCCTCCCTACCGAGCAGGCGATGCTCAGGAATGAAGACGTCAGTGAAGGTCACCTCGTTGAAATGGTGCTCCCCGGACATGTCAGTTATCGGCGAGACCGCAATCCCGGGCGTGGACATATCCACGACGAATTCCGATAGGCCTTCGTGCTTTCGGCCGGTTGAGTCGGTGCGCGCCAACAGATAAGCGTGCGTCGCGCGATGCGCATTGCTCGTCCACACTTTGCGGCCGGTGACCGACCAGCCCCCCTCAACCTTCTTCGCCGTCGTGCGCACTGCGGCCAGATCCGACCCCGCCTCCGGCTCACTCATGCCCAGGCAGAAGATGAACTCGGCGCTGATGATTCCCGGCAACAACTCCCTTTGCAGCTCATGGTTACCGTGACGCAAAATGGCCGGGCCGATCTGACGATCGGCGATCCAGTGGGCCGCCACCGGCGCTCCGGCACGCAGCAGCTCTTCGGTAACAACCAGACGCGACCGGGCGTCCAGGCCGCCACCCCCGAATTCCACCGGCCACGTGATGCCGATCAGTCCCCGAGCGGCAAGCTCGCGGGAGAACTCAAGGTCGAAGGAGCGCAGCCAACAGTCGCTCCGCGGGGTGTAGCGACCAGCGGACAGCCATGACCCGGTCAGCTCACGCACTTGTTGACGCAGCGCGCCGAGCCGTGGTGCCGCATCGGTATCAGCACCCAGGTCTCGTTCAGTCACAGCGGCGGTTTCCGTCATGCCCGGGGGCCCGTCTCCGAGTGGCGCACAGACGCCACCATAACATTTTGAGTTTGATCGTCTCAAATCAGCCGTGCCTCATCACCCCGCCGGTGTCGATCACCAGCGCCTCGGCCGGCTGAACGCCGGCGTCCAGCTGGGGTCTGTGGTGGGGCACGACTTGGCCGAACGGCCAGCCGACCGGCCCTCTAATCTGTTCGAATGAGCTTGCCTCGACACGAGGGTCGCAATCTTGCGTCCGTGAAGGCCGATCAGATTCTTTACGCCGAGGATCTGGCGGTGGGAGACTGGATGGACTTGGGGCCCGTCGAAGTGAGCCGCGACGAAATTATCTGTTTTGCAAAGCAATTCGACCCGCTTCCCATCCATGTCGATGGAACCGACTCACCGTTCGGCGACGTGATCGCCAGCGGCATGCACACGCTGTCGCTGTTCGCGAGAATCTCGTCGCCCAAGTTCATGGCCCGACTGGCACTGGTGGCGGGCAAGGGGTTCGACCGGATGCGACTCCCGCATCCGGTCCGTCCCGGCACGGTGCTGACCGGATCGCTGCAGGTCGTCGAGGTGAGAATGGGATCGCGAAAGGCCGATGTGCACTGCCTCTATGAGATGGTGAATCAGAACGACGACCTGGTGATGACGATGGTCGGCATCCAGGTGGTTCGCCGGCGTTACCCCGTGGTCGACTGACCCCGCAAACCTGAACGGTGGGACCTCTAGCGCTAACCTAGTGCCATGAGGTCTGGGGTAAGTCGTCCACGAAGGCGCGGACGGTGACTTAGTCACTGCCTGATCGCTAGGCACGCGTTCCGCACTGGACCGACATCGACTTGGGGCCGTCAATCGCGAATCGACTAATCAACGGCCTGCAGGTGCACCTTGAACGTGGTTGCGTGCCCAGAGCATG
>CAVQSX010000029.1:0-17512 GCA_963715905.1 uncultured Actinomycetota bacterium
CGTCCCAAAGTCCTGGATCGCGCGGTCAGCAACAAATGAACCGCGGCACGTCGACGGTGACAGCCCGTCCCGCTAAATCCGCTCCCGCCGTTGCAGTTGCGCGACGATCCAAAACGGCAGCGCCACAAACAGCGTGCCGCCGATCAGGTTGCCCACAGTGGTGATGCAGATATTGCTGAGCAAGCCGTCGTGAGCGAAGCCCCAGCTAATCCCGGCGTGCGGCGCCGACGGGTGGAACAGGCTCAGTAGCAGGGGAAGACCGAGGAATCCGACATTGGCGATGACGTGCTGGGTGCCGCCGATCACGAATGCGAACGGACCGTAGAACGCGAACGCCATCCGCGCGACGTCGCTGCGGGCCTTGAAGTACAAGCACATCGCGGTTTGCAGGAACCACGTGCACACTACCGCAAGCAGGAGCGCGGTCCAGAACGGCTGACCGGCCTTCAATGCGCCGACGGTTGCGGCGCGTTCGGCGAAGGCGCCCAGGTACGGCCCTCCCGCTGCACCGCAGATGGTGACGAACACCATTGCGCCGGCGATGTTCCCGATCAGGCCGACGACAACCAGAAGAAGGTAGCCGCGCGCGCTCAACGTGCGCTTCAGCACTGCGAGTAAACCGGCCGCCATGTCCGCGGTTATCAGCGACATGCCGGACACCAGGATGAGGACAAAGGACATGCCGAATGCCAAGCCCATCAACAGGCTTGCGACGCCAGGTGTTTTAACTCCCGTGCTCACCACCAAGGCCAGCAGCACCCCGAAGACCACCATCGCGCCACCGACCAGGGAGCGCACAAAGAACGCCCACGGGTTTGCGGCCTTCTCGACCGCCATGGCGGCCACCCGGTCCACCATGGTCCCCACGCTGAACGGCTCGAAAGGATCGTCAGGCTTTAGCTGGTCGGTGGTCTGTTTGGTGGTCGGGAGCTGCGCAGAGTACGTATTAGTTGGTGTGATGAGTTGAGACATTGGACGGTGCCTTTCGACGAGTGGGACTTGGAGGTGAGATGACTGGAAAGCGTTCTGCCGGTAAGGAAGCACGCATTCTTAGTGGCCTTTCCGCAAGCTTTGCGCCGCGCTGATAACGCCCGCGATGTGCTCGTCGCTGAGCTTCTCCCCGTCGAAGACATGGTTGAGCAAGATCTTCAGGTCGAGCATTTGTTGCAGGTAGATCAGGCACGGCGGACATTCTTCGAGGTGTCGGGCCACGATCGCTCCCCATTGCTGCGGATCCGAGTCGACCAGGTCGTCGACGAGTCGAACGAAATCGACGCAATCGATCGCGGGGACGGTGTTGTCGTAGACGGTCATCGCTTGTACCGCTTCTCCAGTTCGTTTCGCAGGTTTCCTCGGGCGCGGTAGAGCAGGGCGCGCTGCCCCTCAGCGGATAGCTCAAGCACCTCGGCTGCTTCTTCGGCGGACGTACCGACGAGGTCGCGAAGGATCACCAGCTGCCGTTGCCGCGCCGGCAGCGCTTCCAGCGCGGCCCGCACCCAACTAACGAGTTCGCTGGCCGCCGTTTGGTCGTCGGGGAGGAAACGTCGGGACGGCGGGGTGCGCCAGTGCCCCGCGTCGGGGTGACCGCCGCGGTGCATGCGCCCTGCCAATGGGTCGGCATCGTCGGCGGCCAACACCTCATGGTCGCGGATCCGGGACTCACGGCGCCGGTGCCGCGAGGCGGTGTTTTTGACAATCCCGAACAGCCATGTGGATACCGAGGAACGGCCCTCAAATGAGCCCGACGACTGCATAACCTGCACCCATGCCTCTTGCACGGCCTCTTCGGCCACCGCTGGCGAATTCACCATGGTGCGAGCGAAATTCACCATGGGCCGATGAAAGTCGCGCACCAAGGTGGACAGTGGAACACCCCCGACTAGAAGCTCATCCGCCGTCACCATTGACCCGGGCCATCACTCACTTGCACCGGTTAAGTTCCCAGCGCAACTGCGCCTCGGATGGGGACTGGACGGGTATGAAAGCGGCCTCCCGGTATCGCCGGCTGGACGGCGTCCGGCTCGCGTAACCCTTGCCTCCCGCGGTTCGGATCTCCAACCCCGCACTTTCACTGGCGATCTCAGCAGCGGTTAGCCGCAGCGTCAGCAACTCCTTTTTACTCGGCGGCACCGGGCCGCCGACAGCAGCGGCCACGCTCGCCAACGTTTTCTGCGCCGAGGCGAGCTTTTGCTCGACCTCGTCGACGTCGGCACTGAACACCGAGTTAACCCCTGTCAGTCCGAGCCTGCTTTGCGCCACTGTGGTTTTCGTCAACCCGAGGCACATCGCCGATTGCAGGACAAGGAAGGTGGGACGGACGACATTCAGAAACTCGTTGAAGTCCGTGGACAATACCTGGTGTAAACCTATAAACGTGTCTTGCAGTTTCAGATACGACGAGGCCGTACTACCCATTGCCAACAACTCGAAGTGGTCGCCCAACACAACGCCCGGTGTGTTCAGCGGCAGCGCGACGATCAATTTCTCGCCCGCCTCGGTGCGTGCCGCGGTGATCATCAGCGAATCGTCGTACAAGTTGCTGGCCCACCGCAGCGACCCGCTCAGCCGGTGGCCGCCCTCCACAGGTGTGGCTATCAGATCGAGGCTGCCACAACCGGCCGCGTCCTTGAACGCCGAGGCCATACCGGTAACCCCCAACGTGTTTCCCGTGAATAAGGACTTGGCCGCGGCGATGCTGAATGGCGTTGCAGCCGTGAGTAAGTACTCTATCGCCATCCGATGGGCCCACACCGAGAATCCGGTGCTCATGCATCCCCCGGAAATCCCGGCGATCACATCGGCCATCCGCAGGAGTTGCCCATCGACGTTGCCCGGCGCACCTAGCCCGAGCAGGCCCGCGGTGCCAAGCGCTGCGAAACTGCGCCGGGAGGTGCCCTCGCCGCGATCCAACGCATCCGCGTGGGAACCAATGTCAGTCAGCAACTTCGAATCGAGCAGCCCTATTGCGGGATCAGTCGCAGTAGTCACCGCAACGCCTCCTGTTCTTGGTGATTCCATGCGTAGTCGAGAAACGTGCCATCGAAGGTGACGATCACCCGATCGCCCTGCGGGTCCGGACGACGTTGGATGCTCATCCTGAAGTTGATGGCGCTCATGATCCCGGCGCCGTTGCTTAGCCGATGGCCAGGGTTGAGTCGACGCCTACCGGGTTGCGGAACGTGTTCACAACCGGCGACCACACGATCGCGTTGTCGTGGATTTCGTTGAGAGTCGCATCGTCGGCATCGCCCGCGAGCGTCACCTTGCAGCGCACCGCGCTCAACCCGAGGACCTTGCCATCCGGGGTGTCGCCAACCCCCCATACGGCGGAGATGTCGATGTCCCCCTCCATCTCGACCTCGATCTTGGTGAGGGTCACACCGCGGTGCGTGGCATTGGCGAGGAGGCCAACAGAGATACATGACCCCAAGGCCGCCAAGGCGGTCTCGGTCGGATTGGGCGCCGAATCATCGCCCAGCAGGGCGGGCGGTTCGCCGACCAGCATCGGCGAGAGGTCACGCACATAGGTCATGTTCCGGAAGCCGGCCTCGCAAACAGTCTTGGCGTTGAGGGTTTTCTTACCGGTGGTGGGGTTGGCCTTGGCATTACACGACAGGCGGTCAAGCCTCTCCGCATCGATGACGAGCGCGTCGGTCATGAAGTTCCTCCGTTTTCCTCAGGACGGCACGGTTTGGCCGTCACATGGTTAGTGCTCAGCGGAACCGGTATGTGACGGCCGCCGGGATTGATCGACCGGGACGACGCGGACTGTGGCTGGCCCGAAATATCTCGGCTCCTGCCCCACGACCTGCAACAACACGGCCCGATCTACAAAGGAAGCGGAGCCGGCAGGCGTTTGCGTCACGCTGAGTTCAAACGGCCCCCAGAGCGCGCTCAGCCGAACAAACTCTGCCCGACGTAGTGGCCCTCGTTGGGCGCAGGCGGCACCGCGAAGATCGCAGATTCGATACGACGGATGTATCTAACTAGCGATGCTTGCCGGGCCGACAGTCAGCCGCGTGCCGTGACGAAGTCGATGAGCTCTTCGACCCGGCTGATCAGCTCCGGCTCCAGGTCGGTCCAGTTGCGCACCCGCGAGCGGATGCGCCGCCAGGCGCTGGCGATGTCGGCCTGGCTGGCGTGCGGCAAGCCGAGAGCCTGACACGCGCCGTGCTTCCACTCCGTATGCCGCGGCACGTTGGGCCAGTTCGACAGCCCCACCCGCTGGGGCTTCACCGCCTGCCAGATGTCGACGTAGGGGTGACCGACGACCAATGTGTCAGGGCCACCGGGACCATTGCGCACCGCGTCGGCGATCCGCGTCTCCTTGGAACCCGCGATCAGGTGGTCGACCAGGACCCCGAGACGGCGCCCAGGACCTGGCCGGAACTCCGCCACGATTCCGACCAGGTCGTCGACGCCGCCGAGGTGCTCGACGACGACGCCCTCGATGCGCAGGTCCTCGCCCCATACCTGCGCGATGAGTTCGGCGTCGTGGCGGCCCTCGACATAGATTCGGCTGGCGCGGGCCACCCGGGCGCGGGCGCCCGGCATCGCAACCGATCCGGATGCCGTACGGCCCGCCGCGGCGGGTGCAGGCCGGCGCGGCGCGGTGAGGATCACCGGACTGCCCTCGAGCAGATACCCAGGACCGAGGGGAAAGCCCCGGGTGCGACCGTGCCGGTCTTCCAGGTCGATGCGGCCGTATTCCACTCGCACCACCGCGCCGACGTAGCCGGTTTCGACATCTTCGACGACCATGCCGAGTTCCACCGGATGCTCGGTCGAGCGAGGCTTGCGCCTTCTCGAGAGGAGCACGTCGGTTCCATAGCGATCAACCACCGAACGATCTTAGAGAGTGTCGCGGCCAAATATCGTAAGACGCGCCGAAGTCGTCAGCCCTTACCGTCGGCTTGCGGCGACGGTTTGACTGGGGCGCCGCAGGCCTTCAGATAATCCGTAAAATTCCAGGTCTTCAAAAAGTCTTGCCCCGCTTGCAATCCCTGTTGGTATAGGGCCTCGCGTTGCTGCGCGGTGATATCGAAATCGATCGAACTCACGTCGTTGGCGGGTACGAAGATCGTCCGCCGCACCGTGCACGGATCGTCGATATAGGAGTTGTCCTGATTGCTCACCAATGTCTCGATGGCCGCCAGCCCCAACGACACTGGCCCGTGTACCGGGTGGGTGGGCGGAATACCGGGACGTGCCGACAGCCGGATCCCGAATGTCGGCCAGCGCGGCTGGGCATCGGGCCGATCGAATAGCTCGACCGGAAAATTCGATAGCAACCCACCGTCGACCCAGGTGGCGCCCCCCACCCGTACCGGCTCGAAGACGTACGGAATCGCCGACGACGCGTGCACCGCACGTGCTACCGAGAACTTGTCCGGGTCGATGCCGTAGGACTCGAGGTCCCACGGAATGCGGACCAGCTGGCGTCGCGACAGGTCGCTGGCGGTCACCACCAGCGACCAAGCGAACTGGTCGGGCTCTTCACCGGTACGCAGGTCGGCGAAGGTGCGCACGCCCAGGTCAGCGAGCAAGCCGGTGAGTAGCTGTTCGAGGTAACCGCCCCGGTAGACACCGTCGGACACCAGCAGCGAAAGTCCCCCGCCGATCAGCGGCACGTGCCCGATCAGGTTGCGGTCCAAGAACTTTCGATAGTCAATGCTGCGCATGATTTCGGCGAGCCGGGTCAGCGGTTCACCGGCGACCTGCAGGGCCGCGACCAGGGATGCGACGATCGCGCCCGCGCTGGTGCCCGCAACGCGCGGAAACCGGTAGCCGGCCGCGGCCAGCGCGTCCACCGCTCCGACCAGCCCGATGCCCCGGACGCCGCCGCCCTCGCAGACCAGATCGACCGACTTCGAACCGGTTCCCTGAGGGCTCACATCTTCAGCCTACCTTTGGGGGCGAAACAAAAGCGGTCTCGGCGAGCATGCGCCGCAATCATGCTCGATACGCTGCCGTGCTCTTTTAGCAACCGACTTGGCGACCGCCCGCGGCTTTGTCGGCCTCTCTGAAATCGTTGACCGGTTGGCCGATGGCAGGGCAGCCGCCAGTCGAAGCGTTCAAGAAATACGTTGACCGTCGACCCGAAAGAAATGCACGTGACCAGGTTCGGGATGCAGACGAACCCGGCTGCCCTTTTCGGGTGGATTACGGCCGTCGGCGCGCGCGACGACGTGCTGATCGATAACCTTTCCGGCGTCGGTGATTCGGCCGTAGAGGTACGCATCCGCCCCGAGCTCTTCAACCACGTCGATCTCCATTTCAACGCCGAGGCTGCCTAACTCGAAATGCTCGGGCCGCACTCCGACAACCACCTCACTCGCGGTGCCCGCGATCTCACGTGGCAGTTGGATCGGCCAATCCCCGAGCAAGACAACGGAACCCGTAATCGGGAGAGTGAACAGGTTCATCGCCGGCGATCCGATGAACCCGGCGACAAACACATTGCCGGGGTTGCGGTAGAGCTCGCGAGGCGCCGCGAACTGTTGCAACACGCCGTCCCGCAGCACCGCGACTCGATCGCCCATGGTCATGGCCTCGACCTGGTCGTGGGTGACGTAGACCGTGGTGGTGCCGAGCCTGCGTTGCAAAGCCGCGATCTCGTTGCGGGTTTGCACGCGCAGCTTCGCGTCCAGATTGGACAGCGGCTCGTCCATCAGGAACACCTGCGGGCGGCGCACGATCGCGCGGCCCATCGCCACCCGCTGGCGTTGGCCGCCGGACAGGTCTTTGGGTTTGCGATCCAAATATGGTTGCAGGTCAAGCATTTTCGCCGCGGCCAGCACCCGTTCGCGGATCTCGGCCTTCGGAGTCTTTGCGATCTTCAACGCGAACCCCATGTTCTGGGCGACCGACATGTGCGGATACAGCGCGTAGTTCTGAAACACCATCGCGACGTCGCGATCCTTGGGATCGAGGTGGGTGACGTCGCGGCCGCCGATCCGGATCACCCCGGAATCCACCGTTTCCAAGCCGGCCAGCATCCGCAGCGACGTCGTCTTGCCGCATCCGGATGGCCCGACCAGAACGACGAACTCGCCATCGCCGACCACTAGGTCGAGGTGATCCAGGGCGGGCTGCTCCGCGCCCGGGAATTGGCGTGTCGCTTGCTCGAAGCTCACCGAAGCCACGGCGGAATACCTCTGCTTTCGAAATCCACGGTCACAGGCTCACCCGTTGAGCCCCGTGACGGCGATGCCGCGGACGAATGAGCGTTGCGCGATCGCGTAGATGATCACCAGCGGCAGCATGATGAGCATCGACATTGCCATTATCAGCGGCCATCGGGCGACGTACTCCCCCCGCATCCGGACCAGGCCCAATGTCAGCGTGGCCAAGCTGTTGCGTTGAATCATCAACAGCGGCCACAGGAAGTCGTTCCACACGTTGACCCACGTCAGCACCGCAAGCACCGCTACCGCGGGCCGTGCGTGCGGCAACAGGATCCGCCAGTAGATCTGCCAGGGCGTGCAGCCGTCGAGTATCGCGGCTTCCTCGAGGTCGGTCGGCAGGGTACTGAAGAACTGCCGCATCAGGTAGGTGCCGAACGCGCCGCCGAACAGCCCGGGCACGATCATCGCCCACGGTGTGTCAGTCCACCCGAGGACGCGCATGATGATGAACTGCGGGATCACCGTCACGGTCAGCGGTACCATCAGCGTGCCCAGGTAGAGCACGAACAATGTGTCCCGCCCACGGAAATGTAGCCGCGCAAAAGCGTATCCGGCCAGCGAGCAGAAGAACACCTGTCCGGCCGTGATGGATCCGGCGTAGAAGACGGTGTTGAAGAACATCCGCCAGAAGGGCATCAGCGTGAATACCTCGGTGTAGTTGGACCACCGTGGGTGCGCGGGAAATAGGATGGGTTCGCTGATCTCGCCGCCACTTTTCAGCGAGCCGGACACCGCCCAGGCAATGGGGAATAACCAGCACCAGGAAATGGCGAGCAGCGCGGTGTAAACCAAAACTGCGCGGAACACACCGCGCTTGAACAGGAGCTCAGCCGATGCCACTGGCGGCCTCCGTTGACCGTTGCCGCGAGAGCCGCAGCTGCAACACCGTCAGCACCAGCAAGATGGCGAACATCACCCATGCCAGTGCCGACGCGTAGCCGAACTCCAGGAATGAGAATGCGTGCTGGAACAGCATGATGCCCAAAACGTAGGTCGCGGTTTCCGGGCCGCCATTCGAGCCGTTTAGAACGTAGATCAAGTCAAATGCCTGGAACGCGTGGATGATCGATATGACGACCACGAACGTCACCGCACCGCGGATCAGCGGCACCGTGATGGAGACGAACTGCCGGATCCCGCCCGCACCGTCGATCTTGGCCGCTTCGTAGACCGTCTCCGGAACGCCTTGCATCGCGGCCAGCAAGATGACAGCGGCGAACGGGACGGCGCGCCACACGCTGACCACACACAACGAGAACATCGCCCATCGGGGTTCGACCAGCCACGGGATCGGGCCCACCCCAATCCAGCCGAGCATGATGTTGAGCAGCCCGCTGTCGGTGTTGAAGACGAACTGCCAAACGACAGCCATCACGACCGACGAGATAGCCAGCGGCATAAAGACAATGGTTCGAACGATACCGATGCCCTTTGCTTTCTGGTTCAGCACGCCGGCGACGACCAAGCTGATCAGAACGGTCGGCACGACCGTCCCGACCGTAAAGATCGCCGTGTTGCGGATCGCGATGAGAAACAGCGGATCGGACGCGAAGAGCTCGCGGAAGTTCGTCAGGCCGACGAACTTCGGCGGATTGAACACGTCCCACCGCTGAAAGCTCATGTACAGCGAAAACCCGAGGGGAAACAGCAGGAACACCGAGACCGCGGCCAGGTTCGGTGCTACAAACAGGCGACCGGCCCAGGCGCGTCGGCGCCATGGGCGGGGGCCTGCGGAAGTGTCGAGCGACGTCATGGAGCGCGCAGCACCTCGTCGACGTCGTGCGCTAAACCCGCAAGCGACGTCGCCGGACGGGATCCACGCAGTACCGGTCCGAACTCGCGGTCCATCAAGGCCACCACCTTTTCCCATGCCGGGGTGACCGGTAAAGCGTCCGAGTGGTCAGGCCCGGTGGTGAGCACGGCTAGATTGCGAACCCGGTGGTGGGCCTTGGCGAAGCCGTCCGAGTTGAGCGCGGACCGCAGCGCCGGTGCGAACAGGCAGGATTCCCCGATGATCTTCTGCCCGACCGGTCCAGCCGCGAACTTCACGAACTCCCAGGCCTGCTCTTTGCGTTGGCTGCTGGCCGAGATCGCCAGGCCGGTGGCGCCGATGTTGGAGACCGCGGCACGTCCCGCCGGGAGCGATGGGCCGATCGGCAGCGAGGTGACATCGAAATCCAGGCCTTCGGCCTCGATGAACGTCTGGTATCGCCAATGTCCGCCGAGGGCCATGGCCGCTTTACCCGCCGCAAATAGGTCGGGCGTGGACATCGACTGCGTCTCGGACGCGTTGGGCGCCGCCTTGTGCTTATTTGCCAGGTCGGCGTAGAACTGCACCGCCTCGATGAACGCCGGGTCGCCGAAATTCATCTGGGTGGGGTTCTTCAGCGGCGTCGACCATGGCACGCCGTTGTTCATCGCGAACAAGCCCGCCGCATAGTACGACCACCAGGTATTGACGAATCCCCACTGCGTCGCCCGCCCTGATCCGTCGCGCTGGGTCAGAGCGTTGGCGGTATCAAGGAACTGGGCGAAGGTCCACGGCTTGTCCCATGTCGTCGGTGGGGGCGGCACGCCCGCCTCGGCGAACAGCCGTGTGTTGTAGAACAGGAAGTTCCCGGCCCATTGCTCGGGAAAGGCGTACTGCCCTCCGTTATACGCAAAAGTGTCGTACAGCCGCCCGATGCCGTCCGACGCCAGCTCCGCGGCGAACGCCTTGTCCCGCGCCAGCGGGGTGTTGAGGTCCAGTAGCACCCCGCGGGCGGCGAGTTCGGCGTAGGTCAATTCCCAACTCATGAGCACGTCTGGGCATTTTCCGCCGGCGCAGAACGTGGATAGCTGCTGCATCACACCCGGCCCGGACAGCAACGGCCGAACCCTGATGTCGGGATGCTGGCGCTGGAATTCGTCGACGACGCGCATTCGAGCTTTGGCCTCGTCCGGATTGGCCGAAAAAAAGAAAGTGAGCGCATTTTCGTCATCGTCGGAAGCGCAGCCGGCGGCCGATGGTGCCAATGCTGCCGCGGTCAGCGCACCAGCCCCGCGTAGCAGTGTTCGCCGTCCGAACGGCTTATCGAGCATGACGCTCCCTTTGGCCCTTGCCGGTCTCCCCGCCGGCTGTCTGAAGTCCTTGCTACCCGAGGGGCCTGTGGTGTTGCTGGATGGCCAGCGGGGGTCAGGAAACCTAGAAACCTAGGACACCTGAAACCCTGCAAATTACGTGGGCTGCCGGTTCTTGGCCAGCTCGTCTTGTTTCCGGGCAATGTCGCGCACGGTGTCCGGCGGAGCGGGATCGTTGGGTGCGCTGTCGAACTCCAGGTCGACGATCACCTTGCCCTCGGCGAATGTCACATAGGTCACCGCCTTTGAGTTGTCGGGCGACTGGCCCACGGCTATCAGTCCGTTTGTCCCGAGATCGAACGGCTGCGGGGCGGCGTTGACGTACTTGCTGAAAGATGCCGCGTGATCTTTGGCGCCCTGGGCGGCGTCCGCCGGGTCGAGAAAGACGACCACGAGGTCGTCGATGCTGCGGGCGCGGTCGGGGCTGGTGAACGTCACCGCCGCTCCGGCCACCCCGCCGGGGTTCTGTATCGGCGCCCCGGTCGTTGTGGCATCGGGGCCGACGTCGCTCGCCGGGATCAGCAGGTAGGTGTAGTCGGTCAATGGCGCCGACGGCGGTGTGCTCGACGTGGTCTGTGCCGCCATTGAGCTTGACGTCGTTGAGGTCGACGACGCCGCTGAAGACGACAACGCCGAAGACGAGGATGCCTTTTCGCTGCCGCCGCAGGCGGTTGCAACAGTCAGCAGCGCGGTGAGCCCTATTCCGACGCTGAAGATCCGCACCACATTCATCGTCTTCCTCCATTCCATGAGCTATTTGTACGGCACCCATCACCTGCACAGCAATATTTATTGCCACCGTTGCAGGGGCGGGGGCGCCTTAGTACCGCGAGCAGACGCAAAAGCCCACGACACGCCGAGCGTGCGTGGGCTTTTGCGTCTGCTCGCGGTACTCATAGGTCGGTCAGGCGGGAAAGTACCGGATCCGGTTGATCGTATCGCCCCGACAGGCCACCTCGGCGAACATGATGCCGCGCCGGTGTCCGGAGTTCAGCGAGACCGCGACCGTGGATCCCGCAGCGTGGATCTTGGTGACGCGGGCCCCGTCGAGTTGCGCAGCGAGTCCGGCAACATCGAGTGCATCATGATCGCCTAAAGTTATTGCGGCAGTGGATGACATCGCGCCGAGCGCCGCGGGCGTGTCGTCGCGCGAGGCGGCGCTGACAAAGCTTTGCACCAGCGTCTTCTGCCGCGCACCCGCCCGCCGAAAGCCGGTCATAAACCCGGCGGTTCCGCGCAACCCCTGGTTGACCAACAGGCCGCGGGACAACCGCAGGGCGGGCGACAGCGCCGCCGCTCCGCTTCGCAGGAATTGCAGCATCATCGCCGGCAGCTCCCAGTACGCCCGGAGCCTGGCAATCTGCCACTGCCCGTTGACCTCTCGGAGGTCATAATGCAGCAGAGCGGGAATGTGCATCGTCACCGCCGGACCCATGGCTACTTCCAGCTCGAGATCACGCAGGACAACGGTGCCCGAGACGATATCGAGATCCCGATCGAACCTGATGTCGCGTGGCCCGATGAAGGTGTCGTAAAAGCGGCCGATCTCCGCATGTCCCACATGCGGCCGCGAGCCCACCGGATCTTCGATCCGGCCGTCGGCGGTGAACAGCCCGACCCAGCCGGCGCGATCCCGCGCGGCGGCCGCCTGGGGCGACCGTTCCACCGCGGCGAGCAGCGCCGCCTCGTCCACCGGCGTCATCAGGAGCTCTGCACCAACTCGATGCCGGCCGCCCGCATAAGCGCGAGTGCCTCGGCCGCCGAATCCGGCGCTACGGCCGCCGTCAGGTCAACCAGCACCCTGGTGACCAGGCCGGCCCGCGCGGCGTCCTCGGCGGTATGCCGCACACACTGGTCGGTGGCGATGCCCGCGATGTCGACCGCGTCGACTCCCCGCTGCCGCAACCATTCAAGAAGCGGGGTCCCGTTCTCGTCGACACCCTCGAAACCGCTGTAGGCGGCGGTGTGAGCGCCCTTGAGGAATACCGCCTCGATCGCGCCGGTATCGAGGCGCGGATGAAATTCCGCACCCGGACTTCCCGCGATGCAATGCGGTGGCCACGAAGACGAATAATCCGGGTGGTCGGAGAAATGATCACCGGGGTCAATATGGAAATCCTTGGTCGCGACGACGTGCGGGTAGCGGGGCTTAGCGGTCAGATAGTCGTTGATCGCAGAAACCAGGGCCGTGGCGCCGCTTACCTCGAGCGAGCCGCCCGCGCAGAAATCGTTTTGCACGTCGACGATGATCAACGCCCGCACAACGTCACCCTATCGCCACTTGCGCGATTCTTTGCCTCGGTTTGTCCGCCGTTACACCGGGTATGCCCCGAGACATGCTGATCCGCAGAATCGCCCGGCCCCTGTTATCGATTGCATTCATCGGCCAAGGGGTCGACTCACTACTCAACCCCAAATCAGCGGCGCAGGCCGCGGCACCGGCCGTGGACGGTCTGCGGGCATTGCCGGATCCGGTTGGCAGCAGCTTCCTGACCGACCCCGAGACGTTCGCGCAGGTCAACGCGGCCATTCAGATCGCCGGCGGCCTGCTGCTGGCCACCGGGAAACTGCCCCGCGTCGCCTCGGCCGCGTTGGCGTTCACCGTGCTTCCGGCCAACCTCGGGGCACACATGTTCTGGAGCGAGATCGATCCCGAGCTCAAAGCCCGCAAACGCCAGCAATTCCTGACCGACCTGAGCCTGCTGGGCGGATTGATGATCGCGTCCGCCGACACCGCGGGCAAGCCCTCGTTGGGATGGCGCGGCCGTCGGGCCGCTGAGCGGATCTCCGAGCGGGTTTCCGCAGCGCTGCCGGGATCTGACGACTCGGCGCTTGACGCCGATTTCGGTGAACTCGGCGAAAAGATCGCGCACGGCCTGCAGGTCGGCGCGGAGCGCGGCCGCGAGCTGGCCAGCACCGCCGCGGAACGCGGCAAGCCGCTGGCCAAGGAGGCGCGCAAGCGCGGCGGAAAGCTGGCCGATACCGCCCGGGTCCGTGGGGCGGAGTTGGTCGACGTAGCCCGCGAACGAGTCGAAGAAGGGATCGACGACGCGCGCAAGCGCAAAGCTAAGCGCTAACCAGCCAAAAAAGTGTCGACGACGGCATCAACGCTGTGTCCGATGTTGATCGTCACACCTGGCTCGTCGACACCGAGGGGTTCCAACGTCTCCAACTGCGACCGCAACAGTGCGGCCGGCATGAAGTGGCCGGACCTGTCGACCAACCGACGGCCGATCGTTTCCGCTGAGCCGTCGAGATGGAGGAACTCGGCGCGCGGGCAGTGTGCCCGCAGCTGGTCACGATATTTGCGTTTGAGCGCCGAACAACTGACCACTCCGTCGGGGTGGCCGGCCAGCCACTCACCGACTCTTTCCAGCCAGGGGTAGCGGTCGTCGTCGCCGAGAGGTTCCCCGGCAGCCATCTTGGCGACGTTGGCGGGCGGGTGCAGCGCATCGGCATCCACGAACGGCACCCCCAGTCGTAGTGCGAGAGCCCTGCCTACCGTCGACTTGCCCGCTCCCGATACACCCATCACCACAACGGGCGACGGCACGCTGTGCGGCACCGCCCCTACGCCCGCTGCTCCAGGTTGCGATTCCATTCGATCCAGCCGACGCCGGTGCGGCCGTCCGTGGTGTTGACGCTGGCCCATGCGCGTGCGAACTCGCTGACTCGCCCGTCGGCGGCGGTGAGACGAACCGGCGCATTCCCTTGCACCGTGAGGTCGGCGGTCAGCTCTGCTGGATCCAGGACCAGTGTCGCGTCCAGCGGTAACCCGTTGGCGTCGAATGCTTCCCGGGTATTCACCGAGTCCAGCTCGATGACATTGCCCCCGGAATTTTGCACATAACCGACGCTGACGCCCGGAACGCCGGGAATTCGGATGTTGACGCCGTGCACGTGCGTGCCGTCGTCGAGATGCAGCGCGCTCCACACCCAATCCATGCTCCACCAGTCGCGCACACCCCATGAGTGGTCGCGTTGTCCTGCAACCGAGTCGAACCGGTAGCTTTTACCGTCGATGCTCACGGTCCCCGAGACGGTGCATGGGATCTCGTAACGCGTCGCCAGCCGGTACTTGTATGGCGTCCCGTCGGTGGCCCACTCCAAGTTCATCGTCAACTCGACAGGAATTCCCGGCTCACCGCGCAACAGTGCCGAGGGGTCCGAATACGACTGACCCTGCCCGCGCATATCGACGCGGTAGCACTGCAACGGCGTACTGGCTGCGTGGGCGAGCTCCAGCTCGTCGGTGCGCACCACCCACGGATCGGAGGGCAGCGGGACGTCGACAGCGATGGCCACCGTCGGCAGATCGGGCCCGCATAACAGGGCCTGAACCCACGCCGTCCGCTGGTTCGCTACTAGGCCGAGACGAAACCATCCGCCCAATCCTTGTGCGGCGTCGGCGAAGTCGGCATACCAGCTCTCACTCCACAGCGGTTCGGCGGTGTGGGTGTGCGAAAGTTCGTCCTCCTGCGTCGGTCGCAGCGGCTCTGACGATGACGCGACGGGCAGCGTCGCAAGCGCATCGGTATCCAGCACGTGCTGGCAATGCCGTTGCAGCATCGTCATGAACATCCGGTCGCCGCGCTCGGTGCGCTCCACCAGCATCGACGACACGATCGCCATCATCACACCGAAAAAGCTCTGCCTGCGTGCGCCTTCCCTGACATCCGCGAGGGTGATCGGCGCATCTGGCCCGAGCGCTTCGTGGTAAGCCCGCAGCAGTGCGTCGTATTGCGCAGGACGATCTTCGGTCCGTAGCGCGCCACCGAGGAAATACGCCAGGTCGGTCGTTGCCGGGCCCCAGGAAACGGTCTGCCAATCGACGACCGTCAGCGCGCGGTCGGCTTTATCGGTACCGAACAACATGTTGTCCAGCCGGTAGTCACCGTGGACCAGACCGTAAATCCTGCCCGGCGCGGACCCGTCCGCTTCCTGGGCCAGGTAGCCGTCGAACGCGGCTACGAGGCGTTCGCAGACGATTCGGTGCTCAGGGGCGATCTGGTCGCCGAAACGGTCGATGAAGCCCGCGTAGAGCTGGGTGATCATCGCCTGGCTGAGCGGGGCCTCACGGTTGAGCCACGGCATCTCGCCCAGCGATGTGTCACCGAGCAGGGGGCCGTGCAACCGTCCCAACTCGATGACGCCAAGTCTGGCCTGTTCGACTGTGGCACCCGCGATTTCGTCGCCGGCGACCGCTCGCCCGGCATCACCGAGCAACAGGTCAAACACCCCTGACGCATCGATCGAGGCATGATAGCAGGGTGCGATCGGGCCTCCCAGGCGTGGCGCGACGTCCTGGTAAAAGCGGACTTCGCGCTCGTAAAGGCCCAGAGCTGCCCCGGTCTGCCTGCTCATCGGATCGGTGGCCGCGACCTTCAACACCACCGATTCCGGTCTGTCGGTGGCGGCGTTCGGGTCGGCTTCCGCTTCGTCGTACGTCAGGTCTACGCGGTAGCACTCGCTCATCTGGCCGGTACCGATGCGCTCGACGGCGAAATCGGTAATGACTCCGGCTCCGATCACCGCGGCCAACCAGGACGCGGTCAGATCGCTGGGTCGTTCAATGACTTGTTCGGTATCTGGCTCAGTCGTGGGGCCCATGAGAGTCAGCCTGCCAGGTCACTGCGCGAGTGAGAAGCCGTCCCAGGCCATTCGCCGCTGCGGGTGCGGATCGAACTCGACGCGGCACTTGCGGTCGAAGACCATAACGGCGCGGTCGGCGGGGGTGTAGACGGGCCAGTCGTCGCCGGGTATCCCGGCGCGGCTGAACGAACGCCAGCGCCGTTGCACCTGGTTGCTGACCCGCAGCGCGGCACCCCGCTCGGCCGCGACGGTCAACAAGGCGCCGAACCGGCTGCGATAGAAATCGAAAACGGCAAGCAATTCGGTGGCATGGGTAGCTCCCAGACCGGACCAGCGCAATGCACGCGGGGCATAGTCGTACCGGTAAAGGTAGGTGGGTGCGTAGGTGCTGTGAGCCTCGGCGATCTGCCAAGCGGCCGAGCTGAAGGCGAAGTCGCCGCCGAGCTGAATGCATGCCGACGACGCCGGATAGCCCGGATAGGCGGCGGTAATGCGCTCGCGGGTAGCCGGTTCTGTATCGGCCAAAAGCTCTTCGATCATCGCCTTGTTCGTCGGGAGCATTCGGAGGAACCGGGTGAACAACCGGCCCTCGTCGGCGTTGGTACCGACGATGAGCGGTTTCCGGTGTGCCCGACCGCAACGCATCGCCTCGACCGGGTCCATGGGTAGGCAGTCGTCGCCGACAACCGGTCCAATTGGGAAGGCGCCCAACCTGCTTTGCATGCCCTCTTCGATCAGACGGTGCTGCGCCTCCACCAGCTGGGCCGGGGACGCCTGCAGCAGCGCACGGGCGGCGTCCTCGGTCCGCGCGCCAAGGAGGTTGGCGTACCGCTTTGCGAACTCGGCGGCAATCTCTTTCGACCGCAGCAGGCCTGCCGCGGGGCTCTCCGAGATCGCCCGGGCGAACAGGCCTGCGGCGGCGGGTACCGCCAACAGCGTCGCGGTGATGCACGCGCCCGCGCTTTCGCCGAAGATGGTGACATTGCCGGGGTCACCACCGAACTCTGCGATGTTGTCTTGCACCCACCGCAAAGCCAGCACCAGATCACGCAGGTACAAGTTGCTGTCGAAGGTGATATCTGGCCCAGACTTTGATGAAAGTGACGACAGGTCCAGACATCCCAACGCGCCGAGACGGTAGTTCACCGATACATAGACGCAACTGCGGCGCGCCAGGGCGGCACCGTCGTACAGCGGGGTTGCCGAGCTGCCCATCATGTACCCGCCGCCGTGCACGAAGACCATGACCGGCAGCGGCTCGCCGGTTGGTTCTTCGGGTGTGACGACGTTGAGGGTGAGGCAGTCCTCGCCCATCGGTTGGTATCTGCCGATCCCGAGCATGGTGTAGCGGCGCTGCTGTGGCGCACAGTTGGTGAAACCGTGGCAATGCCGCACACCTGACCAGGGCTGGGGCGGCTGCGGGGCCCGGAATCGCAGCGGCCCCACCGGCGGCCGGGCATAGGGGATGGACCGCCAACGGTTCACGCCGTCGCGGGTGAATCCTTCGACGATGCCGGCAGTGGTGTGGGCGCGCAAAGTGCGCTGATGCATAACCCGACGGTAACCGACGCCGAGCGGAAATGACGGACACGAGGCGCCGCCCTGCACCTAAA
>CAVQSX010000030.1:0-140234 GCA_963715905.1 uncultured Actinomycetota bacterium
GACGACGTTGCGCTTACGTCCCCCGAAGACCCCCGGCACCGAGAGGGTCGGTCAGGATGAGAACACGGCCCGGGCGAGGGCTAAGCCTCGGGCGTTGAGTTGCTCGTCGGGATGCCCGACCGCATTCTCGCGACGGCTTGCGGCGAGGCCTCGAAAAGGTGCGACGGCTCGACGCGGCGGCCGGCGGACCGGGCAACCACATCTCGTTTCGGACCGTATGACCACCGTGGCTACAAAGGGGACTTCATCGTGATGCGTCAGGTCCGCGACGGCAAGAATGTCCTCGCTCCCAGCACGAAGGCTGACGACTAGCCCGCCGGTGGCTGGTAGTTCGCCGCCGAGTTCCGCAGCTGCCAGATCTGAGCTGGACACAGCAACTGGACCGCATACGACACCAGGTAATTGGCCGCAAACTCGTCGTTTGGCGTCACGTCCTTTTTCACATCACCCATCACCTGCGCGTAGCTCTCGCCCTGAGTGACCTTGTCGCAGATTCCGTAGCCGTAGCCGACCGCGTCATTGCCTGGAAAGGCGTAATGTCGTCGCGCCGCGACGTTGTATAGGTACTCCACCTCGGGTGCCGGAGCGGCATGCGCTCGCGGCGGTAGCGCCTGTGCGGCTCCCCCGACGGCAGCCAGGGCGATGACGAAGGCGACCAGCGACCCACGACGCATCATTAGCTGACATCCCATCCAGTTGTACGGTTAGCCACTGCGCACACCATCTACATGCGAAGCACGCAATGCGCTGCGGATCACCTTGCCGGCGCTGTTGAGCGGGAGCTCGTCGACGGTGTACCAGTATTGCGGAACCTTGAATCCCGCAACAGTCCCACGGGCGAAGGAGCGCAGCTCCTCGTGCGCTGGCGGACGCGCCGAATTCGCGGGTACCACGAAAGCCGCCAGGGTCTCACCGAGCCGCGCGTCAGGCACGCCCACGACTCCGACCGCCGCCACCAAAGGGTGGGTCATCAGCACATTTTCGACTTCTAGCGGATAGACGTTCTCGCCCCCGCGAACGACCATGTCGTGCCTGCGTCCGCACAACCGCAGATATCCGTTGTGATCGAGGACGCCGAGATCACCGGTGTGCAACCACCCATCAGCGGACCGAGCCGAAAGGTGTTCGGCAGCGGCAAGAACTTCGCCGACTCCAGTTGCGTCGTGCTCGTGGATCTGCAGACGAAGACCCCGGACCGGCTGCCCGACAGTGCACAACAGATCCGGATCCCCGGCTGCGGCACGTCGATGGTCATCTGGCCGCAGGCTGGTGATCGGGCTGCCCTCGGTCTGGCCGTAAAGGCTGACCAGCGCCACATCGGGCAGCATCTCGAGAACCTGTCGCAAAGTGTCGGCGGCGATAGGTGAGGCACCGTATATCAGCGCTTTCAGCGGAACCGCATCGAGAAGCCCCTTGCTGAGCAACATCTCGATCATGGTGGGGACAAGTTGGCAATGGGTGGCATCAAGAGCCTTGAGGTTGCACCACCAGTCGAATGAGAAATTCGTGGTCGAGATGACCGCCGCACCGACCGTCAGCGCCACCAGGGTGTTGCCCAGGCCGCCCATGTGGTGCAGGGGCGATCCGGTGGCATAGCGATCGTCGGGGCCCAAGCAGACCAGGCCGCTCAGAACCTCGGCGCGGGCGTCCAGCACCTGCTCGGTCAAGGGGATGCGCTTCGGGACGCCGGTGGTTCCGGCGGTGTGCAGGTAGATGGCCGCTGGACCCGATTCCCGATGGAGGGGACGGCTCGACACCGGCAACGACGGGATGGTCAACGCCCGGATCCCGGCCATCTCGGCGACCTGCCGGGCTGCCTCGGCGAACTGCGACTCGGTGAGCATGATCGGCGATCCGCTCTGGCGGACCATCTCGGCCAGCTCGGTGGGCGTCTGCCGTGGCCCGAGCGGAGCCATCGGTCTGTTCGCGGCGGCACCGCCGAGCAGCATTGCGAGCGCGTCCGCGTTGGTGGTGAGCAATGCGGGAATCGGCTGTCCCGCAGCCACGTCCAAACAGGCCAAGAGTTCGGCTGCGCCGACGGCCTTGCCGACGAGTTCATGGCCGGTTACGGACCCGGTTTCGTCGATGACCGCCGGACGTCGACTGTGTTCGTGGATGGCGCACAGTCGCTCGACCCACGTCATGCCTTGGGCCGAATGGGTCAGTTGGGTGGATATGCCGGCGGCGGGTAGACCCCGCGTAGACCCCATGGGATGTACCTAAGGATGAATTCGACCTCGTCGCTCACGTCGTAGTCGGGACTTGGATCCATGTGCTCACCCCTCGCGCAGAGCGCCGACAGCGATTCTTCGCCACCTGCCCACGTCCGTTAATGAAACAACTATTTAGCTATTTTATGCTTACTCCACCGTGCCGCTCGTCGTCAACGGCTTGGCAGGCGCGCCGTCAATCACCCTCGAGGATCAGTGCCAGTTCGGGGCAGGCGGCGACGCCGTCTCGGGTGGCTTGCTCGTCCTCTGGCCGTACGTCGTGCGGTTCCAGAGTTGAATAGCCCGAGTCGTCTATCGGGAACAAGTCAGGGTCCGCCGCAAAGCATTGCGCGTGGCCCACGCACCTCGATTGCTCCAGACGAATCTTCATGAGACCTCCGCCGCGCGGCCGCTGAGTCGCTTCATATTACGAGAAAGCGTAATTCATTTATCTGTTTCCAGGTAGTAGCCTGTTTCACCATGACGTTCCCGATGACGTTCGCCCGAGCCGCCTTACGTCGCACTTTGACGCTGGCTGCGATGGCGCCCCTAGTCTTGGCGATCGCGCCGTCCGCTCTCGCCGACAACCATCGCTTGAACGGAAGCGTGTTCGTGAACATCTACACGGCCCAGCGCCAGAATGGCTGCACGGCCACAACGAAGCTCGACGGCCGCCTCGAGGATGCCGCGCGCAGGCATACCCTGGACGCGTTGAACAACCCGAACATCAACGGCGACATCGGTACCGACGGCTCCGACCCCCAGGTTCGGGCCAATGAGGCCGGCTTCACCGGCAAGGTCGCCGAGACCGTCGCCACCAACCCGGCGGTGGCGATCAGTGGGCTCGAGATCCTCAACCAATGGTGGAACGACCCGGCGTCGCGTGCGACGATGCAGGACTGTGCAAATACCGCCATCGGGGTCTGGTCGGAGAACAGCCTGGCCCGCTCGGTGGTGGTCGCGGTATACGGTCAACCAACGCCGTAGCTCATCCTGAATCGGCCAGGTCGGCGCGCAGTCGCTTCTTGTCCACCTTGCCGCTGGGCAGTATCGGCAGCTCGCTGACGAGCACCAGTCGTCGCGGCACCTTGTAACGGGCCAGTCGTTGCCGGACTCCGTCCTGAAGCCCCTCGAGCGTCAGCGCCGCGCCGCTGACCGGCACAACGACCGCGCAGAGAGCCTCGCCCCACCGGTCGTCGGGCACCCCCACCACCGCGCACGCTGCCACCCCGTCGAGCGCACTGATCGCGTCCTCAACCTCGGGTGAGTAGACGTTCTCACCGCCGCTGATGATGACGTCCTTCTTTCGATCCACCAGATACAGCAAGCCGCGCTCGTCCATCCGGCCCACGTCGCCGGTGTGACACCAGCCGTCGCGCAGCGTCGCCTCGGTGGCAGCGCGGTCCTGCCAGTAGCCGCGGAACATCGAGTCGGACCGCGCCACAATCTCGCCAGCCTGCCCCGTGGGCACCGAACGTCCGTCATCGTCGACCACACGGACCCGGGTGCCGGGAAACGGAAATCCGACCGAACGCAACCGCTCCTCGGCATGCGGGCCATCGAGGGAATGAAGTTCACGCGATAACCCAGACACGATGACCTCGGTCTGGCCGTACAGGTTGAGGAAGCCCGCATCGGGGAGCATCGACAGCGCCCGCCGCAACGTGTCCGCAGACATCGGGGCGGCGGAATAGACAACCGTGCGGACACTTTCGAGGGCGTCACCGTCAGTGACCTCGTCAAGTAGCGCCCTCAGCATCACTGGCGCGACATGCAACACTGTCACCCGCTCGGCGGCGATCAGCCGCACCGCTTCGGCGGCGTCGAACTGCTGCTGCAGCACCACGTTGCCGCCTCGGGCATGTAGTCCACCGACGATTGCAAGTGCCCCTACGTGGAACATCGGCATGTTGATCAGGACACGATCAGCACTACCGCAACGCATTTCGCCGTTCATCGTGTAAATCATCCGGCGCAGCTCACGTTGGCCGAGAATGCAGCACTTCGAAGCTCCGGTAGTCCCGCTGGTAAACACCAGGCAGGCGATGTCCTCAGGGCTCGCAACGAAATCGGGCTCGCCCCCGCTGCCCCGATCGACGAATCGCTCGTAGCCGATCATGCCCCCCGGCGGCTCGCCGCCGACGGCCACGAAAATCGGCACCGACTGCAATTGCGCCGCGAGGTCGGCGATCACCGGGACGAACTCGTCGGCGACGAACACGATCGACGGGTCCACCCGGGTGAGCGCGTCCAGCATCTCCAGCGGGGAGAGCCGGAAGTTGATGGTCGCCAGGATAATTCCGCTAAGCTGGGTCGCCGCGATCAACTCGCCGAACTCGATGCCGTTGCGGCTCAACACCGCAACCCGGTCCTGGCGGTTCACTCCGGCGGCGGCCATCGCCGACACCAGCCGCACGGCCCGGTCCCGCAACTGCTTGTGGCTGAGGCTGCGATCACCCTGCCGGTAGGCGACGACGTCGGGGAAGCGGACCGCGTTGTCGGTAACGATGTCGCCTAGCGTCAAGTCGTCAGCCGCGGCGGCGGTCATCGTTGTCGCTCCCCCTGTCGCGATTAGAAGACGAACCGGGCGATGAGTTCGGCAACGGCGGCCGGCTTGTCGACACCGTCAATCTCGACCGTGTGATGCACGGTCAGGTTGACGGTATCGTCTCCAACCTTGGTGGCATCGGAGAGCCGCGAACGCACCCGAATGCGGCTACCCACCGTTACCGCGGACAGAAAGCGAACCTTGTTCAAGCCGTAGTTGATGCCCAACTTCGCATTCTCCACGCGATAGTTGTCCTTACTCACGCCGGGGATGATCGATAACGTAAGAAAGCCATGCGCGATCGTTGCGCCGTAGGGACTCTCGGCCTTGGCCTTCTCGACATTGACGTGGATCCACTGATGGTCCATCGTGACGTCAGCCAAGGCGTCGATGCGGCGCTGGTCGATGTCCACCCACCGGCTGACCCCGAGTTCCTCCCCGATCGCGGCCACCGCGTCGTCCACCGACTTGATCACCCTCACCGAAATGCTCCCTCGTCATAAACCTCGAAATACAGCTATCTATTTAACGGTATAGACTGATCGCGCCTACCGGGCAACCAGCCCTTCACTTCAACGATCTTGGGAGAAACATGGCCACAACCACGTCCCGCGCGGCGATCGTGGCCGCCGCCCGTACCCCGATTGGAACGGCCCGCAAGGGCACTCTGGCCAATGTTCCCGCGATCGAGTTGGCCAAGCCCGTCGTGTCGGCCGTCATCGAACGTTCCGGGCTGAATGCAGCGGATTTCGACGACTTCGTCCTGGCCGAAGTGATGCAGGGCGGTGGCGACAGCGCCCGCTACATCGCGGTCGATCTCGGCCTGATCGACATTCCCGGTCTGGCCGTCAACCGACAATGCGCATCGAGCCTGTCCGCCATCGCGGTCGGGGCGGGCCAGATCGCTTCCGGAATGAGTCGCGCCATCCTGGCCGGCGGCATGGAGTCGCTGTCGACGGGACCGACACTGCAAAAGCGCAAGCCCTTCACCACAGGCAAGTCCGGGGAAGACTATGAGCCCTGGTTCCCCGAGTCGCATCGACCGACCCCGGACGCGCCCGCAATTGACATGTCCATCACCGTCGCCCACAACTGCAACGTGCAGTACGGGATCACCCGCGAGGATCAGGACGAGTGGGCGCTGCGAAGCCACCAGCGCGCGATCAAGGCCATCGACGCCGGCTCATTCGTCGACGAGATCATCCCCATCGAGGTCCCCCAGGCCGACGGCAGCACGATCACCTTCGCAGAAGACGAGCATCCGCGGCGAGGCAGCTCGATGGAGTCGCTGGGCGGATTGAAGGTGTTGCATCCCGAGATCGAGGGCTTCTCCGTAACGGCGGGCAACTCGTCGGGTATCAACGATGCCGCGGCGATCGTGGCGCTGGCCAGCCCGGACACTCAGCACGATGTGCTGGCAAGCGTGCTGTCCTGGACGCAGGTCGGAGTTGACCCCACCCGCACCGGCAGCGGGCCGATCAAGGCCATCCCGAAGGCGCTCGAGCTCGCGGGGCGCAAGCTCGACGACGTCGCCCTGTTCGAGATCAACGAGGCATTCGCCGCTCAGGCAGTCGCCTGCGCCCGCGAACTCGGGCTCGACGAGGAGATCGTCAACGTCTACGGGTCGGGCATCAGCCTGGGCCACCCGATCGCCGCAACGGGTGCCCGAATGGTCACCTCGGCGATCTACGAATTGCGTAGGCGCGGGGGAGGTATCGGCGTCCTGTCGATGTGCGCGGGCGGCGGCATGGGTGCCGCGATGGTCATCGAGATGGCCTGAGATGACCACACTCATAACTGAGGGGCTGTTCCGGGTCGTCAGCGGTCGCGCAGTACTGCTCGGGTCCCGCAGGCGTACGTCGGGTGTCGTGAAGTTCCCCGCCGAGCGACCCGAGCTCTTCGAGGGCGCTCCGGAGATTCAGGACGACATCGAGGCGATCGAATTGTCCAGCACGGGAACGCTGTACACCTATACCACCCAGGAGTTCCCGCCGCCGCTGCCGTACAAGGGCAACCGCTCCCCAGAGGTGTTCAAGCCGTACATCGTGGGCTTCGTCGAGCTGGCCGAGGGCCTACTGGTGGAGACGCTGATCGTCGGCGCGAGCGCGGCCGACCTGCGCATCGGACAGCCCCTGGTATCGACCATCACCACGCTGGAAACCGCCGACGGCCAGTCCTTCCTGACGTTCGCCTTCCGACCAGCCGATGAAAGTTAGGGAAGGAACGCAATGAGCAACAAACCCGAGATTGCCATCATCGGCGTGGGACTTCATCCGTTCGGACGGTACCAGGACCGGTCGGCGCTCGAGATGGGCGCCGTCGCGATCGGCAGAGCGCTGCGTGATGCGGGCGTGCCGTGGTCAGACGTGGGCAGCCTTTACGCAGGCAGCCTCGAAGTGGCCAACCCAGAGGCCATCACGGGGCTGGCCGGGATGACCGGGATTCCCGCGAGGGCGACGCTGAGCGGCTGTGCGACCGGCAACTCGCTGCTGACGCTCGCCGCTAATGACGTGCAACTCGGCGAGGCCGACATTGCGGTCGGGGTGGGGCTGGACAAGCATCCCCGCGGTGCGTTCGGCGCCGATCCGTCGGTGTCGGGGCTGCCCCAATGGTACGGCGATCAAGGCATGTTCCTGACCACCCATTACTTCGGCACCAAGATCATGCGTTACATGCACGACCACGGCATTACCGAACAATCGCTGGCCCGCGTCGCGGCCAAGAACTTCGAGAATGGTGCGCTGGCGCCGCACGCATGGCGCCGCAAACCGATGAGCATCGAGGCGATCCTGAGCTCGCCAGTCGTGAACGCGCCACTGCGCCAGTTCATGTACTGCAACCCGAACGAGGGCGCCGCCGCCGTGGTCGTATGCCGCGCCGATAAAGCCAAGCAGTACACCGACACTCCGATTTATATACGCTCGACGGCGCTGCGCAGCCGCCGAGAGGGCGCTTACGAGTTACTGCGTACATCGATCGAGCTACCCATCGTGCCCGGCACCACAGCCGAGGCCGCCCACGCCGCCTACGAGTTGGCCGGAATCGGCCCCGAAGAAATCGATGTCGCGCAACTGCAGGACACCGACGCCGGCTCGGAAATCATCCACATGGCCGAGACCGGTCTTTGTAAGGACGGCGAACAGGAGGCGCTCCTCGCCGACGGAGCCACCAAGATCGGCGGGCGGCTACCCATCAACACCGACGGCGGCCTGCTCGCCAACGGCGAGCCAGTCGGCGCATCAGGTCTCCGGCAGGTCTACGAGCTCGTACAGCAGCTCCGCGGGACCGCCGGAGACCGTCAGGTGCCAAACGACCCACGGGTCGGCCTCGCCCAGCTGTACGGCGCACCTGGCACTGGCGCCGTCGCGATCCTGAGCAAATAAACCGCAGGAGAAGCCAAATGACCGCGATGTCCGCCGACGAACGGCAGGAACTCGCGAAATCCGTGCGCTCTGTGTGCGAGCGAATGTCCCCGGAGGAGCGGGTGCGGGCCGTCGCCTACGGCGAGGGTGACGAGAACGGCGACGCACCGTCCGGCTTCGACGTGCCCCTCTGGGACGTGTTGTGCAACCAGGTCGGGGTGGCCGCCATCGCGCTGCCCGAGCACCTGGGTGGCGCGGGCTACGGCCCGTCCGCGCTCGGTGTCGTCGCCCACGAACTGGGTCGCGCGCTGGCGCCGGTGCCGTTCGTCAGCTCCACGGTGCTTGCCACCGGGTTACTCCTCGAATTGACCGAACGTGATCCCGACGCCGAGAAGCGGTTCACGGGTCTCGTAGAGGGCCGGCGCACCGCCGCGGCGGCACTCACCGGTGACGGAGGGATGTGGCGCCGATCGGCGGTAACGCTGAGCGCCGTCCGCGACGGCGACGGTTGGCGCGTCGACGGTACGGTGCGCCACGTCCTTGGCGGCACCGCCGCCGACGACCTTGTCGTAGTCGCCACCGCGGGGGACGGCGAACCGGCGGTATTCCTGCTCGACCCCGCCGTCGATGGTGTGGCCGTTGAGGCCGAACGAGTGCTCGACGGCACAAGACCGATGGCCACCATCACGCTGAGTGCTGTACCCGCGGTGCATCTCTCCGGCGGCGTCCCTGGCGGCGTCCCTGTCGATGACGTTATCGAACGCAACATCGACATCGCGTTGGCCGTTCTCTCGGCAGAACAAGTCGGCGCCTGCGAGAGGGTGCTAGAGATCGCCACCGCGTATGCCCGCACGCGCGAGCAGTTCGGCCGTCCGATCGGCAGTTTTCAGGCGATCAAGCACAAGTGCGCCGACATGCTGGTCGATCTCGAGTGGGCGCGGTCCGCGTCGCTGGCGGCGCTGCAGGCCGTCGAGGGATCCGAGGATGGCGGGTTAGCGGAGGAGTCGGACTGGCGCGCCAGCATGGCGAAGGCGGTGTGCTCGGAGTCGTTGCGAAGCGCGGCGAACGCCAACGTTCAGATTCACGGCGGCATTGGCTTCACCTGGGAGGATTCCGCCCACCTATATCTGCGCCGGGCCAGGACGGACGAGGTGGTTCTCGGTACACCGGCTCAGCACTGGGACCGGCTGGGGGTAATCGTGTCGACGTCGCCCGACGTCATCGGAGGTATCGCCGCGGGGCGCGCGGAGATACGCTCGTTCCTCGCTGACGCACCGAAGCCGGCAGGTCTCCGGAACTACGGGCCGACGCCGACCGCGGATGACGTCGCACCGGGCCGAACATGGCACCGTTACCTGGCCGACCACGGCTACACCTGCCTGCACTGGCCGGTCGAATTTGGCGGCGCTGCCGCGACTGTCGCCTTCCAGGCCGTCTTCGCTGAGGAGTGCGCGCGCGCCGGCGTGCCCCGTCAGTTGAACATCACAGGCGCAGATCTGGTCGGGCCGGTGCTGATCAAGTTCGGCAGCCAAGCCCAGAAGGATCGCTACTTGGATCCGATCCGGCTCGGCGACGGCCTGTGGTGCCAGCTGTTCTCCGAGCCCGGCGCGGGATCTGATCTGGCAAGCGTGCGGACCCGCGCCGAACGAACGCCCACCGGTTGGCGGATCGACGGGCAGAAGGTGTGGAGTTCGGCGGCGGCCGCCGCCCACTACGGACTGCTGCTCGCCCGTACCGGCCCTGACAAACACCGCGATCTTTCGATGTTCGTCATACCGATGGACATCCCCGGTGTCGCAGTGCACCCGCTGGTCCAAATGGACGGAGAGAGCAAGTTCAACGAAGTCTTCTTCGACGGCGCCGAGCTGGGCGACGACGCGCTGATCGGCGACGTCGGGCAAGGCTGGGCAGTGGCGATGGTGACGTTGGGGCGCGAGCGACTAACGTTGGGCTCACAAGCCGTTTCGATGTTCCGACTGCACGAACAGATGGTCGACGCCGC
This sequence comes from uncultured Actinomycetota bacterium, assembly GCA_963715905.1. Taxonomy (GTDB): domain Bacteria; phylum Actinomycetota; class Actinomycetes; order Mycobacteriales; family Mycobacteriaceae; genus Mycobacterium. The sequence continues at coordinate 10,123 of CAVQSX010000030.1, forward strand.
CCGCGCCCACGATCTACTCGACCCGGTACTGGCGCGGTCGCTGACCAAGTTGTGGTCGAGGATGTGGTTGCTGCGGTTCACCTGGCTGCGCGCCATCGACTCAGGCGATCTCTCGTCGTCAGCCTTCTCGGTGCTCAAGCTGATGACCTCGGAGACCGACCGCGATCTCGGTGATATGGCCACCGAGGTACTGGGTACCGATGCGTGCATCGACCCAGCGGATAACGACCTCGTGCACCACATGCTGGTCGGGCGGGCACAGACCATCCTGGGCGGCACCAGCGAGATCCAGCGCAACATTCTCGGTGAGCGGGTGCTCGGCCTCCCCAAAGAACCCCGATGAATCACCGCGCTACGGGCAGAGTGCTGAATTGACAACGAGTTTGACCGCCACCGGTCTGGCCGATGCGCTACGCGCCGCACTACACCCCGGCATGACGGTGGCCCTCGGCGACGGCGTGGGCGGCTTGCAGTGCCTCGACGACGGCGCGTCGGTGGGAGCGGCGCTCAGCGCGGCCGCCCGCGAGGTCGGCTCGGTGCGACTGGTGCTGGGCTGGCTGCCGAGCCCGCTGGACGGCCTCGACGCCGATGCATTCGCCGAAGTGATCGCGCTCATGCCCGGGTGGGGTGTGCGGGAGTTGATGCGCAGCCCGAACGCCCGGTTCCTGCCGACACGACTCGCCGCGATCCCCGCTCTGCTGGCAGACGTCTTGCGCCCCAGCGTGCTGCTCACCCGCCTGGTGCAATGCAGCGGCCCACTGCAATTCAGCACCGAGGTGTCCTGGCAGCACTCGGTGATCGACAGCGGCGCAAGGCTTCTCGGCCTGATCGACACTGGCGCACCCGCGGCCGCAGCCGGACCCGCACTCGAGACATCCGGGGTCGAGGTCCTAGGCACCGTCGACGGCGGACCCCTGAAAGTGCGGCAAAAGGAACCCGACCTGATCCACGACGCGCTGGCCGACGCGGTATTGCGGTTCATCCCCGAGGGCGCACGGTTGCAATACGGCCCAGGGCAATTCGGGGCGGCGCTGCTGCGGCGTGCGCGGATCCCACTTGCCATCGACACCGGTCTTCTCACCGACGCCGTCGTCGACCTCGACCGGCGCGGCCTGCTTACGGGCACCCCTTCGGCGACATATCTGTTCGGCAGCGAGTTGCTCTATGACTGGGCCGACGGCCAGCCGATCCTGCGAGGTATCGAGTACACGCACGACTTCACCCGGCTGTCGCGCGGCGCACCCCTGATCGCAGTGAACACCGCCATCGAGATCGACCCATTCGGGCAGATCAACGTGGAAGGTTTGGGCGACAAGGTGATCGGCGGAATCGGCGGCCACCCCGACTATTGCGCCGCCGGCCGGATCAGCAGCGGCGGCCTGTCGATCATCGTCGTGCCGAGCCGGGTCAATGGACGTTCACCGCTCGTGGAGCAACTCAGCCGGCCAGCCTCGACTCCCGCATACGACGTCGACCTGATCGTCACCGAATCCGGGCACGCGGATCTGCGCGCAGCCGACTGGTCGCAGCGCCGCGCCCTCATCACTGCACTGTTCGCCTAAAGGCCCGAAAGAAAGGAATGTGATGACCACACTCGAGGGTCGAGTCGTCCTCGTCACCGGCGGCGGCCGCGGCATCGGCCGGGCACACTGCCTCGAATTGGCCGCCCAGGGTGCCGCCGTCGTGGTGAACGATCCTGGTGTGAGCCGCGACGGCACGGCGGGCGACGACTCGGGGGGCCCTGCTGCGCAGGTCGTCTCGGAAATAGAGCAGGCTGGCGGTAAAGCCGTCGCGCACACCGGTTCGGTCTCGTCATGGGAGGACGTCGCCGACATGGTCGCGACGGCAGTGTCGCGGTTCGGCGTCCTGACAGGCGTGGTGAACAACGCCGGCATCGTGCGCGACGCGATGATCACCGGGGCGACCGAGGCCGACTTCGACGCCGTCATCGGGGTGCACCTCAAGGGCACCTTCGCCGTCACCAAGCATGCCTGCGACTACTGGCGCGCCGAGGCCAAGCAGGGCAACCCCATTGACGCCCGGATCGTCAACACCGTCTCGGGTGCAGGTTTGTGGGGCAACGTCGGGCAGAGCGCCTACGGCGCCGCCAAAGCTGCCATTGCGAACCTGACCGTGGTCACCGCACTCGAGATGCGGCGTTACGGCGTTGCCGTCAATGCAATTTCACCATTGGCGGCGACGCGGATCAGCGAGGACTTCTTCGGTGCCGACGGCGCGGCCGACCCAGCGCTGAACCCAGCGCGCAGCTCACCGGTGGTGGCCTGGCTACAGTCGGCCGAGTCGTCGTGGCTGACGGGCCAAATCCTGCGGATCAACGGCGATCAGCTGACCCGAATCAGCGGATTCACCGAGTTGCCCCAGCGTTACCACGCCAAAGACGGCGCCAATCTGCAGTTCTCGGAGATCGGCCAGGCTGTCAGCTGGTTGTGGGACACGCTACCCCGCGGTCTGGCCGGGCCACTGCCCACCGACTAATTAACGCCATCTGCCTAAGAGGAAAGCCTAGGGTATGGGAATTACCGGGAAGCAATGGAGCGCCGCGGCGACAGCCGTCGTCTGCGTGGAGTGCCAGAACGGTGTGCTGGGCGCAAATTCTGTGCTGCCCGCGTTGGCCGCCGACAGCGCGGACCTGGTCGCCAACGTACGCCGATTGCTCGATGGCGCACGTGAGTTCGGGGTCTGGGTGGTGCACGCCACCTACGAGGGAAGCTTCGGCGGCGAGCCGACCGGGACGGCGCGGCTCTGGCGCCGACTTGCACCGGCCACTGCGGACTGGAGGCCGGGGGACGCCGAAACTCTGGTCATTCCTGAATTGCTGGGGCCCGGCGACATCGTGTTGCCGCGTCATCACGGCCTCTTCCCCACCCTGGATTCGGAACTGCTGCCGGTACTCAAGGGATTGGGCGTCACCACGGTCGTACTCGCCGGGGTTTCGCTGAACCTGGCCATCACGTACACCGCGGGACACGCGACCCAGGCGGGATTCAATCTCGTCGTGCCCCGCGACGCCGTCGGCGGGACCCCCGCCGAATACGCGGAACAGGTGCTGGACAACACCATTGCCGTGCTCGGTCGGCTCACGACCATCGATCAGCTGGTCGGCGAGTGGACCGCAGCCCAGTCCACGGCGTGACCTGCCTCTGCTAGTCCGCGTGGATCAGCCACGCAGGCCGATGGTCTTGGTTTCCAGGTACTGCTCGAGGCCTTCGTGCCCACCCTGACGGCCGTTGCCCGATTGCTTGTAACCACCGAACGGCGCGTCGGCACCGTAGAACAGCCCCCCGTTGACGTTGACGGTGCCGCTGCGGATGCCGCGGTAAATCCTCTCTAGGCGTTGCGGATCAGAGCCGAACAGATAGCCCGACAGTCCGTAGGCGCTGTCATTGGCGATGCGGATCGCGTCGTCGTCATCATCGAATGCGATGACGGCCAGCACCGGCCCGAAAATCTCTTCCTGCGCGATGGTCATGCCGTTGTCCACATCAGCGAACACGGTGGGTTGGACGTAGTAGCCGCGGTCGAACTGGGCAGGACGCCCACCTCCGACCGTGACCCGGGCGCCTTCGCTTTTGCCCTTCTCGATGTATCCGAGCACCCGCTGGTGCTGCTTGGCGTTGGCCTGAGGGCCGCAGAAGGTACCCATGTCGGTGGGGTCCCCGTAGGGGATCGACCCGTACACCGCGGTCACGATCTCAACGGCTTCGTCGTAACGACTCCGTGGCACCAGCAGCCGACTCGGCAGTGCGCAACCCTGACCCGCGTGCATCGTCGCCATCATCGAAAAGGGAATCGTGGCAGCGAAATCGGCATCATCCAGAACGATCATCGCGGACTTCCCACCCAGTTCCAGGAAGGTCCGCTTGACGGTCTGGCCCGAGAGTTGTGCGACGAGCCGGCCGACCGCTGTCGACCCGGTGAACGACACCATGTCTATCCTCGGGTCGGTCAGCAGCCGCTCGGCCACCTTGTTGTCCGAGGTGGGAACCACATTGAACACGCCGGCGGGCATGTCGGTGTGCTCGGCGACCAGCCGCCCGATCCGGGTTGCCGTCCACGGGGTGTCCGGCGCGGGTTTGAGAATGACGGCGTTACCCGCCGCAAGCGCCGGGGCGATCTTGTTGATGGCCACTTCGAACGGAAAGTTCCATGGAATGATCGCGGCGACCACTCCGATGGCCTCTTTGTAGATGAAGCGGTGGTTGATGCCGCCCATCGTGTTGGTATCGGGTAATCCGTGCTCCCACAGAACGTCTTCGATGAGTTGCGCGGGGTAGAGCAGACCATCTTCGAGGGGCCAATCGAGCTGCGCCATGTAGGTGGCCGAGACCGGGCTACCGGCTTCGGCGACCAGTTCCGCCCGTAGCGCCTCCTTCTCCTCGACGATCGCGGCGTGCAGCTGACGCAGACAGCGCTGGCGTAACGCGTGGTTGGTGGCCCAATCTGTGGTGTCGAAAGCGCGACGCGCTGCGGCGATTGCGCGGTCCATGTCCTCGGCCGTGGCGTCGGCCGTACTGCCGATCACCTCTTCGTTGGCCGGGTTGATGTTGTCGTAACGCTTACCCGATGCGGCTTCGGACAGGACTCCGTCGATGAGCAAACGTGGTTCGCCGGCCAGGATTGACGTTGTCATAGTGCTCCCACCCGCGGGAAGCTGAGCATTCGGCGGGCGTTCTCCTCGACGATCAACGAACACTCGTCATCGGGCACATGCGCCAACACCTCGGCCGCCCGTTTACGCGAGTTCGGCCAGTTGGAATCGCTGTGTGGGAAGTCGATTTCGAGCATGATCCGGTCGACGCCGATCGCGTGTCGGTTTTTCAGTCCATGTTCGTCGTCGATGAAGCAGCCCCAGAAGTGCGTGCGGAACAGATCGGAAGGGCGGCTGTCGAAGTCGATCGCCTGGTAGTAGCGGTGCCGCTCCCAAACATAGTCGGCGCGCTCCAAGATGTAGGGCACCCAGCCGATGCCGCCCTCGGCCAGCGAGAACTGCAGGTCCGGAAACTGTTGCAGCTTGCCGGAAAATAGCAGATCGACGGTGGTCCACATCAAGTTGGTCGAGAAGACCGTGATCGCCACCGCGAATGGCGCGTCGGGCATCACCATCGCCCCCGGAATCGGTTTCATCGACGAGAACGAGAAGCCGGGCACATAAGAGCCGGAGCCGAAGTGCAGTGAAACCGGCATCTGGGCGTCGGAACAGATCTGCCACAACGGATCCCAGTGATCCGAGTGGAATGACGGCAGGCCAAGCGGCACCGGGCTGTCCGGGAAGGAGATGGTGCGCGCACCTTTGGCTGCCGCCCGTTCGGCTTCCGCTACGCACGCGTCGATGTCCCAGGTCGGCAGGATAGCCAGCGGCACATAGCGATCCGGCGCGGAGCCGCACCACTCGTCGATGTAGAAGTCGTTCCACGCCCGGACGCACGGCAGGGCCACATCTTTGTTCTTGGCGCGGTGGAACGTGCCGCCGGCGAAGCCCGGGAAAGACGGGAAGCACAACGCAGCCTGCACACGGTCGAGGTCCATGTCAGCGACCCTGGCGACCGGGTCGTAGCAGCCGGGGATCATGTCCTCATAGCGCACGGGGTCCATACCCCACTCTTCCGGCGGCTTGCCCGCTACCGCGTTGAGGCCGATCGTCGGGAAGACCTGGTCGTCATAGGTCCAGAGATGATTGCCATCGATCTCGACGATGCGCGGACCCTCGTCGCGTAACCCGGCAGGCAACCGGTCCTGCCACACGCGTGGGTGCTCGACGAGGTGGTCGTCGACGGACACGATCTGGTGATCGTCTTGAAGCGGCATGCCGCACTCCCTCGCTTACGCCGGTTTGCTTGAATTTTCTGACATATCGTCTTGTTTTCTGACGCATTGTCTCACAAGATATATGACGTACGCCACACTCGTCTACTGATTCAGGGAGGCAATATGGGCTCCATGGGCGACCCCGACCAGTGCGTCCCGCGCGACAAGATCGCCGAAGACGATCACGACCTGCTGACCTTCGGTGAAGCGGGCGAACGGCTGCGACTCGAGGTCGCAGCGGCCGTCGCCGAATTGGACCGGCTACGCCAGCATGATGGATCCGCCGCGGAAATCGAGGCCGTCGGCAAGCGCCTCGATGCATTGCGATCGGCGGCGGCCCGTAACAGCGCACAACCGATCAATGACGCCAACTTCGAGAAGTTCTTCGGCTACCCCGGCAAGGCCAAGCGCAACCTGCCCGGACCGCCGCAGGCCCGGTGACCACCGCGTCGGCGAGCGCGCCGCAAGGAGACCCGGATACTTCTCGTATGGCGTCGACCCCAGACAAGCTGCGCCGCCCCGGATATGCACCCGCGGCCAACATCGGTGTGGGGCGCCGTGGCCTGCACACGCGTGATCGGATACTGGCGAGCGCAGCGGACATGTTCCTGGCCAACGGCTTCCACAGCACATCGCTCGACACCATCGCCAAGGCTGCGAACGCCTCCCGCGCGACGGTGTATCAGTACTTCGCCGGCAAGGATGAGATCTTCAATGAATTGAGCGCCGTGGCCTTGCGTGACATCCTCGACCACGGAGCCCGACTAAGCGGCCTCGGCCCAACGATCGACGGCTTAGCCGCCCTGCACCGCTGGTTGGTCGAATGGGTGGACATCTACACCTCTCACGAGGCGGTGTTCGCGGAATTTCCCGGCATCGGCAGCACCGCCGGATTCCCGATGACCGACGCGGGCTCGACGGTCGAAAAGTTCAGTAGCGCTCTCACCGAACGGCTTCGGGGAATCGATCTGCGTGGACTCGACCCAGCGGCGGCCGCCGCGGTGCTGATGCGGATCCCGCACATGGTCCACCTCTATCGGCGCCGGGCGATGTTCCCACTTCCCTCGACGTCAGTCGTGTCGTGGTCGTTGACCGTCGCGTTGCAGCTGATGCTGTTTCCCGACACCCCGCCCGACGTGCTGCGCGTCGTCGCACCCCAGGACGTCGATCAGGTGCAAAGCCCAGCGGTGATCTACGCGGAACGGCCCGAACCGACGCCCGGGGTCGTGGCGGCGCCGCAGTCACCGATCGCGCAGGACGTGCTGTCGGCCAGTTCGGGGTTGTTCGCCGAATACGGTTACTACGCCGTCGGCATGGAGGAGATCGCGGCGGCCGCGGACCTCAGCCGCGCCACCCTGTACCGGTACTTCAGCACCAAGGACAGGATTCTCGCCGAACTGACCGTGCGGGCGGTCATCGAAATTGAGGAGCACGCCGCCGCCCTGCCACGAATGGGCGTGGGCGCGCTGACCGAATGGATGGTGAACTACGTCGGATTCCACCGCGCGTACCGCGGTGTCATCCGGGCCTGGTTCGACGGCACCGTGGCAGAGCGGCTCTCCGACTCAGTGGTCCATGGCATGGGCGCAATCCATCGGGCGGTCACTGCGCTGCTGGATACCGTCAAACTGCCGCACGGCCTCGACGCCGAAGTGGCCAGCGCGGTATTCCTGGCGATTCTGGGCCGAATGACAGAACCGACCGCGGTTGGCGCGCCCGTCAGCGACGAGGAGGCCGCACTGCTGATGGTGAATCTGGTACGCCGTTCGCTGCTGACAACCGCTCGGCGCACCTAGCTCGGCACCCACGGGTTGTCCGGCAGGAACAGGATCCGGATCGTCACGAGAGGAATGGTCAGGCAGACGGCGTACATCAGGTTCATGCCGACTATCCACGCCACGATCTGGTGCAGTCTTTCGACCCATCCGTTGATCACAGGCTTGACACCGAGGAGTCGCTCGAACCAGGTGCGTCCATCGTCGCCCCGTCGATCGAGGCTGGCGACCACCAGCGGCGCGAACAGAATGAATGGCAGGGCGGGATATAGCAGTGGCAGCGCGCCCTTACTGCTTTCGATCGTTGGCCCAACCGGGCGCAGATACTGATACCAGTTGGTGATGAATGAAACCCCGTCTGCGGTAATGAGGTTCCACAGAAAGAATGGGGCGAGCGCGGTGCAGGCCAGCGCGACAATGTAGGGCACCGCCGGGAACCGTTCCCGGAACCGGCGAAATAGCGACTGGATGAGGGCGAAACCCCCGGCGTAGAACCAGCCGTAGCCGGCGAGCACATACAGTGGCTTGTTCGGTGTGGTGAATGGGGCCGGACCCCAGGGCAGCAGAATCAGGTCCGGGTTGTAGTAAAGGTATGCGCCCCAGTCCGCGTAGAACTCCTGCCACCACATGGTGAAGCAACCAATGAACAGCAGTGCCGCAGTGGCCGGCGCGCCATATTTACGCCAGCGGATGGCCAGATACGCTGCGACGGCTACGAATACGACCCAGCCACCGATTTCCACGAGCCACGGCGCGTTCGAACGAGGAAGCGCTCCGGCGGCCACGGTCATTGCAGCTCCGAGATAGCACCTTCGGGGCAGTTGGCCAGCGCATGCCGCGCGGAATCGAGGTCACCGTCAGGCACCACTCCACCGCCCACCACCTGCCCGTACCCCTGGTCGTCGTCAGTGAAAACCGTTGGTGCGTAGACGTAGCACAGGCCGTGGCCGGTGCACCGGCTGGAATCGATGGCGACCCTCATGGGGTGGGTTCCGCGCCCAGGGTGAGGTGAAGCGATTCGAGCCCGACGGTGCCGCGGGGCCAGTGCACCTTCGGCGTGGTCCCGGGAGTGATGTAGTAATCGGGGACGCGACGGTGCCATTCCTCGTAGACGAGATGCATCTCGAGGCGGGCAAGGTGTGATCCGAGGCAACGGTGCACTCCCATCCCAAAACTGATGTGCCGGTTCTCGGGTCGGTGGAAGTCGATGTCGTACGGGTTGGCGAACTCATCGGGATCGCGGTTGGCCACTGCGAGGTAGCCGGTGACGCGAGTGTCCGCGGGGAGGTTCACTCCCGCAAGAGTTGTTTCCTCGGTGGTGACGCGGGGCAGGAATGGCGCGGGTGGGTCCAGTCGCAAAAGCTCCTCGGTGGCGGCGGGGACCAACGAGAGATTGTTCGCCAGTTCGCGACGCTTAGCGGAGTCAATGGCCAGTCGCTGCATGCCCATTCCCAGCGCGTCCATCACGGTGTCCAGGCCTGCGAGCACGAAGAGGAAGCAAAGTCCGATGGCTTCCTCGTCGGTGATTGCGTCGGGGGGGCCCAAGTTCAGGACCTGGCTCAGGATATCCTCGCCGGGCTGCCCGCGGCGCTGCTGGATCAGTTCGGAAAGGTACATGAAGAGCTCAGCCGCCTTCTGCATGCCTTCCTGGGCGGCGGCGTCATCAGCGGTGGCGCCGCCGGCGGCCGTGAGGCCCAAAACCGAGTTCTTCCATTCCACGAACTGGTCGCGCATGTCCAGCGGAAGACCGAACAACGTAAGGAAGACCTGGACGGGAAAGACCCCGGCCAGGTCGGCCATAAAATCGCACGCACCCTTGGCGATGATCGGTTCGATGAGGTCGATTACTTGGGCGCGCAGGTCGTCCTCGAGTGGCTTGATCACCCGCGGGCTGAAGAAGGGTTGCAGGATCCGTCGGTATCGAGTCTGCTCGGGTGGGTCAAACGCGACGGGCACCAATGGAACCGGGCTCCCCAGCACGTCGAACGCTTTCTTTGACGAGAAGATCGACGGGTTCTTCAGCACGGTCTCAACCACGTCGCGGCCCGTCGCCGCGTAGCCGTCCTCGACCGCACTCAAGGGCACATCGCCCAGCGTGCGCCACGCGTCGTCCCGGTGCTCGGCCATCGGTAATTCGTGGGTGGCGATCGTCGGTACAGCTGGGCTGGCCATCTGAATGTCTCCTTTAGCGCCGGATATCCATGCCCGCATCGACTTTGAGCAGGCTCCCAGTAAAGGACCGGCCCGCCTCGGAAATCAGGAACAGGATCGCGTTCGAGACATCCCTGGCTTCGATAATGGGAAGGTCCGGCAGCGCCGTCTGCATGGCGTTGACCAGGTTCGGGTTACTCTCGATGACCTTGAACAGCGTCGGATTCTCGGTGACCATCGGCGTCGCACAGTTCGTCGGCGCCACCGCGTTCACTCGGATACGTTCGGGTGCAAGAAAGTTGGCGTAGGAACGGACAAGCCCGGTGATCGCGAGCTTGGCCATGTTGTAGGCGTCGGATCCACCGCTGCCGTCGGTGAGGTCCAGCAGCGCCGCCATCGAGCTCGTGGCGATGAGGTTGCCACCGAGCCCGCGCCCGCGAATGTGCGGGATCGCGACCTGGAAGGTGTTCCAGACCCCGATCTGCATGACGTCCAGTCCAATGCGCAGCGCCTCGGACGCATCACGCTCGTCGGCGTTGCTCATGATGACACCGGCGTTGGCGATCACGGTGTCGATGTGACCGAACTGCGTGACCCCGGCATCGAATGCGGTCTGCAACGCGGCCTTGTCGCGGACGTCGGCCTTGAAGTACGCCATCTGCTGGCCGGTCTTCTGGACCAGACGGGCCGTCTCCTCGAGATCCTCCATCGTGCCCAACTTGTAGGGCACGACATCGATGTCTTCACAGATGTCGACGCCGACGATGTTCGCGCCCTCCTCGGCGAACATCACCGCGTGTGAGCGGCCCTGTCCCCGCGCTGCGCCGGTGATGAAGACGACGCGACCTTCTAGGCAACCCATGAATACCTCACTGGATCTAAAGGGAACGTTAGTTCGTCAGGCGTTGGCAAACTCAGGTGGCTGCACGGCCGTGGGGTCGGGGTTGGCCAGCGGCAGCCCCATGAACCGCCGGGCGTTGTCGCCCATGAAGTCGTAGGTGCGCCGCACGTCCATACCCTCTGCGTACTTCCAGTAGCCCTTCGGTTCGGCCAGGCCCTCGGGATGCGGCCAGTCCGAACCGAACATAACCTTGTCCCATCCGATGGTCTGCACAACGTCGGCCACCGAGCCCTCCCAGAACGGGCTGACCCAGATGTTTCGGCGAAACACCTCGTGCGGATGCTCGGGAAAGTTCTGCGGCATCTTGTTGTACGTCGACTGCAGATCGTCGAACAGCGGCTTGATCCATGCACTGCCGTTCTCGACGCTGGCGATGCGCAACTTGGGGAATCGGGTGAGCGTGCCGTGGCAGATCAGGCTGGTCAGCATGTCCGCGATCTCACGATGGCCGAGCGCGGTCCACTTGAACGCCGACATCTCAAAGGCGCTGCTGGTGGTCGGCGGCTCCCACTTGTCGATGTACTCCTGTAGCGGCGGTTGGCTGGCGTGCAGGACGATCGGCAGCCCGGCCTCCTCGACGTCGCACCAGAACGGGTCGAACTCGGGCAGTGCGGGTGAGCGCCAACCCTTGTAGCCGTTCACCGGGGCAGGCTTGATCAACGCGACCTTGGCGCCGTTGTCCAAGATGTAGCTGAGCTCGCGACGCGCCTCGTCGACAAGTCCCAGGGTGAGCACCGGCGTCGAGTAGATCCGGTTGGCGTGACTGAAGCCCCAGTGCTCGAGCATCCACTGGTTCAGCGCGTGGATGATCGCGACCGTCAGTTCGGGGTCTTCCGCAGCGGAGTGCTCGACGAGGTTGGCCAGCGTCGGATAGTTCAGGCACGCCTCGACGCCTTGGCGGTCGAGTTCGGCGATCCGATCCTCGGGGTTGCGAGCCCCCGGCGGCGTGTCGATGCCCCGGCCCGACATCTCCCGCATCGAGAGCCCCTCGGGGTTCTGGCCGGAGTAGAACTTCTCGTGCGCTCCGGGGGCGGCGACCCGTTCGAACGTCGGGTTCGGCATGTAGTCGGTGATCTTGTTGAGGATCGCGATGCGGGTGCGCTTACCGATCTGGACGAATTGCACCTTCGGTTTGAACTCGTCGGGCAGGTGCTTGGTCAGCGCGTCGGGCGTCTCGTACATGTGTTGGTCGGCATCGAAGATCGGTGCGTCCGTGAACTGACTGGGCTGCGCCATGGGTGGCCCTGACTTTCCGTGCGGGTGGATTGAACCGAGCTTCATCCGACTTGAGATAAATGTCAAGTCCGATCAATTTATGTCTAATTTATCGTGTTGAACTGCTGCTAGTTGTTTTGAGACTATTCTCAGTTATGGTAGTTCTGTGACGGTGACGCCCGCGATGCGCAGTGCTGGAACGGTTGACGGCGGCGGCCGCGGTGAGCGCACCCGATCGGCGATCTTGGAGGCCAGCCGTCGGCTGTTCTTGGAGCGTGGGTACGCCGGTACGCGCGTGAACGCGATTACCGAGGCTTGCGGCATCTCCAACGGCGGCTTCTACACGTACTTCAAGGACAAGCGGGAAATCTTCAACGTTCTCGGCAAGAGCGCCTTCCATGACGTCCTCACCGTCATCGCTGAGTGGGCCGAGGCCGACGAACCGTTCAGCCCGGCCGACATCCAAGCCTGGGTCGGTCACTACTTCGACTACATGGACGACCACGGCGCATTCGTGCTGGCGTCGGCGCACTCGGCGCCCGATGACGACGAATTTCGTTCGTCACGCAGTCGCATGGTGACCCGGGCGTCGTGGAAGTTGGGTCAGGCCATCGCCGGGGACGGCGCGCACTCCCCGGATGTCATCGGCGTCGCGGTGATGGGGTTGCTCGACCGGGCCTGGTACACGGTGAACCAACAGACGCTCGCCGTCGAACGCGGCGAGATGATCGCGGTGGTCGCCGAGATGATCGTCGCGATGACCGTTCCGGTCGCGCCGCAAGCAACTGGCTGATCAGTGCCGTACATCTGAGAAGAGGGACCCATGTCAGACATCCTCAGCGGAATCCGAGTCGTCGAGCTGGCGGCGTGGACGTTTGTCCCGGCGGCCGGGGCCGTGCTCGCCGACTGGGGCGCCGACGTCATCAAGATCGAGCATCCCGAAACCGGCGACCCGCAGCGCGGCCTGATCAACTCTGGAATTGTCTCCGGAGCAGGCGGGGTCAACCACTTCGTCGAGCAGCCCAATCGCGGGAAGCGCAGCGTCGCCATCGACACCCGCACCCCCGAGGGACTCGAGCTGCTGATGAAGATCGTGGAGACCGCCGATGTCTTCCTGACCAACTTGCTGCCAGACTCCCAGGCCCGGATGGGCATCGACGTCGACCAGGTCCGCGCCCGGAATCCAAAGATCATCTATGCCCGCGGCCACGGCTACGGCACCAAGGGTGAACTGGCCGCGCAGGGCGGCTTCGACCTGGCGGCGTACTGGGCTCGCGGCGGAATCGGCGACGCATACGCGGCCGGGTCGGGTGAGTATCCGCCGGTCCAGCGTCCCGGTTTCGGTGACACCTACGGCGGCCTGTGCATCGCGGCCGGTATCGCCGGGGCACTGCTGAAGCGCGAGCGCACCGGCGAGCCATCGGTTGTCGATGTGTCGCTGCTCAACGCCGCGATCTGGCAACTCGGCCCGGACATCGTCGGAGCAGGCATCACTGGCGCGAACATCCCGAAGTTCAACCTCGCTGAAATGCCAAACCCCGCCGCCAGCATCTACAAGACCAAAGACGACCGGTTCATCGCGTTCGTGCTTTTGCAGGCCGACCGGTTCTGGTCGGACTTCTGCGGCCGGCTCGGCCGGGCCGACATGATCACCGATGAGCGGTACGCCAACGCCATGGTCCGCTTCCAGAACCGGGCGGACTGCATTACCGAGTTACGCGACACCATTGGCTCCCAGGATCTTGCGCACTGGGAGAAGGCGTTCGAGGGCTTCGACGGGGTGTGGGATGTCATGCGGACCGCCCTCGACGTCCACGACGACCCACAGGCGCTCGCGAATGGCTACCTGCCGCGCACGACCAACACCAGCGATATCGAGTTCGCCCTGGCCGGCAGCCCGGTGCAGTTCGACGAGACACCACTGGATCTGAGCCGCGCTCCCGAACACGGCGAACACACCGATGCGCTGCTCGCCGAGCTCGGCTTCAGTGCGGACGAGATCATCCAGTTCAAGGTCGACTCGGTCGTGCTGTAGTGGGATCGAACGAGCTCGCACGGCGCTTCCTGCACGTCAACCTTAACTGCGAGTCACTGGACGCCACCGAGCGTGTCTACTGCGACGTGCTGGGTCTGTCCGCGCGCATGCGTACCGATCCGAATGTGGCCACCGACGGCACGATCCTGGGCCTCGACGGCGAAACCTACTGCACCACTGCATTTCTGTATGACGCGCGCGGCGGACGCGGAGGATGCGCGTTGGAGGCCATGGAGTACCGCTCGCCGCCCCTGGCCCACGACCCCAGCATCGACGCCACGCGCCCGGGGATTCGCTCGGCGCTACTGGCCGTCGCCGACGTCGACGGCGCGGCGGCCGCGCTGAGAGGCGTGGGTCTGACCGTGGGCGATCGGGTCGACGGGCTGATCTGCGACGGCAAGGCGGTCCTCGCGATCGACCACAGCGGTGTGGTAATCGAGCTGACCGAGTTGCCTTCTGGCGTCGACGCGGGCCGCGGCGCAATGTTTGACGGCATCCGAATCAACGCGATCGATGCGACCGCAACCGGGACGTTCCTCACTGCCATCGGATTCCAGGAAATAGAGGCGCCGCAAGTTCGCCCGGTCGCCGGTGCGCAGCTCAGTCCCGGCGGATCGGCCGAGGCACCTGACTGCGTGGTGGCGCGCTACGCCCTGCCCGAGGACCGGCATCAGTTCACCGTGGTGGTGGTACAGCATCCAAGCACCGCACCCACGCCCGTGCCGTGGGGCGGAAACCGCCAGGGCCTCTACCGCTGCGCACTACGGGTCGAGAATGTGCACGACGCCTTGGCTCAAGTGCCTGATTCCATTGAGCGCATGGGTGATCCGGCGTGGTGCCCGTTGCCAGGAACGAAGATCGAAGGATTACACATCGCGTTCCTGCGCTCCCCCGACGGCGTGGTCTTCGAGTTCGTCGAACGGCCACTGGCCCATTTCAGCCCGCAGCGGTGAGTTCGGCGCCGGCACCTTTTGCACGCTCCCTCTCACAGAAGTATCGCCGTGTGGGTTATTGTGGCGTTTATAGATAACTGTTTAGCTGATTTGGCCCTCTTCTAGCGGCGGATCCCGGCACCCAGGAAAGGGGGAAGCAGTTGTCCGCCCCGGTCGACAGCGCCGTAGCCGGCGACCGTCACGATAAGTACCTCTCGAACGTCGCGGTGTACCGCGAGGAATTCCGGCGCTGGCTCAACGAGTTGGACTGGGCCGACGAATGGCGCTCGGCCGCGTTCGATACCGCCGAAGACGAACTCGCCTACCACGCCACGGTGATGTCCCGCGTCCACGAGGTCGGATGGAATCGATACGGTTGGCCTCAGGCCGTAGGCGGGTTCGGAGGCACCGAAATCCACCGCGCGGTCTACTTCGAGGAGTTGGCTGCGGCGATGCTGCCCGTCCCGGAGCAGCATTGGACCCTCGAGGTCCTGGGACCTGCCCTGTTCAAGTACGCACCGAAACTGGCCGCCGAGTATCTGCCGAACTACTTCCGCGGCACCGAGTGGTGGGGGCAGTGCTTCTCCGAGCCTGAGTCGGGTAGCGACCTGGCCGGGCTGCGATGCCGGGCCGCGGACGACGACGCCGGCGGCTTCGTTCTGAACGGGCAGAAGATCTGGACCAGTCAGGGTCCGACCGCTACCCGGTTCATGGTGCTGGCGCGCACGGGCACCCCCGAGAGCCGCCATCGCGGTCTGAGCACCCTCATGGTCGATGCCGACGCTCCCGGGGTCACGGTGCGACCGATCACGCTCGCCAGCGGTCGCCGCGAGTTGGCTGAGGTGTTCTTCGACGACGTCCGGGTGCCGCACGAACGGCTGATCGGCGACGTCGGCGCCGGCTGGGGCGTCGTGATGCACTTGATGCAGTACGAGCGTGGCATGTACGGCTACGCCATGCTGACCACGGCGCTGACCGAACTGAGCCGGTTGAGGACCGAGATGGCCGGCCACGGCGCATCGTCTGCCAGCCGCGAACGCTTCGCACAGCTTTACGTTGCGGTCGTGGCCGCGCAGGCCCGCGCGGCCACCACGGTGCGCGCACTGGCCGAGGGCCGCATGGTCGGCCCGAACAGCAGCATCGACAAACTGCTGTTCGCCAAAGCCGAAAAGGACATCAACGATCTCATTCTCGACGTCCGAAGGGAATGGATGATGGCCGGAGAGGGCGCCAACGGCGGCAAGGAACTCTATGCCGCACGCGCGAAATGGTGGTACACCCGTGCAGCGACGATCATGGGCGGTACCGCCGAGGTCCAACGTGGCATCATCGCAGATCACCTCCTCGGACTGCCAAAGGAGAAGCGGTGATAGGCGCCCCCGCAGTCGATGAAT
Organism: uncultured Actinomycetota bacterium; assembly: GCA_963715905.1. Classification (GTDB taxonomy): domain Bacteria; phylum Actinomycetota; class Actinomycetes; order Mycobacteriales; family Mycobacteriaceae; genus Mycobacterium. The sequence continues at coordinate 26,352 of CAVQSX010000030.1, forward strand.
CTTGGCCGATGGTCGAGGAAGCCGTCTTCCGGCTGTTCGACGAACTCGCGGCCAAGGGAACCGACGAACACCTTTCGATCGGGCCGCGACTGGCCGAGCTCGGATGGTCAGACATCGAGTCCGAGTACCCGATTGAGGCTTGCGAGTTGCTGTTTCGCGCCCAGGGCCGGTCACTTCTCAATTCCGACTCGTTGGACAAGGTCCTGCTGGCCGAGCTTGCCCCGTTGCGGGAAGGCGTGGTCCACGGCGTCGTGTTGCCCGGCATCGCGCACGGCTACACGCCGGGCTCCGATACCGAGCGCGTCTCTGGAATATTGCTTGGACCGATGCCATGTGCCGGGCGACTGGTTGTTCCGGTGTCGAGCCCGACGGGCGCAGTGTCTATTGGGATCATCGACGCCGACAGTCTTAAGGCCGAGAGGCTCGATACTTTCGACCCGTCCGCATATTGGACGCAGATCACCGGGCCGATGACCCGCGACCTGGTGGACGCCTCCGCTGAATGGAGTCGTGCGATCGCCGCGGCGCAACGCGCTTTGGCCACCGAACTTGTCGCACTGGCGGACGAGGCACTCCGCATCGCCGTCGAACACGTGAGCGTCCGCATCCAGTTCGGTGCACCCATCGGATCGTTCCAGTCGCCACGGCACTTGCTCGCCGATGCATCGGCAGCCCTGGAGGGCGCGCGAGCACTGGTCAGCGCGACATGGCGATACGGCGGAGAGCTCTCCGCACTGACCGCGAAAGCTGCCGCGGGCCGCGCTCATCGGGCGGTGGCCGATGCCGCTCTGCAGGTGTGCGGAGCGATCGGGCTGACCATCGAACACGACCTGCACCGGTATGTGACCCGCGGTTTTCAGATCGACTCCCTGTGCGGCTCCTACCAGCAACTCGAGGTACTGCTCTCAGACCGCCTCTTTGCCGGCGACTCCCCCGGACGCGCGCTACCCGCCGTCGTCTCAATGAACTAGAAAATCTAGAGAAGGCCCAAGAGAACGGAAGGTACATGCGCCGCAATATCTTCGAAGAGGTCCACGACGATTTCCGGGCCACCGCGCGGGCGTTCTTCGAGCGCGAGTGCGTGCCGAACGTCGAGAAGTGGGAACGCGACGGCAAGGTCAGCCGCGAGGCGTGGCTGGCCGCCGGCGAACACGGCCTGATCGGCTGGGAGTTCGACGAGAAGTACGGCGGCCTCGGGATCAAGGACTACCGATTCAACCAGATTGTCTCCGAGGAGATGTTCGGGACCGGCTCGGTCGGCATCGGCCTCGGCGTGCAGAACGACATTTTGATGCCCTACCTGAACAACCTGACCACCGACGAACAGAAAGCGCGATGGCTGCCCAAGTTCATCTCGGGTGAGTACATCGGCTCGATCGCGATGTCCGAGCCCGCGGCCGGATCGGACCTGGCCGGCATCAAGACCACCGCCCGTGACGACGGCGACCACTGGATCGTCAACGGCCAGAAGACCTTCATCAGCAATGGGCTGCTGTCGAAGCTGGTGCTGACCGCGGTCAAAACCGACCCGTCGGCTCGGCACAAGGGCATCAGCCTGTTGATGATCGAGGACGGGATGGAAGGGTTCACCCGCGGCCGCAAGCTCGACAAGATCGGCCAGTATTCCGCCGACACCGCCGAACTGTTCTTCGAAGACGTCAAGGTCCCCAAGGAAAATCTCGTCGGCGAGCTCAACCGCGGCTTCTACCATCTGGTCTCCAATCTGCCCAGCGAGCGGGTCGGGGTGGCCTGTTACGCGCTACCCGCCGCCCGCCGCGCGCTGGATCTGACCAAGGCCTACGCGCTGGAGCGCACTGCGTTCGGTCAGCCGATCGGAAAATTCCAGGTCAATCGCCACTTCCTGGCCGAGATGCAGACCAAACTCGACGCCGCACAGACATACCTGGATCAGTGCGTGCTCTCGGTCAACGACGGCACGCTCAGTGATCAGGACGCCGCCGGATTGAAGTGGTGGACTTCCGAGGTGCAATGGGAGATCATCGACCGCTGCCTGCAGATGCACGGCGGGTACGGCTACATCAACGAGTACGAGGTGGCCCGCCTCTGGCGTGACTCCCGGGTTCAGCGACTGTATGCGGGCACCACCGAGATCATGAAGGACCTCATGGGCCGCGCGATGGGGTATTAGACGATGACGGGCTATTAGACGATGACGTTGGCCATGTGCAGGCCACTAATCCCCGGCTGAAGTCGGCGATTCGGTTAACCTGCCAAACAGTTAGTTATTTCGTGGTTTTGCACTTACCGGTGGAGGTTGCAATGGAGGTCACCAGTCTTCGGGAGCCGAAGATGGCCGATCGGGTGGCAACGGTGCTGCGCCGGATGTTCATCCGCGGCGAGCTCGCCGAGGGCACTATGCTGCCGCCGGAATCGGAGCTGATGGAGCGCTTCGGGGTGTCCCGTCCGACGCTGCGGGAAGCGTTCCGCGTGCTCGAGTCCGAGTCCCTGATCCAGGTCCAGCGCGGGGTGCGCGGCGGCGCTCGGGTAACCCGTCCGCGGCGCGAGACGCTGGCGCGCTACGCCGGACTGATCCTCGAATACGAGGCCGTCACCGTCAAGGACGTCTACGACGCACGGGTGACCCTGGAGGTTCCGATGGTCGAACAGCTTGCCAAGGACCGCAACCCAAAGGCAATCGCGGAACTCGAGCAGATCGTCGAACGTGAGTCGAGGCTGAAGCCCGGCAGCGAAGCAGTGGATCAGCTGACCGACTTTCACGCTGCGGTCGCGCGGTTGTCCGGCAACGCCACCCTGCAGATCCTCAGCGCGATGCTGCATCACATCATCGAGAAGGCCAACCGCTCATTGCAGCCGACCAAGGGTGACCGCGCCGAGCAGGCCGTCCGCCGATCTGCGAAGACTCACCGGATGGTGCTGGAGATGATCAAGGCGGGCGATGCCGAGAAGGCGGGCCAGCTCTGGAAACGGCACCTGCAGAAGGCGGAGGAGTTCGTCCTTACGGGCGCCGAAATGTCCACTGTCGTCGATCTTCTCGAATGACGGGATAGCGGCGGCGCTAGCACGACAGTTGGATGGCGAACTTTCCCGACTTCCGAAAGCTGGGATTGTTGATATCGAAACCGTCGGCGATTCCGGAAAGCTGGTAAGTGCGGTCGATCATGGTTACGTGCGCGGGTTCGCCAAGGCCTTTGTTGTAGCTGCCCGTGAAGCCACCTAGATTGCGGATGCTCACGGTCTGCAGGACAATGCCTCCGTCGCTTGATACCGCAGCAGCGAATCCCGCCTGCTCATTGCCGGTATTGACCGACGTCACCGTCCCGAAGGTCACGCACGACACCTTCCGTTCGGTGCCCGCGTCCTGACCGTTAATGGACACTATCGCCGTCCCGCCTGGCACCGTGCCGGGTCTTGTCGGCTCGCTGCGGGTTGATTCTGCTGCGCACGCCACGAGACCTCCAGCCACCAGCGCTCCCGCTGTGACGATCGGAGCTAACCTTTTCAACCGTCCCCCTTCGGTGTTGGCATGCGATCCTTTGCTGCTGTTCAGATTTTCAGCTCAGGTAATCTATCTTTCTTCCTTACCCGCGGTGCAGCAGCAGGCCTTGGGCGTTGAAGAAGAACCCGCCGGCAGTGACCAACGCGCGACGGGCACCTAAGACCTGACGTTCGCCCGCGGCGCCCTGAAGCTGATGCACGGCTTCGCGGATGTGGCCCGAAGCCTGGGTGGCGCCTTCGGAGAGCGAGCCCCCGTGCGGGTTGATCGGAACCCGCCCATTGATCAGTGCGCGCCCGGAGTCGGCGTCCCAGTGCTCCCGGAGGAAGGCGCCGGCCTCCCCCGGCTTGCACCAGCCGGCATTTTCGATCCAGTTCAGTGCGATCGGCGTGAATCCGTCATAGGGGAAGTAGACGTCGATGTCGTCGATCCAGAAGTCACCCTTGCGCTTCAGGGTATCGACCACTACCTGCTGGCCATTCTGACGCAGACTGACGGTCTGGTCCTCCTCGTTGGGTGCCACCTGACCGAGAACTGCGGCATTGATCAGAACCGGCGGCAACGGGAGGTCACGCGCGCGCTCGGCCGTGGTCAGGATGAAGGCATCGGCACCATCGACGGCTACATCCATATCAAGCAGAGAAAGCGGCCAGCGGATCATCCGGGCGGCCAGGTAGTCGTCCATAGTGATCGGATCGCGTTTCGCCGCGGCGGGATTGCGACCGGCGTTGGTCCGCGAGTTGATCGCGACGAGGCCGAAATCCTCTCGGGGGACGCCGTACTCGCACATGTAACGGGACGCCCAGCCGGTGTACCCAACGGCCGCGGCCATCGATTCCGGTCCGGGATGCGGGTCGGTCAACCCGGGAGTCGCGATGCGTCGGAAGGGATCCTTGAGCGACGATGATGTGTTCCACGCTGACCGGTACGCGGCGTGATAGACGAGCGCCACCTCGCAGAGCCCGGCGTGCACAGCCGCCGCCGCGGTGGCGATGTGGTCCACGATCGGTATCACCGGATTGCCCGACCAGGTGATTCGCGGAATTCCCAAGGTCGACTGCAGGACCTCTGCGTTGGGCCAACTACCGCATAGGCCATCGACGTCCGCTGCGGTCAATCCACACTTGCGGATGACATCTATGCAGGCTTCGGCCGCCAACGACGTTTGGCTTCGCGGGAGATTATCGGCGACGAAGCCGGTGGTGGAAGCGGCGGCAAGGGCAACCCGGTCTTTCATCGTGCTTTGCCCGCCAGAACGAAAACCGGCATGGGGGAACCAAATCGCTCCTGCCAGTGGAGGCGCACGGGTTCACCGATCCGGATGTCGTCGTTGGACGCACCTGCCACGGTCGAGGTAAACCGCAGACCCGGCTGCTCGTCAAGCTCCACTGTCACCACCGGATAGGGAGTCGAGTAGTCGACGCCTGGTGCGGGCGGCCCCTGATGCAGGAAGATCGCCATATAGACCGTGCCATTTCCACTGACTTCGGTGGGAACGACGCCCGTTGACCAGCACGCCGGACATACGGGTTTGGCGGGTGCATGCCAGACACCGCAGTCCGCGCAGCGGTTCAGTAGTAGCTTCCGATGCAACCTGCCGCGGTAGTGGTCGGCATTGTCATAGGTGATCGGCTCGCCCGGAAACCGTTGTACCAGCTCTTCGTTCGAAACATCGCTAACGGCCACAGCGGGTACCGCCGCCCAGCCCGAGTGTGCACTCGATGATCGACATCTCGGAACTCCTTTGCTCCCAGACGGTACTATACATTGTAAGGTTGAGGTCGGTACACGAAGTCGGAGGCTTAGCAATCAGGGGGCGACGCGCCCTCGGCCAACCGGGCCACCTCGGCCATATCCGGGGTCCGACATGCCTCGACATACTCGCGGCGAAGTCTTAGAACCAACTCGGCGACCGACGGGATGTCGTCGATCAGATCGATGCCCTGTCCCGCCGACCAGAGGTTGGCCCAGGGTTTGACGCCCTCGGGCAGGTGCTCGTGGGTCATTCCGGGCCGGCCGGGTACTGGCAGGTCGTCGGGATCCAAGCCAACCGACCGCATCGACTCGATCAGCCAGTTCGCCGGAACCCCGGCGATTCGTCCGGTGTACATCAGGCCCTCGGAACTCTGGCTGACGAGCAACGCCTTGTAGTCGGCATGCGCCAGCGATTCCCGTGTCCCGATGAATCGAGTTCCCAGATAGGACAAATCGGCACCCAATATCTCGGCGGCGCGAATAGCGGCACCGTCTGTCACGGCTCCGGCCATGACGATGACACCGTCGAAGATGCTGCGGATCTTCGGGATCAGCACCAGGTGACTGGTCGTCCCGGAGTGCCCGCCACCGCCGGCCCCGATGCAAATCAAGCCGTCGACGCCTGCGGCGATGGCCTTCTCGGCGAATCGAACGGATGTGACGTCGTGGAATACCCGGCCGCCCCAGTCGTGCACGCGTTCGGCCAGGGCGCGCGGGTTGCCCTGCACGGAGATGATGATCTCGACTCCGTAGCGCGCGCAGATGTCCAAATGCGCGGCCAGTTCATCCTCGTCGAACCGCGCGGCCAGATTAACCGCGACGGGGCCGACGCGCGCGCCGGGATGAGCTCGGGTGAACTCGTCCAGATCGGTGCGGATGTCACGCATCCAATCCTCGAAGATCTCCAGACTGCGCGCGTTCTGGCGTGGCAACGCTCCGACGAGACCCGCCTTGCACGCCGCGGCGACGAGCGCCGGACCCGACACCAGAAACATCGGGGCGCACACAGCCGGAAGGGCCAACTTGTCGCGTAATGCCTGATCGAGTGCCATCGCCGTCCACGGTATTCACTGAAGGCCCAACTGCATACGCGCCGGTGTGAAAACGTCACTCCCGCAGTCCCTCCTGCGCCATCACCAGTAGCTCCCCCCGCGCGAACTGGTTGACAACGCTAGTAGGAATTTCCTACTGTCTAGGTATGAAAGCGGTTGTGTCCGAGAAGGGCCAGGTCACGATTCCCAAATCGTTGCGAGACAGACTGGGCATCGAGCCCGGACAGGAGCTCGACTTCAGCGAAGAACGCGGGCGCCTCATCGCCAGCAAGGTTCGCGATCGGCGACCGATCGATGAGGTGTACGGGATTCTCGCTGTCCCCGATGGCACCGATGCGATGCTCGACGAGTTGCGCGGTCCGCCGGACCTACAGTGATCACCGCCGTTGACACCAGTGTGCTCATCGACATCTTTGGCGCCGATACCCGCTTCGGACTGCGTTCGCGCGATGCATTGGAGCGCAGCCTAGCCGAAGGCGCTTTACTGGTTTCAGACGTCGTGTGGGCCGAGACGGCGGCCGCTTTTCCCGAGTCAACTGCCGCTGCCAAGGCCATCAGTGCGCTCGGTGGCACGTTCAGCGCGTCCATTCTCGAGACCGCTAACGCCGCGGGAATGGCCTGGCGCGGGTACCGCAATGCCGGTGGCCCACGCACCCGGGTAGTGGCCGATTTCCTCGTGGGAGCCCACGCGTTGGTACAGGCCGACCGACTGCTCACCCGCGATCGCGGGTTCTACCGTCGTTACTTCACCAGTCTGACCGTCATCGACCCGGCGGCGGGCTGAGCATCACGTGAACCGTCCACGAACGCCAGAATTCGAGGTTTCCGCCGGGGCAGCGTTCCGATGACAATGCGAGCCGAGCTATAACGTCAGTCTCGCAGTCCGTCCTGCGCCATCGCCAGCAGCTCCGCCCGGGCGACCTTGCCCATCGCGTTGCGCGGCAATGCGTCCAGCACGATCACCTGATCGGGAACCTTGCCGTGGCTGAGCACCGTCGCCGCCTGTCGACGGACGACATCGGGGTCAAGGGTGCGCCCAGCTTGCGGCTGGACGCAGGCGATGATCTGCTCCCCCAACCGATCATGGGGGCGGCCGATCACGGCGACTTCGCGCACGCCGGCGAAGGCGCCGATGATCGCCTCCAGTTCGGTCGCGGTGACGGTGACACCGCCCCGAGTGATCACGTCAGCGGCCCGCCCCACGACGTGCAGCGACCCTTCGTCGTCGGTGAAGCCGAAGTCGCCAGTCCCGAAACAAGGTCCGGCGAAACCAGGTCCGTCCGATGGTCCCGGAACGAGTTCACCTTCCAGCCAGCGGCCGAGCGCACCCCGGTACTGCTGTGCCCAAGGGCCCGCGCGAGCTGAGCCGACCCATATCTCGCCGGTGGCTCCGGTCGGCAGAATTGCTCCGGCAGGGTCTCGGATCGAGATCTCGACATGCGCCAGGGGCGTCCCGCTGGAACCAGGGCTGCGCGGGCGGCCGGTATCTTCGCAGCAGAGCGCCGCAGGCGCCTCGGACAGGCCATAGGAACGGGACAGTCGGATCCCGAACTTCTCCTCGAATGCCGCACGCAGGTTCTCGGCGAGTCCGGCGGCACCAGTTCCGGCTTCGCGCAGCGACGCCAAGCTCTCCGGACTGATCTCGCTGTCGTGCACCATGTCGTACACCGTTGCGGGCACCAGCGCCCGAACGAGAGTCAACCGCCGCTCCTCGCATGCGGCCGCCACGTCGCGGGCCGTGAATCCATCCAGCAGGACGGTGGTCGCGCCCGCGATCAGCGACGTCAGCGGGCCCACGATCATCACGTTGAGAATGCTGCACGGCAGTGTCACGCCGACCCGGTCGTCTCGGCGCACCGTCGCCCCCGCCAACGCCGCCGCAGCAAGCGACAGCCCAGCCCGGCTATGCACGATGGCCTTCGGGGTACCGGTGGTTCCGCTACTGAAGGCGATGGCGCACGGTGCCTCGAGATCGGGCCGAGTGGGCAGCGCGAGCTGCGCATCCGGCATCGCCGTCAAGTGTTCGCCGCCATCCCAGACGTCGATCAACTCCGTCCGGCGTGGGCGGTACGCGTCCGCGGTCCCGATCACCACTTTCGGCGAGGCGAGCTCAGACTGCCGTGCCCTTTCTGCCTGCGGCACAGCAGGGTTGACACCCACCCATATGGCGCCCGCCGCCGCAGTTGCCAGGAACGCCTCGACCGATGACACCGCGTTCGCCAGCGACACCACGACCCGGTCGCCGGGACGGACGTCGCGCTCGGCGAGCAGCGCGCTGAGCGCGGCCACTCTGGAGGCCAGCGCTGAGTAGTCGACCGATCGCCGGGAATCCTCGAGTGCCACGACACGGCTTTGCGGTGAACCTGAGCGGTGCGATAGTACGTCCAGAATGTCGGGGCGAGGAGAATCCATCAGCGCGGCACCGTCGGTTCGGGCGTCACGACACCGGCGCTAAACTCTGGCCGGCGGCAGAGCAGAGTCCAGCGACCGTTAGTTCGCAGGGAGGCGACACCATGGCGACCGCGACGGCCACCGAGCCCGGTTCGGCAGCTGACCGGGAGCGTATCCAACTCCTCACCGCGGCCAGGCAGGTTCTGGACCGCAGCGGCTGGTGGGGATTCAAAGTCGAGAGTGTGCTCAAACAGGCTCAATTGTCGACCCGCAGTTTCTACCGCCACTTCGAGAAGAAGACCGACCTGCTGCTCGCACTGCTGGAGCTGGAACTCGGGGGCGCCGCGGTACACCTGCGCCGCGTCACGGCGACCGACGCGAACCCGGCGGATCGGGTCCGTGCCTTCATCGCGGCGACGATCGACATGGCGTATCGAGAGGACTTGGCGAAACCCTCGTCGCTGTTCGCCGCGCATTGGCGTGAACTCCTTCCGGAGTATCCCGACGCCATCAACGAATGCATCGGCCTGATGGTCGCGCCCCTCATCGATGCCATCCGCGACGGCGTGGCGACCGGAGTGTTCACCACACCCGACCCCGACGCCGACGCCTCGGCGGTCTTCTACCTGGTGGCGTCCATGACGGCCGACCAGGCCGCGCTGGGCGGATCGACCCCGCGCGCCGAAGTCGAGCACATCCTGTTGCCCTTCATCGCCCGCGCACTGGGCTCGGACGAACGGCGCGCGGGCTAGGTGGTCCACTGTGGCGGACGCTTCTCGGCAAAGGCGCGGGGTCCTTCGATGAAGTCGGGATGCTGCCAGTTCGTTTTCACCAGCCCATAGCTGTATTCCACGGCCTGGGTGTAGGGCAGCTCGACTGAACTCCACACGGCCTGCTGCGAAAGTGACACCGCATGTGGAGAATTCAACGTGATGTCACGGGTGATCTGCTCCGCGGTGGGCAGGAGCGCTTCCGGCGAGACGAGCTCCTCCACCAGCCCCAACGCGTAGGCCCGTTCGGCTGATAGTCGATAGTTACGGCCCTGCAACGTCATTCGCAGTGCAGTGCCAAGGGGCAACCGTTTGGCGAGGCCTACGTTCTCAATTCCGCCCACCATGCCGACGTTGACGTGGCTGTCCACGAACAGCGCGTTGGTCGACGCGACGACGATGTCCGCATCCACCACGAAGTGCAGTCCGCCACCTGCGGCCATTCCGTTCACCGCGCACACCGTGGGCTTCCAGACGTTGTTCTGCCGGGAGGTGAAGAACACTTCCTGGGTCACCCGGCCGAGGCCCGCACTGACGGATCCGGCTTCGGCGACCGCATTCAGATCGGCACCCGTGCAGAAATGCCTGTCCCCCGTGCCGGTTATCAGCACGCACCGGATGTCGGGATCCTCGCCGACGCGTCGCCACACCGACCGAAACCACTGCATCATCGGCGCGGTCAATGCGTTTCCTCGTTCGGGGCGGTTCAAGGTGATCCGGGCAATGTGGTCACTGACGCTGAACAGCACGCCGTCGATCTCACCCAACTCGGTCAGTTCCATCGTCGGTGACCTCAGATCCCGGCCAGGCAGGCGAGCCGCTCGAGCTGGCATGCCGGGTCGCCGAACAGCATTTCCGAACTCTTGGCGCGTTTGAAGTACAAGTGCGCGGGATGTTCCCAGGTGAATCCGATTCCGCCGTGAATCTGAATGTTCTGCCCCGCCACTGCCGTATATGCCGGCGAGCAGTGCGCCTGTGCAACCGTGCTCGCCAGTATGGGATCACCACCGCTATCGAGCACATCGGCGGCGTAATACACTGCCGACCGGGCTGATTCGACTGCGACCAACATGTCCGCACACTTGTGCTTGATCGCCTGGAAGCTACCGATCGGCTGACCGAACTGCACCCTGACCTTCGCGTAGCCGACAGCCATGTCCAGGCAATGCTGGGCGCCACCCACCTGCTCGGCGGCCAGACAGATCCCGGCGATCGCCTGGACACGATCGATCAGAGCCGCGCCGCCAGTGGTGCAGAGTGCGCGCGCCTGCGCCGCGGAGAACTCGACGCGGGCTTGCGGCCGAGTGGCGTCGAGAGTCCGCAACGGCGTCACCGTCACGCCGGGGTCCCTGCCATCGACGGCGAACAAACCTACTGCGGCAGGCGATCTCGCGGACACGATGAACACGTCCGCGTACTGGCCGTCCAGAACGTAGGACTTCACCCCGTTCAGGCGGTACCGATCGCCATCGGATTCGGCCATGCTCTGTATCGAGTCGACGTCCCACCGTCCCGAGTCTTCGGCCAGCGCCAGCGCACCAACCCCTTCACCGCTAGCGAGCGCGGTCAAGTATGTCGCCTTGAGCTCCTCGTCATCGGATTCGATCAGCGCACTGGCGGCCACCACCGACGACAGGAAGGGAGCGACCAGCAGCGCGCCGCCCATGCGCTCCAGAACCAGTGCCAGCTCCAGGTAGCCGAACCCGCCGCCACCGTAGGACGCCGGGATGATTAACCCCTGCAGGCCGAGGTCGGCCATCGCCGACCACACTGCGGGGTCGGCGGCACCGCCGGCCTCCATCAGGCGGCGAACCTCGGGCTCCGGTGACCATTTGTCGAGGAAACCGGCGACACTACGCACCAGTTGTTCGCGCTCTTCGGTAAGGGAGGTATCCATGTTTCTTTCAGCAGCCACTGAATTCGGGGTTACGCCGCTCGATGAACGAACGGAGTCCCTCCTTGAAGTCCGCACTGCGAATCGTTGCCTCAACCGAGTCGGCTTCGGCGCGCAGCGCTCCGGCGAGGTCCGCATGCGCCCGCCGATTGAGCAAGTCCTTGGTGTGCCCGAGCGAAAAGGTTGGGCCCGCAGCGAGCTCGGCGGCCAGCGCGGCCGCCCTGTCGTCGAGTGAGGCTGCATCAACGACCTCGTCAATCAGTCCCCAGTCAGCAGCCTCATCAGCACTCACCGTAATACCCCGGAGCAGCATCTGACGGGCCCGGCGAACACCGATCAGCCGCGGCAGCAGAAACGATCCACCGCTGTCGACGGAGAAGCCACGCTTGCAGAATGGCTCGGTGAACCTGGCATCCGGCGTGGCCAACACGAAGTCACAGACGACGGCGAGGTGAAGCCCGAGGCCCATCGCCGGACCCTGCACCGCGCTCACTGTCGGAAGCCGACAATCCCACAGTGCCTCGATCAGCCGGTGCGGCCCCGACTCAAGCGATCGCACCATGTGGCCAGGCCGCGGCTTCTCCTTCGAGGAGTTGGCCGCCAACAGATCAGCACCCACGCAGAAGTTTTTGCCCTCGGCCCGCAGCAGAATGGCACGGACTTCACCGCCACTTTCGGCAGCCGACACTGTTTCGATGAGCGACTCGGTGGCCTGCCCGCGAAGGGCATTGCCCTTGTCCGGCCGGTTCAAGGTCAGGACCAGGACCGATCCCCGCATTTGGCTGTGTACGTCGGCGGTAGCGTCGAAGATTTCGTCAGCCATCTGCGCTACCCGCCAGAAGCTCTCCGTGACGTTCGAACATTCTCAACGCGTCACGTTGCAGGTCTCGGGGAGCCTCGGGCAGCAACGCGGCGCCGTGTTTGCGGCTGGGCAGTGAGATGGTGGCGTCCGCCAGCGCCGTGGTCTCACCGCGTTGATTGCGTACCTCGACGGCGACGTCCACCAGCGTCATGCCGTCTTCGTCGCGTTTGCCGTCGACCTTTCCGGTCAAGTATTGGATGTCGCCGTGGTAGTTGAACTTTCGGATCTCGTCGTGTTGCCGAACCACGAACGCAGCGTCGCCCATCCAGTCGGTGACGAAATGGTGAATCCAGCATTCCCGAAGCACCCCGTAGTCATACGCCCGAGGATTGCCGATTGCCTTGGCCCACTCCGAATCCCAGTGCACCCGCTGCGCAACGTCGGGAACTCCGTACGCATTGTCGATGTAGAACGGCGCGATCCTGTGACGGTTCTGATACGCCAACCGCCCCGTCTTGAGCCCGTAGGGCACGAAACCGTAACCCCCGGAGTGGAACACGATCATGTCGGTGGTGGTGAGTGGACCCTTGGCCATCTTTCCCATGGCCTCACCGACCTCAACGTCCTCGAAGTACCGCGGTGCCGCGCCCTGCACCTTTTCCGCGGCGTAGATCTCGTCAAGCGCTGCGATGTCGTCCGCTGAGTACGACGGCTCCTCGATCGAGCTGTACTTGCCCTTCTCCCGCGCCTTCTTACGCTCGGTGTTGATCACCAGCGTGCGGTAGACACCGACCACCTCGGCATGCTGATTCATCTTGACGTCCCGGATGATCCGGATCACCGAGCGGCCGGCGAACTCCGAGGCCTTCTCCTCGACTGACTCGAGACCGGAGAAGCTGTAAATCGTGTCGCCGGGATAAATCGGTCGATGCCATTCCCAGGTACCACCGGAGACGAAGGCGTGGATGCCTCGGTAACTCCCGCCACGCAACTCCTTGGGCAGCCGGTCTCCCCACAACGGCGCATTGAGCACCGCCGCCATGATCGGTGGTGCCACCTGTCCGCCCCAGCGGCTGCCGATTCCATGGGCGGGATCGGTGTAGAGCGGGTTGTCGTCGCCGTAGCTGTACGCGAAGTTCCTGATCGCTTCGGGCGTCGCGGTCGAGATCAGCGCCTTGTCCCGGCACGCCGACCACACCCCCAGTGCCGCACGGTCTTTTGCGATGTCGGTGTCGTCGATCTCGAACGCGGTCGCCGCCTCGAAGCGGTCTTCGGCCGACTTCTGCTCACTCGTCTGGGTCATGGGTTGCTCCTCGCCTACTTCGGTTGGTCGACGCTAACTTCGCGCGGCAGGCCAAGGACCTGCTCGGCGATGGTGTTGCGTTGTATTTCAGCCGTTCCGGCACCGATCGTCGATGCGCGCGTGGCCAGGAACCCGGTCACCCAGCGACCACGCTGCACCGAACGCGGATCCGTCGGATCGAGCATCATCGCGGCGCCGGTGATATCGACCGCCAAATCGTGCAGGCGCTTCTCGAACTCGGTGAACATCAGCCGGCCGATCGACGACACCGGGCCAGGTTCGGAACCGTCCACCACACTCGCCAAAGTCCGCAGATTGTTCAATGCGATGAGGCGCACGTCGACTTCGATCGCAGCCAGGCGCTGCCGGATTACGAGGTCGGTATTGCGGCCACATTCACGAGCGAGTGCGTGCAGCTCGTCGACGATGCGGCGGTACTTCATCCCCTGGGCCACACCGGCGGTCGATCGCTCGTGTCCCATGCTGGTGCGGGCGATCCGCCAACCGTCGTTCTCGTCGCCGACCAGGTTCCCCACGGGCACCCGAACATTGTCGAGGAAAATCTCGCAGAACGACGCGCCGCCCGTCATGTCCCGCAGCGGCCGCACCGTGACGCCCTCGGATTTCAAGTCGATCAGCAGGTAGCTGATGCCGAGCTGACGTGACTCCCGTGAGCCCGTACGCACCAGCGCGAACATCCAATCGGCATAACGGGCATTGGTGATCCAGATCTTCTGACCCGACACGACGTATTCATCGCCCACTCGTTCGGCGCGGGTCCGCAGACTCGGAAGGTCGGATCCAGCGTCGGGTTCGGAGAAGCCCTGCACCCAGATGATGTCGCCACGCAGACCGGGCCTCAGGTAGCGCTTCCGCTGCTCGTCGATGCCGTGTTTGATGACGGCCGGCCCGACGACCATGATGCCGGGGCCCGGATGGGCGGGACGGCGCACCTTGGCGAACTCCTCGTAGTAGGTCACCTGATCGGCCAGGGACAGCTCCATGCCCCCCCACTGTTTCGGCCAGGACGGTGCCGCGAAACCCTGGTCGACCAGCAGTGCGGCCCAATCCCGTTGGAAGGCAAGTTTCTCCCGCGAATCCTTCGGCCCCTTTCCCGGATCGTTGGCCCGCAGAAAGTCTTGGACCGAGGCGCGGAATCTGTCGGTCATTACGAGGCGATCTCGTGGTCGGCGTGCAGCGTCTGCGGCTCGGTGACCCCCGACTCGCGCAGCAGAGTTCTGGTGGCGACCGCCCGACGCAGGTGCAGATGCACGCCGACCTCCCATGAATAGCCCATGGCACCGTGCAGATGGATCGCGTTGTCGAACGTCTCGATTGCCGACCGCGGCACCCATCGGGCGGCGGCAGCGACATCGGTAACCGCCGTAGCAGCCACCTGGTCACAACTGACCGCAGCGAATTGCACTGCTGCACGGGCTTGTTCGACGGCAATGTACATATTCGCCAGCTGATGCTTGATCGCCTGGAAGCCGCCGATGATACGGCCGAACTGCTCTCGCTCCTGCGCGAACGCGATGGTTGCGGCCAGGACCGCCTGCATTCCACCGACCAGTTCACTGAGCGCCAGGACGGCCCAGTCCCGCACCAGTGTGGCGAGGTCGCCGGGCGACATGGGCACGGTCTCGACCGGTACGACTTCATCGACATCGCACAGTGCGCTGGGCCGGGACGGATCGACATCACAGCGCTCGGTCACTGCGCGCAGAGCTGACCGTTCGAGCAGCGCGATCCCACCGTGGGGACCGCTCACTGGGACTGCCAGCAGATCGGTGACGTCATCGTCGGCGACCCGGATACGTCCAGCCAGTGTGCCATCGGACCGGCCCGTCACGGCGTGATGAACGGCCAATGCCACGATTCGGGAACCATCAAGCATGGCCTCGACGAGATCGCTCGATCCGCCATGTGCCTTGACGGCGTGCACCACAACGATCGAGGCACTAGCCGGTTCAGGCAGCAGCACAGCGCCGAAGCGTTCGGCGACCGCGGTGCAGTCGAACAGGCTCGCTCCGACCCCATCCGGCTCTAGCATCCGCAGCGCGGGTAGCCCCAGCTCGCACAGAGCCTTCCATCGGACCCTACTCATCGCGTTGCCGGTGGCGGCCGCGTCCGCGATCGCTCGAGCGTCGTCGCGCCGCTCGAAGAAATCGGCGAGCACGGAAGCGACGGCGTCGACATCCTCGCGGGTTGCAAAGTCCACACTGCCAAGACAACGCCGTCGGGACGGCTCAGAGCAACATCACTTCGCGAAAATCCGCTTTCGCGTCGAAATGACCCGCGGCGCTGTCGACCGATCGCAACCCCTCGTACCGTCAACCGGGTGAGCACATCCCCGGTCACTGCGCCCTCGGACTTGGCGAACATTCTTCGCCGGTGCGCCATCATCGCTCCCGACAGCGTCGCAGTGATCAAATCCGACGCTGAATACACCTTCGGTCAGCTGGCGAACGCAGCCGCAAGGACATCGGAACAGCTGATTCCGGGCACCCGAGTGGTCATCCGGCTCGACAACAGCGCGGCTTCGGTGGTGGCGATCCACGCGGCGTGGTCGGTGGGATGCGCGGTGGTGTCGGCAGGCGTCCTGGTCCCCGACGCCGAAGTAACGCGGCGGACGACCGTGACCAGCGCCGCCACGACGCTGGTGCCCGACCGCGGACACGGCCTCGACGTCGATGTGAGGCACACCGGCAGCGACGCGCTCGCGCCGTCCAACGAGGCCCTGGTGATGTTCACGTCGGGAACAACCGGAATCCCCAAGGCCGCATCGCTCACCTTCGCCGCACTTCGCGGCAGCGTCGCGGGGATCGCTGGAGGCAGCGGCTTGGGCGACGGCGGTCGCGCACCGCGGGCCCCTGCCCGAGGTCCCCAGCTGCTCCTGGTCCCGATCGCTCTGATGGGCGGATTCCTTGGCGCGCTCACCGCATGGTGGCTGGGCAAGCCTCTACTCCTGGCGGGGAAATTCTCCACCGAACTCGTCATCGACCTCGCCGCCCGTTACCGGCTCGGAGTGTTGCGGCTGACACCCGCGATGGTTTGGGAACTGGTCCAAGCGGACGTCGACGCTCCCTTGCCGGGCGTCACCAGCGCCACCGTCGGCACCGCGGCGCTGCCGGAGGCGACCCGACTGGCATTCGAAGAAAAGTACGGCATCCCGATGCTGCGCAACTATGGGCAAACGGAGGTCGCCGGCGCGATCGCCTTCGAGCGACTCGACGACGTCACCGCAGGCATCCGACCCGACAACACCGTCGGACGCATCGCGCCGGGCGTCGAGGTCGTGGTTCTCGGCTACAACGGTGAACCAGTCAAAAACGGGCAGATCGGTGAGATCACTGCCCGAGCGCGCTCGGCCATGTCGGGCTATCTCGATTCGACCGGAAAACCGGCCAACGCGGGATCATGGCTACGCACGGGCGATCTCGGTGTACTCTCCGACGACGGATTTCTCTCCGTAGTCGGACGGCTGCGCGACTTAGTGGTATGCGGTGGGTTCAACATCTACCCGGCACAGGTCGAGTCTGCACTCAATTCGCTACCTGGAGTGTCGGATTCGGCCGTCGTGGGTATCGCCGACGACCGGCTCGGCGAAATTCCGGTCGCCGCCGTGATCATGGCATCCGACGCTGATTCGACGACCGATGATATCAAGCGTGCTCTTCGCGAGCACCTCGCAGCCTATGAGATACCGCGCATTATCCGCGCTGTGGAGAAGATTCCGCGCACCGACATCGGGAAGGTCGACCGTCCTGCAGTGGCCCGGTTGTTCGATGCCGAATCAGAATGACGGTGAGTGACATGAGTGACCAAGCCTTCCGCTCGGAAGTGCGGACCTGGTTCACCGACAATCCCTGCCCGCCGCCAGTTGGCCGCTCAGTGGGGCAGAAGCGCGACTACGACGCCGACGACGTTGCCCGGCAACGGCAGTGGCTGAAGCGCCTCGGCGAGGCCGGACTCTCAGGCATCGCCTGGCCGACCGAATACGGCGGCCGCGGCGCAACGCCTATGCAGCAGATCATTTTTCACGAGGAGTATCAGCGCGTCGGTGGCCGCGGCGGCGAGCTGTTCTTCGTCGGGCTCTCCCACGCCGGCCCGACACTGATCGAGCACGGTACCGACGCCCAGCGCAGGCAGTGGTTGCCCGGCATCCTCAACGGCGACATCCTTTTCGCCCAGTGCTTCTCCGAGCCCGGCGCCGGCTCCGACCTGGCCTCGATCACCACCCGCGGCACCATCGACGCTGATGACCTCGTCGTCACCGGCGAAAAGCGCTGGAGCACGCACGCGCAACATGCCGACCTGTGTGAGCTACTGGTTCGTACCGATCCGGCGGACCGGTACGGCGGACTCACTTATCTGATCGCCGACCTGCACACGCCGGGTATCACCGTGCGGCCGACCCGGACCATCACCGGCGCCGCGGAATTCTGTGAGGTGTTCTTCGACGGGGCGCGCATTCCCCTCGCCAACGTCGTCGGCAGCATAGGTCAGGGTTGGGCCGTTGCGACGACGACACTGATGTACGAGCGGAGTACCGCGTTCGCCGCCAACATAATCGGCCTGCAACGAATCACCGCGCAGCTGGCATGCGACTACGGCGACAATCCGGCACGCGCCCAACAGATCTCAGAGCTGAGCGACGACGTCTACGCAGCGCGCGCTCTCCTCTACAAGTGCGTCGCCGAGCAGGACGCCACTGGCAGCCCCAGCGCCGCGAGCGGTGCCTTGAAGCTGATCGCGACCGAGTTGAACCACCGCGTCCTTCGCTTCGGCGCGATGGCCGGTGACGACGGATTCCTTGACTATCTCCAGTCGTTCGGATTGCGGATCGGCGGCGGAACTTCCGAGATCCAGCGCAACATCATCGCCGAGCGGGTGCTTGGCCTGCCTCGCGAACCGAAGCATCACCCGGTTCAGCGCTGAAGCGCGCGGCTCAGCGCGGCGCTGCCGACTCGAAGGTGATCGGCAACCGCGCAACCGTACGGACGGCCTGGTTGTCCCATTCGAGGGTTTCGCCTGCGGCGACCTGATAGTCCGGAATCCGATCGAGGAATTCCTCGACAGCGATCCTGAGTTCCAGCCGTGCCAAATGGGAACCGAGGCAACGGTGCAGCCCGCTGGCGAAGACGATGTGGTTGGTGCGAGCCCGGCCGAAGTCAACCTCGAGGGCGTCGTCGAACGCGTTCGGATCCACATTCGCCGCGCCCCAGATCGCCACGATGGCTTCACCACTCTTGAGTTGCAGACCATCACCCAGGTCGATGTCGGCGGCGGCGTAGCGCACTCCGGCCACCACCGGTGACTCGTAGCGCATGATCTCCTCGATGGCCTTCGGGATCATCGATCTATCGTCGTTCAACCGCTTCCGCTCGGCCGGGTGATCAGACAGCCAGGCGAAGATGCAGGCCATCGACGCGGTCACGGTGTCCAGGCCGGCGAACATCAGCAGGAATAGAATGTTCATCAGGTCGAAGTCGTTGAGCTTCTCCCCCTCGACATCGGCCCAGATCAGCGCGGAGGCGACGTCGGGCTGAACTTCGGTTTCCGCTCGCCGACGCGCGATGAACTTGAAGAGGTACTCGATCATGACACCGCCAGCGGCCTCCATGTTGGCCCGCTGCTCTTCTTCGGTGTCGCCCCCGGCATGCAGCAGACCGTTCTTGAAATCCAGAAAGAATCCGAGGTCCTCCACAGGTGCGCCGACAAGCCGCAGGAACGACACACACGGCAACGGAATGCAGTACTTCTCGACTAGGTCGGCCGAGCCCGCGCCCGCGAAGTCGTCGATGAGTTCAGCGGCCAGCCGGCGAATCGACTCCTCGAGATGGGCGACGCGCTTGGGCGAGAACATGGGATCCAATAGCTTGCGCCACTTCTTGTGATCGGGCCCGTCGATCTCAAGCGGAATCAGCAGCATGTCCTTGTTCAGCATTCCGCCTCTGGCGCCGGTGCCACGGATGTCGGGATGCCGATTGATTCGGGTGATGTCGTCGAACCGATAGAGGTGCACGATCCCTTCGAATCGTTCGGCGCGAACGTTCTTCGCCTTGTCGAAATACACCGACTGCGGACTCGCGCTCGACTTCATAGATTGCGAGAACACGGTCTTATTCGGCAGAACGGGCGTACCGGCCAACAACTCCATTGGATTCCTCGCTTGCGGACTCGGACTCATCGACGGTGACTCGCCGCTTCGTCGGAATGTGCTTCCGATAGCCACGGTACGACGAGCCGCGGCCCGCGCAGCCCCCGTCGGCGCGGTGAAAACGCGATTTCGGATCGGGGCGCCACGGACGCGGACCTGGCCTAGCGGTGGCGGGTCGGTTTCCAATCCGGCGCTTCAGACTCCCGGTCCCACGTCGTCGGTGTGACGCCCTCTTCCCGAAGTTTGAATTTCTGCACCTCGTTCGTTGGTGTCATGGGCAACGTGTCGAGGACCTCGACGTAGCGGGGAACGAAAAAGTACGGAGCATTGCGGTCCATGAACTGGCAAAACTCGAGGGGGTCGATCGTTTCGCCGCACGCACGACGAGGCAGACCTTCAACTCCTCTTCGGTCGCGAGTTCTTTGAGCGTGACCCCAACCGGACGAGGGCTGGCCCAGCCACCTAGCCGGCCTTGCCGAGCCTGACGGTCGCGGTGGCGATGAGGTTCGAATTGTCGGCGCCCTGTTGCATATCAGCACGCACGAGCACGGTGGCGGCATTCTCACTAAGCACCCGCGCCGTGACGATGAAAGGCCCCAGCTTGCCGGCCTTCACAATTCGCACGCTCAGCTCTTCCACCCGGGCACCGGCGCCGCCCACATCCAGCGCTGCCGCTTCGAGCGTCACCAGGATCGGACCGTGGTGCAGCACAAAGCCGCCCAGTCGCGGGGTCAACTCATCGATGACAAAACCACCGCCGGTCCGGGATTTTGCGTCATAAGCTGTGGCCAGCGCAGGAAGGTCACCCGTGTCCTCCACCCCCGGCCCCGGGTCGATGTACTCGAAGCCCGAAGGGGTGGAATCAACTACCGCCCAATCGGCCGTGCCGAAGCCGAGGATGACATCGGGCCGGTCGACGTCGACAAACGTCGCCTCCGTGAACACTTGGCTGCGCGCCTGCCGAGTCATCGACCCGAGCACGCCCAACCCCGCGACTCCCGAGTCCGTTCCGGACAGATGGATGTCGATGTGGGTCAAGGCCAACTGCCAGTATCGGTCCACGGCGATCCCAGCCGTGTCCAACATCGCGATGGCTACGGGAGCCGCTAACAGCGAGCCCTCATGACGCATGTCGCTACGCAGCTTCATCTCGCCGCGCGCCTCGAAGTCGTCTACCAGCACCGACCGGCAACCCAAATAGCGATAACTCATCAACTCCGCGACGGTCTGGGTCCAGATTCCGTAAATCTGCGCGTCCACGGGCATCTCCCTCACCATAGAGCTTCCAGTAGGGTCCACGAGCGATCATCGTCGTCAAAATAGCGACGCGCCTGGACCATCCGTCTCCCTCCAAGCAGCGCAAAGGCCCTCAAATGGTTTCACGGTCAAGGCGAAGCGGACAGGGCACGTCACTTCATTTACGGTGTAACGTTACCGCGATGGGGGGGTCCAAGGCCAAAATTTCACGACGTCTGTGCAATCCGGTCGCGCATCCGACAGCCCGTTGACGAATCCCGCTAACGTTTGGGATCGCGCAATTGCGGCTTAAGGTACGGGAGACCAGGTAAGGAGTGGACGATGCCGACGGGGAAGCAGTCCGAGCGGGCTGCCCCACGCGCACGCGCGAAACCGCCGAGCCTCACCGAGAAGGACATCGTCAACGCTGCGCTCGATGTTATTCGCAGCGAGGGAGTTGAAGCGCTCTCCATGCGACGCCTGTCGCGCGAACTCGCACGATCGGCCATGGCGCCCTACTGGCACGTAGCCGACAAGCAACAGCTGCTCGATCTCGTCGCCAAAGAGGTTCTCGCCGAAGTGGCGATACCGGCACCCGATTCCGGTCCGTGGGAAGTCCGATTGCGGGGAGTCGTCGAGGCGATCGATGTCCGCCTCCGCGAGCACCCTGGAATCGCCGACGTCTTGTTCGCGCGGATGCAGAGCACCGATCGGCGTCTCATCCTGGGGATCATGGAGATCCTGCTCAGTGCCGGCTTCTCAGACACCGACGTCCTACTCGGCTATGCGATGATCCACACCTACCTCTTCGGTAGGTACCAAGTCGTCACCCGCGCGGAGTGGGACGAACCGGCTGAAGTCGATGCGACGTTGGCCCGCCTGCTGCCGTTGATCCCCCAACTTCGCGGCAAGGACTTTTTCAGGTTCGGAGTCGACACAATCATCGCCGGCCTGCAAACGAGGTTGGCCGCCGCAACTGCCCAACCAGCTTCACGTAAAAGGGCATCCCGCACCCGCGCTTGAAGCACGAATCAACGCGCGGTCATCGAATCGGGAACGGTGTCACCGGTTCCATTTGCGTTTGTCGATGGTGTACAGGTACGGCAACACGAACATCGGTGACAGGTAAAACAGGTTGAAAAGCCACCAGCCCATGCCGAACTCGGAGTTGGCCATGCGTTGCGGAAAGTCCAGGCTCATCGCCATGGTGTAACCGACCCAGAGGAACAGGTACAGCCAGCCCGAGATCTTCATGAAGTGCAGGCCCCAGGTGCGCAGCTGCAGGAAGGCCCAGGCGCTGACGACCCGCATCGGCATCAAGATGAAGACGGCCAGGTACTGCCACATCTTCTCGGAGTGGTTGGCTACCCCGCCAAGGGCCCCTTTGTTGTAGTCGAGAAAGAACGCGCCGTCGAAGAACCGTCCGTAACCGATGATGAAAGTTCTACCGAGAACGGTGTTGTGGGCAAAGGTATCCAGCGACCAGGGCAGGAAGTTAATCATCCCGTCGATCATGCAGAAGGTACCGATCACGGTCGCCGGCCACGGCCTGACGTTGGTCCCGGCCTGCACCGATCGCCATAATTTCACCAATCCGATGATCAACGGGATCACCCCGAACGGGCCGAGCAGCATGGTGCCGCTACTGAGTATGCCGGCAGCGAGCCACCCGTCGGCGGGCTCGATCCACCTGGAAGTCGTGGCCGACTCACCGCCGGGCACCGTAGTCGCCTCTGTCACAGCGGGAATCGAGATGTTCTATTTCGCCGGTCCTTTATGACCATCCGAACCTCACCAGTATTGCGGGGAACATGGCCATGCACTCGACGATGAGGCCCGCGAGCAGCAAGAAGCACACGTAGGTCAGAATCCTGTGCAGAGTGGGCACGCCTCTTTCCGTTTCGGCGTTGACTGACGTCGGCGCCTGCTCGGCAGGGACCAGACGGCTGCCAAGGAACCACCACGCCGCCAGGATCGCGCTATCGGCGACGACCATGCCGCCGAGAACGAGAACGTCGTTCATGGCCGCCTACTATCCGTAGTGAAACGCCTGCAGTGTCTGAACTGTCAAAATGGTGACGGCCCATAGTCCCGCGAAAATGAAAAAAGCGATTACCCCGGCCATCCGAGACTTCATGATCTCAGCGATTCCATTTGCGGCGGTTCACCGCGTACATCCACGGCAGGATGACGAACGGGGTGATGTACCAAACGTCGAACACCCACCAACCGACGACGCCGTATACGGTTGCACCCATTCGGTTCTCGAAGTCAACCGAAATATTGATGATGTAGCCGAACCAGAAGACCGCATACATCCAGCAGGTGATGAGCATCATGTCGAAGCCCCACCGCTTCATCTTCATGAACCCCCACGCTGCAACGATCCGGAGCGGGAACACGCCGAAGACGCAGAAGATCTGCCAGGATTTTTCGCCGGCCACGCCGGTGCCACCTAGTAGCAAGTCGTTGTAGTGGATGTAGTAGCCGCCGTCGATGAGACGGCCGAAGCCGTTCATGAAGACTTGCCCGAGATGAGTATCGTGCGCGAAGGTGTCGATCGACCAACCCAGGAAGTTCGTCGCGGCGTCGACGATCGAGAAGACGCCGAAGACCGTGACAGCCAACGGTCGCACGTCTTCGCCGGCCTGCTTGGCACGCCTAAGCAGGAAGAGGCCGGCGATCAGGATCACCAGTCCGATGGGACCGAGCACCTGGCTGCCGACCAACAGGCAACCGAGCAGCAGGACGCGGTCTGCCCGCCGCAGGAGTGGCCCCTCCGAGTTGCTCGGCAATGTGGGGAGCAATCTGTCCTTCACCGGGGACAGGCCGGTGCTGACGGCGGTCACCAGCCGTACCTGATGAGAATGACCGGAAAGAGCACGGCGCCGCAAACCGCGACACCCACCGCACACGCAATCCCTATACCGACGAGTGCCCGGGTGAGGTTAGGGATCGGCAGGACGTACCAATCCTCCAGCGCAACCTCTTCGGGGTTCGGTTCCTTGCCGCCCACGATGCGCAACCGCGGGGCTAACCAGACCCAGGCACCGACCAAGAGTGCGTCGACTGCCATCGTCGCTGCCAGTACCGCCGTGTCACCAAGCCAACCGTGGCCCGACTGGCGACCGACCTGACCGGGCTGCACGTGACCGTCGCCAATGCCGAGGCCGTGGCCTTGAACGAGGGCCTGGATGACGTTCACCGAAATCCAGCCAGCGAAGAACAACAGTCCAAAAGCCGCCAACGCGTTGACCGCATTGCGGCGACGTCGAAGGTCGTTGCCCTGCGATTCGTCGAGCTGTCGCGGCGTGGGACCGTCGGGTGAAACATCGCGCGTGGTGTTATCCAAACTCGTACTCAACTCAGGCTCCTTCTCTAGACGTGACGACGTTGTCGCGACGCTCCAAGATGTTCTCCTTGAGACCGGACAGGAGGACGTCTAAAGCGAGGGCGAAGGTATCGATATCGGTGTCGTTCCGCGCGCGACCCGTTACGGCTACCCGGGCACCCAGCCACAGGTACGTCACGGCCCGATAGACGCGTAGCGCGTCGTCCAGTGTCAGACCTTCGGCCTGCAGAGCGGCGATGCCTTCGCGTCGGAGTTCGTTGGCCATCGGGGAGTTCGGCGAATAGGCAATCACTGCGTGATCCAAACCCGGGTACAGGTCGACCAACGCCTGTAAGCCCAACACCTGAGCCCGCAGGGCCAACCATCCGTCCCCGACCTCGGGGGACACGGGCGGCGCCTGGCTCAGAATCTTCTCGACCACCAGTCCGATCAACTCGTCACGTCCGGCCACGTGTTTGTACAGCGCGCCGACGGATACCTGGAGCTCGTCGGCCACCGAGCGCATCGTCAAGTTGTCCAACTGATCCCGTGCGATCTTCAGCGCGGCATTCACGATCGAAGACTCATCGAGCCGCTCTGCGCGGACCTTCGGCCTGCCAGCCATACGGCGTATAGTAAATCACGTTCACCATTATGGTCAATAGTGCGGCCGCGACGAACATGAGTCTGATACCGACTTACGCGACTAGCTGGGTGGGGTGATGACGTTGAGCTCCTCGAACTTAGTGATGTCCGCTTCGCTGTACCCGAGGCCGGTGAGGATCGTCGCGTTGTGTTGACCGCGCGCGCACGGGGGCGCCACCCGACCGGGCGTCTCCGAGAAGGAGATTGGCGGCGCAGTCCGAACAATTTCGCCGTACAACGGATGCTCGACGGTCACCGTCAATCCCGTCTCACGCAGAACGGGATCGAACGAGGTGAATAACGGCTGACCGACCAGGTTCACGTTCACACAGCCCACCCGGACAGCACTGAGTTCTGATTCCCACTCCGCTGCAGGCCTTTCCGCGAAGCAGGCACCGAGCAGGCTGACCAGTTCGTCGTCGTGGGCCGCACGCACTGGCGCGGAAGCGAAGCGTTCATCCGTCGCCAGGTCCTGCCGACCGATGACACCGAGCAGTGCCGAGAACTCGGCATCGGTTTTCACAGCCAGGCAGACCCAGCTTCCCTCCGCGGCTTCATAGACCCGATCTAGTGCACCGGTGCCGTAATATTCGCTGTCGCACAACACAGTTGGAAGCTTGCCCGCGTAGCTGCAGAAGTCATCGGAGTAAGCCCAGGCGTTGCCGCCGATCATCGACGTGCCGAGGAACTGGCCCTGCCCGGTCCGCTGCTGGTGGTAGAGCCCGAGTGACAGTGCGGCAAGAAGGGCAAGTGCCGCATTGCTGTCTCCGTCGACCAGCTGATTGAGATGCGGTAGCACGACTGCCTGTAGCTCCAGGACACTGAACCCCTCACTTTGGGCCGGATCGGTCCAGTAGCCGACCTGCCGGCCGAAGCTGCCGGCGACCGATTGTGCGGCCTGTGCATAGAGCGCTCGATGGGCGTAGGGGCCGTCGGTACCGTAGCCGGCGGCGTGCACGTAGAGCAGCCGCGGATTGAGTTCCTTGAGTTCCTCGTAGCCCAAACCCATACGCTCGGCAACCCCGGTACGGAAACCGGTAAGGAACGCGTCGGCCTTCGACAGGATCTGGTGGGCGATGGCTTTGCCCTCGGCCGTGCGGAGATCGAGCGAGATGCTCTCCTTGCCTGCGGTGGTCTTGGTGCTCGCCACGTCAGGGCCGAACGCATTACGGTGCGGATCGCCGGCCTTGTCTTCGATCTTGAAGACGCGGGCTCCCAACGCAGCCAGCATCGCCGTCGCGTAAGGCATTGCGTAGAAGTAGCCGAACTCGACCACCGTGATACCGGCGAACGGATGTTCCGGTACTTCCTCGCCGCCCTTCGGGAAGTCATGTGCGACAAAGGCGCCCGTGTTGGCGCCGAGCTCCGGGGCCGACCGCGCAATGACGATGGGCGTCTTCTCGAAGTGGCCGACCGGCCCGACCTCGCGGACGCTGCCCAGTTTGGCGTCCTCGACCACGATGACGTCGCCGTTGTGCACGATCTGAGGGTGGTCGAGCCCCTCCTCGCTGGTAACCGCAACCTCGAAGGCGACGTCGGGGCTGGCCTGCAGCAACGGAAGCCAATGCTCGAAATCCTTGGCGCGAAACGCTTCCAGCAGCATGTCCTCCCACTCCTGGGCGTCTTCCGCGTTGGCGAACGTTGGCAACCCGTGGAACCGGGAATCCTGCTCGATGGCACGACCGATGCCGGCCACCTCGCATAGTGCCTTGCCCTGGTGTGGCAGCATCGTCGAGGTCTGGATGAAGCGACCGTCGCGCGTGGCCACCAGCACACCGAAGCGACTCGCCCCGGTCAACGATCGCGAATCGCCGCCGGTTGACTCACCCTTCTTGGCCATCAGCTGCACAACGGTCGAGACGAAGTAGTCGATCGGATCTAGCCCGGCCACCAACGTGGCATCCAGTTTCTGGCCGCGGCCGGTCTTTTCCCGTACCAGCAGGGCACCGAGAATACCCGCGACGGACTGCATTCCGGCGCCGTAGCTGGCCCACGGCACAGGGAACATGATGGGACCGTCGCGGTGGCCCCAGCTGCCCCGAGCCCACAGTCCCACCTTGGCCGCCACCAGCGAGTCATAGCCTTTGAGGCCCGAGTAGGCGCCAGTCTTGCCGAATCCTGTTATCGAGCAATGGATCAGTGCGGGGTTGAGTGCCCGTAGTGCGTCCGGACCAACTCCCCAGGCATCGGTGGTGCCGGGCGCGAAGCCCTCGATAACGACATCGGCGCTGCGGACGAGTTCGCGGAGGCGGTCCTGGCCGCCCGTCGTGTGCAGGTCGGCCACGACGCTGTCCTTACCGCGGTTCCATACCAAGAATCCGTTGGGATTCTCAGTCCGCAGCCGGTCACCGTCGGGCGCCTCGATCTTGATCACCTGGGCACCCGCGTCCGCGAGGATGACACCGGCGATCGATGCGGCCGCACTGCCCGATCCCAGCTCGAGCACATTCAATCCGGCACAGATGGCTTCCATTACAGAATCTCTTCTCCCTGCTCCATCGATACCTCGCTGTGGTTCTTCTCGGCCCACCGTGCGGAGAACAGGTTGGGCGCCAAACTGTGAGGACGGACACTCGTACGCTGTAATGTGACGCTAGCACAATCGCTCTAATCATCTAACGGATTCGCTTAGATCTTGGTCGCCCCCATGTCCATGGGCAGCTGGGCTCCGGTTACGGTGCGGGAGAGATCAGAGGCAAGCCAGACAATGCCGTCGGAGATGTCGTCGCAGTCAGCCAGCGGAATTCCGGGCAACGCGCTGCCGAAAGACGCGATGTAGTTGGAGTGTTCGGTCAGCATCTTCTCGGTCATCGGGTCTTCGGCCATGGCCGTGGCAACGCCCCACGGGTGCACCGAGTTGACCCGGATGCCGTATTCGCCGAGCTCGATCGCAGCGCTCTTGGTTAGGCCGACGACGCCGTGCTTTGCGGCACTGTAGTGCGCCTGGCCGGGCAGAGACTTGATGCCCGCAACCGAACTGACGGCGATGATCGATCCGCCATTGCCAGCCTTGAGCATGTGCGGAACAGCCGCTTTCATGGTCTGCCAGACGCCCGTGAGATTGACGTCGATCATCGTCTGCCACTGGCTTTCCGACATCTCCCAAAACCGCCCCCAGTTGCAGATTCCGGCATTGGCCACTACCACGTCCAACCGGCCACCCAAAGCCACGACGCCGTCGCTGAGGACCTCGGACATTGCGGCGGCATCACGCACGTCCGCGACCCGGGCAAAAATCTTTTGGCCTTCGCGAGCCACGAGATCGACCGTTTCGGCAAGGTCGTGCTCCGTCGCCGGTGCGTAGCCGACATCGGCGGACACCTCGGCGGCGATGTCGATCGCGATGATCGAGGCGCCTTCGCGGGCGAGCCGGACGGCATGACTGCGCCCCTGCCCCCGCGCAGCTCCGGTGATGAACGCGACCCTACCTTCGAGAAGTCCCACGAACCTAGTCTCCCGTCAGAACGAACAGCCGCCGCGGCCGTTGTCTGCCGCCGCGACCGTGTGTTAATGTGCCAAACATCACGTTACACTGTAAGGCTAGAGTCGAGTCCCATAAAACCCCAGGTCACAGGGCTGACCCTGAGACGGCCACCACTGGTACGCGTCGCCGGGGCAACCCGCCACTCACCATGATCCAAAGCCCGCACGCGAAAGGCGCCCCATGAGTCAGATCGAGTACGAAGGCCGCCTCTACATCGGCGGCGAGTTCCGCGAAGCCAAGTCGGGCAAGCGGTTCGACGTGATTAATCCGGCCGATGAGTCAGTGGTCGGCACAGCGGCCGACGCCGATGCCGACGACGCTTACGACGCGGTGACCGCGGCACGGAAAGCCGCCGACGAGACGGACTGGGCCACCAACCACGAGTTCCGGCTGCGCTGCCTTCAGCAGCTCCAGGACGTACTGCGCAAGGCGGCCGACCAGATCCGCGTGCTGCAAGCGACCGAGGGGATCGTGCCGGTCGTAGCGAGCGCCACCCACATCGAAGCGATGATCGAGGGCATGGACTACTTCAACGGGTTGATCAGCACGTGGGAGTGGGAGAAGGATCTCGGGCCCTACACACTTCCCGGCCTGGGGATTTCGAGCAACCGGGTGGTGCGCTCAGAACCCTATGGCGTCGTGGCCGCCATCACCCCGTGGAATGCCCCGTTCATGACCAACATTTGGAAGGTGACGCACGCGCTGGCCACCGGCAACACCGTGGTCCTCAAGAGTGCCCCGGACACGCCGTTGACGGGTGCGTTGATGGCCCAGCTCGCGCACGACGGCACCGACATCCCGCCGGGTGTGTTCAATGCCATCAGCTCATTCGACAAGGCGATAGTCGGTGATGCCCTCACCGGTGACCAGCGGGTGGACATGTACCACTTCACCGGCTCGCCCGGAGTCGGCGAGCGCATCGCGCAACGCGCCGCGGTGGGCATCCGCAAGGTTGTGCTCGAGTTGGGCGGTAAGTCGGCCAACATTTTCCTGCCGGACGCCGATCTCGACATGTCGTGTGGGTTGGGCGTCGTCATGTGCATGAACAACGGCGGCCAAGGTTGTGCGCTGGCCACCCGCATGGTGGTGCACGCCGACATCTACGAGGAAGTTTTGCAGCGCCTGGAGGCCGTCGTCGGCGGGATATCGGTCGGCGATCCGACGGACCCCGCCACCATCGTCGGTCCGATCATCCGCCTCGAGCAGCTCGAGCGCATGGAGGGCTTGGTGCAACGCGCGGAGAAGGACGGCGCCCGGATCCTCGTCGGAGGCAAGCGCGCCGACGTGAACGGCAAGGGGTTCTGGTTCGAACCCACCGTGATCGTCGATGTCGACGAGAACTCCGAGATCGCCCAGACCGAGGTATTCGGCCCCGTTCTCACCGTCATCAAGTACGACGGCGACGACGACGAAGCCGTCCGCATCGCGAACAACACCAGGTACGGCCTCTCCGGCTACGTCCAGTCCCGTGACCTGAAACGTGCCGTCGCAGTAGCCAACCGACTCAAAGCCGGCACGGTCAACATCAACAACTCGTTCTACCTGTCGCCCGACGCACCGTTCGGCGGTTACGGAATCAGCGGTGTCGGCGTCGAGCACGGCGAAGCCGGGTTCGCGGAATACCTGCAGCTGAAGTCCATCGCCACCCCCGCCACCTAGACATCACGGTAGGACCTGATCTCAGTGACTGACTTCGACTACATCATCGTCGGAGCGGGTTCGGCTGGCTGCGTGCTGGCCAACCGGCTCTCCGCGAACCCGCACAACACTGTTCTGCTCGTCGAGTCGGGTGGGCGGGATCGCAGTCCGCTGATCAAGATGCCTAAGGGTTTCGGAAAGATGCTGGGCAATCCGAAATTGACCTGGCACTATCCCGTGCGGCCTATCGGGCCATCGGCAAATGTGGAGCAGTGGGTTCGGGGACGCACCCTCGGCGGCTCGAGCTCGGTGAACGGAATGGTCTACAACAGGGGCAGCGCGGCGGACTGGGATGCCCTGGTGGAGCTTGGCAATCCCGGCTGGGGGTGGGACACCATGCTGCCCATCTTCCGCGGCATCGAGAACCATCAACTCGGCGCCGACCCGACCCGCGGAGCCGGCGGCCCGCTGCACATCTCCGTCGACGTCGACCGTCCCCTGCTCTGCAACGAACTCATCGCGTCAGGTGCCAAATTGGGCTGGTCCCCGACCGACGATATGAACGCGACCGATGCCGAGCGAATCGGACCGGCAGCTCGCACCATCAAGAATGGCCAGCGCGTCAGTTCAGCCCGCGCGTTCCTGCACCCGATCGCGCATCGCGCCAATCTGACCGTTGCGGTCGACACCACCGTGCGCCGCGTCGTGTTCGAGGGCGATAAGGCAGTGGGTATCGAAGCATCGACGGCAGCAGGCACTTCCACGCAATACACCGCAGGCCGAGAAGTGATCCTGTCCCTCGGTAGTCTCGCGACACCCAAACTCCTACAACTGTCCGGCATAGGCGATCAGTCCCTGCTGCGCGGTATGGGCATCGACACCATCGTCGATAGCCCAAATGTGGGTCGCCGCATGCAGGAGCACCGCTGCTTTGCCTTACAATTCCGGATCAACAAGAACATCGGCTACAACAAGCAACTCAGCACCCCGCTGCGACAAGCATTCACCGGTGCGAAATACCTCGTCACCAAGAGCGGTCCACTTGCCGGTGCCGCCTACGACATCATCGGCTTCGGCAAGACTTCGGCCGAACTCGAGCGGCCCGACGCCCAGCTGCTGTTGTCACCCTTCTCAGTCGCGCCGTACGTGGCGGGCAAGGAGATCGGGCTGGAACGTGAGCCAGGCGTGCAAGCCATCGGCTACATCCTGCGGCCCGACAGCGAGGGGTCGGTCACGATCACCTCAGCAGACCCCGACGCCCCCCTGGACATCGATCCCCAATTCTTCACCGCCCCACACGATCGCGAGACAGGCGTGGCCATCTTCCACATGATGCGCCGACTATTCCGCGAATCGCCGATCGCCGATTACCTCGTCAGCGAGACCCGGCCGGGCTCAGACGTCGTCAGCGACGAGGCCATCATCGACGCCGCACTCGACGACGGCTACTGCGGTTATCACGCCGTGGGCACCTGCGCGATGGGGCCTGCCGCCGAGGACGTGGTCGATTCATCGCTGCGGGTGCGGGGTGTGGACGGCCTGCGGATCATGGACTGCTCGGTGATGCCAACGATGGTGTCGGGCAACCTGAACGGGCCCGCGATGGCCATGGCGTGGCACGCCGCAGACCTTATCGCCGCCGACGGCTAAGTCACCAAGCGGGTAGCCCGTCCAGCGGGAGCACCCGCCCGGTCAGCCCCTCCGGGCGGCCGAGGTTGCGTGGCACGAGTGACCGCCGCGCGAACCGCCAACCCCCAGCGGTGCGCACACAGACATCGTCGTAGAAACCCAGGAACTGAAGTGGCCGCGAATCCGATTCGCGTCGAGCCCATTCGGTGATCTGGAACCGGGCGCGGGCTGCATCGCCGTCGACTTCGACCAGACCCTGATGCACCGTCTGGAAGACAAACTCAAGCGACGCGCAGGTTGCGGTGATGGTGGCAGTGACGGCATCGCGTCCAATCGCGGGTTCCGTCGTTGGCGAATGCAGTTCGCCGTCCTCAGCGTAGGTCATACAAGCCTCGGCGACGTCACCACGCGAGATCGCCTCCGCATACGAGGCGGCGAGGTGGTTGATCGCGACGACGTCACACGCCTCTTGGGCATTGCGTGGTTCTCGGGGAATCATCTTGGCTTCCTTCAGTCCTATCGGAGCAGGGGCGCGAGCTGAGTACAGATCGTGTTGACGTTGCGCGCAACTGCGTTTTCGGACATTCCGCCGACCGAGGCCCAGAGGAAGACTTCGGTCACCGGCGCCCCAGCCGTGTAGGAGCGGATCCCCTCGGCAACCACGTCGGGAGTTCCATAAGTGAACGAGCCTAGGGGCCCGGACCTGGCCGACGTGACGAGGCGTTCAACATCGACCGGCTTGGGCGGCGGCGCGTCGGTCCCCTCGACCATATGGCGACGATAGGAGTCGAGTTGGTGCGCGAGATGGGTTTTCACCATCGACCAGTCACGTTCCGGGTCATCGGTCACATAGCCCTGGAAACCTCCGGCCATGGCCCCGGTATCGAGTGGATGACCCGCTTCGGTCAGGCCGGCGGCATAAGGCTCCCACAGCGCGGCGTCCGCCGACAGCAACGAAGCGCCCAGTAGACCCGCGCGCCGCGCGCCTTGTGGCCCTTGGTAGCCGAGCCAGATCGGCAGGTCCTTTTGCACGGGCTGCGGCCGGACGCCGTCCGGACCGAACAGTTCCCGAAGCCGGCGGACGGTGTTGTCCGTCTGTCCGTAGCGGGCCTTCAGCGAGGCGTCGAAGAGCTCGAACTCCGGCACCCGGTATCCGGTTCCCAGCCCCAGATCCAGTCGTCCGTTGGACAGGATGTCGACGACGACGCTCTGCTCGGCGATCTCGGCCGGATGGTGCAGAGGAGCGATGAGAATCGCCGTGCCCAAGCGAATCCGCTTCGTCCGGGCCGCCGCAGCGGCGGCAAACGTCAGCGGACTCGTCAGATAGCCGTCGTCGAAAAGATGGTGCTCCGAAAACCACGCGGAAGATGCGCCGAGCCGCTCCGCCTCCTCGCACATCTCCAGCGTGAACCCGTAGAGCCGCGACGGATCCTGCCGCCACTGCGCCGGGTTTCGGAGATCGAAATAGACTCCGATCTTGATCGGTGTTGTCGCGTATTCAGTTTCGCTCACGACTGCTTGATCGAGGCGCGCTTGTCGTCGCTCATCGGAGGCACCGTGAACAACTCCTCGAAAGTGCCCCGCAGCACCCGCTCCTGGATCCGCGGATCGACGGAGTCGAAAATCTCGTGGAGCGTCTGTTGAGTATGACCGTAGGTTCCTTCGAGATGCGGGTAATCGTCGCCCCAGAGCACGTTGTTGTAACCAGTGTCCTCGATGATCTGGACGGCGCTGATGTCGTGCTGGAACGACGCGTACACCTGCTTGCGCACGATCTCGCTCGGCAGCCGGCTGAGGCGGGGACGCACGAACATGCCGTGCTGGCGGTACGCCTCATCCATCCGGTCGCCAACGGCTGGTACCCAACCCGCGCCGCCCTCGGCGATCAGCACCTTCAGATCGGGATAGCGATCCAGCGCGCCGCTGGCCACCAGGTGGGTGACCACCCGCATGCCCGGGTACGTGGTCTCCATGTAGTTGACCACCGCGCCGCCAGGGCCGCGGTACACGACATTCTCACCCCCGGTGCCGATGTGGTAGGCGAGCACCATGTTGTGCGCCGCCGCGGCCGCCCACAGCGGCTCCCAGATGTCTAGGCCCCACTCCTTTTCGGCCGGCATGGTGCACGGCAGGAAGATGGACTGGTATCGGTTCTCGGCCGCCCACTCCAGCTCGGCGACAGCGTCGGCCACCTCGACCAGCGGGACGATTGCGGGTGTGAAGATGCGGTCTTGTACGCCGGTCACCTCTTCGTTCGACCACTCGTTCCAGGCGCGCGCACAGACTCTCGAAAGCTCGGCATCCTCGATGTTGACCGTCCAGAACCCGGTCGAGGGGAAGGCCAACTGCGCCCAGACGCCTTCTTGGTCGAGGTCCTGCAGCCTGATGGTCAGATCCTTGAACCCTGGTGGACGCATCGCGTCCATGAAGTCGTTGAGCTGGCGGCTCAGCTGCTTGCCGTCGACGTAGACGATCTCGTACTTCTCGCCGCGTTCGGTCCGCGGCGCTCGGTCAGCCAGCCTCTTCGGTAGTCGCGAGGTCCACAAATCCTCCGACTCCATTGCGTGCGAGTCTCCCGAATGTGCCCAGATCTTCGACTTCTCGGCGTCCGACGGCTCAACTGCTGAGTGCTCTTTCGCTTGGGTCATCGTCGTCACTCCTCACATCCAGTCCCAGGCCCAGACCGGATGTCGGGCGCGGTAACACGGATTCCCCTCAACATTACACTGTAACGTTGGGACTTGTACACCGCTGCACGACCTGCGCAGCCAACAAATCAACGATCAAAGGTGGCTGGCGTGACCACGCACAATGCACCGCCGACAGCACGTGAAGAATCCACCCCTGCGTTCGCCCGGCTGCTAACGCCCGACACCCTCTCGGCGCTAATGCGATCCACCTGGACCTGGGATGACCGCGCGCTTCGTCGCGATCTGGCGGTGTTATTGGTCGACCTAGACGCCGCGGATGCGGCCGCTGAGTCGGATGGCTCTCCGCAAACGCAGGTGTGCGCCCAGACCCTGCAGGCGCGGGCGATGTCCTCGGCAGCGCATTTCGTTGCCGCAGTTCTCGGCCCGAAGTTGATCGCCGACACCGGAAATCCGATGCGCGAACACTTCCTAACCGCAACAATCGATCCCGGCGCGTTCGACCGTGCGGCGGGTGCCGGTTTCACGCGAGTCCGCAACGACGCACCGGCCTACATCGCCGCCCAGACCCAGCAATTGGATTATCCGTCGGCACCAACCTGGATGGACTTGGCGCGAGATGGCGGCGAGTTGGGCCTGGGCGCGGCGATGCGGGGCTACGGAAACTCCATGAGCGACTCACCCTTCTACGGCTCCATGGGGCTCGCGTGGCAGACCCTGCGTACGGTGAGCCGTGATTCCGGAAAGGTAGCCGAATACGCTGATCAGATTGCGGCAGAGACGATTTCGGCAACGCTAGCCGTCGCCGAACAAGCCGGCTCGTGGGACCCTGCGCTCGTCCGCACCCGTGCTACCGAAACGCTCGCGGGCTGGCAGCTGACCGGCACCAAGCACTTCGTGCCCGCCGCGGAAGCCGCTGACGTCGTCTTCGTCATCGCCCGGTCGACCGCAGGCCCATCGCTGTTCGCTGTCACCAAATCAGCGCCGGGAGTGACGGTGACGCCACTCGACGTCGTCGACTCCACCAGACCGTTGGCGCAAATCGACCTAGCCGATACCCCCGCGGTGCTGCTTGGCGCCGAAGGTGCGGGCGGTCGACTGATGGTGAGAGTCATCGATCTGGCCACCACCGCGCTGGCCGCCGAGCAAGTGGGTCTGATCGAGAAGGCGATGAGCATGCTCGTCGGCCATACCGCCGAGTCGTCCGAGACCTCGGATTTTCAGACGCGGGTGGCCGAGGTCGCGCTGGATCACGTTACAGCGGCCGGACTGTGGCGGCGGGCCCTTGCAGAAGACGCCGCGGGCTCAACAAGCGCTGCCTCCGCCGCTGCCGCCGCGCACGTCGGGTGCAGCGCAGCCGTTGTGCGGGCGGCAACTGCAGCGGCGGAGCTCGTTGGGCCTTCGCCAGAGACAGACGCCGTGCTGCGGCGGGCGCTATCCGGCAGTCTGCTGTTCGGCGGTCCTGCCCTCTCGCACGAGCGACTCTTGGAGCGCCTCGGCGTTTAGCACCGCCCATCCGAGGCGCCCATCGCTGTATCATTTCCCGGTCGACCGAACGGAGCCGAGGAATGCACCCAGATGCAGTGCCTCCGCCGCCGGCCGCGGGCGCACCCAAGCGCGGAAAGCCGCCCGTTCTCACCGAAAAGGAGATCGTCGACGCGGCGCTGGCCATCATTCGCCAGGAGGGCCTGGACGGGCTATCCATGCGGCGTCTGTCACGAGAACTCGGACGCTCGGCTATGGCTCCCTACTGGCACGTCGCCGATAAGCGCGAGCTCTTGGATCTGGTTGCGCGGGAAGTGCTTGCGGAGGTCGAGGTGCCCGCGCCCGACGCCGGGCCGTGGGAGGATCGGCTACGCGCTGTAATCGACGAGATCGATCTGCGACTGCGGCACTATCCCGGCATCGCGGAGGTACTTTTCGCCAGGATGCAGAGTGCGGATCGTCGCCTGATCTTGGGGATCATGGATATCCTGCTGAGCGCCGGATTCTCGGACACCGACGTGGTGCTCGGCTACGCAATGGTGCACACCTACCTTTACGGCCGTTACCAAGTGGTGTTGCGTGCCGACGAAGAACAACCCTCCGATGACGTCGACCCCAACCTCGAGCGTCTGCTCTCGCAGCTCCCACAGTTGCGGGGGCGCGACTTCTTCACCTTCGGCGTGGACACCCTCATCGAGGGCCTGCGTTCGCGCCTTAGCGAGAGCGGCTAGGCGTGCGACGGATAGTCCACGCTTTAAGGTTCAATCCGGCGTCGACGTCCAGTACGCCTGCATGCGGAGGAAAGCGGCGGCCACCAAGCAATTTCCGCGTCCGGCGTCCCGAAGTTCCACCCGGCAGCCGACGGTATCGGTATCGACCGCACTGAACACCGGCGTGGCGACGAATGGTCCGACTCGCCCGGGGGCGACCATCGTCATGTTGAGGCAATCGACCGACAGCGCATCGGTGCCCAGCGCCTGTGCCGCGTACTCCAACGCCACCGCTTCGGTCACGACCAGCATGGGTGCATGGTGCAGAAGCTCGGCGCCGACTTCCAGCAGGCGCGGGATCTCGAGCAGCCCATCGGACCGTCGACGACCCGAATATGCCTGCCATAACGGCGGAATCCCGCCAGTCCGGGAACTGATGGCACCTGGCTCGGGAAAGCAGAACCGCTGCGGCGTCCTACCCACCACCGCCCAGTTCGCACTGCCGAATCCGATCTGACGACCCGAGTCGTCGGCGTCGCGGATCCGGGCCTCGGTGAACAAATGCGATCGTGCCTCAGCGGTAATCGCACCATCCAGCAACACTCGATCCACGTCGATCGCGCAATCAACGATGGTGATGTCGACCTGTGTCACCGCGCGAACGTGCACGGACTCGACGTTGACCACCGCCGCGTCCAGCATCGCAATCGCCAGCGGAGCCGCCGTGACGGCACCGGCGGACGTGCGCAGATCTCCACGGAGCCTCATCACGTTCTCCGCGTGGACGCGGTCGATCGCGTGAGGCCGCGATCCGAGATAGGCATAACTCATGAGCAC
This sequence comes from uncultured Actinomycetota bacterium, assembly GCA_963715905.1. GTDB lineage: Bacteria > Actinomycetota > Actinomycetes > Mycobacteriales > Mycobacteriaceae > Mycobacterium. Next base: position 63,600 of record CAVQSX010000030.1, read on the forward strand.
GCCCCGACTGGGCGCCCAGTCACCTCTGGGTTCCCGGACTACGTGATCTGTTTTCGTGGTGTCTGTCATCGGTTGTCGCATCCTTCATCCAGTTCGCGCAACGGCTTGCTCACCCGTCGCTCCTCGACCGCAGGCTCCGACGCAGAATTTTGCCGGTCGCCGTTTTCGGGATCGCGTCGACGATCTCCACTTCGCGCGGGTACTTGTAGGCGGCCATCCGTGAGCGGCAGTAATCGACGAGTTCTTGCGGCTGCACCGAGAATCCTTCGCGCAGAGACACGTACGCCTTAACGGTCTCGCCTCGATAGGGATGAGGCAAGCCGACGACTCCAGCCTCCAGAACCGCATCGTTGGTGTACAGCACATCTTCGACTTCGCGCGGCCACACCTTGTACCCACTGGCGATGATCATGTCCTTCTTGCGATCCACGAGGTAATACCAGCCGTCTTCGTCGGCATAGCCGACATCGCCGGTGAGCAGCCAGCCATCCCGAATCGCGACGGCGGTCTCGGCCTCGTTGCACCAGTAACCCGGGATGATCTGCGGGCCGCGCACTGCAAGCTCGCCGAGATGACCGGCGGGCAACTGGGCACCGGTCTCGTCGACGACACGCACCTGAGCACTCAGCATTGGGACGCCGACCGACAGTGCCTCGGTTTCCGCACCGACCGGGGCTCTGGCGCCCATCGGCACGCTGAGTACCGGCGACGTCGTCTCGGTCATTCCGTAGACGTTGTGGATGTACACGCCGAAACGACTCTCGAACCGGTGCACGGTGGCCGCCGGGATCGGAGCTCCACCCGATGCGATCTTCGTCAACGACGATAGATCGGCGGCGGTCACATCGGATGAGTTGGCCAACGCGATGAAAACCGTGATGGCGCCGACGGTGAATGTCGTTCTGTACGTGCGGATCATGTCGAGCGTCACGCCGATGTCGAACCGGTATGACAGCACCAGAGCCGCCCGAGCGGCGATGGCGACGGCGATGTGGCCGGACAGACCGGTGACGTGGAAAAGTGGTGCGACGCCGAGTATGACGTCGTGGTGGTCGAGGCCGAACCAGTCGCGATAGGCCACCCCTCCGGTGATCACATTTCTGTGGGTGTTCATCGCGCCCTTGGGCGCGCCGGTGGTACCCGACGTATAGGTGATCACAGCGACGTCGTCCGGACTGACCGGGACGGCTTTAGGAACCTGTCCGTCATACTGGGCGACAAGGCTTTTCAGATCTTCGGTGCCGGCTGGCGCGTCGATCCGCTGGTCAGGTAGGACCCGCGGGTCGCCACCCTGTTGCGAATCCAACGCGCTCGTCGTGATCACCCGGCTCACCGATGACTCATCCAACATGTCCGCGAGTCCGTCCGAATACAGTTCGCTCAACCCTATGAAGGCCGCGGGCTTCGAATCGGCGATTAGCTTCTGGATCTCGCGCGGGGCCAGCATCGGGTTGATCGCGACGGCGATGCCGCCGAGCTTCCACGCTGCTATCAACGCGATGACGTACTGCGGGACGTTCTGCGTGTGGAGTGCCAATCGGTCGCCGCTGGTGAAGCCACCCTCAATCAGTGCCACCGCCAGTGCGTTTGACACCCGGTCGACGTCGCCCGCCGTCAGGACGCTGTCGAAGTACACCAGCAGCGGGCTGTCCGGCGCGTCGGCGACGCTGCTACGAAACATATCCAAAACGGTCTCTGTCGGCATATGCGTTCTTCAGCCGGTGTGCAGAAGGCCCGGCGGGTTGACGAAGAACCCGTCCGGGGTGACCATGGCCGCCACACCCGCAAGGCACTGCGCCAGTTCTACGTCGGACAGGTAGTCACTCACGCTCAGACGACGCCGCTACTGAGCTTCATGCCGTTCTCGCGCAGGAAGGCCCGTTTGGTCGTCTGGTCGAGGCCCTCGACCTTGTTCCAGAAATCGGCGGGCTCGCGCAGGCCCTCCGCGTGGGGCCAGTCCGATCCCATCAACAGCGTCTCGGTGGAGCCGAGCTTCTCGATGAGGCCGATCGTGTCATCCTCCGGGTATGGAACCACCCGGACATGCTTCTTGAAAATCGTGCTGGGCCGTTCCGTGAGCTGCCCACCGAGCCACGGGCCACCGCGGGCCATTCCGCGACTCTTGTCCATGTGCCGGATGAAGTGCGGCACCCATTCGGCGCCGAACTCACTGACGAGAACCTTGATGTTGGGGTAACGGCCGAACACGTTGTCGAAGATCAGCGCCGACAACGTATCGGTGATCGGGCGTTCGCCATAGGTGTTCTGCCACTGCCACGCCGAGTACTGGAATGGCGGCAATACTCCCCAACCCCAGTCAGAGGCAACGTTTTCCTGGTAGTAGAACTCGGCGATGTGGTAGCAGACAACAGCACGCGCCTCGTTGATGCGGGACCAGATCGGGTCGAAGTAGGGGTCACCGGGCGAGCGTCCGTACGCTGGGCCCGCAGGCAACACGATGAAGCGCGCGCCGGCGGCCAACACACGGTCGAGTTCCTCGACAGCGCGGTCGAGGTCACGAAACGACAGCATGGCCGGTGCGTAGATCCGGTCTTGGTGCGCAAATCCCCAGTCCTCATTGATCCACTTGTTGAACGACTCAAGATTGTCGTAAAGCGGGTCGATTCCAGTCAGGAATTGTTCGGCCATCAACGCCCAGCCGCCCGGATACATAATGGTGCGCTCGATCTGCTGCTCGGTCAGCTGTTTTAGGCGCGCCTCTTTATCCAAGTACTCGATCTGCATCGGCTCGTAAAACCGATCGGCGTCGGTCGCTTCACCGGATGCGCGCTGCTTCAGCATCTCGACGAGCGAGCCCGGTACATATGCCTGGTCGAGATCATTTTCCAGCGCCGTCACGATCCGGTCGTTCGCCAACAGAATCTTGCGACCACTCGGCGCGACGATCGGACGCACCGCCGTATCCAACTTCGACGTCGGCATGAACCGCGTGAAACAGTCCTCCGATTCATACGAATGCTGATCAAAGTCGGTCAGCTGGTACGGAAGCTCGCCGACGCTGTTTTCGATGAGTGCCACGGTGGAGTCCTTTCCTCCCGTCCTACTATACATGTATAGTAGGACGGGAGGGTTCGGCCGGAGAAATTAGTTCGCGCCTCAGTAGCCGGTGAATTTCGGAAGCCTGCGCTGCAGAAATGCAGCTTTGCCTTCCTGTGCGTCGCTGCTGGGGCCGACCCAGAGCACCGCTTGCTGGGCATCGCCCAGTGACGCGTCCAGGGTGCTTTCGAGTCCGCGACGCATCATCGTCTTCACCGCACGCAAGGCCAGGGGCGCAGCCAAAGTCAGTCGGCCCGCGATCTCGAGCGTGCGGGACTCCAAGCTGTCGTCGGCGACGACTTCGGTGGCCAGGCCAAGGGCGAGCGCGGTCGCGGAGTCGTAAATCTCCGACAACGCCACCATGCGAAATGCCTTGTCGTAACCCATGACACGAGGGAACAGCCAGGCTCCCCCTTCGTCGGGCAACAGCCCCGCCCGACCGCTGGTGTCACCGAGGCGGGCGCTTTCCGCAACGATCCGCAGGTCGCAGACCAGCGCAAAGGCAAGTCCCCCGTTAACGGCGATTCCGTTGACGGCGCAGAGTACCGGCTTATCGAGCTTGTGCAGGGCCGTGACGACCGCGTGTGAGTCTTCCCGTAATTCGCGCGCGCGGCCGATCTGTTTGGTGAGATCCTCGGCGAAACCGGCATCGGGCGAGACGTCGCCGCCGGTGCAGAAGCCCCGGCCGATGCCGGTCAGGATCAGGACTCGCAACGAGTCGTCCAGGCGCACCTGCCGAATCGCATCGAGGATCTCGGCGCACATCCGCGGCGTGTAGGCGCCGAGCCGATCCGGTCGATTGATTCGGATCCGAGCGATGCCGTCACCAATTGTCTCGAAGACAGCATGTGGTTCGCCCGGATCGCTCATGCCGCTAGTCTCCGCCGGGCCATCACCACAGCACCTGGCCGATGCTCGAAGCGCCCGGCTCTACCGGCAACGCCGCGCGCTCACCAGAGCCGACGCTGAGCTCTCGAAAGTGCTTCACAATCCTGCCTGCGTCACTTGCGTCCATATCGGTCTGAGTCACCCTGGCTCCAAACAGATTCCTAAGTGAGCTTCTTCGCAACACGTCAAAATATACAAGTATAGGCAGACGTGTCATGGCCGCCCGATTTCCGAGCTGTACCCGTAAAGTCTCTTGTCGAGGCATGTCGGGTTAAAGCAAGGGACGGAGAGCGAATTGGCCGGCAAGAAGTCTGCCAGTGCCCGTGCTGCGCTCGATCGTGAGCGGATCGCGGCGACCGCGATGGAGGTGATCGACGAGGTCGGGGTGGAAAAGCTGACCATGCGCGCCGTCGCGGCACGCCTCGATGTGTCGGCAATGGCGTTGTACCACCACGTCGAGGACAAAGACGAGCTACTCCGCTTGGTGGGTGACGACGTCCTCGGGCATATCGAACTACCCGATCCGGACTCGGGCGACTGGCGAGAGTTGTTCACATCGATCTCGATGGCGGCCGTCGACGCGTTGCTCGAGGTGCGTGGTCTGAGTTCGGTGCTGCTGTCGTCAAAGATGCTTCCCAACGCTCGGCGGCTCGTGAAGTTCTGCATCTACCAGTTCGAACGGGGCGGCTTGAGTCATGTTGCCGCCCAGGAGGTTTACGCAGGTGTCCACACCCTCGTCCTCGGACGGCTTCTGATCGAAGAGAGTGCGATCTTCCGCGTGAGCCCCACTCCACATCCCGATGACGAAATCCGCGACTACGTCACGACGCTGCGTTCTCGGGCCAGCTTCTACGGGGCGCTGGCCGCGCTGGCGGATCGACACATGCCGGCCTAAGCCAGCAATGCGCGGAGGTCGGCCTTACGCACCTTGCCTGCAGCAGTCCGCGGAAAGTCCATCGGGTGGGACCGGATCTCCTCGGGCCATTTGAATTTGGCGATACCCGCCCGCGCCATGTGCTCACGCATCTGGGTCATCGTCACGGTGTCATAGCCCGGTGCGGGCCGGACGAAGGCACACGCATGCTCACCCGTGCGTGGGTCGGGCGCCGCGACAACGGCAATATCGGCGACCTGGGGCATGGAGGTCAACACGGCCTCGACTTCGGCTGCGCTGATATTCATTCCGGACCGAATGATGATGTCCTTCTTCCGGTCGACGATCGTCAGATAGCCCTCGTCGGCGAGCCGGCCGACGTCCCCGGTTCGATACCAGCCGTCGTCGAACGCGTCAGCGTTGAGGGCGGGATCTGTGTAGCCGCAGAACAGATCCGGCCCGCGGGTCAGCACCTCACCCGGCTCACCGGCGGCCGACTCCAGGCCGTCATCACCAACGACTCGCACTTCCACTCCCGCGCAAATCTTTCCGTCGCTGTAGGCGCGATGCCCGAGGCTATCTGAGACATCACCGAGGGCAATGCTCGGGTGTTCGGTGCACCCGTATCCTCGCATCGCGACAATGCCCAGCGCATCGGCTCGCTTTATCAGCTCAGGTGTTACGGCTGCCCCGCCCAGCGAAGACGCCTTGATCAGCGCATGGTGCATGTTGGTGCACAGCGGATTATCAATCAGCGACGCCAGGAACAGCGGTGCGCCGGTTCCCGCAGAAAGCGACTCAGCAACCATCAGCTCTAGTACCCGCGAGGAGTTCCAGTAGTCAAGAAGGTGGATCTCCCGCCCAAGAAGTGGCGGGACCAGGACCGACACCAACATTCCGGTGACGTGGCTGACCGGTGACGTGCTCACCAAACGCTGCGAAAGTCCACCCATCATGGGCGACATGTGCCACCGCGTCTCGGCGCACATCGCGCGATGGCTGAGTAGGACTCCTTTGGGAGACCCCGTTGTGCCCGAGGTCCATCCGATTACCGCGGGCTGCGCTGGATCGAGATCCGCAGGGCCGTCGATCGGCACGGCAGCAATGAGATCGTCGAAAGAGATGACGCCCTTGGGAGCCGGCAGGTCGCCGACCGCGATGACGTGTTCCAGCGAACCCGCATCCTCGCTAGCGAGCGCATCGAACCGGAATCCAGGCCCTTCCAGATTGCTCACCAGCAGCGCACGAGCCCCAGATTCCCGCAACGCGTACCGCAGCTCGCTTGTTCCGGAAGAGTGACCGACCGGGACAAGAACCGCGCCCATGATCGCCAACCCATAGAACGTGGCAGCAGCTTCAACGCTGTTGGGGAGCTGAAATGCCACCGGGTCGCCCGGGCCGAGTCCACGCTTGCGAAGTCCGCCTGCCAAGCGTCGCGCGACGTCGGTGACGTCGCCAATCGTGCCGCGCCACGGACGGTCGAGGGAGTGCACGCAAAACTGCTGCGACGCCGACGCACTGAGTGCATCCGCGAGCAAGGTCGGCATCGACTGACCGTCCCACCATCCCTGGCTCCGGTAGTGATCGCTCAACTCGGCCGGGGTGGGCACGATTGTCCAAGTCTTCGCCAAGGCATCTCCGCAGTGATATACACGTAAAGCCAACATCTGCACCTTACCGTTGTGCGAGGCACCACTGAGAGGGAATGACGATGACGTCCGCCGACGCGAAGCCCCTGTACGGATTGCCCGACGACCTCGTGGTGACCGCCGATGGACCGATTCGCATCGTCACGCTCAACAGGCCCGCGGCGCTCAACGGCGCGGCCCTGGTTCTGCATCAGTCGCTCGCCCGAGTCTGGACCGACGTCGCTGCAGATGCCGACGCCCGGGTGGTGATCCTGACCGGCAGCGGCACTACTTTCAGCGCAGGCGGTGACTTCAGCTACATGCAGGACAACATCGACAACGCAGAAATGCGAAAGCAGACCATGCTCGAAGCGCGCGCCATCGTGCGGGGAATCGTCCGGCTTCCGATTCCGGTCATCGCCGCGGTTAACGGCCCGGCAGTCGGCCTGGGCTGCAGCCTCGCGGTGTTGTCCGACCTCGTGTTGATGTCGGACAACAGCTTTCTGGCGGACCCTCATCTGCGAATGGGCCTGGTGACTGGCGATGGCGCGATGGCGTGGCCGGCACTGATCGGACTCTCGCGCGCGAAGGAGTACCTGTTCCTCGGTCAAAAGATCATGCCGGACAAGGCTGTTGAGTTGGGCCTGGCGAGTCGGGTGGTCGAGGCCGACAGTCTGATGGCCGAGGCGACCGCATTGGCCAATCGTTTGGTGCAGGTGCCGCGGACCGCCCTGCGAGACACCAAACTCGCACTGAACAGCTACATCGAGGCCCAGTTGGAGAACGCTTTCGAGATTGCGTTCAAGGGCGAAGAAGCGAGCATGGGCTCACCGGAGCACGCCGCCGCGGTCGCGGCCGCGCGCAAGAAGTCGTGAACGCGCAGACTGATCAGCTGATGGCGCGGATGCCGTTGCGCAGCTTGTACTTTTGCACCTTGCCCGAGGCGGTTCGCGGAAATTCCTTGACCAATCGTAGTTCTTCGGGCCACTTCGGCTTCGCCATGCCGATGGTTGCCAGATGCGATGTGAGGTCCGCGAGCGTCGGACCCGCCGAGCCGCTGGGCTCGACGAACGCGATCGCCCGCTCGCCGGTGTTGTCGTCGGGCACCCCGACCACCGCCACCTCTTTGACTCCGGAGCACGTCAGGAGCGCGTTTTCAACCTCAGCGGGCGAGATGTTGAGTCCGTTGCGGATGATGAGGTCTTTGGCGCGGCCGGTGATCGCGAGATGGCCTGCCGCATCGAGGATGCCGAGGTCACCCGTCGCGAGCCAGCCGTCGGCGTCGAAGGCATCGGCATTCTCCGTCAGGTCGAGATAGCCTGCACACCGGTCGGGTCCGCGGCTGTAGATTTCGCCCTCGACTCCGGACGACGCCGACGATCCGTCGGGACTCTTGATAACGACGTCTACACCCGGGAGCGGCCGACCGTCGGTGCACCGGAGTGCATCAACGCCGTCGGAGATCAGCCCGCTGGTGATGGTCGGATGCTCGGTGGATCCGTAGGACCGCAACACGGCGATACCCCGCCGTCTGGCCTTCTCTACCAACGCCTCGGGGACGATGGATCCGCCGAGGACGACGTAGCCCATTCGCTCGGCGATCTCATCGGTAAAGCCGGGGTGGTCGATGAGCGCAGACAGGAAGACCGCAGCTCCGCCGCCGGGCGCCAAGCGCTCCCGTCCGCAGACGTCGAGCATGAAATCGATGTCGAACGTGTCGACATAGTTGATCGGCTCACCGCGATGCAAGGGCGCCAGCAGTCCCATCGTCATCCCCGCAGCATGAGCGATCGGCGACGCTATGATTTGCGGAGTCGCACCCCGAGGGACGATGGCCGACAAATGATTGCGGATCTCGGCGCCCAGCGATCGATGAGTGTGAATCACCGCTTTCGACCGGCCGGAAGTACCAGAAGTGAACGCGAAGAGGCATGGGTCGTCGGAATCTGGCTCGGTTACCGACGTCAGCGGTTCGACGTCCACGACATCGTCGAAGGCGATCGCGTCGGAAGCCGTTGAGCCACCGCAGAGCACGACAGTCGTCAGTGCCGGCATCTCGGCTCGCGAATCACGAAGCTCCTCAAGATAATTTCGACTTCCATGCTCGGCAGTCGTGACGAGGACGGATGCTTGTGTTGCGTTGACGATGTCGATGAGCTCTTTGCGGCCGTAGAAGCCGGCCACTGGGACCAGAACGGCGCCCAGCGCGGTGAGTCCCAGGAAGGTAGCGGCCGCTTCCACGCTGTTGGGCAGCTGATAGACGACCCGGTCGCCGGATCCGACACCCTGCGCCCGCAGGCCTGCGGCGAACCGCCGCGCGAGGACGTCGAGTTGCTGGAATGTCAGCTCCCGCGGTGAGGTCTTCGACCACACCCGAACGGTTTGCCGCGGCTGAGCTCGCAGTCCCGCAGTCAAGAGCGCACTCAGCGAAGTATCGTCCCAGTAACCTTCGTCCAGGTATCGCTGGCGCAAGTCGTACGGCATCGGCGCCCGCACGGCGACTTCCGCCATCTGATCAGGCCGGCGCGGTGTCGACATTTAACTCTTCAGGCCGACCCGCCGGCCCGCGGTTCAAAGGCGATCGGCAAGTAGGTGACGTTGCGGACCGAGATGTTGTCGTAGACAAGCTCTTCGCCCGGTTGCACCCAGTAGTCGGGGATGCGAGCCAATAGCTCCTCCACTGCCAGCCGCATTTCGAGTCGTGCGAGGTGCGATCCCAGGCAACGGTGCAGGCCGCTGGCGAACACGATGTGGTTGGCGCGACGCCCGAAGTCGACCGTCATCGGATCCTCGAACGCGTTGGGGTCGACGTTGGCCGCGGCCCAGATCGGGTGCATCGCTTCACCTTTGTGAATGATGAGGCCGTCGCCGAGGTCGATGTCTTCTTGATCGGCGTACCTCATGCCCGAGGGGACCGGCGACTCATAACGCATAATCTCCTCCACCGCAGCCGGAATCAACGATTTGTCCTCAACCAATCGCCGACGTTCTGCGGGGTGTTGGGCCAGCCAGGCGAAGGTGCACGACATCGACGAAGTGACGGTGTCGAGGCCGGCGAACATGAGCAGGAACAGGATGTTCAACAGTTCCAAATCAGTCAGGGGTTCCCCGTCGACCTCTGACCGCAGCAGTGTCGCGATGATGTCGTCGGCGGGTTCGGCTTCTGCGCGGCGCTTTGCAAGGAACGCCGAGAAGTACTCCAGCAGCTTGCCGCCCGCGACCGCCATGTTGGCGTTGAGCTCTTCCAACGTGTCGCCCTGCGGATGGATGACGCCGTCTTTGAACTCGAGAAAGAAAGCCAAATCTTCGACTGGGGCGCCGAGTAAGCGCAGGAAGGTCAGACAAGGCAGCGGAACGCAGAACTCCTTCGCCAGGTCAGCCTTTCCAGTTGCGGCGAACTTATCGATCAGATCCGCGGCGAGCTCACGGACCGAACCCTCCAGCCGGGCGACCTGCTTCGGGGTGAACATCGGATCGAGCAGGCGCCGCCACTTCTTGTGCTCGGCGCCGTCGATTTCCAGTGGTAAAAGGGCGGCGTCGTTGCCGAAGCTGCCGCCACGCCCGCCCGTCCCCGTGACGGCGGGGTTGCGATTGATCGCGACGATATCCGCCATCCGATACAGATGCACGACGCCTTCGATGCGCTCGGCGCGAACATTCTTAGCCTTGTCGTAGTAGACAGTCTGCGGGTTTGACATATCTTTGGTCGACTGCGCGAACGGCGCGATTCTTGGGTCGAATCGGGTGGCCTGCTCCATGTTTTTTGCTCCCAGACGCTGTGACGGCCGAGACTGTACGTGTAAAGCTGAAGCTATCATATTGCTTCGCGCTCATCTGGTCTGCGACGCGTTTCCTGCTTTCCCCGGCCCGAATCGCCGGTCGTACAACATCGTTCGAACAACAGCTACACGCCGCCCAGGTCGGGGTTGCTCATATCTGTGGGCCGGCCGGGATCGCGCGGGTGCTCAGCAAGTCTCTGCCCAGGGTCAGCACGGCCTGCTGCCACCCGCCGTAGAGTGCGTCTAGGACGGCTGAGCGCTTTACGTACGAGCCAAGGGCATGCTCCGAGGTCAGACCCATGGCCCCGCAGACCTGCAGGCAGGCTCGGCTGGTCGTGTGCGCGGCGTAGCCGGCATACGACTTTGCCACCATGGCGTCCCAGGGGGTGCCGCTGCTCCATGCCGCGTGAACCAGTGCATGTGCCCCGCCCAGCAGCGCGTAACACTCGGCGAGTCGATGCCGCGGTGTCTGGTTGGCGCCGATGGGGCGACCGAACTGAATGCGTTGGGTGACGTGATCCACGGCGAGGTCGAGCATTGCTTGCGCATTCCCGATCAGTTCGCTCGACAAGGCTCGCCTTGCCGCCGCGGCGGCACTTAACCAGTCGGTTTTAACCTTGGCGAGGTCTGCTCGGTCGATGGTGATCTGCACGCGATGCAGCCTCGACGCGGGATCGAACCCCCCTAAAGCGATTGTGGAGTCCGCCAGTTGTCCCGCGCTCAGGATGTGGGCGCAGGATGTCTGGTCGATGCCGACGATGGCGGTGGCTGCCGGATCAGGTGCGCGGAGTAAGACGCCATCTACCTGTATCCGATCTCCGTGAATCGTCGATTCTGCTCTGCCCAGTGGATGGACCACTACTCCGGGACCACAGTCAGCCGGCGATCGCCAGTCGCCCCCGCCGGCCTGCCGCATCACCGTGTCCAGCGCAGCCGAGGCGATGGCCGCCCGGCCTTGTTCGGCAAACAGCATCCCGATGGCCGCGGCTTCGTCGCCGGCCACAACGTCTTCCCAGCCCAGGTCGGCCAGGCCAGCCACCAGGTCGTCGGGCCGAGACAACAGCAGCGCGCGAATAGACCCCTGCAAAAGCTCTTGGGTTTCAGCGTCCACGAGTGCTCTCCTTCGGCAGGCCGAGGATCCGGTCGGCGATGATGCTGTGCTGGATCTCACGCGCGCCACCGTAGATCGAGGCCGCGCGCGAATACCACCAATCATCTCGGCGCCGCGCGTCGTCGGGTTCGTCGCCCAATAAGAGGTTGGTGGTCAGCAGCGTCAGCGACGTATCCATGACTTCCTGCTCCGCGGTGGACAACAACAGTTTGTCGACACTGGTCTGGGCTCCGACGTTTTCCTTTGCCGACAACCGTTTCAAGGTTGACGCCGTCCGGGCACGGAGCGCGGCGAGACTGAGGTAGGCCCGCCCCACCGCCTGTGCGGCAAGCGGTTCGTAGGTATCGACGGTTCCCGCAGCGAAGTCCTCCGCTGCGTCGAGGATCTGCTGGAGATGACTGGTGGCGGTGGCCATTCGCATCCATGCGTAGGCACCTCGCTCGTATTGGAGCAAATCCATGGCGACACCCCAACCTCCGTCGAGTTCGCCGATCAACCGATCCCGGCCGACGACGACGTCGGTGAAGAAGACCTCAGCGACTTCCTCACGTCCGCTGGCCAACGCGATGGGCCGGCGTTCCACACCCGGTAGATCCATGTCGATCAGCAACATCGACAAACCGCGGTGCCGGCTATCCGCCGGCCCGGTCCGCACCAGCGCCACCATGCGGTCAGCTCGCGCCCCATAGGACGTCCAGATCTTCTGGCCTGAGAGCAGGAAGTTGCCGTCGTCTCCGGCTACGGCGCGGGTGCGCAGTGCCGCAAGGTCACTGCCGGCCTCCGGCTCAGAGAACCCCTGACACCACAGTTCATCGCCGCGCAGCGCCGCGGGCATGAACCTAGCGGCCAGTTCCGGCGAGTAGCTGACTACGGCGGGCCCCACCACTTCCAGTGCGAATAAGTGCTCCGGTATCCAGTATCCGCGCAACGTCAGCCGTTCAAGGATCTGGAGTCGCACGTCGGCTGGTCCCCCCAGGCCACCGACTTCCTCGGGCCACCCGTGGCGGACCCATCCACCGTCGAAAAGCCAGCTGAGCAGTTGCGCCGAGTGCGTCATCCGCGCGTCAACGTCGTCACCGTGCCGGCCGAGTGGGGCCAACATTTCTATGTCGGTGGTCAGCGCATCATCGAACGCGCGTAAAATCCGTTGTGCGTCAACAGAAGCGCTCATGCTGAGAGGTCCCTGCAAAGTTCGGGCCAAACATCAGCAATAGGTCTGAACCCTGGATCGTTCACGCAGTGTGACTATACATGTATAGTACGGTGCGTCTGCAATACTGCAATGACGCGGAGGTACCGTCCAGTGAGTACCGATCAAAAGCATGTGACTGTGCACCAGTCCAAGCTGTCGATGCTTGTCGATCGGGTCGCGTTGGAGGTGTGCGAGGGGCGACTTCCGAGCGCTCAGGTCGCCGTCGGCTACGGCGGAGACCTGGTCAGGTTCGAGACCTTCGGGGACGCACAACCCACGACGCGCTACCGGCTGCAGTCCGTGAGTCGCCCGTTCATCGCTGGTGCCCTGTGGAAGGTCGTCGACGAGTACGACCTCGATCTTACTGACCCGGTGTCGACATGGATCCCCGGCTTCTGCCCTGGAATCACGCTTGAAGAGGTGGCCACCCACCGTGCCGGTCTGGCTTACGCCCCGCTGGGAGCCAAGCGAATGGCGACTCGCGGATCGCGCCTGGAAGCCATGTCGCGATGGCAGCCGGACCCCGAGACGCGCGGCCACATCCAATTCTCATTGACGTCCACCGGCTGGGTCATCTGGGAAGTGGTGGAGACGGTCACTGGGTTGTCGCTGCCAGACTTCCTCGCTCAACGCATCTGTGGCCCACTGGGTTTGACCGCAGAGCTGGCGGTGCCTATCGACCAGCAGGGCGATGTCGCCCCGATGGTGTTGCTCGGTGAGGCAGGCGACGAACTGGACCCGTGGGGGCCGTGGTATCTGGACCCGGCCGAGGTGCTGGCCCGCGGCGAACCCTCGCACAGCATGGTCGCGACCGCCGCCGACGTCGCGATGCACTATCAGGGAATGCTGCACTCCGACGTGTGGTCGCGAGAAATAGTTACCGAGGGCATTCGGGCGTGGGCGCGCGAACCCGCCTACGGCCCAACAGAACACGGCGGAACCGATCATCCCATCTCGATGGGGCTGTTCGTCACCCTGCGCGGAGACTCCTGGCAGCAAGGGTGGATGCCGGCAACCGGGTCGCCGGAAACATTCGGCCACGGCGGCGCCCCATGCCAGCAGTCATTCTGTGACCCAGTGACCGGATTGAGCTTCGCGTTCCTCACCAACGGCTACCCCGCGTCGGGCTACGCGTTCGATCGATGGGGCAAGAACTTGTCGGAGGTGTTGCTCACCCTCGCCGGTGACCTGATCTAGCCGCCGGTTTCGTTCTGCGCGTCTTGCTCGGCGAGCCACTGCTGGTGCCGCGATGAAATGCGAAGGGTCGCGGGCGATCCAGATACCGCTGGCGGTCGCAAGGACACTGCGGCCGGGCAGGAGCACGAGTTCGCCGGAGATGAACCACTTGGAGCCGTCGATCTTGTCGACCCAAGCGCGTGCCTCCAGAGGCCGTTCCACCGGTACGGGCTTTAGGTAGTTGACGGTCAGTGTCGCCGTGACGGACATCTGATCGTTCATCGGCGGAATGTGCCCCAGCGCCTCATCCAACACCGCAGCGGTCCACCCACCGTGCGCCACGTTCGGGCCGCCTTCCTGGTCGCGCGGGCAGATCACGTCGAAGGTCGCGACACCGCTGTCATCGAGTGATTCACGCCGCACGCCCAATCGGCATACGCCCGAGACCCGGCACGCCCCGCACAGAAGTACTCCCCCCGCCGAACGAGGCGTGTCCTGGATGTCCTCGACGGTCCACGAGGATTCAGCCACGCGCCGGTACCGCCATGTAGTCCTCCAGCCGTTAAGTCACCGCAGGGCACCAGGAACCCGAATGGGGTCCTCCGAATCGGGACTATACGCTGTACGAATTAGTGAAGAGCGGTGAACAACACCGACCGAAGGAGTCCACAAGTGAAGCGCGAGATATTCGAACCGGTGCACGACGAGTTCCGGGCCACCGCGCGCGCATTCTTCGAAAGGGAGTGCGCGCCGCACACCGAGGAGTGGGAAAAAGCCGGACTCACCGACCGGTCGGTGTGGCTCAAAGCAGGCGAACTGGGCCTGCTCGGCTGGGAGGCGCCCGAGGAGTTCGGCGGGCAGGGCATCACCGACTTCCGCTTCAACGCCATCATGAACGAGGAGTACTACGCCTCGGGCAGCGCAGGCGTTGGCTTCGGGCTGCAGAACGACATCATGGCTTCCTATCTGGTGCACATGACCAACGAGGAGCAGCAGAAGCGCTGGCTGCCGGGATTCGTCTCCGGCGAGATCATCGCGGCAGTGGCGATGTCAGAACCCGGCGCGGGATCGGATCTGGCCGGGATCAAGACCACGGCGGTGCGCGATGGCGACGACTACGTCATCAACGGCGCGAAGACGTTCATCAGTAGCGGGATCCTGGCCGACCTGGTCGTCACGGCCGTCAAGACCGATCCTGCCGCCGGACACAAGGGCATCAGCCTGATCGCGGTCGACGTGAACACGCCCGGATTCACCAAGGGGCGCAAGCTCGACAAGATCGGCCTGCGCTCCGCCGACACCGCCGAACTGTCCTACCAAGACGTGCGGGTTCCGGCGACAAACCTGATCGGCGAGGAGAACCGCGGCTTCTATCATCTGATGCGCAACCTGCCGGCCGAACGCCTCGGCATCGCCATTCACGCGGTCGCCCAGGCTCGGCGAGCGGTGGAACTGACCATGGCGTACGCGCAGGACCGCAAGGCCTTCGGTCAGCCGATCGGCACGTTCCAGGTGAACCGTCACGCCATCGCCGATATGACTGTCCTCATCGACGTCATGCAGGTTTACGTCGACCGCTGCATCGCCGCCGTAAACGCCGGCGAATTGACCGCCGAAGAGGCTGCCGGCGCCAAACTGTGGGCTACCGAACAGCAATGGCAGATCATGGACCGCTGCCTTCAGCTGCACGGCGGGTACGGGTACATCAACGAGTACGAGATCGCCAGACTCTGGCGCGACGCCCGGATTCAGCGGGTCTACGGCGGCACCAGCGAGATCATGCGCGATCTCATCGGGCGCAAACTCGGCTTCTAGTTAGGCGTTCAGCCCCGTCCTCATGACTCTTGCGCTTGACGCGGTCACCGCGTTATTCTCAATTTAGACCATGGTGGTATATTAAAGACGCCGCGCGGGCAGCCCACCCCGATCGCCGATCGGTCCGACGAGAAAGGCCACGCACCATGGCACTCATCCAAGACACCGTCGGGACCTTGCCGTACCTGATCACCGACCTCGACCAGCACTCGTACGAGGCCGAAGACTGTTTCACCCGCTTCATGCCGAAGGCGAAGATCGACACAGCCATCCGGCCCATCGTCGCGCCCAGCGGCACGAAGGTGCTGCTGGCGAACGACCGACTCGTCACCGCGTTTGAGACCGACCTCGACAAGGCTTACGTGCCAGGCTCTCTGGTAGAGATGCTCAAGCAGCGCGCGTCCGGCGACGCCTCCGATGCCGAACGGTTCTTCGAGCCGATGCAGAAGGAATACCTCGACAAGGACGCGCGGCTGATCCAACTCGGGGAACAACAGATCGAGAAGTCGATCATGTACCCCGGCGGCTGGGCACTGTTCGCCGAGGAGTTCGTCGATGGTGTCGAGCCGCTCTACGACAACCTCGAATCGTTCAACAAGTGGATCGCCGAAGACTGGGGATTCGGTTACAAGGACACCATTTACGCCCCGGCGATGCTGTCGTTGCGCGACCTCGACCGGTCGGTCGCCGAACTGGACCGAGTCCTGGCGGCGGGCGCCAAGTTCATCGTGCTGCCGGCCGGCCCCGCGTACGGCCGCAGCCCCGGCGATCCCTACTTCGACCCGTTCTGGTCGCGGATCAACGAAGCGAAAGCCGTTGTTTGCTATCACATCACCGAGTTCCACTATCAAGCCAAGGTCGCCTCGCAGTGGGGCTGGAAGGTCGGGCCCCCGTTCCAGTTCTCCGCCTGGCAGTGGCAGAACACGTATGGCGAGCGGCCCATCACCGACACCCTGTCCGCGCTGATTTACGACAACCTTTTCGGCCGCTTCCCCGACATCCGGGTCCTGGTCAGCGAATACGGCGCCGCATGGATACCGCACTTCCTGAGCCACATGGACAAGAGTCGCGGCATGGCCCGACTCGGTCCCTGGCTGGGCGGACCGCTGAAGGAGCGTCCCAGCACCATCTTCAAGAGCCACGTGAAAGTGGTGCCCTACCCCGAAGACAACACCGTCTCGCTCGTCGATCAACTCGGCGGCACCGAGGCATTGGTAGCCGGATCGGACTGGCCACACGCCGAAGGCATGCGTGAACCTGCCGAGTTGTTCTTGCGCGTCGAGGGTCTCGGCGACGAACGGCGAAAGCACTTCATGCGGGACAATGCTCTGACGCTGTTCAACGGCTGACGGAGATGGCACAGCCCGCTGTCAGCAACCTGCCACTCGTGCCGAACCGGACTGATTCCAGCCAGCGGGGCCGACAACGCGATCCTTCGGTCGAGCATCGAGTGGTGGAGGCGGCCACACAGGAGCTCGCCGAGAAGGGCTTCGAGGCGTTCAGCGTGCGCAGTGTCGCACGGCGTTCGGGGGTGTCGAGGCCCAGCTTGATGCTGCGCTGGCCAGACAAGGACAGTCTGATCCTCGAGACGCTGACGAGTATCTCCGAGTGGCCCAGCACCGACCCTGAAGGCGGACTCCGCGACGAACTGTCCACCTTGGTGCGCGCCATGGTGGATCTCCTCGATCCAACGACCATAGCGATCCAGCTGCGCCTCATCGCGGACGCATCCAGGCATCCGATGTTGTTCGCCGCATTTCAACACAAGGTGATGTCGAGCGCGGGCCATCAACTCGCCGACCTGTTGGAGCGTGCCGTCGCCCGCGGCGAGCTCGGCGAGGGAATCGACTGCAGGTGGGCCGCCGACGCGCTCGTTGGAGTGGTCTTCCTCCGGACTATCGCCTCCCCGGAACTAAGACCGCTGTCCACGGCCGCCCAGAGCCGACTCATCGACTCGATGATTTCGACGGTCCGCGAGGGTACGCGACCGGAATCAGCCCAGTAGGACTTCATGGGCAAGCAGGCAGGCAGCGCACTATGGCTGCGGGACAACGACGTTGCTTGGCTACCGACGAGCATCGGTGGCCAGCTCGTATCTCAGGCGACCGAGCGTGGCGATGCCCCGGCGCTGTACTGGCCGTGCGGACCGGACGCGCTTCGAACCGTCACCTACGGGCAGCTCTACGACGACGCGAGTCGGCTGGCCCGGGCGCTACTGACCACACTGGAACCGGGTGCCGCGGTGGGGCTGTGCGCACCCAACTCGGTCGAATGGGTTCAGGCCGAATACGCCTGTGCGCTTGCCGGACTCGTTCTGGTGCCGATGAACCCCGCAATGGCTGATCCCGAGTTGGTCCACATCCTCAAGCTCAGCGGAACCGAGTTGATCCTAACCGTGGAAAGCTATCGCGGGCAGCCGCTGGGTGACCGGATGCGCAAATTGGCGGCCGCATCCAGGTCCACTCCCCCAGTGCTGGACCTTGCCTCCTGGGCGGGCTCGGCCCACGGCACGTCAACGCTGCCCACAGTGGCCGCAGACGACGTATTCCTGGTGCAGTACACCTCAGGCACGACGGGTCGTCCCAAAGGGGCGGTGCACACCCACGCGAGCACTCTCAATGCGGCGGCCATCTGGTGCGCGGACTGGGGCCATCGCGAGTCCGACGTGCTGATCACGCCGGTCCCCCTCCATCACGTCGGCGCGTCGGTCAACGGGCTGCTCGGGAGCCTCGCGGCCGGGGCAGCTGTGGGCGTAATGGGCTCCTACGACCCGGCAGTGCTGGTGTCGTTGGTGCGCGACACGCAGGCCACCGTAATGACGGCCGTGCCGACGATATTGTTCGACGTGCTTCGCCAGCCTGGCTTCAATCCCGGATCGCTGCCGCATCTGCACACCGTCGTCGGAGGCGGCTCAGCCGTGCCCGCCGAGGCGGTCCGCCAGATCGAGACGATATTCGGAGTGCAATTCGTCGTTTCCTACGGCCAAAGCGAGTCACCCTCGATCCTGCAGACTCGCCGCGACGATCCCATCGACATCAAGGCGACCACAATCGGGCGCCCCCTTCCCGGCCGCGACGCCCGCATCGCCCGCCCCGACGGCAGTACCGCCGATCATGGTGAGATAGGAGAGATCTGCACACGATCCCCGATGCGGATGTCGGGCTACCTCGGCCAACCCGACGCCACGGCGGGGGTCATCGATGCCGAAGATTGGCTGCACACCGGCGATCTCGGCGCGATGGACGAGCGGGGATACGTGACGTCGCACGGACGCGCCCGCGAGGTCATCATCCGGGGCGGAGAGAACCTCTACCCCGGCGAGATCGAAGCAGTCCTTGCCCGGCATCCATCGGTGCGCGCCATTGCCGTCGTCGGCGGCCCGGACGAACGATGGGGTGAGGTGCCGGTCGCGTTCGTCGTGCCTACACCGAACGCCGCCGTGGACGGCCACGAGTTGGAGGCCCACGGCCGTGCGCACCTGGCCTCGTTCAAGATCCCACGCCGATGGATAGAGGTGTCAGAGCTTCCGCTCACGGCGTCGGGGAAGGTGCGCAAGGTAGCCCTGCGCGACTCGCTGAGCGCCCGTCAGGACAGCCGCTCGTAGATGGTCGCGTTAGCCGTGCCGCCGCCTTCGCACATCGTCTGCAGTCCATATCGACCGCCCGTGTGCCACAGGTGATGAATGAGCGTGGCGGCAAGGCGAGTTCCCGAGCACCCCAGCGGATGACCCAACGCGATCGCGCCGCCCAGTGGGTTGAGTCGGTCTAGGCGGGCGCCGGTGGCGATCTGCCACGCCAGTGGCACGGACGCGAATGCCTCGTTGACCTCGAAGGCGGAAATGTCGTCCACGGACAGCCTGGAACGCTTCAGCGCCAGTGCTGTCGCGGGGATCGGGCCGGTCAACATCTTCACGGGGTCGTCACCCGTCACGACCGCGGTGTGCACACGCGCCAAGGGCGTCATACCCAGGCTCGCGGCGCGCTCCGAAGTCGTCACGACGACGGCGGAGGCGCCATCGGAGATCTGGGAGGCGTTGCCAGCGGTGATCTTTCCGTCTGCGACGAACGGAGCCTTGAGCTGCGCTAGCGACTCAAGCGTCGACCCACGTCGCACGCCCTCGTCGGACGTCACCGTTGAATCCCGGGTCGGAACCGCGACAATCTCGTCGTCGAAAGCGCCGTCGTCTTGAGCTTTGCCGGCCCGCTGGTGCGATAGCAACGCGTACTCGTCCAGCTGGGTACGGGATAGCCCGTATTCGGAAGCGATCAGTTCGGCACCTGCACCTTGGTTGAAACGACCATTGAATCCTGGGCCTTCCAGCGCCGATGCATACCGATCGACCGCGGCGCCGCCCATCTCGCCGGTTCCCTCGACGCGGGCGGCACCCATCGGCACGCTCGACATCATCTCGACCCCGCCGGCAACGACCACGTCGGCTTGCCCGGAGACGACCGCTGCGGCCGCGGTCGAGATCGCCTGCTGCGAAGATCCACATTGCCGATCGATGGTGAAACCCGGAACCGACTCTGGCCACCCGGCCGCGAGCACCGCCATCCGCGCGATGTTGCCCGACTGCTGACCAATGCTGATGACGTTGCCCCAATGCACGTCGTCGACGACAGCGGGATCGATGCCAGCTCGAGCGACGACCTCACGCAGAACCAGCGCCGACAAGTCGACCGCATGCACATCCTTGAAACCGCCGTTTCGCTTGCCGATTGGCGTCCTTACCGCCGCAGTTATCACCGCGTCACGCATCTGCTTCTCCTAAGTCCGTCTCGAGTGAATCCACACTTGTCAGGTCAGCCCGATCAGGGCGGCTATCCGTTCCCGGTGATGGGCCGGCCAGCCAAACAGCGCCTCGGAACTCTTCGCGCGCTTGAAGTACAGGTGAGCCGGGTGCTCCCAGGTGAATCCGATTCCGCCGTGCATCTGAATGCATTCGGCCGCAACATGATAGAAGGCCTGCGAGCAGTACACCTTGGCGATCGACGCTGCCACCGACGCATCATCCGCTCCAGCGACCACCGCCGTACTCGCATATGCGGCCGCTGAACGCGCGGACTCCACCTCGACCAACAAGTCCGCACACCGGTGCTTGATTGCCTGAAACGACCCGATGGGTCGTCCGAACTGCTCGCGCATGTTGACGTACTGCACCGTCAGGTCCAGCGCAGCCTGCGCGCCGCCCACCTGCTCGCAGGCGAGCGCCACCAACGCACGGTCGTACACGCCACGCAGCGTCTCCCAACCTTGTCCCGCCTCGCCGAGGAGCACGGCGGGGGTTGCGTCTAAACTCACCCTCGCAAACCGTCGGGTCTGATCCATCGAATCCAGCGCGTCGACCACCATGCCGTCGGCGCCGGATTCGACGGCGAACAACGAGATACCGTCGGTGGTGCGCGCGGCGACGACGATCAGACCAGCCTGCGCGCCGTCCAGCACGTACGGCTTGGATCCCGACAGTCGCCAATCAGCGCCGGATTGCTTCGCGTTCGTGAGGATGTCCTCCAGATCCCAGTGCAACAAAGCCTCCGACACGGCAACCGTCGCGATCAGGTCGCCGGTGGCGATGCGGGCGAGGTATTCCCGTGCGACCGGGTCGCCGACCGCCACCAGCGCACTGGTCGCCAGGACTGTCGTCGACAGCACCGGCGCGGGGAACAGGCTCCTGCCCGTCTCCTCCATGACGATCGCGAGTTCATCGAATCCGTATCCGGCGCCACCCATCTCCTCCGGTATCGCCAGGGCCTGGACGCCGATCTGATCCGCCGCCGTCTTCCACGCCGTTGCGTCGTAACCCGACAAGCTCTCCATGGCGGTACGCACTTCGGCTTCGCTGGAGTACCGAGCCAGAAACGCACGCATGACATCGCGCAGCGCTTCCTGCTCGTCGGTCGCGATCAGAGGCATTGGTCACTCCTCGTAGTGACGTGCTTTCGGGTGTCCATCAGCGGGGTAAACCGAGCACGCGTTCGGCGATGATGTTCCGCTGAATCTCAGCCGTGCCCCCGTAGATCGTCTCCGCCCGGCTCAGCAGGAAGAGCTTCCTGGCCCGGTCAGCGGCATCGTCGCCGAGGTCAAAGACCGATGGTGCGCCGAAGATCTCGACGGCCAGCTCTCCCAGCTGCTGGTGCTGGGTCGACGCGAACAACTTGCTCGCGGTGGCCGCCGCGGCCGTCGCGCGCCCGGCGACCCCATTCCGTGGGTTCAGCAGATCCGTCACCACCCGAAGGTTTGTCGAGCGCATGATGTGCACCCCGATCAGCGCGTCGACCAGGCGCCGTCGGACCCGGGGATCGGCAACGGCTCCGCTCTTCTTGGCGGCTTCGATGAGCTCATCGATCTCGCGCTCGGTCGACAACTGCATCGGCATGAGCGCGCTCCCGCGTTCCATCCGCAGAGTCGTCATCACCACGCGCCAGCCGTCGCCGACGCCGCCGACGACCATGTCGTCGCCGGTCCTGGCGTCATTGAAGAAGCACTCACTGAACTCGGTCGACCCGGCGATGTTCTTGATCGGTCTGATCTCGACACCGGGTTGTGCGACAGGGACCAGCAACAGGGTCAGGCCGCGATGCCGCACGGCGGGATCGGGATCGGTCCTGCACAGCACGTACAGCCAGTCCGCCCGATCGCCGAACGTCGTCCACACCTTCTGGCCGTCGATGCGCCAGCCGTCCTCGTCTTCGATCGCCCGGGTGCGCACCGCCGCCAGGTCGGACCCCGCACTCGGCTCGGAGAACCCCTGTCCCCACATATCCTCGACCGCAAGGATTCTCGGTAGGAATCTGCTCTTCTGCGCCTCGGTTCCGTAGGCCAGCAAGGTCGGCCCGAGCAATTCCAGAGCTTGCGTGTTGACCCGCGCCGGGGCGGCGGCACGCGCGTATTCGTATTCGAAGACGATCTCTTCGGCCAAACCCAAGCCGCGACCACCGTAGGCCACGGGCCACGTCAGCCCCAACCAATTTCCCTTGGAAAGCTCACGTTCCCACTCGACGCGCACGTCCCATGCGGTGTCATCGGTGGCGCTTCCCACGCCGCGGTGGGCCCGGAATTCGCCGGCGAGGTGTTCGGCCAGCCAGGTGCGAACCTCGTCGCGGAATTCGGCGTGGTCGCGTCCGATGTCCAGGTCCATCAGAAATGCAGGGGCGAGTAGGGCGCGAAGGCCGGTGGTCGCTTCTCGGTTAGGCTCGCGGTGCCCTCGGCAAAGTCTGGTTGCTCTTTGGCCAGCTTCAGCAGGTATTGCGCACGTATACGGGCGGCCTCAAGCGTGGTTTCGGAATCCCGCCAGACCTGTGACTTGATCATCGCCATTGCGACCGGAGACACGCTGGATGCCAGCCCGTGCGCAAAGTCCAGGGCGTCCTGCACGACACGGCCCGGATCCGAGAGCTGTTGCACAACGCCTAGTTCTGCGGCCTCTTCGGCGAGGAAGACACGTCCCGACGCCAGTAGTTCGAACGCGCGCGCCGGACCCGCGAGCCGGGCGAGAATCCACGCCGTGGCATCTTCGGCGGGTAGCCCGCGCTTGGCGAACGCCGTGCTGAACTTGGCGCCGCGTACCGCGAAGCGGTAGTCGAACATGAGCGCCTGGGCCAGCCCGATTCCGGCGCACGATCCGTTGATCGCGCCGATGACGGGTTTGGGAACTGTGGTGGCATATGCTGCGGGCGCCGGTTGGAGGTGTACGTCGCTCCAGACGTGAGACCGGCCAGCACGGCGGGGTCCAAGCCCGGCACGAACGAGGAACCCGCGCCGGTCACCACGATGACGCGGACCCTCGTGTCGGCCGCCGCCCGGTCCAGACATTCGTAGAATTCGGTTTCCATCTGCGCGGTCCACATATTCCGGCGCTCGGCCCGGCTCAAGGTCAGCAGCGCCGCGCCCTGCGCATCGACGTCGTACAGCACAGTGTCACTCATCGGCGCTCCAACCAGGATCAGTCTCGGGCGGCGGAATATGTTTGGAGAGCTTGAATTCCGGTGCTCGACGCTCCAGGAAGGACGCCACACCTTCGCCCGCGTCGGCCTGGCGGCCGAACCAGCGAAATGTTCCCATTCGCGATAGAACGCCGACTCCCTGTCCGTTTCGCCCAACAAGTCATACACGAGTTGTTTTGTCACACCGACCGCAGCCGGGGCGGTGGTAGCGGCGATATCGGCGGCGATCTGAAGTGCGCGGCCGAGCACCTCGTCGCCGGGCAACGATTCGGTGGCGAGCCCTAACTCGATGGCGTCGGCCCCCAAGAAAATCCGGCCGGTCAGCAGCAATTCCACTGCCCGACCAAATCCGATCAGCCGCGGCAACAGCCACAGCGAATTCTGCTCTGGAATCAGCCCACGCCGAGTAAACACGAACCCGTACTTTGCCGCTTCATTGACGATCCGGATGTCCCACTGAATCGGAAAAGTCAGGCCGATGCCGACAGCCGATCCGTTGAGCGCACCGATGATTGGCGTACGCATCCGCCATGGTCGCGGCCGGGACGCCATCTCCGTCCTGGCCGCCAGGTGACGTTCGTCGTCGAATGCGAAGTTGGCTCCGCCGGGCTCCATGTCGGCGCCGGTGGAGAAGTGCAGTCCGCGGCCGGTGACGACAATGGCGCGGACCGCTTCGTCGGCGTCGAGGTGTGCAAGTTGCCGATGAAGTTCGGTCTGCATGGCCGAGGTGAACGCGTTGCCACGGTCGGGGCGATCCAGCCAGACGACTCCGGTGGCGCCGTCGCGTTCAACAGTGATTCCGTCAGGCACGGGGGCGGCCGGATCCGTCTGAGTTGGGGCGCGCCTTGGCCAGCAGCTCGGGGATTACTGCGCCGAGTTCGTCCGTGGTCCAGCGTGCCTGCTGCTCGACTCCCGGGCCGGCCATCCAGGTTTCGGCGACGGAGATCGCACCGCCCTTGACGTTGAAGACCCGGCCGGTGACATCGGCCGCCTGGGCGGAGGCCAGCCATACCACCAGCGGCGAGATGTTCGCTGGGGATCCGGCGTCGAACCCGGTGCGCTCCTGGATCTCCTTCATCCGCGCGACGTAGGTTTCCAGCCCCTGGGTCATCTGGGTGAGGGCACTGGGGGCGATCGCGTTCACCGTGATCCCCAGCCGCTCCAGTTCGTCGGCGAGAATGACGGTGAAGGCCGCTATGGCCGCTTTGGCGGCACCGTAATTGGATTGGCCGGGGTTGCCGTAAAGACCGGACGGTGACGAGGTGTTGACCACCCGGGGATGGGATACGGGATCACCGGACTTGTGTCGTCCTCGCCAATAGGCGACGGCATGCTTCGTTGGCGCGAAGGTGCCGCGTAGATGGACCCGGATGACCGCGTCCCACATGTCGATGTCCATGTTGACGAACATCTTGTCTCGCAGAATGCCCGCGTTGTTGACGAGCACGTGCAGGTCGCCGAATGTGTCCAGCGCCGTTCCGATGAGTCGTCCGGCGCCGTCCCAATCGGCGATGTCGTCGTTGTTGGCGACCGCTTCGCCGCCGGCGGAAACGATTTCGTCGACGACGACCTGAGCCGGACCGACATCGTTGACGACGACCTTCGCCCCTTGCCGGGCGAACTCGAGTGCGTGTTCGCGGCCGATGCCGCCCGCCGCACCGGTGATTGCGACGACTCGGCCCTCGTGCAATCGCATCGTTACAACTCCGTTTCGGGTTGGCTGTCGGGGGAGCCGAACACCCGCATCGCGTTGGCTCCGAGATAACCGGTACGCGCGTCGCCGGTCAGCGGAAGCCCGGTGGCCTCGGTGAGCGTCCGATCGAACGGGAGAATGGGATAGTCCGAGGCCCACATCAGCTTTCGGGGATTTCTCTTCTGCGCGAACCGCAGCACATCCTCGGGTACGTACTTCGGCGCCCAGCCCGCGGTCATCGCGTACACGTTGGGATGCTTGAGCAGCATGGCGATGGTCTCTGAAATCCACGGGTCACCGAGGTGACTCATCACGATGGTCAGCTCGGGAAAGGCCAGCGCCACCTCGTCGACGAGGATTGTGCGCTGCAGCTTCACCGGCTTCATCGGACCCGGCACCCCGACGTTTACCGTCACGACGGCACCCTCGTCGCACGCCGCGGTATATAGCGGGTAGGCGAGCTTGTCGTCGATTGCTATGCCGGTGAACATCGGAATGATCCGGATGCACTCGACCCCGTACTCGCGCACCGCGATCCGTACATGACGGGACGCCTCGTAGCCGAGTCGCGGGTCGATTCCGACGGAGGTGACGAACCGCCCCGGATACTCGCGCTGGAAGTTCGCCAGTCGTTCGCACGTCTCGCGCAGCACCGTCTCCCCCGACTTGGTGCCGTGTACGAACGGCGGGGTGATGTCCCGCGGCGCCTTGGACAGCACGCCCCCGGCGATGCCGAGACGGTCCATCTCGGCGATCACGTCGGCCATGGTCTCGCCGCCTTCATAGGCACTGTTCCCGCGTTTGAACCTGGCGACCACCGATGGATCGGGGGTCACCTCGCGGTAGGTACGGAGGCCATCCACGCATCGAAGACCTGGGCTCAGTCATGGCACGACACCTATCGCCCGCTGTACTGCGGGGGTCGCTTGTCTTTCATCGCCGCGAGCGCTTCGGCCGCGTCCTCGGTCGCGGCGACCACCGCGAAGTGCGAGGACACCAGGTCGAGCGACGTGCGCAGGTCGATGTTCGCGGACTGGTAGGTGGCGCGCTTGATCATCCGCACGGTGACCGGGGCGTGATCGGCTATCACCCTGGCGAACCGGGCGGTCTCTTCGGCCAGATCCTCGGGCGCCGCGATCCGATTGACCAATCCGATCCGCAGCGCCTCCTGCGCGTCGATGAAGTCCCCGGTAAGCAGAAGTTCCAGCGCTTTGGCGGTGCCGACAAGGCGAGGCAGATAATACGCCCCGCCATCACCGGGCGTGAGTCCGACCTTCACGTAGCCTTCGGAAACCCGTGCAGAGGTCGACATAATGCGCATGTCGCACATCAACGCCATGTCGAGTCCCGCGCCTACTGCGACTCCGTTGATGGAGGCGATGACGGGCTTGTCGAGGTCCTCGAGCGCCAGCGCAACCCGGTGAATCTCGTCGTGCAGCTGCTGCTTGCGCTGCAACGGGGTGAGGTGCGGGTTGGCGTTGGATATCTCGGACAGATCGACCCCGGAGCAGAAGGCGCGGTCACCGGCACCCGTGAGCACGATTACCCGGACATCGTCGTCGGTCCGCGCGGCACGCAGTAACTGCGCCCACTCATCAATCATCGCGAAGGTGAATGCGTTCCGGCTATCCGGACGATTCAGTCGAATGGTTCCGACACCGTCGCAGACCGACCATTGCAGATCGTCCACCCGTGCTCCTTCATCGTCTTCATCGTCGATCCGGCGCGTTCGGGGGATCCGGATTCGCCTCGGCCCCTCGATTTATATCGTTAACTGATTGTACTATACAAGCGTGGTCGACCTGCTGGACGGGATCTCGGAGCTCCCCCTTTCCGATGCCGATGCGGAGTTTCGTGACGAGGTTCGCACCTGGCTCGACAAGCACCTCGTCGGCGAGTTCCGCGATCAGGTACACCGCGGCGGCCCCGACGACGATGACAACTGGGAACTGCGACGTGCGTGGGAAGCCGAGCTCGCCACCGGCGGCTGGCTGGGCTTGAGCTGGCCCGCGAATACGGCGGCCGGGAAGCAACTATGTCGCAGGAACTCGTTTACGCCATGGAGTACGCCCGCGCCGGCGCCCCACCGCGAGCCGCCTTCCACGGCGAGACATTGATGGCGCCCGCCGCCCTAGCGCACGGCACCGATGAGCAGAAGCGACGACTGCTGCCGCCCATGGCGCGCGCAGAAGTGGTTTGGTGCCAGGGCTATTCGGAGCCCGAAGCAGGTTCAGACCTGGCGAATGTGGCCTGCCGCGCACGCCGGGAGGGCGACGAGTGGGTGGTGTCGGGGCAGAAGATATGGACGACGTTCGCGCAGCACGCCGACTGGATCTTCGCGATCGTGCGCACCGAACCGGGTTCGGTACGCCATGCCGGACTGTCGTACATGTTGATACCCCTCGATCAACCGGGTGTCGAGGTCACGCCCATTCGCACGATGCTCGGGGACAGCGGATTCAACAGCGTCTTCTTCGACGAGGCACGGACGTCCGCCGACAACGTCGTGGGTCCCCCGGGGGCTGGTTGGACGGCGGCGATGACGACGCTCGGACACGAGCGGGCCACCTCGGTGCTCAACTACCAGTTCTCCTTCGTCCGCGAGATGCGCGAACTGCTGGCCCTGGCCCAGCGCCGGCGCATATCCGAGGACCCGGTCCTGCGCGATCGGCTGATCGACGCCTACATAGGCCTACAGATCATGGGCTACAACAACATGCGGTCGCTGACGCGGGCACTCACCGATGGCGAGTTCGGATCCGAGGCGTCGATCGGCAAGTACTACTGGTCACGCTGGCACCAGTCGTTCACCGAACTCGCGATGGACATCCTTGGACCGGACTCGCTCCTCGGCACCTCGTGGGCCACGGGCCCCGACGACGTGTCGAGCGGCATCCGTCGCGCGTTCGTGCGCGCCCGTGCAGAAACCATCTACGCGGGAACAAGTGAGATCCAGAAGAACATCATCAGCGAACGCGTGCTCGGTATGCCGCGTGAGCCGAAGCCGGGCCGAGCATGAGCGGTCCGCTGAACGGCGTTCGGGTACTCGACCTGAGCCGGATCCTCGCTGCTCCCTTCGCCACTCAACTACTCGGCGATCTAGGGGCCGACGTCATCAAGGTCGAGCGGCCCGGTACCGGAGACGACGCCCGTCAGTACGGACCACCGTTTCTCGACAATTCAAGCGGCGACGAACCCGGGGGCTCCGAATCCGGTTTCTACCTGAGCACGAACCGCAATAAGCGATCAATCACGATCGACCATTCGTCATCGGCCGGCGCGGAGCTGATTCGCGAACTCGCCGCCGTCTCCGACGTCCTGGTGGAGAATTATCGCCATGGCGTGCTGGACAAGTACGGACTTGGCTATGCGGCGATAAGCGCAGTCAATCCCCGTCTGATCTATTGCTCGGTGACGGGCTTCGGTCAGGACGGGCCGTACGCCGACCGGGCCGGCTATGACGGTGTCTTCCAGGCGATGAGCGGCATGATGAGCGTCTCGGGCGTCCCGGACGGACAACCCGGTGCCGGACCGATGAAGGTCGGCGTCTCGATGGTGGACATTCTGACCGGCCTGTACGCCTCCTCGGCCATCCTGGCCGCGCTGCGCGATCGCGACATCGTTTCCGGGCGAGGCCAGTTCATTGATCTTGCCTTGCTCGACTGTGGGGTGGCCGCGCTGTCCCACTACGCGCAGAATTTCCTGGTCTCCGGAGTGGCCGCACCCCGTCGGGGCAACGGCGGGTTCGGCGGCATCCCGTCCCAGGCCTTCGGCTGCACCGACGGTGAGATTTTCGTCGTCGCCAGTACGGCCGGGCAGTGGTCGGCATTGGCGAACGCGCTGGGCCGCCCAGAGTTCGCCGACGATCCGCGCTTCGCCACCGTATCGGCACGTATCGCCAACCGCGACCTGGTGCTGGAGGCCCTCGATTCGATCTTCGCCCAGCATTCCGTCTCGCACTGGGTCGGCGCCCTTGAGGCAGCCGGCGTCCCAGTGAGCCCCGTCAACACGATGGACGCTGTCTTCGCAAACCCGCAAGTTCGTCACCGCGGTCTGCGCACCACCGTTCAGCATCCAACGGCCGGACCGATCGACCTCATCGCCAACCCGATCCGATACCCGGGCACGGCGGCAACCACGTATAACCCGCCGCCGTTACTCGGTGAACACACTGACGAGATCCTGTCCGGCCTCCTTGGCAAGACACCGAACGAGGTAGCCGAACTTCGCGCCAGCGGGGCGATCTGACCGACAACCATCACACAACACGATTGGACGGCACACGCATGGTGACAACACATTCCGCACAGGGCCCGGCTACGTCGGTAGGACTCTGTCCTACCGGCTGCTTCAACCACGCCGCGCTGGCCTCCGGCCGCCGGTTCGATCCGACCGACTTCCTGTCCGACGAAGCCCTGCTCGGACTGCGACGCGAGGCCGGATACATGTGGGGAACACTCGCGACGACGAGGGCGTGCTGTACTCGGTGATGCGCCGCATCCCGTCGCGCGGGGCGGCGCAGGGCGATGGAAAGTCGCTCGGAGGCAAGCTGATCGTCCTGTCCAGCGGCACCGAGGAAGGTCAGCTCCAGCTCCGGCGGGAGCCGCGCGGAGCGGTTGACAGCGTCGACATCGTGCGAGGTCCGCACGGGGATGATGCCGTCCGATTCGCCTCTGCTCCCGCCGCACCCGGGCGGACGATGGAGCTGGTGCTTTCCGATCAAAAGTTCGCCTACGTCGAGGAAGACGTTATCGACGTCACCGGGGGCAAGATCGTCGCGCCGCCTCTGCAGTGGTACCTGCCGGGACCGCGGTCCTCGCTGCTCTACATCAGCCAAACCTGGCTGGTCGAGGGCCGACTGCTCGGAAAGCCGGTCCGCGGCTTCCTCTTCTGGGAGGAAGCGTGGATGCCACCGGGCGGCCAGCTCTACGTCGCCAAGGATCCGCTGCACGACGCCGAATACCTCACCTGGTACTCGTGGGCGAACCTATGGGCGGACGGCACCTGTGAAGTAGGGCATTACCTGTTCGGCCAGAATGCCTTTCATGTCGGCGTCACCGCCGACAGCTCCGGTGTCGTCACCTCCGCCAAGACCATGGATGCGGTGATCACGCGCGCCGACGACGGGTATTGGCACGACGGCATCAGCTATGAACTCGACGGGACCCGCTGGGTGTGCGAACCCGACCCCCAAGGCCGGATGGCAGGGCTCGGTAAGCTGCCCAATCCGCAACAAGAAGGGCGCATTCACCGCCTCGAGGACACTCGGACACCGGAGTTGTGGATGGCCTGGGGCGAGACCGTCCCCGCCGCAGGTGAGCGAAGGCGGTAGCCCAATCGCGGGTTTTGCGGGGCTCCTCGAGGATGCGGCGGACCGGTGGCCCGACCGCACGGCCATGACGTTCGAGGGCGAGTCCTGGACGTTTTATCGGCTCCAGCGCGACGTCATGGCCGCGGCGGCGGGCCTGGCCGCCAACGGTGTTGGCGTCGACACTCGGGTGTTGCTTCTGATGGAGAACTGCCCGCAGTACCTGATCGCTCAGTTCGCGCTGGCCAGGGTGGGCGCGGCGTTCGTGACACCCAATCCGTACTGGACCCAGCACGGCTGGCCCGCGCCGCCGACGCCGCGCAAGCCCGAACCGCCATCTACGCACCGCGCTTCGGCGAATTCGTCGCCGGTCTCGAATCGGCGATACCGGTCGCAGAGCTCACGGCACTCCCCAGCGTCGGTGCTGCACGCGCGGCGGACCAGCCTACGTCACCTCGGTACCTGCCCTTCTCGTCCGGCACGACGGGTCTTCCGAAGGCCGTCATCCACACCGACGCGAGCCTGTGCGGTGCGGTGCAGCAGCTCCGCTGGCATCTGGCCTTGAACCGGGACGACCGGCTGCAAGTTGCTCTGCCGCTGTGTCATATCTTTGGGACCACGCTCAGCGCGGCGGCGCTCAGCGTGGGCGCCGAACTCACACTGTTCCGCCGATTCGATCTGGACGAGTGTCTGAACCATCTTCATCGTCACGGGGTGACGATCTGGCCTATGGCGGGTGCGGTCGCCCACGAGTTGGCCATACGCACAGACGTTGAGCTCGATACCTTTGCTTCCCTGCGTTTCTTCATGTGGGGTGGCAGCGCGGTTCCGCTCGAGTTGGCTCGACTGATATCACACAGGACCGGGGTGCGGTTCCTTTGTTCCTACGGCATGACCGAAGCAATGATGGTTGCCTTCAACCCGGTCGACGACGTTGCACAGTGGTCGTTGGACTCTCCCGGCTACCCGACCCGGGGCACCGAGCTGCGCATCGATGCCTCTGGTGAACTCGAGGTCCGTGGGCCCAGTGTCGCAGTCGGTTACGCAGGTACCGAGTCTGGCACGTTCGGCCAGGACGGATGGTTTCGCACAGGCGATGCCGCCAGGATCGCCCCCGACGGCCGACTGTGGGTCGTCGACCGGATCAAGGACATGCTCAAGGTGTCGGGGTTCCAGGTAGCCCCGGCGGAGGTCGAGCTGGCTCTTCGGGAGCACCCCGCGGTTCACGACGTCGGGGTTATCGGGCATCCGGACGACCGCGTGGGTGAGATACCGATCGCATACGTGGTGGCTGATCCGGAATTGACTACAGCACAGTTGAATTCGTGGGTCCGTACGCGATTGGCGAGCTATAAGCGTCCGCGCCACTACCATTTCGTGGCCGAGTTGCCGCGCACCGCGGGCGGCAAACTCCGGCGCACCGAACTGCGCGGGTGGCAGGCCGGAAGTGGGTTCAACTGAGCACCTCGACCAGTGCCGCGTCCGCCTGACCTACCATGAATTTCTCCACGGCTTCGAGGTGACGCCGCCAATGTCGTTGCGCGCCATCCCCGTCACCCCCATTCAGCAGGCTGACCAGCTTCCGATAGGCGCGTTGGGCGTTCTTGTTCGCCGGTCTCTCGAATCCGAGTGGATGCGAGGCGATGAACAGGGAGTTGTGGGTGTCGATGATCTCGAACAGCATCCGGCCCAGGAGGGCCAGTGTGGTGCTGCCGGCGGCATCCACGACCGCGAGGTGGAAACGCAGGCTGTAATCCGCGAACGCCTCCTCGTCTTCGACGATATCGTCACCACAAAGTACGAGATCTTCGAGCGCACCAATGGATTTTGCTCGCTGCTTACCCGCGATCATTCCCACTGCCGACACCTCGATTTCGGTGCGCGCCTGGTAGACATCGCTCAGCGGCGTCCCCTGATATTGCAACAGGGTGCCGGTGTAGCGAGCGGCCATCGACTCATCGGGTTCGAGTACCTTGGCCCCGCCTCGTGGTCCCCTTACGACGGTGATGATGGATTCCGCCTCCAGGACCCGGAATGCCTCGCGCAGCGTCGGCCGGGACACCCCGAACTCGGACATCAGACTTGTCTCGCTCGGCAACATCTCCCCCGGCGCCAATTCGCCGGTGACAATCCGGCGTCTGAGGTTGGCAGCGATGAGCGCGCTGGCCTTAGGTACCGACACCACAGACGACTTTCGGCCCGAAGGCACCGCTCGCTGTGAGGTCATATCGATAGATGATATTACTCATTGCCGGAATCAGCCGACAATGTCGATGATCCTGTCGGCACCGCCGGCAGCGAGAATCCGCGACGCGGTTGCCCGGATGTGCTTACGCCACAGAGCTTCCGCTCCTTCGGGGTCGCGGTTCCCGACCAATTCGACAAATCGGGTGTGTGTGCGCGCACCTGCAGCGACCGCGGGCCCGTGCACGTCGGGCCTGGTGCCGGCCAGATACCGACTGGTGGCGGCGTCGATGATCTCCCGGACCATCGCGCAGAGGATCTTTAGCGTGGCATTACCGGCGAACTCGATCACCAACCGGTGAAATTCGTTCTCCTGTTGCAGCAGGAGCTGCGGCTCCAAGATCCCCGCTTCCGCCTGTGCCGCGGCCCGTAATCGCTCGAGTTGATCCGGAGTTCGCTTGCGCGCGATCATCGCCGCACATGGACCCTCGAGCGCGGCCGCAGCCTCGAACAGATCCGCTGTCGTCGCTCCGCGGTATTCGAGCACTGTCGCGGCATAGCCCGCTGCCGTCTCGACCCGTGGCACGCTGACCTGAATTCCGCCGCGTGCCCCCCGGCGCACCGTGACCAAGGATTCCGACTCCAGAATTCTGAGGGCCTGACGCAGCGTGGGTTTCGACACCCCCAGTTCGACCGACAGATCATCTTCTGACGGAAGGGGGTCCCCCTGTTCGAGTCGACCGACGATGATACGTCGCCGCAGTGTGGCCACCGCCACCTCGGCCGCCTTCGGGACCACCGCTCGATCGCCCGCCGGTTCGGTCATCGCTTCACAGTAGCGACCGAACTCACGCCATCGCGGCGCCGACGTCCAGGTTCAGTTACCCAGATTGCGCGGTGAACGTAATGGGTAGGCGCGTCACGGCCCGGACAGAGACGTTATCGTATTCCAGTTCTTCGAGGGCGGGCACCGAGTAATCCGGTATGCGAGTGAGTAGTTCGTCCAGCGCGATCCTAAGCTCCATCCGCGCAAGATGGGACCCCAGGCAACGGTGCGTGCCACTGGCGAACACGATGTGGCTGGTCCGTCCGCGATCGAAGTCGACCCGCAACGGGTCGACGTACTGGGTCGGGTCGACATTGGCCGCGGCCCAAATTGCGTGGATGGGCTCGCCCGCCTTGATTACCAGACCGTCACCGAGATCAATGTCCTCGACGGCGAACCGTTGCCCGGACGGGACGGGAGATTCGTAGCGCATGATCTCCTCGACTGCCGCCGGGATCAGCGCACGGTCCGCGACGAGTCGGTCCCGTTCCGCCGGGTGCAAGCCAAGCCAGGCGAAGATGCATGACATCGAGGCGGTGACGGTATCGAGCCCAGCGAACATCAGCAGAAACAGGATGTTGAGCAGGTCCAGTTCGGAGATCGGCTCGCCGTCGACCTCGGAACGGAGCAACACTGCGATGACGTCGTCCTTCTGCTCGGTCTCCGCGCGGCGCGTGGCGAGGAATACGGAGAAGTACTCGAGCAGTTTTCCACCCGCGACCGCCATGTTCGCTTCGATCTCCTCGACCGTGTCGCCCTTGGGATGGATGACACCCGTCTTGAACTCGAGGAAGAAGTCGAGGTCTTCAACCGGCGCGCCGACCAGACGCAGGAAGGTCAAGCACGGCAACGGAACACAGAACTCCTCAGAGAGCTCGGCCTCGCCGCGCTCGACAAACTCGTCGATCAGCTCGCCGGCCAACTGCCGGATGGATGCCTCCAGTGGCGCCATTTGCTTAGGGCCGAAGATCGGGTCAAGGAGCCGACGCCATTTCTTGTGATCTTCGCCGTCGATCTCAAGTGGGATCAGCGGATTGTCGTTACCGAAACTTCCGCCCTGGCCGCCGTTACCCAAGATCGCCGGATGCCGGTTGATCTTGATGATGTCGTCGTGCCGGTAGAGGGTGACGACGCCATTCGCCCGCTCGGCCCGGACGTCCCCGGCCTTTTGGCTGTAGAGAACTTGCGGCTCTGCCATGGATTTGACCTGTTGGGTCAGTGGGGCGAGTCGGGGGTCGAACTTCGTCGCTTGATCCATGAGTCCTCATCGTTGAGCCGTCGGTGCGCGCCTAAGCCATCCAAGCTAACATTACGCTGTAATGTAATCGCGGACCATAAGATCAGAGACTGAATTTAGTTCGACTTATATCGCTTTAATTACCCCATCCGCACCACGCCCGCCGCCACCGCGACTACCCGGGCCGAGGAGCTTTCGTGACCGCACTTCTACGGATCGAACCGCGCTGGACGGACCTCGATCCGGTCGGCCACGTCAACAACAGCGTCTTCCTGGTCTACGCGGAGGAGGCCCGCGCTCGATTTCTGCACGCCGCGCTGCCGAACACGTGGAGTTCGATCGTCGTCGTCCACAACGCGATTGATTACCACCATCCGGTCGAGCAGACCGACATCCTGGAGGTTTCCTCCGCGGTCGACGGGATCGGCAAAACTTCCTTCACCACGATCAATGTGGCGGCCACCGCGACGCATCGTTGCGCGACGGTGCGTACCGTTCAGGTCGTCCTGCGCGAGGATCGCTCGGCTACCAGGCCGTGGACCTCAGATGAGCGGGCGGCCCTGGAGGAACTCCTCGCCACCGGCAGCCGAAGCCCCCGGTAGTTCACTTCTTGGAGCGGGCCCGGAAGGCAGCGACCCGGTCCTTGAACTCTGGCGTCGTGAAGGAGACCAGCTCTTCGGCGAGGGCGTATTCCAGCACGCCGAGCGCGGCTCGGCTGAGGTGCATGTTCAGTGCCACTTTGGACGACCGCAGCGCCTGTGGCGGCAGGGCGGCGAGCCGCTCGCCCAGCGCCAGCGCCTCGTCCAGCACCGTCTCGTCGCTGACCACCTTGGTGACCAGGTTCAGCTTCTCCGCGATCGGCGCGGTGATGCGTTCGCCGAGCAGGACGTACTCCTTGGCCTTCATCATCCCGATCAGCAGGGGCAGCATCGCCGCTCCTCCGTCGCCGGCGGTCAGCCCCACCGCCACGTGTGGGTCGGCCAGGTAGCTGTTCTCGCCCATCACCAGCAGGTCGGACAGCAGCGCGATCGAACAGCCCAGTCCCACAGCGGGTCCGTTGACCGCGGACACCAGCGGCTTCGGGAAGTTGATGATTTCGAGGAAGACCGTGCGGGCCTCGTGGATCTGACCCACGCGGGCGACCTCGTCGGCGATCAGCCGACCGAACATCACCATGTCGCCGCCGGCTGAAAACGCTTTGCCGACACCGGAGGTGACGACCGCACGCACCTCGGTATCGGCGTCGAGCACCTTCCAGATGGTGGCGAACGCATGGTGTAGTTCTTCGTTGACGGCGTTAAAGGCTTCGGGGCGGTTGATGCTCACGAGGTGGACATTGCCGCGCTTCTCGACGAGCAGCCACGGCGCGAACTCCTCGTACCCCGGCAGGGTGACGATCTCGGAGGTGGTCATCGAGCTCCCATCAATTCTTGTTGCTGGAGAGGATCGTCACCGCGGATACGGCCGTGGGACCACCGACGTTGTGCGCCAAAGCGACTCGTGCCCCGTCGACTTGGTTCTCGGCTTCGCCGCGAAGTTGGTTGAACAGCTCGTAGCATTGCGCTACGCCGGTGGCGCCCGGCGGGTGGCCCTTCGCCTTGAGCCCGCCGCTCGGGTTGATCGGGATCGATCCGCCGACGTAATGCTCGCGTCCCTCGACGAGTTTGTAGGCCTCGAAACGCTCGGCGAACCCGAGGTCCTCGTAGCTGATCAGCTCCACTCCGGTGAAACAGTCGTGGACC
Source organism: uncultured Actinomycetota bacterium (assembly GCA_963715905.1). Lineage (GTDB taxonomy): Bacteria > Actinomycetota > Actinomycetes > Mycobacteriales > Mycobacteriaceae > Mycobacterium. The sequence goes on from CAVQSX010000030.1 coordinate 100,053, forward strand.
TCGGCGACATCGATGTCGCGGGGGGTCACGCCCGCCATCTTCATCGCCGTCGTGGCGGCACGCACCGTCGGAGGGAAGGTCGTCATGTCACGCTTGTGCTGGTGCATGACTCGATCCATGCCCAGCCCGACGCCGCGCACCCAGACCGGCCGGTCGGTGTAGCGGTCGACGACATCTTCGGCGGCCAGGATGACCGCAGCGGCGCCGTCACTCTGCGGGGTGCAGTCGTAGAGGCGGAATGGGTCGACCACGATCGGGGCGGCCAGCGCCTGTTCGACGGTGATCTCGTAACGCAGTTGGGCTTTCGGGTTTTTCAGTGCGTGGAAGTGGTTCTTCACCGCCACCATGGCCATGTGTTCCTTGGTCGCCGGCGACTCGTAGAGGTACCGGTTGACGTGCAGCGCGAAATTGGCCGGGGCGACGAGACCGAGCGGGTAGTCCCATGCGTTGTCACGCGTCATCGCCGCCCAGTCCCAGAACGTGGTGTTGGACGCGGTCTCGCGGACCTTGTCCGCGCCGACCACCAGCACCACGTCGTAGAGCCCGGACGCGATGGCCAGCGTTCCGTTCCGGATGGCGTCGTTGCCGGTGGCGCAGGCATTTTCGACTCGTGTCACGGGAATGTCGGTGAGGTCGAGGGTGTCGGCGAGGATCCCCGACGGGAACCCATCGGTGGTAGACAGTTCGCCGAACCAGGCCGCTTGAATATCCGCCTTCTTGATGCCCTTGTCGACGTTGGCGACGCACTCGGCGTACGCCATCGGAATGAGGTCCTTGATGCCGAGGTCGAAGTGCTCGGCGAACGGGGTCATGCCCGCGCCGACGATCGCAACGTTCCTCATGTCTGGACTCCCTCGGGCGTCGCGGGGTAGAAGGCGTAGCCGTAGTCGGGCACGCCGGCGCGGTCGGCGATCTTGCGCAGCACCACCGAACCCGCCTGGCCGATAGCGGCCTCGCCCGCTGGCACGCCGGTGACCTTCATCAGCGCCCGCACGGGACTCCCGTCGAGTTGCACAACAGCGATCGAGTACGGGCTCGGCAGGTCTGGTACCGGAATCTGAATCGTGGTCTGGGTGTAGACGATTCCAGCGCGCGGCAACGGTTCTAGCCGGTAGTCGGTGACCAACGTGCCGTCGTCGTCGACTCGGGCGCGGGGCGGGAACTGCGGCGCGGTGTCGATCCCGGGCCGCTCCTCGAATACCGCTGCCTCCCAGCGCAGTTTGGGTTCGAATGCGCGGGCGTACGCGGGCAGGGAGATCGGGATGCCGTTCCCGTCGGCGGTGCGAAATTTCGGGAGCTCCCGCGCCGGGACCTCGTCACGAGTGACGATCGGGCGCCCTTCCGACGCTGACGCAGGCAAGGCTACTTCGGCGGCCGTCACGCTGGACTGCTCGACGGCCAACAACAGGCCGCCTGTCGTACCTTTCTCGACGAGGTTGGCCAGCGCCCGAATGACGCCAGACGCCGAGGAGAACGGGTCTTCGATCGCACCCGTCGGATTGACATCGCCACCGAGCTCCTTGGCCTTGGCCCCGACGACGGCGCCGATGGTCTGCGAGTTCGTCAGCCCGAGTCGTGCGACAGTCGACTTCACCCCGACCTCGCGCTGCAGCCGCGGGTCGCCGTAGTTGTTACGCGTCCCGTCTTCACCACGCGTGGTGGTGGGTAGGCTGCGGGTCTGCCGGGCGACCGGTGTCAGCCGCGCGCCTGCCGCACCGATCAGCACCGCGGCCGAGGCAGCGACCGTCGCCGAGTCATCGGCGGCCACAATCAGGGTTCCCTCGGCGGCGCCGAGGATTTGGTCGAGCACCGCGGGTGCCCCGCCCAGCACCTCACTGACCGCCACATCGGCCGGCAGCGATAACGCGGCCAGCAGTACCCCACCGTTGCCGCCCTCCAACAGCGGAAAGTCGCGCGATACCAACACCACGCGTTGAGCGGTCGCTTCGGGGTCCGCGGCCCTGCCGGCTGCGACCGCCATCGTCAGCGCGTCTTCATCGGGACCCTTGACCCGCAGGTTGCGCACGGTCCAAGGTGGCAGGTACGTGCCGATCGAGACGACGTGAGTCATGCAGCCTCGTTTCGGTCGATTAGCGCGTTTACGTCGCGCAACTAATAAGCTATATAGTTATAGCATTCACGCGTAAGTTCAGACGAGGGCGGAAGGGCCGATCGAACCTTGAGCAGTTCATTCGACGCGTTGAGTGCCCGCGAGCCCGACCTGGCCAAAATACGCTTCGCCGTGCGGGACTTCCTGCGGTCCGATCGCGCCGAGTTCGGCTGGCAACCCGGCGTCGACTCGTGGATGACCGGGTGGGACGAAGGGTTCTCGGTGCGCCTAGGTACCGCGGGCTTCCTCGGTCTGACCATCCCCAAGCAATACGGAGGCCATGAGCTGGGGCATCTGCACCGCTACGTGGTCACCGAGGAACTGATCGCCACCGGGGCGCCGGTAGCCGCGCACTGGGTGGCCGACCGTCAGGTCGCGCCCAGCCTGCTCACCTATGGCACCGAGGAGCAGCGCGAGCGACTGCTGCCGCAAATCGTTGCGGGCAAGCTCTATTCGTCGATCGGAATGAGCGAACACGGTGCCGGATCCGATCTGGCCGCAGTGCAGACCAAGGCCGTCCGCACCGACGGCGGCTGGCTGCTGTCCGGCTCGAAGGTGTGGACGAGTGGAGCGCATCACGCGCATCAGGTGGTCGTGCTGGCTCGCACCAGCGCGCCGGACCCGAAGCACCGACACGACGGGTTCAGTCAGTTTCTTGTGCCGTGTGACGCCGACGGTGTCCGCATCGAACCCATCATTTTGATGTCCGGTGCGCACCACTTCAATGAGGTGAACCTCGATTCGGTCTTTGTGTCGGACGCGGCCGTGCTCGGTGACATCGGCAACGGTTGGCACCAGGTCACGTCGGAGTTGTCCTTCGAACGCAGCGGGCCGGACCGCATCCTGTCCACCGGGCCACTCCTGTTCGCCGCAATTCGCGCACTCGGCTCAGCGCCAGAGTCAGACGACCGCACCGCCGCCGACGTCGGTCATTTACTAGCTCGATTGATCTCGCTACGGCAACTGTCACTGTCGGTGGCCCGAACGCTGAACGACGGAGGCGATGCGGCGAATCAGGCCGCGTTGGTCAAGGACCTCGGAACCCGCTTCGAAGCCGAGTCCGTCGAGTTGGTTGCCGACCTGCTGGACCGGTCGGTCTTGAGTCCCGAAGTGCGCGAGATGCTCCGCACTGCCTGGCTGCACAAACCGATGTTCACTCTGCGCGGCGGCACCAATGAGGTACTACGTGGCGTTGTCGCTCGAGGCATGGGGTTGCGATGAGCGCGCTTGCCGGCGGGGTCTTCGCCGTGAAGAACACCAAGGACGACGACACCGAACTGCGCGAACTCGTCGACGAACTCGGCCGGCGTTCCTACGATGCCAGTCTCGGCCAGCGTGGCCTCCCCGACCGCTTCGACGCCGAGTTGTGGCGCAACCTCGAGGAAACCGGACTGGCCCGGCTGACCAGCGCACCCGACGTGGGTGCAGGGCCGCATGAACTGGCGGTCGCGCTGTATGGTCTGGCCCGCCACGCCGGTGCGGTCCCGTTGGCCGAAACCGACGCTCTCGCAGGCTGGCTCGGACAGCAGGCCGGCATCGAGCTGCCCGACGGTCCGCTGACCGTCGGGGTCGGCGAAGCCGAGACCGACCGCCAACGGGTCACCGGCACTGCAGAGGCGGTGCCGTGGGCTCGGGCGTGTAGGACGGTCCTCGCCGTCAGCGATCCCAGCGGCCTCCGGGTCGCTGTACTGGACTTGGCATCCAGCACAGTGCACGAAATCCACAACCTGGCCGGCGAGCCGCGCGATTCGATCGTTTTCGACCTGACGGCAGAGCAGTTGCGGGCCGTGGACCCGGCGATCGGTACCGAGTTGCAGCGGCGCGGGGCCTGGTCACGCTGTGTACAGATCATCGGCGCCCTCGACGGGGCCGCGGCCCTGTCAGTAGAGCACACCCGCCAGCGTGTCCAATTCGGCCGTCCCCTCAGCGCCTTCCAGTCCGTCCAGCAGTCCCTTGCCGGCATGGCCGGAGAGATCGAAAGGGCCCGTGCCGCTGTCGAACTGGCCGTCGCGGCAGCCGATGAGCACGGCTTCGACTCGCCGTACACCGACTATGCCGTCACTGTCGCCAAGGTGGTGGTCGGCCGTGCCGTCGGCCCCGTCACCACCACCGCCCATCAACTGCACGGCGCGATCGGTGTCACCAGCGAGCACCCGTTGCGGTTGTTCACCTTGCGCGCCCAGAGCTGGGCCGCCGACTACGGCTCCACCAATCATTACGCGCGTCGACTGGGCCGGCTGGCTCTGGCTGCCGCGGATCCGTGGGACTTGGTGACGGGTGATCCGCCCCAAGTCGGCAATGGCAATCGAAGGATAAGGGAGAACCGGTGACGGTACAGCAGTTCGAGGGTGCCTCGGCGATAGTCAGCGGCGGTGCGGGCGGCCTGGGTGAAGCAGCGGTGCGTCGACTTCACGCCGACGGTCTCGCCAACGTGCCCTTCCCGAAACGGCTGGGCGCACCCGCCGAGTTCGCCGACGCAGCAGCGTTTCTGCTCACGAACGGTTACGTCAACGGCGAGGTGTTACGCCCCGACGGCGGCCAGCGCTTCGCGCCGAAGTAGCGACGACGTGTGTCCGCCACCCGATGTAGGCCGCCATGGCTGCGATCTCGTAGTCAACGAAGGAATCGAAGTCTCGCAGGCTTTCTATCACAGAACTATCGCTACGTGGGTTACTGTACCCAGTATAGATAACTGTTTAGCTGATTCAGCGCTCTACTAGCGAGGGATCCGGGCACCCAGGAAAGGGGGAAGCTGTTGTCCGCCCCCGTCGACGGCGCCGTCGCTGGCGACCTGCACGACCAGTACGTGTCGAATGTCGCCGCATACCTCACCAGGGTGATGTCCCGCGGCTATGAACACGGTCAGCTGGGTCCGCATCGCGGAGCTTTCGACATGATGGCTGCCTCCTTTGACTAACCTGGCATCCGCCGCGAAGCCTGTCGGCGCTCTGGGCGGCTTCTTCGCGATGACACTGGACACTTTCGTGCAGATGTTTCGGCCGCCCTGGGCGTGGCGCGAGTTCCTGCTGCAGAGCTGGTTCGTGGCGCGGGTGTCGCTGGTGCCGACGATCATGCTTGCCATTCCGTTCACTGTCTTGACCGTGTTCACGATCAACGTCCTGCTGGTGGAGATCGGTGCGGCGGACTACTCGGGCACCGGCGCGGCACTCGGCGCGGTGACTCAGATCGGGCCGATCGTGACAGTGCTGGTCATCGCCGGCGCGGGTGCCACCGCAATGTGCGCCGACCTCGGAGCCCGAACCATCCGCGAAGAAATCGACGCGATGAAGGTGCTCGGCATCAACCCAATTCAGGCACTGGTCGTTCCGCGCGTGCTGGCCGCGACCCTGGTGGCCCTGATGCTGACGTCGTTGGTCACCATCGTGGGCATCGTCGGCAGCTTTTTATTTTCGGTGTACTTGCAGCATGTGACGCCAGGGGCGTTCGCGTCCGGCCTGACCCTTCTGGTCGGCGCATCGCAGGTATGGACCAACCTTGCGAAGGCGGCGATCTTCGGCCTAACCGCCAGCCTGATCGCCTGCTATAAGGGCATCTCCGTCGGCGGCGGGCCGCAAGGGGTCGGGAACGCCGTCAACGAAACCGTCGTCTACACCTTCCTGGCGCTGTTCGTCATCAACGTGATCGCCACCGCCGTCTCCGTGAAGGCCACGTAATGAGTGTCGCCACACCCAGCAGTCAGTTTCCGCGACTGCGGCGCACCGCCCGTGGTTGGGCGAACGGCTGGAACCGCGTCGGCACGCAGACCCAGTTCTACGGCCAGACGATCAAGGGCATCGGCCCCGCGTTCGCGCACTATCAGACGGAGCTGGTTCGGCTGATCGCGCAGATGAGCCTGGGCGTCGGCGCGCTGGCGGTCATCGGCGGCACCATCGTCATCGTCGGATTCTTGACGCTGTCGGCGGGCTCCTTGATCGCGGTGCAGGGCTACAACCAGCTGCAGCAGGTCGGCGTGGAGGCATTGGGCGGGTTCATCTCGGCGTTCGTCAACGTCCGCATCGTCGCACCGTTGGTCGCCGGCATCGGCCTGGCCGCCACCATCGGCGCGGGCGCCACCGCGCAGCTGGGTGCCATGCGTATCTCAGAAGAAATCGACGCCCTGGAAGTGATGGGTGTTCGATCCATCGCCTATCTAGCCTCCGCGCGGCTCATCGCCGGTGTCATCGTGGTGATTCCGCTGTACTGCGTGGCAGTGCTGATGGCCTTTCTGGCCACCCGGTTCGGTACCACCTACGTCTACGGCCAGTCCACCGGCGTCTACGACCACTACTTCTACACGTTCCTCAATCCGGTCGATTTGCTGTGGTCCTTCCTGCAGGCGCTGTCGATGGCTGTCGTGGTGATGCTCGTGCACACCTACTACGGGTTCAACGCGAGCGGCGGACCTGCAGGGGTCGGAGAGGCGGTCGGACGGGCGGTACGCACGTCGCTGATCGCCGCAGTCCTGGTCACGCTGTTCGTTTCGCTGGCCATCTATGGCCAGTCCGGCGCCTTCCATCTCTCGGGCTGACGATGACGGAATGGCGAAAGCGCACCCTGCGCCCTGGCTGGTGGACGCTGATCCTCATCGCGGTCTGCGGGGCCTTCGTGTACACGACGATGTCGCTATTTCTGGGCACGTTCAGCTCCTACGTGCCAGTGACGTTGACGTCGGATCGGGCCGGTCTTGTCATGGAATCCGGCGGCAAGGTCAAAATGCGCGGCGTCGAGGTGGGCCACGTGGCGGCCGTCAAGGGGTTGGCTGGGCAGGCCAGCCTCGAACTACAGATCGACCCCGATCAGGTCAGATATATCCCAGCGAATGTTCAGGCCCGCATCCGGGCCACCACCGCGTTCGGCGCCAAGTACGTCGACCTGATGTACCCACAACACCCGAGTCCCAAGCGGCTCACTGCGGGCGAGGTGATCCACGCGCAGAACGTATCCACCGAGGTGAACACAGTGTTTCAGAACCTCACCGATCTGCTGGCGAAAATCGACCCGGCCAAGCTGAACGCCGTGCTAAGCGCATTGGCGGAGGGTCTGCGCGGCCAGGGCCCTGCCATCGGGCAAGCCATCACCGATGGCAATCAAGTGCTGATGGCGCTGAATCCGCGCTCTGAGACGGTGCGCGCGGACTGGCACTCATTGAAAGGCTTCAGCGATACCTACAGCGCCGCAGCCCAGGACATTCTCCACGTCCTCGACGCCGCCAGCACCACCAGCACCACCATCACGAAGAACGCTCCGTCGCTGGACCAATTCCTCACCGGCGTTCTCGGCTTGTCGAATGCCGGCATCGAACTGATCGCCCCCAACAAGGCCAACCTGATTAGCGCAATCAACGACCTCGAACCAACGACGCGGCTGTTGATGAAGTACAACCCCGAACTGACGTGCTTGCTCGTCGGCGGCAAGAGAGTCATCGATGACGGCTTCGGCCGCGACGCCGGCGGCCTCAACGGGTACTCGGCGATCGTCGACGCCGCTTTGTTGCTGGGCGACGACCCGTACAAGTACCCGGAAAACCTGCCAGTCGTCAACGCCAAGGGCGGCCCCGGCGGTAAACCGGGATGCGGCTCGCTGCCCGATGTCGCCAAGAACTGGCCGATGCGTTACCTGGTGACCGACACCGGTTGGGGAACCGGGGTGGACATGCGGCCCAACCCCGGAATCGGCTTCCCGGGCTACGTGAATTACCTCCCGGAGACCCGGGCGGTGCCCGAGGCGCCGGTCCTGCGCTACCCGGGCGGCCCCGCCCCGGGACCGATCCCCTACCCCGGCGCGCCGCCCTTCGGAGCACCGATGTACGCGCCCGACGGAACACCGCTGTATCCGGGCCTGCCGCCCGCACCCCCGCCGGGCGCGCCACAAGATCCGGGCCAGGCGCTGGGCCGACAACCGTTCGTCGTGCCCAACCCGATGCAACTTCAGCCGACACCAACGCCCCCGCTGCCGCAGGAGGCTGTGCCATCACCGTGATCACCCCGCATCGACGAAAGACACGCGACAGCGACACGAGGTTTCAGACATGAAAGACAATCTCGCGGGAGCCGTCTGGCGGCTCGCCGTGTTTTTGGTCGTCTGCCTGTTATTCACGTTCGCGTTGTTCGCGATCTTCGCGCAGCTGCGGTTCCAATCCGAGCAAACCTTCAAAGCGCAGTTCACCAATGTCAGCGGCCTCGAGAATGGTCAGTTCGTACGCATCGCCGGGGTCGAGGTCGGCAAGGTCAAGCACATCTCTGTCAAGCCCGACAACACCGTTCTGGTCGAGTTCACGACGGATCCGTCGGTCGTACTGACCCAGGGCAGCCGAGCGGCCATCCGGTACGACAATCTGATCGGTGGCCGCTACCTGTCTTTGGAACAGGGCGTCGGCAGCACCCAAAGAATCAACCAGGGTGACACCATTCCGCTGACGAACACCTCGCCCGCGCTTGATCTGGACGCGCTGATCGGCGGATTCCGTCCGTTGTTTCGCGCGCTGGACCCTAACCAGGTCAATGCGCTCACCGGCCAGCTCATCAAAGCATTTGAAGGGCAAGGAAATACGATTCAATCGTTCTTCGCGCAGACCGCAGCGCTGACCAACACTCTGGCCGATCGCGATCAGCTGATCGGACAGGTCATCGTAAACCTCAATAGCGTCTTGGGCTCGCTCGGCGATCAAAACACTCAATTCGCCAAAGCGGTGGACTCGCTCAGCCAACTCGTCTCGACGTTGGCCGGCCGCAAGCAGGACATCAGCACCACCGTCGCGTACACCAATGCCGCGGCTGGCTCCGTCGCCGACCTACTGACACAGGCACGACCGCCGACGACCAAGGTCGTCGCCGAAACCGACCGGACCGGCGCCGCGGTCCTCGCCGAACGCGACTACGTCGACAACCTGCTGAACACCCTTCCCGACGCTTACCGGGCAATCAACCGCCAAGGCATGTATGGCGACTTCTTCAGCTTCTATCTGTGCGACATCATCCTCAAGGTCAACGGCAAGGGGGGCCAGCCGGTCTATATCAAGCTTGCCGGCCAAAGCTCGGGAAGATGCACCCCAAAATGAAGTCGTTCTCAGAGCGCAATCCCTTGGTCGTCGGTGGCGTCGGTGTGGTGCTGACCGTCGGCGTCATGGTGGCCGCACTCAACTACGACAAGCTCCCCTTCGTCGACCAGCGCACGGTCCACTCGGCCTACTTCGCAGAGGCAGGGGGCTTAATACCCGATGCAGCCGTTCAGGTTTCGGGCTTCAAGGTCGGCAAGGTCGACAGCGTGTCATTGGACGGCCCGCGGGTGCTGGTGACATTCGAGATAGACAAGGGCATCCGCCTCGGCGACCGCACCGAGGCGGCCATCAAGACCAAGAGTCTGCTCGGCGCAAAGATTCTCGAGGTGACACCGCGAGGAGACGGGACGCAGTCCGGAACCATCCCCCTCGACCGCACCAGGTCGGCCTACCAGCTTCCCGATGCCCTCGGCGACCTGACGGCAGCCATCAGCGGGCTCAACACCAATCAGTTGTCGCAGTCTTTGTCGGTGCTTTCGGACACATTCAAGGACACTCCGCCGGACCTGAAGATTGCGCTGCAGGGAGTAGCGCGCTTCTCGGAAACGTTGGACATGCGCGACGCGCAATTGCGCAACCTGCTCGCCAACGCGAACAAGGCGACCGCCGTGTTGTCACAGCGCAGCGATCAGGTGGTGAGCCTGGTCGCGGATACCAACGCGCTACTGATCCAGCTGCAAACCCAGAGCAGCGCGCTCGACCAGCTCGCGGGCAACATCTCCGCCGTCACCCAAGAACTGAAGGGGTTCATCGGCGACAACAAACAGAGCCTGCGGCCCGCACTCGAAAGGCTCAACGGTGTACTCACTTTGGTGGACGACCACAAAGAGCAGGTGCACAAGGCGATCAAGGGATTCAGTGTCTACGCGTTAGGCCTCGGCGAGTCGGTGGGATCCGGGCCATTCTTCAAGGCCTACATCGCCAATCTCTTCCCCGGCCAATTCGTGCAGCCCTTCATCGACGCGGCATTCTCCGACTTGGGCATCGACCCGCACACACTGCCGCCGTCACTGCTCACCGATCCCCCAGTCGGTCAGCCGGCGACTCCCCCGCTACCGCTGCCGTTCCCGCGGACCGGCCAGGGCGGTGAACCGAAACTGCATCTTCCCGACGCCATCACGGGCAACCCCGGCGACCCGCGCTATCCGTACCGCGAGCCGCTGCCTGCGCCGCCACCTGGCGGCCCACCACCCGGGCCGCCCGCCCCGGCACCCCCTGGCATGGAAAGCGTTCCGCCGCCACCCTTCGCACCGATCGATGTAGGTGGCCAGTGATACACACCCGGAACCGAGGTGTCCTGGCAGCGGCGCTGATCGTTCTGCTGATCGCCGGAATCGCGGTGCAGTCGCGAACCTCCGATGCCGAGCACAGGGTGCACGTCACCGCGTATTTCCCCAACACCAACGGGATCTACGCCGGCGACGAGGTGCGCATCCTTGGCGTGCCGGTCGGCAAGATCGACCGGATCGAACCGCAACCGCAACGCGTCAAGGTCACCTTCTGGTTCAACGACAAATACAAAGTGCCAGCCGGCGCAAATGCCGCGATCCTCTCGCCGGCGCTAGTTGCGGTGCGGGCGATCCAGTTGACCCCGGCCTACACCGGTGGCCCCACGATGGCCGACGCCGCGGTGATCCCACAGGAACGTACGGCCGTGCCCGTCGAGTGGGACGACTTCCGCCAACAGCTCGAAAAGCTCACCGACACACTCCAACCCACGGAGCCCGGGGGAGTCAGCACGCTCGGCGCCTTTATCAATACCGCAGCCGACAACCTGCGCGGGCAGGGAACCAACATTCGTGACACGCTCATCAAGCTTTCCCAGGCATTCTCCGCCCTCGGCGACCACAGCACCGACCTGTTCAGCACCGTTAAGAACCTTTCGATCCTGGTTTCGGCCCTGCAGAGCAGCGCCGATCTCATCCGTCAGCTCAACCGGAATCTCGCCGGGATCACAGGGCTGCTCTCCGACCGACCCGACGAGATCGGCCGTGCCCTAGCGAACGTCAACTCAGTCGTCGGCGATGTGCAGACGTTTGTGGCCGACAATCGGGAGACACTCGGCACCACCTCGGACAAGCTCGCAGCGGTGACGACCACAGTCAAGCAGAACCTCGATGAGATCGAGCAGATTCTGCACGTCGGGCCGAATGCCTTTGCGAATTTCATCAACATCTATCAGCCGGCCCAGGGTGCTCTGACCGGTGCGCTCGCGTTCCAGAACTTTGCCAACCCCATCCAGTTCCTCTGCGGCGCAATCCAGGCCGCGTCGAGACTAGGCGCAGAGCAGTCCGCCAAGCTGTGCGTCCAGTACTTGGCGCCGATTCTGAAGAACCGCCAAATCAACTTTCCGCCGATAGGCGAGAACCTGTTCGTCGGTGCGGCCGCGAGGCCCAACGAACTGGACTACAGCGAGGACTGGCTGCGGCCGGACTATGTGCCCCCGCCGGGGCGAACCCCACCTCCTGCGACAAGCCCACCACCGCCTGGCGTTCCGGCACCCCCTGCGCCTATTGATGGTGCACCACTGCCGGCGGAAGCGTCGACCAACCCGGCCGACGGGCTGCGAGGCATGATGGTGCCGGGGGCGGGGTCATGACGGCCCGCGGACGCAGTGCAGCGGTAATCCTGGTGGCGGGCCTCGGCCTATCGGCGTGCCAGTGGCAGGGTGCCAACTCCTTGCCGCTGCCCGGCACCGAGGGCCACGGCCGCGGAGCATTCACCATCGAGGCGCAGTTGCCCGACGTCAACAACATCGACCGCAACTCCCGCGTCCGGGTCGGCGACGTCACGGTCGGCAACGTCACCAAGATCGAACGTCAGGGCTGGCACGCGCTGCTGACGATGACGATCGATGGCGACGTCGATCTGCCGGCGAACGCGACGGCCACGATCGGGCAGACCAGCCTGCTGGGTTCCCTGCACGTCGAGCTCGCACCACCGAAAGGTGTTCCCCCGCAAGGCAAGCTACATGACGGTTCGATAATCCCCTTGTCGTCAGGGGGCGGATATCCAGGCACCGAGCAGACACTGGCTGCGGTCTCGCTAGTCCTCAACGGCGGCGGGATCGGCCAGATCCAGGAGATCACCCAGGTGCTGTCCAGCGCGTTCGCGGGCCGTGTGGACGACCTACGTAGTCTGATCGGTCAGCTCGACACATTCGTCGGCTACCTTAACGCTCAGACCGGCGACATCATCGCCGCCACAGACAGTCTCAATAATCTCACCGGCCAAATCGCCGACCAGAAGCCGGTGCTGGACAGGGCTCTCAAGACCGTGCCCGATGCGCTGAGCGTGCTCAAGGACCAGCGCACCCACCTCGCCGACGCGCTCACCGCGCTCGGCAGGTTCGCCGCGGTGACTGCCGACTCGGTGAACCAGACTAGAGAAAACCTGGTCAAGGAACTTCAGGACATAGGCCCGGTGTTGCAATCGCTGGCCGATGCCGGCCCCGCCCTGACCCGTTCTTTGAGCTTCTTTTCAACCTTCCCATTTCCCAAGGACACGCTGCTCAAATGGATGCGTGGTGACTACGGCAACCTGTCGGCAATCATCGACCTGACATTGAGCCGCTTGGACGCCGGGCTGTTCACGGGCACCCGATGGGAGGGCAACCTCACCGAACTTGAGATGCAGTGGGGCCGCACCATCGGGCAGATGCCGAGCCCGTATACCGCGGCAAATCCGCTTGTCGCTCCGTACCACTGGGATCAGGGGCACTAACATGCATTTGGCCAGACGTATCTGGATCCAGCTGGCGATCTTCATCGTCGTGTCGATCACCGCGATCGGCTTCATCGCCTTCGGTTATGCGCGACTTCCCGGGCTGTTGTTCGACATCGGGCATTACTCGGTGACCCTGCAACTGCCCGAGGCGGGTGGCCTTTACGAGCGGGCCAACGTCACCTACCGCGGAACACAGGTCGGACAAGTGGAGCAGGTCCGCTTGACCGACTCCGGGGTGGAGGCCGAGCTGTCGTTGCGTTCTGACGTCAAGATCCCGTCGACATTGACCGCCGAGGTGCACAGCACATCAGCGGTGGGCGAGCAATACGTCGCACTGCTGCCGAACAGCGCCGCCGGACCATTCCTCAAGCAGGGTGACGTAATTCGACGCGACGACACCCGGGTACCCCCTGACATCAACGCTCTCTTGGATGCGACCAATCGTGGCCTAAACGCAATTCCCGGCGACAACCTCAAGACCACCATCGATGAGAGCTACGCCGCTTTCGGCGGCCTCGGCCCCGAGATATCCCGGTTCCTCAAAGGCGGCAGCGCACTGGCGACCAGCGCACGCCAGAACCTCAACGAGCTGACCAACGTTGTGGATAACGCCGGCCCACTGCTGGACACCCAGACCGAGACGGCCGATTCAGTGCAGGCGTGGGCCGCTCATCTGGCCACCATCACAAAGCAGCTACAGACTCACGACGCCGACCTGCGGGGCATTTTACGCAACGGCGCTCCAGCCGCTGACCAACTGCGCGACCTCTTCACCCGACTGCAACCGACCCTGCCGGTGCTGCTGGCGAACCTGGCCACCATCGCGCCGGTCGCCATCACCTACCGGGCCGACCTTGAACAACTCCTCGTGATGTTCCCGCAAGGCGCCGGCATCGCCCAGGCGATCGGCGTGCCCAACCGTTACGGCACACCGGGCCACACCGGTCAATACCTGAGCTTCAACCTCAACCTAAACCTGCCGCCGCCCTGCACCACCGGATTCCTGCCAGCCCAACAACAGCGGGTGGCCTCGTTCGAGGACTATCCGCCCCTCCCGGCCGGGGACCTCTACTGCCGGACGCCGCAGGATTCGCCGTTCAATGTGCGTGGTGCCCGCAATATCCCGTGCGAGACGAGGCCGGGCAAGCGCGCCCCCACGGTGAAGTTGTGCGAGAGCGACCAGGAATACGTGCCGCTGAACGACGGCCTGAGCTGGAAAGGCGACCCCAACGCCACCCTGTCCGGACAGTCGGTGCCCGCACCGCGAGACGTCCCGGAGCAGCGCCCCGGCACGCCCACCCCACCCGATGCCGCACCGGCACCGGCCGCTGTGCCACCGCCCTTGGCAGTCGTGCAATATGACCCGGCAACCGGCACGTACGTCGGACCCGACGGACACCTGTACACCCAGTCCGATTTAGCCCACAGCAACCAACCGCAGACTTGGCAGTCGATGTTGACCCCCCGGGCAACGCCATGACGATTGAGGAAACGATGACGCAGATCAAAGATGCGGCGGCCGAGGAGGATTCGCTCGAGGCCGCGACACAGGATGGCGGACCCCTCAGGGACGGCGACGAGGCACCCGAAGCCACCTTGAGCGCTGACGCGGCGGATCACGACGACGCCGAGGCCGTACTCGACGAAGAGCGAAACGAAGTTCCTTCCGGCAGACGCATCAACCCGGCGGTACAAGCGATCGGAGTGGGGCTGGCCGTCGTCGTCGCGCTGGCGACCCTGGCCGGCTGGTTCGAATACCGCGCCTACACGTCGCACCAACGGGCGGACCGCCGTGCGGAATACATCAGTGCAGGCATACAGGAGGCCGTCAACCTGACCACCGTCGACTGGCAACAGCCTGATAAAGACGTCCAGCGCATCCTGGATGGGGCGACAGGCCAGTTCTACGACGAGTTCTCGCAGCGCGACCAACCGTTCGTCGACGTGGTCAAGCAAACCCAGGCCAAAACGGTAGGCAGCGTAACAGCGGCCGGTTTGGAGTCCGAATCTCCAGATAGCGCGAATGTACTCGTCGCGGTCAACGTGAAGACTGAGACCGCGGCCCAACCCAAACAGTCGCCCCGCAACTGGCGGATGCGGCTCATCGTGCAGAGGGTTTCCGGTCAACTAAAGGTCGCCAAGGTGGAGTTCGTGCCATGAGCAAGAAGACGTCCGACGCGCCTTCCGACGCGACCCTAGGAAGCACTACGTTGACAGAAAGTGCTGAAACCGATTGCGGCGAAACGATCCCCGAGCCAGACACCGATCGCGGAAGCCGGTTCAACTGGTCGCGGCTGGTGGGGTTCGGTGTGCTGCCTGCTCTCGCGCTGGTCCTGGCACTGGCGGCGGGCTTCGTCAAGTGGCAGGCGTCCTCCGGTGATCAGGCCGACACCGCCGGCATCGAATCCGTTGCTGCCGCCCGCGATGCAACCATCAGCATGCTGTCGTACCGCCCTGACACCGTCGAACGCCAGCTCGGCGCGGCGCAGAATCTTCTCACCGGCACGTTTCGGGATTCCTACACGTCGCTGACCAACCAGGTCGTCATACCGGGCGCCAAGCAGAAGCAGATCACAGCCGTCGCGACGGTACCTGCGGCATCCTCGATATCGGCTGATGCCGAGCACGCCGTCGCGCTGGTATTCGTCAACCAGACCGTGACCATCGGCAAAGACGCGCCTTCTGACACCGCGTCCACTGTCAAGGTCACGATGGTAAGAGCCGGAAACCGTTGGCTAATCAGCGATTTTCGGCCGATATGAGGTCAATTAACGAGGGAGATTCGTCCGCACGCCCAGGCCGACCCTGACAAACCGGCGATCATTCTGCACCCTTCCGGGACAACGGTCAGCTTCAGTGAACTCGAGATGCGGGCCAACCGGCTGGCCCATTTCTTTCGCCAGGCCGGCCTTCGTGAGGCCGACACGATTGCGGTCGTGATGGAGAACAACGCGCACTTGAATGCCATCATGTGGGCGTACGGACGCGACCCCGTAGCCGGCACTCCGGGCATCGGCGTGGACGAATGGCGACACGACGGTAAGCAATTCGCGTGGATGCGTGAGACAAAGCTGCTCGTGGACGACGAACCGCTCACTCCGTTCATCCGCACGGTGATGGCCGGCGGCGTAACCAGCACGCTGGCCTACTGGGGCACTAACGGACTCCAGTTCATCAACGCCGACTACACACTGACGCTGAGCCGACTGCCGATAGGCCCCCACATCGGGCTCGCATCGATGTCGCACTACAGCCAGGACGGCGTGGCAACCGGTTCCGTAACGTTCTTCGACCATCAGGGCCCTATCGGCAGCGGAGTTTCGACCGCACTGGCCCATCCCGGCTTCATACCGCCCCCGTCGCTGATGATGCATTCCGACCCGGCCGAATAGCCGCTAGCGGCGTCGCTTTGCCCGCCTCTCGTTCAAAGGAACACGTATAGCCCGGACAACACGATCCACAGCGCCAAGCAATAACCTTCAAACGTTGCGCGCAAAGGTAGTGGGGCGCTGCGCAGTTCCATGAAGTCGAGCCCAATGAGCCTGATCTTGATCGCGGCGACCCCGAGGACCACCACCACCGTCACCGATCCGATGCCGTGGTCGGCACCCAGGATGTAGGACACCAGCGTTGCCGCGATCAGGACCAGCCATGACACACCAGCGCGGCTACGCGTGAACCCGAGAATCGAGGGTCCGGACATCAGGCCACCAGGTACAGCAGCGCAAACAGCACGATCCACAGCAAGTCGACCAGGTGCCAGAAGCAGGCCCCGCCCTCCACCACCGCCATCCGGGTTTCACCGATTTCGCGCCGCTGGGTCTGGGCGAGCAGGAGCACCAACACCGCCAGACCAACGCAGACGTGGAACAGGTGCACGCCGGTGAGGATGAAGTAGTACAGATAGAAATGGTTGGCACCGGCACCGTGACCAGCGGTCACTAGCGAGTAGTACTCGAATACCTTGAGCAGTAAAAATACTCCGCCGCACATCATTGCCGCCAGCACTGCCGATCGCGCGATGTGGCGCGCTCCTGATCGTAGCGCCCCGAGCGCGACGACCACGCATAGCGAACTCGTCAGCAGCACCAGCGTGTTGGTGAGCCCGACACCGATGTGCAACGTCTTCCGCGAGGCATCGAAGATCTCGGGCGCCTTAACCCGCTCGACCATGAAGGTGGCGAAGAAGGTGCCGAAGACCAGCATGTCGCCGAACAGAAAGACCCAGGTGCCGGTCTCACCGGGAACCCGCCGCGTTGTCAGGGGCGTAGGCGGTGCACCAGCCGTCACGACGCCGCGGTCGTCAAGGGTCGATCGGCCGCCTGCTCCGCGCTGATCGAGCGGAGCATCACCGCGGTCACCGCGACCAGCCAGACGCTGAACGCCACCAACGGAATCCAGAAGGCGAAGATACCGTTCCACGCGAGCGGGCCATCGTTGAAGATCATCACTGCCCCGCCCGGCAGCGCAAGCAAGGCATACCACGCGTTGAGATAGCCGAACCACCGCGGGAATGTCAGCGGATCCGTCCGGTCGACGAACGAGGCCGTCGTGAGCACCAGCGCCTGCGCCACCAGAGTTCCGACGATCCCGACAAACATCAACCAGAAGACGTCGTTCAGCGCCTGGGTGATTCCCGGATCGCGCTGTTCGGGACGAAACGCGGCCGCCGCCAACACCATCATCGGAAAGAGGAAACCCGGCACGAAGATGACCCCGGCGAAGATTTGGGTAACAGAGAGCACACCCCATTTGCCCTCGACCCGACGCACCCGCAGACAGATCGTGGCCAGGAACGGGAGCGCGACACAGGCGGCGAGGAGGCTGAACGCGAGACCCACCCGCACCCGCAATTTGTTGGCGATGAGAAAGTCGGCGATGTCCCGAGCGCTCGCTGTCGGCGAGAGCGGTGGAATGAGCTTGCCGACGAGCATGAAGAAGACGAAGAAAAGGACGAGCATGACGATTCCGCCCCAAGCGGCGATGCGTTGGAGTTTCAGATCCATGGCCGTATCCTAGGCTCAATCCGTTCAATGTTTAACTGCTTCCGTGAAGTGATGACTGGCGATCTAGCGGGTGTCGTAGAATCCGGAATATAGTTATCTGCTTAGCGCGATTGGTCTCAAGGGCCTGCTTGGAGCAGGCATTGGGCCGCGCCCCACCAGCGGACGGAGTGCGACGAGCAACCCCCCGCGGCCGCGGCCCTGAGTAACTAATCCCATCGAAGGGAATGCTGATGACGGACATCCACAGCGGGCCTCGGCAACGTGCTGAGGTGGACCTGGACCACCATTCACCCGAGTTCCGCGAAGGCCCGTTCGGCACGTTCGCTGAAATCCGATCCCACTGTCCGGTCGCGCATTCCGACCACCACGACGGCTTCTGGGCGTTCGTCGACTACGCGTCGGTGTTCGAAGCCGCCCGCGACGACGACCTGTTCAACTCCTACCCGTCCGTCGGTGTGCCTGCCAGCGGCATGCCGTTCCCTATCTTGCCGATCGAGTCCGATCCTCCTGCCACACAGGAACTGCGTGAGGTGACCCTCCGCCAGTTCTCTCCCGGTTCGGCTGACAAGGCCCGCCCTGCCGCCCTGCAGATTGCCAATGAGGCCATCGACACCTTCATCGAGCGCGGAGAATGCGACCTGGTCGGCGAGTTGACGACGCCGCTCCCGGCGCGGCTGATCCTGCGGCTACTCAAGTTCGATGAGTCCCGCTGCATGGAGTGGGTGGATTGGGTGCATACCTTGGTGCACAATCGCGCCCACGACCCGGAGAAGTCGGCCGCAGCAGGTATGGAGCTGTTCGCGGAGATCAACAAGCACATGAAGCAGCGCCGCGCCGAGGGTTTGGGCGAGGATCTGTTCAGTGACATTCTGCGCGGCACGCTGAACGGCCAACCGCTCGACGACATCCAGATCGCGATGTACACGTTCCTGATGATGCTGGGCGGCATGGACACCACCAGCGGATTCACCGGAAATGTGCTGCTCCACCTAAGCGAAGACGACAAGCTACGCGAACAGCTGATCAACGATCCCGACCTGATCAAGAAGGGCACCGATGAGCTGCTGCGCCTGCACACGCCGACACTCGGACTGGCCCGCACCGTCTCCCGCGACACCGAGTTTCACGGGCAGTCACTGTGCGCGGGCGACCGGGCAATCCTGATGTGGGCGGCCGCCAACCGCGACCCGGCGATGTTCGAGAATCCTGAGAAGCTGAACCTATTTCGTCCGAATGCGAAGAAGCAGATGGCTTTTGGCGTAGGCATACACCGCTGCCTGGGCTCCCATTACGCCAAGATGATGTTTCAGGTGATGCTGGGTCAGATCCTTACGCGTCTCCCGGACTTCGAACTCGCCGGCGAGCCGCGTCGGTTCGAGGACGCCGGTGAGGTCTACGCCGTATCCAAGTTGCCGGTCAAGTTCACACCAGGCCGATGTGTCGGCTGACATTCAGGGGTGAGACAACGGAAGGCCGCGCGGTGACGGCTGGCACTATCGCGGGGCTGCTCGACGAGTCCGCGGTCATCCGGCCGGGTCGACCGCTGTTGCGCGACATCGACGGTCGGACGCTGACCGTCGCCGACGTCGCAGCCTTGTCGTGGGCCGCCAGCCACTGGCTCTGGGAGGCCGGAGTGCGGCCCGGGATGACGGTCGCCTGGCAGCTGCCGTCGCATTCGTGCGCAGCGGTCTTGATGTTCGCACTCGCACGCTGCGACGTAAAACAGGCGCCGGTATTGCACCTCTACCGGCACCGCGAGGTTCGCTCTGCCGTCGATGCCGCCGCGGCGGACGTCCTCGTCGTCGACCAGATGACAGCAGGCAACGCAGGACCGGGGATGCGTGTCCTGAGCTTGCCCGCCGATTTCCTCGAATGCCTGCGCACCATGCCGGCGCGACCGCATCCAGGACTGGACTGCTCGAGGTCGGCCGATGACACCCGGTGGGTGTATTTCACGTCAGGAACCACCGGACATCCCAAAGGCGTGCGCCACTCGGATGCGACGTTGTTGACCGCGACCCGCGGATTCGCCGGGCACCTCGGACTCGGTGAATTTCCGGAAGAGGTCGGTTCCGTGGCCTTTCCGATCGCGCACATCGGCGGGATCGTCTATCTGACCGCGGCATTGCTGGCGGACTTCCCAGTGCTGATGGTGCCGAAAGTATTGGCCGCCGAACTGTCGCGGCTGTTGGCCGAACACCGGGTGACGGTAGCCGGGGCCAGCCCGGCGTTCTATCAGATGCTGCTGTCGGCACAGCTTGACGCGGGAATCTCGCGGCCGCTGATCCCGTCGCTTCGGATGCTCACTGGCGGCGGCGCGCCCTGCCCGCCGGAACTTCACAAAAGGGTCCGGGAGTGCATGCGGATCCCGATCGTGCATGCCTACGGCATGACCGAGGCGGCCATGGTGTGCGTCAGCATGGCCACCGACACCGACGAACAGCGCAGCCATGCCTCCGGCCTGCCTATCCCGGGCACCGAGGTCCGGATCAGCGCGAGCGGCGAAATCGAGGTACGCGGCGCCAACGTGACTCCGGGCTACCTCGACCCCCAACAGTGGGCCGCGGCGAGCACGCCGGACGGCTGGTTCCGAACTGGCGACCAGGGATATCTGCGGCCCGATGGACGCATTGTGATCACCGGTCGCAGTAAGGACCTGATCATCCGCAAGGGCGAGAACATCGCGCCGGAGGAGATCGAGAATGAACTACTGGCACATCCGCTCGTCGATGAGGTCGCGGTGCTCGGGCAGCCGGACGAGCTGCGCGGCGAGATGGTGTGCGCGGTGGTGCGCCGTTCGGCCCGCCACCGCGACGCGACGCTCGACGAACTGTGCGCCTTCCTCGACGAACGCGGCCTGATGAAGCAGAAGTGGCCCGAACGGCTGGTCATCGTCGACGAGTTTCCGATGACGGGCCTGGGTAAGGTCTCGAAATCGAAACTGGCCCAGGATATTGCAGGAAGAAGCCGATGACGGTGTGGTCATTCAGTGTCATCGCATGAGGTGAGTCAGGATCTCGGCGTTGCTTCGAGCCGCGGCCGCCGCCGAGATGGAAACGTCGGCGGTGTTCACCAAAAACCAAGTTCGTTCAAGCATCGCCATGACCGTCATCCCCAGCGAAAGCGGCGACCGCACATCGGCGGTACTGCGGGACACGATGTGCTCCCCCAGCATGCGGGCGGAGCGTCTATGCAGCCGGGACACCGTCGCCCTGAACTGGGGGTTATCCGGAGAGTCGCCGATCGAGCGGGCGACGAATGCGCCGTTCCGTTCCAAGTAGCCGAAGTATGACTCAACCCATTGCAGGACCTCGTCGATCGTGGGCCGCGCGGTCATGGTGTCGAAAGCCCGGATCACCGTGAGAGATTCGCGGTAGGTTTCGGTGCCGAGCTCGATGAACAGCTGCTGTTTGTCGCGGAAGTAGTAGTAAAAGTTGGCGCGGGTGACGTGCATTCCTTCGGCGATGTCCTTCACGCTGGTCCCGCTGTACCCCCTGCGGGCAAAGGTCGTCCGCGCTGCATCCAAGATGGACTGGCGGGTGACCGCCGACTTAGTGGTGGCTACCATCGCCGTCGCGATTTGTTAGCGCGATCACACCGACAGTGCGTCCTGGCTTGGGTAGAAGCCGCGGGCCCAGTTCCGTAACTGCTGAAAGCCAGCCGCTTCCGACGGCGCCAAAGCCGGTTTGTCCATGTACGTCTGGTGGTCCCAGATCTTGATGTCGTCCGGAAGGGCAGCCTTGGCAACCCGCAGACGCTCGTCGTAGTTGGCGCCCTCGGAGATCCAGTACGTCGAGAAGATGTCGGAGGTACTCGTATCAACTGGGGTGCTGCAGATGGAGATGACCCGAACCCCCTCGGCGGTCTGCTCGCCGTTGAAACTGACCCCGATACCCGACCAGTGGATCTCGATGGTGTTGTGCGAGTCGCCGGGCCGGTCAACTCCGTCGGCCCAGCGCTTGCCGAAGCCCACCTTGGCGTGCCACGTTGTGTCGTCAGTGCGTTCACTGAGCACAACCGGGCTGATCGGGGTGCGGTGGACGAAGCGGAAGTGGTGGGGGTCCACTGCGTTCTCTGCGATGACCTGGGGATGCACGTGGATCCCGGCGAACAGCTCTTGTTCGTCGGCCCCGCCGTGCCGATACTGCTGGCTGCTGACGTGCTCGCCGAGTACGTCGAAGGCGTCCGGCACCGACCATAGGGGTTCGCTGCCCGCCAGGTCGTGCCACATGTACACACAATCGTTGATTTCGGTCACCGGATACGAGCGCACCCGTCGTGCTCTGTTCGGGCGCTGCTCGTAGGGAATGCGAACGTTGCGGCCCTGTCCACTCCAGACCCAGCCGTGGAACGGACACTGGATGCCGCCCTCGACTACGCACCCCCCGACCGACAGGTTGGCGCCGAGGTGTTGGCACTGAGCGTCAAGGACGTTGACGGACCCCTCCAGGTCCCGAAACGCGACGAGCTTGGTCCCGAAGTAGTTCAGCGGCTTGACGTCCCCGACAGCAAGGTCGCCGCCCCAGGCCACCTGAAACCAGCCCGTGGGCAGCATGCTTGGCAGTTCGGACACCGCGGATATCCCTTCATTGACGGGCGTATCCAGCGCGTCATCTTTTGACACATTTGTCTAAATGTGACTTCAGTCATAGTGCTTATTGGCGCCGACGCGCGCTCAAGCGTTGAATGCTGGCGGCGAGGACGGCGGCCAATTTCCCGTTAGACGCGTGCATCGTCAAGACCGGTGTTGGCCCGCACCGTTCGCTGCTGGACTCGCACCGCCTGCCGGACGCGGGGCCGGCTAAGGATCCTTGAATACATCGTGGTCACCGATACGACGCCAGCGGCACCGCGGGTCGCCATCGACCGTGACAAGTTCGAAGGTGGCCCGGTCGTCAGGGCTGGCGAACGACCACGTCATCTCCAGGACGCCGGGGGCGCCCCGGATGGATTTCACCCGCAGCGACTTTGGCCAGACTGCCGCGGGGTCGGCCGCGAGTGCTGCGCACGCGGGTATGAACTTCGCCGTCAGGACCTCACGGAACGCCGCGCGATGTTCGGGCTTCAGCGGTTGGAAGTCGGCGTCAAAGGCAGGTGTGGTCTCGTACTTCATCCGCCGGAGGCGTCGGCGCCAGCGTCGAGCTGGTCGAGGTGCGCTAGTAACCCGTCGCCGTCAACGTGCACAGCAACCTCGCCTGCGGCGACGTGGGCGTCCACCTCTAGCTCACGTCGCTGCCACCGATCGTTCCAGAACCATCGCTGATCAGCCGGAATCGGCAGCGATGGCCTCAGTTCAAGCACCCCGTCGTCGCGTTCGGTGATCTCGACCTGCGCGCCTGGTTCGTCTAAGTGCAGGCGCCGTCGCACCTCCGCCGGCAACGCAACGACTCCTCGGGTTTGCACTGTTATGTACCCGTGGAACGTCATATTCCGATTGTCCACTAGTTGCGGTCTGACTGTAATGCCGTAAACCTGTCTAGCTGTAATACAGTATTACCGACTGGGCGCGCGACGAACCAACCACTCACCAGGCTCTGGCCAAAAATGGCACTAGGCATTAACGAGGAAGTTCTTGCCGCCACGTCACGGGCATCAGGGTGCGCCAACGACCGGTGGGGCGAGACGCGACGACGTGGCGATCCCACTGCTGGTCGCCTCGCCGCCCGTCAATCGCAGGCGAGCAGGAGCCCTTCGAGCCGTCGTACCAGGAGGCTCGGAAGCCATCGCCCGGTATCAGCCGCGTGGATTCGTGAGGTTCGCTCCAAGAGCTGACCCAGCACGATCTTCGCCTCCAACCGTGCGAGCGCGGCACCAATGCAGAAGTGCGCACCCTTGCCGAAGGTGATGTGATTTTTCCCAGCGGATCGATTCAGCCGGAACTGTGCGGGATCGTCGAAGTGCGCCGGGTCCCTGTTGGCCGCGCCCCACAGCAACAGCAGGCGTGAACCCGCTTTGAGTTCCGTCCCGCACAGCGTGGTGTCGTTGACGACGTGGCGGTAGTGGCCGCGAAATGGAGGTTCGTAGCGCAAGACCTCTTCCAGAAAGGCGCCGAGCAGTTCCGGTTGATCGCGTACCTGCTGTTGGATGTCGGAGCGGACCGCCAAAATCCATGCGGCGGAACCGATTAACGAGGCAGTGGATTCACCTCCGGCACTGAACAGCGTGATCATCATGACCTGCGCCGTGATCTCGTCTAGTTCGCCCGAGGCGCATGCGGTGGCAAGGTCCCCAAGCAGGTTGTCTTGTGGGTTGCCGGCGGCCTCCCGCAACTGCTCGACGATGTAGCCGCTGAGTTCCGTCACCGCGACGCCCGCGGCATCCAGTTGATCCTGGGTGACAAGTCCTTCCAGCAATTGGGTTGCGGCGTATCCCCACCGGACAAGCTTGTCGATGTCCGTGTCGGGGACGCCGATGATTCGTCCGACGATCATCATCGGCAGTCGATTGGCCATGGCGCCCATCCATTCAATGCGCCCTCCTTGTTCGCCGGCATCCCATAGCTGAGCGGACGTTTCCGCGATGAACGGCTCGAAGGCCCGAATGCGCTTCGCCGCCAATTGCGGGAGCAGCGTCCGGCGGTGGACCGAGTGCGCGGGATCGTCCGCCGTCGCCAGCGCCTGCGTCGCGCCGCCGAGTTCTCCCATCGCGAACGCGGCGACCGTTCCATCGGCTTGATACGTCATGGTCGCGGTCAGGTTCGAGGAGAAATCGTCGAACCGGGCGGCGGCTTCGTTGACGGCGTTCCAACTCGACACCGCATAGAAGTCTGAATCACCGATCCGGTGGACGTGCCCAGCCGCGTGCATGTGCCGGTAAAGAGGGTGTGGATCTTGCAGGTACGCATCGTCAAAGAGGGCGATGCCGAGGCCACCTTCCGGCGATGTCATTTCTCCACGCTGGGCGGCGACGATAGCGGAGTCAAGCAATCACGGCGAAGTTGAAATCGCCCGTAGCCAGCGAAGGTGGCTGTCATCTCACGAAACCTCATCCGCCTGCGCTTACCGTGAGACAATGGCAGGTCAATGTCTCAGATTTGCGATGACAGTCCGGCTACGTTACTAAGGCGCGTTCTAGTGGTTCGAGAAGATTGGGTCGTCGGTGGTGACCGCCGCGCCGCGGCGGCGGATCGCATTTACGCCGCCGCCGCTGACCTCGTTGTCCGCGATGGGTTGGATGCGTTCGACATCGAAACCTTGGCGGCGCGTGTGCATTGTTCGAGGGCCACCATCTATCGCTATGCAGGCGGTAAAGCGCAGATACGAGACGCGGTTCTGATGCGCATCGCTGCGGGCATCATTGACACCGTTCGGCGTGCAGTCGAGGGTCTCAGTGGCTCCGAGCGGGTCGTCACCGCAATCAGTGTGGCACTCGAAGAGATCGGGTCGGACCCGGTGCGGCGACTGATGATGAGTTCGAGCAAAGCGCTTGAACTGAGCGAGCTGCACTCGTCACCAGTGCTTGGCCGAATCGCCGCCGAACTCACCGGACTTACCGACGACGACCCGCAGGCGGCGCTGTGGATCGTCCACGTGGTGTTGTCCCTTGCTTACCTGCCTATCGGCAACAAG
Source organism: uncultured Actinomycetota bacterium (assembly GCA_963715905.1). Taxonomy (GTDB): domain Bacteria; phylum Actinomycetota; class Actinomycetes; order Mycobacteriales; family Mycobacteriaceae; genus Mycobacterium. The sequence continues at coordinate 125,520 of CAVQSX010000030.1, forward strand.
CAAACCGAACAGGAGGTTCTGCGGCGGTTCGTCGCTCCGGCTTTCGACTCGACACTCAACTCCGCGGAAGGCCCAACACCCGCTGGGCGATGATGTTGCGCTGAATTTCGGATGTGCCGCCGGAGATGGTGCCTGCGAAGCTGCCCGCATAACGGGCGAACCAACTTCGCGGCGAATGGTCCATCCCGAGCGCGTTGTAGTTGGAGGTGGATGCGGGATGGATCAGCCCATCCGCGCCGGCGGCGGCCAGAGCGTGCTCGGTCGCGGTCTGCCCGGCCTCCGACCCCAGCACCTTCAGCACCGACAACGCGGCGACGTCTTCCTCTCCGCGCGATGCGCGGGCCAGCGCCGCCGAACCCAGCAGGCGCAGGGCCTGATCGTCCATCACCAGGGTGGCGTAGTGGTCCCGGTCGAGAGCGGTTGCGGGATGGACGTCTTGCACCAGGTCGCGCAGCCGGTCGGCGAAACTCATCCAGAGCATGGTGCGTTCGTGGCCCAGCGATCCGTTGGCAACCCGCCAACCGCCGTCGAGCTCGCCGAGCAAGTTCTCGGCGGGAACCCTTGCGTCGGTGAAGAACACCTCGTTGAAATCGAGATGGTCACGGTCGTACACGTAGGCGAACGGCCGGCACTCGACGCCGGCGGTGTCCGTGGGGATGATCAGGACGCTGATGCCCTTGTGTTTCGGGGCTTCGGGATTGGTGCGCACGAAGGTGAGTACGACATCCGAGTCGTGGGCTCCAAGGTCCACACCTTCTGCCCGTTGACCACGAAGTCGTCGCCGTCCCGGACGGCCGTCGTTCGTAGGCCGGCCAAATCAGAGCCGGCGCCCGGTTCGCTCATCCCGAGGGCTGCCGTCATGTCGCCGCGCAGGATCGGCACCGCCCATCGCCGTTTCTGCTCGGGAGTGCCGAACGTCAGTAGCGATGCCGCGATGATTCCCACGCCCTGCGGGTTGAAGGACTGATAGATCCGCCGGCGGGATAGTTCCTCGCGGTGCACGAACTGCTGCAGAAGCGTGGCGTTGCGGCCACCGAATTCCCGTGTATTGCCGGGCAACAGCCAGCCATGATCGAACTGCAACCGCTGCCAGCGTCGGGCCCATTCCGGGATGTGCGACGTGGATTGGGAGCGCTCGGCCGCTTCGGTCTGCGTGGGCAGGTGTTCGTCGAGGAAGGCGACGAATTCGGATCGGAACGCCTCAACGTCCGAATCAAAGGTCAGCTGCACGACGCTCCTTTCCGGTCGACACCCCCGTTTCAAGATATCAAGTACTTCATATTACTGTGGAGATGGTAAGACCACCCACCCACAGCAGGAGGGCGATTTGCTCGACGGAGAGAAGATCCTCGTCACCGGAGTCACCGGCAAAATCGCCTTTCCCATCGCGCGGGCACTGGCCCAACGCAACGAGGTGTGGGGCGCGGCGCGCCTGCGCGATCCCCAGGACATCGACAATCTCGTCGCGGCCGGGATCACGCCGCTGCCGCTGGACATGTCCACGGGCGACTTCTCCGCTGTCCCCAACGACTTCAGTTACGTCTTCCATGCCGCGGTGGATACCGGCACCGGCGACTGGCAGCGCTGTCTCAAGACGAACGCGCACAACTCCGGTGAACTGCTCTATCATTGCCGCACGGCAAAGGGTTTCGTGCTGTGTTCGACCGGATCGATCTACGGATATCCCGGCCGGCGCCCGCTGACCGAGGCGGACGGTCCCGGCGTGCCGCTGCGGGCGAATTACAGCTTCTCCAAGGTCGCCGCGGAGTCGGTGTGCAGCTGGATCTCGGAGCGGTTCGGAATTCCACTGACCATCATCCGGATCTGCTCAACGTACGGCCCGCAGGGCGGGGCGCCGTCCGACCGATTCGAGATGATGTTGGCGGGCAAGACGATTCGGCTCTATCCCGACGCGCCGAACAACTACAACCCGATCTACGAGGACGACTACGTTGAACTCGGAATCCGCGCCATGGAGGTTGCCGCCTCGCCGCCCATCGTCGTGAACTGGGCCGGTAGCGAGACGGTGAGCGTCGAGGACTACTGCGCGTACATGGGCCAGCTGGTCGGTATCGAGCCGTCGTTCGACTACACGCCCGAAGCGCATACCCCGCTCTGGCCGGACGTCACCTACATGCACCAGGTGCTCGGACGCACCAAGGTCAGCTGGCGCGACGGTTTCCGGCGGATGATCCGGGCACGCCACCCGGAACTCGAACTCGCCGACGTCGACTCGACCACCCGAGAGGTTCAACGCTGATGCGGTTGCCCGGCAGACCATCCGACGAGATCCCCGACATCCTCGCGACCGGCAACGGCGGCGTCACCACCACGTTCGTGTCCATGGCGACCCGACACCCCGACGGCACCGACGCCGACTACCTGCAATGGCACACCCTCGACCACCGGCCCGAGCAGCACCGGCTCAGCGCCGTCCGGGCCTCATTGCGCCTCGTGTCAACGCCCGCATGCCGCGCGGCCAGGGCGGTGCGGCACGACCGTTTCGATGCCGTGGATCACGTCATGACCTATTTCTTCGCCGATGTCGCTGGCATGGATGGATTTCTCACGCTATCCGACGCGCTGGGCAATGCCGGGCGCAAACTTCCGCTGTTGCCGCACGTCGAGCGTGGCGTCTACGAGGTGCAGAGCCGACTTGCCGCGGCGCGCATAAAAGCCGGCGCCGACGTGCTGCCGTGGTGGCCGGCGCGCGGCGTCTACCTGCTACTGGAAACGCACGAGGCACCCACGACCGAACTGCTTGAGGTGGAGGGTGTCGCCGGAATCTGGTCAACGGCCGCACTCGACGTCGGTCCGGCACTGGCGAGCGCCCCGGCGGGGCAGCAACTCACCTATTGCTTCCTCGACGACGACCCGGTCGCCACCGCGGAGCGGCTACGGCCCATCCTCGACAAGCGTTGGGAAGCAACAGCCATCGAACCGCTGTTGGCCGCGCCATTTCACCCGGTCGTGCCGTACGAGTGGGACCGCTATGTGCCGTAGCCGGAGGCGCTGATGCGAATAGGCCTGATGATCGGCTCCGACAAGGAGCGGGCGCGCGCTGACCGTCTGACAGGATTGTTGGCCGACGGCCAAGCCGCCGAAGACGCTGGCTTCACGTCGTTTTGGGTTCCGCAGGTTCCCGGCTATCTAGACGCCATGACCGCGATCGCCCTGCTCGGCCAGGTGACCGAGCGCATCGAAATCGGCACCGCCGTGGTGCCAATTCAGACGCGCCATCCCGTCACGATGGCGCAGCAGGCGTTGACCACTCAATTGGCATGCAGCGACCGGTTCGCACTGGGGCTGGGTCCGTCGCACGATTGGATCGTGGACGGTCAATTGGGTCTGTCCTACGATCGTCCGGTTCGGTTGGTGCGTGACTATCTCCAGGTGCTCGACGCCGCGTTCGGCGGCCCGGGACCTGTCGACGTCGAGAACGACAGCTACCGCGTGCACAGCCCGTTCGATGTCGCCGACCCCATGCCGATGCCCGTGCTGCTGGCCGCGCTCGGCCCGACCATGTTGCAGATCGCCGGGCAGCACGCAAGCGGCACCATCCTCTGGATGGCTGACGAACGCGCGATCCACGACCACGTCGCACCACGGATTAATTCAGCCGCAATGGATGCCGGACGGCCAACTCCGCGCATCGTCGCCGGCGTGCCCGTCACGCTGTGTTCGAACGGCGACGTCGACGATGCGCGGGCGTACGCGAGCGAAGTCTTGGGCCACGCCCACTTCTCGCCGAACTACGTCCGCCTGCTGGAACACGGCGACGCGGCCGATGTCGGCGACACCATGGCCGCCGGGGACGAGCAAGCGGTGCTGGCCCGACTGCTTCGTTACCGCGACGCCGGGGTCACGGACCTCGCCATTCGCATCGTGCCGCTGGGAGCCGACGCCGGCGCCCGCACCGAGTCACGAACGCGGACCCAGCAATTCATCTCCTCGCTCTGCCCGGAGCTCTAACCGCGGACTCTCAGGGGTGCTCCGGCTGGACACCGAACGTGTTGACGGCCATCGCCAACAAGAGGTAGCCGCCGATCGTGAAGACCAGATCCATCCGCTGCTGGTCGGTGAAGACCGTGCCCAGTTCCGCCCAGGTCGCTTCCGAGACGGTGTAGTGGGCGGTGAGGTCGTCGACGGCCTGGACCACCACCTGATCGTGGGGATCGGGGCAGTTGCCGGATTGGATGCCGCTGATGTCCTCCGGAGTCAGCCCGGCGCGCGCGGCGATGGGGAGGTGATGCGACCACAGGTAGTCGGAGTTGCCGCGGAGCACCGCCCGTAGCAGGGCGACTTCCCGGATCCGGGGCGAAAGCTTGGAGTTCATCAGCAGGTAGGTGTTGAACGGTAGATAGGCCGCGGTCAAGTCCGGGTGGCGCACCATCGTCGACAGCACATTGCCTGCGCCGCTGGGATTGGCCCTATCGGGAGGTATCAGGGATGCCAACGATGCGCGGGCGGCATCGTCCCACTCCTGGGCCGGCAGCGGCGTCAGCCGTAATGGGTATCGGTCGCTCATTATTGGATCGGTTCGTCGCCGAGAACGGTGGTGCGCAGCATTTCCCGCGCCGAGTCGGGGTCGTAGGGGGCGGCTCGGTGCAGGACTCCGCGATTGTCCCAGATGACGGTGTCACCGACAGACCAGGTGTGGCTGTAGACCTTGTCGGGCACGGTGGCGCGTTCGAGGAGCTCGGCCAGCAAGGCGCGGCCCTCATCGAGATCCATGCCGACCACGTAATCGGCGGACGCACCCAACACCAGTGACTTGCGGCCGCTGCGGTGCGTCCACACCAGCGGATGCTCGTGGGTACGCCGGGATCGCCAGCGCTCCACCACCTCTGGACTGGCGTCCGGGTGCGCGCGCCGTTGGGACGCTTCCAGTGAATGCACGACACGCAGCGAGCCGAAGCGCCGTTTCTCCTCGTCGGTGAGGGCCTCGTAAGCGGAATAGGCACTGGCGAATTCGGTTTCGCCGCCCCGCTCCGCGACCTGCAGCGCCGACAGAATGGTAGCCATTTGCGGATATCCGTCCTCGAGGGGCGTGCAGCCGTCGATGTGCCAATCGAAGGTCCCCCTCAAGTAATCGGCCGAGGAATTCTTGGACTTGTCCAGGGTGACCGGGTAAATCCCGGCGACGGGGTGGTGACCGTCGGAGGAGTGATCGATCTCGCCGAGCCGGCGGCAGAACGCGACCTGGGCCTGCGGGTCCAGTTGCAGACCGCGGAAGACCAGAACTCCGTTGTCTTCCAACGCATCCAAGACTGCCCCCCCGACCGGGTCGTCGGAAGCCAGCGCGGCCGGGTCGAGGCCGGAGACCTCGGCGCCGACGGAATCGGTCAGCTTGGTGATGGTGAGCAGACTCATCGTCTGTCCTTTCTGCCAAAACATGGATGGTTCGAGTGGGGTTGGGCACCGGAGTCAGGGCACCGGCTCGCCGGTGCGGGTCATGACCGCATCGGCGGCATCGACCGGTACGGGTTGGTGCATGATCTCCACCGCCATCGCGACCATGATCAGCGAATAGATCATGTGCAACAGGTTGAGCGCGTCGTCGGGCAGGCTGTCGAGGCTGAACTTGTCGCAGTAATCGATGGCTTCTTCCAGGCGCGGGAAGAACGCATCATAGAACTCCCCCAGCTCAGGCATCGTGGAGCTCACCCGGGCGTTCCAGCGTTCGGTTTCAGTCGCTAGACACCAGGTTTGAGCGTACTGCTCCAATTCGGCGAATGCGCTGGGCAACATAGCTTCCGGCATGGTCACACCCCCGCCGGCGCGGTTTCGCGCTGGTAGGCATTGACCCAGTCGACGGCAACCTTGTGCAGGTGTCGCACCAGGATCTCCTGGTCGTTGAGTGGAAAGTCTTCGACAATGCCGTATTCCAACGCAGCCTGGGTGCCGCCGAGCATGCCGGCATCCTGCAACGCGAACTCCTTGAGTACCACCGAGGCGACCTCATGTTCGATGCGCTCGCGCACACTGCCCGCCGGGTGGAAAAAGGTGTAGGCCTCGAACCGATGGGTGTTGTGCGAGGTGGGCCAGTACCGGTACAGCAGATACCAGCCGCCGTAGATCAGGATTTCGATGTTCGGGAAGATCTGGAAGTTGCTGATGCCCCATGGCTCGATGCCGCCTGGATTGAGCCCTGCCGGCAGTTCGCCGATGTCGGGGGTGCGCCACGGTCCGACCAGACCGCTCTTGGTAGCCCGTTCAATGGGATACATGTATTCCGGGGCCAGCAGCCAGCGGCGTGTTCCCGCTGTCGATACCAGCCGATGCGGTCCATCGAGTTGAAAGTGCCCGCAGGTGAATGCAGCACCGGAGTTGCGCACCTCGGAAGGCACCTGTTGTGAGTGCAGCGAGGGGACGTGGTAGTACTCCTGGAACGCGTCGGCGAAGATTTTCCAGTTGCTGTTGTTGTAGGCGACCCATTCATACCGTTCGGTCAGCTTGCCGAACGGGTAGTCGTCCAAGGCGGTAATCATCGGGCCCAGGAAATCGCGCAGGCTCTGCCGCGGCTCGTCGTCGAAGTTGATGAAGACGAAGCCGTTCCACACATCGCAGTGCACGGGTCGCAACCCGTATTCGGCCGTGTCGAGGTCGAAGAACTCAGATTCCTGTTGGACGAATTTCAGGGCACCGTCGAGGTCGTAGCGCCAGCCGTGGTACTTGCAGGTGAACTGCCGGCAGGTACCACGCGTCTCCTCCGCCGGAAAGTCGTTCCACACCAGCTTGTTTCCCCGGTGCCGGCAGACATTGTAGAAGGCCCGAATCTGCTCGTCTCGGCCTTTGACCAGGATCACCGAGACGCCGACGACCTCGATCTCCTTGGTCAGATAGCTGCCGACGCGAGGCAACTCCTCCACGCGGGCGACATTGAGCCAGGCCCGTTTGAAGACCGCTTCGCGTTCGAGTTCGTAAAACTCACGCGAAGTCGAATCCCTGAATGAAATGGGGCCGGTTCCTAATTCGGGATAATGCTCGGTCCAGGAACCCTCCACTGGCCTACCCGATCGTGTCATGCGAGCCTCCCTATCGAACACATCTGTTCTAACGACTTCACATCACCGCTCCACCGTTGACGCCCAGTGTCTGGCCGGTGATGAACCCAGCTTCGTCCGAGCAGAGGAACCCCACCGCCGCGGCGATATCGGCACCGGTGCCCAGATGGCCTACCGGGATGTTGCTGGCAATCTGTTCGTTGGAACCCAGGTATCCAGCGGCTTGCCCCTGGTGCTGCATCGGCGTCTCGATGCCCGACGGCGGGATGTTGTTGACGGTGATCCCGTCTGCGGCGTATTCGCGGGCCAGCGACTTGGTCAAGGTCATCACCCCACCCTTTGACGCTGCGTAATGCGCGGCGAACGGTGAGCCGCGCTGGGCGCTCGACGACGAGATCATCACGATCCGGCCCCATTTCGCGTCCAGCATGTCGGGCAGCACGACTTGGCAGCAGTGGAAGGTCCCCGTCAGATTGACGTCGATGATCCGCGCCCAGGACTCGGCGCTGATCTCGGTGAACGGCGAAAAGTCAAACAGCCCGGCACTGGTCACCAGAACAGTGATCGCGCCAAGCTCGCTGCGGACCTTGGCGAACGCGTTCTCGACGGCGGGTCGATCGGTGACATCGGCGCCCAACCCGATGGCCGTGATCCCGACAGCGCGCAGATCGTCGGCGACACGTTGCGCCGCTTCCTCGTTGACGTCGACAACGGCAACTTTGAGCCCGCGTCGGCCCAATTCGTGGCAGGTCGCCTCACCCATGCCCGAGGCGCCGCCGGTCACGACCGCTACCCTGCTCATCGACTGCGCCCCATTGCCGTTGGCCTCCTGGCGTTCACTCGTAAACCACCCGCACGGTGCGGCTGGTCGGCAGGGCCTGACAGGTCAGCACCCAGCCGTCGTCCACTTCATCCTGCTCAAGCGCGTCGTTGTTGATCATCCGGGCGCTGCCCTGCGTCAGGCGGGCCATGCACGTTCCGCAGGAACCGATTTCGCATGACGACGGCGCACTCAGGCCCGCCATCCGGGCGGTCTGCAACAAGCTGTCGCCCGGCGAATAGGGCACGGTGATCTTGCGCCTTTCCAGCTCGATGGTCACCTCCTCGGTGACCGCTTCGCCGCCATCGGCCGACGGGCCGAGGGGCAATTCGGCCACCTCGAAATGCTCCAGGTGGACCCGATCTGTCGGGACGCCTGCGGTTCGCAGGGTGGTCTGCACGATGTCCATGAACGGGCCCGGCCCGCAGATGTAGTACTCGGCGTCCTTGACATCAGCGATGAAGGCTCCGATCTGCGCGGGCGTCACGAACCCGCTTTCATCGTCGAGATGATGCTGTAAGACGAAGCGTTTGGAATGAATATCTTTCAAGGAGGCCAAAGGCTCGTCGAAGATCACCGAGTCGCGGCCACGGTTGGCATAGAACAGCCGGGCTGCGCGAGTCGTCGACTCCAATGCCGAGCGCAGCAACGAGAACACCGGCGTGATGCCGCTGCCGCCGGCGAATGCAACCAGGTCGCGGTCGGTGTCCCTCAGGACGAAGCGCCCCTCCGGGGGCAAGGCGTGAATTTCGTTGCCGGGTGCGGCCGTATCGTTCAGCCAGTTCGACACCACGCCGTCGCGGTCGCGCTTGACGGTGATGCGCAGATCTTGGTCCGCCGTCGGTGCGGACGACATCGAATAGCATCGCCGATGTTCTCGCCCGTTGACGCAGACCAGCAGGGTCAGGAATTGTCCGGCCTGGTAGCCGAAGTGCCGCACGCTCGATTCCGGGACGTCAAGAACGATCGAGATGGCGTCACGGGTTTCGCGGACCACGCGCTTGACGCGTAACGGCACAAAGTCCGGGCGAGCGTCAGTTGTCGACATGGTCATCGAACAGCTCATGGCCGGTGCCCTTTTCCACCACGCGGCCCAACAAATCGCGCAGAGTGCGCTGCTCTTCGGCGTTGAGCACGCCGAACACCTTCTCGTGCGCGGCAATCGCTTCGTTGACCACCGTCCCCGCGACATCACGGCCTTCACCGGTGAGGTAGGCCCGCAGAATGCGCCCGTGCTGGGGGTCCTGCTTTCGTTCCACCAGGCCGCGGCGTTCGAGCGCGGTGAGAGCGAGTTGAACCCCTTGCGGACTGATCAGCAGTCGTCGGGCGAGTTCGGCGCCGGACAGGCCGGGTTCGTTGGCGAGTTGGCGCAGCACGCCGATCTGGGCTGTGCTGACGCCGTGACTGCTGACCGCTTCGTTGACGGTGGTCAGGGAGAAGTAGAAGGCCTGCTTGAGCAGCCACAGAATGTTGTCCGTGAGTTCCACGGCGGGATCCTCGTCAACCATCGGCGACCGATGTCTTGTAGATCTGTCCGCCCTTCATGACGAAGGAGACGTCGAGCGTGGTGGAGATGTCCTGGGTGGGATCGCCTGGCACGGCGATGATGTCGGCGAGGTAGCCAGGCGCCAGGCGGCCCAGCTCGTCGTCGGCGTCGATGAGTTCGGCGGCCACCACGGTTGCGGCCCGGATGGCCTGCATCGGGGTCATGCCACGGTCGACCAGCGCGACGATTTCCTTGGCGTTCTGGCCGTGCGGGATCGCCGGTGCGTCACTGCCGCAGGCGATGCGCACCCCGGCGGCAATCGCCTTGGGCAGCATTGCCTTGGCGCGCGGGAAGACGTCCTCCGCCTTCTTCCGAAGTTCCGGCGCGATCCGGTCGATCGCGAGCGCCTCGGTCAAATACGTGGTGGAGACGAGGAAGGTGCCGTGGTCGACCATCATCTGGATCGTGTCGTCGGTGGCCAGGAAACCGTGCTCGATGCAGTCGATCCCGGCGCGAATGCAGGCCCGGATCGCGGCGTCGCCGACGGCGTGCGCGGCGACCCGCACACCGGCGCGGTGGGCTTCGTCGGCGATCGCTTCGAACTCAGCGTCGGAGTACTGCTGGGCGCCCGGGCCCGTGCTGTGCGACATCACACCGCCCGATGCGGACACCTTGATCAGCTTGGCGCCGTGGCGAATCTGGTACCGGACGCAGGCGATCACGTCGGGCACACCGTTGGCGATGCCCTCGGCTACGGACAGCGGCATGATGCCGGGGGCGAGGCGCTGGAAAACAGTCGGGTCCAAATGCCCGCCGTAGGGGGTGACGGCGTGCCCCGCCGGGTAGATGCGCGGGCCGACGTGCCAGCCCTGATCGATCGCGCGCTGCAGCGCAACATCGAGTAGGTACCCGCCGGTCTTCACCATCAGCCCGAGATTGCGCACGGTGGTGAAGCCGGCTTCCAGGGTGGTGCGCGCGTTGACCGCACCGCGCAAGGTGCGATAGGCCGGATCGTCCTGAACGCCGTGCATCGGCGACGGCAGGCCCTCGGGGCCGCCGGGGCCGCCGATGAGCAGGTTGAGTTCCATATCCATCAGACCCGGCAGCAGCGTGACGTTCCCCAGGTCGATCACGGTCGCCGGATCCGGTAGTGGCCCTTCGGGATTGACGGCGCTGATGCGCTCACCGTCGACAACAACGACCGCCGGTGAGCGAACCTGGCCGGTGTCAACGTCGGCCCACCACGCGGCCCGCAGGATTGTCGGACCGGTCACGGAACAGGCTCGGACACGCAGTCCAGGGTGGACGCACCGGAGTCGGGCACCCGCGGCTGCTTCCAGCACTCCACTGGAAACGACACCATGATCATCGAATACAGCAGGTGCATGAGGTTCTCAACGTCTTCGGGCAGGTCGTCGAGGGGGAACTTGTCGCAGTAGACCAGTGCCTCCTCGGCGCGCGGCATGATCGCGTCGTAAAAGGCCTTCATTTCGGTCATCGAACTCGCCAGCCTCTTCGCGTAACGCTGCGGTTCGCTGGGCAGGCACCACTCAGCGAACTGTTCCAGGTCGGCGAATTCGCCGGGCAGCAAAGCGGTCACCGTATTCACACTCCCGCCTTGGCCACGCCAGAGGTGCGGCGATAGTCGTCGATCCAGGCTGCCGTCTCCTTGTGTAGGTGGCGTATCAGGATTTCCTGGTCGCAGAGCACGAACCGGTCGAGCACCCGCGATTCGATCATCGTCTGGGTCGCCTCAAGGGTGTTGGCGTCCTGCAGCCCGTACTCCTTGAACGACACCGCCGCCAATTCCTGGGCGACGCGCTCGCGGGGCGTGCGCGGCCGCGGGAAGTACAGCGTGCCCTCGAAGATGTGGGTGTTATAGGACGTTGGCCAGTAGTGGTACGTCAGGTACCAGCCCTGACCCCAGAACAGGATGACGAAGTTGGGGAACAGCTGGAATGAATCCAGTCCCCACGGATCACACTTCGCGGGATTCAGCCCAACGGGCATCTCGCCCAAATCAGGTTTGTCCCAAGGCCCGAAGAGTCCGCTCTGGCAGACGTCCTCGATCGGCTTGCGCATCTCGTCCGCCATCTCCCAGGCGCGGATACCCGACGTGCTGACCAGCCGGTGCGGACCTTCCAGCCGGTAGTGCGGAGCCTCGAAACCAGACTCCGCGGCCGCCTTTGAATAGGCCGTCGGCGACTGGCTCGCATGCAGGATCGGCGCGTGATAGAACTCCTGGAAAGCGTCCATGTAGAGCTTCCAGTTCGCCTTCACCTCCGACCGGTAGTAAAAGCGCTGGGTCAGGTCTCCGAACGGGTAACCCTCCAAATCCGTGATCATCGGCCCGAGGAACTCGCGCAAGGACTGCGCCGGCTCCTTGGCGAAGTTGACGAAAATGAAGCCTTCCCAGACTTCGCAGTGCACAGACACCAGCCCATATTGGCTCTTGTCGAGGTCGAAGAACTCCCCCTCCTGCTGCACGAAAGTCAGCTTGCCGTCCAGGTCGTAACGCCAGGCGTGGTACTTGCAGGTGAACTGCCGGCACACACCGCTGGTCTCCTCCTGCGGCATGTCGTTCCACACCAGCTTGTTGCCGCGGTGACGGCAGACGTTGTGATACGCCTTGATCTCCCCGGATGTCGTGCGCACCAGGATGATCGAGGAGTTGACGGCCTTGAGCTCCTTGGTGAAGTAGCTACCTTTGCGCGGAAGCTGTTCGACCCGGCCCACATTGAGCCAGGCGCGTTTAAAAATCGCTTCGCGCTCCAGCTCGAAGATCTCCGGGTTGATGGAGTCCTCGTAGGACACCGGCTCGGTGCCCAGTTCAGGGTAATGCTGCGTCCAGCTGCCCTCCGGCGGCTTGGGAAATCGAGGCACGATCGCTCCTGTCCGTTCCGATCTCGCACGGACCCCTGGGCTTAGGAGATGGCGCGGAATAGCTCAGCAACCACCGTTTTGAGTGATCCGTATGACTCCGTCGAGCCGACGGTATATGGTCAGAGTCTTAATCACAAGTAGTTGATATTGCGGGAATGGGACTCGGAGTGCAGACACACGGAAAAGTCTTCGAAGTCATCTCACCCCACACCGGGGAAGCCATCGCCGAAGTCACTGCCGCCGGGCGGCCCGACATCGAGTCGGCCGTGAACGCCGCGCGCGAGGCGTTTGACTCCGGGCCTTGGCGCCGCACCGACCCGGCGGAACGCATCGCGGCCATCCAACGACTCGCCGAGGTCTACGACAAACGGCGCGCGGAGATGGCCGAAACCATCACTGCCGAAATCGGCGCACCCATCACGTTCGCCCAGCGCGCCCAGGTCGGGCTGCCAGCGATGATGATGCGCGCTTTTTGCGACCTGGCGCAGCGGCACCCGTGGCAGGAGACCCGGGCCGGTTTCTTCGGCGCCGATGTGCACGTCCGCAAGGAGCCGGTCGGAGTCGTCGCTGCGATCGTGCCGTGGAACATGCCGCAGTTCCTCATCGTCGCCAAATTGGTGCCCGCACTGCTCGCCGGCTGCACGGTGGTGCTCAAGCCGGCCGCCGAATCCCCTTTGGACGCCCTGCTTTTGGCCGAGATGCTCGGCCAGATCGACCTGCCCCCCGGTGTGGTCAGCGTGCTACCCGGTGACGGCACCGTCGGCGAGCTGCTGGTGAGCCACCCGGGCGTGGACAAGGTGTCGTTCACCGGCTCGACCGCCGCGGGTCGGGCGGTCGCGGCGGCATGCGCACCCAATCTCACCAAGGTCAGCCTCGAACTCGGCGGCAAGTCCGCCGCCCTCGTCCTCGATGACGCCGCGCCCGAGAAGGTGGCCGTCGGGGTGCGATCGGCCAGCCTGTCCAACAGCGGCCAAATCTGCAATGCGTTGACTCGTGTCCTGGTGCCCGAGGGGCGCCACGACGAGTACGTCGACGCGCTGGCTGCGGAAATGGGCGGACTGCGGGTAGGCGATCCGAGCGATCCCGAAACGCAGGTCGGCCCGCTAGTCTCCCAGCGCCAACAACAGCGCGTCCGCGATTACATCGACATCGGTCAAAACGAAGGGGCGAAGCGTGTCATCGGCGGCCCCGAAATGCCCGACGGACTCGACCGCGGCTGGTACGTCCAACCCACCCTGTTCGCTGCCGCCGACAACACCATGCGCATTGCGCGAGAAGAGATCTTCGGTCCCGTGATCACCGTCATCCCCTACCGCGATGAGGACGACGCGGTGGCCATCGCCAACGATTCCGACTACGGCTTGGCCGGGTCGGTGTGGACCGCCGACACCGACCGGGCACTGGCCATCGCCGCGCGCATTCGGACCGGCACCGTGGGGATCAACCAGGGCTACACCATGGACCCGTTCGCGCCGTTCGGCGGCGTCAAGGGCAGTGGCTACGGTCGCGAACTCGGACCCGAAGGCATGGACGGCTATCTGGACGCGAAGTCGATCGCCGTCGCGCCCGGACACTGACTGTTCAGGCGGGATCATTTTTCACAGGATCCCGCTCTGGTGAAGTTTCCTTTTTCGGGCATATTCTGCACGCCTCAGCCCTAGCTGACGGGATCTAGATCCCGACACGAAGGCGTCCGATCACCCTGCAGGACCACGCAAAGAAGCGTGCCGGAATTGTCCCTTTGGCCCGAACGATTGTTGGGTTCCGAGCGCCGCGCGAATCCCCCGAGAACCGCTCAAGGTTCGGCATCCACTTCGAGAAAGGCGTGCCATGACCGACCCGGCGACCACCCCGGCTGATGTGTTGGTGATCTTCGGCATTACCGGAGATCTGGCCAGAAAGATGACATTCCGGTCGCTGTACCGGCTGGAACGTCGCGGACTTCTGGACTGTCCGATCGTCGGTGTCGCCCGGCGCCCCTGGTCCGATGAGGAGCTGCAGGCTCATGCGCGCGCGGCCATTCAATCAAGCGGCGAGACCCTCGAGGACGCGGTCTTTGCCCGCTTCGCCAAGCGGCTATCACTGGTGTCGGGCAACTATGACGACGCGAAAACCTATGAACGCATTGGCGAAGCGATCCAAGGCAAGCACACCCCGGTGTTCTACCTGGAGATCCCGCCTTCGCTGTTCGGCCTGGTGGTCGAAGGCCTGGCCGCCGCCCACCTGACCGGGGGTGCCCGGGTGGTGATCGAGAAACCCTTCGGCCATGACCTGGACTCGGCCCGCGCCTTAAACGACGATCTGCGCACGCACCTGCAGGAGTGGCAGATCCTCCGCATCGACCACTTCCTGGGCAAAGAGCCCGCGATGGACATCATGTTCCTGCGGTTCGCCAACACGATTTTTGAGCCATTGTGGAACCGTGACCAGATCGCCAGTGTGCAGATCACGATGGCGGAAAACTTCGGGGTCGAGGACCGTGGCAGCTTCTACGACGCGGTCGGGGCGCTGCGCGACGT
>CAVQSX010000031.1:0-10704 GCA_963715905.1 uncultured Actinomycetota bacterium
GCAGACAGGGCCGCGGTAGACGGCTGGATCGCACGCAACGATGTGTACGTCGACAGGGGGGCCTTACTCTCGCGGGGGCACACGTAGTCGGGTGAGCACGGGTCGAGTCGGATGCGCGCAGCTAGATTGCATTTTTCAGCGCTGCGACGGTTTCCAGGTCGTCGAGCGCGGTGACGCTGCGTGCCAGGCCCTCCATGGCGATGTCTTCGACCTGCATTCCCCCCATCCCCACGGTGATCAGTGTGGCCGTGTAGGCGTACAGCGCGCCCTGCCGGTACCGCAGCCACAGGTCGCCGGCGTCGAGGTCCGGTCCGCCGGCCGCGGCCAGCGCCCGTCGGTAGTCGTCAAGCAGGCCGCGTTGAGCGCCACCGCGGTCGTCCGGCGTCAAACTGGTGATCAGGGTGTAGGCCAATTCGCGGCTGGGATGCCCGCGCCGCACGGCCTGCCAGTCGAGCAGTCCCGCTTTGCCGTCGCGGAAGTAGACATTTCCCGGGTGGGCGTCGCCGTGCATGACGGTGTGTGGCGGAGTGTCGATTAGCGCGGCCACCGCGCGGTAGTTGTCGGCGATGAAGCGACCGTTCCCCACGGGGACGGTGGTGCGTTCGGAAAGCCGCTTGATGGAGGTGTTCATCAGCGACCCGGTCATTAGCGAGGTGACATCACCCGACGGGGTGTAGAGCCATCCCAACGGACCGCGCGCGTCCTGCGGAAGGCGGTTCCAGAAGGTGGCGTGCAGGACGGCGAGCAATTCGACGATAAGACGGGCCTGGTCGACAGACAGCGGGTGCAAGGTGTCGGGAAATACGCACGAGTCGGCCGGCAGATCTTCCAACACCAGCAGGTACCGACCCGTCCAGGAATCGAAACTCGTCCCATAGGCTTTCGGCACTCCGGTGAGCTCCGGGGCGAGTTGGCTGTAGAAGCGCACCTCGGTGTCCCCGAGCCGGCCGAGTTCACCCATCAATCGGGTGGCGGCGGTCTGGGCGGCGATCTTGACGAACACCGTGTCGGGCACACCGTCACCGGTCAGTGCCAGCCGCGCCCGCGACGAAGTCCCGGCATCGCTGCCCAGGACACGGACGGAACGCACCGTGGTGCCCATGACTTTCGACAGCAGCGCGGCGTCGATAGCCTCGACCGTGCGTGGTAGGCCCGCTCGCCCTCCTACCACCGCCTCGGTGGCCACCCGGCCGATGCCCCGGCCCAGATGACCGGCCAGGCCGACGACGTTGCGGGCTTGCCCTACAGCGTTTTTCATCGGACGATCTGCTCTCCCAGGGTTCAGCGAACAGGTAAGGCACCGCGCGCGGCCACGACAAAGCTAGCGCAAGGTCTGGACATCAGACAATGCTCAGCTATTGTCTGATTGGTGGCACGAGCGCGCGCACCAGAAATTGTTCTACGAACGCGCGTTTGTCGGTTGCGGCGCGGTTCCGCCAGGGTGGCGCGAGTAGGAACAGCGCCGTTGTGTGCAGCCACTGCACGATCGACCGCAGATCGAGGTCTGCATAGAGGCGGCCGGCGAGCTTCCATCGCTGTAACAGGGGTTCGTAGTGCCGCAAAAGCAGATCGACGATGGGCTGCGAACCCATTTCCAGAGCGGCGGCCACCGCGGTGCTCTCGGCGGCGAACAGCGATTCGTTCAGCGGATCACCCTCCACCGACCCCACCGGCACCAGTACCATCTCGGGCAACGAAGAGACGGGGTCGTCGGGATTGGACAGGGAGCGGACCAGATCGCCGACCGCAGCGTCGACACGCATCAGCAACAGATCCAGCAAGACTTCGTCGCGGCCCGGGAAGTAGCGGTAGACGGTCGAGCGAGACACACCGGCCTCGTCCGCGACTTCCGCCATCCGGATCTGGGCATTGCCGCGGCGCACGATGCACCGGCCCGCGGCGTCCAAGAGCCGGCTGCGGGCCTCCTCGTCATCGAGGATCGCGCGATCATCGCCCCACCGCCTGCTCGGTTGCATGCCGTCGATGCTACGGGATACGTTGCGCCACGCAATATCTGGTGAGCACGCGTTCGTTCTGCGCGGGGACGCGGGCCTTTCAGTCACTGACCGGAAAGGGCAGTCATGGGTTACTCCGCCGCTGACGAGTCGTTCACTCACCAACTTCCGACGACGTTCGATCAGGTTCATGATCCCGACCCCACGTGGTCGGACCGCTGCTACTTCTTCGCTAACTCGCCGGACGGCACGATGCTGCTGGCCAGCGGATACGGCAACAACCCGAACACCCGCACCGGTATGGGCTACGTCAAGGTCAGTCTCGCCGACGGCCGGCACTGGGATCTGCTGTCCGGGCGGCCGGTCAGCGGCGACGATCGCGGCGAGGTAGGCGCCGGGCCCATGCGCTGGACCTGTATCGAGCCACTGAAGAAGTGGCGACTCGACGTCGACCCCAATGACTCTGGCATCGCTTGGGAACTCTACTACGAACCCACCGCGCCGATGTGGGAGTTATTGCCGATGAAGGTGTGCGACAAAAACGGGCAACAGCTGGCCGACATGTATCACATGAAGGAACCGGGCCGGTGGACCGGTTGGGTGGAGATCGAGGGTCAGCGCATCAGCGTCGACGGGTTCCACGGCGGCCGGGACCGAACCTTCGGCGTGCGTGTCGCCGACAAAATCGACTTCTGGCTGTGGCTGGACGCCGGCTTCGGGGACCGCGCCATCGAGGCCTGGGTCATCGAATCATCTGAAGGCACGGTCAATTACGTCGACGGCGGCATAACGCACACGGACGGAACGCTCTCAAAGCGTTTCGTCAAGATCGAACACGAAGTGGAATTCGACGGCGACCGCAAACGGCCGGCACGTGCCATGCTGGTCATCACCGACGAGGACGGCACAACCTACCGCGTCACCGCCGATACGCCACACCAGGACGTCAATGCTTACTACGGGATGCCGATGTCGCACCGTACCTACCAAGACCTGGGCAAAGGGGCCTACTTCATTCATTTTCTTTGGGACAGCAAAGATCCCGGGCAGCTCAGCGAGACCGAAGGCAAGTCGATGGCGATGGACCAGCTGATGCGCTTCCAGCTCGACGGTGATACCGGTTGGGGCATCTTCGAAATACTGATGGGCGGCCAGCGCTACTCGCGCTACCCGAACTGGACGGCGATGGACATGTCGGCATTCAAGCAGGACAAAGCACCGGCCGATCGCCGACGTTCGGACAGCTAGGATCCTCTAGTCGAAGGAGGTCATCAATGACGTTGGACGCCAACATAGTTGAGCGTTTGACCCGCTGGCTGCGCACGCAACTGCCCGACGCCGAAGATGTTCGCATCGAAGGCCTCGACCGGGTGAACTTCGGCCATTCCGCCGAGATGATGGTCCTGACCATCACGACGCGGGACTCACGCCGAGACGTAGTGCTGCGGCTGCGGCCCAAACCACCCGCGCTGCTGGAGCCCTACGACCTGACGCGTCAGTTTACGATTTTGCGCGCATTAGAGCCCACCGCGGTCCGGGTTCCGCGGGCGATATGGCTCGAGGAAACCGGCGAAGTCCTGGGGCGACCGTTCTTCGTCATGGAGCGCGTCGCCGGCGACGTCTACGAGATGGAGTCACCCACCGATGCGGCAGACCAGACCGTCGTGCGGATGTGCCGGAGCCTGGCCGAACAACTCGCGGCAATTCACTCGGTCGACCTCAAGCAGACCGGGCTCGATGCGCTCGACGACGGAAGCGACCACCTCGGCCGGGAGCTCGGCCACTGGGCCGCGGAAATGGACCGGGTAAAACACGATTCGCTGCCCGCACTGGAACGGCTCCTTGCGGCGTTGCGCCAGGCCATGCCCAAGCCTTGTCCCAGTATCACTTTGGTGCATGGCGACGCCAAGCCGGGAAATTTCGCCTTCATCGGCGGCGAGGTCAGTGCCGTCTTCGACTGGGAGATGACGACTGTCGGCGACCCACTGACTGACCTCGGATGGCTCGAACTGCTCTGGATGCAGTCCGTCGGCATCACCAGCCACCCTGCGGCGTTGCCCATCGATGCCCTGCTCGCACATTACCAGGCGGTCAGCGGGATCGAAGTCGCGAACCGATCGTGGTACCGCGCGTTCAACGCCTACAAGATGGCCGTCATCTGCTTCATCGGGGCGATGCTTATCGACGGTGGTCATAGCAACGATCAAAAGCTGGTGCTCGCCGCGTATGGCACCTCGATGCTGACCAAAGTGGGACTGGGCGAACTCGGCATCGACGAACCCCTCGACGACGGCCCCGTCATGCCTCGCGAGGAGCGCATTCAGCAGGTCCGGGCACTCGACACCTGACAACCGTGATGAACTTTCTACGCCTGATCGATTGAGGAGTCGTTGGAGGCAAGCAGCTCGGCCAGGTGCAGTCCGTCGCGGGCGGCCAGCTGCCGAACTTGGGTTCGGCACGAGAAACCATCGGTCAGCACGATCGCCTCGGGAGCCTGCCGTACGGCCGGCAGCAGCTCGTTCTCGGCGATGGCGACGCTGATGTCGTAGTGACCTCGTTCGGCCCCGAAGTTCCCGGCCAAGCCGCAACATCCCCCGACGACCCGTGTCGAGATGCCAAGGCGCTTAAGAATTTCAAGATCCGCCCCAAACCCCAGCACGGCATGCTGATGACAGTGCGGTTGCACGACGGCGGACATGCCGGACAGATCTGGTGCTTGCCAGCCATCGTTACCGTTAAGAAGTTCCGCCAGCGTTACCACTGCCTGTGACACCTTGACCACGTCGCCGGTTTTGCCAAGCAGTTCGGCGGCGTCGCTACGGAAGACCGCCGTGCACGACGGCTCGAGACCAACGATCGGCATCCCGGCCTCCGCCGCGTCTGATAGGCCCGCGATGCTGCGGCGCAACAGCTTTCGGGCGGTATCGAGCTGTCCGGTGCTGATCCAGGTCAGTCCACAGCACAGCCGGCCCGGCGGGAGGCGAACCGAGTATCCGGCGGCCTCGAGCACCGTTACGGCGGCGATGCCTACCTGCGGGGTGAAGTAGTTGGTGAAGGTATCAACCCACAGCATCACCGGCTGGCCGGCGACGCCGGGATGCCGGGCGAACCATCGGCGAAACGACTGGGCAGCCAGTGGCGGCAGGTCCCGCCGAGCATCAACACCCGCCAGCCGCTTGCCGGGCCCGGCGAATCGCCCTGCGGCCAGCCGGTTCACCAGGCGCGGTGCCAGCGACGCCAGGCGCGCCCAGCGAGGTAGCCAGCCGAGCGCATAGTGAGCCGGCGGTCGTAGCCGGTGTCGGTACTTCTGGTAAAGGACTTCAGATTTGTACGTCGCCATGTCCACTCCGGTGGGGCACTCCGACGAGCACGCCTTGCAGGACAGGCACAGGTCGAGCGACTCCACCAACTCTGGTGATCGCCAGCCGGTCGCAAGGGATCCGTTGGCGAGTTCCTGCAAAACCCGGGAACGACCTCGAGTGGAATCTTTCTCATCGTTGGTGGCCCGGAAGGACGGGCACATCACGCCGGCGCCAATGCGATTTCGGCACTTCCCGACGCCGGTGCAGCGCTGGACCGCGGCGCCGAAATCGCCGTTGTCATGCTGATATCCGAAACCTAGGTCGGAGCGGATCGGTTGGGCCGCGACCAACCGTATATCGGCGTCTGCCGGACGTGGCCGCACAATGACGCCCGGATTGAGCAGATCGCCGGGGTCGAAAAGATGTTTGACCGCGGCGAAGGTGTCGATTGCTGCGCGCGAATACATCAGGGGCAGTAGCTCACCGCGCGCTCGTCCGTCGCCATGCTCGCCAGACATCGATCCGCCGTAACTGGCAACGAGGCGGGCCGCCTCGGTGAGAAAGTCGCGGTAGATGCGGCGACCGTCGGGGCGGTGCAGCGGAAAGTTGATGCGGATGTGCACGCACCCATCGCCGAAATGCCCATAAGGCACACCGGTTAACCCGCTGTCGGCCATGAGCGTCTCGAAGTCGCGCAGGTAGCCGCCCAGATTCGCCGGGGGAACTGCCGCGTCTTCCCAACCGGACTGTCCGGGGGGATCCGTGGCCCGGGCGGCCAGCCCGGCTCCGTCTTCCCTGATCCCCCATAGCGCCGAAGCTGCCTTCGCCTCCGTCACAATCCAACCGTCGGTCGCATCCGCGGATGTGATGACATCTTTTGCACGGGAATATACTTCGGCGGCTGCGTCGCCGCCGATCTCTACGAACAACCAGCCTCGCCCGTCAGGCAACGCGGGCACCGCAGCCGCACCCCTGCGCTGCCGCACGACGTCGACGATGCGGGCATCGAGGCCCTCCAAGGCCACTGGGCGGTGAGACAATACGGCGAGCACCGCATCGGCGGCGGTTGCCATGTCCGGATAACCGAGGACCACCAACGCGGTTGCCGTCGGCGCACGCACGAGCCGCAACGTCGCGTCGCGAATCAGTCCCCAGGTTCCTTCCGTGCCGACGAATGCTTTTGCCACGTCGAAGCCGGATTCGGGTAAGAGATGCTCAAGCGAGTAGCCCGAAACCTGACGGTTGAAGCGGCCGAACTCGGTTCGGATCAACGCAAGCCGCTCACCGACCAGCCCGCGCAACGCTGCCAGCGTCGGCGAGGACGCTGGATCCGCGGTTGCGTCCACACGCAGCAACTCACCTGTCCCGGTTACGACGTCGAGCGCGACCACGTTGTCGGCGGTGCGGCCGTAGCCCAGGGCGCGCGAGCCGCATGCGTTGTTACCGATCATTCCCCCAACGGTGCATCGGCTGTGCGTGGAAGGATCGGGGCCGAACCGAAGACCACTCGTCGCCGCGGCACGCTGCAGGTCGTCCAGAATGACGCCGGGTTGGACGACAGCTGTTGCCGATGCGGTATCGATATCGTGAATTCGGTTCAGGTGACGGGAGAAATCCAGCACGATGCCGGTGCCCACCGCATTGCCCGCAATCGAGGTACCCGCGCCTCTCGGCGTCAAGGGCACGTGTAGCGCGCGGCTCACTTCGCCGACGGCCTCGATCTCGTCCACGTGGCGAGGGAACACCACGACGGAGGGCAGGACACGGTACAGCGACGCGTCCGTCGAGTACTCGGCGCAGCGGCGTGCCGATCCATCCACATCGGTGACTCCGGCGTGCCGAAGCGCACCGATGACGTCATGTTCAACCGCGCGTGCCACTGCGCGATCGTAGTCCACGTTCTTGACTCGCAGGGCCAGTCGGGTCGCTGGTCTCGCGCTCCATCGACATGGCGGAGCTTTACAAAACACGGCAAAAGTGTCACGCTCGCTAGCGTGTCAATGTCAACCACCTGGACCGCCGGCGCAACCGGGGTCGTCTACATCCGCGGCGTCTAGGATCCACTGCGATGCCAAGGTTCTCTTACGATCCCTTCGACCCGGTGGTGATGGCCGATCCGCGCCCGTATTACCGCGTGCTGCGCGACGACTACCCCGTGTACTACATCGACAAGTGGGATACTTTCGCGGTATCGCGCTTCGCTGATATCTGGCACGTGCTGGAAAGCAACGATGGGACATTCGTGGCGTCGGAGGGAACGTTGCCGGCCGCGACCGTGTTGGCGGCGCACAACGACGGACCGGTCGCGGATCCGCCGCTGCATCCCATGCCGTTTCACGCCAACTTCGACACGCCAATCTACGACGATGTGCGCCGTTGCACCTCCGCGCCGTTTAGGCCCAGGGCGGTCGCGAAATTGGAAGAGCGGATCCGTGAGCTGGCTAACGATCGCCTCGACGAATTACTTCCGCGCGGGACGTTCGATCTGACTCAGGAATACGGCGGCATCGTCGCGGCCTCAGTGGTTTGCGAATTGCTCGGTTTACCGGTCGATCTCGCCCCCGACGTGCTGGCCACGGTGAACGCCGGCAGCCTGGCACAGCCGGGAAGCGGTGTGGAGGTGGCCGACGCCCGGCCCGGCTATCTCGAGTACCTGATACCCGTCGTGCAGCGCCGCCGGGCCGAAGGGGCCGCCGGCACATTGCCGATCGTGGACAACCTCATCGGCTACCGACAACCGGATGGCTCCGAGCTCAGCGACACCGAAGCCGCCGTCCAGATGCTGGGCGTGTTCATCGGAGGCACCGAGACTGTGCCCAAGGTCGTCGCGCATGGATTATGGGAGCTGAGCGGCCGCCCGGAGCAAATGGCGGCGGTACGCGCCGATCTCGAGGCAAACGCGCCGGTCGCACGTGACGAGATGATCCGCTATTGCGCCCCCGCGCAGTGGTTCGCGCGCACGGTGCGCAAGCCATACTCAATCCACGGCACGACGATCAAACCGGGTCAGCGGATCATTACCTTGCTGGCTTCGGCGAATCGCGATGAGCGGGAGTATCCCGACCCCGACGAGTTCATCTGGGATCGACCTATCGCCCGCTCGCTGGCTTTCGGCCGTGGCCAGCACTTCTGCCTTGGCTTTCACCTGGCTCGCCTCGAGATCGCTGTGTTGGTGCAGGAGTGGCTGAAACGGGTGCCCGCGTATCACGTCAACGCTGAGGCCGCATCCAGGCCGCCGTCGAGTTTCCAGTGGGGCTGGAACAAAATCCCGGTCGAGGTCTGACCGTGTGGTCTTACCGGCTCGTCGCGCCATACACGTTCGAGAGAACAGATCTGCCGGACAAGTCCGCCGAGTGCCTCCGCGAAAGTGAGGTGCTGTTGCGCTTTTTGGCCGCAGGAATCTGTGGCAGCGACATCCCAGGTTTCCGCGGCACCCAGGGCCGGCTGCCCGGTGACACCGGGGCCAGCGTCGCCGAAATGGACGGCTTCCCCATTCACGAGATTGCCGGCGAAGTACTCGCCAGTAGGCATCCCGAGCACAAACAGGGCGACGTGGTCGTCGGATGGGCCTCTGGATTCGACGGTCTGATGCAACGCGTGGTGTCCCACGGCGACGGACTGGCGCCGTACGATCCCGCGCTTAGTCCCGAACGTGCAGTCGGACTTCAACCCCTGGCGTGCGTGTTGTACGCGGTCGAGCAACTGCCCGACCTTCGCGGCCGTCACGTCGCGGTCATCGGCCAGGGCTCGATCGGACTGTTGTTCTCCTATGTTGCGAAAGCCTTTGGGGCACGCCATGTCACCGGTGTGGACCCGATTGACCGGGCCGGCATCGGCGCGGCTTTCGGTGTCGACACGATCGTGCGGGCAACGAGCGACCGCTGGGTGAAGCACCTGCCCGCTGACCGTCCCGACGTCGTCATCGAGGCTGTCGGGCATCAGGTGGCAACGCTTGGCCACGCGGTAGAGGCGGCCGCGTTCGGCGGCACGGTGTTTTATTTCGGCGTCCCGGACGATGACAGCTACCCGATCAGCATGCGCACCGTGCTGCGGAATAACCTGACGCTGAAATCCGGTGTGACACTTGATCGGCGACGGGTTCTCGGCCGCGCCGACCATTTCGCCCGCCAACATCCCGAATTGCTGGGGCGCTACATCACACACGCGCTGAACGTCCACGACGTGCAGTCGGCCTTCGACCTGGCCTGCCGGCCGACACCCGAACGTATCAAGATCGCGCTTGTCGAATGATTCCCGGGTCGTGGTAATCGATGAGTGACGAGAAGGAAATCCGCGACCTGCTCGCCGCATACGCGCTCACCCTCGATGTCGACGATTTCGACGGTTGCCTGGAGCTGTTCACCGCCGATGCGGAGTTTCTGGTGTACGGGAAGACGTGGGCCGGCGAGCGGATCCGCGAAATGTTTACCCGAGCCCCCCGGGGCATGCATCTGTGTGGCGCGACGCTCGTCGATCTGCATGGCGAGACCGCGACGGCACGGACCCAGATGTTGTTCATCGACTCATCAACCCAAGAGCTCAGGCCGGCGCTGTATGAAGACGACTTGGTCAGGTCTTATGGTCGTTGGCGATTCCAGCGCCGGCGGTGCCAATTCCTCACCGCCAAAGGGCTTTCCGACAGACCGTAGGAGCAGCATTCGTGAAGACAGATAACCGGGTCGCCCTGGTGACGGGTGCTGCCCGCGGGCAAGGCGCCGCGATCGTAAAGCGGCTACGCCAAGACGGCTTCAGGGTGGCCGCGTGCGACCTAATGGCCGACGAGTTGCAAGCCGGCACCGAGGAATTGGATGACGTCGAGGTGGTCGCGGTCCCGCTTGACGTGACTTCGGCGGAGCAGTGGGCCGCAGCCGTCGGCCAAGCAGTCGACCGGTTCGGTGCACTGAGCACGCTGGTCAACAACGCTGGGATGCTGCACCGCGCGCCGCTCGCCGATGAGACACCGGATGGCTTCGAGCGAAGTTGGCGGGTGAACTGCCTCGGGCCATTCCTGGGTATGCGGGCGGCACTCGACGCACTAAAAGAGGCCCAGGGCGCGTCGATCGTCAATACCTGCAGCACGGGCGCCGTACGGGCGTTCCCTAGCCACGCCGCCTACGGCTCGTCGAAGTGGGCGCTGCGCGGCTTGACTCAGATCGCCGCCGCTGAGTTCGGGGAATTCGGTATCCGGGTCAACGCGGTGTTCCCCGGACCGGTCGAGACTCCGATGCTTGACCAAGCCACGCAGCAGCGGCTGGCCGCCACGGCAGTGTTCGGCCGGATCGGCAAGCCGAACGAGATCGCCGATGCGGTGGCGTTTCTCGTGTCGGACCATGCGTCGTTCATCACTGGAGCGGAACTTGTCATCGACGGCGGACAAACCTTGCGGATCGGATGAGCAGCCGAA
Organism: uncultured Actinomycetota bacterium; assembly: GCA_963715905.1. Lineage (GTDB taxonomy): Bacteria > Actinomycetota > Actinomycetes > Mycobacteriales > Mycobacteriaceae > Mycobacterium. The sequence goes on from CAVQSX010000031.1 coordinate 10,662, forward strand.
CTTAATTGCCGATCCGCTCTTCGAGTAGCCCGACGGCGTCGAG